>NZ_JAODNV010000049.1 GCF_025398195.1 Chelativorans petroleitrophicus | reverse complement strand
GCTCGGAGCCGAAGGTCTCGGTCCATTCATCGAAGGGCAGATTGCTGGTGATCAGGGTCGAGCCGCGCTCGTAGCGGTGCGAGATCAGCTCGAACAGCAACTCGGCGCCGGTCTTGGACAGCGGCACAAAGCCCAGTTCGTCGACGATCAGCAACTTGACGGCAGCCATCTGCTTCTGAAAGCGAAGCAGGCGACGTTCGTCGCGGGCCTCCATCAGTTCGTTGACCAGGGCTGCGGCGGTGGTGAAGCTGACCGACATGCCCTTCTGACAAGCCGCCAGCCCGAGGCCAAGGGCAATGTGCGTCTTGCCCGTGCCGCTTGGGCCAAGGGCAATGACGTTCTCGCGCCGCTCGATCCATTCGCAGCGGGCCAGTTCCAGCACCTGCATCTTGTTGAGCTTCGGGATGGCGCTGAAGTCGAAGCTGTCGAGGCTTTTGACCGTGGGGAATTTGGCGGCCTTGATGCGGCGCTCGACCATCCTCCGCTCCCGGTCGATCAACTCCAGTTCAACAAGCCGGGCGAGGTATCGGACATGATCCATGCCTTCGGCCGCACATTGCCGGGCCAGCTTCTGATGTTCCCGCAGGAACGTGGGCAGCTTCAGCGCCTTGAGGTGATGGGCGAGCAGGATTTCCGGACCATCGCTCATGCCGCGTCCTCCGCATCGCCCGACAACAACCGCATATAGGAGCCGGGCCTGGTTTTCTCGACTGTTGCCTTGGGTAGATAGGGATAACAGTCCAGGTCCAGCCGGGGCGGACGGTGTTCAACACGGCAAAGCAGCAGGTGCTTCACGGCGTCGAAGCCGATTGCGCCCATCTGAAGCGCCTGCTTCACCGCGGCATGCAGATCAGCCAGATCAAAGGTCTCGAGCAACCGCAGGACCTGGACGTATTCGCGTCGGCCATGTCGGTTCATGCGAGCTTCCATTAGCCGGCGCAACGTTGCGAACTCCTCGGGAAGCTCCCAGCCTTGCAATGGTGCGGCCTGATCGAGTGCGTTGATCTTCTGCTCCAGCAGCGGCAGGTAGTGGATCGGGTTGAAGACGATCTCCTCGCGATCCCAGCAGCGGGGATGGCGGGCAATGACCTCGCCCCGGCAGCCGATCACCACCTCGTGGACATAGGCCCGGATCCAGACATCCTGATGGCCGAAGGCAACCGGCACCGAGTAGTCGTTGGTCTTGTAGCGCACCAGACACTGGGACGAGACGCGGCCACTGTCCTGGTCACAGGCGTCGAAAGGCGCGACCGGGAGGGGGCGCATGGCAACCAGATCACGTTGCAACCGCTCGCCGATCGTCTCGCTCTCACCGCGCAGGACATCGTGCTGGCGCTTGCGGCATTGCTCCTCCAGCCAAAGGTTGAATGCCTCCCAGCTCGTGAACTCGGGAAGCGGCACCATGAAGTTGCGGCGGCAATAGCCCACCAAGCCCTCGACATTCCCCTTGTCATTGCCTTTGCCAGGACGGCCGTAGTGGTCCCGGATCAGGTAATGCGACAGGAAGCCGCTGAACAGGACGGCCCGCTTGCGGGTGCCATCGGGCAGGATCTTCGCCACCAGGCATCGGTCATTGTCATAGACGATCGACTGCGGCACTGCCCCAAAGAAGGCAAAGGCGTGGATGTGGCCGTCCACCCAAGCCTCGGCCACAGCCGCCGGATAGGCGCGGACGTAACAGGCGTCGCTGTGCGGCAGATCCAAAACAAAGAAGTGGGCCTTCTGCTCGACACCGCCAATCTTGACCATCGCCTCGCCGAAGTCGGCCTGCGCATGGCCCGGGGGATGCGCCAGCGGCACGAACACTTCCTGGCCCCGCCGTTCTCGCTCCCGGATGTAATCCTTGATGATCGTGTAGCCGCCGGTGAACCCGCACTCGTCACGAAGCCGGTCGAACACCCGCTTCGCCGTGTGCCGCTGCTTCCGCGGCATGGAGCGTTCCGCCTCAAGCCAGCCCTCGATGATCGGGATAAAGGGATCAAGCTTCGGCCGCCTGACTTCGGCCGTCCGCCGGTAGCCCGGCGGCACCGAGAACGTCATCATCTTCGCAACCGTATCACGGGAGATGTTGAAGGCCTTCGCCGCCTGACGCTGGCTCATGCCCCCCGCGCAGGCCTGGCGAACCCTGAGATATAGTTCCACGCTGAAAATCCTCGCGCCCTCCCTGCTGTCGCAGAAAGGGAAAGGGTGGACGACTTTTACGCCGCCCGCAGCAGCTCCATGCCGCCGCTTCCGTGGACTAGTTTCTCACCGCCGTTCTCA
>NZ_JAODNV010000048.1 GCF_025398195.1 Chelativorans petroleitrophicus | reverse complement strand
AAACTTGTTCGTCGTCTTGCTCATGATGCTCCATCCTACTCAGGAGTTGGAGCCTCCGGCAAACCCGGCGCGGTTCAATCAGGCCCTGAACGGTGCCCTGCTCCTGAAATGCCGCCCCACCGGTGATGTTCGATGAAATTCCCTCGATCACGGCCCAACTCCTCTAAAAGGACGAGACGGCCCTGCCACCGGGCCTGAAGGCCGGTGGCACGGGAACGTTCAATGAGCTTTACGCGGCAGCAGCCCGGCCAAGCGTGCTCGTGGCTTCTGCCATGAGCTTCTGTCCGTCTTCCTGCTGGGCCATGGCCTGCTTCTGCGCATTGTTGGCCAGCGCGCGATGATGCTCCCTGGCCATGTTGAGCATCTGCTGCTGGTGCTGCTGCTCCGCCTGGGCCATAGCCAGGGTCGTCTGCTCCATCATATGTTTTTGGGTTTGGGCCATCATGGCGCCCGTCAGAAGTGCAAACATTTGATTACTCCAAGATTAAACTGTGTCGGTCTCGGCGTGGTTCACCCACGCCGCAGGCAAGGGAAACCGGCTTTTTCAGACGAACCGCAGGGCACTGCAGCAGCGCTGAATGCCGAAATTGCGCCCATCTCCCCACGGGGAACTGCGGCCGCCGAACTTTCCGAACAGCGCCTCCAGAAGGAGGTTCAGCAATCTGTCCCTGAAGGTTTCGAAGTCTATTCCCTTCTTGCGGCAGCTTCCGCGGTTCCAAAGACCCTCGATCGAGGTTCGATCGCAGGAGCGAGCCGGAGCGCATTTCGAGCTGCCGTGCTGGTGGATGTGAATGTAACGATTCTGAACCTGCTGGGCGCCGGCCGAGGCGCGGCTTCCCTGAACGCCATTCACCTCATCGCCACCGAGCATGTTCCGGGCCGTCATTTCGCTGACGATCCGGGCATAGTCGTCCTGCCGCTTCATCCACTTTTCGACCAGCTTCTTTTCCTCCCGCGGAGCCATCTGTCTGTCTCTAGCTGTCTCCCAGCGTCTCAGACAGTCTCGCAACTCCCTGAAATTCCTAGAAAATGCCCGAAAAACGCTGTCTCAGGGCGTCTCAGCACGTCGCCCTCAAGCGCAGCAATTTGTTGGTATCATTGTTGGTATCGTTCGGGGCGTTGATACGGGGGGAAGTGAGATGGCACTGACCGATCTCAAGGTTCGCAACATCAAGCCGACCGGCAAAGTCATCAAGATCAGCGACGGCGAGGGCTTGTACCTACAGGTGCAGCCCAACGGGTCGAAGCTCTGGCGGATGGCTTACCGCTTCCTCGGGAAGCAACGGACCCTAGCGATCGGGACCTATCCCGAGATCAGCTTACTGGAAGCTCGCGAGAGGAAGATGGAGGCCCGCAAGCTGCTGGCACAAGGCATCGACCCTTCGCAGGAGAAGCAGGAGAAGGTCAGGGCGTCAAAGGTCTCCGCAGAGACGACGTTCTCTGTGGTCGCCAAAGAGTACATGAACTCGCTTGAGAAGCGGGGTCGCGCCAAGAACACACTAGATCAGAAGACATGGGTTCTAAAGGCGTATGTTCTGCCCAAGATCGGCAAGCGACCGATAGCCGAGATCACGGCGGCCGACGTGCTTGACCTGCTGACCGACATCGAGGCCACGGGGAAGCTTGAGACCGCGCGGCGGGCTCGACAGGCGATGAGCGCAGTGTTCCGCCTCGCCACCATAACCAAGCGGGCGAACGGCGACCCGACTCACGTTCTTCAACGGGTCATCTCCGCTCCGAAAGTGACGAGCCATCCCGCCATTGTCAGCGAGATGGGGTTCGGGGAGCTGCTACGTAAGATCGACACGTACCGCAGCCCGATCGTTCGCCTCGCCCTCAACTTCTTGGCGCTCACATGGCCGCGACCGATCGAGCTGCGCAAGATGACCTGGGATCAGGTGGACTACGAAGAGTCGGTCTGGACCATCCCTGCGGAACACACGAAGTTGCGTCGGCCGCATGACATACCATTCTCTCACGCCGCCAGGGTCATCTTACGTGACGTAAGGCGCATCACCGGCTTGACGGAGGGCTACGTGTTCCCGTCTCCGAAGAGCAGAGGCTTCAAGGAGATGATGTCGGAGAACTGCATCAACAAGGCCCTCTGGTCGCTCGGCTACAAGGGCAAGCACTGCGGACACGGCTTCCGGTCGAGCGCATCGACCATCCTCAACGAGCGCAAGTACGACAAGGACGTGATCGAGTTCCAGCTCGCCCATATCGAGGAGAATGAGACTAGGCGCGCTTACAACCGCGCGCTCTATTGGGATTATCGCGTGAAGATGATGAACGATTGGGCCAAGATCGTAGAGAAGTTGCGCGAAGGAGTAGCTTCTAGCAATGATTGGCACAGTGGAACACCAACACTCGTGAGAACGGCGGTGAGAAACTAGTCCACGGAAGCGGCGGCATGGAGCTGCTGCGGGCGGCGTAAAAGTCGTCCACCC
>NZ_JAODNV010000047.1 GCF_025398195.1 Chelativorans petroleitrophicus | reverse complement strand
TCGGGATCTGATGGCGGGCACACTTCCTCGCATAGCGGATGGCCCGTCCGATGATCCGTGCAGCTTCTTCTTCCGGGTCAGGGAAGAGCGCGTTGCGGGAGCAGGTCATGCCGAGACCTGGTCTGAGACGCATGTTCCAGGACGGGCTCTGACCCTCGCTTCCAGGGAGAGTGGAGATCAGCTCGTCGGGGAGCAAGCTGCCAGGTTCTGGATGAGCTGCATGTGCAGCAATCGTGTCCGGCCTATTCTCCTCTGCCTGAGAGGGCAGCAATGCTGCAGCCGTTTGCGGGTGTTCGCCGAGCTTGCCTGCTCTTTCGGCCCGACGTCGCTGCAGTTCCTCGAACGGGAAGGGAATGATCCTGTCGCTTATGGGAAAGACCTCCTGTGGCGCGGCAAGGCGCGCGGACTTGCTGTGTCTGCTTGAGTGCGTGTGAACGTCCGTGTGGCTGAGCCGCTGCTACGCTCACCGGATCGTGTCACTGATCAGGGGCGAGCCCGAGCTCTGCTCAGTGCAGCCGCCCGCGGGCAAAGCGCACGGTGCTGGACAGCTGCGGTATCAGCTCCATGGCCTCCAACCCAGCCGCCGCCCTCATCGGGCTGCCGCCTCTCGTCTCGTGCGCAACTTCCCCTGCTTCTTCGGCGTCTGAAGATGCTGGATCTGCTTCTGCCGCGGGGTCCACGGAGTCTGCGCCGTCCTCGCTCCTGGTCTCCCCGACTCCCTCTTCATCCTCGACGTCTGCTTCTTCAGGCTCCCTGACGACAGCGCGCAGGCACGCGGCATGGATCTCCTCCTGAACCCGGCAGGCATACTTTGCCCGAAGCTGAAGCATCGCCGCTCCGGCGTCCTCCACCTCGATCAGCTCTCCGATCTCGTCGAGGGCAAAGATCCCGTTCTCGCGGTCGCGCCGTTCGCTCGACCCGTCGACGATGGCCACCTCCACCTCCGTCACGCCCCCAACCCTCCCCTCGACATGAAGCCAGTCGGCGGCAATCAGAGCCGCGGCCATCATCCGCGTGCGCAGGGCCTTGAGATGCCGCTCCTGATACGAGGCCAGGGATCTCTTCATGTCGACGATGAGCGCCCAGTGCGCTTCGGGATTCACGATGAAGAGGTCTGGAACATACGTGGTCCTGTATTGGACCTCGGAGCGCAGCCTGATGCCCCTGAGGGACTTCCAGTCATTGCGCTCGAGCATTTCCAGGGCTGCAGGGACGATCGGCAGTGCCGTCTCTGCGGGCATGATCAGAAGAGAGGGGTTTTCTGCCGCACGGCGGGCCATGCCCTGCTCGAGGAGCCAGCCCTCATGGTAGGTGACGGCGCGCACGAGGCTGTTGATCTCGGCAAAGGGGCCGAACACGGCGTCGAGGGGACGCTCGCCCGCGACACGGATTGCGGCAATGGCATTCTCGACGAGACGCTCGACGTCGACTTCGCGGGCATGGCGCAGGCCGTCATTCCCGCCGCCTCTTCCCGACAGCACGCGACCGCCACCACGGGAGGGCGTCCGGTCTGCAGCAGCCTGAGACGCTTCCGGAACGGTGCTTCCGGCAGCGTTCATGCTCACGCCACGAAGTGCAGCCCCCGGCTGGGCACGACCAGAGCGATCGCCGACGTCGCCATCTCGGTTACCAGTAACCGCATCATCGCCAGCGGATTGACGAGCGTAGGTAGAGGCAGATCTGGTGGCACAGGCGGAAGCAGGAACAGATGTCGCAACTTCCACCCCAACCGAATTGCGGCGGACCGAAGCAGCGCGAAGCTCTCCACCATGGGCGGCCGCTGCCATCCCGCTACAGGCGCACTGCTTGGCCGTCAGGCCCGCAGATTCACTCGGGCTGCGACGTCCGTCAGGACAGACGCCGCCGCTCTCCAGCGGAACCGTCGCGTCCGCACCGCAGACGCAGCTACAGGACACGGCAGGTTCACCTGCCTCCGGCCAGTGGCGAGCCTTGACGAGAGATACGGCGTCCCCGCCGCCGCGCGGCGCGGCGGCAGCAGAAGAGCAGACGTCAGGGATCGGCCGCCGCAGAGCGGCAGTACGCATGACAGACATGGGAACTCTCTCCTGAAGAAGCTGATGTTGTGGTGCGAGAACTAGAAGAGCGCCTGTCAGGCTGCCTCGTCGAGCAGGACGAGGTCGTTCGCCGCCCCGGCTTCGAGCCAGAGCGCATCGTCCTCTTCCGCCTCGACGTCACAGCAGGCCATCTCCAGGGCATGGCAGACGCAGGCGCTGCGATGCATCGCAAGCGCATGTTCTGCCCGCCGTGCTCTGGCGACGGCCTCATCGAGCGCGAGCATCAGCGCGGCGACAGCCGAAAGCTGCCCGTCCGTCAGCTCCGAGAGCTCGAGCGTGACGTCGTCAGAGTGAGCGAGGAACGCATCCGCCGCCGACAGCTGTGGGCGAACCATGCCCTCAGCTTCATTCCGAAGGGACTTCAGGGTAACAGTAGACATAGCCCAAGACCTCTCTACCAGGTTGCGGGTCAGGCCTTCGTTGGTGTTGACCTGCTCCCCTGATTGTCCGCGCTTATAAGCTAGCCCTGTTCACGTTTTGGACCGCTCCCCGATGCGCCCTCGGCTGGCGCTAGAGTTTTCCGGCCTTGATCAGCAACACGGGCTGGCTGCGTGTGCTGATTTCATGAGCGCCGCCGAGACCTTGTTCCCGATCGTGCCGTGTGGCCGTTGCTCGTTATAGTCTCTGCGCCAAGCCTCCAACTTTTCCGCCGCAT
>NZ_JAODNV010000046.1 GCF_025398195.1 Chelativorans petroleitrophicus | reverse complement strand
ACTGCCGTGCCTCTATCACATTGAGGGGGTCCCTTTTGGAAGAAAAAACAGGGTCCCGATTCTGTGGTTATTGACAGCCATCGCCTTCGACGTGCCCTCGCCCTTCGGCCTGACCACGGGCTAGCCCGTTGACCTCGAGCTGGCCTCCGCCGTCGCCCTCGACGGCGTAACGTACCGCGCGGCCAGCGGAGCGTCGATGCCCGGGCTGATGGTCGACCCGGATGACGGCTCCGTCTTCGGAACGCCCTCTGCCCCGACCGGAACGGCGTACAGCATCGCCGTCGAAGCGGTCCGCGGCGGATCTGCGATCGCCTCGGCCACCCTGGACCGCGTGCGGCGCGATCCGATCAGCGTCGATGTCTATCCCGAAGAGGTCGTTCTTACGGCGCGCGAGCCTTTTCCGGGTTCCGGGCTTGAGATCCAGGCTTCCGGAGGCGACCAGGAAAGCATCGAGTGGTCTCTTGAGGATGCCCCCGTCTGGCTTGCCGTCGAGTCGACGATAGCCACGTTCCCGTAGCTGTTGTTAGTCCTGTCGTGCCTTAGTGCCCAAAGACATAATCGATGCCTGCCGCTGCAGAGCTACAGATAGCGGCAGGCATCCTGTTCTGCCTTCTGGAATCCTCATTCCAACCGAAATTCTCCGTTTAGGCAGCGATAGCCAAACGGGGCGACTTCGATCAAAATGCATAGAGGATCGGGGCTGCAATGGGCGACGTCATTCAACTACGGCGGCAAAGGAAATGCCGAGCGGCGACAGGAGCATCGGGGTCCATTCGTTCGCTCCTGCCGATAGGCTTCTTCGCGCTCGTGCTTGTGGCCGCGGGGGCTCTCGGCTCGTACTTGGGAACGGACAAGTTCTCTTGGAAAGTTGCAGACCCTAGGCTTCCTTTAGTCAGCGCTGCCGCGACGGGCAGGACCATCACGGGCCGTGCCTCAGTGATCGACGGGGATACGATCGAGATCCACGGTGAACGCATCCGCTTCAAGGGAATCGATGCTCCGGAGTCATCGCAGACATGCAGCGATGCCTCTGGAAAGCCTTACCGATGCGGAGCCAAGTCCGCGGCTGCCTTGGACGAGTTCCTCAGGGCGTCGTCTCCGACACGATGCGAATTCGTCGAGCGCGACCGCTATGGCCGCTTCGCAGGAAACTGCTACCGTGCCGACGGCTCCAGCGTCCAGGAGCTGCTCGTTCGTAGCGGATGGGCGCTCGACTGGCCAAGATACAGCCACGGGGCATATGAGGAGCAACAACGGGCCGCCCAAGCAGAACGTCGCGGCATTTGGGCGGGAACGTTTCAACCGCCCTGGGAATGGAGGGCCGCTGGCGGCTCTAAGAAGAAGAAGGAGACGCCAGCGCAACTCATTCCACTCGTGAATTCGAACGCCTCGCAGCAGTCCGGGCCGTGCCGGATCAAAGGCAACATCAACTCCAAGGGCGAGCGCATCTACCACATGCCCGGGCAGCAGCATTACAATCGGACCAAGATATCGGCGAGCAAGGGAGAGAGGTGGTTCTGCTCGGAAAGCGAGGCCCGGGCGGCCGGTTGGCGGCCGGCGCGCCGATGATCAAGGCGTCCGTTCGCGGCTTCTGTAGTTTCGGCGGGTCATTCCATCGCTGTGCCTGACCCCCATCCTGACTTGCATTTACTTCGTGATAAGGAGCGGGCGAGGATGCAGCATCACCCACAAGGCTGCAACAAGCCGACGCCACCACTCACTACAGCTACGTCAACCTGACGACCCTAGAGCGGCACTTTCGGCGCCCCTGAGGACGTCGAGCCGTCAATCTCCCAAGTCCTTTGGACAATGGAATGGTGGGTGCGGGGTAGAATCCCGATCTTCAGCCTGGGAATTCGTCTCCCTCGAGAGGCCCGCCCTCGGACAGGAGCCTCTTGCCTTGCGGAGAATCCTTGGCGCGCACCAGGGTCAACGCGAAGCGCCGATGTCCGTCCATGATTTGCTGCGGCCCCGACGTCGCAGCCGCAGCAAGAAGTTCGCGGAAACGGTTCTCAGCATCAAGGACATCCCAGACTCGAGGATGCTTCGACTCCCGGCGCTGATTACCTTGCTTCTCACTCATTCCACGGCCCTGCGAGATGACGCACCAAGGATTCGTTAACTAAATTCCGGAGGCTTTTGTCATAGGTTCCCTAGGGCTATAGCACGGAACCTACGGACGAGCCCACACCGATGAGTCCAGAACCCGAAATGTTCGTCCTCGACACGAACGTCTTAAGCTCGCTCGCGCACAAGAGGCCGAACCCAAACGTCATCGCCTGGATATTAAGCACTACGTCAGCAGTCAGCATCCCCTTCAGTGCAGTGATAGAAATTGAAAGAGGTATCCAGAACCTCGCGGGCCGTAATCCGCTCAGACAAAGACAGCTCGCCGAGTGGCTGGAATCCCTGCTTGCGTCAGACATGCCGGTCCTGGGAATGGACGCCGAGATAGCCCGCCAGTTCGCGAAGATGACGATGGTGCCTGCGCTGCACGACCTTTGGATGACGAACCCGATGGCAAAGAAACCTCATCTTGGTCAAGACCTCGCGATTGCCGCCACCGCGATCGTCGTCGAGGCGCCGATCGCAACGCTGAACATCAAGGACTTCGTCCGGATTCACAGGTACTTCCCCCTGCCAGGCGTCTTTGATCCCGCAAGTCGCACATGGGTCGTCGAGTTTTTCAAACGGAAGTCAGCGCAGCGGTCGGCGTCATTCACTGCCTGAGGCCCAAGAGTTCTGACTGGAGGATCACCCGCGATGTTTGCTTGGCCTGGCCGCCTAGGCTCCTTGCGGAACGATGGCATGCTCGAGGAATCCCATTCAATCTGAAATCCCCCGGTCTGTGTCGAGCGCTCCGCGAATGATCTTAACCATCTTCGTGGGGGCTCACGGCAAAGTCCGCCATATGGAGCATGACGGCGCTTGACGCGAATCCTCTGGAGCATGACTGCTTCCGGAACTTCCAAGGATTCAAGTTCGTGCGAGTATAGCGGCGAAACCTTTTCCCTCTTAGACGTTGTGTGCCGAATGTCGGCAATGCGTTGACCGCAAGTAAACTCATTAGACTACCCTGGTTCCTTCATGTCGTTAATGGGTGTGAACCGCGCCGGGTTTGCCGGAGGCTGATTTGGTTTAGTTACGCGGCCATGGCTTCAGTTTCCAGAGCCGCGTAG
>NZ_JAODNV010000045.1 GCF_025398195.1 Chelativorans petroleitrophicus | reverse complement strand
GTCATCGCATCACAGCGCCGTCGTTCCGCTGAACATCATCTTTCAAGCCGACCTGGACCGGTAATTAGAGGTCTCCAGTTCGCGCGGCGACAGGTCCGGCTCGTTCAGCGCCAGCTCGACGATCTGGTCACGCACCTGATCGGGGATGCGGTTCCAGACCCGCTTCGGCCGGGGTTTGCGATCTTCCAGCGCATCAACGCCGCCGGCAAGGAAGCGGTCATACCAGCGATTGAAGGTCGAACGCGGTATGCCGAGTTTCTGCAATGTGCGCCGCGCCGACAGGTGCGAGTTCTCGACCAGCCGGATGATCTCCAGCTTCTCGGATGCGGGGTATCTCATTCGTCGTCGCCCCCATCCGCGATCATGCTTTTTTTAAGCAGCCGCAGTTCCAGCGCCTGCTCGGCGACGACTTCCTTGAGATCGCGCGCCTCTTTGCGCAGCACCTTTACTTCGTCACTGGTGGCGGCACGGGCTGTGTCGCCGGCAAGCCGCTTCTTGCCGGCTTCCAGGAATTCCTTCGACCAATTGTAATAAAGGCTCTCGGCAATCCCCTCACGCCGGCACAGCGCGGCGATCGACTCCTCACCACGCAATCCCTCCAGCACAATGCGGATCTTCTCCTCCGCACCATATTGCTTGCGGGTTGCACGGCGGATGTCCTTAATGACTTGTTCCGCAGGCGCTTTCCCTGTCCCGGATTTCTGTCTCATCTTCGCTCCTTTTGAAAGGCTACGATGAACCAGAAATCCTCCGTTCTCAGTTAAGCCAGTTTGGTCCCATCAGCGCTGACGCCGGACAGTGACGCGTTGATCGAGCCTCATGGTGCGCTTTCAGCTGGTCAACATACCGTTCGGCGTGGTTGCGCAATTCCTCTGCGGTTTTTTCACGCAAGATCTCGACCGCAACATCGGGAATGTCAGCTCTTTTATTGAGGGCAGCAGAGATGGCGCGGAACGGGGAGTTTTCGTCCTCCGGCATCCTCACCAACTCATCGTTGATATAAGCGTCATAGTGGCCCGATGAGTGCGCAATGGTAATTGTCGATTTCTCAGTCCCATCACTCGGGTCGACATGCCACTTGCGGCCGCTCTTGGGGAAATCGCGGATTTCGATGCGCCGTTTCAATAAGTTTGCAATAGCAGCGGGTGCGATGTAATGCGCCTCGTCTTCCAAGGGGCCGGGCTGCTCAACAGAACTCGCAAGCTCCTTGATCCTGGAAACCAGCCGCGCGCCTTTCCACGCCGAAGTGGCCAGGGAAAGGGCCTTTGGCAGGCTTTCAACCTCAGTTGCCCTATAGCCCGGATTAGGCAGATATTTCCCGTTCCTGTCGAAGGCGCCGATGATTTTCTCGGCTGGAATATCAGTGCCGTAATTGATCTCCATCGGCCGTGGATGAGAAAGAGCTGCGTGCTTTGCCGCGTCGTCCGTGCTCTTCTCGTAGGTGTTCCGGAAGCGAGCAAACGCAGCATTCTTATAAAGGTCATAGCCCTCCAGTTCGCGCGCATCTACCAGATAGGTGTAGCCGCCCCTTGCGCGCCCATACACATCTGCACCGGCGTGATCCTTGGTCATGGCGAAGGGAGAGGTCGAAATTCCCCTGCCATCGATATCCAGTGCGTCCTTGCCGCCGCCGAAACCGCCGCGGAAACCATTGACCTCTTCAATATCCTTGATCTCGGTCCTGAGCTTGAAGCCCTGGCCGAAAATTTCCTCCGGAGCACGCATGTCGCCCCGGAAAACGAACCCCTTATAGATGAAGCCCTTTTTGTCATCGACATAATGGCTGTTGGGATTTTTCCCGACCAGCCGTGTCGCATCCTCAATGGTGAAGCGATCCGTGCGCAGCGCGCGCAGAGTCTCTGCGTGGAGCTTAGGTGCCGGTTTGGCTCTTCGAATGGCGGCCATTATCGACTTCTCGGTTTTTGCGATGCTGTGTGTGAGTGCCTTCTGGACAACACGCTTCGCACCCTGAGATGCCGATTGAACGAGGCTCTTGGTTGAAAAGACCGGCAGGATGAAGTCTGTTAATTCTTTTCCCGCCAACCGCAGGAACGAACTGGTTTTGTAACTGTCTATGAGTGCACGCAGGATTATTGAAACCTTACGCGTGGAGCCGGCCGTTGCTGCCGACCTGAGGAGAGGCGCTGCGGCCTTCAGCCCCTTGTATCCGGCTTTTGCTCCAGCTAAACCAATGAAAATGAAGGTGGCTGCCAGATCTGCCACATCCCATGCGATATTCGAGAAGGAGAACTCATGATTTGGATCAAGGTTTGATTTTGTAATTTCCTCATAAAAAGGAAGCAATCTGAATAAGACTTCAGCCGTACCAATATTATAGTTTTCTTCTTTAATTTTATTCAAGGAAGATATTGCGATATTTCTTATTTTAAGCTCCATCATTTCCTTGATTGAGAGAGCATCATCCCCCGTATCGCTCCGGGATTGAACAATCTGAAAGTTTGCAGAGGGACAATTCTTCGAATCTCCGCTGCATCCTACCTTAAAGCTGCCCTTGATATCCTCGGCAAAAGCAATGCCCAACGCGCGAAGAACCACTTCCTTCTTAAGCTTGCCATGTTCGTCCAGTGCATTCCGACTGAGGAACTTGAATTCCCCTTGCGGACCCACCATGCCGAATCGGCCGTCAGGCATTGAGAAGAAATACGCCGGTATTTGCTGGCCTCTCATAAGGCTTTGAGGATGACGCCTGACTGCCGCTATCAGCCGGTCAAGGAGCACATCGCTTACAGTCCAAACCCGGTTTGGGCGATACTCCATGTGGATGCGGCCCAGCCCCGCAACTGCCGCATTTTCCAGTGCTTTTAAGGTTACAAATTTAGGAAGGTTACTTGAAATAAAGTCCGAAAATTGTTCGTAGTACTTCTTTACACTTGCATGATAGTTGTCAGAGACTATATTATCGTTTATAAATTTGGATATTGGTCCTGATCCAGAGTTGATCTTATTGCTATCGAGCTCTGCCTGGATTTCATCCCGGCTCTTGAATTTTGGCGGAGAAGGCGGTTCAAGGGCCAGCTCCCATGCCTCGTTATAAATCTCTATAATCTTCTCTAGGGGTAACTGCAGCTCCTTGTTCCCGTTCTGATCCGCCCATATCTGCGCTTCTTTCACTAGAAGTTTTTTGGATACTTCTTGACCTGCTCCCCTGATTGTCCGCGCTTATAAGCTAGCCCTGTTCACGTTGTGGTCCTTCATGGACCGGATTGCAAA
>NZ_JAODNV010000044.1 GCF_025398195.1 Chelativorans petroleitrophicus | reverse complement strand
TGAACCATGTCGCCCTGGATCGGACCGGGACGGACGATCGCCACCTGCACAACGAGATCGTAGAACGTCCGGGGCTTCAGCCGCGGCAGCATCGACATCTGCGCCCGGCTCTCGATCTGAAAGGTGCCGAGCGTGTCCGCCTTGCGGATCATGGCATAGGTGCGCGGATCCTCGGCCGGGATGGTGGCGAGATCGTAGGGGATGCCCTTGTGCTCGGCGAGAAGATCGAGTCCTTTCCTCATGCAGGTGAGCATGCCGAGAGCGAGGACGTCGACCTTCATGAAGCGCAGGGCGTCGATGTCGTCCTTGTCCCATTCGATGACCTGGCGGTCCGCCATGGCGGCGGGCTCGATCGGGACGAGGTCGTCGAGGCGGTCCCGGGTGAGAACGAATCCTCCGGGATGCTGGGATAGGTGCCGCGGTGCACCCATGAGCTGCCTTGCAAGATCTAGCGCCAGATGCAGCCGCCGGTCGCCTGCATTGAGGTTCAGCTCCCTGACCTGCTCCTCACCGACGCCCTCTTTCGACCAGCCCCAGACCTGGGACGACAGCGTGCGGATGAGGTCTTCGGTGAGGCCGAGTGCCTTGCCGACGTCGCGCAGCGCGCCCTTGGTGCGGTAGCGGATGACGGTCGAGCAGAGCGCGGCCCGCTCCCTGCCGTAGGTGTCGAAGATCCACTGCATGACGATCTCGCGCCGCTCGTGCTCGAAATCGACGTCGATGTCGGGTGGCTCGCGCCGCTCCTCCGAGACGAAACGCTCGAACAGGAGGTCGTTGCGATCCGGATCGATCGAGGTGATGCCGAGGACATAGCAGACCGCTGAGTTGGCCGCCGATCCGCGTCCCTGACAGAGGATTCCTTTCGAGCGCGCGAAGCGGACGATCGAGTTCACGGTGAGGAAGTACGGCGCGTAGTCGAGCTTCTCGATCAGCTCCAGCTCATGCCGCAGGGTGGCGCGGACATGGTCCGGCACGCCTTCGGGATAGCGCCGGGCGGCGCCCTCCCAGATGAGCTTCTCCAGCGTCTGCTGCGGGGTCAGCGCCGGATCGTCGCGCTCTTCGGGATACTGGTATTTGAGCTCGTCCAGCGAGAAGCGGCATCGGTCCGCGATCTCGAGCGTGCGGGCGAGCGCCTCGGGATGGCGCGCGAACAGGCGGTGCATCTCCTCCGCGGACTTCAGGTATCGGTCGGCGTGGCGCTCGCGCCGGTCCCCCAGCTGGTCGATCGTGACATTGTGCCGGATGCAGGTGACCACGTCCTGAAGCATGCGCCGACCGGGCTCGTGGAACAGGACATCGTTGGTGACGACGGTGGAGACGCCGAAGGATTCGGCCATCTGAGAGAGTTCGTAGAGCCGCAACTGGTCGTTCGGCCGCCGGCGAAGCGTGAGCGCCATGTATGCCCTGTCCGGAAAGGCGTCGCACAGGAGCCGGAGCCGCAGGGCGGTCTCCTCGTCAGGCTCGTCCGGGACGAGGACGGCAAGGAGGCCCTCGCCATAGGCCACCACATCGTCCCAGTGAAGGATGCACTTGCCCTTGCCGCCACGCTTCTTGCCGAGCGAGAGCAGCCGGCAGAGCCTGGAATAGGCGGGACGATCCGTCGGATAGACAAGGATTGCCATCCCATCGGCAAGATCGAGGCGGCAGCCGACGATCAGCCTCACGCCCGTTGCCCTGGCGGCCTCATGGGCCCGGACGATCCCGGCGAGCGAGTTGCGGTCGACGATGCCGAGCGCCTCGATCCCGCACAGGCGCGCCTGGGCGAACAGCTCCTCGCAGGACGAGGCGCCGCGCAGGAACGAGAAGTGCGAGGTGACCTGCAGTTCGGCGTAGCGGACAGTCATCCGAAGATTCCATGCATGAACCACCTGTGCGAGCCTGTTTCCGGGTCCTCGCCGTCGCCCGCCCGGTAGATCCAGTAGCGTTCGCCCGCGTCATCCTCGACCCGGAAGTAATCCCTGACCGTGGCGAGCTCCGCGTCGCGCTTCCACCACTCGCCGAAGACGCGCTCCGGTCCGTCCGCCCGCCGGACACGGCGGCGCACACCGCGCCAGGTGAAGGTGACGGGAGGATGGTCAGGAAGGAGCGCCACCGTCTCGATCGGTTCGGGCCGGGGAAGCAGGCGGGGCGGCCGCGGCCACCGCCCTGTCCACGTCGTGTCCAGTTCCGGGGCGAGCGGCGGAATCCTCGTGACCGACCGCTCGGGCACATCGCTCTGGACGGGGGCCACCCGGAACAGACGCTCGCTTCCTACCCTGTTCGCAAGGATGTCCACGAGGTCGGAGACGTCCGGTGGACCGGGCTCCACGAGCGACGATGGGGACTGGCTGGGCGCAAGCGGCTGTACCAGCGTGGCCGCGAGCGCCATGGTCTCAATGCCGAAGCCGGGGTCCATGGATTCGACCTTGTCGCGCAGCATGCGCGAAAGCCGGGCGGGGTCGCGTGTCGGCATCGCGGTGCCGATGCGAATGGCCTTCCGCATGCCGTCCACCCGCTCATAGACGAGGTCGAGCCGGCGCGCTCCAACGCCACGGCTTTCCAGTTCAAGACACAGCTTGCCGACGAGGAGGTCGATATGGCGCCTGATGGTCTCGGCAGCGCCGATCGGTTCGGGAAAGGCCTTGCGGACCTCGGGCACGTCCTTCGGGCGGACCGGATCGATGGGTTCCGCAACGTGGCCAAGCGCCTGGTCGATCCGCCGCCAAGGCTCGGGCCCGAACCGCAAGGTCGTTGGCGCCCGTGGCCGCGCCATGAGATCGGCCACGGTCTCCAGGCCGAGTCCTTGCAGCTCCGCCACCGTCGTCGGGTCGATCCGGAGCGCGGCCACAGGGAGCGGAGCCAGGGATTCGCGGCAATGGCCCGGTTCGACGATCACGCTGGGAGCAGAGCCATACCGGGCCACCGCGTGGGCAAGACCCCAGGTGTCCGCAACGCCAATCCGGCAGGCATAGCCGGCGCCGCTTAGGCGCTGGCGCAGACCCTCGACGAGGGCCTTTTCGCCACCCATGAGGTGCGCCGCACCCTCAATGTCCATGACGATGCCGTCAGGCGGATCTGCTGCGACGACGGGCGTGTAGCGAAGGGCCCAGAATGCGAGCCGTTCCAGGGATTCGAGGTCGCCTCGAGGATCCGAATCCTCGATCCGAAGTCCGGGGACCAGGACCTGCGCCTTGGCAAGCGGGATTCCCGGGCGGAGTCCTTGCCGAAGGGCCGCCTCGTTGGCCGCCGTTACGACCCGGCGGCGGCCGTCGCTTGCCGCCAGCACCAGCGGCTGGTCAGCCTGAAGCGTAGCGCCGCCCGATGCCCGTCTGAACCGATCCGTGGGCCAGTTCGGCAGGAAGAGCGAGACGACCCTGCTCATCGCATGCCTCGACTTCGAAATCGGCGCTCTCGCCCGCGCGCGCCCTTATCAGCTCGACCAGCCAGCGATGCCGGCCGACTCCGGGGACGGGCAGCGGCGTCGACGGCAGGGCTGAGACCCGCCATCTTGTGGATGCCGCGGTCGGCTGACCAAAGTCCGCCGCTTCCGTCTGCCGTCTCCAGCGCCTCAGCGCCAGACCCATCGTGCCGGATGCCTCTGCCGCCAGCTGCAGCCGCCGCGACACCGTCATGGACAGACGCGAGACCTCGGCCACCACGCAGCCAAGTCCCCCGTGACGGAGTCCTTCCTCGAAACAGGAGAGCACAGACTTCTCGTCGTGTGCCTCGACATAGATGACGCGATCCGGCTTCAGCCCTGCCTGGGCGAGTGCCGGAGCAAAGAGATCGGGTCT
>NZ_JAODNV010000043.1 GCF_025398195.1 Chelativorans petroleitrophicus | reverse complement strand
TCGGGATCTGATGGCGGGCACACTTCCTCGCATAGCGGATGGCCCGTCCGATGATCCGTGCAGCTTCTTCTTCCGGGCCAGGGAAGCGAGCGTTGCGGGAACAGGCCACCCGGATTCGCCCATCCACCGGAAGCCGAGGCGCGCGCTTTGCCTGCCTCCGTTTATGCGAGGACGTCGAGGCTGGCAGCGAGAATCGGCCGGCGAACGCACATCCTCAGACGCCGGGAGCCGTCGTCAGATTTTGGCCTCCCTGTATCTCGAAAGCAGAATGCGGCCGAGATGAAGCAGGTTTAGCAGAATGAAGAACACGTTCCACGCCACGACGTTCAGCATGGGCGTCGGCTGGTTGTAAAAATAGACCGCGAGACATGAGGCCGCCGTCAGCGTCATGACGCGCAGGCGCAGCATGTCCATGGTGAAATAGGCGACCACGTAGAGGATGTTCGCCGCGTTGATCAGGATATCCATGGGAGGGCTCCCCGGCCTGTGCCGTCCAGGAGGCAGCGCCCGACGAGGGTGCCGGGCGCTGGCCGCCGCTATTCGCCGCCGAATTCAGCCTTGAAGGTTTCGAGATCAATCTGCAGCCCGTTAAGTACCGCGCTCCAGTGGCGGACATAGCCCGCGAGCGCCACCGCTTCGGCAATCTCCTCGTCCGATGCGCCGCGGTCCCGGGCCATCTTGCTCTCCAGCCAGATGCAGTAGCGGCACGGAATCTGCGCTGCCACGGCCAGATTGATGAGCGATTTGACTTTCGGTTCGAGCACGGTGGTCCCTTCACCGAAGTCTAGGCCCTTGGTGATGGCCCAGGCGCCCGCGACGGCCGACTTCGGATAGGCCTTGAAATGGGTTGGGACGACGCCAAGCGTCGCCTCGATTTCCTTCAGGGTCTCTTCGGCTGTGGGTAGCTCCTGCGCGAGAGCGAAGGACGCGGTGAAAGTCGTGACGGCAGCCACCGCAAGGATTGCAAAAGTCTTCTTCATGGTTCGTCTCCTTCATGGGTCCGGAATTGAGTGGGCGGAAATGCCGTCCCGCTCCGCGTGCCCATAGTGCGGAGGCGGGAGCCCTCCGGCCTCGCCGGAAGGCGTTGTGTTCCGGGGTCAGATCCGTGCTTCGAGGATCAGGTTGAACGGCGTCTCGAACGCACGGCGGAAGTGCCTGAAGCCCGCCTTGCGGAAGATGTCCGCCAGCCGCGCTTCGCCCGCCTGCGCGCCGAGCACCAGGCGGCCGCCGTCGGATATCGCATGCGCGCAGCAGATCGTCGTGGACGCCGCGTAGTAGAGCCTCGCCACGGGCGAGATGTTGTCTTCCACCCGGTCGTTCGCGAAGGGCTCGACCAGCATCACGGTGCCGTCCGGCGCCAGCGCCTTGGCGGCGTGTGCCGCGGCGGCCTCCGGATCGCCCATATCGTGCAGGGCATCGAAGAAGCAGATCAGGTCGTAGCCCTTGCCGGGATAGCTGTCGGCACGCGCGGCCGCGAATGCCGCCCGACCGGAAACGCCCGCCTCCGCCGCGGCCTTTTCTGCCTCGGCAAGCGATTCCTCATGCGTGTCGAACCCGCGAAAGGTCGAGGCCGGGAAAGCCTTCGCCATCAGCACCGTCGAATGCCCGTAGCCGCAGCCGATATCGGCGACCACCGCACCCGCCCTGAGCTTCTCGACGGCGCCGTCAAGCGAGGGCAGCCACTCCTGCACGAGGCTCGCCTTGTAGCTGTTGCGGTAGAAGGCGGCGACGCCGCAGGCAAGCCGCCCGTCATGGTCGCCCCACGGGATGCCTTTGCCCGTGCGGAAGGCCCTGATGGCCTTTTCCTCGTCCGCCCACATCGAGGCGGGAACGGCCCAAGCATTGGGAAAGAAGGCCGGGCTGTCCTCATCGGCAAGCACCATGGCCTGTTCGGGCGTCAGCTCGTACGTGTCGCTGATCGGATGATAGGTCACATACCCGCCGGCAACCTGCGAGTTCAGCCATTCGCGCACATAGCGCTCGGCGCAGTCGGCGCGGGTGGCAAGTTCGCGCGTAGTGAGCGGGCCGGCGCCGGCCATGGCCTTGTAGAGCCCGAGCCTGTGCCCGAGGCTGATCATGACGCCGCCATAGCCGGCGGAAAGATCCTCGAATGCCCGCGTGACAAGCGCGTCGAGCTTCGCGGAATCGATCGTATGGTGGTGATGGGCATGTTCCATGCAATGTCTCCTGTAATGCCGTCCAGGGGGTTCTGAGGCCCGCGCTAAATCGCAGGGACAGGAGACGGAAGGCAGAGCCGGACGGTCCAGAATCGGGCCGTTTGTGCCACGCGGCTTAAAAACAATTGCTGTGGCGCCATGGCCGTACCGGCGTTATTCTTGCCGGGTGTGGGGATTTGCGCATGAAGCACGACGGCGCGGCAACCGTAAGCAAACCGATCCATGTGAGTCTCGTCGCCATTCCCGACGCCGTCATCTCCACGCTGTCCGGCATTTTCGACGTGATTAACGGCCCAAGCCTGCTGCCGCGCTCAGGTCAGGAGCCGCCGCTGCGGCCCTTCAGCGTGGAGATCGTGGGGCTTCAGTCGGGACCGCTGGAGCTTGCCAGCCGTGTGCCGGTGAACGTGCATCGCAGCATTGCCGACATCGATTCCACCGGCATCGTGATCGTCCCCTCCATCCTGCTCGGCCCTGAGGGCTGGCAAAAAGGCCGTCACCCGGCGCTGGTCGAATGGTGCCACGCGATGCACAGCCGTGGCGCGCTTTTATGCTCCGCCTGCTCGGGCATCTTCCTGCTTGCCGAGACAGGGCTTTTCGATGACGTGGACGCCACGGTGCACTATGGCTACGCCGGCGCCTTCGCTTCCGCTTTCCCCCAGGTGCGCATCCACCCGGAGCGGGTGCTCGTCGTCTCCGGCAAGCGCGAAGAGCTGATCACCTCTGGCGCTTCGATGACCTGGCACGATCTGGTGCTCTACCTGATTGCCCGTCATGCCGGGGCCACCGTGGCGCAGGACGTGGCCCGCTTCTTCGCCCTGCAATGGCATCAAGACGGGCTTGCGCCCTACATCGTCTTCGAAGGCCGCAAGGGCCATGGCGATCTCGCGATCCAGACCGCGCAGGAGTGGCTTGCCACGCATTTTTCGGTGGCCAATCCGGTCGAGGAGATGATCCGGCGCTCGGGACTGGCGGAACGCACCTTCAAGCGCCGTTTCACGAACGCGACGGGCCTGAGCCCGATCTTCTACGTGCAGCGCCTCAGAATAGAGGACGCCAAGCGCCGCCTGGAGCGGACGGAAGCCTCGGTCGATGAAATAAGCTGGCAGGTGGGCTACGAGGAGCCGGCCTTCTTCCGCCGCCTCTTCAAGCGCGTCACCGGCCTGTCGCCTGGCGCCTACCGCCGCCGTTTCAAGATCCCCGATTACGCTTGTCTCGCCCCCGCCCGCCGGGTTCAGGAACCGGCTTCTTGAAGAGAGTGGGCGGAAACGCAATAGTAGCGAAGAAGCTATGAACCGAAGACCGGGCATGCCGTTCCTGCTTCAGAGGACCGTAACCGGCGAGGCCAGCATGTAGCCTACGCCGCGTTCTGCGATCAGCTTGGGTTGCTCGGATCGGATTCCAGCTTGCGTCGCAGTCGCAGAATCTGGATGTCGATGCTGCGATCGAAGACCTCTTCGCCGTGCACACGGCGTGACAGGTCAACTATGTCGCAGAACAGGTGCTTGAGGCGCGGGAGGAAGGATTCGCGCTAAAACAGCAGGCGGTGCTGTTTCGGGCCTCGCACCACTCCGGGCCGCTGGAAGTCGAGCTTACCCGCCGCAATATCCCCTTCGTCAAGTTCGGTGGCTTGAAGTTCCTGGACTCTGCGCATGTGAAGGACGTCCTCGCTGTTCTAAGATTTGCGGAGAACCCCAAGGACCAGGGGGCCGCCTTCCAACAGGCTGTTTCGCAGAGACTATTCGATACGATCTGACGGCTTTAATCTTGGCAGTCCTTGCGCCGCCGGTAAATATTAACACGTGGCAAAATGCAGCCTGCTGCCCACTTTCAAAAGTGATCTCACCATCGATCCCGCAGTCGGTTCCGTGTGTGATAATCGTGCCTATCCGCAGATGAACGATCTTAGTGTACTGACTTAAATAATGACCAACCCCGGTTTTGTCCGATGCGTCCCATGAACCGATCATTTTCCAGTTCACGTTCTCGCTGAGATAGCCGAGTACTTCGGGCGTCTGGCCGCTATAAAGGGCAACGATAAAGTCACGAATAACACGTTTGCGGGGCGCGTTACCGCAATCCTCGGGTGCCTCGACAATCAACATTTCCGAGCGCCTGTTCATCGGTAGGTTCATAGCGCGGTAGAACTGGTCGGCACAAGATCGCGGGTCCGCCCGCCTCGAAGTCTGCCTTCCGTGGATGAAGGCTCTCCTTGCACGCGACCACACCTGACGGGGATGCATCATGAAGGGCGTATACTAATCCACTCTCGAGAGGATGGCAAATGACCGAAAAGTAAGCGGCAATGAGATCCCATCTGGCGGATGGGCTGAGCAGTCGGATACCTTAGCGGACAAGATGAACTGCAGTGAGCTTCTATGTCTGCGCCTAGTTCTGGAACTAAAACCTTCCATATGATCGAGGCTGTTGCTGCCGACCGGCTCGAGGTGCTCCGCATGCAATACAAAGTGCCTCTCCAGGATGATTCCACCGCGCAGGCGCAGGGCAGCGATTGCGTTGCCGTAGGCTGAATTGGCAGCCTGAAGGGCTTCGATGAGATTGTGCCAATAGTCGTGGACCCGAATTGTTGTTGCAGATAGATGAAGCGGGCCCGTCTGGGAAAAACGATATAGCCGAGGCGCCTGATGGACCGCTCCCCGACGCGCCCTCGGCTGGCGCTAGAGTTTTCCGGCCTTGTGGACCGCTCCCCGACGCGCCCTCGGCTGGCGCTAGAGTTTTCCGGCCTTGATCAGCAACACGGGCTGGCTGCGTATGCTGATTTCATGAGCGCCGCCGGGACCTTGTTCCCGATCGCGCCGTGTGGCCGTTGCTCGTTATAGTCTCTGCGCCAAGCCTCCAACTTTTCCGCCGCA
>NZ_JAODNV010000042.1 GCF_025398195.1 Chelativorans petroleitrophicus | reverse complement strand
AAACTTGTTCGTCGTCTTGCTCATGATGCTCCATCCTACTCAGGAGTTGGAGCCTCCGGCAAACCCGGCGCGGTTCAGTCTGTGATCAGTCGAACTTGTTTCGAGGGGGCCGATAAGCAGCCTCTCGAACCATGCACAGCGCGTTCACGAGTCGCATCTCCTCAAGCGTTGTGCATTGGATGTCCAACAGCCGGGGTGAGCAGAATAACATTGCCAGTGCCTGCGCACGCGAGATCGCTACATTGAGCCGATTGAGGCTAAACAGGAAGTCGATGCCTCGGGGCAACTCGACACCGCTGGAAGTCGCGAACGAGATCAGGCAGGCTGGAGCTTCCTGCCCCTGAAACCGATCAACTGTTCCAACGCGGGCGCCGTCCGGTAGCTTAGAGGCAAGCAGGTTGACCTGCGCGTTGTAGGGCGAGACCACGAGAATGTCGTCGACAGTCATCTTCCGCTCCACCCCTTCCCGATCGATGAACGAGGCGTTCAGCAGGCGGTTGAAGGTAGCGCATACAGCATCCGCTTCCTCCTGACTCTCCTGCGAATTGTCCACGTGGGCGACATCCACGAAGGCAACTCCACTCGACGGTAACCCACCATGCGGAAAGAGAATGGCCTGCCGCGCAGCGTTCTCATCGCTTTTAAGCCGGCCGTCGTAGGCGAGCCGAGAAACCACCCCGCAAACGTCCGGATGCATTCGCCGAGATACGGGAAGAAAAATGCCTCGGTCCGCCGCTACTGCATGCTGGTCACCGAGAAGGTACTCCAGCGTCGACAGAGCTGTCTCACCTGGATGAACTCCCTGGATCGGCTGCGGAAGCTGCATCTGGTCGCCAACCAGTACAATGTTTCTGGCGCAGCCGGACGAAGCCATCAGGTTCGCGATCGATACCTGTCCGGCCTCATCCACGAAGATGTGACTGAACGCTCCCGCGAACTCGGGTCGCGCGAATAGCCACACCGTCCCGCCGACGACTGAAGCCGTCATGAGGACCGGGTCATCGTTCTTTGACGTCGAGATGATTGACGGGTCTTCGGGCACGTCCTCTGGTTTGGAAACCTTCTTGGCGATCTGGATGCGTGTTCCGGCCTCGCGTGCGCGCTTTGCCACCTCGATCAAAAGGTTGTTGATCGCCTTGTGGCTATGCGACATGACGGCAATCCGGCATCCACGTTGCACTAGGTCCAAGATGGATTTCGCACTGGCGTAGGTCTTTCCAGTGCCGGGAGGACCTTGGATCGGCAAGCAGCCGTGGTCGAGGTTCCGGATGGCAACCATCGTCTCTTCCACCCGCTCCCTGCCTGGAATCACGGGGCACCCCGGCGCCACGCCCCGGATGCGAGGGGGCTCACGTCTAAGGAAGTCGGCGAAGGCCGACCCCCTCACGCCGGAGGCGATCAGGCCATCCGTCACACGAGCAACGGCAGCGCGTAGCACCCTAGCGTCGACGGGCGGTTCGGGAATGAGATCAAGGCTGGTCGGGGGATTGATGGCCTTAGGAAATTTCACGACGACTTCGCGCCGTTCCCGATCGAGCTCAACGATCGTCGCCATTCCCTTGAGACCCCGCATGGCCGCGCGGGTTCCGGCCCGCATCTTTGTCTGTTGTGCCGGATAGCGATACCGCGCTTCCTGCCCGGACGCCGGACCGATAGCGGACAGTCCGCCGATGCTTTCTAGGTCGTCGACTAGCTCTGCTGTTTCACGTTGCTGCCTATCGAAATATTCCCACCAAGCAGGCTTGTCGGCCCGTTTGTGAAATCCGTTCAGTTCAAACACGAGATCAGCCAGGCGATCACCGATCTCGGGCCTGAGGCTCTCAATCTTTCCTCGCAGCGCGGCACGTTCCGGCTCCTCGGTCGGTGTGGACGATTCAGGCGCCGTCGGCACGAACCACGGAAGATGGTGAGGCCGCACCTCCTCCACCAGCCAATCACGCAGCCGTTTGGTCGATCGGCAGTCAACCTCGTTGTAGGCGGCGATATGATCAAGGATTGTCTCGTCCCCGGTTTCCAGCCACCGTTCATACGCGATGATGCTTGCGCTGGCCGTGGCCACCTCCCCTTCGCGCGACTCCATGTAGAACGCTTCAAGGTCCTTGATCGAATATCCCGGTTCCGAGGCGATCAAAGCTTGCTGGACGACGCGGTACAGGTCCACGAACTTCAATGTGCGCAACAGATGGTCGAGGTGGTGCTCTGCAACGCCGTACTTCGTCGCAAGCCTCTTCAAGGCGGTTACCTCATAGTGGTTGTAGTGATAGACGTGGGCGCCGGGATTTCGGTCAAGATGAGATGTGAAGAAGGACAAGACTTCGTCCGTCGCCTTGCGCTCCTGCTCTTCGTCGTGCGCCCACCACGCACGGAACTCCGGTCCCCTTGTCTCATGGTACACGCCAAACAGATATTCACGCCCGCCGTCGATCAGCGGGTCGCCTTCCATGTCGAAGAAGAGGTCGCCTGGTGAAGGCTGTGGAAGCCTTAAGAGGCCGCGACCAGTTTCCAATGGCCGCAGAACGTATGATGGCGCGGCCCCATCACGACGCCGAGTCTGAAGCTGCGCCTGCGTCCGCAGGCGCCACAGCACGTCCTCCTGAATGCCCGGAACTTGGCACTCGGATGAAGCGAAAGACCTCATGGTGGCGAGGCCAGCGTTTTTGAGTTTGCGGCGCTGCTGCCGCGTCATCCCAGCAACCTGGACGAGGCTGTCAGCCTCGGTCCAAACCACGTCGCAATGCTCTCGCCACCGGCAGAGGCTGCAAGCGGCGACAGGCTCTGGTACCGTTTGCCAAGGCGCGTCCACAAACGTTTCCAGTCGTTCGGCAAGCCGGCTGGCGTAGTAGACAGCGTCCTTCACCAGGAAGGTCGACCGCTCCCCGTTCCCCAATTGCACATGGGCCATTGCTGGAAGAACCGCCTGAACTTCTGCGACAGCCTGTGAATAGATGCTCAGCTGAAGCGCGTGCTTCGGGTCCGCACTCCGCTTGAGCTTCGTATCGACCGCCTCGTAACTGAAATCCCCAAGCGCTGATGGCCTCTCCACTCGTTCAAGAAAGTCGGAATAGCCTTGCCATCGTCCTCTCCGGAGGGCTGCTTGGTAGATGACATCGACTCCGCCTCTCATGGCAGCCTCCGTCGCTCTTGCGGCCGCCTCAAAGGCACGCCCATCACTGTCGATGACCGCAACGCGCCTGCCCGCTGCCATCAGCGAGTCCAGATATGCGGCTTCGTGCTCGTGCCCCTTCTTCTGCAGGAGCTGCGCATCCTCGCTCTCCTCCGCCGGGTTGATGGACTCGCCACGCAGGAATGCCAGATCAAGTGCGATGGAGTGCTCACAGTCCTGGAACCGCATCAAATCCGTTGGCGACAGTATGATCTCGCTCGCCGCTGACAGCCTCATGAGAAATCCCCCAGCCTGATTTCGGGGTACTATGCGCTAAACTTCGCTAAATTTGTCGAACGACAATTTCTGTCAGGAGGGGGAACGATGTCGTTTGAAAAAGCGAGAACGCTTATCCAGCTTGCCGCTATGGTTCGCGCACATCGTCAGGGCGTGACCCTCGATGACATCGTTGACCGATTCAACGTGGCCACGCGAACGGCCCAACGGATGGTCCGGGCTCTCGAAGAGATCTTCATCGATGTGGAATCCTACATCGATGACTTCGGCCGTAAGCGATGGCGGATGAGAGGCGGTTCCCTCCGGGACTTCCTGACTGTCACCGCAGAACAGACGGCCGCGCTCGATGTTGCTATCGATGCCATGGTTCGTGAAGGCGCGATCGCCGAGGCATCGCACCTCCGGACAGTCCGAGACACCGTTCATGCCCTTGTTCCGGATACTCGCGCCGTCCGCATCGAAACCGATCACGAAGCACTGCTTGAGGCAATGGGCCTGCTAGCGAGGCCGGGCCCTCGTCCGCTCGTTAACGAGACCCTCGTTGCTGTTGTTGCCGAAGCGATCAAAGGCTGCACTATCCTCGAATTCAACTACAAATCGAACGACGGGACGACCCGGAGGCGAAAAGTGGCACCGCTTGGAGTGCTAATCGGCAGCAGGAGATATCTGGTCGGCCGCGACGCGCATGATGAGGACGGCCGGCCGAAGCACTTCCGCATGGACCGGATGTCGGATGCGCGGAACACCAACTGCCCCTTCTCGCGTCCCGAAGCCTTTGACATACGACGGTTCGCCGAACGGGCATTCGGCGTCTTTGAGCGGGAAGACGAGTTCGGAGAGGTCGTGTTGCGGTTCTCAGCTGCCGCGGCCAGCGAGGCGCGCTCCTACGAATTCCATCCATCGCAAGTAGTGACCGACCTGCCCGACGGTCGACTGGAAGTCCGCTTCTATGCTTCGGGCCATTTAGAGATGACGTGGCACCTGTACATGTGGGGTGACAAGGTGGAAGTCGTGTCGCCCGATCGGCTTCGTGAAATGGGCGCAAATTACAAACGGAGCGACTTTCCGGCTTTGCCATGAAGTAATCACGTCAAACGGGACCAACCAAACCATGCCGTTGGCCAGCAGGAGCGCCCTTTGTTCCCTAAGCCTTCTCCGGCGGTGGCAAAACGCCTCCAAGACCGGCCCCGAATGTTCGTCTTCACCGTGGCGAACCGTAACCCAAGTCCGCGGCCGCGCCCTTAAGGCACAGAGACACGCTTTGGGCGCGCCGAGGAGGGCGCTGTGGCGACCAGTTGGTCGTGTCACCGGTATCAGCTTTCTCACTCACCTTGGTTACCGGAGTGGACCTAGCCTACCTCGTCCGCCCGACAAGTCCGCCGACGGAGCTACAAGGGATACATGGTAGCCCTCGCATTTGGATGCGGTGCACAGTGGCGCATTAACCATAAATTAACGTTGCTTTTGACGCCTTCCGTTCCGGCGCCGTATTCGAGACACCTGCACGGTTGCCGGAGTGCGATCGGAAAGTTTCGGATCTGAAAAATTGCGCTAGCGATTTTAACCGGATCCTAAGACGCGCCCCGGTAGACGCCTGCCCGCTCGATTTCAGAGCGGCACTGGAGAAGTAGAATGAAGATGACGGACATACCGATACCAATGCGGGAAGGCCGCGAAGTGCGGAGCTGAGGCTCCCGGTATGTTCCGCCGGGAATCCTCATCCCGGCTTCCCGACCCTCCCCTCGATTTCTTGACAGCAGCACTCGCGACGCTCCGGGTCGCGGACATCTGCATGCAACGAGGGACTCACCATGCGCAAGAAGGTTCGAATTGATCGATTCCTTCCGCGGGCACCGCTGCCTGCGGAACTCCATCCACATTGGTTGTCAACATGATGATGTCCCGAGAGGTGGTGTAGCTTATGCGATCGCCGTGCCTTCCGGACTGTGCCGGATCAGCTTGCCGCAGCG
>NZ_JAODNV010000041.1 GCF_025398195.1 Chelativorans petroleitrophicus | reverse complement strand
GTATTGCCGTTCCGTTTCGTCATGATGGCTCCTTAATCTCAAGAGGGGGAGCCTCCGGCAATCCCGGCGCGGTTCAAACAGCATCACGCGCGATGTTTGGCTCGTTCGAGATGCCGTTTGGGAGCGGCGACAGGAAATCCTCAGCAAATATAAACGCATTCACATACCCGAGGACCTTCCGCACTCAAGCTGGATGGCGTAACGCTAAGATGTCTCTTTCCGCTTCGGCTTCTGGTGAGCCGCTTGGCTTGGCGTCATATTCTGCATCAGCTGATGCCGCTCGCGCGAGCCGCTCAAAACATGCTTGCCGATAGTATTAGCGGCAATTAGCATCTGCCGCCGAGCGCAATTGTTGAGCCGAAAGAGGGCGGCGCTGAACATGTCTTGGGAGCACATTTTGATCCCCCGCCGTATGGCGAGAAATGCTGGGGGCAACTTCGTGTTGGCGAGCGGATCCACCGCGATACATCTCTCGCGCAAGACCAAAAACAATTATCAAACCTCGTTTCCGGGAACGGCCCTGAGATTTAACCTAAACCTGAATCAGATTGATGATGCGAAGGCGAAGCTAGATCAATTCAGACGGGAGGGATACGAAATCGCGAAGAAAATCACGGGGTCGGGCAATAGACCGCCGTCAGCAATGTCGGTACTACTTCGACGCGACTATACTTAGCTTCGCAACATGTGGATTTCAGCAATATTAGGGCGTTAAGAGGCATCTCGTTTAACACCATGGCATGCGGCTCAGCCTACACACACAGACCGCTCAGTCTGCCGACCGTTGCACTACAAGGCGTCATTGTTCGCAATTTTGCTTTGTCCAACGTCACGCCCCTGCCAGCCGGAGCGTGACAATACGCGGGACTGTAACTAGTAGAGTTTATTGATCATCGCTACTCGCTGGGACGCTTCGACGAAGGTTCCCGTAATCGAAGCAGTCCTAGCCCGCCCCATACCAGCAGGGCCATTGCCATCGCGTAACTGACTAAAGGCCAAGCGGCGTCACCGTTCAACAGCGTCACCGCCAGCGTGCCCGCAATGCTCACGATCAGGCTCTGAATGCAGAAGTAGATCGCGACAGCCGAGCCTGCGATCGCGTCGAAGTCCGCCAACGCACCGTTGGCGGTGACCGAAACGGTGAACACGATGCCCACGGCCATCACCCACATCGGCAGGATGAAAGTGAGAAACGAGGGCGAGGCATGGGTTTCCCCGGCGGCAAGGAGTACCGCGCCACAGACGAGCAGAAGCATACCGCGTGCCACACAGCCCGCCACGCCCCAGCGGCCGGCGCAGGCTTTCGCGAAGCGGGTCGTCGCGATCATGACCAGGGCCACGGTCGCAAAGGCCAGACTGAACCAGAATTCG
This sequence comes from Chelativorans petroleitrophicus, assembly GCF_025398195.1. Lineage (GTDB taxonomy): Bacteria > Pseudomonadota > Alphaproteobacteria > Rhizobiales > Rhizobiaceae > Chelativorans > Chelativorans petroleitrophicus. Next base: position 6,781 of record NZ_JAODNV010000041.1, on the reverse strand, counting down.
GTGTAGCCCGCCCGGCCGATCAGCACGCGCGGGGCCGTCGAGAAGAAGACGAAGAACGATCCCATGGCCGCACTGAAGCCGAGGGTATAGACCCAAAACGGGAGGCTCGCGAAGATCGGCAGAACCGAGGGGTAGGGCCCTGTGCCACTCGCCGGGCGCGTCTCATGCCAGCGGAGGCTGGCATTGGCAACGGCAAGCGCCGCAAGAGCAGCAAGCGTGACGAAGATCGTCCGCCAGCCGAAGCTTTCCGCGATCAGGGCGCCCGCGACCGGGCCGATGGCCGAGACGAAGGCCAGCATCGAGCTGAACAGCCCGTAGATGACGGCGTTTTCCGGACGGTTGCCGTAGACGTCGCGCACGGTGGCGAAGGTAGCGACGAGTGCGGCCGAGGCGCCGAAGGCTTGGAGCAAGCGGAAGGCCAGGAAGGCCTCAGCCGTGGGGGACCAAGCTGCGCCGAGGGAGGCCACAGCGAACAGCACGCCGCCCGTGAGCAGTATCGGCCTCCGCCCGATGCGATCGGAGAGCGGGCCGAAAACCACTTGCCCCACGCCGACCATCACCATGTAAAGGCTCAGTGCGAGCTGGATCATAGAGGGCGTCGTGTTCAGGATGCCCGGCATCGCAGGCACGACAGGAAGGAAAATGTCCATCGCCAGGGAGGCGAGGATGTCGAAGGGCGCCATCAGCAGCAAGGCTGCCGGCAGCGTGTAAGTCCACGCATGTCGTGGGGAAGTCATGACGAAACATCCGCTTGAATGAAGAACAAAGCGGCGTTCGCCAGAGCATCGAACGGTTTGGCTCTATGGAACGCCGCAACAACGAAGACCGTTGCTGCGGCTTACTTGTCTGCAGACTTGCCGTCTCCCATGACGTGCCCCGTTTGAACCGAATTGGCGGTTCGAATTATTCTATTTTGTCCGCCCAGTCGAGGGGCGAAGGAACGGAAAAGGCTGATGACGATCAACATTCGGGAGGCAAGAGATGGCGACGCCGGGCAGATGGCGCCCATCCTCAACGAAATAATCGCCATCGGCGGACTGACGGCGCATACAACCCCTTTCGATGAGAAGCGCATACGGCGTGAGTTCATCCATCCCACGCGCCATATCTCCTGCTTTGTGGCGCTGGAGGGCGCGCAGTTGCGAGGCTTCCAGGCGCTCGAATGGTCGGACCCGGAGTGGCCAGGCGAAGATCGACTGCCCGCGGACTGGGCCTTCATTTCGACCTTCGTGCAGCCCGGACATCACCGCCGCGGAATCGGCAGGGCCCTGTTTGAGAAGACGGTCGCCGCGGCCGAGGCCGCCGGGGTGATCTTCATCGACGCCACGATAAGACTCGAGAATACCCGCGCGAATGCCTACTATAGCAGCCTCGGCTTCGAGGAATACAGGCGCAGCGCGCATGCCGTGTCGAAGCGCTTCGCGCCGAGGCGCGGGTAAAGCGGAGGAAAGGCTGGAGCGAATCCTTGTATACGGACTCGCATCGAATCCTTATTACTTAACTGCTCCACAAGGATAGACTTAAACAATGAGTCCCTACGGTCGGGAACAATCCCGCTAGCGGTCGGACATTTTTCGGAAGTGCGAGGCTGATCGGAGCCCCTCACACAAACGCTCGAGCTCCTGCCGTTCGAGGAATCGCCGGCACGAAAGGAGCGATGCAAGCCGTTCGACTGTCTGCCCATGCTCCCGAACGATCTCGCGAGCTTCCCCGTATGCGCTCTCGAGCCGCCGGTTGACCCGTTCAGCGATGTCGCGTCGATAGACGAGAGCCGCCTCGTGTTTCCCACTGTTGAGATGAAGGAGCGGCTTGTCGGCACCAAAGCCGAACGCCGTTTCCATGTTGAGGGCGAGCTGTGTGGCGGCAGCCAGATCGCTTCGGTGATCGCCTCCGGAGCCAGCCGAACATGAGCCGAGGATCACCTCTTCGGCTGCGCGTCCAGCCAGGTGTGCAACCAGCCTCGCATTCAGATGCTCTTCGGTTTCCTCCGCGGGCGTTTCCTCATAGACGACCATGCCTCCATCCGGAGCGTCGATCGTCACGAGGACGATCTCGCCCAGTCCGAGCACCATTCCGGCAACGGCGTGGCCTGCTTCGTGCACGGCTGCCCGCCAGCGCAGGTTTTCCGGCAAAGGAGGCTTCAGGGATCCCAGCCGGCGCGTGAGGTCGTCCCATGAGAGCGGACGTCGCTCCCGCCGGGCGACCTGGCGAGCTTCACGAACCAGCCGCTCGATGTCGGCTCCGCTCAGTCCCGATGCCCTGCGAGCCAACGCGCGGAGAATAGTTTCTGCGCCCTGATCACCAGTCAGTTCCACGGCCGGTATCCTTTTGAAGCGCTTTCGGGATCAGCGGGGGTGCCGAGCCGGTACCAACGGCTCACCGTCCGCGCCCACGACCCGTCCGTTGTCAACAGGACAAGGTCCGAAGTGATGATGGGGCGGCCAATGCCCGGAAGCAGCGGATGTCCGAAAGAAAGCCCCACCAGGCACGAGGCCGGTCGCTGGACGAGCTGCCAGCGTTCGAGGCAGGGCGGCGCCTCTCCAGCCAACTCTTCGACCGTAGCTCCCTCGCGGAGCCGATCCATGTCGGCGACCAGCCTCGACAGCCGTTGATGCTCGACTTCGAACAGCTCGTTGCCGGCAATGCGACCCTGTTCAAACGTCACCATGCAAATCCTCACTCGTGGTGCTTGTTGATTGTCTGACGCCTCTGCTTGGTCGCCGACGCGATGGGTTGGCGTCCTTGCTCGCGGCTGCCGACGTGCGGTTTCTGGAGTGAACGGCAGACCCGGTGGCTTCTCCGCCCGCATCCGGACCTGCCTGTGTCAGGTCGGCTTGCCAGGGACCGGCGGACTCGAATGCTTCCGTCACCTCGGCCGGCGCGCTTGCCCGGACGGATTCGAGGTCGTCCTTCAGGTGGAAGCGCAGGATTCCCATCAGCGCCGGGATGTCCGGCATTGGCAGCCTGATGTGCCGCTCGAGCCGGCCGGAGCGCAGCAGCGCTGGGTCGATCATCTCGGGGTGGTTGGTGGCGGCAACGACGATCACGCCCGTCGAGCGGACCGCACCGTCCAGCAGCTCCAGTGCCTTGTTGATGATGGCATTGGTGTAGTCGGCATGCTCGCCTCGCTGCCGCCTTGTCCCGATGCCGTCGATCTCGTCGATCAAGAGAATCGACGGCTTCAAGGATTCGGCTTCCGCGAAGGCAGCGCTCATCCTTTTCAGCACATCGCCGAGATGTCCGGGCTCAAGCCAGGTCGAGACGGATGTGGCGATGAGTGGAACCTGAAGCGAGTTGCACAGTGCCCGGGCAAACGACGTCTTGCCTGTCCCGGGAGGTCCCGAGAGGAGCAGCCTGGTGGACATTTCCTCCCAAGGGAGTTGGCTGGCACGCCACAGTTCAAGGTCGCCCTGCAGGGACCTTGCCCATTCCGCTGCTTCGCCGAGGCCGGGCATGGTCTCGACGCGCAGGACGAAACGGTCGCTTTCATCCCCCTTCGGCCTCACCGGCTGGATGATCTCATTTCCGGAACCAGGGGCGCGGCGGCGGGGCTCCTTGCTGCCGTATGGCGACCACCTTCGCGAATCCTTCGACGACGATGTCTCGCTACAGTGAAACCCTGTCCCTCTGGCGGCCGCGATGCGCTCGAGGGCATGAACCGCCTCCGCAGGTGCAACGGCCGGCCGGATCGCAAGGGCGAGATCGGAGAGCGTCAGCCGGGCACAGGATTCGTCCGGAAGGTCCCGACTGGGCGCCTCACCAAGCACGGCCTCGATCACCCATCTGACGAGTCTTGCGTCGAGCTGCCCAGTGATAAGGGACAGCTGCGCAGTATGCGTGAGCCGCTCCGGCAGGAAATTCTTGTTCTCCGCAATGCCGAGGATTGGATACGGCAGCAGTGCTATGCGCCCCAATGCGCGTTCGGTCGCCTCGATCTCGTCGGGGTCGACGTAGCTTCCGCAGAATGCAATCACCCGCCGACGCGATGCGCCCTGATCTGGGAACCGGACGACCCTGTCGACGAACTCAGAGCCACTCGCGACTGCGACCCGCCCGGGCAGGACGTCTCCCCTGGCGAGCAGATCGAGGAAACAGGCCTCGAATCCTGCAACCTGACCGACAACGGTGATCACGGGACGCGGGCTTCGCAGGACGGATAGCAAGTCGTCGAGCGAAACCCTGCTTTCTTCGGCCGCCCTGGCGACGAGGAGCAACGTCGCCACCTCGGCCGCGTCCGGGCGATCGGCAGCCCGCCGCACTTCCTGGAGAATTGCCTTGGTCAGGGCGCGAATGCGAGCCTTGGCTTGGCGTCCGTTTCGCCCGCAGGTTCCACCACTCCCCGTACCCGGCATGTTGCTGATGCTTCCGTACCGCCTGCCGCGCTCGCCCTCCGTGATGAAATCGGGTCCGCGATCGTAGCTCGAAGCACTCGGGAAGTGGGCGGAGTGCGGCCTCGGACGAGACCGAATCCTCGCCAGCGCCGCGGCGATCTGATCCGGCGGTCTATCGAGCATTGAAGGATGGACGACGAATGCCCGAACCAGGACGCCGTCGACATCCTGGATACCTGCGATCAGCAGGTCTTCCTCGACCGCGCAATGGAGCGCCTGGCTTTCCAGCCTGTGCCGGAGCCGGCGCAGCAGATAATCGGCCAGCCGAGTGCTCACGAGCGAATCCTCTTGCCGAACTTGGGAAGAAGCGGCTGATCGATAAGGCCATTCCTGGAGAGGAGGTCAGCCACCATGATGCAGGCAGGGTCGCCAGCATGGACGTGGAGCATCAGCAGCTCGACGACCACGGTAGGCAACGCTGCTTGTTGCGCCATTGCAATCCTCGCGTAGTGCATGACCACGCCGACCACGATGGCCGGATCATGCAGCCTGCTCGGAGGGCAGTCGCACGAGGCGACGAGTCCTGCATTCGTCAGCGCAGCGCATGACGGCCGGTGTCCGAGCGCCTCGAGCAGCTCTCTGGAACCGACGCGGAATCCCTCGACAGAGGGCCATGTGGCGGTAGTTCCCCCACTGGCAAGGGGCGATGGGGGGCGCAGGGTGGCCACTGGGGCCGCGGTCGATGATCGCTCTACAGCCTCCCGTTGCCGCGTCGTCTCAGCGGGAGAGGCGGTTCGATTCCTTGAAAGAGTGTCCGGAACCTTTGTGGCAGGTGGTCTGCGGCGTGGCTTCTTCATGGATGCAGGACTCCCATCCCACCACGCGGTCGTGGCAGGCATCGGTTTCGTCAGGGTGATGATTGGTCGACCGAGGGAAGCGTCCGAAAGGACTCGCGCCGCCCGGTCAGGCCCCTAGTGCAGGTTCGGCCGTTTGGCGTAGCCGAACCGGACCGGTCTCACCGTTGCCGAGTGCGGCGGTCCGATCTCGGACGGATGCGTCGTTCCAGCCTGCACTCCGTTGTGCTCGGCAGAGAAGTCAGGCGCATTGCTGCCATCGCCGAAAACAAGTCCTCGGCAACGGGCACTCAGCTCCATCTGGACCTTCTCCGCGAACAGCGCTCGTGCCCGTGTGATGGATTCGAGCACGCCTTCCATGCCGAGAAGCTCGTCGATCTCGGAAAGCGGAAATATGCCATGATCGTGGTCAGAGACCTCGTCGGCCCCATCGATGATGGCGGTTTCCACCTCGACGAGGACTGGTCCCTGTCGTTCTGCAACCCATTCCGAGGCGATCGACGCCACCGCCAGCATTCGGAAGCGGAGCCGCTCTATCTCCCGCGGACGGTAGGAAGTGAGGCTGCGCTTGATATCGAGCATGAGCCCGGTGTGCTTTACCTCGTCTACGATGAAGAGGTCCGGCCTGTAAGCCTCGGTGGAATGGACGCGGGAAGGAAACCTGATCCCCCTGGCTACATGCCCGGGAGTCCTCTTGAGCATCTCCACCGCGGCCGGAACGATCGGCATCGGCCTTGGCGGAAGCAGACTCAATGAAGGATTCTCGTCGACTGCATCGGCGATGGCCAGTTCGAGCAGCCGACCCTCCTGCATCACGCAGGAACGAAAGAAGCCGAACAGTGGAGCGTATTCTCCGAACGTCGGATCGTCCCGTACCGCGCCGGCCTTGGCCGTCTCGATCATCTGCGAAACCAGCTGCTCCGTTCCTTCGTCTCGTGATGATCGGCCTCGCCGTCGGAGGCCCCCGCATGGATGACCGGAGAAGTCGCCGTGCGACCTGACTCCTCTCGGCAGATTGGCGTCGATAAGTCGCCGGGCGCCTTCCGTCCGGCGGGGATGTTGTCTAACAGTTGCCATAGCCCGGAAACCTCCATTAAGGCGTTCGGGTCAGGCCTTCGTCAGATGTGCCAGCACCCGGCGAAGGCCGATCTCGTCAGCGCCCCGTTGGGCGTCGCAAACCGATCGGGATCCGCGAAAGATCTCAAGCCGGTAAGCTCGGATATGGTTAATTCTGGTGTCTGTGCAGTGACCGGATTGGCCAACGGTTGATGGGCTGAGTTCGTGTCGGGCAGGTTACGCAGCGTCCGAACCTTTGATCGTCAATCTTGGAATGCCTCAGCTACGACGGCTATGGCTCGCGAGAGTTGACAGTCGGCTCCTTCATTTAGCTCTGCTCGCTACGATTGTCCGAGCGTCTATTGCATTTGGAGGAATGTTCGGAGCCGTGAACATGACCACGACCAAGGATGTGGAGGAGTAGGGTTGCAGAATGGGTTGACCTCCGTAAAGAGAAGTCTGACTGAGGTGGTCCCGGTTTCCGAGACAGGGGCATAAGGTGGATCTTCCGATGAAAAGGACGATCCAGCATGAAGACAC
>NZ_JAODNV010000004.1 GCF_025398195.1 Chelativorans petroleitrophicus | reverse complement strand
TCTGAGAGGTCCGACAAGCAAAAGAAGGTTCAAAAAAGACAGATCGCCAATGCCCTGCCTCCTATTATGGCACAGGCCGTCGGACTGGCAATCTACAGCGCCCTTACCGGTGTAGAGTTCGATTATGAGCGAGCGCTGCAAAATCCTGAATTGCCACCGCAACGGGCAACTGGACTGGGCAGGCTGATGCAAAGGCGAGACCTGGCCGACTACCGTAAGAGCGCTGACTAGTCGTATAGCGTCATGCGCATCGCGCCACCGCTGTCAATAGCGGTGGCGGCAGGATGCTCCATTGCGGCAGTCGCCGTAATAGACGAACCGCCCATAGACCGAGCGAAGCCATGGCTACCTTCCTAGCTTGGCGGGGAGGCAGCTTGACTCATCAAAGCTTGCGCGGGGAATGCGACAGATTGAATCGGCTATCGGTCCAATCTCGTTTCATGTTCCTCGATCCCTTGGTTTGTCAAATATATCATCCCCCGATAGAACGAGAACAGACATTCTCAACACCTGCCTTCAAGTGAAGTTGGGATGGCTGAACCTCCGGCGATAGGCCCCCGGCGTGACGTGGACGATGCGCTTGAAGATGCGGCGGAATGCGGCCGCGTCCTCATAGCCGACATCCCACGAATGCAAAAGATCCAGCCTTAGGTATGAGCTGGTTCGAGCCCTTGAGATCGCAGAATCACATTGTTCTCGTGCAGCAGCGCTGCGGTAGCAAAGGGTCTCCGCGCCGTCCGCCATAGATCACGCGCGATCGTGCTGCGCCTCCAACCGTTGCGCGTCTGCTTGTTCGGCCTCGAATGCCATGTTTCCGAGTTTTGTCCAGACGCCTCGCGCATGACGACGAGACCGCCAAGTTTGATCAGGTGCCGCGTACGTTTCCGGGGATTCGACCTGCCGTGCCTGCCCATCATGCCGCGGCCGTTGCGCCCGTTGCCGATTGCGCGCTGCCCGGTTGCGCCGGAGCATCACCACCGTTGCGGTCAGGCGCTGATGCAGATCGCCGCGATTTGCCCCGACAGAACGCCGCTCCGCATTTCACCCACGCCTTGCGGCATCGGTGGTTTCGGCCAGCACGAGGTGTGCGTGTATCAATCTCACATCAAACTCGCTGTTTGATGCTAATCGTGAAATTAATGTAGCATAACGTTAAGAGATTGTGGCCGCCCGCGGCCGCCACCTCCAGCGCCCGTTTGGCGCCCTCCTGGCCCTTGATGTCGGCAAGGTCCGGCAGATTGCCCTGCGGCGGCCCCATGGCCGGTTCGGGCCTGCTCATCACCTGTGTCCCGCGAAAATGATTGGCGAGCGCAATCAGGCTGCGTGGCGCGAGAATGTCGAGATCCGCGCTTGCCCAGGCCGCCTCCGGCCCGCAGTCATACGGGCAGATCAGCCCCCGGCCCATGGCGTTGGCGCCGATCGCCGCGGGCAGAACGCCAGTCACGCGCGCGACGGTGCCGTCCAGCGCGAGCTCCCCAAGCACCACATAGCCGTCGAGCACGTCAGCCGGTATGGCGCCGAGCGCGGCCATCAAACCGAGCGCGATCGGAAGATCGTAGTGGCTGCCTTCCTTCGGCAGGTCCGCGGGCGCCAGATTGACCGTGACCTTCTTGGGCGGCATGGAGAGCCCGGAGGCGTGAAGCGCGGCCTGCACCCGCTCGCGACTTTCCGCGACCGCCTTGTCGCCCAGGCCGACGATGTGGATGCCCATCTTGCCCGGCGCAACCATGACCTGCACGTCTACGGGGACGGTCTCGACCCCCTCGAACGCAATCGTACGCACATGCGAAACCACTGTCCCCCGCCTTATGGCGCCCCTGCTCAATTTGCCCTCAGGGGGAAATCAAGCACAGGTTGCGGACCGGATCAAGAACGTTTCGCGAACAACGAAAAGCTTTCGGTTTAAATTGTGGTGCATCGGGTTGCAGCGCGCGAACATCCGTCAGCGGGCGCGCCGCGCTTCCACCGCGTCCCAGAACAGCGCGGCAATGTCCGCCCCGCCGAACCTTTTCACCTCGCGCACCCCGGTCGGGGAGGTCACGTTGATCTCGGTGAGATAGCTGCCGATCACGTCGATACCGACGAGCACGAAGCCGCGTTCCCTGAGCGTGGGGCCGATGCGGGCGCAGATTTCGCGCTCACGCTCGGTGATCTCCGTCGGTTCCGCACGGCCGCCCACATGCATGTTGGAGCGGGAATCGTGCTCGGCCGGAACCCGGTTGATGGCCCCCACCGGCTCGCCGTCGATCAGGATGATGCGCTTGTCGCCGCCACGCACCTCCTTAAGATAACGCTGCACGATAAAGGGCTCGCGGAACATCTGCATGAAGAGCTCGAGGAGGGAGGCGAGATTCCGGTCGGCTTCATGCAGATGGAAGATGCCAGCGCCGCCATTGCCGTAGAGCGGCTTGACGATGATGTCCCCGTGCTCGGCGCGGAAGGCATCCACCTCCTTGGGATCGCGCGTGATGAGCGTATCGGGCATCAGGTCGGGAAACTCGGTGACGAAGATCTTTTCCGGGCTGTTACGCACCCAGACCGGATCATTGACCACGAGCGTTGCCGGATGGATGCGCTCCAGAATATGCGTGGTCGTGATGTAGTGCATGTTGAAGGGCGGGTCCTGGCGCAGGAGCACTACATCCATTTCTGAAAGATCGGTGACGGCCGCGGGGCCGAGCGTGAAGTGATTTCCCGGCTCGTCCCGCACGGAAAGGGGCTCAAGCTTCGCGAACGCGCGGTTCGCGCGCTGGAAAAGTCGGTCGGGCGTATAGTGCCAGAGCTCATGGCCCCGCCGCTGCGCCTCGAGTGCCAGCGCAAAGGTGGTATCACCGGCGATCGAGATCGTGGAGATGTGGTCCATCTGGATGGCGACCTTGAGCGGCATGGGCGGGATCTCCTGATAGCGTGGCCATAGCCGCCGCAGATGACGCTCAGGCAGCGGCCTGTCAAGCGCGCTTCAAGGGGCCTCCGGCGGCATTCAGCGGGTTCGGGCCGGCGCAGAACTGTTATAGCGCGTTACTTTTCATAAAGAATTTTGTCGACATTCTGCCTACCGCCTAAGGAAGTAGCGGCCCCAAAAGGAGTATAAGAAGAATGCTGTCAGTGCTGCCTTCGTGGCCAGCAAACAGGCCTCCAGGGGAGGATCTCGTCTTAACCGATCCGCTGACGGGACTGGGGAACCTACGCCGCTTCTTCGACAAGGTTAACCGGCTCATTTCCGACCGAGCAGACGATCCCGCACCCTTTGCCATCGGCGTGTTGGACATCGACGGCTTCAAGCCCATCAATGACCTTCTCGGCCGTGCGGCAGGCGACGAAATCCTGCAGCAGGTCGCCATGCGCCTTCGCGCGGCCATGGATGAATACTCCATCGTCACGCGTATCGGCGCCGATGAATTCGCCTTCCTCTGCCCGATGGTCTTCAGCGAGGAGGCCGCCGCTGAGAAGGCGCGGATGCTCGTGGAGATTCTCTCGGCACCCTATGACGTCGGCCACCGCACGGCCAGACTTTCGGCGTCCGCCGGCTGCTCGCTGTTCTACTCGGAGGAAGACACCACGGAGCTTCTCCTGAACAAAGCCGAAACCGCGCTCTATCAAGCCAAGCGCGCAGGCCGCGGCGTTGTCGTCGTCTACACTCGCGAGATGGAGGAGGCCGCCAAGCGGATCACCCGGATCGAGCAGGCGCTGAGGCGTGCCGTGGCCGCGGGCGAGGTCGAGCCGCACTTCCAGCCCATCGTCGATCTGGCCACGCGGCGCGTGGTCGGGTTCGAGACGCTCGCGCGCTGGACAGACCGAGATTTGGGCGAAGTTTCGCCGGCAGTCTTCATTCCGATCGCGGAAGAGCGCGGGATTATCAGCCAGCTCTCCCAGCTCATTCTGCGCAAGGCGGCCGAAGCCGCGCAGGACTGGCCGGATGGGCTGTTCCTGTCTTTCAATCTCTCGCCCTCGCAGCTTGTGGACCAGAACACGGGACTGCAGATCCTCTCCATCCTTGAGCGCACGGGTTTCAGCCCGAGGCGGCTGGAGATCGAGATCACCGAAAGCGGCCTGATGAGCGACCCCGCCTCCGCCGCCCGGATCATCGCGGATCTGCGGCGCGTCGGGATACGCGTCTCGCTCGACGATTTCGGTACCGGACAGTCGAGTCTGGGGCGGCTGCGCGATTTCCCCTTCGACAAGCTGAAGATCGACCGCGCCTTCGTTTCATCGGTGCTGGACGACCGGCCTTCCGAACACATCATCCGCGCCATTCTCGCCATGTGCGAGGGCCTGGGCATGGAAGCGGTGGCCGAGGGCATCGAAGAAGAAGCGCAGGTGCACCGGCTTGTGGAGTTCGGTTGTCAGGGTGGACAGGGCTACCTGTTCGGCCGGCCCTGCGATGCGGAGCGGACGCTCGTCTATCTGCGCCGCGGCGGCGGCCAGGCCTGGCAAAGCCCGGTACACTGACTGCGGACGATTGCGCCGTTTTCCGCACGGACCGGTGCCGTCCGGATCGTTGCCCAACCGGCGGCATACCGGTCGGCCACCTTCCGTCTTGCAGGATGCCCGTACGCCGTTAAGGTTGCCCCTACTGAACGAAGAAGGAACGTCCGCCAATGATGCCGACCCAACGCTTTCCGGATCTCGAAAACGCTTCCGTCCTGATTACGGGGGGCGGATCAGGCATCGGCGCGGCGCTCACAGAAGGCTTTCTGCGGCAGGGCGCCCGGGTGGCCTTTATCGACATCGCGGAGGAGGAAAGCCGGCAGCTTTGCGAAAGCCTGCGCGAATCCGTCCACAGGGCGCCGCTCTTCCTTCATGCCGACCTGCGCGACATCTCTGCGCTGCGCAAGGCCGTTGCAGAGGCCGCAGAGGCGCACGGGACCATTTCCGTGCTCGTCAACAATGCCGCGCGCGATGACCGCCACGCAATCGAGGACGTAACGCCCGAATATTGGGACAACAATCAGGCGATCAATCTGCGCCCGCTCTTCTTCGCCGCACAGGCGGTGATCCCGGGCATGAAATCCCTGGGCGGTGGTTCGATCATCAATTTCACCTCCATCTCCTACATGATCAACGAAGGCGGCATGCCGTCCTATACGACGGCAAAAGGCGGCGTCGTAGGACTCACCAAAGGCCTGGCGGGCGCACTCGGCCCCTACGGTATCCGCGTCAACGCGATCGCACCGGGCTGGGTTTTGACGGAACGCCAGCGCAAGCTCTGGGTAACCAAGGAGGGGCTGGAGGCCTTTATCGCCCGGCAGTGCCTCAAAAGAGAGCTTGAGCCAGCGGACATGGTCGGTCCATGCCTGTTCCTGGCTTCAAACCTTTCCCGCGCCATCACCGCACAGGTGCTGATCGCGGACGGAGGCGTGCTCTAAAATCGCTTCGCGGCCTGACCGCTACAGGTCGATGTCTATCCGCGTAACCAGATCGGCATCGACGGTAACCACCGGTTTCTTTCCTGTCCTTTCCTGATCGGACCGAGAAACAGGCGCGCGGACGTCCGGCCCCGGCCGGGCATCGGTGCGCTGCACCCTCAGCACCTTCCATACCGGCAGGCGGGAGCGCCGGCTGATCTCCGCGCTGAGGAGCGGCGGAAAGTCCTTCTGGATTTGCCAGAGCTCATATTTGCCGTCCGCCTTCATCTGTTTGGCGACGCGCTTTACCAAGCACCTCTCCGGATTCTGGCGAAGGCCTCGCGGCAAGAGCTTCATCTTGAGCTCGCGGTAGATGCGCCTGCCGAACGTGTCCCCGGCTTGCTGGCGGACGAACTCCAACGCCGCGAGCGCGTGGCCCGTTCGCCTTCAAGAAGCAGGGCGTAAAATCTGGAGCGGATCTCGCCCGCCCTTCCCTCAAATGCGGAGACATCCGGCCCGCCTGCACCCGGCCTAGATGCAACGAGCTCGGCAAGAATATCCCGCATGCGATCGACATCCCTGCCGACGAGAGTCGTCTTGCGCCCGCGCTTGAGATCGTCGAGCGCCTTGACGACCGATCGATACCGCTGGTGCGGGCTGCGGGGCCGCCCTGTCCGGCCTTCCTTCTTCAGAACCTTGTCGATCACCCGGAAGAGCTTCGCCTGGGCAACGGTGACCTGTGCGCGGTCCATCTCTGCCTCAGTGGCGCGGATGGCGGCGGGCAGACCCAGACGGTCCACCAGATGCGCGACATGTCGGCGTTTTAGCTTCCGCTTAGCCATTTCGGACGCCTCGCTGCCCTGTGATACAGCCTCCTTCCGTACTGCTAGGCCCCGAAACAGATCGCCCGCCAGGCCCAGACCCGCACCGGCCGCGAGCATGGGCGCGCCGACAGCCGCGCCGGCAGCAGTGGCCAGCGCAGCCCCGCCGCCCACTTTGATGGCGTCGCCGGCCATATTTACGCCCGTTCCCGCCATCTGACGCTTGATGTAGCGCCCCTGCTGGCGGAACTTCTGCCCCAGCGTCTCCTTCGTATCGGGTTTCAGAATGGATTCGCTCTTCTGAACCACGCGAAGGTTCTCTTCATTCATTCTCAGGCGCTCGAAATCTGCCCAAAAATCCATACCGCCCGCGGCGATCGAAAGTCCCGATTCAGCTATGGTGAGACCGCCGAGAACTGTTTCGATCGCGTGCTTTGCAGCCTCCGCGCCCGCTATCCCGGCTGCGTTTTTCGCCATGTGGACCGGCGCGCCGCCGACAGCGACGAGTGACCCGAGCATTTCGGCACATCTGCTGCCGAACTTTACCGCCGCCACGAATTCGGCGTTTGCCATGCGCCGATACTCTTCGGCCCGGTGCGCCAACCCTCCGGCCAGCTGCTCCGCGAGCGTGACGCCGGCGTGGGAACGCGCCGTGGCGTTCAGCGCCAGCCGGCTGATCCTGGCGGCAACGTCGCCTATCAGCGCGCGGCGACGGGCGAAGTTCTTCGGGTGCCGCGCTTCCTTAAGCGCTTGTTCGATCTCCTCACACATGCGCGGGAAGTCCGCACGCGCCGAGCTTCGCGATCATCTCCCTTTCGAGGGCGAAAACCTCGGCTTTCCTCTGTCGATAGGCCGCAAGTGCCTCTATCGTATCCTTTCCGGCAAGCCCTGCCCGGAAGACGGCGCTGACCCACCGCGCAGGACCCAGCGCAAGGCCGAAGATGTCGGTAAATTCCGGTGCCTCGGGTGCTTCATGGGCATGGGAATGCTCGCCGCTCTCCCATGCCATGCCTTCGGCCGGCTCGCCTGCCTCGGAAAGATTATCGGCACCTGACATCTCCGCCAGTTCGCTCGCCTCGGCGGCTTCGTCGTCGCTCGATGCGAAATCATCCACGTCCGAAAAGTCGTCATCCTCCGACAGCTCCGAGGCGGAGCTTTCGAATTCTTCAGCTTCCGGGTGGTTGCCGTGACCCCCTTCAAGGAGATGCTCGATCGCCTCGGTCGCTTCGCTGCCGCGGAATATGCCGTTTTCGATCAGTTTTGCTTCATCGGTCGTGAGCGTTGCCGCCAATTTCTTGCATTCACGCCCGAAGCGTGAGCCGCTGGCAGCGGCGGGCCGGCCATTGACGAGCCGGTAAACCACCCCCGTGGCTGACCGCGCGCAGGCCGGAGCATGGACGGCAGCCGCATTCCCGGCGGCTTTGCTGTCGAGACCGCCGCCCAGCAGGGAGGATCGCAAATTGACATCCGCCCGTTGCGGCGCCGAAGAGAAAGGAACAGCGGGCAGGTCAGCGCCTATGTGCCTTGTGGCGGGTGCATGGCCTGCTCGTGGGCCGAAAATCGAGGCGGGCATTTGTCTGGTTCACCTTTCGCCGCGGATGGATTGACAGATGGCAACATCCTATTGTTCACAGCGCCTATGCCGAATTCGCTTGTTGCTATCGGCGCGTGGCTGGCGCGCTCCAGGAAAGGCGCCGGGAAGTCGGGCGCCATGGCAGGCAGTTCCTATTCGGGGTCGAAGCCTGTAGGCTTGCGGCGGCCAGTGATCGGCCGCGCTGCTCGCATGACGAGAAGAGGCATCATGAGTGAGATCGAGGTTTCGGTATTGTCGGATATAGCCTGCCGCCTAGGCGAGGGGCCGACCTATGACGCGCGCATCGACACGCTGTTTTGGTTCAACATCGTGGAATGCAAGCTTCTTGAGCATCCCCTTTCAGGCGGCGAAACGCGGGTGCACGAGCTGCCACTGATGGCGAGCGCATTGGCCGATATCGACGAGGAGCGCCAACTTCTCGTCACGGAAACGGGCCTGCAGATACGCGACCGCGCCACCGGCCGGCTGACGATGCTGGCGGAGGTAGAGGCGGACCGCCCCGACACCCGGTCCAACGACGCGCGGCCTCATCCTTGCGGCGCGCTCTGGTTCAGCACGATGAGCAAGACGAGCGAGGAGCGGGCAGGCACGATCTACTGGTTCTTCAAAGGCGAGGTGCGCCGGCTCTTCTCCCACATCACCGTGCCCAATTCGATCTGTTTCTCGCCCGACGGCGCCATCGGCTATTTTGCCGATACGCGCGAGAACCGGCTCTATCGCGTGGCCTGCGACCCGGAAACAGGCCTGCCCGTAGATGAACCGGTGCTCACCGTCGACGGCAACCAGATGCCGGGCGGCATCGATGGCTCGGTAACCGACGCTCAGGGCACGATCTGGAATGCCCGCTGGGGCGGGGCGCGGATCGACGCCTGGAGTCCGCGGGGCGAGCTGATCCGCTCGATCCGCATGCCAGCGCGGCAGATCTCCTGCCCCGCCTTCATCGGCCGCGATGCGCGCCGTCTCGTGGCGACCTCGGCGTTCTCCGGCATGGATGAGGAAGCACGCAAGGCCGATCCCCATGCCGGGAAAACCTTCCTGATCGATCTGGAAGTGGAGGGCCGGCTCGATCCGCCCGTGCTTCTGTAGGCACCCGGACCCGCCGCCGTTGCCATGATGTTAGAGCCGCGGCATCGCCCGCGTTTCAAGTAAGCAGGCGCCATCGCGCGGCGGGGCGGCTAGCTCGATATTTATATCCCCCGAAAGGAAAATCCGCACGGGTGAAGCAAAGCCGGATCAGGCCCGAGCAGAGCCTGCCAAAAAGTATCGTGTAAGGGAGCGGCCCGTTTTCGCTGGCAAAAACCCGCGCTGTCCTCAAGCCGCAGCAGAGTAGCGTTTGCAGCACTTGAAGTGCGCTCGCATCAAACAGGGGGCACGGTGGCCGGCCGCATCCATCTGATCTTCGGCTGAGAGGCCATATGGCCGACAGGCTGCACAATTATCTTCAGGAAAAGGCAGAGCTTACCCCTAGCGAGCGGCGCCACCTCGAGGACTATCGCGCGCCCAACTACATGGAAACCTCCCTGATCCCCGCATTGGCCATCCTAGACCTTGAAGACACGAGCTCGGAATTCAGCCCGGGAACGAAGGACTTCATCCGGGAGCAGCTGAAATCCGTCGGAAGGAGCAGCCTGCAGTCGGTAATTCAGGAAAATCAGAGGAACATCGAAAGGCACGCATTCTCGACCGAGATAAATTCTCTGGAAGAACTTCAGGCGCTGTTTCCGGACCCGAAGCAGGACCCGGTCTGATGGAAGCGGGATTTAAGATCAGCGAAAAATGAGCAAAATGTCTGCCGGCCTTTGCCGGCAGACATTCGATTCTCAGGCCACGTAACGCAGAGCTGATCGCGGGCCGGAGGCTCCTTGGCCGATCTGGAGGTGGAAGGTCGGCTCCACCCGCCGTGCTTCTGTGCTTCTGCAGGCGGCCTCAGTCCAAAGCCTCCAGACATACCTGGGTAAGCCCGGCCCTCAGGAAACCGAGCTTCTCCGCCGCCGCCTTCGACAGATCCAGAATGCGGCCTTTCACGAAGGGGCCGCGGTCATTGATGCGCACAGTGACCGCCTGGCCGTTCCTGCGGTTGATCACCTTGACCTTTGTTCCAAAGGGTAGGCTCCGGTGGGCGGCGGTGAATGCCGCTGGGTTCATCCGCTCGCCGGAGGCGGTCTTAGACGTGAGCGCATACCATGAGGCGCCGCCGCACTGGGCATAGGCTATCGCGGGAAGGAGAGCCAGCATGACGGCGCCAACGAACGTGCGCGCCGCGGACCGGCGATAGAAAAACTTCATTTTGACGTCCCCCGAAGGCTTGCAATTCCGTTAACGCCTATAGGGGAAATCGGGCGGACGCCCGGCCGCGGAGGTCACGTTTTGATTCGCCGTGACTCGGCTTGTGTATACACTGCACGGCCCTTCTAACCCTTAGTTCATCAGGGCAGCCGGGCGATCAGCCGCGTTATGCAGCCCGACTGGCTGCGCTCAACGGCCATTCTTCGCAATCCGCCGCAGATCGCGATGCACAGCCGTGAAGGCCCGCTCTTCTTCGCTGGGCTCTCTGGGCGGCGGCGCAGTGTGGCCGATTTCGGCCATGACCTCCTCCATCTTGAGAAAGCCCCGGTTGCGGAAGTCATAGACCCCGGCCGTGGTCAGGATGATGGCGGCGGTGGTGCCGTCATCCAGCAGGAAACGGTGCCGGCCGATTACATTCGTTCCTGCCCATGTCTCGATGGTGGAGACGATCTCGAAACGCTGCCAGAGCCGGATTTCGCGCACGAAGGCCGTCTGAAGACCGCCAAGCAAGGGGGCCCAGCCTCTCTTACGCGCCAATCTCATCAGTCCGCAACGAAAGAAGATGTCCATCCGGCCGAGGTCGGCCAACATCATGTAGCGGGCATTGTTGAGATGGAGATTCATATCGACGTCAGTCGGCAGGCAGCGGAAGGAAAGCCGGCTCTCTCCGCCGATCTGGAATGGACCGCGGCGATTGCGAGTGGCGGCAACGCGCAGTAGCCGGAACCAGACATACATGGAGGTCAGGCAGCCTTTACCAGTTGACCTGTCTCCGGCCTGAAGCGCTCGTAGAAGCTTTCCCCGTTTTCGGCCATCTGCAGAAGCAGCTTCGGCGGCTTGAACTGCTTGCCGTATTTCTTCTGCAGGTCCTGCGCGCGCCGGACGAATTCGCCCGTGCCCACACCGTCAATGAAGGACAGCACGCCGCCTGTATAGGGCGCGAAGCCGAAGGCGAGGATGGAGCCCACATCCGCCTCGCGCGGGTCTGTCACGATGCCTTCCTCCATGACGCGCGCGGCCTCGAGCGCGATGACATAGAGGAAGCGGGCCTTGAGCTCTTCGACATCGATCTTTTCCGGGGCCTGCTGCGGGTAGAGCTCTTTCAGGCCCGGCCAGAGGTATTTCTTCGCGGGCTTCGGCGGATATTCGTAAAACCCCTTGCCGTTCTTGCGGCCCAGGCGCCCATGTTTGTCGGCCATCGTGTCGATCAGCTCCATGTGACGCGGGTCGACGGCCTTCTCGCCAAGATCGCGGACGGTCTGTCTCATAATCTTCTGTGCAAGATCAATGGCCGTCTCGTCGGTCAGCGCCAGCGGGCCGACAGGCATGCCGGCCATCCTGGCCGCATTCTCGATCATGGGCGCGGGCACGCCCTCGGCCAGCATGGAATAGGCTTCCTGCATGTAGCGCAGCACGCAGCGGTTCACATAGAAGCCGCGCGTGTCGTTGACCACGATCGGCGTTTTGCGGATGGCGCGAGCATAGTCCATCGCCACGGCCAGCGCCTTCTCGCCTGTCTTTCTGCCCTGGATGATCTCCACCAGCATCATGCGCTCCACAGGCGAGAAGAAGTGAATGCCGATGAAATTCCCGGGGCGCTTTGAATTCTTCGCCAGGCCCTTGATCGGGATGGTCGAGGTGTTGGAGGCGAAAATAGAGGAGGATTTGAGGAACGCTTCGGCCTTTTGGATCACCTCCTTCTTCACGTCCGAATCCTCGAACACCGCCTCAATGACGAGATCGGCTCCTTCGAGCGCCGCGTAATCCGGCGTTGCGGTGATGAGGGACAGAAGCTTTTCCTTCTCCGCCTCCGTGGCGCGGCCCTTCTTGATGAGGTCGTCCATCAGCCGGGCGGAATGGGCCTTGCCCCTGTCCGCCGTTTCCTGATCACGATCGATCAGCACCACGGGAATACCGGCTTTCGCCGTGACATAGGTGATGCCCGCGCCCATGAAGCCAGCGCCGAGCACGCCGACTTTCTTAAGCTTGCGCGCAGGCACGTCCTTCGGGCGGCGGGCGCCCTTGTTCAGCTCCTGCAGGGAGATGAACATGGAGCGGCTCATCGCTTCCGCTTCGCGCGTCTGAAGAATCTGGGCGAAATAGCGCTGCTCGATCCTGAGGCCCGTTTCGAAGGGCACGAGCAGGCCTTCATAGACGCATTTCAGGATCGCGGCGGCGCCGGGATAGTTGCCATAGGTCTCGCGGCGCAGGATGGCGATGGCCGCTGGCCAGAGATTGGCGCCCGCCGCGGAATAGACCGGCCCGCCGGGCACCTTGAAGTCCTTCTCGTCCCAGGGCTGCACGGAGCGGAGGCCGTCCAGGATCATCTTCCTGGCCGCTTCGATCAGCCTGCGGCGCGGCACGACCTCATGCACGAGACCCACGGCCTTCGCCTTTTGCGGCGAAAGGTTCTGGCCGCTGGTCATCATCCGCAGGGCTTCCTCGGCACCCGTCAGCCGCGGCACGCGCTGCGTTCCGCCCGCCCCGGGAAAGATGCCGATCTTCACCTCGGGCAATGCAAGCCTGACAGCCTCCTCATCCGCGACGACGCGGCCGTGGCAGGCGAGCGAAAGCTCCAGGGCGCCGCCCATGCAGGTACCGTTGATGGCGGATACCCAGGGCTTGCCGCTCGTCTCCAGCTTGCGCCAGAGCCAGCTCATGCGGCCTGCCTCCTCGAAGAGCTGCCGGACGGCTTTCTCGCGGTCCCGGGCTTTTTCCTCATGGAACCGCGTCATTATCTTGTGCAGCATGGAGATGTCGGCGCCGCCGGAGAACGTGTTCTTGCCCGACGTGAAGACAGCGCCCTTGATGCCGGCATCACCTGCGACCTGGTCGATAACCCGGTCAAGCTCGTCCATCGCCTCTTCGGTGAAGACGTTCATGGAGCGGCCGGGCATGTCCCAAGTGATGAGCGCGATGCCGTCGGCGTCGGTCTCGACGGTGAAGTTGGTGTAGTCAGCCATCATCCCCTCCTCCCCTCTAGACGCGCTCGATGATCGTCGCCGTGCCCATGCCGGCGCCTATACAGAGCGTGACCAGAGCCGTGTTGAGGTCGCGCCGCTCCAGCTCGTCCAGAACCGTGCCGAAGATCATGGCGCCGGTGGCGCCCAGGGGATGGCCCATGGCTATGGCGCCGCCATTCACATTGATCCTGTCGGGGTCGATGTCGAAGGCCTGGATGTAACGCAGCACGACCGAGGCGAAGGCCTCATTGAGCTCGAACAGATCGATGTCGGAAAGCTTCATCCTGGCCTTCTTCAGAAGCTTCTCCGTGACGTCTATCGGCCCGGTCAGCATGATAGCCGGTTCGGAGCCGATGCTCGCGAAAGCCTTGATTTTGGCACGCGGCTTTGCGCCGATGGCTTTGCCCGCCCTGCGAGAACCCAGGAGTACGGCCGCTGCCCCGTCAACGATGCCCGAAGAGTTCCCCGCATGATGCACGTGGTTGATGGATTCAAGCTCGGGGTAGCGCTGCACGGCCACGGCGTCGAAGCCGCCCATCTCGCCCACCGCCGCGAAGGACGGATTGAGCGAAGCGAGCGCCTGCATGTCGGTGTCGGGGCGCATGTGCTCGTCGCGGTCGAGGATGGTGAGCCCGTTCTGATCCTTGATCGGGATGACGGAGCTCTTGAAATAACCCTTGTCCCAAGCGTTCTTGGCCCGCTTCTGGCTCTCGACCGCGTAGGCATCCACATCGTCGCGCGAGAAGCCGTATTTCGTGGCGATCAGATCCGCGGAGACGCCCTGAGGCATGAAATAGGCAGGCAAGCCAATGGAGGGGTCCATGAACCACGCACCGCCCGAAGCGGCCATACCGACGCGCGACATGCTCTCCACGCCGCCTGCGATCACGATCTCATCGGAGCCTGCGGCAATCTTGGCCGCGCCCAGATTGATGGCATCGAGACCCGAGGCGCAGAAGCGGGAAATCTGCATGCCCGGGGCATGGAGATCATAGCCCGCCTCGAAAGCGGCTGCGCGCGGGATCACGGAGCCCGCCTCGCCCACGGGATCGACACAACCGAAGATGATATCGTCCACCAGCTGCGTATCGAGGCTGTTGCGATCGCGCACGGCTTCCAGAACCTTTGCCGCAAGGCGCACGGCCGGCACTTCGTGCAGCGCTCCGTCCTTCTTGCCGCGGCCGCGCGGCGTCCGCACGGCGTCAAAGACGTAGGCCTCAGCCATGTTGCTGTCTCCCTATCCGGGCGCAGGCGGTTCTCCGCCGCGCTGCTTCGGGTGAAATGTTCAGTCGCCTCATGTTTGCTTCAACAGAGCAGAAAGCGACCGCGAAGCCAACTCAAAAGGCCATGCCGTTCAACCGGGTCATCTCTGGGCCGGCGCTATGCGCTGAGTGCATCCACCAGCCGCCCGGCACCCTGGCGGAACGGATCGACTGCAGGCAGGCCCATGCACGCCTCGATCTCCTCCAGGCACTTCCGGGCGTCTTCTTCCGCAAGGGCGGCTGTGTTGACGGAAATGCCGGTCACTCGCACATCGGGATTGACGATGCGCGCTGTCTCAAGCGCCAGATTCCGCAAGGCCTCGAGCGAGGGAAGCGCATAATGGGGCAGGCCGCGCATATGACTGCGTGTCGGCTCGTGGCAGAGCACCAGCGCATCCGGCTGCCCGCCATGGATGAGCGCCATGGTGACGCCGGAGAAGGACGGATGGAACAGGCTGCCCTGCCCCTCGATCAGGTCCCAATGGTCGGGATCGTTGTCGGGCGTGAGCCACTCAACCGCCCCGGCCATGAAATCCGCCACGATCGCATCCAGCGGGATGCCCGAGCCCGTGATCAGAATGCCGGTCTGGCCGGTCGCGCGGAAGGTCGCCTTCATGCCGCGGTTTCGCATTTCGCGTTCTATGGCCAGCGCCGTGTACATTTTGCCGACCGAGCAATCCGTGCCTACGGCAAGGCAGCGCTTGCCGGTCCGGCGCTTGCCGTCGGCTATGGGAAACTCCTGCTGCGGCACCCGCACATCGATGAGACGCGTACCCGCGCGCTCCGCCGCTTCGACCAGGGTAGGCAGTGCTGTCAGCCGGTTGTGCAGGCCCGAGGCGATATCCATACCCGCCTCGGCGGCGGCAACCAGCGTTTCAAGCCAAGCGGGCGAAATGACACCGCCGCGGTTCGCCGTGCCGATGACCATGGTTTGGTCCCCCGCTTTGCGCGCCTCCTCCACCGTCATATCCGGCAGGCCGACATCGGCATTGCAGCCGGGGAACCGGAGCTGCCCCACGCAGGATTCGGGACGCCAGTGCCTGATGCCTTGCGCCACCTTGGCGGCAAGCTGGTCCGGCGCGTCGCCGAGAAAAAGCAGATAAGGCGTCTTCAGCATGGCAACTCCCCAAAATCCAGTTGTGCAATAACGCGATTAAAGTTCAGAAGATCAGGCAGCAGGAGCCTGCCCGCCAGGCACGGCAAGAGGGTCTGCTGACGGTTTGCTGCCTTATTGTTGCGCTATCCGCTTCCGTCAACAACGTTGATTGCGCGCGCGCCTGCGTTTAACGATGCGTAGGCTTCAATTTCAGGGGGCGGTGTTGGACGCCATCAAGAAAGCGATCACCAGCGCGCTGCAGAAGGGCAACGCAAGCGACAAGGCATTCCGCGAGAAGGTCTACCGGCAGCTCTTTGTCGCGCTCGATCGGTCGCTCGAAGGGCGGCCCGGCATTTCCGCGGAAGAGGTGCGCCGCCGGCGCGAGCAGGCCAAGGCCGTCATCGTGGAGATCGAGCGGGAATATCTCGCCGCTTCCGCGCCGCAGCCGACCGTCGCTCAACAGCCGCCCGCAGCCCAGCAACCGCCGGCTCAGGCTTCGGAGCAGGCTTCCGATTTTGCGCCGCGCGTGGCGCGCGAAGACCGGCTCGCCTTCGAGGAGGGCTCGCAGGCGGCCTACTCGCCTGAAGGCGAGAGGCGCGCGTCCTCTCCCCGAAGAAGGCGGGGCATCGGCCGCATTGTCCTGCTTCTTGCGGTCATCGCGGTGGCTGCCGCCGTCGGGCTGACCTTGTGGTGGATAGTTGCTGGGGACGGTCAGCCGGCGGGCGATAGTGCAGGCGGCCCGGACATCTCCCAGCCTGCCCGCAATGAGGAATCCGCTTCCGGCGATACAGCGCCCGCACGCTCAGGCGAGGACAGTGCAGAGGAACCGGGCAACTGGATCACCATTTTTACGCCCACGGACCCGACTACGGTCAGCACGTCACCGGGCGCGAGCGCCGAAGTGATGACGCGGGAGGGCGACACCTTCCTGCAGATCAGCGCGGAATCGGCGGAGGCCGCCGTCTCCTTCGCCGTGGGGCAGGGTGTGCTCGAGACGCTGGCCGGAAAACGCGCCGTCTTCAATCTCACCGCACGCGCGGAGGATGGAGAAGAGACACAGATTTCCGTAACCTGCGATTTCGGCGCGCTCGGAGACTGCGGGCGCACGCGCTACACGGTGGGCCTGCTGCCGTCGGACTATCTGTTCGAGGTCGAGTTCCCCAACGCCCGGCCGGCCGCGGGGGGCACGATTTCCGTTGTCCCCGATATGGAAGGTCAGGGGCGGGTGCTGGAGGTGTTTTCGCTGCGGGTCTCCGTCCTCAATTAAGCTAGGCGCGGAGCCTGCTGTGCACCCGGCGAATCACTCCTCATCGGCCGCAATCACGACGGGGGCAGCATCGCCTCCAGGGTTTCCAGCCGATCGGCTTCATGCGCAGGCTTGTCCCAGCGCAAACGTGAAATGCGCGGGAAGCGCATGGCGACGCCCGATTTGTGACGGGTGGAGCGCTGAAGCCCCTCGAAGGCGACTTCCAGCACGAGCCCGTGGTTGCGGTCGGCGCGTACGGCGCGCACTGGGCCAAAACGCTCGATGGTGTTCTCCCGCACATATTTATCGAGCTGCCTCAACTCCTCGTCAGTGAAGCCGAAATAGGCCTTGCCGACGGGCACCAGCACGGGATCCTCCGGAGGGCCCGACCAGACGCCAAAGGTATAGTCGGAATAGAAGCTCGACCGCTTGCCGTGCCCGCGCTGGGCATACATCAGTACCGCATCGACCGTGTAAGGATCGCGTTTCCACTTGAACCAGGGGCCCTTCGGGCGGCCGGGAAGATAGGGCGAGTCCTTGCGCTTCAGCATCACCCCTTCGATCACCGGGTGCAGCGGGTTGCAGCGCTTTTCGTCGAGCTCCTCCAATGTAGCAAAGGCGATATTGGGCGAAAGATCGAAACGCTCGGGCGAGAGCCTGCTAACGAAAGCCTCGAGCAATTCACGACGCTCGACATAGGGCAAGGCCCGTATATCGCGCTTATCGAGCGTAAGCGCATCGTAGCAGCGCATGAAGACCGGATAGTCCCTCAACATCGTGCGGGAGACGGTCTTGCGGTTGAGCCGCTGCTGAAGATCGGAGAATGTGCCGGTGCGCTGCTGGGGGTCTCCCACCAGGAGCTCTCCGTCGAGCGCACCCTCGAAATCCATCGCCTCCAGAAGGTCGGGGAATGCGCCGGAAATGTCGTCGCCGGTGCGCGAGTAGAGCCGCCGCACCCCACCTTGGTTGACGGCCTGCACGCGAATGCCGTCCCATTTCCATTCGGCCGCATAGTCTTCCGAGCGGATCGTCGAAAAGTCGGCCTCAGCGACGGCATGAGCCAGCATGACCGGGCGGAAGGGCGCCAGGGCTGCGTTCTGCGGCCGGGGCCCACGCTTTTCGAGCCACGCGAAGAACGGCTCATAAGGCGGTGCAAGCCCGTGCCACAATTCCTCGATCTCATGCACGTCCACTTCGCCGAAGGCGGCCAGCGCCTGTTTGGTGAGCCGCGCCGAAACGCCGACGCGAAGCCCGCCCGTCGCCAGCTTGATTGCGGCAAAGCGGCCTGAGGGCGACAG
Source organism: Chelativorans petroleitrophicus (assembly GCF_025398195.1). GTDB lineage: Bacteria > Pseudomonadota > Alphaproteobacteria > Rhizobiales > Rhizobiaceae > Chelativorans > Chelativorans petroleitrophicus. The sequence goes on along the minus strand of NZ_JAODNV010000004.1, from coordinate 297,580 downwards.
ATCGTCGAGCAGGCCCCCCATCACGGCCGGCGCGTCCGAGCGGCTGGCCTGCGCAAGCCGCCGGACCACTTCGGAAAGCGTTGGAGCTGCGGTGCCGCCGCCCCGCGAGGGCCAGATAAGCGAGACGGTTTCCGCAAGATCGCCCACATAATCGTAGGAATAGTCAAACAGGACCGGGTCCACGCGCTCCATCACCAGCGTGCGCAACATGGCGGGCTTGATCGCCGGGAAATCGAGGCCACCCGTCAGCCCCGCAAGGCCATAGCCGCGATCCGGGTCCGGCACGGTGGAGAAATAATCGATGATGAGCCGCAGCTTGCCGTTGCGCGAAGGCGTCAGCACCAGCCGGTCGAGCAGTTCAGCAAAGCGCTCCACTATTCAGCCTCGTCCTCGTACCCGGCCAGATGCAGGGGCCTTGCGGAGATGCCGTTGAGCTCGCACCAGCGCACGAGTGCCTCCTCGCGGCCATGCGTGACCCAGACCTCAGAAGCGCCGGTGTCGCGGATGCTGGCGGTGAGCTCGTCCCAGTCCGCGTGGTCGGAGATGATGAGCGGCAGCTCCACGCCGCGCTGGCGCACCCGCTGGCGGATGCGCATCCAGCCGGAGGCGAAGCAGGAAAGCGGGTCGGCAAAGCGGCGTGACCAGCGGTCGTCCATAGCAGAAGGCGGCGCCACCACAATGGCACCGGCGGGCGGTGCGTCGGCCTTCCCCTCCACGGTGGCGGGCTGCAGGGGGCCCAGCGGCACGCCGGTTTCCTCGTAATAGGCGCAGAGCCTGGCCAGCGCGCCGTGGATATAGATGGTCTCGCCATAGCCCGCCTCGCGCAGCAGCGCGATCACCCGCTGGGCCTTGCCCAGGGAGTAGGCGCCGACGATGTGTGTGCGTTCCGGGAACTGTTTGAGCGAAGTCAGGAGCTGACTGATCTCGTGCGCCGGGTCCGGATGGGTGAAGACGGGCAGTCCAAAGGTCGCCTCGGTGATGAACACGTCGCAGGTGATCGGCTCAAAGGCAGCGCAGGTCGGGTCGCGGCTGCGCTTGTAGTCGCCGGATGCCACGATGCGCAGGCCGTTCGCCTCGACTGAGATCTGCGCCGAGCCCAGCACATGCCCGGCGGGATGGAAAGTGACGCGCACTCCGTTGACGGTAACCGTTTCGCCTAGGCGCGCTTCTTGCATCCTGCCCGCGAAGCCTGTGCCGTAGCGCAGACCCATGATGTCCAGCGTTTCCCGCGTGGCCATCACCGCACCGTGCCCGGCGCGCGCATGGTCGGAGTGCCCGTGGGTGATCAAGGCCCGTTCCACGGGTCGTACCGGGTCGATAAAGAAGTCTCCCGACGGGCAATAAAGCCCTTCTGGGCGGGAGCGGAGCAACTGGCGCGCATTCATGAGACCAAGATAGGTGTTTTTCGCGCAGGCGAAAGGCAGCTTGGCGCTCTCGCCGTTCTGGATTAGTTCTAGCCACCTTGACTGAGCTGGATGTCATGACTGGCGACCGCGCCGCCCTCTTGCCTGCCGCGTTCCAGGAATGGTTCGCCGCGCGCGGATGGTCGCCGCGCCCCCATCAGCTTGAACTGCTGCGGCGCACCAGCGAGGGGCGCTCGGTGCTTCTCATCGCGCCCACAGGCGCAGGCAAGACGCTGGCAGGCTTCCTGCCCTCATTGACGAACCTAGCAGCACGGCCGAAGCACGTGCTGGGACAGGCGTCGCGCGGCATCCACACGCTCTACATCTCGCCGCTCAAGGCGCTGGCGGTGGACATTGAGCGGAACCTGTCCAAACCCGTCGAGGAGATCGGGCTTGATATCCGCATCGAGACGCGCACGGGCGACACGCCCGCCCACAAGCGCCAGCGGCAACGGCTCGTTCCTCCCGACATCCTGCTCACCACGCCGGAGCAGCTTGCGCTTCTCATCGCTGCCCCCGGGGCGGAGAGGTTCTTTGCAGACCTCAAATATGTGGTGCTCGATGAGCTGCATTCCCTTGTCACGTCCAAGCGCGGGCATCTGCTTTCGCTGGGCCTGGCGCGGCTGCGCCGCCTCTCGGGCAATCCGGTCAGCATCGGCCTTTCCGCCACCGTGGCGGATCCGGACGGGCTGAGACGCTGGCTCGTGGACCAGAACCCGCCCGGCGCGATGGCAGACATCGTGACCGTGAGCGGCGGGGCCAAACCGGAGATCACGATACTCGAGACGGAGGAGCATGTGCCATGGGCGGGGCATTCGGCGCTCTACGCCATGCCCGCCATCTACGAGGCGATCAAGAAGCACAAGACCACGCTGCTCTTCGTGAACACACGCAGCCAGGCCGAGATGCTCTTCCGCGCGCTCTGGCACATCAACGACGACAATCTGCCGATCGCCCTCCATCACGGCTCGCTCAATGTGGCACAGCGGCGCAAGGTGGAGAAGGCGATGGAGACGAACAGCCTGCGCGCCATCGTCGCCACCTCCACGCTCGATCTCGGCATCGACTGGGGCGATGTCGATCTCGTCATCCATGTCGGCGCGCCGAAGGGGGCGAGCCGCCTCGCCCAGCGCATCGGCCGCTCCAACCACCGGATGGACGAACCGAGCCGCGCCATCCTTGTGCCCGCGAACCGCTTCGAGGTGATGGAGTGCCGGGCGGCGCTTGAGGCGAACTATCTAGGCGCGCAGGATACCCCTCCCCTGGGGAATGGAACGCTCGACGTGCTGGCGCAGCATGTTCTGGGCCGCGCCTGCGCAGGTCCCTTCGACGAGGACGAGTTCTTTAACGAGGTGCGCAGCGCATCACCCTATGCCTGGCTCGACCGGGCCACGTTCTCCCGCGTGGTCGAGTTCGTTGCCACCGGCGGCTATGCGCTGAGGACCTACGAGCGCTATGCCCGCATCCGCCGCATGAAGGACGGCCGCTGGCGCATCTCCCATCCCAGCGTCGCGCAGCAATACCGGCTCAACGTCGGTACCATCGTGGAGGAGCCGCTGCTAAATGTGCGGCTTATCCGCCACCGCGGCCCGAACGGGATGGCGCGTGGCGGCATGGTTCTGGGGCAGGTGGAGGAATATTTCCTCGAGACTCTCACGCCGGGCGACACCTTCTTCTTTTCCGGGCGCACGCTGCGTTTCGAAGGCATCCGGGAGAACGAGGCGTATGTGACCTCCGCCGCTGGAGAGGACGCGATGGTGCCCGCCTACGCTGGCGGCAAGTTTCCGCTTTCCACCTATCTGGCAGGCGAGGTGCGGTCCATGCTTGCCGACCGGTCGCGCTGGAGCGCGCTGCCGGAGCAGGTATCCGACTGGCTGCGCATACAGGAGGAGCGGTCTCTGCTGCCGCGCAGGGACGATCTTCTGGTCGAGACCTTCCCGCACGGCAGCCGCTTCTACATGGTGGCCTATCCCTTCGAGGGCAGGCTTGCGCACCAGACGCTCGGCATGCTGCTCACGCGCCGGCTGGAGCGGGCCGGGGCGCGCCCACTCGGCTTTGTCGCCACCGACTATTCGCTGGCGGTCTGGAGCCTTGGCGACATGGGCGGCATGATCCGCGCCGACGCGCTTTCGCTCGACCGGCTGTTCGACGAGGACATGCTGGGAGACGATCTGGAGAGCTGGCTCGCGGATTCCTGGATGCTAAAGCGCACCTTCCGCAACTGCGCGATCATCTCGGGCCTCGTGGAGCGGCGCCATCCCGGCAGGGAGAAGACCGGGCGGCAGGTTACCGTCTCAGCCGATCTGATCTATGACGTGCTGCGCGAGCATGAGCCTGATCACATCCTGCTTCAGGCCACATGGCAGGATGCTGCAGTTGGCCTGCTCGATATTGCCCGGCTTGGCGAGATGCTGTCGCGCATCCGGGGCCGAATCGTGCATAAGGACCTGGAGCGGGTTTCACCGCTCGCCGTCCCGGTGATGTTGGAGATCGGCCGGGAACCGGTAGCAGGCAGCGCGCATGAGGCGCTGCTGGGCGAGGCGGCGGACGCCCTGATCGAGGAGGCCCTTGCGCGCACATGAACGTGATGAACGGCATGGCCGCCTTTGCGGAGGCGGCGGAAGTGGTAATCGCTGGGGAGCGCGCGCTGTGCGATCCCTCCGGCGCGCTCTTTCTTCCCGCAGACCGCCTGCTGGTCGTCTCCGACCTCCATCTGGAGAAGGGTTCTTCCTACGCGCGGCGCGGTGCGTTCCTGCCGCCTTACGATACGGCCGCCACGTTGAAACGCCTGCACAAGGTCATCGCCCGCCTTCGGCCCGATGCCGTCATAAGCCTGGGCGACAGTTTTCATGACGGCGGGGGCGCGGCGCGTCTGCCCGATGCGTTCCGCAGGCATCTTCTGGCCCTCATGGACGGGCGGTCCTGGTTCTGGGTGGCAGGCAATCACGACCCCGCGCCGCCAGAGGGGCTGCCGGGCGACTGGGTGAGCGAGCTGGCACTGGGCAATCTCGTTTTCCGTCACAAACCGGAGCCCGGCGGGGAAGGGGAGATTGCCGGGCACCTTCACCCCGGCGCGCGCATCGTGCGCCGGGGGCGTTCCGTGCGCCGCGCCTGCTTCGCCTGCGACGGGGCGCGGCTCGTAATGCCCGCTTTCGGCAGCCTGACTGGCAATCTCAACGTGCTCGACCGTGCCTTTTCCGGCCTCTTCCGCCGGGAGCACCTCACGGCCTACATGCTGGGCAGAGACCGCGTCTATCCCATTGCGGGCGGCATGCTGCGGCCGGCGTAAGGCAGCTGCCTCCTACGTCATCCCGGCGAAGCGAGAGCCGGGACCCAGCGAGGCGATGGCGCTGCTGGGTCCCGGATAGCCGCTTCGCGGCTTCCGGGATGACGAGGGTGTGGCATGCACCATGCAGCGTGCGTCAGTCCCTGCGGAAGACAAGGCGGCCGAGCCAGCCCGTCAGCATTGCCAGGAGCACCGATAGCACGCCGTAGATCAGGCTCTCCTGATGCGCGAATTCGTAGATGCGCTGCTCGACGCCCGCCTTGCGGATGTTGAGCGCTGCCGACGTCTCCTTCACGAAGATGCCGTTGCGGAAGAGGAAGGCGCGAGCCCGGTGGGTTCCAACCGGCACGTTCGGCGCCAGATGCAGCGTGGCGCGGAACAGGCTGCGCGATAAAAACTGCACGCCACCCACCAGTTCCGAATAAAGCTCGCTGGACTGCATGCGTTCGCGCAGGGCTGCCGTGAACTCCTCGATGGACGCGGGATTTCCGTCCGTATCCATCGGCCGCAGGTGAATGTTCTGCGCCCTGAGCGCCAGCCTTTCGTAGCTTTCCGAGTGGGTAATGTCCTGCGGTGGCCGGGTCATGGCGACCGAGTAGGAGGCGGGGACATCCTGGAACGCCATCGAATCCGTGTTGATCCACATTCCCAGAACCCGCGTCTTCTTGCGCACAACAACGGTGCGCCGAGGCCCCTCCAGAACAACGATCACGTCATAGCCGCCCTGGCGGCTGATCAGCGGATCGGCATTGTCGAGCGCGCCGAAGATCGTGAGATTCGCGCCGGCGAAGTCGGAGGTAATGTAAATGGTGTCGGTCGAAAGGCCGATCTCGATGCTTTCCGGCGTGGAATCCGTAAGCTGTGCGGTCGCCCGCTCCGTGAAGGAGAGCATCGCAAGCAGGAGAAGGGGCGCGACGCGAGCCTGGCGCATAGTCAGACGCCTCCTATGACGAGCGAGTAGACGCTCGCCGGCCGCACGAAAAGGTCATAGGCAAGCCTGAGCGCGACAGCCAATACGAGAAGCGCCAGAAGCGCGCGCAACTGCTCGCCGCGCAATTTCTGGCCGACGCGTGCGCCATATTGGGCGCCGGCCACGCCGCCGACCATCAGGAGGAAAGCAAGCACCACATCGACGGTCTGATTGGCGGTGGAATGCACGATCGTGGTGAAGGCCGCGACGAAGATGATCTGAAACAGCGAGGTGCCGACCACCACATTGGTTGGCACCCTGAGCAGATAGATGAGCGCGGGCACCATGATGAAGCCGCCGCCCACGCCCATGATGGAGGCCAGAAAGCCGATCATGGCGCCAATCCCCAGCACGGGAATGACGCTGACGAACAGCTTCGAGGTGCGGAATCGCATCTTCAGCGGCAGGCGGTGGATCCAGTTGTGCTGGCCGGGGCGCGCCGTGGCGGGCTGGCCGCTGCGCGCCCGCCGGATGGCACGTACGCTTTCCACCAGCATCAGGCCGCCAACCGCGCCCAGGAACACCACGTAGAGCAGCGAAACGATGAGATCGAGCTGGCCTAGCCGGCGCAGAAAGGCAAAGACGTAGATGCCGGCGGAGGAGCCGACGACGCCGCCAGCCAGAAGCATAAGACCGAGCTTCACGTCCAGCGATCCGCGCCGGAAGTGGGCTAGAGCGCCGGAAAAGGAAGAGGCTATGACCTGGTTGGCGCCCGTTGCGACCGCGATCGCGGGCGGCACGTTGTAAAAGATGAGCAGCGGCGTGATGAGAAAGCCGCCGCCGACGCCGAACATGCCCGACAGAAAGCCGACCGCTCCCCCCATGGCGAGCAGGACCACCATGTTGACGGATATTTCCGCGATGGGAAGATAGATACCCACCCGCCGACACCAGCTTAATTTGTGCACCGGCGTACGGGGAACGTCGCACGCCTCAACCGATGGTTCCGTTCTTTGCGCCGACAATGCGGCGAAGTCAAACGCGCCGAGCGGAAAACTTTGAAAATGCGCGGGAAATGCCGCTCGACAGGGTAAACGGCGCTACTACCCGGTGCTTTCGTTCTTCTTGAGAAGCGCGCGCACGAGCGCATCATCGATTTCGCCTGTCTCCGGCAGGCCGTTGGCCTTCTGGAACGCACGAATCGCCGCCCGGGTTCTATCGCCCAACACCCCATCGGCCGGTCCCGCATCAAACCCGTTCTTGTTCAGGATAAGCTGGACGTTGGTGATCGCCTTGCGCATGTCCACGCTGCCGGTGGTAATCGAGGCATCGCTCGTCCACTCGGCCGGAATGTCGACCATATTGGCCTCGGGCACCGGCTGGCGCGCCTCCCACGCCCTCGCCCGGTCCTGCGCCTTGACGAGCTCGGTCGGCGCCATGGCCGCTGCGATCTCGTCGCGTTTTGCAGCCGCGTCCGCATCGCCGGTTCTGGCGACGATGTCGAACCACATATAGGCTTCGCCGAGGTCGCGCGGCACGCCCGCGCCCTTGGCCGAGAGAATGCCTAGGTTGAACTGGCTGTCGGCGACCCCAAGCTCCGCCGCCCGGCGGAACCAGCGCGCGGCGGTTTCATGGTCGGCGGTTCCGTCCGCGCCCATGGCATAGAGCACGCCAAGATTGTGCATAGCGCTGGCGTTCCCCTGCTCCGCGGCAAGCTGATACCACATCTTGGCCTTGGCGATGTCCCGCTCGACGCCCGTGCCTTTTTCGTAGAAATTGCCGATGCGGTACTGCGCTGGCGCAAGCCCCTGCTCGGCGGCGAGTTCGTACCATCGGGCGGCCTTAGCCAGATCCGGTTCCACGCCGCGCCCTTCCGCATAGCGGCGTCCGATTTCAAAGAGCGCTTCCGGATCGCCTTCAGCCGCCGCTTCGCGCAGGGCGTCCGGCTCTATTTCCGCAGGAATCTCCGGTATCTGAAGCGTGGCCGGACCGGCGGGGTCATCAATATCTGCGTCCGGCAGAGCATCGGCGGAAAGAGCCGACGTCGTTATCTCAGAGGGCGGCAGCGCCTCGGCAGTTTGGGCGTTTTCGTCCGCATCCGGCAGGATTTCCACAGGAGCCTCCGCCTCGGCGGTGGTGTCGGCACCTGGATCCTCCTGGGCTTGGCTGCCGGCGATCCTCGCCGGAGAACCGGCCTCCGCCGCGGGCGCCTCTGCGGCAACTTCGCCTGCCGCGGGTTCGGCGCCCGCCATGGGTTCAGCTGCGATATTTTCCCCATCGACGGGAGCGCCGGACTGAACCGGTTCCGCCACAAGCGCGGGCTCCGGGTCCTGAAGCAGCGTCCGCGCGAATAGCAGGCTGCCGATGATCACAATGCCTGCGGCAACCGTCGCGAGAAGCTTTTTCCTGTTCCGGCCAAGCAGCCCGCCCCGCCCCGATTTGCGGGGCTTGCCCGCAGGATTTTCGCGGCGGTCCCGCAGGGCGCTCGCTTCCGCCGCCGCAGCCTGCGCGGCGCGGCGTGCGGCGGCGATGAAATCCGCCCTCGCCGCCTCCTCTTCCCGGCTGTGTGCCTCCTGCGTGTCGCGCACCCGGCGCATGATGGCGTTGAGGTCGGGCGCTCCCGAGCCGGGTTCCAGCGGCTCGTTAAGACGTCCGGGCTCGATTGCCGGTTCGGTCTCTTCATCTGCCGAAAGCATGGGCTCCTCGCGCTCACCCAGCTCGACTTCCTCGCGCCGCCGGCCGGAAAAAGCGCGTGAGAACTGGCTCAGCATGGACCGCCCGGCCGGCTCATTATCCGGGATTTCGTCCTTCAGAGCGGCTTCCGCCGCCGCAGCAGCAGCCTCCGCCGGCGTCCGCCGCCGCCGCGATTCCTGCGCGTCGCCGCCGAACCCAGTAATCTCGGTCTCAAGGGGCGGCGTGTGATCGAGACTGATCTTGCCGGGTGTTTCCTCGATACCGGCTTCCAGCGCGCCAAGACGGTCAACGATCTTGAGCAACGTGTCGTGGATGGCTTCGAAGGTCTTAGTGTTGCGCTCGTCGGCCTTGCGTGTAAGGGCGTGGAGCTTTTCGATCTCCTCTCTCAGCAGCCCGTCATCGCCCGCATTTGAGGCTGCCGCAGCGAACCGCTCCGCCGCCTCGGCAGCCGCCTGCCGGGCCGCTTCAAGGATCGCGTTGTGGCTTTCGCTGATCGAGCGCTCGATGCTGTCGAGCCTAGGGCCGAGATCGTGCAACCCGGCCGGTTCGCGCTCGGGCTGTGCGAGCTGGGCGGAGAGGTTGGCAAGCTGGATTTCGAGATTTCTAAACAGCTCCGGATCGACGACAGGGCTGGCGGAAGCCGCATCGTCGAGCCGGCCGGTAATGTCCTCAAGTCGGGCCTCCAGCGCGCGCAAGGCGCTTGCGCCGTCTGGCGAGTCGAAACGCCCGGCGATTTCCTCCAGCCGCCGCTCCAGATCGTGGAAGAGGCTGCGCCCCTCCTGGATGGCGTCCTCCTGACGCCGCTCCACAAGTTCTGCCAGATGGGCGAATCGGTCTTCAAGACCGCGGAAGAGATGGTCTGTATCCGGTGCCGCCGGAACGGTGTCGAGCCGTTCGGAAATGCGCGCGATGTGCGCGGCAAACCGCTCCACCACCTGCTCGGGAATTTCGATGCGCCGGGCGATCTCGTCCACCCGCTCCGAGAGCGCATTGAGGCGTTCCACGATCAGGCCGCCGGGGCGGTCCTGCACCACCTCGTCTATCTGGCTGGAGAGGGAACTGATGCGCGCCTCGATCCGCTCCAGCGCCGAAATATCGAAGCTGGGTGAATGCGCCATTGCCGCGGATGCGGTAATGGCGCGCGAAATCTCGTCCAGCCGTTCCTCCACCATCGCGTAGAGATCGGGCCTGCTCTGCTGTCCGGCGAGCTGGTCGATCGACCCGGCCAAGGCGCGAATCCGCTCCTCCAGAGAGCGGAGCGAAAGCGACTGGGGCAGGTTATCGACGGCGGCGCTGATCTCCTCCAGGCGCGCGGCCAGCCGTTCCACCATCGGGTCGGGCCGCGAAAGCCGGTCCTCCAGAGCGTCCCAGCGCCGATCAAGCGCGCGCACCGTCTCCTCTCGCGCGAGCTTTGCCAGGGAGAGCTTGAGCTGTTCCAGTTCCAGACGCAGCAGCTTGATACTCCTGTCGTCGCTGCGCTCTGCCAGCCGCGAAACGGCATCGGAAAGGCGGTCCAGCTCCTGCTTCAGACCGTCGGCCGCAGGCGAGTGCGGAACGGCGGCGGTGAGCCTGTTCATCTCCTCGCGCAGGGCGGCGAATTCCTGGCGGATTCCCGCGTTCACAGCCCCGTGCATGCCTTCTGGGTCTACGGCCGTTCTGTCCGGTCCGTATCCGCGGAGTGGAGGCGTCTCGGCCCTCCGTCTAGACCATCCGGTCTCGCCGCTTGCTGCCCGATGCGAGTATCCGCGCATTCCGGCGCGGTCTGAAAGGCGCTCCATGCGCTGGGCAATATCGTCTTCGACTGAGGAACCGCGCTCCCGCCCTTCCAGCGCGCGCTCCAGTCGATGCTGAAGCTGGTCGAGCGTACGGTTGATCTCTTCAAGGGCGTTGCCGGACCTGCGCTGCCGCCCCGCGTTCAGGTTCTCCAGATACGACCGCTTGGTGTTCATCGACTTGCCCGCTTCTGAAGCGGCTACTGGCCGCCGCCCCTGGAATGCACGCGAAATTTTCGGGACCGCGCGATTCTTTCCCCCGCCGGAAAGCCGGATGGCATTCCGATGGGTGGAGTTTCGCCAAACGTGGTAAACAAGCAGTTAACTCTTGCTAGCGGCCGAATGATCTCCGTGCAGGAGCTGCAAAAACCCGCCCGAGGCGGAAGCGCCCCGGAGGCCGGAGAGCACGCACGCTATCTCAGCTCGCGCCGGACGATCTTTCCGACATTGGACTTCGGCAGTTCGCTGCGGAATTCGACATGCCGGGGCCGCTTGTACCCGGTCAGCCGCTCCCGGCAGAAATTCAGGAGGTCCTGCTCGGCAAGCGAAGGGTCCTTCTTCACCACGAAGATCTTGGGGACCTCGCCTGAATGCTCGTCAGGCACGCCAATGGCGGCCACTTCGAGAACGCCGGGGTGCTCGGCCACCACCTCCTCGATCTCGTTCGGATAGACGTTGAAGCCGGAAACCAAGATCATGTCCTTCTTGCGGTCGACGATGCGGATGTAGCCGCTTTCGTCCATGACGCCCATGTCGCCCGACTTCAGGAAACCGTCCGGCGTGAATGCCTCTTTGGTTTCCTCCGGCTTGTTCCAGTAACCTGCCATAACTTGCGGGCCGCGGATGCAGATCTCGCCCACCTTGCCGGGCTTGAGATCACGGCCGTTTTCGTCGCGGATGGCGATCTCGGTCGAAGGCAGCGGCAGCCCTATCGTCCCGGTGAACTCCGTAATGTCGAAGCGGTTGGCTGCCGCCACCGGCGAGGTTTCCGAAAGGCCGTAGCCCTCGCAAATCGTACGCCCCGTAACCTCCTTCCAGCGTTCTGCCACCGAGCGCTGCACCGCCATGCCGCCGCCCAGTGTCAGATTGAGACTTTTGAAAGAGAGCTTGCGGAACTGCTCGTTGTTCAGCAGCGCGTTGAACAGGGTATTGACCCCGGGGAGGACGTTGAAATCGTATTTGCCGAGCTCCTTTACCAGGCCCGGAATGTCCTTGGGATTGACGATCAGCACATTCTCAGCGCCGAGTTTGATGCCCATCAGCGCGTTCACCGTCAGCGCATAGATATGGCAGAGGGGCAGCGCACAGATATAGACCGGGCGCTGCGGCCGCGGCTGGTTGAGATAGGCCGTTTGCAGCCAGAGCTCGTTCTGCATCACATTGGCAAGAACGTTGCGGTGAAGCAGAATCGCGCCTTTGGCCACACCCGTGGTGCCCCCGGTATATTGCAGAAAAGCCACGTCATCGAGCGTCACCTCGGGAGGCGAGAAGCGCGCCGCCGCGCCCTGGCGGATCGCCTGCCGGAACGGCACGTGGCCCGGCAGGCTCCAAGCCGGCACCAGCTTCTTCATGCGGCGCACGGCGAAATTCACCAGATGGCCCTTAAGCCCCATCATGTCGCCCAAGGTTGCCACGACCACATGCCTGACGGGGGTTTCCTTGATCACGGTCTGGAGTGTCCTGGCAAAATTCTCCAGGATCACGATGGCCTCCGCGCCGGAATCGACAAGCTGGTGCTGGAGCTCTCGCGCCGTATAGAGAGCGTTGATGTTGACGATGACGTAGCCCGCGCGTAGCGCCGCCATGATGACAACCGGGTACTGGAGCACGTTGGGCATCATGATGGCGAGGCGCGCGCCCTTCTTCAGCCCCAGCGACTGAAGATACGCGGCGAAGTCGCGGGATGCTTTTTCGAGCTCCGCGAATGTCAGGGAAACGCCCATCGAGGTGAAGGCGCGCCGGTCTGCGAAGTTGCGACAGGATTCAAGCAGCAGATCGGCAAGCGAGCTGTGCCGGAAGGGCTCTATCTCCGCAGGTATCTCTTTCGGGTAGCTTTTGAGCCACAGCTTTTCGGCAGCACTGCCACGCCGCCTCGACGGGGCCGGCTTCGCGGCGGCCGTCGCGCGCTTGGTGCCTGCGGCCTTTGCGCTCGTCATGGCGATTGATGTCTTGCGGGCTGCCTTGCTGCCGGTGCTCTTGGTTGCAGCGTCTTGCGTGGCGGAGCTTTTCTTCGACGCGCTCTTGCCCCTGGCGGCCCCCGCCTTCGCCGCCGTCCTGGCGGTGGTTTTGGCTGCGGCTGCGGCCTTACGCGCGCTGGTCTTGGAAGCTGCTGTTTCGGAAGAGGCTGCCTTTTTCGCGCTCCTTTTGCCGTTGCTCGCGGACTTGACCCTAGCCGCCTCTACCTCTTCCGCGCTGGTTTTCGCTGGGGCCTCCTTCGGAGGCTTGGCGGAGCCCTTACTGGCCTTGCGCACCGTTCCAGCCTTTTCCCTTACCCTCTCCTTGCTGCTTGCCTTGGCCAATTGATCCTCCCATGAAAGCGCGCCGGGCCGCATTCCGCTCCGCTTGGTCAGCGTCTCCGCAACGAACTCCCTCCATACGGCGGCATGCCGAATCTATGGTGATACCATCCGCCAGGGCAAGGCCCGGCGCTATTGTCCGAACCCCTTGTGCTCCTGGAGGAAGACCTCCTCCTCCGGCGTGCTTTGGCGGCCGAGCGCGCGGTTGCGGTGGGGGAAGCGTCCGAAGCGTGCAATGATATCCCGATGCTCGATGGCATAGCGCAGCGCATTCTCCTGTCCGAGCGCCTTGAACAGCATTACCGCATGCTCCTGATCCGCCAGAATTTCCGAATGCTGGAAAGGCATGTAGAGGAACAGCCTTTCGGCCGGGGTGAGATGCTCGTCGACCTTGTTCTCGATCGCCTGGCGGGCCAGGCGGATCGCCAGATCATCGGTGGCGAACGCCTTTGCGGTGCCGCGATACATGTTGCGGGGGAACTGATCCAGGACGATCGCGGCGGCAAGCGCGCCGCGCGGCGAGGCAACCACCTCGTGCGGAAGGTCGGAAGCGAGCTTGTCATGCAGCGCGCCGAAACGCTGGCGGATCGTCTCGTCGAGTTCCGGCGAGCTCTCGAACCACCGTTCCGGCCCCACCTCCTCGAACCAGAATGACAACACCTCATCGATCCAGTTTTCCGCCATGGGCGCCTCCGTTGCGTTGTACGTTCAGATTCCACTGTGCGCGGCGGCGCGTCGCACGTCCACCGCCATACGCTCACGGCGCGCGAATCTGTTACATGGACGCGCGCCGGGAGTTCCCTCTCAGGAAGAACTTTGCTTATATGCGGCCTTCAACGAGCTCGTGGGAACGGCTCGACAATAATATTCAGGGAGAAACCCGATGAAAACGACACTGACATGCGCGGCTGCCTTGCTGGCTGCCACCGCAATCTGCAGCACGGCAAGTGCGAAAACCTTCGTTTATTGCTCGGAAGGTTCGCCGGAAGGCTTTGACCCCGGTCTCTATACGGCCGGCACCACCTTCGACGCGGCCGCGCATACGGTCTACAACCGTCTCCTCGAGTTCAAGCCGGGCACGACGGAGACCGTTCCGGGCCTCGCGGAAAGCTGGGAGATTTCCGACGACGGCCTGCAGTACACCTTCCACCTGCGGCCCGGCGTCAAGTTCCAGACCACGGACTTCTTCACGCCCACGCGGGATCTCAACGCCGATGACGTGATCTTCTCCTTCGAGCGTCAGTGGCAGAAGGATCATCCCTGGCATCAGTACGTGGCCGGCGCGAACTGGGAATATTTCAACGGCATGGGTTTCCCTACCCTGATAGAGTCCATCGAGAAGGTGGATGACATGACCGTGCGCTTCACGCTGAAGCGCCCGGAAGCGCCGTTCCTCGCCAACGTGGCGATGCCGTTCGCTTCGATCATGTCAAAAGAATATGCCGACAAGCTCGAGGCCGACGGCAACATGCAGATGCTGAACCAGCAGCCTCTGGGAACCGGCCCGTTCGAGTTTGTCGCCTATCAGACCGACGCCGTCATCCGCTACCGCGCGCATGAGGATTACTGGAACGGCAAGCAGAAGATCGACGATCTGGTCTTCGCCATCACGCCCGATGCCTCCGTGCGCTACCAAAAGCTCCAGGCCGGCGAGTGCCACCTGATGCCCTATCCGAACGCGGCGGACGTGGAGTCCATGAAGGCGGACCCCAACCTGAAGGTTATGGAGCAGGAAGGCCTGAACGTCGCCTATCTGGGCTACAACACCCAGCAGGAGCCGTTCGACGATCCGAAGGTCCGCAAGGCGCTCAACATGGCGATCAACAAGGAGGCCATTGTCGAGGCCGTGTTCCAAGGCCAGGCGACCCCTGCCAAGAACCCGATCCCGCCGACGATGTGGTCCTATAATGACGACATCGAGGACGATCCCTACGATCCCGAGCAGGCGAAGAAGATGCTCGAGGAAGCCGGCGTGACCAACCTTTCCATGAAGGTCTGGGCAATGCCCGTCTCCCGGCCCTACATGCTGAACGCGCGGCGCGCGGCCGAGCTCATCCAGGCCGACTTCGCCAAGGTGGGCGTCAATGTCGAGATCGTCTCCTATGAGTGGGCGGAATATCTCGAGCGCTCCAAGGCAGTGGACCGTGACGGCGCGGTGATCCTCGGCTGGACGGGCGACAACGGCGATCCGGACAACTTCCTCCACACCCTGCTCGGCTGTGACGCCGTGGGTGGCAACAACCGTGCCCAGTGGTGCAACGAGGAGTTCGAAGACCTTGTGAACCGCGCCAAGCAGACCACCGATCAGGAGGAGCGCACGCAGCTCTACCGGCAGGCGCAGGAAGTCTTCAAGCGTGAAGCGCCGTGGGCCACCCTTGTGCACTCGGTGTCGGTCGTGCCGATGCGCAAGGAAGTCGAGGGCTTCGTCCAGAGCCCGCTCGGCGACTTCGCCTTCGAGGGCGTCGACCTCGTCGAATAACCTGATGGTCCGAATAGAAAAGGAGGCGCGCCGGGCAACCGGCGCGTCTTGTTTTGCATTGAAATCAGGGCGGTGGTAGACGCCAAGGTCGTCAGCCGCCGGAGATCGATCTCGTTATGCTTCGATTCATCCTGGGACGGCTTGCCGTCCTGATACCGACTTTCCTGGGCGTGTCCATCATCGCCTTCACCTTCATCCGCATTCTGCCGGGAGACCCGGTGATGCTGATGTCGGGCGAACGCGTCATGTCGGAAGAGCGATATCTGGAACTGACCCACCAGCTTGGCTTCGACCGGCCGCTATGGGTGCAGTATCTGGACTTCCTGGGCGGTGTGCTTACCGGCGATCTCGGCAATTCCATCGTCACGCGCCGGCCCGTTCTCAGCGAGTTTTTCTCGCTCTTCCCCGCCACGCTCGAGCTTTCGCTCTGCGCGATCCTCATCGCCGTCCTTCTCGGCGTGCCGCTCGGGATTGTCGCTGCGATCCGGCGCGGTTCATGGCTCGACCAATCGATCATGGGCTTTGCGCTCGTCGGCTATTCCATGCCCATCTTCTGGTGGGGGCTCCTGCTCATCATCCTGTTTTCCGGTGTGCTCGGCTGGACGCCCGTTTCAGGCCGCATTTCGCTTCTCTATTTCTTCCCGCCGGTTACCGGATTCATGCTGATCGACAGCCTATTGTCGGGGCAGGAAGGTGCCTTCCGGTCCGCCGTATCGCATCTCGTCCTGCCGTCGATCGTGCTGGCCACCATTCCGCTCGCCGTCATCGCGCGGCAGACGCGCTCGGCCATGCTGGAGGTGCTGGGCGAGGACTATGTGCGCACGGCCCGGGCCAAGGGCCTGCCGCCGCGCTGCGTGATCGGCCTGCACGCGCTGCGCAACGCCCTCATCCCGGTGATCACCACTATCGGGCTTCAGGTGGGCGTGCTCATGGCGGGCGCTATTCTCACCGAGACCATCTTCTCCTGGCCGGGCATCGGCAAGTGGATGGTCGACAGCGTGTTCAGGCGTGACTACGCCGTTGTGCAAGGCGGGCTGCTGCTCATCGCCGGCATCATCATGCTCGTGAACCTGATCGTGGACGTACTCTACGGTCTGGTGAACCCAAGGATCAGGCATTAGCCATGGCCACCACCAACGTCAAAGACCCAAATGCCGCGACCGGCCTGGAAGGCAGGCCGACCGTCGCAGCAACGCGCAGGGCGATGCTGGCCGAGTTCTGGTACTATTTCCGCCAGAACCGCGGCGCCGTGATGGGCCTCGTCGTGTTCCTGCTCATCGTTCTGGTCGCGATTTTTGCGCCGTTGATTGCGCCGCACGACCCCGCCATGCAGGTGCGCGGCTCCTTTCTCGTGCCGCCGGTCTGGGAGGCGGGCGGAAGCTGGGAATTCATCCTGGGTACCGATGCGGTCGGCCGGGATATCCTTTCCCGCATCCTCTATGGAGCGCGGTTTTCGCTCTTCATCGGCCTTGTGGTGGTCGCGCTCGCGGTCACGGTTGGGGTGATCGTCGGCCTGATCGCCGGCTATTTCCGTGGTGCCGTGGATACCATCATCATGCGGCTTATGGACATCATCCTGGCCTTCCCGTCGCTGCTTTTGGCTCTGGTGCTGGTGGCGGTACTGGGTCCGGGCCTGACGAACGCGATGATCGCCATCGCGCTGGTGCTGCAGCCTCACTTCGTGCGGCTGACGCGCGCCGCGGTCATGGCGGAAAAGGGCCGGGACTATGTGACCGCCGCAAAAGTGGCGGGCGCCAGCGATCTGCGTCTTATGTTTAAGACCATCCTGCCCAACTGCACCGCGCCCCTGATCGTGCAGGCGACACTGTCGTTCTCGAATGCAATTCTGGACGCGGCCGCGCTCGGCTTCCTCGGCATGGGTGCGCAGCCGCCGACGCCGGAATGGGGCACGATGCTGGCGGAGGCCCGTGAGTTCATCCTGCGCGCTTGGTGGGTCGTCACCTTCCCCGGATTGGCCATTCTCATCACCGTGCTCGCCATCAACCTCATGGGCGATGGCCTGCGCGATGCGCTGGACCCGAAGCTGAAGAGGTCTTGAGACCATGGCCCTGCTTGAGATCAAGAACCTCACGGTCGAATTCGACACCGCCGCCGGCAAGCTGCGCGCCGTCGATGGCGTTTCACTTTCCGTGGACAAGGGTGAGGTGCTCGCCATCGTCGGCGAGTCCGGCTCCGGCAAATCCGTCTCGATGCTCGCCGTCATGGGGCTCCTGCCGTGGACGGCGACGGTGACGGCAGACTACATCCGCTTCGAGGGGCGGGACATTCTCAACATCTCGCCCGCCGAGCGGCGGCGGATCATCGGCAACGACATCTCGATGATCTTCCAGGAGCCGATCGCCAGCCTCAATCCCTGCTTCACCGTCGGCTTCCAGATCGAGGAAACGCTGCGCCGGCACACCAATCTCGACCGGGCGGCGCGGCGTCGGCGCATGGTGGAGCTCATGCAGGCCGTGGGCATTCCCGAGCCGGAAGAGCGTTTGCGCTCCTTCCCCCATCAGATGTCGGGCGGCCAGTGCCAGCGCGTGATGATCGCCATCGCGCTTGCCTGCAATCCGAAGCTTCTGATCGCCGACGAGCCGACGACGGCGCTCGACGTGACGATCCAGAAGCAGATCCTCGACCTGTTGCTCAGGCTGCAGACGGAAACCGGAATGGGCATGATCCTGATCACCCACGACATGGGCGTGGTGGCGGAGACGGCCGACCGCGTGGTCGTGCAATACAAGGGGCGCAAGATGGAGGAAGCCGACGTGCTCTCCCTCTTCGAGGCGCCGAAGCATCCCTATACGAAGGCGCTGCTTTCGGCCCTTCCGGAAAATGCGGTTGGCGACCGGCTGCCCACCGTGACCGACTTCGCGCTTGAAGAGGCGCCCTATACGGGAGGCCAGCCATGAGCCGCATAGTGCTGGAAACGCGCGACATCCGGCGCGATTACGTGGTGGGGGGCGGGCTTTTCCGCAAGGCCCGCACGGTCCACGCCGTAAAGGGCGTGAGCCTGAAGCTCGAAAAGGGCAAGACGCTCGCCATCGTCGGCGAGAGCGGCTGCGGAAAGTCCACGCTTGCGCGCATGATCACCATGATCGACGCCCCCACCGGGGGCGAGCTTTTCATCGACGGCGAAAAGGTGGACATCGCGCGTCAGAAGCTCACGCCAGAGCTGCGCCGCAAGGTGCAGATCGTGTTCCAGAACCCCTATGGCTCGCTCAATCCGCGGCAGAAGATCGGCGACGTGTTGATGGAGCCGCTGATCATAAACGCGAAGCTTCCGGCCTCGGAGCGGCGCGATCGCGCCATGGAAATGCTGAAGAAGGTCGGGCTTGGGCCCGAGCACTTCAACCGCTATCCGCACATGTTCTCCGGCGGACAGCGCCAGCGCATCGCCATCGCACGGGCGCTCATGCTCAACCCGCAGCTTCTGGTGCTTGACGAGCCGGTTTCCGCTCTCGATCTTTCCGTGCAGGCGCAGGTCCTCAACCTGCTTGCCGACCTACAGGACGAATTCGGCCTCACCTACGTCTTCATCAGCCACGACCTTTCAGTCGTCCGTTATATCGCGGACGAGGTGATGGTGATGTATTTCGGCGAGGCGGTGGAATATGGCACGCGCGACGAGGTCTTCTCAAGCCCAAAGCACGATTACACGAAGACGCTGTTCGCCGCCACGCCGCGCGCGGATGTGGAAAGCATTCGCAGGAGGCTGGCCCGGAGGCGCGCCGCCTAGCGCAGTTTCCGGGAAAAGCGGTTTCCGGTTTTCCGCCCGGAATTGGGCAAAACAATAACTTGGATCCTTTTTGTGTTTCCGGAAACACGAAAAGGATCCAGATCAGTTCTCCATCACGGCCGGCAACACATCCGGGTCCTGCTGCGCGGCGGCATGCTCCACGCCGCCGCCTGCGATGCTGACAAGGAAGCTCGAGACGGCTTCCAGCGCCCCGCGTCGGGCCATGTTGACGTGGTTCGCCTCCGGCAGGATCTCCAGCTTGGCAACACCCTGGCTGAGCGCGGCCAGCGCCTTGGCGAAATCGGGCGGCGTGATGCGGTCCTGCTCCCCAGCAAGAAGCAGGATGGGCGCATCGATGTTGCTTATGCGCGAACGGGTATCGAAGCGGCTGCGCACGAGCCAGATGGGCACCGATGGCGCCTGTTGGCGCACCGCATCGGGGAAGGAGGTGAAGGGCGCCTCCAGTATCAGCGCCCGCGGCCTGGTTGCCGTTGCAACGTAGCTCGCGATGCCCGTGCCCATCGAATAGCCGTAAAGCACGATGCCATCCGGCGCGAGCCCCTCATGGGTGAGCTTGGTTAGTAGCGCTGTTCCGTCACGGTAAAGCAGGTGCTCGCTCGGATAGCCCGGATTGCCGCCATAGCCGCGATAGCCCGCAAGGGTGAGGCCATAGCCCTGCTCGGCCAGATGGAACAGATGCGCGGGCCGACGGATCAAATCCTCAAGCCGCCCGGGAAAATAGACGATGACCGGCTTGCCCTCGGCCGGACGATGGTACCAGGAGCGCAGCGTCAGACCATCATGCGTTTTGATATCCAGCGGCTTGAGCTCGATGTCGCTGTTGATCTCCAACAGGTTGAAGACCAGCCGTTCGCGGTAAAGGATGAATTCCGGAATGGTGCGCACCGCCACCACCAGGCCCACCGTAAGCAAGGCAAGCAGAGCCGCCACGGAACGGACCGCGGTTTTGCGGGACACAGGGAACAGGCGGCGGCGCTCCGGCACCGCGGGTACAGTCTCCTGTTTTTTCAACGGCTTCAGCCCCTCGCTGCGAAACAGCATCCAACCTACAGACAGCTTCAATATAGTTGTAACGAGATATTTCTGCACATAACGAATTGTGACAATTCCGCGAGGCCCCTTCTCGCTTTGATACAAGGAGAAGAGGCTGCCAGTACGGCTTTCGCAGAGCCTGGGTGCAAGGCAGCTGCCTGCGTGCCTGTCCTCCGGGTCAGAAAGATCAGAAAGAGTACGGCTTAACAGTAAAAGGCCGCCCGAAGGCGGCCTTTTACAGGAATCGTTTTGCAGGAATGGCTCTGTAGCCTTCCGCTCCCAGCGGATGCTCAGGCGTTGGCGGCTTCCACCGCCCGCTTGGCCATCACCACTATGAGATGGGCGCGGTACTCCGCCGAGGCATGAATGTCGGACAACAGGCCATCGTATGGAAGCGAAATGCCGTTGAGCGCCGATGGATCGAAAGAGGTGGAAAGGGCCTGCTCGAGCGCTTCCGCGCGGAAAACGCCATCCTCGCCCGCTCCGGTCACCGCAACGCGAACCCCATCCGGGCGCTTTGCGACGAACACGCCTGTGAGCGCGTAACGCGAGGCGGGATTGGGAAACTTGGCATAGCCTGCCTTTTCCGGAGCGGTGAAAGAGACGGCGGTGATAATCTCGTCCTCCTCGAGCGCGGTGGTGAACAGGCCGGCAAAGAAATCATCCGCGGCAATGCTCCGCTTGCTGGTATGCACTGTTGCCCCGAGTGCCAGCACGGCCGCCGGATAGTCCGCCGCGGGATCGTTGTTGGCGAGGGAGCCGCCGATCGTGCCCATGTGGCGCACATGCGGGTCTCCGATGTGGCCGGCCAGATGGCAAATGGCCGGACAGATGCCGGCGAGAGCGGCATTGGAGGCCACTTCCGCATGGGTGGTGCCCGCGCCGATGCGCACCTCATTGCCTGAGAAGGAAATACCCTTGAGTTCGGATATGTGGCGCAGGTCGATCAGATCCGTCGGCGCCGCCAGACGCTGCTTCATGGTCGGGATAAGCGTCTGCCCGCCGGCAACGAATTTTCCATCCCCGGAATCGGCGAGCAGCTTCACGGCTTCTGCAACCGAGGAAGCGCGGTGATAGGTGGTCTGATACATGGGGTTCTCCTCACTGAGCGGCGGAAAGGAGCAAGGTGCCGGGTGTTTCGTGGCGGATAGGGCAAGATCCCTTCGCCGCCCTCCTGCTGCTGCCTGCTCCTTCCTGCCCGCTGGTTCTCCTAGTGGCCCTGTCTGCGGATTGCCTCCCACACCGCCTGCGGCGTTGCGGGCATGGAAAGGTCGTTGGTGCCGATCGCATCCGTGATGGCGTTGATGATCGCTGGCGGCGAGCCGATGGCCCCGGCCTCCCCGCAGCCCTTGATGCCGAGCGGATTGTTCGGGCAGGGCGTGTTGGTCGTCGCTACGGCAAAGGAAGGCAGGTCGGCCGCCCGCGGCATGGTGTAGTCCATGTAGGAGGCGGTGATGAGCTGGCCGGATGCCGGATCGTAGCGGCAGCCTTCGAGCAGTGCCTGGCCAATGCCCTGCGCCACCCCGCCATGCACCTGGCCTTCCACGATCATAGGGTTGATGATGTTGCCGAAGTCATCCGCCGCCACGAACTGCACCACAGTGGTGTGTCCCGTTTCGGGGTCCACCTCCACTTCCGCGATATGGCAGCCGGCAGGAAAGGTGAAGTTCGCCGGATCGTAGAAGGCACTCTCCTTCAGGCCCGGCTCCATGCCCGTGGGCAGATTGTGCGCCGTGTAGGCGGCAAGCGCCACTTGTGCCCAGGGCAGGCTGCGGTCAGTACCGGCGACCTTCACCTCGCCGTTTTCGATGGTGATGTCGCTTTCGTCGGCTTCCAGAAGATGAGCCGCGATGCGTTTCGCCTTGGCTTCCACCTTATCGAGCGCCTTGACGACGGCGGACAGGCCCACCGCACCGGAGCGGGAGCCGTAGGTGCCCATACCCATCTGTACCTTGTCGGTATCGCCGTGGATGATCGAGACCTGCTCGATCGGCACGCCCAGCCGGTCCGCTACCACCTGCGCAAAGGTGGTCTCGTGCCCCTGTCCATGGCTGTGCGAGCCGGTCAGCACCTCAATGGTGCCCGCCATGTTGACGCGGACCTCGGCCGATTCCCACAGGCCGACGCCGGCCCCGAGCGATCCCACCGCCTGGGAAGGCGCAAGCCCGCAGGCCTCGATATAGCAGCTCATGCCGATGCCGCGCAGTTTGCCGCGCCGCTTCGCTTCCTCCCTGCGGGCGGGGAAGCCGGCATAGTCCGCCGCCTTCAGGGCCGCCTCGAGCGAAGCCTCATAGTCGCCGGTGTCATAGTTCAGGATGACGGGCGTCTGGTACGGGAACTCGCGGATGAAGTTCCTGCGTCTCAGCTTCGCCGGAGAAATCCCCAGCTCGCGGGCTGCCGTCTCCACCGTGCGCTCGATCAGATAGGTGGCCTCGGGCCGCCCCGCGCCGCGATAGGCATCCACCGGTGCGGTGTTGGTGTAGACTGTGCGCACATTGCAGTGAATGGCCGGGATCACATACTGACCTGACAGAAGCGTGGCGTAGAGATAGGTGGGCACGCAGGAGGAGAAGAGCGACATGTAGGCGCCGAGATTGGCGATCGTGTCCACCTTCAGCGCCACCATGCGGTGATCGGCGTCAAAGCCGAGCGCCACCTCGCTCACGTGATCACGGCCATGCGCGTCGCACATGAAGCTTTCCGTCCGGTCGGCCGTCCACTTCACCGGCACGCCCGTCCGTTTCGACGCCCATAGGCAGACGATCTCCTCCGGATAGATGTAGATCTTGGAGCCGAAGCCGCCACCGACATCCGGCGCAATGACCCGCAGCTTATTCTCCGGCGCCACATTGTAGAAGGCGCTCATAACGAGGCGCGCCACATGCGGATTCTGGCTGGTCGTCCACAGTGTGAAATGGTCTTCCGCCCTGTCGTAGTGGCCGAGCGCTGCGCGGGGCTCCATCGCATTGGGGATGAGCCGGTTGTTGACGATCCTCATGCGCGTTACGTGCGCCGCGCTGGCGAGCGCCTCGTCCACGGCTTTCGCGTCGCCCAGCTCCCAGTCAAAAATGAGATTGCCTTCCGCCTCCGGGTGAAGCTGAGGCGCGCCCGGCTTCAAGGCCTCGACAGCGTCGGTGACGGCGGGCAGCTCTTCATAGTCCACCTCCACCTTCTCTGCCGCGTCGCGCGCCTGGCCGCGCGTCTCGGCCACAACCACCGCCACCGCTTCGCCCACATAGCGCACGCGGTCCACCGCAAGCGGCGACCATGCACCCATCCTCATCGGCGTGCCGTCTTTGGAATGGATCATCCAGCCGCAGATGAGATTGCCGATGCCGTCAGCCTTCAACTCCGGGCCCGTCAGCACGGCGATGATGCCTGGCATGGCCCTCGCTTGATCGGTCCTTATGCCCGCGATCTTCGCATGCGCATGCGGGCTTCGCACGAACACCGCATGCTTCATGCCCGGCAGCACCATGTCATCCACATAGCGGCCGAGACCGGTGACGAACCGCCTGTCCTCCTTGCGCGTCACCCGCGCGCCTATTCCTTCAATGCCCATGACGTTCCTCCTCCGCCGTAAGCGTAAATGGTGAAGGTGAATGGACGGGGCCGTTCCGGGGGCCGGGATGCCAAGGCATCAGCGCCGCTGCCCTCCATTCACCTGTTGCATTGCTGCTTTCCTCAGGCCGCCTCTGCCGCCCTGCCTCTCATCGCTTCGGATGCGGCGAGTATCGCCTTCACGATGTTGTGATAGCCGGTGCAGCGGCAGATATTGCCCTCCAACTCCTCGCGCACCGTCTTCTCGTCGAGCCCGTTTGGATGGCGGTTGATTATGTCGACGGCAGCCATGATCATGCCCGGCGTGCAGAAACCGCATTGCAGACCGTGATACTCCTTGAACGCGGCCTGGACGGGATGCAGCTCGCCGTCCTGGGCAAGCCCCTCGATGGTCAGCACCTCGCTGCCGGATGCCTGGGCGGCCAGCATGGTGCAGGATTTCACCGCCTTTCCGTCGAGGTGGACGACGCAGGCGCCGCACTGGGACGTGTCACAGCCCACATGGGTGCCTGTCAGGCCCAGATGCTCGCGCAGGAAGTGGACGAGCAAGGTTCTGTCCTCCACCGTGGCCGTGACCTTGCGGCCGTTCACCGTCATTGAGATTTCCGCCATGGCGTCCTCCTCGCGAATGTCCGTTGCACGCCGCCCGTCCTCTCAGGGCGGTTCGGGCGATAGCTTAGCCGAGAGTTTCGCAGAGTCCACCGCCAAGTCGAAAGACACGTGGGACGCCTGTCGGCGAATTGCCTAATGAACGTCACTTGATCTTCACCCGGGATATCTGTATCAGGCGGCGCAAGGCGAACATGCCGCACTAGCTCAGTTGGTAGAGCAACGCATTCGTAATGCGTGGGTCGCTGGTTCGAGTCCGGCGTGCGGCACCACCACTTCCAATCACACCATCCGTATGACGCATCAGGCTTTATCAGGACAAGAGGCCGGGCATGCCGGCAGCAGTACGGGCGTTGCCATCGTCCATGGCGGCAGGCGCGTGCGGCTCAAATGGCACCGGCTTCGTCGCAGGCGGCGGGATCCGCTCTTCGATGCCGAAACCCTTGCGGAGGGGCTTAGGCTCGGGGCGTCGATGGAGGTTGACCTGCGGGTCACGCGCGATGGCGACTTCGCCGTGCTGCATGACGGCACGCTGGACCGCGAAACGGATGGGACCGGCGCCGTGGCAGAGTGCACCGGCGAAGAGATTCGTGCGCTGCATTATCGGAGCGCAGGCGCCCCGCGGCCCGTGCTGTTGGCGAGCGACCTTGCGCAAGCGCTCGGCCCCGGACATCCGGAAGCCCTGCTCCAGCTCGACATGAAGGATGACGTCTCGGCCGTCGGGCAGACGGGGGTGGAGCGGCTTGCAACATTCTTCGCGGGATGCGAGGGCAAGCTGGTCGTCAGCGGCGACAGCACAGAGCTGACGCTAGCCATCAGCGAGCGGCTTCCGGGGATCGAGCGCGGGCTCGAACCTTCCTTCCGTCTTCTGGATCTCTATCGCGCTGGCCGGAAAAGCGACCTCGCGGGCCAGCTCGTGCAGGAACTCAAGGGGCCGACCCGGCCGCACATCGTCTATCTATCGTGGGAGCTTGTTCTTCCTGCCAAGGCGGACGGGATCGACCTCATCGGCATCTGCCACGATCACGGCGCGCTGGTCGACGCCTGGACCTTCAACCCGGCCAATCCCGAGGCCGGCTTCAGCGACGAGGAGTGGGAAAAATTCTCCGCACTGCTGGAACTCGGCGCCGATCAGATCACCACGGACGAGGCCATCGCCACGGAGCGGGCCTATAGGGCCCGGGTTCAGGCGGGCGGAGTCAATAGGTAGCGGCCTTCCTCATCCGCCGGACGATCAACGGCCTGCATGTGCCGTATCCAGCGGACATGCTGAAATGCGAGCCGGCCTCATCGGGACCTGCGGTAAATTCGCGCTCTCCCGGTCTACCCTGCTCAGGACGCTGCCTCGCGCGGCAGCGGGCATGAAACGCCGGTGCCCTGGAGGCCGCAATAACCGCCCGGGTTCTTGGCCAGATATTGCTGGTGTTCAGCTTCGGCGAAGTAGAATTCCGGCGCAGGGGCAATCTCTGTGGTCACCGGGCCGCGGCCCGCTGCCTTCAGCGCCGCTCGATACGCCTCCCGCGAGGCGCGCGCCTCGGCAAACTGTGCCTCGGTGGTCGTGTAAATGACTGAGCGGTAGGAGGTGCCCACATCATTGCCTTGGCGCATGCCCTGCGTGGGATCGTGGCTTTCCCAGAAAAGCTTCAGGAGCGTAGCGAAAGAGACGATCTTGGGATCGTAGACTACGAGAACCACCTCGGCATGCCCGGTGAGCCCCGTCGTGGTTTCGCGGTAAGTCGGGTTCGGGGTCAGCCCTCCAGCAAAGCCCACGGCGGTGACCCACACGCCCTCCACCTGCCAGAACAGGCGTTCCGCGCCCCAGAAGCAGCCCATGCCGAAGAGCACCCTTTCGGTGCCCTGCGGATAGGGGCCTTTAAGCGGCCTGCCGTTCACAAAATGGGTCTGGGCGGTTGGGATGGGCTGCGCCCGGCCTGGCAAGGCTTCCTCCGGCTCAGGCATCCTGAGCTTCGCTTCAGGGACAAGGAACATGGTTTCATCTCCTTGGCATCTACAGAGGGGCCGCGAGCGATTCGCCCGGCCGGTAGCGGCGATGTCCAATCGCGTGGAAGACCAGCGCCAGGACCGCAAAGACCAGCCAGCCCGGCAACGAGAGAACATAAATCAGCACCGGGTCCCAGAGAAAGGGTAGCGCGCGGCTCTCGATCGCGCGCCTTACAGCTTCGAGCATGTCCGGCCATGTGGCCCGCCAGCTTTCCATCAGTGGGGTGAAGGTCCAGGCGGATACGGCGACCGAGCGCGTGGCATCGACCACGGCCATGATGACGGAAATCGCCAGCGCGAAAAGCGACAGCAGCCTAAAGAGGATACGCATACCGAACCTGGCGATCACGACTTTTGCTTGAAGGACATAGGTGCCCGCGCCGGTATTAGCAATCAGGACACGCGCTTTTGATCCACGGGCGGACCGAGATTTGCGTCGGTCCCGCCTTGCGTTTCGCAAAAGCGAACTTTTATCCGCGCGTGGGCGGAGATTTGCCACTCTCCGTCCGACAGGCCGGCGCCATAAATCTTTTATCCGCGCGTGGGCGGAGATTTGGCTGGAGCGGATAC
Organism: Chelativorans petroleitrophicus; assembly: GCF_025398195.1. GTDB lineage: Bacteria > Pseudomonadota > Alphaproteobacteria > Rhizobiales > Rhizobiaceae > Chelativorans > Chelativorans petroleitrophicus. The sequence goes on along the minus strand of NZ_JAODNV010000004.1, from coordinate 270,981 downwards.
ACCCATCTTGGCATTCGCCGCCAATTCGACTAGATGAACCCCGGGCAATGAGGATCAGCGTCCATTGCCCTTGCGGAGAGGTGGCCGAGTGGTTGAAGGCGCACGCCTGGAACGCGTGTATACGGGAAACCGTATCGAGGGTTCGAATCCCTCTCTCTCCGCCATCTAGCCCCTAAGCCGTTGAAAACCTTCAAAGCTTTGTGTAGCAAGGCATTTGCTGCCGCCTCTTTGGTACACAAAGGCGGTACACACGATGGTTTTGAGGATGGCCCGTCCGATCCGTCACCCCAAAACAGGGATTTTTGTTCCGGCGGCGCGTCCCCGACGCCCTTCATTCGGTGGTGGGGAAGATGAAGAGAAAATCTCGCTTGGCACTCGTGATCCGGGAGAAGCGAAATCCTGCATGCTCCGCCACAGTGAGACGTGGGAGGGCATGATCAGCAACCTGGGTGACGCCTGGGACCAGCTCAAGCTCCGGGTCGGACGCGGCGGCTTTTTCGAGGAAGAACCGGCTTGCCGATTTTCTCGATCAGATTGACGCTCGGGACGCGGACGGAACCCTGGTCCGCTGGTCCGCCTCGCTGAGCCAGGGGTTCACAAGATCGGTCGGCGCTGCCGAAGCTGCGGTGGACCGGCTGAAAAAGATTGGCCGTGAGATCGCAAACCTGTTCGGGTCGGACAGCACCATGTGGGGGCTGGTCGCCTTCACCGGCGCGTTGGCGGCCAGGCTGAAGAAGTCCGCCAACCCGCTAGTGGACACAGGACGGAAGCACCAGTCCGTCACCTATGTAGTGGAGGTGTAGGCTGGCTGTGTGAGCCTACACCTCCTTGAAATGACATCCCCACCCTCCCATATCGCGTCCTCGTCGCATGGAGTAGCCGAGTGCGACAGGAAACCCTTGGAAATCAAGGGAACTGGTTTGCAACATGCGCAACATGAAATCGAGAGAAATTGGCGCTAAGCCATTTATGTTGTTGGTGCCCAGGGGCGGAATCGAACCACCGACACGCGGATTTTCAGTCCGCTGCTCTACCAACTGAGCTACCTGGGCTTGCCTGGCCGGGTATCCGCCCCTCCAAGCTGACTGCGCCTTGCCGTTCCGTCGCAAGGCGCGTGTCTTATAGCATGTGAATTCGAGCTGTCTAGCGCCTGTGCGACTGACCTGGAGATATATAATTGGGAGGGTGTTGGCCCCGCAGCACTGGGCGCTTTTTCGGCCTGTGGTAGAGCGGATCAGCACCCGTTTCTCCAAGGGACGAAGGACATCTGAAAGAGGGGCAACGGAACTTTGACAACAGACGGCGCCTGCCCGTCGTAGCAATGGGAGTGGATGTTTCGCAGTTCGCATGGAGCCCGGGCGACGCTCGCACCATCCAGTTCCGAAGCCCGTTCCCCTCTTACACAATCAGCGTTTGGGCATTCCCAGCGGTCGGATCGCTCTCTTCTGGGCGGCGATCCTGAACGGGGCGTTGGCGGCGCCATATCCGCGATAGCCCGCGCGGCGTTCCACGATCTCGAAGAAGAAACCTTCGCCGTAGTTCGTGCTGTAAAGCTGGAAGTATTCCCCAGCCTCGTCGCGGTCGTAGAGGATGTTGAACACCTTGAGCTTTTCAAGCAGCGACGATTCTAGGCCGAAGCGCGCCTCGAGGTCGTCGTAATAGTTGGGCGAGATTTCGAGCGGCTTGAAGCCGAGCTTGCGCAACACCGCGGCGGTGGCAACTATATCTTCGGATCGGAAAGCGAGGTGCTGGATCGAGGAGCCAAAGCTCTCGGCGATGAAGTGGCCGGCCAGCGTCTTCCGGTTTTCCGCGCCGTTGAGGGTCAGGCGCAGCGCGCCGTCTTCGCTTTCGATCACCTGGCTGCGCACCAGTCCGCCTGGATCGACGACGTCGACCATGGGCAATTTTTCGGTCCGGAAGATCGAAGTGTAAAACAGCACCCAGGTGAGCATCTCCTCGTAGTTCATCGTCTGGGCCACATGATCCACTGCGACCAGGCCGGCGCTCTTTGTCGCACGCTCCGGTAAGGCTTCGAACTCGATCTCCCAGACCCGCGCCAGCTCGCTGCGGCTGTCTATGAAATAGATGACGCCGCCACCCACACCCCTGATCGCGGGGATCGCGAGCTCCCCCGGCCGGTGCTTCTGCTCGAAGGGTTCCGCGCCCAGCGCGCGGGCGCGCGCCACGGTCGCCTGCGCGTCCTCGACCCGGATGCCGAGCGCATAGGCATTGGTGCCGTGAACCAGGTAGGAGGAGTGCGCAAAGCCCTCCCGCTCGGTATTGATGACGATGTTGATGCCGCCCTCGGCCCCTCCCTGCCGCCACAAAACCACGTCCTTGCTGCGATGCCGGGCCTGTGGCGAGAAACCCATGCTCGAAAGCAGCATGCCGAGCTCGGCGGCCTCTTCCTCGTTGGCCGCGAATTCGACGAACTCGACGCCCTCAACCTGCACGCGGTCCGGCATGGCGGGCACGTCGATGGCGAGTGCCGGCTCGGCGCGGCGCACCTCGTCCATGAGATTGAGAAGCGAGCGCTTACCGTCGATGGCGATGGTCTTCGGCGAGCCGCCGCGGAACTGGTCGTTGAAGATCTCAAGCGACAGCGGTCCGTTGTAGCCTGTAGCCGCCACCGCGCGCATGAAGTCGGTGATCGGTAGCTCTCCCTGGCCGGGCATGTTGCGGTAATGCCGGCTCCACTGCAACAGGTCCATCTCCATGCGCGGCGCGTCGGCAAGCTGCACGATGAAGATGCGGTCGCCGGGAATGGCCCGGATGGTCTCGACGTCGATCCCGCGTGCCAGCGTGTGGAAGGAATCGAGGATGAGCCCGATGTTCGGATGGTTGGCGCGCCGCACGATTTCCCAAGCGTCGCGGTGGTCGTTGATGTGGCGACCCCAGGCGAGCGCCTCGTAGCCGACCCGCAGGCCGCGCTTCGCCGCCCGCTCGCCCAGCTCGTGGAAGTCGGCCGCCGCGCGGTCGATGCCGCCGAGCGCCGCCGGAGAAACGTTGGAGCAGACCAGCATCAGGTCGGTGCCGAGCTCCTGCATCAGGTCGAACTTGCGCTCAGCGCGGTCGAAGGCCCGGCTTCGCTGCGGCTCCGGCAGCCCCTCAAAGTCGCGGAAGGGCTGGAACAGCGTGATTTCCAGCCCGTGGTCGCGAATCATCGCGCCGACCTCCGCGGGCGTGCCATCGAAGGCAAGAAAATCGTTCTCGAAAATCTCCACCCCGTCGAAGCTCGCCGCTGCGATCGCCGCGAGCTTCTCGCGCAGGTCGCCGCTGAGCGAAACGGTGGCGATGGAAGTTTTCATTTTGGCGCCTCGCCGATCATCCCGATCAGCGCCTCCACCGCCAGGCGATAGCCACACGGGCCGAGACCCGCCAGCACGGCCGTCGCCACGGTCGAGACCAGCGACTTGTGGTAGATCTCCTCGCGCCGGTGAATATTCGAGATGTGGAACTCGATGATTGGCCCGGGAAACATCTTGAGCGCATCGAGCAGAGGAATGGAGCGGAAGGAGAGGCCCGCCGGATTGATGAGGATGCCCGAGCCCTCGTCAATCGCCTCATGCACCCAGTCGACGAGCTGGTGCTCGGCATTGGTTTGGTGGAAGCGGACGGGCGTCTCACCCGCCGCCTCGCGGCACATGGCCTCGATCTCGGCCAGCGTGACCGTGCCGTAGATTTCCGGCTCCCGCGTGCCGAGGCGGTTGAGGTTAGGTCCGTTAAGGATGAAAATCGGCTTGGCGGCCATGCTTGTCCTCCTGCTTAGCCCTGATAGCCGAAGAGGCGCGGCAGCCAGAGCACGGTGTCGGGGAAGAAGGTGATCACGAGTAGCGACAGGACCATGGTGTAGAGGAACGGCAGAACGTCGCGCACGATGTCGATCAGCGGCACGTTGGCGATGCGGGTCATGATGAAGAGCAGCAGGCCATAGGGTGGCGTCACCAGGCCGAGCATGATGTTGACGATGCACATCACGCCGAAATGCACGAGGTCGATGCCGAGCGCGTTGGCTGTCGGGATGAAGACCGGCAGGATGACCAGGATGATGGTCGTGCCTTCCAGGATGCAGCCGAGCAGGAGCAGGATGACATTGACGAGGAGAAGGAAGCCAGTCGGCGACAGGTTCCACGAGGTCAAGAGGACGCGCAGCGCATCCGGAATGTTCTCGATCGTCACGACGTAGTTGAGGACGAGCGCACCGGCGATCAGCATGCCGATCGAGGCGGTGGTGCGGGCGCTTGCCAGTACGGACTGGTAGAACTCGGCGAAGGAAACGCTGCGATAGAGCACTACCGAAATGACGAGCGCGTAAGCGGCAGCAACTGCTGCCGCTTCGGTCGGCGTCGTGATGCCGGAATAGATGCCGCCCAGAAGCACGACGGGCATCATCAGCGCCGGCAATGCACGCCAGGTTATTCTAGGCAGCGCACGAAGCGGCGTCGGCGGCTCGACCGGGAATTTCCGCGAACGGGCGTGGACGGCGACAAGGATCATCTGGAAGGCCGCCATCAGCAAGCCCGGCACGACCCCGCCGAGGAACAGATAGCCGATGGAGGCATCCGACACGAGGGCGTAGATGATCATCGGGATCGACGGCGGGATGATCGGCCCGATCACGGCGGTTGCCGCCGTAAGTGCTGCTGCGTAGCTGGCGGGGTATTTCCCGTCTGCCGTCATCATGTTCTGCATGATCTTGCCGGAGCCCGCCGCGTCGGCGATGGCTGAACCGCTCATGCCTGCGAAGATGATCGACTGAAGCACGTTGACCTGCGCCAACCCGCCCGGGAAGCGGCCGACCAGCGCGTTGCAGAACTTCATCAGCCGGTCGGTCATCGAGCCGATATTCATGAGTTCGGCCGCCAGAATGAACATCGGCACGGCGAGGATGATGTAGTTGACATACATCCCGTTCAGGAACTGTTCGGCGGCTGTGCCCATGTCGAGGCCAGCGAGCCAGAGATAGAGGATCGAGCCGGCGATCATGGCGTGGCCGATCGGCAGACCGAGCAGCGCCAGTGCCGTGATGGTCACGATGCAAAGCGAGAAGGGGCTGGCGAGGCTCATACGCCTGACCCCGCCTTGGATGGATCATATTCGTCGGGCGCGCGGCCTCTGAGCACTTTCCAGGAGAGGTAGAGGTAGCGCACGATGATGGCGACGACGAAGACGAGATAGATCGAAAACAGCCAATCGAAGCGGATTTTGAGGTAGGCGCTCTTCTCCACCTTCATGAAGGTCACGTAGTCGAACACCGCCGGGAAGGAGAAGCCATAGAGGAAGATGAGCGCTGCCGCGAAGATCAGGAACATGGCGCTGCGCGTCCTCTCGCCGACGGAGGCGTAGATCAGGTCAAAGCGCATCTCCTCCTGCTCGGTGAGCACGAAGGCGGCACCCCAGAGCACGAGCCAGATCCACAGGATGGAGCTCAGTTCATGCGCCCATCCGGACGGCCAGTTGAGCACGTAGCGGAAGAATATCTGCAGGAGGAAGGAGAAGAACATTACCGCCAGCATGGCCGCGAGCACGTTTTCCGCGCGCCGGTAGAGCCACAAGCCCCATCGCTGAATGCCTGGCGTCATGCCATGCCTCCTCTCATCCTCCCGATCGGAAGCAGCAGCCGCCCGCCATAGAGCGGCTGCTGCGGTTCGCTCGCATCAAAGGGCGTTGATCTTGTCGACCATGCCCTCGGGCCAATCCTTGGCGAGGTCCGAAGCCAGGTACTTTTCCTGCACGTGCTTGCGGAAGGCCTCGACATCGGGCTCGTAGATCTTCAGCCCCTTTTCCTTGAAGATCTCGATGAGTTCCTGCTCGCGAGCAAGGTGTTTGTCGGTCGAGAAGTCGATTGCCGCGTCGGCTGCTGCCTGGAACTTCGCCTGCTTCTCCGCGCCCATTTCGTCCCACACCTTCTTGGAGACGGTGAGCAGGTCGAAGCCGACGAGGTGGGATGTCAGCACGATCTGGCTCATCACCTCGTAGAACTTCATGTTCTCCACATTGGGAAGCGGATTGTCCTGCCCGTCGATGGCACCCGTCTGGAGACCCGTATAGACCTCGGCATAGGCCATCGGCGTCGGGTTGGCGCCGAGCGCCTCCCCAAGGAATTGCCAGGCATCGCCGCCGGGCATCCTGAGCTTGATGCCCGCCATGTCGGCCGGTGTCTTGATCTCCTTCTCCGGCTTGAGGCCGACCTGGCGCACGCCGAAATAGGTCGGGCCGAGGATGACGACGCCGAGCTGGTCCTCGGCCATCTTCTTCAGCTCCTTGCCGGGGTCGCTGTTGAAGAAGGTCTTCACATGGGCGGCGTCGCGGAAGAGGTATCCGGCCGTCACGATCGACCAGGCGGGGATCTGCTTGGAAATGTCCTGCGGGGCGATGTTGCCCATCTCGAGGTTGCCGCGCTGAATCGCGACGAGCTCGGTGCCCTGCTTGAACAGGTTGCCGCCGTAATAGCCTTCGAAGGCAAAATCGTCGGCGATCGCGTCGGCGAACATTTTCATCATTTCCGCGCGGATGTCCTGCTCGGAGAACACGGCCGAGAAGCGCAGTTTCGGCTTGTCCTGCGCGAGGGCCGGAAAGGCCGCGGTGGCTGCGAGAATGCCGGTTCCGGCAAGGAACTGGCGGCGGGTAGCATGGTGTGTCATGAGGATCCTCCCTGTTGCTTCCTGGTTAGCCCGTTTGTCTGGTGGGCGCACGGTCGAAGGCGGCGAAAGCTGCCTTCATCCGATCGACGTCCGGCGTGACGCCGGTGAAAAGCTCGAAGGCGCGTACCGCCTGGAACACCGCCATGCCTTCTCCCGACATGGTCCGGCAGCCGAGGCGCCGCGCGTGGCGGAGCAGTTCCGTTTCCAGCGGAAAGTAGACGATATCGGCCACCCAGTGGCGCGGCTCGATACAGGCGGCAGGCAGCGGCATGCCCGGTAGCTTCGCCATGCCGACGGGCGAGGCATTGACGATGCCGTCGCTCCGCGATGCGGCGGTGGCGACGTCGGCAACCGCTTCAGCCCGTCCGGGTCCGAACCGACGCGAAAGACGCGTAGCGAGCTGAGCGGCCTTTGCCGGCTCGACGTCAGCAATCCGCAGCCGGTGGACGCCGCTCTCAAGCAGGGCATGGCCGACAGCCGCGCCCGCGCCGCCGGCGCCAAGCAGCAATATGGCATCCCTCGCCGCTTCGCCCATCTCGCGACGGAAGCTTTCCCCAAAACCCCATACATCCGTGTTGTGGCCGAAGCGGCGACCATCCCGGAAGACCACGGTGTTGACCGAACCCAACTCGCGAGCAGCGGGCGAAAGCTCATCGAGAAGCGGCAGGATTTCCTGCTTGAATGGGAAGGTGACGTTGAAGCCGGTGAAGGCGAGATACTCCGCGAACCGGAGAAGGTCAGCGAGCGAGGGGGCCGGCTCGCCCATAAGGTCGGCATCGATGAGCCTGTAGACGTAGGATATGCCGCGCGCCCGCGCTTCTGCTTCGTGCATGGCCGGCGTGCGCGACAACTGGATTCCGCGCCCGAGCAGGCCCACCAGCACCGCGCGGCTTTGCGAGGGCAGAGGCTCTCTGCCTTCCGGCCCTTCCGGCAATGGATGGGTCCTGGCGGGCTCCAAACGCTTCCTCCCATTCGCGCCTCGACCTTTTAATTTTGAACTATCTGGTTAATTCAGTCAAGCGCTTTGAACGAGGCGGTTAATTCGTCTAGAAGAAGGCGCGAAGTAAGGAGCACGCGATGCGCGAACCGGACCTGGCAACTGAGAAGACCGGCGGCCGCGGCGGCTGGAAGCAGGACCCGGCCGGCGTGCAGTCAAATATCCTGGCTGTTGCGATGGCCGAGTTCGCCGAGAGTGGCCTTTCGGGCGCTCGCATTGACGAGATCGCCGCCAAGACGCGCACGTCCAAGCGCATGATCTACTACTATTTCGGCGACAAGGAGGGGCTTTACCGCCGGGTTCTGGAGGAAGCCTACCGAAAGGTGCGCGAGGGTGAGCAGCGACTTGACCTCGATCATCTGCCGCCGGTGGAGGCGCTGACCCGGCTGGTGGAATTCACCTTCGACCATCACCGGCAGAACCCTGATTTCATCAGGCTCGTCATGATAGAGAACATCCATCACGGGGCCTATCTGGAGCAGTCCGAATTGATCGGCCGGATGAACGCCGGCGCCATCGAGAAGCTCGAGGCGATCTGCCGCCGCGGCCGTGAGGCCGGCCTTTTCCGCGACGATGTCGAACCGCTTGAATTACACTGGCAAATCAGCGCGCTAAGCTTCTTCAACGTGTCCAACCGGGCAACGTTTTCACGCATCTTCGGCGACAGCCTCTACCGGCCGGAAGGACAGGAGGCGCTGCGCCGGCACGCGGTGGAACTGGTTCTGCGCTTCGTGCTCAAATCGCCAGACGATGATGTAGGCCGCTGCGATCCGGCTAAAAGCGCTGCCGGCGTGTAGCCCAGCCGGAAACGCCCTCTCCCTCGCTCCCTTCGAGTCAGCCGTGGCACAGAATATCTACGGCAATCCCATTTCTTCGTCGCCTACACGCAGTTGCCGCGGCAGGTGCACGGGCTGGAGGGCGCACCCGAATAGCCTGCAATCCGGCCATGCTACCTCAGCGCACCTGCAAGCGCGTCGCCGATCTGGGCTGCGGCTTCACGACCGAGCATCCCATCTTCATGGCCGCGGCGGCGCATACGGATCGTCGATGAGGACCGGCGGAAAACCTGGCCGGTTAACAGCTATTCGACCAAGGGGGAACGCCGCACGGACTGGTTTGTCAAAGGCGTGTTGAAGTACCACAGGACCTTGGGCACCACGCTCGACACACTGATCGATGCTGGCTTCGTGCTGCGCCGGGTAGAGGAATTCGCCCCGACGCGCAAGCAGCTTGAACAGTCGCCTGAACTGGCCGAAGAGATCGAGCGGCCGATGATGCTTCTGATCTCGGCGCGGAAGAGAGAACCGCGTTAAACGTTAAACAGCCCTTCTTGATGCACCGTCGGGGGCGCCGCCTGGAGGTCGAGGAGACAATTGGGATCAGCCCACCTGCCCTTCCAGGGCCCGGTCGAATATCCGCAAGGCCAGCTCTTTGGTAAGCCGCACCGGATTGCCGCCGGCAGTCGGGTCGGCAATGGCCATCTCGGCTATGCGCTCGTGCTCAGACCCATCGATGTTCATGTCCTTGAGGCTGTGCGGCACGTCGAGCTCCCGGCGCAGGTCGAGGATGGCTTTCAGGAACGCCTCGAAGGTCGGCTCAAGGCCGAGATAGGCGGCGAGCCGCTTGATCCGATCTTCGATCGCCGGGCGGTTCGCCACCAGCACATAGGGCATGAACACGGCATTGGTCATGCCATGGTGCGTGTCATAGAGCGCGCCAATCGGGTGCGACAGGGCGTGGATGCCGCCAAGGCCCTTCTGGAATGCGGTGGCGCCCATCGCCGCCGCGCTCATCATGTGGCCGCGCGCCTCGATGTCATCTGGCTCGACGGCGACCTTGGGCAGGTTCTCCAGCGCGAGCCTTATGCCCTCCACCGCGATGCCGTCGGCCATCGGGTGATAGCCGGGTGCGCAATAAGCCTCCAGACAGTGGGCAAGGGCGTCGAAGCCCGTTCCCACGGTGATGAAGCGCGGCATGCCTACGGTGAGTTCCGGGTCGGCGATCACCACCTTCGGCATCATCAGCGGATGGAAGATCACCTTCTTGGTGTGCGTCCGCTCGTCGGTGATCACGCCCGCGCGGCCAACCTCCGAACCGGTGCCTGCCGTGGTAGGCACGGCGACGATCGGCAGAATGCCGCTCGGGTCCGCGCGGGTCCACCAGTCGCCGATATCTTCGAAATCCCACATGGGCCGCGTTTGGCCTGCCATGAAGGCGATCACCTTCGCCGTATCGAGCCCGGAACCGCCGCCGAAGGCGATCACGCCGTCATGATTGCCCTGTCTCAAGACAGCGATCCCCGCCTCGACATTGGCCGAGACCGGGTTAGGTTTCACATCCGAGAAAAGGGCGGCCTCGTAGCCCGCCTCGCGCAGGATATCGAGCACGCGCCGGGTGACCGGCAGACCCGCAAGACCGGCGTCGGTCACAAGCAGTGGCCGTGAAATGCCTGCCGCCTTCAGGGCTTCGGGCAGTTCGGCAATGCGGCCGGCCCCAAAACGGACGACAGTGGGATAGTTCCAGTTGGCGCGCGTGGTCATCGGGGGATCAGACTTCTTTCAGATGGTAGGATTTCGGTTGCGTGAGATTGTGGTAGCCGATCTCGCTCAACGCACCGCCTTTGCCGGTATCCTTTACGCCTGTCCAGACCAGCGCCGGGTCCAGATAGTCGCAGCGATTGGCAAACACGGTGCCCGTCTCGATCCGGTCGCCCAAGCGGGCGGCCGCCTCAAGATCCTTCGTCCAGATCGAGGCGGTGAGGCCATAGGGGCTGTCGTTCATCAGCGTGACGGCTTCCTCATCGCCGGAGACCTTCATGATACCCACAACCGGCCCGAAGCTCTCCTCGCGCATGACGGACATCTGGTGATTGACGTTCGAAAGCACCTGCGGCGCGAGATACGGCGAGCCCTTCCTGTCCTCCGGATGCTTCATGTCGAGATGGGCCTTCGCGCCCTGCCGCACGGCCTCGGCGATCTGCTGGCGCACATGATCGGCAAAGGAGGCGCGGGCCATGGGCCCAACCACCGTTTCAGGGTCCAGCGGGTTCCCCAGCGTCCACCCCTTCGCGGTTTCGATGAAGCGCTCCAGGAAATCGTCGTAGATGGGGGCATCCACATAAATGCGTTCGATGCCGCAGCAGCTCTGGCCCGAATTGAAGAACGAGCCGTCCACCAGATTTTCGACCGTGTAGTCGAGATCGGTATCGCGGCGCACATAGGCCGGGTCCTTGCCGCCGAGCTCCAGCCCGAGCGTGGCGAAGGTGCCCGCGGCGGCCTTCTCGATGCGCCGTCCGCCCTCGACCGAGCCGGTGAAGGAGATATGGTCGATGCGGCGGGAAGCGATCAGCTTCTCCGTGCTCTCATGGTCCATGACGATGTTGCAGAACAGGCCCTCCGGCAGGCCCGCCGCGTCCGCAGCCTTCTGGAAACGCTCGCCCACCAGAAGGGTCTGACTCGCGTGCTTGAGCAGTACGGCATTCCCCGCCACGAGGGCGGGAACGATGGAGTTGATGGCCGTCAGATACGGGTAGTTCCACGGCGCGATCACCAGCACGAGGCCGAGCGGCTCGCGGCGGATGTAACGAATGAAGCCGGGCTTGTCCTTCTTTTCTAGCGGAGCGAGCGCCTCTTCCGCGATGGAGATCATGTAGCGCGCGCGCTCCTCCACGCCACGCTGTTCGCCGCCGTAGCGCACGGGTCTGCCCATCTGCCAGGCAAGCTCGGGCACGATCTCGTCGTTCATGGCAAGCAGCGCGTCCGTGAAGCGCGTGAGCGCCGCCGTGCGCTCGGCAAGGCTCGTCGCGGCCCAGGCGCGCTGCGCGGCCCGCGCGCGGTCGAGCGCGGTCTCGATTTCCGCTGCGGAGGCCACGGGCCGCTCCGCATAGACGCGGCCGTCGATGGGAGAAATGATCTTCACCGCCTCGGTCATGGCTTCACCTTCATCATGCGCATGCGACGCTCCACCGTCAGTACCGCTCAAAGCCGCGTTTCAGCTCCCAGTCGGTCACTCGGCGGTCATACTCGAACTGCTCCCAATCGGCTGTATGCGCATAATGTTCGACCACCTCGGCCCCCAGCGCATCACGCAGCATCTTCGACTGCCTGAGCGCGGCGATGGCGTGGCGCAAGGTCTTCGGCACCTGCGGCAGCTCCTTTCCGGCATAGGCATCCCCGTTGAACGGAGGGTCGAGGGGAAGCTCGTCCTCGATGCCCTTGATGCCGGCGGCAAGCAGGCCGGCAAAGGCAAGGTAAGGATTGAGGTCCGCCCCGCCTATGCGGCACTCGATGCGGATGCCATTGGTCTTCTCGCCGCAGAGCCGGAAGCCGGCCGTGCGGTTGTCGCCGCTCCAGGTGATCGTGGTGGGCGCGAAGGTGCCGGCCTGGAAGCGCTTGTAGGAATTAACATAGGGCGCGAGAAACACCGTGATATCGGCGGCGTATTTCAGGAGGCCCGCCACGAAGTGCTTCATGAGGGCGGACATTCCGAGGGGATCGCTCTCATCCACGAAGGCGTTCTTGCCGTGTCTGGCAAGTGACATGTGGATATGGCTCGATGAGCCGGCGAGCGCATAGTCCCACTTCGCCATGAAGGTCACCGCCTTGCCCTGAGCGTGGGCGATTTCCTTGACGGCATTCTTCAGGATCACGTGCCGGTCGGCCATCGTCAGGGCCTCGGCATAGCGCACATTGATTTCTTCCTGGCCCGGCCCCCACTCGCCCTTCGAGTTCTCCACGGGAATGCCCGAGGCCTGAAGCTGGCGGCGGATCGCCCGCATCACCGCCTCTTCCTTGGTCGTTTGGAAGATGTGGTAATCCTCGATGTAGTAGCCCGCGGGCTTGAGGTCGCGGTATCCCTTGTCGTGGATCGTGCGGTAATCCTCGTCGAACAGGTAGAATTCGAGCTCGGAGGCGAAATTCGCGGTGAGGCCGAGCTTTTCCAGCCTGGCAAGCTGCCTCTTCAGGACGGCTCTCGGCGAATGCGCGACGGGCTCGTGGTGATGGTGATCGACCAGATCGCAAAGCACAAGCGCGGTGCCCTCGAGCCAAGCGGCCTTCATCAAGGTGGGAAGGTCAGGCTTCATGACGAAATCGCCATAACCCTTCTCCCAGCTCGCCGCTGCATAGCCCGGCACTGGCTCCATATCGATGTCGTTCGCCAGCAGATAATCGCAACCGTGGGTTTCTTCCAATGCGCTGTCGAGGAAGAACTCGGCCTGGAATCTCTTGCCGATCAGGCGTCCCTGCATATCGGGGAAGGCAACCAGCACCGTATCGATGTTGCCCGCCGAGACATCGGCCTTCAGCGCGTCGAGCGTGTAGGCGGTCATGGAGTGTTTTCCTTGGCAAAGTTGATGGCCGGCCCCGCCCGATACGGGGCCGGCTTGTCTCCTCAGGCGTAGCGGTAGGGAGCCCCGGCCTTGCGCATCGTCTCGGCGTAGTTCTTCAGGATCTGAACCACGCGGGCATTCCGCTCGCTGGTCGCGGCAATTTCGTCCCAGAAGACCATCGCCTCGTCCTCAACCCTCTTCCACTCGCTTTCCGGTATCGTGGTGAGCTCCAGCTTGCCGCCCGTCGTGCGGTAGTGCGCCTCGCCCCACCAGTACCAGTGCTGGCGATAGTAGTGCGAGGAATCCATGGCGAGCTGGAAGATCGTCTTCAGATGGTCCGGGACGGCCTCCCACCTTTCCGTGTTGGCGAAGAAGGATCCGGCCCACGCACCGCTGATGTTGTTGGTGAGATAGTATTTCGTGACATCCGCCCAGCCGACCGTGTGCGTTTCGGTCGCGCCGCACCAGGCGATGCCGTCGATTTCGCCTGTTTGGATCGCCACCTCGATGTCCTCCCAGGGCAGCGTCACGGGCACCACGCCGAAGCGGCTCAGGAAGCGGCCGCCCGTTGGGAAGGTGAAGACGCGCAGGCCGTTCAGATCGTCGAGGCTGCGGATCGGCTTGGTGGTGGCGAAATTGCAGGGGTCCCAGGCGCCGGCTGAAAGCCAGGTCACCCCTTCGACCTCGCCATAAGCTTCTTCCCAGATTTCCTTCAGCCCATACCAGTGCCAGAGGGCCGGCACGTCAAGGCTGTAGCGGGAAGCAAAGGGGAAATAGGCGCCGAAGACGGCGACATCGACGGGAGACGCCATGGAATCGTCGTCGCTCTGCGCCGCGTCGATCGTGCCCTGCTGCACGGCCCGGAAAAGCTCGCCCTGCGGCACAAGCTGGTCCGACGTATAGAGCTCTATGACCATCTCGCCATTGGCCGCCTTGTTGAAGGCGTCGATGGCCGGCTTGATGACGTGTTCGGCCAGCGCCGGTCCGGCGTAGGTCTGCATGCGCCAGCGGATCGGCGTCTGGGCGCGGACGACATAGGGCGTGCTGAGGGTGGCCGCGCCAACGGTTCCCGCCGCTGCCAGCCCCGCATTGCGGATAAAGTCGCGTTTGGTGATTTTGCTGTCGCTCATGTCATGTTCCCCTTTCTTGCGCACGGGACGGGCCGTCCTCGACCTGTCCCCTTCCTGCTCGGTTTCTTCTCTTTGCGTTGCGACCACCTCCTTCCTTCACGCGCCGGCCATGCCTTTCATCGGGCCGTCCACCAGCCGGGAAGCCAGAGGGCGAGATCGGGAAAAAGCATGAGGATAACGATCATCAGCCCCATCATCCCGACGAAAGGGACGATGGAGCGATAGATGTCGCCAAGCGTGATCTCCGGCGGCGCCATCGCTCGCATCAGGAAGAGATTGTAGCCGAATGGCGGCGTGATGTAGGCAATCTGGCAGGTGATCGTATAAAGGACGCCGAACCAGATCGGATTGAAGTCAAGCGCGATCACCAACGGAATGTAGAGCGGCGCCACGATCACCAGCATCGCCGTATCGTCCAGGAACATGCCCAGGACGATAAAGGACAGAAGCATCAGGGTCAGCACCGTCCAGCGGTCCGTCCCGAGCTGGTTGAGAAGCAGGTTCTCGATGGCCCGCACCGCGCCGAGCCCATCATAGACGGCACCGAAGCAGAGCGCCGCCAGGATGATCCAAAGAAACATGCAGCTGATGCCCAGCGTGTTACGCGTGCTTTCCTCAAGGACCTTGAGCGAGAAGCGGCCGGAGAAGACGGCAGCAAGCAGCGACAGGAGGGCACCGACGGCGGCGCTTTCCACAAGGCTCGTGATCCCTGAAAGGAACAGCCCCATCATGACGCCGAAGACCAGAAGCGGCAGGATGCCCGCCCGCAGCAGGCGGAGCTTCTCGCCGAGCGTGATCGCGTCGCGCTCCTCCTTGGGCATGGCGGGCGCAAGGTCAGGATTGATCCGGCAGCGGATGAAAATGTAGGCGGCGAAAAGCGCTGCCATGAGAAGCCCGGGGATCGCTCCCGCAAGCCAGAGCTGCAGCACCGGCTGGCGCGCGATCATCGCGTAGAGCACCAGAACCACGCTCGGCGGCACCAAGATACCAAGCGAGCTGC
Source organism: Chelativorans petroleitrophicus (assembly GCF_025398195.1). GTDB lineage: Bacteria > Pseudomonadota > Alphaproteobacteria > Rhizobiales > Rhizobiaceae > Chelativorans > Chelativorans petroleitrophicus. The sequence continues at coordinate 255,881 of NZ_JAODNV010000004.1, read as the reverse complement.
CCGCTTGGATCACGCCGGTCACCATCACCTTGTCATAGCGGTGCTTGAGCAGCTCCGGCAGGGCAACCGTGGCGCCGATCGCCATTCCGGCCACGCTCAAACCGTTCATGCAGGCGATCAGCACCATGAGGCCGATCGTGCCCAGCGCCAGGCCGCCCCTCAGCCCGCCGAACCAGACGTGGAACATGCGGTAGAGGCTGTTGGCGACGCCGGATTCGGAAAACATGAATCCCATGAAGATGAAGAGCGGCACCGTGATCAGGGGATACCAGTTCAGCACCTGAAAACTGGCGTTGAACGGCAGCTCGGCCGAGCCCTTGCCCCACAGCCAGAGCGCGGCCGCCGCGCCGACGAATCCGATCACACCGAAGACGCGCTGACCGGTGATCAGCAGCACCATCATCGTGGAGAACATGAAGAGGGTGATGAGTTCCGAGCTCATGCGATCGGCTTCCCTCGGGCAAGCGCGAGATCCTTGAAGAAGCAGGAAATCGCCTGAAGCAGCATCAGGAAGATGCCGAACGTCATGATGGATTTGATGGGCCACAGAAGCGGCGCCCAGGAGGTATAGTTCTTCTGGCTGTATTCGATCGCGTATTGCGTGCTGGACAGCCCGCCCCAGAACAGCACCGCCAGGTAGAAGAGCACGAATACGATGGTGACCGCGTCGGTGGCCGCCTTCTGCTTCGGCGAAAGCCGGCTGTAGAAGAGGTCCATGCGCACATGGGCGTTGAGCTGCAGCGAATAGGCCCCGCCGAGAAGATAGTAGGCAGACAGGAGGAACTGGCTCATCTCCAGCGACCAGTTCACCGGAATTCCGAGAAACACACGGGAAGCCGTCGAATAGAGAAGAACGGCCATCAATACGAAAAGGATATGCATTGCGAACCGGCCGATGCGCCGGTTCATCAAATCCACATAATGGACATAGAGTCTGATCGGCTTCGGCACCCTACCCTTCCCTAGTTGCAAGCCCTGCCGGTTCCCGCGCATCCACGCTCTCGCGTGCGGCGATCAATGCCGACGCAAGCCTTTCCGCCCAGGCCGAAACCGCCGCGGGCGTCCGGAGCTCATCGTTGCGCAGCTCGATCATGACTGATGCCAGCCCGTTTGCATCTCCGTGCCGCTCCAGCGTCAGCGTGACACCGTCGGCGGCCGAATATGGCTGGTTCCAGCCCAGTTCGAGGTCCGACATCCGCGCCTTCAGGGCATCCGCCACCGCCGCCGCGAAGCGCGCGTCATGGCCATGGATAAGGCCGATCGGCCATGGGCGGCTGACCCCGAAATAGACCGGCGTGAAAGAGTGCAGGCAGACCAGGATCGTCTCCCGGCCTTGCGCCTTGCGCCGCCCCACTACCGCGGCGACGGCATCGTGAAACGGTTGATAATATGCGGCGATGCGGAAGCTGCGCTCCGTGTCGTCCAGATTTGCATTGGCGGGGATTTGGACCGTCTCCGACTGCGTACAGATCAGGTCGGGCGCGTCCAGTGCCCGGTTGCAGTCGATTATGAGACGGGAAATGGTTGAATGGACGAGCGTCGCGTCAAGAAGGCCGCTCAATGCCAGGCTGACGGCGAGCGCCCCCGGATCCCATGCCGCATGGCTGATGCGTTCCGCCTCGCCAAGGCCGAGATTGCCATAACGCTCCGGAAAGCGGTTCGACGCATGGTCGCAGACGAGGAGAAACGGCGAAGCCGCATGGGTGTTCACCACTTCCACCGCCTTGTCCGCAGAACCGTCCACCGATCCCACCTTCCCTCTCTCCACCTGGTGATGTAATTCCAGAAGCGGGATTTCTGTCAATACTGAAACGAACGTTTCATATGGGGGAGTGATGGCGGACGCGACGGTGGAAGAGCGGGTCCATGAAACGATCGAGCGCCTGACGTCCGCTGAAAGACGGGCGGCGCGCGGCCTGCTTGCGAATTATCCGATGATCGGCCTCGCTCCCGTTGCCGAATTCGCCAAATCGGCAGGCGCAAGCCCCGCCACCGTTCTGCGCTTCGTCGCGCGGCTCGGCTTCGGGTCCTATCCAGAGTTTCAGCGCGCCCTGCGCGAGGAGCTCAAGGAGCGCACGAAGTCTCCCCTTGAGCGCAGCCGCAACAAGCCGCGCGAGGATGGCGGAAATTTCCTCGACCGCTTCGTCGCGCAGCTTGCCGCCAACATCGCGGCCACCGCCGCGCGCATACCGGAAGCGGAGTTCGAAGCCGCCTGCCGCCGACTGGCGGACCCGAAGCGCTCCTGCCATCTGGCGGGCGGGCGCTTTACCGACGCGCTTGCCATGTACATGGAGGCCCATCTGCGCCTGGTACGGCCTGGCGTTCGGCGCCTCGACGGCCGCATGGCGGCCAGAACCGATCAGATCCTGGATATTAAGGCGGGCGATACGGCCGTGCTCTTTGACATGCGCCGCTACGATTCGGAGATGCTGGAGACGGCAAGCCTGCTTCGCAAGCGGCGCGCCTTCGTGATCCTGGTGACGGACGAATGGATCTCGCCCATTTCGCGCTTCGCCAAGGTGGTGCTTCCGTGCCGGGTCTCTATCGACCGGACATGGGACGCGAATACGGCCATGTTCGCCGTTGTCGAGGCGATGATTGCCCGAACCACCGAGCTTGCCTGGCCGACCGCCTCCCCGCGCATCAGCGCGAACGAATAGCGGGAACCTTCCCGAAAGGCCGATACGGGTGGAATCTAGCCTTCCTGAGCGGAGGAGGCGGCGCGGCGCCGCGCATGATCCCGAATCTCCGCCTTCGAGAGATAGTCGATCTGCTCGACGATCACGTCATGGACGAGCTGCTCGCCCACCCGCTCATTGATGCTGTCGCGCAAATTGGCGCGGAACGCATTGAGATCAAAGGCGGAGCGGTCGGAAAAATCGATCTGCGGATTGGCGTAAAGGTAGGTGTGCACCTGGTCGACTAGAAGCATGTCGGCCGGAACGGAAAGCCGCTTCACCTTGTCTGGCTCCACCGTATAGACCAGTCTGGCGAGGAAGTAGCCGTTCACCGCGCCTTCCCGCACCACTGGTACGGAAATCACGCCCGTGCGCACGTAGTCGAGCCCGCCGAAGAAAGGCGGCGCAGCAACGGTATCGCCGTCGTCCCGGGCGTACTGATAGGAATAAAGCACCGCCCCGAGGGTCACGATGCTTGCCCACAGCGCGGCCAGAACGAACTTGATCATCAGGGCCGGCCGAACGCGCTAATCGAATAGGTGCCGTCGGCTTGCACCTCCTCGATCGCCTTCTGCAGGAGGCTCGCCACCTCGCCGACGGCGCTCAAATGCGCCCGGATGGCGGCCTCGTTCACGGCGAGCTTTTCGCGCAGGCGGGCGAGAGCAGCGCGATGCTCGCTGTCGAGGGACTCGGGATCAAGGCCCTCGAATGCCCGGCCGAGCTCGTAGAGCTGGCGGCTCTTGCGCGCGTTGGAGGCCTTAATGTCGAACCGGGCATTGGAGCGGATGCCAGCTACCTCGGCCTCCACCGTTTCCTCGATGCGGCCGATCAGCGCGAGAAGGGCCTCCGCACGCGGTCTCACTGCCTTTTCGCCGGCCAATGCTGTGCCTGCTTCGCTCGAAGTCTCACGCATCTGTGCTTCCGTTTCCATGGAAAACTAGCTGGGCTTGCGGGCGGCGGGATCGTCCTCTCCGTCGAGGCGCTTCGCCATCTTCCGCTCGATCTCCTGCACGAGCGCCGTCGCCATGTCCACCTCGGAGGCGGCCTGCCCGCCGGCCAGTTCCGCACCACGCGAGCCCAGTACTTGCTCGGCAATGCCAATTCCGCCGCGCTCCGCCAGGGCCATGCCCAGCGCATCGGCAAGCAGGTCGCGCCACATCTCGCCGGCAAGCCCCTTGCCGTAATGGGCCCCCGTCTCCTCCGGCAGCATGCTCTTGAGGAAGGTCTGGAGCACCATGGCCTCGAACTGGACAAAATGCTCCGGCGGCTTTGTATCGGCCCGTGCCGTCTTGGCCTGCGTGGCGGGCACGTCGAAGGTGTCCGACCGCCCTACGGCCTGCGCCTTAAGGCGCGCGTGGGCCGCAGCAACCGCCTCTGGGTCGGCAGCCCTGGTCACTTCCAGCAATATGTCGCCCGGCGGGAGTATCGACACGGCGGCGCGTGCCTCCTTTCTGGTTTGCATGCCGACTATGGCAGCAGAAGCTTGCGGCAGGCTTGTCCCGCCTTGCTTGGCTCCGGATGATCTTCAGCCCCCGGCTTTCCGCGAAAGGCGCTGCTCCAGAAGTTCGAGAATCGTCTTGGCCTCCAGCGCCCGCTCGTGCTGGCCGAGCGCCTGCCTGTAGGCCTGCCCGGCCCGCTCGACGCGCGCGCGGGCGGCAGCGCTCTCACCGGCCTCCCTGGCGGCTTCCTTCCAGCTTGCGTCCCGCCGCGCGAGCGCGCTTTCAATGCGGGCATGGACGAGCGCCGGGAAGAGCGCGGCGACGCCTTTGGGATCGTTGAGGCTTTCGATCAGCGCGGCCGCCTCCTGCTCAGCCACGCGTGCCTCGGTGAGATGCGCGGCATGTCGCGCATCGTGGAGCGCCTTCACCCGCTGCTGCAATGTCACCAGCCTTTTCAGCCTCTCATGTTTCGGCCGGCCCATCGCTTATCTCCCGAGGGTGGTGGGGATGAAGCCGTCGGCAAAGAGTGCGAGGAACGTGCCGATGCCGAAATAGAGGAGGATAAGGCCTCCCGCGATCACGAAGGGAAGCGAGATGAAGTAGAGAGGTATCTGCGGTGCGAGCTTGTTGAGGAAGCCCACCGCAAGATTGACCAGGATAGCATAGGCAACGAAGGGACTGCCGAGCCTGATCATCACGAAGAAGGCTTCCGACAGCGTATCCGACAGGTCGATCAACGCCGAGCGGGGATTGAACAGCACGCTGACCGGTGCGAGCTCGTAGGATGCGATCAACGCCCTGAAGATCGCATGGTGGAAATCCAGCGCGAACAGCAGCATCAGCGCCGCCAGGGAGATGATGGCTGCCATCGCGGGTTGCGGATTGTTCTCCTCCACGGCGACATCCGCGGCGGCCATGCCGAAGCCGGACAGCATGGTGATGGCCGATCCGATGAATTGCAGCGCGAGCACGTAAAAGCGTACCACCAGGCCGATGAGAGCGCCGAGCGCAAGTTCCGAGGCGATGAGAAGAAGAAGCTCGGAAGGCGGGCGCGAGACGTGCGGCGCGATCGCCTCCCACAGATGCACGAGCAGGGCCAGCGATACGCTGACGGCGAGAAACAGCCGCACCTGCATCGGCACCCGCGCGCTGCCCAACCCCGGCATGAGCATCATGCAGGCACCGATGCGGCAGAAGGCCAGAAACGCGGCAAGAACGGCCATTTCCAGCATGGCTCAGCTGCCCGTGCGGCAAAGGCGGCTGCATGGGAAGACCGGGTGCGGCGGCATGGCCGTCAGGAGATCGATCCGAGCACGCTGAGCTCCACCCCCCGGGCGATCTCCACATGGCTCAGAACCGGAAGGTTGGGGAAGAGGCGCTCGATGATCATGCGCACATAGGGCCGAGCCTCGGGCGCCGTCACCAGTACGAAACGCTCGCCTGCATCGAGATGCATGCGGATCACCTTTGCAGCCTCCTGGCCGAATTCCTCGAGCTGGCGCGGGTCGATGTCGAACTCCCGCACCTCGCCCTTGGCGTCGCGCTTCAGGGCCTGGTGGAAGGCCAGATCCCAGCGGCTCCCGAGCCTCAGCACCTTCAGCACGGCCCCTTCGGCGAGATCGCCGCAGATCTGCTGCGCCATGCGGATGCGCACATGTTCCACGATCTGCTCAGTGCGGCGGATATGCGGCGCGATTTCCGCGATCGCCTCGAGAATCAGGTGCAAGTTGCGGATCGACACGCGCTCGGCCAGAAGAAGTTTGAGCACGGCCTGTAGGCCCGGATAGGTGATGTGCGCGGAGCATATCTCGTCGGCCAGCTTGCGGTATTCGGGGTCGAGCCGGTCAATCAGCGCCTTCATGTCCTTGTAGGACAGAAGCTGCGGCAGGTTGTTGCGGATGACTTCGGAAAGGTGCGTCAGCAGCACCGCCATGTTGTCGGCATAGGCGTAGCCGCTGTTCTTCAGTTCCTCCGCAAACATTTCGGAGACGGAATAGGCGCGCATGCCGAAGGCGGGCTCCTTCACCTCCTCGCCGGGCAGGTTCGGCAGCGGCTTGCTTCCGAGCAGCACCATCAGTTCCCCGACGCGGAGCTGATATTCGGCCACGACCGCGCCGTGGATGCGGATGCGATAGCTCTTGGGCGGTATCGAGAAATCGTCCGCCAGCCGCACCTCCGGCACCACGAAGCCGTACTGGGCCGCGAACTTCTTGCGCATCTTGTTCATGCGGAAGGCAAGCTCGCGATGCGACGCGATGAGCCGCGTGGAGAGCTGCTTACCCACAAGCAGTTCGATCTCGGCGGTCTTCAGCGATGCCTTGACCGACTCCTGTTCCTCTTCCGCTGCCTCGCGCTGCCTTTGGCGCTCCGCCTCGGCGGCGGCTTCCTCCTGCTGGCGCCGCTGGCGCGGAAGAATGTAGCTGAGACCTGCCATCGTGCCCGCAAGCGCGAGGAAGGGAAGAGCAGGAAGGCCCGGAACCAGCCCTAGCACGCCGAGAAGCATACCGGCAACGAAGAGGGCGCGCGGATAGGCGCCCAGCTGGCCGAAGACGGCCTGATCGGCCGACCCGCGCGTGCCGCCCTTGGAGACGAGCAGGCCCGCCGCGAGCGAGACAATCAGCGCTGGAATCTGCGTCACCAGACCGTCGCCGACCGAAAGCTTCACGAAGACATCGGACGCCTCTGCCAGGCTCATGCCGTGGCGCGCATAGCCGATGGCGATCCCGCCGATGATGTTGATCGCCGTGATTATAAGGCCGGCGATGGCATCACCGCGTACGAATTTCGAGGCGCCGTCCATGGCGCCGAAGAAGGCGCTCTCCTCTTCGAGCTCCCGCCGCCTGCGCTGGGCCTCCTTCTCGTCGATGATGCCCGCGGAAAGGTCGGCGTCGATGGACATCTGCTTGCCGGGAATGGCGTCCAGCGTGAAGCGCGCGCCGACCTCCGCGATGCGGGTCGCACCCTTGGTGATGACGACGAAGTTCACCACGATCAGGATGAGGAAGACGATGAGGCCGATCACGAAATCGCCGCTCATCACCAATCGGGAGAAGCCGCCGATGACGTAGCCCGCGGCATTTACCCCCTCATACCCTTCCGAGAGAATCATGCGCGTTGTCGCGATGTTGAGCGACAGCCGCAGCATCGTGACGATGAGCAGGACCGTTGGAAAGGAGGAGAAGTCCAAGGGCCGCTGGATCCACAGCGCGACCATCAGGATGAGGACCGAGAAGGCAATCGAGAAGGCAAGCCCCACATCGATGAGGAAGGCCGGGATCGGCAGGAACAGGACCGTCAGGATGATGACAATGCCGACGGCAAAGCCGATGTCGCGGCTGTGCTTGCGCTGTTCGATGCCGATGCTCTCGCTGAGTGCCATTCGCGCCCCCTTTCACTCAGGATAGGCGGCGAAGCTTGCGCGAAGGTGGGATCGCCGGCAGCTCTCCGGCGACGAAGCGCTGAACAGTTACCGTCAGCCCGTCTGCGTGTCGCATCCCGCGCGCGAGGGCGGCGTCCGGCGAAGGCGGGCATTCTCCAGCGCCTGTTGCAGGAAGAGCGTATTGGCTTCGGGATCGTCCGAAGGCTTGTCGAAGGCCACGTAGCCGAGTTCCACGCTGGCCTCGTCGGCGCTCAGCGTGAGTTTCAGATAGACCCGCACGCCCTTCGGCCGCAGTTCGAGGTCCAGCACTATGCGCGGCGGTTCGTTCCAGGATATGTGAGCCTCCGAACCGTGCCCCAACCTCAGCGTGCCGGGCATAAGGTAAAGCTCGGCCGCCGACATGACGATGTCGGAGAGGCTCGCCATGCTTTCTAGCCGGATGAGCGCGATGTAGTCCGCCGGATCGACGAGCCTCAGCTCGCTGACCACCTCGCGGATGGCATTGGCCACGATGATTTCGCGGCTCGACGTGTGCGGTTGCCGAAGCATCCTATGAAATTCTCCTCCTCGCCTCGTTCAGGGCATAGACCCGGCGGACTAGCTCGGCGACGGCCTTGTAGAATTCGGGCGGAATGAGGCTGTCCACTGAAACCTGCCGGTACATGGAGCGCGCGAGAGCGGGTTCCTCGAACACTGGGACGCCGTGCTCCGTTGCGATCTCGCGGATGCGGATCGCGATCAGGTCCTGGCCCTTCGCCACGACGACCGGCGCTGGATCGCGATCGCGTTGGTAGCGCATCGCGATCGCATAATGCGTCGGATTGGCGATGACAAGAGTGGCCTTCGGTACGGCAGCCATCATGCGCTGGCGCGCCCGGTCGCGGGCAAGCGAGCGCAGCCGCGCCTTGACGATGGGATCGCCTTCGAGCTGCTTCTGCTCGTCCTTGATCTCCTGCCGCGTCATGCGTAGGTCCTGCCGCCACTTGATGCGCGACCACACGAAATCGGCCGCCGCGATCGCGGTCATCACCATCACGACGGCGATCAGCACATCGGCGATGATCTCGCGGATTTCGCCGGCAAAGGCGAACGGGTGCGTGGTCATGCCGTCAAGCAGCCGGCTGTCCGCTGAGCGCAACACATAAGTGATGAAGCCGCCCACCACCAAAAGCTTGGCGAGCGACTTCGCGAATTCGACAAGTCCGCGCGGACCGAAAAGCCGCGACCAGCCCCTGGCAAGGGAGATGTTGGAGGCCTTGGGCCGGACCCGTTCAGCGACAAAGCGCGGCGTGTTCTGCAGCACGGACGCGGCAATTCCTGCCGAGATCAGGAGCAGCATCAGGATTCCCGCGACCTTGGCGACTTCCAGATAGACAAGGCGGTAGATCGCGATAGCATCCGTCTGCGTGTCAAGCGACCACTCGTCGGCGCGCTCGAGGAAGATGGACAGGAATCCACCAAGACGCACGGCGCTGTCCTCGGCAAAGAAGAGCACGAAGGCGAGCACCGCCAGAAAGGAAGCGAGAACCGGAACCTCCCGTGAAAACGGCAGCTGGCCCTTCTCGATGGAGTCGCGCACCTTTTTCTCGGTGGCCTCCTCCGTTCTGCTTTCCTTGTCCGGGGCCTCGGACATGCCGGATCATGCCGCCTGGCGCGTGGAGGGCAGTTCCAGCTTTCCCTCCTGGGCCAGCTGGAGTGCGGTTGCCGCGATGCGGCGCCGCGCGGAAGCCACTTCGTCGGCCGGAACGCCGTCCGCGGGCATGGAGAGTTCGGATTCGATCATGCGCCGCGAGCGCGTGCCGAGCGCCGAGAGAACCGCCTCTTTCACCTCTGGAGAGGCATCGCGCAGAGCGAGCGTCACAAGGTCGGTAGAAAGGCCGTCCAGCAGCGTGACGCGCGCCTTCTGCGAGAGATGAACGACGTCGTCGAATGTGAATAGACGTGCGCGAATGGCATCCACATCCTCCGCTCCGGCCGATTCCAGATCGCGGATGAGTTCGTTGGCCGTCTCCTTGTCGAGCTCGTTGAGCAAGGTGGCAACGCGGGCCTGCCCCTCCGAGTCGCTGCCGCCTTTCGCTTCCGTACGCAGGATTTCCGTAATGCGCCTTTCGATGAGACGGCGCGCGGCCGGAGGAATCTGGCCCAGGCTCGCAAGCCGCCGCATCACCTCGCCGCGCAGTGCCCTGTCCAGCGTGACCACAACCCGCGAGGCAGCCTGCGGCGCCATCGCGCTCAGGATCGCCGCCACCGTCTGCGGGTGCTCCTGCTCGAGAATTTTCGCCAGCCGCGCCGGCTCGAGCTTTTCCAGTTCACGCCAGACGTCTCCGCCGTCGATCTCCTGGGTGTTCTCCTTCCCCATCAGAAGATTTATCTCTTCCGGCGGCAGCGAATCCGAAAGCAGCATGTCGATCCGGTCCGCCGAATCGAGCAGGCCCACGCCTTCGGTGAACTCGTCCTCGAACTCCTGGATGACCTTTTCGAGCTCCGCCTGCGGAACCGTGCGCAGGCGCCGCGCAGCCTCGATCAGTATCTTCAGCTCATCCAGCTTGAAGAACTTCAAGAGCCGCGCAGCCGAGGGCTTGCCCATGGCGACCAGCACGGCGGCGGCCTTCTGGGCCTGCGTAAGCTTCACGGGCTGCCCTGGAGAGAACTGACCGTTTTGCGCGCTCATTTCGCCGCGTCACCGATTCCGGTGAGCCGGACACCGAAGCGGCTCGGATCATGCTCGAGGATGATGATCTCACCGGTGGCGATACGCCGACCATTGACCACGATATCGACAGGCTCGCCGATACGTCTGTCGAGCGAAACGGTCGATCCGCGTTTCAGCGCCATCAGCTCCGAAACCGGCATCTCGGCGCTGCCCAGCACGATCTGCACCTCTACGGGAATGCTCATGACGAGATCGTGATGGTCGCCTTCCCGGACGCTTTCTTCCCGCAGGGCGGCCATGCCCAATTCGTCCGTGCTTTCGCGGAACATCTCGTCAGCGTCACGCACCGGATTGGCCTTGCTCATTTGTCTCTCCCGTGATCGGCCACCAGCCCGTCAACGACGTGCTGCCTGGCATCGAATGCCTGCTTCACCCGCACGGTGTAGTGCTGGCCCAGCTTGCCGAGCTCGCATTCGAAAAGAATGCGGTCGCGGACGGAAAGACGCGCTCGCCCGCGCACATCCTCGCCCATCTCGATCACCTGCCCTGGCTGCAGCCCGGCGATGGCGCCCAGCGGCATCTTCATCAACGGAACCGTCGCGACCAACCGGACGCCCGAGCGCAGCACCTGCTCGCCGAAGCGCTGGCGCCATTCCTCCGGTTCGGACGGTGCCGTCGCAGCCTCCGGCCCGCCGCGCCCCTCGAGGAGCACGCGCTGTGGCATCCATGCGCTCAAGCGGCCGGCCGCCTCGCCCGTGCCGATCGAAAAATCGATTCGCACGCCCGGCCCATCGCGCACCGTAAACCGCTTCAGCGCAACCGGCCCGGCAAGCGGCTGCAGCCCGCCAATGCGCAGGCCGAGCGCGCGCGGCCCGTGCCCGTTGATGGCCAGGGCGAACATTTCAAAGGCGACGCTCGCAATGTCGAGCTCAAATCCCGAAGCCGGCCGGTTGAGCGGTGCGGAGGGAAGCTCCGGATCGCCGCCGAAGAAGACAGCCACCAAGAGCGACAGCGCCATCGGGTCGAGCTGTAGAATCAAGGCGTCGGGCATTCTCGGCGCGGACAGAACGGCAAGCACGTCTAGCGAGGCGATATCCGGCTTTGCCTCGGCAAGCCGCACGATCTCGACCGAGGCAAGGTCGATGTCGACGGTCGTCCCGAACCGGTCTTTCAGCATTTCCTGGACGCTGGCGATGGCACGGATGCCGGTCGAACGCGCGGCTGCGCTCACGCGGTCCGGATCACCGGTGGCGCCCACCAGGCGCTCGATGATGCGGCTGCGCATCAGATCGGTATCGGTGCCGTCCTGCGTCATCTGCATCAGGCGGCCTTTTTCTGATCTTCCGCCGTGCCGATGCCGAGCGTCTTCTGCTCGACCGCGTCGATCGACGGCCGGTCATGTGCGGAAATGGTCTTGCGTCCGAACTCCAGGGCCATTTGCGGCAGCGAGCCGTTCATGTGGGCAAGCAGGGTCTGCTTCACGACGACGTAAAGGCGGTTCTTCTTGTCCCGCACGACCTTGATCTTGGCCGCGATCGGCCCCACCACCGCATAGGACAGGAAAATGCCGAGGAACGTGCCAACCAGGGCCGCACCCACCAGGGCGCCGAGAATCTCCGGCGACTGGTTGAGCGCGCCCATGGCCTTCACCACGCCGAGCACCGCGGCCACGATGCCAAGCGCGGGCAGACCGTCGGCCACCGCCTGAAGGGCGTGATAGGGCTTCAGCTTGTCGCGCCGGATGGTCTGGATCTCTTCGTCCATCAGCGCCTCGATCTCGAACGGCCGCGCATTGCCGAGCAGGATGATGCGGCAATAGTCGCATATGAAATGGGTAAGGTCCCGGTTCTTCAGGACGGTCGGGTAGGCTTGGAAGATCGGCGACTCATACGGATTGTCGATATGCGGCTCCACCTCGCTGCGCGATTTGGAGCGCAGTTCGCGCATCAGGCTGTGTAGCACACCTAGCGTTTCGAGATATTCCGTCTGCTTGGGCACGGCGTGGGTGAAAGCTTCGATGCAGGCCTTGCCGGCGTCCTTCACCGTGGCGATGGGATTGGCGACGAGAAAGGTGCCGAAGGCGGCGCCGCAAATGATGACGGCCTCCCACGGTTGAAAGAGCACCACGATATGCCCGCCCATGGCCATGAAGCCGCCGATGACGCAGCCGAGGGTGACAACCAATCCGATCAGAATGCCCACTTTCCGCCCTTCGCATGATTGAAACCATATCCGAAGTAGCGGCTGTGGCTTGCGTGAGGCTTGAAGCAGGGGAAGAAAAGCCTCGCGCAAGGCTTGCGCGCTAGCGTCTGCCCCGGACCTGGGGGACAGCGGCGTGATCAACACTTACACAGGCTACCAGCTCATCGTGCGGGATATGGAGCGTTCCATCAGCCGCATCGAGGCGCAGCCGATGGTGGCGCGCGAGACGGAATACTACCTGGCCAATATCGGCAAGGTGACCTCGATTGAGGAATTCGTCGCCGATGACCGGCTGTTCCGCTATGCCATGAAGGCCCATGGGCTGGAGGATATGGCCTATGCGAAGGCGTTCATGGTCAAGGCGCTGGAGGGTGGCATCGACGATCCCGACAGTTTCGCCAACAAGCTCACCGACAAGCGCTACCGGGAATTTGTCGAGACCTTCAACTTCGCCCGCTACGGCGAGCAGACCACGGGCCTCTATGGTCCGACCACCGGAACGGTTCAGAAATATCTGAGGCAGACCCTAGAAGAGGATGCCGGCGCACAGAACGAGGGCGTGCGCCTGGCGCTCTATTTCCAGCGCAAGGCGGGAAGCCTCAAATCCTTCTACGAGGTGCTGGCCGATCCGGCGCTGTCGCAGGTGGTGCGCACCACGCTCGGCTTTCCCGATCTTCTCGCCCAGGCGGACATCGACAAGCAGGTCGCCATGTTCGAGGAGCGTCTGGACCTGGAGGATTTTCGCGACGAAGCGAAGCTGGACGAATTCCTGAAGCGCTTTACCACGATGTGGGAGCTCAAGAACCCCACCTTCAACCAGCGCAACTCCATCGCCGCGCTCGTCAGCCCGCCGGCCGAGTTCGGCATTTCGACCGATATACTTTTGACTATCGCACAGTTGAGAAAATAGACGCCGTGCAGACAGGCTATTACGTCGCCCTTTCCTCGCAGGTGGCGCTTGAGCGCCGCCTCAACACGCTCGCCGACAACGTGGCCAATGCCGGAACCGTAGGCTACAAGGCGGGCGAGGTCACCTTCGACGATGTGCTGACGGGCCTCACCGCCAAAGCCGTCAGCTTCGTCTCTCCTGGAGCCGATAGCTACAACATACGTGCGGGCGCCCTGCGTGAGACGGGTAATCCCTTTGATTTCGCCGTGCAGGGCGATGCCTGGTTTGCCGTCGAGACCGAGGCTGGGCCTATGATGACGCGGGACGGCCGCTTCACCATGCGCGAGACAGGCGAACTCGTCACGCTTCAGGGGTATCCGGTGCTCGATCCGGGCGGCACGCCGCTGGTGCTCGATCCGCTGGCAGGACCGCCCGAGGTCGGAGCCGACGGCATGCTCCAGCAGAACGGACAGCCCGTCGGGGCCATCGGTCTCTTCTCCTTCGTGCCCGGCCCGGATTCGATCCGCTATGGCAATTCCGGATTCCTACCGAACAGCGAACCGCAGCCCCTAGTGGATATGATGGATGTCGGCGTGGTCCAGGGCTTTGTCGAGGAATCGAACGTCAATCCCGTTGAGGAAATGATGCGCCTTATCCAGGTGCAGCGCACCTTCGAGCAGGTCACCGCCCTGATGCGCGACAGTGACAACGCTCAGAAGGAGGCCATCAAGACGATGGGTGGCTGATGGCCCGGCCCGCCGCGAATGCGCTGGAGGCGCTTGCCGCCGCCTATATGCGTTTCCGTGACCCGCGCCATCTGGTGCGGCGCGGGGGGCGCGTCTCGGAAGTCACGCCGAGCAGTTTTCGCGTGCGCGGCATTTCGCACGCGGTCCTTCTGGGCGACATCGTCTCCTATCGCAGCCGCGGCATGGAGCGGCGCGGAGAGGTGGTGCGAATCGCCGCCGGTGATGTGCTTGTGGCTCCCTACGAGGCGGGCGCCGACATCGCTCTCGGCCAGCCGGTATTCGCCGCCGGCGTGATCGACATCGTCCCGCATGAAAGCTGGCGCGGGCGGGTGATCGACGCGCTGGGGCGCGCGGTCGATGACGGGCCGCCGCTCATCAGACCGCCCGCCGAAGCCTCGGAAGACCGGCCGCGCACTCCGCCCGCACTCCGCCGTCAGCGTGTGACCACTCCCTTTGCCACAGGCGTGCGCGTCATCGACCTGTTCACCCCACTCTGTCATGGTCAGCGCATCGGCATCTTCGCCGGCTCGGGCGTCGGCAAATCGACGCTGCTTGCGATGCTGGCGCGCGCCGACGCCTTCGACACGGTGGTGCTGGCGCTGATCGGCGAGCGCGGACGGGAAGTGCGCGAATTTCTGGAAGACACACTCGGCGAGGCTGGCCTCGCAAAGACGGTAGCTGTGGTCGCAACAAGCGACGAAAGCGCCATGATGCGCCGCCGGGCTGCTGACACCGCCATGCGCGTGGCCGAAGGCTTTCGCGACCGGGACGAGAAGGTCCTCCTCATCGTGGATTCCATTACCCGTTTCGCCCATGCCGCCCGCGAAGTGGCGACGGCTGCCGGCGAGCCGCCTGTGGCGCGTGGCTACCCGGCCTCCGTCTTCACCGACATACCGGGCCTATTGGAGCGGGCGGGCCCGGGCGAGAGCGGGCGCGGCTCCATCACCGCCATCCTGTCCGTTCTCGTGGACGGAGACGATCATAACGACCCCGTGGCCGACTGCGTGCGCGGGGTTCTCGACGGCCATGTGGTGCTGGACCGCGCCATTGCAGAGGAAGGGCGCTACCCGCCCGTCAATCCGCTCGCCTCCATTTCGCGTCTGGCGGACCGCGCATGGGGCGAGGACAAGCGGGCCGTGATCCAGCGTTTGAAAGCGATGATCGCCCGTTACGAGGAAACGCGCGACATCCGCCTGCTCGGCGGTTTTCAGCCGGGCATCGATCCCGAACTTGATCTGGCGGTGCGCCAGGTGCCGGTCATCTACGACGCCTTGCGGCAGAGCCCCAAGGACCCGCCCGCCGCAGACGCCTTTGCCGAATTGGCCGCGCATTTGAAGGCCAGGGAGGAAAATCATGGCCGATAGGCTTGCCGGCCTAGTGCTTCCCGACTCCACCCCTGTCGAGGAACTGCCGGAGGACCTTCCGGCGGAGCCGCGAAAGGCCGCGCCTGTAAGGCTGGTAGAGGAGGGACGCGACAGAAGCGACTGGTTCTTCGCCCTCGCGGGAATTGCGCTCGCCACGCTTTGCGCCGTCTTTCCGTGGTACATCTTCTTCAATCAGGATGAGTTCGGCATCAGGCCGCTCACCTTTTCGGGCGCGGCAGATGCGGGTTCTGAAGACTGGTCCGCGGCGGGCGCATTAACGCCGGCCGACTGGGCTCACGTGAACCTCCTCGACTTCAGGGCGACCGGCACCATCAGCCCTGGACCGCTGGAGACGGACGCTCCGCTGCATCAGCCCTTCCCGGGAGATCTGGTGCCTTTCCGCCTGATCGACGCGGTCAACGGGCGCGCCATCATCGAGGATAAGGACGGATTCTGGATCGTCGAGCGCGGCTCCGCGCTGCCCGACGGAAGCCGCGTGGACGACGTGGTGCTCGGAGAGGATGGAAGCTGGGTTCTCGTGACCTCCGATGACCGGAAGATCCCGCTTTGCGCCGAGAGCACGCAAGGCCCGCGCAAGACTGGCCGCCTATCTTCCTTGCAAATTCCGGGAGAGCCGCGATGCAACCTGTAAACCTGTTCGATCTGGCCTCGCAGCAGGCGCGCTGGCTTTCGGTCCGGCAGGCGGCCGTCGCCGGCAACATCGCCAATATCAACACGCCGGGCTACAGGGCGGTCGATGTGGAGCCGTTCGAGAACGTTCTGAACGACACGAGCGTGACCATGCGGGCCACGCACGCCGCGCACCGCTACGCGGGCGAGGAGCAGCCCATAGCCGTCAAGGAGCAGGAGGGCTCGCCGGTACTGCCCTCCGGCAACAGCGTCATGCTCGAGCAGGAGCTGGGCAAGGCGGGTGAAATCCGCCGCGCTTTCGAGCTCAACACGGCGATCGTCAAGGCGTTTCACCGCATGATGATGATGACAGCGAGGGGGTGAGAATGGCCGACGCACTTGTCGCCGCCGTCAAGGTCGCGGGTTCCGGGCTGGTCGCGCAATCGGAGCGCATGCGCGTCGTTTCGGAAAACCTCGCAAACGCGCAATCGACAAGCGACGTTCCAGGTGGTGATCCCTATCGGCGCAAGACGATCAGCTTCACCGCCGAGCTTGACCGCGCCACGGGCGGCAGCATGGTCCGGGTTTCGGCTATCGCGCGCGACCAATCGGACTTCCGGATCGAGTACGAGCCGGGCCACGAGGCCGCGGACGAGTTCGGCTACGTAAAGCTGCCGAACGTGAACATGCTGATCGAGATGGCCGACATGCGCGAGGCCAGCCGCAGCTATGAGGCGAACCTGCAGACCATGAAGCAGGCGCGCGAGATGATTTCCATGACCATCGATCTGTTGCGGAGCTCGTGATGATACCTGGCATCGGTGACCTGCAGCGCATACCCGGCACGCAACGCCTGCTGCCCGAGCCCGGCCGCCCCGAGGCGGCTATGGGCGAAGCCTTTGCCGAGATGGTGACCCGATTGGCCTCCACCACCATAACGCGGCTCGAGACCGCCGAGGCGGTTTCGCTTCAGGGGCTGAAGGGCGAAGCTGATACGCGCGAGGTGGTGGACGCCGTGTTGAGCGCCGAGCAGTCGCTGCAGGCGGCGATCGCGATCCGCGACAAGATCGTCACCGCCTATCTTGAAATCAGCCGCATGGCGATCTGAGGAGAGACCGACCGATGAAGGCCCTGGCCATTGCCGCGACAGGCATGACCGCCCAGCAGCTCAATCTGGAGGTCATCGCCAACAACATCGCCAACATAAACACCACCGGCTTCAAGCGTGCGCGCGCTGAATTCTCCGATCTCCTCTATCAGGTCGAGCGCCTGCAGGGTGTGCCCGAGCGGGCAAACCAGAACATTGTTCCCGAGGGCGTAAACATCGGCCTTGGCGTGAAGACGGTTGCCGTGCGCAGCCTCCACATTCAGGGCTCGCTCAGCCACACGGGCAACAAGCTCGACCTGGCCTTGAACGGCAAGGGCTGGTTCGAGATCGAGGGGGTGGACGGCACACCTCTCTACACTCGCGCCGGCGCCTTCAGCACCAATGCGGAAGGCCAGATCGTCACCGCCGACGGGTTCCCGGTGATGCCGGAGATCGTCATCCCCGACAACGCGGTAGACATCATCGTCAACAAGTCCGGCCAGATCTTTGCCCGGATCGATGGGCAGATCGAGCTTGAAGAGCTGGGTCAGCTCACGCTTGCCACCTTCGCCAACGAGGCGGGGCTTGCACCCCTCGGCAACAACCTTTTCCGCGAGACGGAAGCCTCCGGCCCGGCCAATGTCGGCGTTCCGGGAGATCCGGGCTTCGCTACGGTCGAGCAGGGCTATCTGGAAGCTTCCAATGTCGACCCGGTGAAGGAGATTACCGAGCTCATCTCCGCCCAACGCGCCTATGAGATGAACTCCAAGGTCATCCGCGCGGCCGACGAGATGGCGGCCACCGTTACCCAGTCGATCCGGTAATGCCATGAAGGCGGGCTTTTCCGGCCGATCCCTCCTGCTGGCCGCTCTGGGTCTCGTGCTGGCCCTGCCGGCCGCCCTGGCCTTGGCCCAGGAAACGGCGGTCGTGCCGGTCCGCGTGATCTATCCGGGCGAGACGATCTCAGCCGATGCGCTCGACGAGGTCATCCTTCGCCGTCCGCTGAGAGACATGGCTTCGGTCGCACACCGGCTGGAGGATCTCGACGGGAAAGTGGCGCGCCGCACGCTTCTGCCCGGCAGGCTGGTGCCGCTCTCCTCCGTGCGCGAGCCTTATCTCGTGGAGAGGGGCGAGGCGGTCACGGTCACCTTCATCGACGGGAACCTCACGATTTCGCTTCTAGCCGTGCCGCTCGAATCGGGCGCTGCCGGCGAGGTGATCAGGCTGCGCAACATCGACAGCGGCGCCATTATTACCGGCGTCGTCATGGGTGACGGGACTGTGAGGATCGGCGCGTCATGATGCTGCGCAGCATTCTTGTGTCTGTCGCCCTGCTCCTAGCGCTCCCGGCCGACGCATCCTCGCGCATCAAGGATGTGGTGGAAGTTCTGGCCGCGCGCGACAACCAACTCATCGGCTACGGGCTCGTGATCGGCCTGAACGGCACGGGCGACAGCCTGCGCAATTCGCCCTTCACGGAGCAGTCCATCCGCGCCATGCTGCAAAATCTCGGCATTGCGACGGAAGGGGGCCGGGCGCGGGCAAACAATGTCGCCGCCGTTATCGTCACGGCGGACCTGCCTCCCTTCGTCCAGTCCGGCGCGCGGATCGATGTGACGGTTTCCTCCCTTGGCGATGCCACATCGCTTGCGGGCGGAACGCTCGTCATGACGCCCCTGAGCGCTCCGGACGGCGAAATCTATGCTGTCGCCCAGGGGCCGGTGATCGTGTCGGGATTCGCGGTGGAAGGACAGGCCGAAAGCCTGACGCGCGGCGTGCCTACCTCCGGCCGCGTGCCGAACGGCGCCCTTGTGGAGCGTCACATCCCGGCCTCCTTCGACGATCTCCTGATGCTGACCCTGCAACTGCGCAATCCCGACTTCTCGACCGCCGTGCGCATTGCCGATGCCATTAACAGGTATACGAAGAAGCGTTTCGGCGCGGCACTCGCCTCCGAGCGGGATTCGCGCACGGTCTACGTCAAGAAGCCGAAGGGCATCTCCGCCGCCCGCTTCTATGCCGAGCTGGAAAACCTCGTGGTCGATGTGGACGTTCCGGCGCGGGTGGTGGTGGACGAGCGCACGGGCACGATCGTGATCGGCAACGACGTGCGCATCTCGCGCGTAGCGATCAGCCACGGTGCGCTGACCGTGCGCGTCACCGAGATGCCGCGGGTTGTCCAGCCCGAGCCGTTCTCGCGCGGCCACACGGAGATCGAGCCGGCGACCGTGATCGAAGCCGAACAGCCGGACGCCAAGGTGGCCGTGCTCGACGGGCCGGACCTTCAGACGCTGGTTTCCGGGCTCAACAGGCTTGGCGTGAAGCCAGACGGCATCATCGCAATCCTGCAGGGCATCAAGTCAGCCGGCGCGCTGCAGGCCGAGCTGGTGCTGCAGTAGGTGTGTCCATGAGAGCTTGCCATCCGAAATACCGCTCCCTTCCCAGCCGGGCCTCCCTAGCGCTCGCCATTTTCCTGTCCGCATCCATGTTGCCGGGCAGTGCCCGCGCCGAGGAGACGGCAAGCAATGACGAAATGGAGCGCTACTGCGCTAACATCGTCGACGCCGCGCGCGACCGCCGCTACCTTCTGCAGGAGGCGGAGCTTGAGAAGCTGCGCAAGGAGATCGACGTCCGGATCGAGGCGCTGGAAAAGAAGCGTGCCGAATATGAGGAGTGGCTCGCCCGGCGCAATTCCTTCCTGGAACAGGCCGAGCGGGACCTAGTGAACATCTATTCCGGCATGCGGCCTGATGCTGCGGCCGAGCGTCTGGCCGAGGTGCGGGTGGAGCTTGCCGCCGCGATCCTGATGAAGCTCGATCCGCGCAGCGCTGCCACGATCCTCAACGAAATGGACAGCAAGACCGCCGGGGCGCTGACCACCATCATGGCGAGTGCCGCTCGCCCGAGCGATCCATCATGACGGTCCTTCTGCGCGGCTTGGGCGTCCTCGCGGCCATTGTGGTCTCGGGCTGTGTCGCCACCGAAGAGATCGGCAAGCCGCCGGCCCTTTCGCCGGTCGGCATCGGCGCGCAGCCGACGCTCGGTTCGGCCTATACCGATCCGAAGAGAAGTTCGCCGCCGGTCGCGCGATATTCCCTGTGGAGAGACCGGCAGAGCCACCTTTTCACCGATCCGCGGGCTCTCGATGTCGGCGATATCCTCACCGTCGAGATCACCATCAACGACCGCGCGCGTTTCCGCAACGAATCGCAGCGCTCCCGTGAATCCGACCGAAGTCTTGCATTGGCCGGGTCGTTTACCGCGGGCTCGAGTGGAGGCTCCGCGGCGGCCGACGGCTCCATAGGCTCCAGTACCTCGGCAAATGGCTTCGGCGCCACGGAGCGTTCGGAGAATCTGAAGCTCACTATGGCAGCCATCGTGACCGAGAAGCTTCCCAACGGAAACCTTCGCATCGCGGGCACCCAGGAGGTGCGGGTGAACGCCGAGCTGCGTGTCCTCACCATCGCCGGCATCGTGCGGCCCGAGGACATCGGGCCCAACAACACGATCTCCTACGACCGCATTGCCGAGGCGCGGGTTTCCTATGGCGGGCGCGGACGGCTGACGGAAGTGCAGCAACCGCCCTACGGCCAACAGATCCTCGATGCCGTGCTGCCGTTCTGACGGGTGAGCCATGGCGCTGGTCGAACAGGAAGAAAAGAAAAAAGGCCCGTCGCTCATTGCGCAGGCAGCGGCCTTCCTCGCCGTAACGGCGCTTGCCATCGGCATGGGCTGGTTTGCGGGCAGCCGGCTCGAAGCGGAGCGGCCAGCCGATCCGGAACCCCGCTCCTTCAGGCCCGAATCGCGGCAGGCGGAAGAAACCGCTTCGGCTGACGAAGCCGAGCAGCCCGATTCGAGCGTCCTGGCGCTTGACGCGATCACTACGAACCTGGCCGATCCCACGGATGTGTGGGTGCGAGTGGAACTCGTCGCCGTCTTTGACGGCCCGGCCGATCCGGCGCTCGCCAGGGCCGTTCATCAGGATCTGTTCGCCTATCTGCGCGCCTTGAAGCTCAAGCAGATCGAAAGCGCGAGTGGCTTCCAGCATCTCAAGGAAGACCTGCGCGAGCGGGCGCGCATCCGCAGCGATGGCCGCGTAACCGACATCCTCATCCAGACGTTCATCTACGAATGACGCGGACTTTCGCCACCCTCCTCGCCCTTCTGGCTGCCGCCGTTCCGGCGGGCGCGCAGGGCTTCGATTTTCAGGCCCTGGCGGGCGAGGCGAACGGCACCGCGGCCGGATACATCATCCAGCTTTTCGGGCTGCTGACGGTTCTTTCGCTGGCGCCCGGCATCCTCATCATGGTGACGAGCTTCACCCGCTTCGTCATCGCCTTTTCGATATTGCGCGCCGGTATCGGCCTGCCGACCACGCCCGCCAATCTCATCCTCGTCAGCCTGGCGCTGTTCATGACCTTCTACGTCATGGCGCCGACATTCGACCGGGCCTGGGAAGATGGTATCCGCCCGCTGATGAACAACGAGATTTCCGAGGCGGAGGCGGTCGAGCGCATTGCAGAGCCCTTCCGCGCCTTCATGGCGAACAATGTGCGCGATGAAGACTATGCCCTTTTCGCCGATCTCGCGGCCGAACGGGGCGGCGAGACGACACAGGCGGGCGAGGCGGATCTGCGCGTTCTCATTCCCGCCTTCATGATCTCGGAAATCCGCCGCGGTTTCGAGATCGGCTTTCTTGTCGTTCTCCCCTTCCTGGTGATCGACCTGATCGTGGCCACCATCACCATGTCCATGGGCATGATGATGCTTCCGCCGACCGTGGTCTCTCTGCCCTTCAAGATCCTGTTCTTCGTGCTGATCGACGGGTGGAACCTGCTCGTCGGCAGCCTGGTGCGCTCCTTCGCCTGAATCTTTTTCCAGCGGTTACCATTTGGTAGGAACTTGCCGCCATGTTTGCCGGTGCAAGCATGGCGGAGTGAGCCTGATACGGCCACTGGCATGATGCCGTTCCGCCATACCGGACGGCCCGGTATGTCCCCAAAAATCTCAAACCGACGGGGGATAGCCCATGTCCAGCCTTCTGACCAATGCGTCCGCGATGACGGCGCTGCAGACGCTTGCCAACATCAACAAGAACCTCGCCACCACGCAGGAGCGCATCTCCACCGGTATGCGCGTGAACAAGGCGTCGGACAACGCCGCCTACTGGTCGATCGCGACCACCATGCGTTCGGACAACAAGGCCAACTCGGTCGTTCAGGACGCCCTCGGCCTCGCCGCCGGCAAGGTGGACACCGCCTACACGGCGATGAACAAGGCCGTCGAGGTGGTCGACCAGATCAAGGAGAAGGTCCTTCTGGCCAAGAGCTCGGGAACCCAGGACCGCGCCAAGATCCAGGCGGAAATCGGCGCCCTGCAGGCTCAGCTCTCCGAGATCGCCAATGCCGGCTATGCCGGCACCAACCTCCTGTCGACGGACTCCACGGCCACGACGACGACCTTCAGCGTGATCTCGTCCTACAACCGTGACTCCTCGGGCAATGTGACGACCGGCAGCCTGCAGATCACGCTGGCCGATGTGCGCCTGGTCGACACGGGCGGCATGAACACGGGTATCCTCGACACCCAGTTCACCACCACCGGCGCTGGTGCTGCGACCTTCACGGTGCTGAACATCGACGTGACGACGGCCGGCCTGGACGACACGGACTTCAACGACACCCTGACGGGCATCGAGACCGCGCTTTCCGGCCTTGCCAGCGGCGCCTCGGCGCTCGGTGCCGCCAAGTCGCGCATCGACCTTCAGACGGAGTTCACCTCGGCGCTGATGGACGCCATCGACCGCGGCGTCGGCCAGCTGGTCGATGCCGACATGAACGAGGAGTCGACGCGGCTTGCCGCCCTGCAGACGCAGCAGCAGCTCGGCATCCAGGCGCTGTCGATCGCCAACTCCAACGCCCAGAACATCCTGTCGCTCTTCCGCTGATCGGAAAAGCGATCTGGCGATGCGGGGGCCGCGTTCTGCGGCCCCCATTTCATTTTCGCACAAGCTTCGCCCGCTAGCCTCACCCCCGGGTTCACTGCTGGGAGTATCGAGGCTTTGCCGGAGCAGCTTCAGACCGTCGTCGAAAACCTGAAAAGCCTGGGACCGAGGCGCCTGGCCATGATGGGCGGCGTTCTGGCGCTGGTGATGGCCGTCGTCGTGGCCGGCGCGATCTACCTCAACCGCCCGGCCTATGAGACGCTTTATGTTGGGCTCGAACGCTCGGACGTCAACCAGATCGGCCTGGTGCTCGGCGAGGCCGGCATCAGCTTCGACGTCGCCTCCGACGGCACCACCGTGCTCGTGCCGGCCGGCCGTACCGCCCAGGCGCGCATGCTGCTGGCCGAAAAGGGCCTGCCCACCAGCACGAACGCGGGCTACGAGCTGTTCGACAATGTGGGCTCCCTGGGTCTGACCACCTTCATGCAGGAGGTGACGCGCGTGCGCGCGCTCGAAGGCGAGATCGCCCGCACTCTCCAGTCCATCGCCGGCATCAAGGCGGCCCGCGTTCACATCGTCATGCCCGAGCGCGGCAATTTCCGCCGCGAGGCGCAGGAGCCTTCCGCCTCCGTGGTGATCCGCACGTCGGGCATCGATGCCGCGGCCAAGGCCGCGTCGATCCGCTATCTCGTTGCCGCCGCAGTGCCGGGCCTTACGGCGGAGAAGGTGACGGTGCTCGATTCTTCCGGCATCCTGCTGGCGGCTGGTGAAGACCTAGCGAACAATTCCGCCCAGCGCTCCATCGGTGTGGAGCGGACCGTCGAGGCGCAGGTGGAGGAGAATATCCGCCGCGCGCTGGCGCCCTATCTGGGGCCGGACAATTTCCGCGCCAGCGTCAAGGCGGAGGTCAACACCGACTCGCGCCAGATCGAGGAGGTGATCTACGATCCCGATTCGCGTGTTGAACGTTCGGTGCAGATCGTTCGTACGGCCGACAGCGCGACGCAGGAAACCGCCGCCACACCGACGACGGTGCAGCAGAACCTTCCCCAGGAAGAGACGCCGGCGGGCGAGACGCCGCGCTCGACCGAACAGAGCGAGCGCCGCGAGGAAACCACCAATTACGAGCTGAACACGAAGCGGATCGCGATCGTCAGCAACGGCTACCAGGTCACCCGGCTCTCCATCGCGGTGGTGGTGAACCAGAGCCGTCTCGCCTCGCTGCTTGGGCCCTCCACCTCGCCCCAGGCGCTCTCAGAGCGGCTGGAGGAGATCGAGGCGATCGTTGCTTCGGCCGCCGGCCTCGACGAGCAGCGCGGCGACAAGCTCAATGTCGCGGCCGTCGAGTTCATCGAAGGGCTGGACGGGGAGGAAATCGTTTCGCCCGGCCCCGCCTATTATCTGGCCCAGCATGCCGGAACGCTGATCAACGCGGCCGCCTTCATTCTCGTTGCCTTCCTTATCACCTGGTTCGGCCTGAAGCCGCTCGGCAGGATGCTGATGGCGCCAGCCATGGCGGATGGCGCCCAGGTGCCGGAGCTCGCCACCCCATCGGCCGAGCAGGCGCAGCTGCGCCTTGCTGCTGACGGAGAGGTCCATGACGAAGAAGAGGAAGAAGAGGAAGGCCGGATACGGTTCAGGCCCGGGCCGCATGCCCGCCTCGCCCGTATGGTCGATTTGAGTGAGGAGCGCACGGCAATGATCCTGCGCAAATGGGTGCGCGCTGAAGCGGAGGCCGCGAACTGATGGCAAGGCTTGCACTGGCCGACGCGCTGCCCGATTTCGGCGTTTCCATGCCGCGCATCCGCCCGGCGGAGTCGAAGGCGGCGGACAAGGACCCCGAGGAGAAGCTGCGGGAGGCGGTTGCCGAAGCGGTTGCCAAGGCGGAGGCGGCCCTGGCCGAGCGCCTGGCCCTGGAACACGAGGCGAAGCTGGCTGCCGAGCGGGCGCAACACGCGGAAGAGATGCAGGAGGCGCTCGCGCGGTTCGGCGATGAAGCAGGTGCCGCCGTCAAGGCCTGTTTCGAGGCGCTGGAGCAGAAGGTGGTTTCCGTGACCAGCGGCCTTGCCGCCCGCATTCTGGGCGCGGCACTGAGCGAGGACCTGCAGAAACAGGCGGTTGCCGAGTTCGAGCGCATTCTCCGAGCGATCCTCAAGGAGGACGGCGCGGTGCGCGTCCATGTGCGCGGCAATGCGCTTTTGTGGTCAGCCCTCAAGGCGCAGCTTGGCGACCTCGCGGCCCGGGTCGATTTCACCGAAGCGCCCGGCTTCGATATCGCAGCGGAGATTGACGAAAGTCTCTTCGAAACGCGACTGGCCGAATGGTCGGTGGTTCTTTCCGAGGTGCTTCAATGAGCGTGGCCGGCGAGGAGCGCCGCCCCGAGATCATCATCGTGCGCCGCGGCGGCGATGGCGAGGAAGACGGGCATCACGGCGGCGTCTGGAAGATCGCATTCGCCGACTTCATGACGGCGATGATGTGCTTCTTCCTGGTGATGTGGCTGATCAACGCCGCCAACGAGGAAACCAGAGTGGCGCTCGCAAGCTACTTCAATCCCGTCAAGCTGATGGATCGCAGCACCAGCGCCAAGGGCGTGGAGGAGATCAGTGACGGCTTGCAGCGCACCGATACGATGGAGCCGCTGGAGGAAAGCAACGACCTGCAGGCACCGGGCGCGGAAGAATTCTCCTCTTCCGAATCGCCCGGCGGGCCGGATCTGGCCGGCGTGTTCCGGTATTCCGACCAGAACTTCTTCTCCAACCCTTACGCGGTGCTCGCGGAAATCGCCGCTCAGACCGGGAGAGACCAGAACATTTCGAGCAGGGGCGAGGGCGGAGAGCAGAATGCAGGGCCCTCCTCGGGCGCTTCGGGTGGCGAGGCCTATCGCGATCCCTTCGCGCCGGACTTCTGGTCGCAGCAGGTTGCCGTGCCCGGCATAGGCGTGGAGGGCGATCCCGATCAGGTTCGGGAAAATCCCAGTGGCGCGGACAGGGAGGCTGTCGAGACGGGAGAGTTCAAGCGCGCCGCAGAACCGGGCGAGACTGCAGCGCCTGCCGTAGAGGATGAGGCCGCGATCGGGCGCGACCAGGCTCAACCTTCGGACGAAGCGGCCCTGGAAGTCGGCGCACCGGCTGGGCGCGCCGCTGATCCTGCCGCCCAAAGCGAAGAGGAGTTGTCTGAGGACCAGACAGAGCCGGAAGCTTCCCCTCCCGCGTCTAAGCGCGAAGCAGCCGCCGCTCAAATCCGCGAGGAATTGGTGAAGGCGCTGGAAGGCGAGGGGCTTGCCGCCTCCGTCAGCGTCGCGGCCGGAGACGACGGCGTGCTGATTTCCGTCACCGACCACATCCGCCAGGGCATGTTCGCCGTAGGCTCGGCGGTTCCCGAGCGCGCCCTCGTGCTCGCGATGGAGAAGATCGCCCGGACCCTTGCTGAGCACCCCGGTAATATCCGCATCCACGGCCATACCGACGCGCGCCCCTTCACGAGCGGCGATTACGACAACTGGCGTCTCTCCACCGCCCGCGCCCATGCGGCACAGTACATGCTGGTGCGTGGTGGTCTTGACGAAAAGCGTATCAAGGAAGTGGCGGGCTTTGCCGACCGCCGCCTGAAGCTGCCTGACGCGCCGCTGGCGGACGCGAACCGGCGCATCGAGATTCTGCTGGAGGTGCCGGAATGAGGCGCCTTGCCCGTGCGCTCTTGCTTGGGGCCGTTTTGTGCGGGCCGGTCCTCCCGGCCGCGGCAGACGGGCTGCAGCCCTATCAGATGATCCGCTCCCTCCAGCTCCTTCAGGACGGAATCGCCGATGGCGATCATGCCGATCTGCCCATGCAGACCCGGCTCCTCGCCATCATCGACAAGCGGCTAAAGGAGACCGCCCCAGAGGATTTCGATGATCCGCGCAATCTGCGGGCGCTGCTCGTCTATGGGGCTAGCGGCGGCAATCCCGCAACGCTCGAAAAGGTGATATCCGGGCTCGATCTGCAGGGTCTCTACGCGCGCCTCGGCATAGGCGTGATCCACTATGCTTCCGGCAATCTGCCCGAGGCGAACAAGGCGCTGCGGGACGTGGAGCCGCTTGAGCTGGGTGAGGTTCTGGGAGGCCCCTTCGCCCTTCTGGCAGGCTCGCTCGCCGCTCCCGAAAACCCGAAACGCGCGCTGGAACTCTTCGACCAGGCGCGGCTTCTCAGCCCGGGGACGCTGATCGAGGAAGCCGCTCTGCGCCGCACCATCGATGTTTGCGCGCAGCTTGACGACGCGCACTGCGCGGCCCGCGCCGCGTCACACTATGTGCGCCGGTTTCTGCGCTCGCCCTATGCGAGCCAGTTCGCCGAAGCCTTCATCGCCACCGTCATAACGCTCCGCGACACCATCGACCTCGATCTCGTCGAGGAGGTAACGCTGGCGATGAGCCCCGAGCAAGCGCGCACGATCTATCTTCGCATCGCCCGTGCCAGCGCCATCGAGGGGCACGAGCGGCTGCTCGCCTTCGCCACGGGCGCTGCGGAGCGACTGCCCGGCAAAGACGGGCAGCAGCCGGATCCTCGCGCGGTTCTCTACGCCAATGCCGCAGCCGTCGCCTCGCCGGATGTCCGGCAGGCGTTGGCAGTACTTGAGGAGATCGACGCCCGGCGCCTTTCAGAAAGCGACCGGCGCCTGCTTCTGGCCGCCAGGAAGGTTGCCTCTCAGGTGGTGTCGCGACCTGAGCGCACGCTCCTGCAACGCGCCAGCAGTCCGGACGAGGTGGCCGCGGAGCCCGAGCATGCGGCTTTCGTCGCACAGCGGATGAAGCTGCTTCGCGATGTCGACGCGCTTCTGATGGAGGAAACGCCATGACCGAAACGGCCAAGGCAACGGAAGCTCTCATGCTTGGGACACAAGTCCCGAAGCGCGGCGGCAAGCTGCCCCTGCCCCATTCCGGCGCTTTCGCCGAGGTGTTGACGATCAGCCGGAACCCGTCCGGCGCACCGCCACGTCATGACCTCGAAAGTCTGCACACGGTGGAATCGCGCCTTTTGGCATTGCTCGACGCCCTGGTTGCGCCAGCGACGGATCAGGCCGATGCGGCGGATAAGGACGTAGAGCTTGTCCGCCAAAAAGGCGGCACTCAGCGCAAGGCAGAGGCGAAACCCTCGCCGGAGCAGTCCCGGGCATTGCCGAAGCTCGATGAAAAGGATGGCGGAGAGGAACCGGAGGCGCAGCCGGCCGATGCCGCCGCCATCCATCCGCAGCCGCCGCATGAACCCTCCGTTGAAGCGGATCCGTCCCAGCCGCCCGGCTCGCGCCCTGTCACGAATCCTGCAGCCGCTGAACGGATGCCGGCCATCGTGGCCGAGGAAAGGCCTGCCGCGAGCAAGGAGCCGCGCGCGATGTCGCAGCCTGTGCCGGTTCCAGATGCGGATTTGCCGCCACACGGCGAGACTGACGGTGGGGACAAGCGGGAGGCGAATGCCGGGCGCCGCAATCCGACCGCCATCACTGCGATGAAGACCGCTTCCCAACGCTCCGCCGCACCTGAACCGGAGACGGGACGGAATACGAGCCGAGCAGAACCGCTTCCTCGCGCGTCCGGCACGGCGTTGCCGGCGGCGTCTTCCCCGGCTCAAGCCCCCGCTCAAGCGCTCAGCACCACGACTTCAGCCCTGATTTCCGACCTGAATGCGTTGCCTGAACTTGCGAACGCGGCGGTCAAAATCCTCCCGTCATCGTCCGAATCGAATCGGAAAATCCTGCATGGCATAAAAATTCAGCTCCATCCTGCCGAGCTCGGATCCGTCTCCGTGAAAATGATGATGAGCGGAACACAACTTTCGGTCGAAATCCAGCCCGAGACCGCAGAGGCCTATAAGAGGCTGAGCGCCGACGGCGATGGCATGATGCGCGCGCTGCGGGGGCTGGGTTTCGATGTCGACCGGATCGTTGTCCAGCAGCCGCAGGGCGGAGGCCCTGAGATCAGAAGCGGCACCGACGGCTTTCATGCGGCCGCGCACCAAGGGCGGCCGGATGCAAGACCTCAATCCGGCGCGCGCCGGGAGGAAAGTGGCCGGCAGCACATAGCGGGCAGAGCAACGGAGGATCCGGGCGATGGCGCCCCGGCGGGCGATCTTTATATTTAGCAGCCTCGCCGGCTTCCTCCTCTCAGCAAGCCTTGCAGCGGCAAATCCCTGCGAGGCGGAAATCCTCGCCGCCGCCCGCAAATACGGCATACCGGCTGGAATTCTTTATTCCGTGGGGCTTACCGAGACCGGCGTGAAGGGCAGCATGCGCCCTTATGCCCTCAACATAGAGGGCCGAGCCGTCATCGCCGAAAGCCTGGAAGAGGCGGTTTCCGCATTCATGCAAGCGCGCGCACGCGGCGCACGGCTCATCGACCTCGGCTGTATGCAGATCAACTATCATTACCACGCCAGCCATTTCCGCAGTGTTCGGGACATGCTCGATCCGCGCCAGAACGTCGATTACGCGGCGCGCTTTCTCAGCCGTCTGAAGCAGAATTACGATACCTGGGCCATGGCCGTGGCGCGATACCACGCCGGTCCCGACAATGCTCCCGCGCACAAGCGTTATCTATGCCGCGTGATCGCCAATATGGTGGCAACAGGCTTCGGAGAATGGACCCCTCGGGCAAAAGCTTTCTGCAAATAAAAGTTGCATATCACGAAGATTAATTTGCCGTAAAAAATATCTTGTGCGCGAATCCATTCACCGGGTACCTCTTGGTACACAAACTGATTCGGGGGCGGACCGATGATAGTGGTGGTGGACGAGCGTGAGCTCGTAACAGAAGGATTCCATTCACTGTTCAGCCGTGAGGGGTTCGCTACGGCGAGCTTCGAACCCGACGCGTTTGACGAGTGGGTGGAGACGGCGGCGGACGAAGAACTGAAAGTGGTCCGCGCCTTCCTGCTCGGGCAGTGCGCCGCTCCGGAGGTGCCGGCGCGACGCATCCGTGATCGGTCGGATGCACCAGTGATTGCACTTGCCGAGCAGAATTCGCTGGAATGCACGTTGAGACTGTTCGAATCCGGCGTTGACGATGTCGTACGCAAGCCGGTGCATGTTCGCGAGATCCTGGCGCGCATCAGCGCTATCAGGCGCCGCGCTCAGCATGAGGATGCAAGTTTCGTCGCCGTTGGTCCGATGCGGATCTTCGCGGATGGGCGCGACCCGGAAATCGATGGCGAGCCTTTCCCCCTGCCGCGGCGCGAACGGCGTATCCTCGAATATCTGGCGAGCAACGCGTCGCGCCGGGTGACCAAGACCCAGATCTTCAACGCCGTTTACGGAATCTTCGATGAGGAGGTCGAGGAGAACGTCGTTGAAAGCCACATCAGCAAGCTGCGCAAGAAGCTTCGCTCGAAGCTTGGCTTCGATCCGATCGATTCCAAGCGCTACCTCGGTTATCGCCTGATCACGTAGCCCAGCGCGCGGCAAGGTTCCGGCCAGTTTCACGCAAGTCCTGAGGGCTAATCTTTGCCGGAGTGCGCAAAAGCAAGGAGAGGGACGTGAGCCTTTACGGCATGATGAAGACGGGCGTGTCGGGCATGAACGCGCAGGCGAACCGCCTGTCCACGGTTGCCGACAACATCGCTAACTCCAGCACCAACGGCTACAAGCGGGCGCGGACGGAGTTTTCCACGCTGGTCATTCCCAGCACTCAGGGCGCCTACAATTCCGGCGGTGTGATCACCACGGTGCGCAACGCGATTTCCGTGCAGGGCGCGCTTCAGTACACCACCTCGGTGACCGATCTAGCCATCAAGGGCAACGGCTTCTTCGTGGTTCAGGACAGCGCTGGGCAGCCCGCGCTTACCCGCGCGGGCTCCTTCGTGCTCGACGACCAGGGCCAGCTTGTGAATGCCGCGGGCTTCCGGCTGCTCGGCTACAGCTTCGCCAATGGAACGCCGGCGGCGACCGCCAACGGCTATGCCGGACTGGAGCCGGTGACGATCACTCAGTCGGAGTTGGTGGCTACGCCTTCGCGCAACGGCGTTTTCGCGGGCAATCTTCCGCTGGATGCCGAGATTGTTGCTGCCGCGAACCTGCCCTCCGCCAACGGTGCCGGCGCTCAATATTCCGCCAAGACCTCGCTGGTGGCCTACGGAAACCTGGGCGAAAAGGTTCTGCTCGACGTCTATTTCACCAAGACCAGTGCGAATCAGTGGGAGGTCGCCGTTTTTAACCGGGCGGATGCGGCCCCGGAGACGTCATTCCCCTACAGCTCCGGTCCGCTGGTATTGGGGACGCTGACCTTCGATGCTACGACCGGCCAGCTGACGGGCACATCGAATATAGATATCCCGGTTCCGGGCGGCGATACCGTCACTCTCGACCTCTCCCAGGTTACGCAGCTCGATGCGGGCTTCCAGGTCCAGAACGCCTATGTGGACGGAAGCCCGCCGAGCACCGTCGAGAGCATCAAGATCAGCGACGACGGCATTGTCTACGCACAGTATGAAGACGGCTCCTTCAAGCCCCTCTACCGGATTCCGCTCGCGAATGTGGCAAGCCCGGATCAATTGCAGGTGCTCTCGGGCAACATCTTCACCGAGTCGCCCACATCCGGTGCGGTCCGAATCGGTTTCGCCGGCGCGACTGGCTTCGGCAGCATCGTCTCCGGCGCACTGGAAAGCTCCAATGTCGATATCGCCGAGGAGCTTACGAACATGATCGAGTCGCAGCGCAACTACACAGCGAACTCGAAGGTGTTCCAGACCGGATCGGACCTGATGGAACTCCTGGTCAATCTGAAGCGGTAACGGGCAGGAACGTCAAAAGGATCGGAAAACAGGGATATGTCGCTGACCTCCGCGTTGAGCATCGCACAATCGGCACTGTTCAATACCTCGCGCCAGACAAGCATCGTCTCGCGCAACGTGTCGGAGGCTTCCAATCCCGATTACGCAAGACGTTCGGCCGTCCTGTCCAGCATGGCGCCTGGCGCCCGCATCGCTGAAATCCGCCGAGCGACCAATGCCGTCCTTTTCCGTCAGAACCTCGCCGCCATTTCAGGCGCCGAAGCGCAGTCGGTGCTTACCGAGCGACTTGATACCCTGCGCCTCAGGGTGAACGGCGCAGACAACGCGGCCTCGCCCGCAGCCGCTCTCGGCGCGCTTCAGGAAGCGCTTCAGGCCTATGCCGCCACGCCGTCAAACCGGGCCCTGGCCGCGGCGGCGGTCGAGGCCGCGCGTGGCATGGTTCGCTCCCTCAACGAGGGCGCGGCAGCGGTCCAGTCCTTCAGGGCCGAGGTGGATCGGGACATCGCGGCGGCGGTGAACGATCTCAACCGGCTGCTTGGCGAGTTCGAGACCGCCAACCGGCAGGTCGTGGCGGGCACGCGCACCGGTCAGGACGTATCCGACGCCCTCGACAGGCGTGACGCGTTGCTGAAGCAGATTTCCGCGATCGTCCCGGTGTCGGTCATCACGCGGGCTGACAACGACGTGATCCTGACCACCGCAGACGGCGTGACGCTTTTTGAAACCGTGCCGCGTCCCGTCGCCTTTGCTGCAACTCCTGTCTATGCAGCAGGCACGGTGGGCAACCCCGTCTTCATCGATGGCGTGCCGCTTGCACCGGGCCAGGGCGGCAACACGAGCGCGATGGGAAGCCTCGCCGCGCTCCTGCAGTTGCGCGACGACGCGGCAGTCACCATGCAGCGTCAGCTCGACGAGATCGCACGCGGCGTCATCATGGCCTTCGCCGAGCCTCCCTCTGGCGCCGCGTCGACGGGGCTGTTCGTATGGACGGAAGAGGACGGCACGCCGCATACGGACCTGCCGGCGGCTGGCGGCATTGTTGACGGGCTTGCCGGCAGAATCGAGCTCAGTTCGGTGGTCGTCAGCAACCCGGAGCGGCTGCGCGACGGGATTTCCTACACCTTCAACACCGACGGTTCGGCGTCCTACTCCGAGCTTCTTCACAGCTTCCTCGACAAGCTTGACGAACCCTTCTCATTCCACGCCGAGGCGGGGCTGGACGACACTGCAAGCCTGTCCGCCTTCACGGCCCAATCGATCGGATGGCTGGAGGGCTTGCGCCAGAATGCCGCCGGCGGCCTGGAGGCCAAAGGCGCGCTCGCGCGCCACACGGCGGAAATCCTGTCGAATGCCACGGGCGTCAATATCGACGAGGAAATGGCGCTCCTTCTGGAACTGGAGCGCGCCTACGAGGCATCTGCCCGGATCATACGCGTGGTGGATGAAATGCTGTCCAGATTGATGGAGGTAGCCGGCCGTCCATGAAGACCTCTTTCGTATCGAGCAGCACCGTCTCGCATGCCCTTCGCCATCAGGTGATGCGCATGCAGACGGAAATCACCAAGGCCCAGCGGGAGCTGGCGACCGGCAAGGTCGCCGATACCGGCCTAGCTCTGGGCGCACGTTCAGGCATCAGCTACTCCATTTCGCGAGACATTGCGCGGCTGGAAAGCCTGCTCGACTCCAACGGCCTGGCGAGCGAGCGGCTCGCCGCAACCCAGCATGGGCTGCAGCATATTGGCGAACTTGCCCAAGAGATGTTGGCTACGCTTACGGGCGCCGTTTCCAACCCCGAACATACGGCGGTGATCCGCGCCGCTGCGGAAAACACCCTGGCCGCCATGACGAGCGTGCTCAATACGAGCCTCAACGGGGAATATCTCTTTGCCGGCATCAACACGGATGTCCGGCCGTTCGAGGATTTCTCCGACCCCGCATCGCCTGCAAAGCAGGCGTTCGATGAGTTCTTCGAAGACTATTTCGGCTTTCCGAATGGCGATGACCAGGCTGCCCAGATTACCGGCGATGAGATGAAAGCGTTTCTTCAGGAGCTGGAAGCCAGCTTCCTGAACGACGGCTGGCATGGCGTATGGTCCCATGCCTCCGACCAGAAGATCACCACACGGATCACGCTCAACGAAAACGCCGAGACATCCGCGACCGCCAACAACAACGGATTCCGCAGGCTGGCAATGGTGGGAGCCGCCCTTTCGGATCTTCTGCGCATGCCGCTCAGCGAGAGCGCCCGCAAGGCACTCTACGAGCATTCGATCAGGGTCGTGAGCCAGGCGATCGCCGATGTGGGGCAGCTTCAGTCCGAAGTGGGTCTGGTCGAGAACCGGATTTCACAGGCCAGCGAGCGGGTCTCCGCGCAGATCGATCTTTTCAAATCCATGGTCGGCGGCATGGAGAATGTCGATCCCTACGAGGCGGCCACGCGGGTCAACGAGCTGCTGACACAGATCGAAACGGCTTACGCGCTAACCGCGCGCATCCAGCAGCTCAGCCTCCTGCGGCACCTGCCATAGCAAGCGAAACGGGATCCCATGTACCAGTTTTCCTATGAGGAGATTCAGGCCGATTCGATCGCTGACGCAAAGGACCGCGAACGTCAGGTTCTCTCGCGTTCGATCGAGCTTCTACGCGCGGCGCGGGAAGCGGGGCCCAACTCGCACGAGGCGATCGAGGCCATCCTGTTCATGAACCGCCTCTGGACCTCCTTCCTTGAGGATCTGGCCAGCAGCGACAATGAGCTGCCCGCGGAACTTCGCGCCAATCTGATCTCCATCGGAATCTGGCTGCTGCGCGAGGGCGAGGCGATCCGCCAGGGCCGCTCCCAGAACTTCGATGGACTGATCGAGGTTTCCGAGATCATCCGCGACGGGCTCAAATGACCAGCACGCTGAAGATCTCGCTCAAGGCCAACGACAAGATCTACATCAACGGCGCCGTCGTCCGGGTTGACCGGAAAGTTTCGCTCGAGTTCCTGAACGACGTGCAGTTCCTGCTGCAGCACCATGTTCTGCAGGCGGAGGATGCGACGACCCCGCTGCGTCAGCTCTATTTCGCTGTGCAGCTCATGCTGATCGACCCGGAAACGGCCGACCGCTCCCGCGAGGAATACCGCAAGATGCTCGCCCGTCTTCTTGCGATTCTCAGCGATGAGCGTTTGCTCGCCGGGCTGAAGCATGTGGACGCACTGGTGTCGGAAGATCAGGTCTACGAAGCCCTGAAAGTGATCCGCAGCCTCTATCCGCTGGAGGCCGAGCTTCTTCAGAATGCCGGAACACAGGAAGAAATCGCAGAAATCGCATTACCAAGGGCGGTGGGACAATAGCCATGAACGTCTCGACAGTGACTGCAGTACCGCGGAGCCAGCAGGAAGTGGCCTCGCCCCAGACTGTGGACTACCAATCCTTCCTGCGGCTCCTGGTCGCTCAGATGAAGAATCAGGACCCGACGAGCCCGATGGAATCGACGGATTACGTGGCGCAGCTCGCCACCTTCTCGCAGGTCGAGCAGTCGGTGCAGATCAACGTGAAGCTGGAGCAGATCCTGGCCGCTTCCTCCCTTTCGCAGGCAAGCGGTCTCGTGGGCCGCGAGATCACTTCCGCCGATGGCGAGGTGACCGGCATCGTGACCGAGGTGAAGCTTTACAGCGACGGCGTAGTTGCCAAGCTGGAGAGCGGTGAGGAGGTGATCGTCGGCCCTGGCGTCGTGATCCGCTGAGCGATGAACGAAGCCGACACCCTCGATCTGGTCCAGTATGCCATATGGACGGTGCTGGCGGCGGCCAGTCCGGCGGTGATCGTCGCTATGGTCGTGGGTGTCGGTATTGCGCTGGTGCAAGCGCTCACCCAGGTGCAGGAGATCACGCTCACCTTCGTGCCCAAGATCGTCGCCATCCTGTTGGCCGTCGCCTTTTCCGGCCCTTTTGTCGGCGCGCAGATTTCCTCTTTCGCGACCGTCATCTTCCAGCGCATCGAAAACGGATTCTAAAGCGGCTCAGCTTTGCGCTCACGGCGCCATGCCCTTAATCGGGATTGATGCCGATATTGCCGCCCTCAGGGAGAAGCTGGCCGCCATCCACGACGATGGTCGTGCCTGTGATGTAGGCCGCCTCGTCTGAGGCGAGGAACAGGAAGGCGTTGGCGACATCTTCCGGCGTGCCGAGCCTGCCGAGCGGGATCGAGCTTGCCATCTGCTGAATGAAGGCCTCACTGCGATGGGCCTTCATGCCTTCCGTGAGAATATTGCCGGGTTCGATGCCGTTGACCGTAATGCCGTAGGGCGCGAACTCGAGCGCCGCAGCGCGGATAAAGCCATTGATGGCAGCCTTGGTGGCCGAGTAGTGTCCATGGCCGGGGCTGGTCACATGCGGGCCCGTGATCGAGGATGTGAAGATCATGCGCCCGTATTTTTGCGCCTTCATGTGCGACAGGGCCGCGCGGGCCACAAGGAACGTCCCGCGCATGTTGACGGCGAAGACCCGGTCCCACTCCTCCGGACTGATGTTTTCGATCAGCGTCCATGGATAGATGCCCGCGTTCTGAACCAGGATGTCGATCCGGCCATATTGGGCGACCGTCAATTCCACCGCCCGTTCGGCATCGTCCGGCTGCGAGACATCGGCGCGCACGAACAGCGCGTTCAGCGCCCGAGCCCGTTCCTCGCCCGCCTGCTCCTCCACATCCGCCAGCACGAGCCTCGCGCCCTCCTGAGCGAAGCGCTCGGCGATTGCCGCACCGATACCCCGTGCGCCGCCGACCACCAGCGCCGCTCGATCCTTCAGCCGTCCCGTCAAAGCAGTTTCTCCCTGAGCCGAAGTTTCAAAGTGTCCAGCAGGACCGCCGCAAGCACGAGCGCTCCCAGGATCATCTGGGTGTAGTGCGCCGGCAGCCCCATCAGATTGATGGCGGTATGGATGGAATAAAGAAGCAGAACGCCGGCATAGACCCCCGGTAGCTTGCCGATGCCGCCTTTCAGGCTCACGCCGCCGATGACGACGGCGGCAAAGGCGTTGAAAAGCATGCCCACGCCCAAATTGGCCGTGGCACCAGAGGTGCGGATGGCTAGCAGCCATCCGGCTACGCCGGCAAGCAGGCCCGCGAGCACGAAGCTCACGAAGAGAATCCTGTTGCTGTTGATGCCGGCGCGATAGGTCGCCTCGAGATTGCCGCCGACGAGCGTAACGTAGCGGCCGAAGGGCGTCTTGGCCATGATGAAGGAAAAAAGCACGAAGCAGCCCACCGAAATCCAAGCAAGCAGCGGCAGGCCCAGGATATCGGCCGTGCCCACGACCCGGATCGCAGCGGGCAGGCTCTGTGCGGAGCGCCCTCCCGAGATCGCCACGACGAGGCCCCGCACCCAAATGAAGGAGGCGAGCGTGACGATGAAGGCGCTCATGCCCAGCCTCACCACGAAGAAGCCATTGGCCATACCAACCGCCGCCCCGACGAGCATCGCAATCGCGAGCGAGACGGGCAGGATGAGCCACGCCGGCTCAAGCGCGATGCCCAGGCCGATTCCTTGAGTAGCGAACAGAAGCCCCGTCACCATCGCGGCGAGCGCGGCGGTGGATTCCACTGAGAGATCGAGATTGCCGGAAATGATGACGATCGCCAGACCGATCGCCATCACGCCAACAAAGGTCGATTGCTCGATGATGTTGGCGAAGATGCCGAACTGGAAGAATCGCGGAACGGTGAGCGAAAAGACGATCAGCACGACAATCAGCATCAGCCATACGAGATTGTCGAGCAGGAATTCGATCGTTGCGCGGCGCGCGGGCGTCATCGGGCTGTCCTGTGGAAGGGAATGTGCCGGCCCGGCGGAGCGGGCCGGCTCTTTCGATCGGGTTGCGCCTTACGCCGTTATTCCACCGGCTTGATAGGGTCGCTCGGCGGGGTCAGGTTGCCCCAGAAGCGCGGCTCGTCCACATTCTCTGCAGTGATCGCGGCACCTGGAATTTTCAGGTTCGGCCCCCATTCCTCGATGGTGATTTCCGATTCGAGGCCCAGCACATTGTACGTGCCGGGCTTGATCTCCTCGCCATTGACCACCTTGTCGGCGAACATGGCGATCGCGGCCGCCTGCGCATAAAGCGGCTGCTCGACCTCAACCTGCTCCCATCCCTGGCGGATAAGGTCTAGCCCAACGGGCGCGCCGTTGGAGGAGACGAGCAGCACGTCGCCTGGCTGCTTACCAGCGGCCTCCAGCGAGGCCACGGCGGCGACGGCCAGATGCGCGGCATGCACGAAGATCAGGTCGATATCGGGATTGGCCAGAAGCTGGTCAGCGACGATGGAGCCGGCGTTCGAAGCCTCCCACTGCATGGCAGGCAGGGAGATGATCTCCACCTCCGGATGGTCAGCCATGCGCTCCTCGAAGCCCTTCTGGATGTCGAGCGTATAGGGATCTCCCGGATCGCCCAGCACCTGAAGGACCTTGCCGGAAACGGACCCGTTCTTCTCCTCCAGGAGGCGCTGGATCTCCGCGGCCGCCACATGGCCGATCTCGACCGTACCGGCCACCGAAGTGAAATCCACCTTGGTGGAGGTGACTTGCCGGTCGAAGACCATGACGGGAATGCCCGCCTCCCGCGCCTGCTCGATCGCGGGCGCCAACGCGTTGAAGTCCACCGGCGCGATGACGATCGCCGCGGGATCCAGCAGGATCGTGTCGTTCATCTGGCTTTGCTGAAGATCGGTCTTGTTGTCCGCGTTCAGCGTCACCGTTTCGTAACCCACCTGCGCCAGGAAGCTTTCGATGGCGTTGACGGACTCGGTCTGAAATTCATCAAGCAGCGTGGGCACCATGTAGTAGATCGTGCCCTTGTCCTGGGCGAATGCCGAGGACGCAAGCATGGCACCGGCAAGTACGGCGCCTGCGA
The DNA here is from genome assembly GCF_025398195.1 of Chelativorans petroleitrophicus. GTDB lineage: Bacteria > Pseudomonadota > Alphaproteobacteria > Rhizobiales > Rhizobiaceae > Chelativorans > Chelativorans petroleitrophicus. Next base: position 217,219 of record NZ_JAODNV010000004.1, on the reverse strand, counting down.
ACATTCCAAAAACTCTCCTCATTGACTGGACTCCCTCTCGCCAGTTGCCGGACTGCTGTTCCCCTGATCCCTGCCCTTGCCGGCGCCGGACAGGGTTCCTCCTGTGATCATGTCGATGACCTGCTCGGGCGTCGTCTCATCGGTTCTCACGTCCCCCGCGACCCTGCCGTGCCGGATGACGATGATCCGGTCGGCCACTTGAAAGGCCTGAGCCATGATGTGTGTGATGATGACGACGCCGATGCCGCGCGCGACCACCTGACGGATCATATCCAGCCCGCGCCGGGTCTGCTCGACGCCCAGCGCGGCGAAAGGCTCATCGAGCAGAACCAGCTTACCGCCCCAATGGACGAAGCGGTTCAGCTCAATGGCCTGGCGCTGCCCGCCCGACAGATGCTCCACATTGGTCCTGAGCGAAGGAATTCGGGTTCCGGCATCGGCCAACGCCTTCGCCACCACCGCTTCCATCGCCCGCTCCTGCAGGATCGGAATGCCGAAAAACCGCTTCGTGATCTCCCGGCCCATGAAGAAGTTCGCCACCACATCGGCATTGATGCAGAGGGAGAGATCCTGATAGACCGTCTCGATGCCCGCTGCCTTCGCCTCGGCCGGCGAGGCGAAGTCGCGCGGCGTGCCCTCCATGATGATCCTGCCGCTACTTGGCCGCAGCCCGCCGGAGATGATCTTGACGAGAGTGGACTTACCGGCGCCGTTGTCGCCCAAGAGCGCGACGACCTCGCCGGCGCGGATTTCCATGTCCACGCCCTTCAGCGCCTCGATCGCGCCGAAATTCTTGCTGATCGCCTCTAGCTTCAGAAGCGGCGGATTCTCACTCAACGCGCGCTCTCCCCGTCCTTGCAAAGGGGTCGCCCGCCGCCCGGTTGGCGGCCGCCTGGGGCGGGCCAGCAAAGCGTGGCGACAGCACCTGCGTGATGGCAAGCGAGGCCGCCCCGCGCAGCACGGCATCGGTGCCGCACCGTGAGAGGATGACCCGCGGGTGGCGCCGGTCGCGCCGCGCGGCGAGCGAATTGGGCAGGCTCGCCGTCAAGGCGAGCAACTTCAGCCGTAGTTCTACGGGCGCGAGCCCGCCCAGCACGATGGTTTCCGGATCGAAGAGATTCTCGATGGTCACGATCGCCGCGCGCAGCAGGGGCGCGACCTCCTTGAGCCACTCCGCCTCGCCGATGACGGCGGTTCGGCGAACATAGGCCTCAAGCGAGAGATAGCGCTCAAGACAGCCCCGGTTCCCGCACGGGCAGGGATCACCGTCCGGCACGAGCGGAATGTGCCCCACTTCTCCGGCGTTTCCCCAAGCGCCGCGCACCACCTGCCCGTCATAGATGACGCAGCCGCCGAGGCCGACGCCCAGGAACAGATGATAGAAATTGAACAGCTCCTCCCCCACGCCGTAAAGGCGCTCGCAATGGGCCGCGGCAGCGCTGTCCACCTCCACGAAGGCCGGGCAGCTGACGGCGTCTCGAAGGCTTTCATAGACGTCCACGCCCGCCCATCCCTCCATGGTGGTGGGCCCAACGAAGCTCATGGATTCGATATCGAAGGGGCCGGGCATGGCCATGCCCACACCGATGAAGCGCTCCCGCGGACAGTCCGCTCTCAGCTCCGCTACCATGGCGCCGATGCGGGCGAACGCCTCTTCCGCGGACATTCGCGGCGCTTCGACGGCCCGGCGCGAGAGCACCTTGCCGCAAAGATTGACGAGGCCAGCCTCAAGCCCGCGCGGCGTGACATACACGCCGCAGGCATAGCCGCCATCCGGGTCGATCTCGAGAACGGGGGCGGGAAAGCCTCTCCCCTTTGGCACGCCTGGGCGCAGTCGCACGAAACCGCGCTCCTGCAGCTCTGAGGTGATGGTCGAGACGGTCTGGATCGTCAGGCCGACGTGCCGGGCGATCTCGGCACGCGACAGAGGACCATGCTGGCGTATCGTCTCAAGCACGATACGCCGGTTATGCGGCCGTCCCACTTCCTGGTTCGTGCCTTTGAGCATCGCCCAGCCTCCTCCGAAATCGACCGTAACGCAAATGCCGGTTTTAAGTCAAATGAACTGAATTAAATTCGCTGGCGTGCTTCATCACTGCCGGGCAACGATCATTGCTTCGACACCGGACCCATGATTCTCGAACGTGATTAAGAGCCGGCGTGTCATCGCCGCTTCATACACGGCGGGGAGCCGGTCGTGATTACCGGTTCGCCCGGGAATACGGAAGCAAGAATCAAGGATCCAGATCATCCCGGCGTTCATGAAATGCCCCCGGCCCGTGGATGCCGTAGGAGATCTCACCGTTAAGGCCGATCTTGTCGGTAAGCTTCATTTCCCCGACGACACCGGCCCGATCATTCCGGTCGATGTCGCCGGAGCGGTCGAGCGTGCCTTGGGCAAAGGCATAGACGCGCCTGTGGTTATCGATCTGGTAATCCACGCGCACGCCGGCATCGAGGCGGAGCCATCATAGCCGGACTTGGACGCCGCAATCGCCCGCGGCAACATCAGTTTCGGTGTAGGAGACGCCGAAGGACAGCTTCCAGTGCTCATCGAACTCATAGGAGACGCTACCCTTACCGTTGCGCCAAATTTGCCCGTCATCGTCGGTGAAATCATCGTAGGCGAAACCGAGGGCAAGCCGGCTCGTGAGGTCCAGCTCGCCATCGACGAAGTGACCGGCTTTAGAAGAGCGTTCTGTTTCGGGTATCAATTTATGCGTGAATTTTGCTGCGCCCCGTGCAAAAGTGCGCTCAGGCGGGGTATAGCCCTGCCGGGGCCGGGGCAGAAGCCGCACCGGTCCGTGCCAGGAAACCGACAGGGTGTGGATCACATGAAGCGTATCGTTCTCGGCCTTCTGGCCGCAACCGGAATGGCCACGGTAGCGATGGCCCAGGAGGATTTTTCTCCGGCCGTGCTGTACGATCTCGGCGGCAAGTTCGACAAATCCTTCAACGAATTGGCCTATACGGGCGCCGAGCGGTTCAAGGAGGAGACCGGCATCGCGTATGCCGAGTTCGAGATTTCCAACGACGCCCAGCGCGAGCAGGCGCTCCGCCGCTTTGCCGAGCGCGGCCACAATCCCATTGTCATGGCCGGCTTCACCTGGGTGGAATATCTGAACCGCGTCGCGCCCGAATATCCCGACGTGGACTTCGTCATCATCGACGACAAGGTGGACCAGCCCAATGTACGTTCCGTCGTCTTCAAGGAGTATGAAGGCTCGTACCTCGTCGGCGTTCTGGCGGCTCTTGCCTCCGAGACGGGCACGGTGGGCTTCGTCGGCGGCATGCAGGTCCCGCTCATCGGCAAGTTCGAATGCGGCTATGTGGGCGGCGTTAAGGCCACCAATCCCGACGCGACCGTGATCCGCAACTATACCGGCGATACGCCCGCGGCCTGGAACGATCCCACCAAGGGCGCGGAGATCACCCGCACGCAGATCGATCAGGGCGCGGATGTCATCTATCACGCGGCCGGCGGCACCGGGGTGGGCGTTCTCCAGGCGGCGGCCGATGCCGGGAAGCTGGGCATCGGTGTGGACGCCAACCAGAACTACCTGCATCCGGGCCACGTGCTCACCTCCATGGTGAAGGGTGTCGACGTGGCGGTCTACAACGCCTTTATGGACGCCATGAACGACCAGTTCACCTACGGGCTGCAAGACCTTGGGCTTGCCGAGGGCGGCGTCGGCTACGCGCTTGACGAATACAATGCTGAGCTGATCACGGACGAGATGAAGGCGGCGGTCGAGGAGGCCGAGGCGAAGATCATCTCCGGCGAAATCCAGGTTCACAACTTCCTGGAGGACAATTCCTGCCCTTACTGGTAAGGGACGCATTGAAAACGGAAAAAGGGGGGCCGTCCGCGGCCCCTTTTAACATGAGCCGAAGGCAATGCGCCGCACAGTGCGGGGCAGCCGCCTCCGGCAGAAGCGAGACAACGAGAGGCTTCCAAAATGTCCGACATCGCGCCCGTTCTCGAACATCTCGACAAGTCGATCGACAAGAGCCTTGAACGCCTTTTCAGCCTTCTTGCCATCCCGTCGATCTCCACCGACCCAGCCTACGCGGCGGAGTGCCGCAAGGCGGCCGAATGGCTGGCGGACGACCTGCGCTCCATCGGCTTCGACGCCAGCGTGCGCGAGACGGCGGGTCATCCGATGGTCGTCGGTCACCATGACGGAGAAGGGCCGCACGTGCTCTTCTACGGTCATTACGATGTGCAGCCCGTCGATCCGCTTGCCTTGTGGGAGAGCGATCCTTTCGCGCCGGCGGTGAAAGAGGTCGAGCCGGGACGCAAGATTATCACCGGGCGCGGCACGTCCGACGACAAGGGCCAGGTCATGACCTTCGTGGAGGCCTGCCGCGCCTACAAGGCGGTGCATGGCCGGCTGCCCTGCAGGGTGACGGTTCTGTTCGAGGGCGAAGAGGAATCGGGTTCGCCATCCTTAATTCCGTTCCTTGAGAAACACGCGGCTGAGCTGAAGGCCGATTTCGCGCTGGTCTGCGACACCTCCATGTGGGACCGGGAGACGCCGGCCATCTGTATCGGCCTGCGCGGCCTCGTCGGCGAAGAGGTGACTGTCCGGGCAGCCGACCGCGACCTGCATTCGGGCTTCTTCGGCGGCCTCGCGGCCAACCCGATCCACATCCTAGCCAAGGCTCTCGCCGATCTGCACGACGAGGAGGGCCGCGTCACCATTCCCGGATTCTATGACGGCGTGGAGGAGACGCCGGCGGAGGTTCTGAAGAGCTGGGAGGCGCTCAACTGCACCGCCGAAAGCATGCTCGGACCCATCGGTCTTTCCGTGCCGGCCGGCGAAAAGGGCCGCTCCCCGCTGGAGCTAGTCTGGGCGCGTCCTACAGCCGAGGTCAACGGCATTTCGGGCGGCTATACGGGCCAGGGCTTCAAGACGGTGATCGCATCCGAAGCTTCGGCCAAGGTCTCGTTCCGTCTCGTGCACAAGCAGGACCCAGACAAGATTCGCGCCGCGTTCCGCGATTTCGTGCGCGCCCGCGTTCCTTCCGACTGCTCCGTGACCTTTGCACCCCACGGCGGCTCGCCGGCCATCCAGCTTAGGCATGATTCGCCGTTCGTAAGGCAGGCTCAGGATGCGCTCACCAAGGAGTGGGGCAAGCCGGCGGTTGCGATCGCCATGGGCGGGTCCATTCCCATCGTCGGCAGTTTCCAGAACCTTCTGGGCATGGAGTCGCTGCTGGTCGGATTCGGCCTCGCGGACGACCGCATCCACTCGCCCAATGAGAAGTACGAGCTTTCCTCCTTCCACAAAGGCCAGCGCTCCTGGGCGCGGATTCTGACGGCCCTGGCGCGCGGATAGAGCCATGACGATCCGATTCCACCAGAACGACCTGCCGGACCTTTCCCGCTACGATGTCGAGGCTGTCGCCATCGACACAGAAACGCTCGGCCTGAAACCGCACCGCGACAGGCTCTGCGTCGTGCAGCTTTCGCCAGGGGACGGCACGGCGGATATCGTGCAGATCGCGGCGGGGCAGAGCTCGGCGCCCAATCTTACCGCGCTGCTCGGCAATCCCAAGATCACCAAGCTCTTCCACTATGCCCGCTTCGACATCGCGGTGCTCTACCACACCTTCGGTGTCATGCCGGAGCCGGTTTTCTGCACCAAGATCGCATCGCGGCTGACGCGCACCTATACCGACCGGCACGGGCTCAAGGACATCTGCCACGAGCTTCTGGGAGTCACGCTGTCTAAGGCGCAGCAGTCCTCCGACTGGGCGGCAGAGAAGCTTTCGCCGGAGCAGCTCGAATATGCCGCTTCCGACGTGCTTTATCTTCACCGCCTGTGCGATGTCCTGCGCCAGCGGCTGGAGCGCGAAAACCGTATGGCCGTGGCCGAGGCTTGCTTCCAGTTCCTGCCCGCCCGCGCCAGGCTTGATCTGATGGGCTGGGAGGACACGGACATCTTCGCCCACAGTTGAGCGGCATCAGAGCCGGACCATCAGCTCGTCCACCTCCACCCGCAGGGGAATCGCAGGCTGTGCGCCGGGCTTGAGGCAGGCCAGGGCGCCGGCCACTGCTGCCTGCCGCAGGGCGGCTTCGAGTTCCAGGCCTTCCGCAAGGCCGGCGGCCAAATAGCCGCAGAACGTATCACCCGCACCGACCGTATCGACCGGCGTGATGGAGGGTGCGGGCACATGCAGGAGGCCCTGCTTGGTGGCCGCAAGAACGCCTTTCGCGCCCAGCGTCACGACAAGTCTCCGCCCCGTCCTGTGGGCAAAGGCGCGCATCTTATCCTCGCGGTTCGCCCCTTCGAGGGCGAGTTCGGTGGCATAGAGGTCGAACTCCGTTTCGTTCGCGATCACATAATCCGCAAGCACCAGAAAACCGGCCGCCTCCGCATGGAAGGGCGCGGTGTTGAGCAGGGAGACCGCACCGGCAGAACGCGCCGCGTTCAGGGCCGCCTCCACCGTGGAAAGCGGTATCTCGTGCTGCAGGAGAACGAAGCCTCCCTCGCGGAGACCCGCCGCCTCCGCATCCTGAGGCGAGACCTCGCCATTGGCGCCCGGAACGACAGCGATCATGTTCTCCCCATCGCCGCCCACCAGGATCATCGCCGTTCCTGTCGGGGCGGCGGTCTCCTTGACGTACGCAAGATCGACCCCGGCATCGGCAAGAAGGCTGAGCGCTTCAGCGGCAAAGGCGTCCTTGCCCACGGCGCCAACCATCCGCACGGCGGCGCCCGCCCGGCGCGCCGCGAGCGCCTGATTAGCGCCCTTTCCGCCGGGTGCGGTGGAAAAGCCGTGGCCGGGTACGGTCTCGCCCGGCGCCGGCAGCCTCTCCACACGGGCAATGAGATCGAGATTGATCGAGCCGATGATGGTGATCACGGTGCGCTTCCCCCAAAGATTCGGGGAAAGCTAGACGTTTCGTGGCCTGCCGGGAAGAGCAGGCGGACACGATCATTCCGATAGGCACGAGTAGCGGGGTGCCCCTGCACGAGATTACCGGCCAGACAGGCAACCCGCCAGCGACCGGGCCATATTGCTGACAAGTGTGAAATAGAGCTCCGGGCCGTCTTCGATGTCCGCGCCCAACGGATCGAGAACACCCGTACGAACGTTCGTTCCCTCGGTCACGACATCGATGAGCTTGGGTTCGAACTGCGGTTCGGAAAACACGCAGGAAGCGCCAAGATCGATGATCTTCTCGTGTATTTCGGCGAGGCGCCGGGCGCCGGGTGCCGTCTCCGGGTTGACCGTGATGGAGCCGGCGGCCGAAAGGCCGAACCGGCGTTCGAAATAATGATAGGCATCGTGAAAAACGACGAAGGGCTTTTCCCGCACACCGGCCAGAATTGCCTCTGCCTCAGCCGTGAGAGCGTCGAGCCTCGCTTCCACCTTCCCTGTATTTGCCTGGTAGGCTTCGGCATTGCCGGGGTCCTCCTCGGAGAGAACGGCAGCGATCCGGCGCACCATCAGCCGTGCGTTTTCCGGATCGAGCCAGATATGCATGTCCTTGCCCGCGAGCGCCCCATTATCCCCATGCCCGCCGCGCTCGTGGTTTTCATGCGCGTGCCCTTCATGCTCATGCTCGTGATCATGGGCATTGGACTGATGACCATCATGATGGCCTGCCTCGTCCTCATGTGCGTGGGCCTCGAAGGCGCCGCCCTCGCGCAGATCAAGCAGCCTAAGCCCGGACGTCTCGGAAAGCGCGACGACCCTGGCCGTGCCCGCAAGAGTATCGAGTGGCGCTTCCAGGAAGAGCTCAAGGCCTGGGCCGGTCCAGAAGACCACCTTTGCCTTCTCCAGCATCGCCGCCTCGGAAGGCCGCATCGAATAGGTGTGCGGGGAACCCGCCCCTTTAGCCAGCAGCTGCGGCTCCGCAACGCCTTCCATCACCGCGGCCACCAGCGAGTGTACCGGTTTGATCGACGCCACAACGCCGTCAAGGGCGAGGGCGGCGGTGGCGGGAAAAAGCGGCACCAGCGCGGCGGCAAGGACAGCCAGGCTCCTACTCATCATCCGTGTTCTCCGGGAAGTTGAATGTTATGACATTACATATCGCTTGCGTAATGCTATAACGTGTGCCATACGGCTTCGCAAGGAGGTGCCGAAGGTGCTGCAGTCTTATCTGAATGCGGAAGGCGCCATGCTGGTGGAAATGAAAAACGCCGGTGTCCGCAGGGGCGGACGATGGCTCGTCCGCGGCGTGGACCTTGCAGTCAGGCGGGGCGAGATCGTCACCCTCGTGGGGCCCAACGGTTCGGGCAAGAGCACGACGGTCAAGACCGCCATAGGCGTGCTGAAGCCGGATGAGGGCACTGTCGTACGGGCACGCGGCCTGAAGGTGGGCTATGTGCCGCAGAAGGTGAGCGTGGACTGGACGCTGCCCTTGACGGTGGGCCGCCTGATGCAACTGACGGGTCCTTTAAGGACCGATGCGATGACGGAGGCGCTGGAGGCGGTTGGGATCGCGCATCTTGTAAATATGGAGGTCCAGGCGCTGTCGGGTGGCGAATTCCAGCGCGCGCTGCTTGCCCGCGCTTTGGCGCGCAAGCCGGATTTGCTCGTGCTGGACGAGCCAGTGCAGGGTGTCGATTTCTCTGGCGAAATAGCTCTCTATCAGCTTATCCGTGAACTGCGCGACCGCACGGGTTGCGGCATCCTGTTGATCTCCCACGACCTGCATGTGGTGATGGCTCAAACCGATATGGTGGTCTGCCTGAACGGCCATGTGTGCTGTCGCGGCACGCCCGAGAGCGTCGTGAGGAGCCCCGAATACACGCGGCTGTTCGGCTCGCGTGCAGGTGAGACGCTGGCGATCTACCGTCACCATCACGATCACACCCACCTGCCGGACGGCCGCGTGAGGCTGGCGGACGGCACGATTGCCGAAGACTGCGGGGATGGCCACAATCACCATGCCGGGGAGGCGGAGAAGGATCTGGCCGCGGAGCGGCATGATGCTTGACGACTTCTTCACGCGCGCCCTTGTCGCAGGAATCGGCCTGGCACTGGTGGCGGGTCCGCTCGGCTGTTTCGTGGTTTGGCGGCGCATGGCGTATTTCGGCGATACGATGGCCCATTCCGCCCTTCTGGGGGTGGCGCTCGCCTTCCTGCTCCAGCTCGAATTGACGGCCGGCGTCTTCATCGTCGCGGGAATCGCCTCGCTGGCGCTCGTCCTTCTGCAGCGGAAGGGAACGCTGTCCACCGACGCTCTCCTCGGCATCCTTTCCCATTCCACGCTGGCCCTGGGGCTGGTGATGATCGCCTTCATGAGCTGGATTCGCATCGACCTCATGGGCTTCCTTTTCGGCGACATCCTCGCCGTCTCCCGCTTCGACATCGCCGTGATTTATGCTGGCGGAGCCGTGGTGCTGGCCGTACTGGCGTGGCTGTGGCGGCCGCTATTCGCAGCCACCGTCAATATTGAGATCGCGGAGGCGGAGGGTCTCAAGCCCGAGCGAGCCGAATTTGTCTTCATGCTTCTTATGGCCGCCATGATCGCCATCGCCATGAAGATCGTCGGAATTCTTCTGATTACGTCACTGCTCATCATTCCGGCGGCCGCAGGCAGACGCTTCGCCTCCACCCCGGAAACCATGGCTATCTCGGCCTCGCTCTGCGGAGTGGCGGCAGTGGCAGGGGGGCTTACCGCCTCGCTTCATTTCGATACGCCTTCAGGCCCATCGATCGTGGTCGCCGCCCTGCTTATCTTTCTTGTGAGTGTGGGTTCATTTCCCGTCCTGAGACGGGTCATGGGCAGGAGTCATGGCGCATGAGCATGCATCACGACCTGACGCGCAACCAGGCGCTCGTCTTCGAGGCGCTCAACCGGGCGGAGGGGCCGCTCAGCGCCTATACGATCCTGGATCTGCTTCGCGAAGAAGGTTTCCGTGCCCCCCTCCAGGTCTACCGGGCGCTGGAAAAGCTACAGGAGCTTGGGCTCGTCCACCGGCTGGAAAGCCTGAACGCCTTCGTTGCCTGTGCCGACCCGGATTGCCATCGTCACGAGGTGATCGGGTTCGCGATATGCGAGACCTGCGGCCGCGTCGATGAATTCGCCGACGCGGAACTGCAGGCGAGGCTGGACGGATGGGTGGATGCGCACGGCTTCAAGCCTGCAAAGACGGTCATCGAAATCCGCGGCATCTGCGCGGCCTGCACCGAGCCCGCGCAAACGGCCTGATGTCAGTTCCCCATGACGCCGCTGCCGGTGAGCTGAATGGCCGCCGGGCCGAGAATGATGGCGAACAGCACCGGCAGGAAGAACAGGATCATCGGCACGGTGAGCTTGGGCGGCAGGGCGGCCGCCTTTTTCTCCGCCGCGTTCATGCGCGCGTCGCGGCTTTCACTTGCAAGCACGCGCAGCGCGTGGCCAACGGGCGTTCCGTAGCGCTCGGCCTGGATGAGCGCCTGGGAGACGCTTTTGACCGTTTCGAGCCCAGTGCGGTTGGCAAGGTTCTCATAGGCTTGCCGGCGCTCCTGAAGGAAGGAAAGCTCGGCATTGGTAAGCACGAATTCCTCGGCCAGCGCGACCGATTGCGAGCCTATCTCCTCCGCCACGCGGCGGAACGCCGCCTCGACGGACATGCCCGATTCCACGCAAATCAGCAGCAGGTCGAGCGCGTCGGGCCACGCGAGCTGGATCGATTTCTTACGCTTGGTAGCCCGGTCGGAGATATAGAGCACCGGCGCATAGAAGCCCGCATAGGCCGCCAGTATGCATGCGAATATGCGTATGAACGGCGGTTGCTGTGAAAGCGCACCGAGCCCGAAAATCCAGAACGCCGCTATCGCCAGGCCGACGAAGGGCAGCACAAGGCGGAAGAAGAGGAACTTCGTCAGCGGGCTCTGGCCGCGAAAGCCAGCTGTTCTGAGCTTGGTCACGGTGGCTTCATCGGCGAGCGCCCTGCGCAAATCGAGCCGGTCGACGATCGCGCGCATGCGTGAGGCGTCCTGCTGCCGCAGCCCGCCGCGCCGGCGCCGGTCGGCCTCGGCGGCCAGCCGCGCGCGCTGTTTGGCGCGCAGTTCCTCGCGCTCCAGCGCCACTGATTTCATGCGCGCCTTGAGCGTGTCGCCGCCGACCACCGGCAGGATCGTAAAGACCGTCGCGAAGACGGCGATGGACACCAGAAGCGCGAGCAGGAAGCTCGGATCGGTGAGCGTATTGACCACGTAATCGGCGCTCACGCTACACCTCGAAATTCATCATCTGGCGCATGACGAAGATGCCGATGCACATCCAGACGGCCGAGACGCCGAGGACGAGATGTCCAGCGCTCGTGGTGAAAAGCGGCATGATGTACCCGGGGCTGGTGATGTAGACGAGGACCGCCACGACGACCGGCAGAGCGCCGATAATGGCGGCGGATGCCTTCGCCTCCATCGAGAGCGCCTGCACCTTCGCCTTCATCTTCTTGCGGTCCCGCAGCACGCGCGACAGATTGCCCAGCGCCTCCGAAAGATTGCCGCCGGACTGGCTCTGGATCTGGATGACGATGCCGAAGAAGTTGGCCTCGGGGCAGGGAATCGTCTCCGACATGCGCATGGCGGCTTCCGCCATGGATAGCCCGAGCTGTTGGGCCTCCACCAGCCGGCGGAACTCGGACTTCACGGGCTCGCGCGCTTCCGCGGCGATCATGCGCACCGCATCGTTGAGCGGCAGGCCGGATTTAACGGCGCGCACGATGACGTCGAGCGCATTGGGGAACTCGTCCAGAAAGGCTTTCACGCGCCGCTTGCGCAAATAGGCCACGATCCAGCGCGGTATGCCGAAGATGCCCGCCAGCAGGGCACCGGGAACCACCCACAGCGGCGCGCCCGCAATCAGGGCGAGGAACGCAAGAAAGATACCGCCGGCCGTGCTGAGCATATAGAAACGCCGCATGGGCATCTCGATTCCGGCCTGATGAAGCTGGATCTTGAGCGGCGGCCTTGTGAGATACCTGTCGCGGTCCTTCTGTCTGGCTTCGAGTTCGCTCAGCGATTCCTGGATGGTTCTGCGGCGCCTGGCCGCCTCACTGGCGCGCTCACGCGTGGCGCGAATCACATTACGGTCGGTTTCCACCCGCTTCACGGATTCCAGCCGCTGTTCGGCCTTCCGCTCCGCGGAGATCGTATTGAACATCAGCGCATAGGCCACCGCCGCCGCGCTCACCGCAGCAAGCAGAACGAAGCCCAGCAACGAGAGGTCCATCAGTCCGCCTTCTTTTCCATGGCCTCGAGGGCAGCCGCCAGCCGCGCCTCCTCGCCGAAATAGCGCGCGCGCTCCCACAGCGCTGGCCGGCCGATGCCGGTCGATACATGCTTGCCCAGAATGCGCCCGGAGGTGTCCTCGCCCCTGATGTCGAAAAGCATCAGATCCTGGGTGACGATGACATCGCCCTCCATGCCGACCACCTCAGTGATGTGGGTGATGCGGCGCGAACCGTCGCGCAGGCGGGCCGCCTGGATGATGACATCCACGGAGCCGACAATGATTTCGCGCACCGTGCGCTGCGGAAGCTGGAAGCCGCCCATTGCCACCATGGATTCGATGCGGTTCAGGCATTCGCGCGGGCTGTTGGCGTGGATCGTGCCCATGGAGCCGTCATGGCCCGTGTTCATGGCCTGGAGCAGATCGAAAACCTCAGGCCCGCGCACCTCGCCCACGATGATGCGCTCCGGCCGCATGCGCAGGCAGTTGCGCACCAGTTCGCGCATGGTGACCTCGCCCTCGCCTTCCAGATTCGGCGGCCGCGTCTCCAGCCGCACCACATGCGGCTGCTGGAGCTGCAGTTCGGCCGAGTCTTCGCAGGTGATAATGCGCTCGGTCGGGTCGATGAACCGGGTGAGGCAGTTGAGCAGCGTGGTTTTGCCCGAGCCCGTGCCGCCGGAGATGATGACATTGCAGCGCACGCGGCCAATGATTTTCAGAAGCTCTGCGCCCTCGGGCGAAATGGAGCCGTAACGGACGAGCTGATCGAGCGTCAGCTTGTCCTTCTTGAATTTGCGGATGGTGAGCGACGGGCCGTCAATCGCCAGCGGCGGGGCAATCACATTGACACGCGACCCATCCGGCAGGCGCGCGTCGCAGATCGGGCTCGACTCGTCCACGCGGCGGCCCACCTGGCTAACGATACGCTGGCAGATATTGAGAAGCTGCTGGTTGTCGCGGAAACGAATGTTCGTTTCCTGCACCTTGCCGTCAACCTCGATATAGACGTTGTGGGCGCCGTTCACCATGATGTCTGCGATGTCGTCCCGCGCCAGCAGCGGCTCTAGCGGTCCGAAACCCAGAACGTCGTTGCAGATATCGTCGAGCAGTTCCTCCTGCTCGGCGATGGACATCGCGAAATTCTTGATCGCAATGATGTCGTTGACGATGTCGCGGATTTCCTCGCGCGCATTGTCGGCGTCGAGCTTGGCAAGCTGCGAAAGATCGATCGTGTCGATCAGCGCAGAGAAGACCTGCGCCTTGGTATCGTAGTAGCTTTCACTGCGCTCGCGCGGAACGCGCGCCGTGCCGCTCGACGGTGCAGAGCTCTGCTCGGCGGCGCGGCTGGGCGGCGCGCTTCGGGCCGCCGGTGCGGCGCTACCCGGCGGAATTGGCACAGCCGAGGAGCCGGACAAGGGGCCGGCAGGCGCGGGCTCGGGAGCGACGATCGTTTCGCCGTCCGCCAGCCCTGGCCGGAGGCCGGCAGGCCTTGCCGAACCGTTCGTGCCCGCGCCCGTGCTTCTTCTACCGAACATGGCCTACTTCCTGGTCAGCCTGCCGAAAAGCGCCGACAGGCCGGTCTTCTTCTTCGGTTTGAGCTCACGACGGCCGGTCAGTACATGCGCCAGTTCGTTTATGGTCTGGACGATGGGGTGGTTGCGGTCCATCTCGCCCAGCATGCGACCGTTATTAGCGGCCTTGCCGAAAAGCTGCGGCTCGAACGGAATGACTGCGAGCGGCGTGATCTCGAGAGCGTCGGCGAAATCGTCGACACTGATCTCCGGGCGTTTGGGTACGCCCGACTGGTTGATGATCAGCTTCGGTGCCCCGTCATTAGGTCGTAGCTTGCGAAGCGTATCGACCAGATTCTTCGCATTGCGTAGATTGGCGAGCTCGGGCGTGGCCGTGATCACCACATCGTCGGCGCGCGCCAGCGTGGTCTTCGACCAGCCCGTCCACATATGCGGCACGTCGAGCACGACCAGCGGAGCCGTGCGCTGTGCGGTGTCGATGATCTGGGAGAAGGCCTCCGGATCGAAATCGTAGGGCCGGTCGAGCGTGGAAGGCGCCGCAAGCAGCGAAAGCCGCTCCGCGCATTGCGCGAGCAACCGGTCGAGGTAGACCTCGTCGATCCGCTCCGGCGAGAACACGGCTTCCGCAATCCCCTGCGCCGGATCCTGGTCGAAATTGATGTTGGCCGTGCCGAATGGAAGGTCCAGATCGGCCACCAGCACTTCGCTCTCGAACAGGCGCGACATGGCCCAGGCGAGATTGTGCGCCAGGGTGGAAGAGCCCACACCGCCCTTTGCACCGGTGAAGGCGATGGTGCGCCCTAGGGGCGCGGCCTGCGGATCAACAAAAATGCCGGCGATCACGCTGATGATGTCAGCCATGGAAACCGGCGCCACCACATATTCGGAGATGCCGGCGCGGATCAGCTCGCGGTAGAGCCACACGTCATTGTAATGACCGATGACCACTACCTTGGTGTCGGGATCGCAGACTTCGGCAAGCTTGCCAAGGGCGGAGAGCAACTCCTTGGGCTCGGAGCGCGATTCCAGAATGATGAGATTGGGCGTGGCGGCGCTCTGGTAGAACTCGATCGCCGTCGCAATGCCGCCCATATGCACCTTCAGATGCGCCTTGGCCATGCGGCGGTCCTGCGCGGCCCGCTCTATGGGATCGGCGATGGCCTCCGTCTCGCAGAAGGCCTGAATGGAGATGCGCGGCACCGGGCGCAGCGCCTGCAGCACCTCGGTTTCCTGCTCGGGGCTCCAGCGCTCCGGGTGTTCGGTCTCGTAGGCAAGATCGGACATCGCGTGCCTGCGTTGGTTGGTTAATAGAAGACTTCGCTGTTTTCCCTGACGGCGTCCGAGACCTGCCCGGCTTTATACTGAGGCTCGGGCACGCCCCGGTATCTCTCGATCCCGCCGGTGCGGTTTTCCGCATCGATCGTAGTCTGCTTGCGCGGACCCAGGAAATCCATCGGGTTGGCCACCTGGGCAGCAAGGTTGTACTGGTAGGAACAGCCGAAATTGGCATAGTTCCGGTTCTGGTAAGTATTGAGCATGTCGTCAGGCCAGCGTCCGCAGGGCTCCACGGAAGCGGAAAGCTTTCCGTAGGAGAGGCGGATCGGTGCGGTGACCTCGCCGCTTGCGTCATAGGGCAAGATTTGGAGGTAACCCTTGGATACACCACGCCGCTGCAGGAAGGCGGCAAGGTCATCCGCCACACCCTTCGCCGCGCCGCTGTTGGCGGAACCCTCCGGGACGAGAATCGTCATCACGGAGGGGCCGCTGTCGCCGTAATCCTCCAGGAACGCTTCCACTGTCGCCTTTTGCTGGGGCGATAGCCGGTGCGAGAGGATCCTCACCGGAATATCGAGCGTCTTTTCGGTTTCCCTCAACACGATGGGGTGGCGGGTGCGGTAGTCGTCCGGCACGGCGCCAACGGTGACGGAGTCGCGCCCGGCGCAGCCGGAGAGCAGACCCGCAGCCACAACAAGGATCGGCGCCGCCTTCTTTGCTTGGAATAGGAACATGGCTTGCCCCTCCCCATCACTTGTAGATGTAGCCCACGACGCCGTGATATCGGCCGTCGGGCAGATTGGTCTTCATCGTCCCGTAGATGCGGTTGACACGGCCAAGGAATGTTCCGGCGCCGTCGCTCGGCGGGTTGAAATTGTCGTCCGGCTTGACGAGCGCAGTGCGCGCCACCGGCCGCGAGAGATAGGGCGTGACAATGACAACGAGCTCGGTCTCGTTGCGCACGAAGTCGCGGCTGCGGAAGAGCGTGCCGAGCACCGGCACCTTCGACAGGCCCGGCAGGCCGCTGATGGCCTGGCGCACGTCGTCCTGCACGAGGCCGGCGATCATCATGGAGCCGCCGGACGGCAACTCCACCGTCGTGTCGGCGAGCCGCTTGCGGATGGAGATCAGGTTTGTGCCGGCTGTGTAGCCTCTACCCCGCCGGAATATACCCTCACCGCCGCTTGCGGCGACGCTGCCCTGCATCGTTGGCTCGGACACCTGCGTGCGGATCTTCAAGCTGATCCGCCCCGCCGACAGCACCGTCGGCAGGAATTCGAGGCCGATGCCGTATTCGATCTTTTCGACTTCGTAGCTGCGCCCCTGATCGTCCGAGTCGATCTCCGTGACGAGATTGAATTCGCCGCCGACACGGAAGGTGGCCTTTTCGCCGGAAACCGCCGTCAATGCCGGCTCAGCCAGCGTCTTCATCACACCGGCCTGTTCCATGGCGTTGATATAGGCGTCGATCAGCGAGCCCCCGAGCGCCAGCTGGGAGGAGGAGATGGGCTTGCCGAGGCCAAACACGCTGTCGGAAATCGCGCCCCAGGTGATGCCGTCCACAGAGCCGCTAGCGATCATGTTCACGCCGAGCTGCTTCATCACCGAGCGGCTGACTTCGGCGACCGTGACCTTCAGCGTCACCTGGTCCTCCCCCAGGATCTGCAGCATGTTGATGATCTTGCTTCTCTGGCGCTGCCCGTCAGGATTGTTGATGTCGACGCCGCCGCCATCGGTGGGTGCCGCCGCTGTGAGCGCATATTGTCCCGTGGTGGCCTCGCCGCCGGTGACGAAGGCCTGCGCGAGCTGCGCGGCGCGCATGGCGTCAAGCGGCGTCTCCACAGTGCCCGTCAGCACGACATTGTCGTTGATCAGCTCGACATGGATGTCGGAGTTCGGGACGAAGCGCTTGAGATAATCCTCAAGCCCCGCGACGTCTCGCTCCACCAGAATGTCGAGGCTGGCGATCTGCTCGCCATTGGGGCCGAAGACGAAGATGTTCGTCTCCCCCACCTGCTTGCCGAAAAGATAGATGCGCCGCGCCGTACGGGTAACCGCATCGGCCACCGCAGGGTTTGCGACGAGAATGTCATAAGCGTCGCGCGGAAGATCCACGACCAGCGACTTGTTGAGCCCGAGCTTGATTCGCTGCGGGGCGGTCCTCGCCTGGATCACGTCCCCCGCATGAGCCGCCGAAGGGAAAAGGGCGGGCAGGCTTGCCGGCACGGCGACAAAGCCGGCTGCGGCCATCAGAAAGGCCGCGCGGCCAATTCGCCGGAAAACTGATTTGCTTGTCTTGGCATTCATCTGGGCGCCCCCACAATCGTGACCTCGCCCGATTTGATCAGGCGGATGCTGTTGCCGCTCCCGGCACCGGTGACGAGATAGGAACCTTGGGTCCCGGCTTCCTGGTCGACATCGGCGATGGATCGCAGGGCGAGCGTTAGGCGGTCGGCCATCTGCTGGGCGGCGGTGATGATCTCCGCCTGCTCCGGCGTCAGCTCCAGCGTGGCCGTCTCGCCCACCTGGACGCGCCGGCCCTCCTCATCCTCATGGATCATCTGGTCGATGGCGAGCACGCGGACGTTTTCCAGAATGGTTTCCGTGATGAAGCCGCTGGCGGTCATGCCGCTGGCGGCCCGCCGCGTCATGATGACGTCCACATAGTCGCCGGGCAGAATGAAGCCGCCCGCTGAGGTGTCGGCCGCGATCTGCGTTGCCACCGCCCGCTTGCCCGGTGGCAGCATGGCGGACATGAAGCTCGAATCAGCGCGAATGAGCTTCGCGCGCCTCAGCGGCTCGCCCGCATAAAGATTGACGCGAGCGATCCCATTGCGCAGCTCCTCCGCAGCGTCGGGTTCCCGGTTGCGCGTGATGAAGTTCTCGTTGACGGCTTCGGCCGGCCAGGGCTGCCAGCGCAGTGCTTCGCCCACCGGCTCGCCCATCGGGACGTCCTGGGCCAGCACGAGCACCTCGGCCAGCTCTATCGCTGGCGTTTCGGGAACAGGCTCCGCCGCAACCTGCTGCTCGGGAGTCGCAAGGTTCTTGGCCATATAGCCCGCGCCGATCGCGGCAAGCGCCGCGACGCCCAGAATAATGATGCGGGACTTGTTCATCGAGCCGCCCCCCGAATCCCCACAAAGCCGCTACTGGTGGCGAAATTGTCCGCTAAAGGTCAAATTAGGGTTAATTTTCCCGTTACACGCGTAATTAATTAAAGGTTGACGTTTTGCTGGCGGATGCGCTTGAGGCGCCTGGCCTGTCTTGGATTAGGGCAGCGATTGATATGGTAAAAAGTGGTGGAGAAAAGCCCTTTATGACCCTTGCCATCCGGAGTTAAGATTGCGAAAGATCACAGTTTTATGAAATATTTACCAAACTTCTACGAATCAGATGTCTTAATCATTGTTCCGGAACGATTTTTGCCCCTAAGGCGTTGTTTCCGGAAATTTGAAGGTAAGTCCTGCAACACGGGAATGACGATGCGGCGCAATAACTACAGGACGGCGGGTGCGCCGGACATTGCGCTTGTCATCAGCCAGCAGATCCGCCGCGCGGAAAACATGCGTTATTTGAACGGCTTGCCCGGTTTCGAGTTGAGACGCGAACTGCCGGCAAAATGGCACGACCTCCTGCGCAAGCTGCAGGAGGCCGAAAAAAGCACTTCACGGCATGGTAATGCGACTGCGGGAAGCGCCAGAGGCCGGTGAATCATTTCAGCGCTTCATAAAAACGCCGAGATGATCCACGTTCTGGCTTCCCGCATTCCGAGGGAAAACAGGTTCCGCTTTTCGGATTGCCTGCCTACGCGGCTTTTTTCTTCTTCGGCAAAAGGCCTTCGCGCTGGGCCTGCTTGCGCGCGAGCTTTCGCGCGCGCCGGATGGCTTCGGCGCGTTCACGCGCGCGCCGTTCCGAAGGCTTCTCATAGGCGCGGCGAGACTTCATTTCGCGAAAAATGCCCTCTCGCTGCATCTTCTTTTTCAGCACCTTGAGAGCCTGGTCTACATTGTTGTCGCGAACGATAACCTGCAATGTTCTTCCTTCTCCTGTTGGTGTTTCAGAAAGGATCGCCGGCTTGGCCGCGAGCAAGTTGGTTATAAGCCGGCATGGAGACGCCGTCAGCAGCGACTCGGAAGGCGCGCGAGCTATAGCAGCATTCGCGCGCCGTGTTACCCCTTATGACAAAATATATAGTGCGCGCGGCCGCAGATTGTAGATGCCCCGCGGATTTTCGCGTGATCAGGCCTGCACCGGAATCCTGCGCCAGGCGTATTTGCTTGGCCGCCCGGGGGTTGCCGCGCTTGGCTGGGAGTAAAGCGAAAGGCCGCCAGGCCGCCCCGCCTTGAGCCGCGCGATCGCCACGGGATTCGTCACCTCAAGGCTGGTGAAACCGCAGCGCAGCATGTGCGAAACCTGGTCGATCAGAACGTCGCCCACCGCACGGATGTCGCCGCGATATCCGTAGCGGGAGCGCAGAAGCTCGGCTTTGGAGTAGCTGCGCCCGTCATTGTAGGCAGGGAAGACCAGCGCCACCAGAAGAAGCCGGTCGAGAAAGGGCACGATCGCATCGAGCGGTTCGCCCGGCGCCAGCTTGACGCCGATTCGCGAAAACGCGTTCTCGCGCAAGGCCGGATCAAGCTCCAGGAAGACGGGGAGCGGCAGGATGACGTTGCCGTTGCCCTCGAGCGCCTCGGCGCTCTCGGCGTGCCGCCACTCGTCTTCGCGAAAACCCTCCGGTGTCCAGAGGCGATGCGCCGGAACCAGGGTATCCTCACTGCTCATGCCGATGCCTCTTTGGAAGACTGCTGATGTCATCGCCAACTCACGCCGCGGTGGTCAGTTCTTCGAGGCCGGGCAGGTGGATGCCGCACTCGGTCTTGGCCCTTCCCGCCCAGCGGCCGCTGCGCGGATCCTCACCGGCCTTCACCGGCTCCGTGCACGGGAAGCAGCCGACGGAGAAGTATCCGAACGCCACCAGAGGATTTTCCCGCAGATTGTGGGCGCGCATATAGGCAGCCTGATCGGCCGTGGTCCATCGGGCGAGCGGATTGATTCGGATTCGCGGGCCGACAGCCTCGAAGACAGGCATCTTCGCTCGGGTTGCCGACTGATACCGCTTGCGCCCGGTGAACCACGCCGCATAGGGCTCCACGGCCCGCGCCATCGGTTCCACCTTGCGGATTTCGCAGCACTGATCCGGGTCGGATGCGTGAAGCTTCCCGTCAGGGTCTCGCGTAAGAAGCGTCTCCTGCCTGGGGTGGATGACGCGCAGATTTTCGAGGCCCAGATCCTCGGCAAGCTGGTCGCGGTATTCCAGCGTCTCGCCAAAATGCTGCCCGGTGTCGAGGAACACCACCGGCACCGACCTGTCCACGCTGGCGACCATGTGCAGGAGCGCTGCCGAATCTGCGCCGAAGGAGGAGATGGCGGCGATCCCGCCGGCATCGCGGAAGCGTTCGACCGCCAGCTCGACAATCGCCTCGGCCTTAAGATGGCCGTACCGGGCGTCGAGCTCAAGCGCCTCGGTTTCGGCCTCAAGCAGCCTTTGCTTCGCTGCCATAAAGCGCCTCCTTGAATGGTGCAGGTCCCAGCCGCCGGTAGGCGGCGAGAAAGGTCTCGGATTTGTCCAGACGATGGCTGAGATAGGTCTCGATGATGGTCTCCACGGCGTCGACGATCTCATCCGGCCCGAAGCCGCGGCCGATGATCTCGCCCAGTGCCGCGTTCTCGTCGCCCGAACCGCCCAGCGTGACCTGGTAGAGCTCCGATCCCTTTTTCTCCACGCCGAGTATCCCGATGTGGCCCACATGGTGGTGCCCACAGGCATTGATGCAGCCGGAGATCTTGATCTTGAGCTCTCCGATCTCCTCTTGCCGAACCGGGTCCGCGAAGCGGGTGGCGATCTGCTGGGCGACAGGGATGGACCGGGCATTTGCAAGCGCGCAATAGTCAAGACCCGGGCAGGCGATGATGTCGGTGACGAGCCCGGCATTGGCCGTTGCGAGCCCGATTTTCACCAGACGGTCGTAGACCTGCTTGAGATCGGCGCGCGCCACATGCGGCAGCACCAGATTCTGCTCGTGGCTGACCCGGATTTCGCTGAAGGCGAATCGCTCGGCAATGTCGGCGACGGCCTCCATCTGATCAGCCGAGATGTCTCCTGGCACCTCGCCGATGCCCTTCAGCGAGATGGTGACGCAGGCATAGTCCGGGTTCTTGTGCGTATGCAGGTTCCGGCTGATCCAGGCAGCAAATCCTGGGTCTTCGGCAGCCGCTTTCGCAACAGCTGCATCCCCCTCGGGCCGGGGCTCGAGAGCGGGCGGTGCGAAATAGGCCTGGATAGCGCGGATGTCTGCCTCAGGAAGCTTCAGTTCGCCGCCTTTCTTGATCCCGGCGAACTCGTGCTCCACCTGGCTTCTCAGCTCCTCCGCGCCTGTCTCGTGCACGAGGATCTTGATGCGCGCCTTCCACTTGTTGTCGCGCCGGCCGTAGAGATTGTAGACACGCAGGATTGCCGTCACATAGGCGAGAAGGTCTTCCTCCGGCAGGAAATCGCGGATCTTCTTGGCGAGAATGGGCGTGCGGCCGAGCCCGCCGCCGACATAGACGGCAAAGCCCAGCCGTCCAGCCGCGTCCTTTTTCAGATGCAGCCCGATATCATAAATCTGAATGGCCGCCCGGTCGCGCTCCGCCCCCGTAACCGCAATCTTGAACTTGCGGGGGAGGAACGAAAATTCCGGATGCAGCGACGACCACTGGCGAAGAATCTCCGCATAGGGCCGTGGATCGGCCACCTCGTCTGCAGCCGCCCCCGCCAGGTGATCGGCCGTGATGTTGCGAACACAGTTTCCGCTGGTCTGGATGCAGTGCATTTCGACCGAGGCCAGATGCTCCAGAATCTCCGGCACGTCCTTCAGCGCAGGCCAGTGGAACTGCAGGTTCTGTCTGGTTGTGAAGTGGCCGTATCCTTTGTCGTAGGTGCGCGCAATATGTGCCAGCATGCGCATCTGCCTGGGCGCCAGCGTGCCATAGGGAATGGCGATGCGCAGCATGTAGGAGTGGAGCTGGAGATAGACGCCGTTCATCAGCCTGAGTGGCTTGAACTGCGCCTCCGTGATCTCGCCGGAAAGCCGCCGCTCAACCTGATCGCGGAACTGGGCGACGCGGGCCTTCACGAAGGCATGGTCGAATTCGTCGTAGCGGTACATCCTGATGATCCTCAGACCAGGGTGACGGCGCGTTTCAGCGCCTGCTTGCCGATTTCGGGATGGATGGTCGGCCCCGCCGCGCGGATGCGCTCGCGCAGGCGCAGCGGACGGATGGCGCCGTCCACAACCTCAACGTCGACCAGTTCGGCGTCTACGACCTCATTGCGCTGAAACGCCACCTCGCCGGTCCTGAGCAGGCTTTCCTCGCCTTCCTTGTCGCGGACGACCCGCGCCTGGCTTATGTCTTCGACCCAAACATCGTCCTCTCCGAGCCACACGGCTACGCCGTCGGTCAGCCGATTTGCCGCGAGAATCTTCATGTGGTCAGCCTCCTTCGGCTTTTCGCCTTGCTGCCGCGCCAGGCGGCAAGCGGCTGTGATCCCTCGAAACTGGCGCCGGCGACCGCATCGCCGATGATGGTGAGCACCGGGCCGGTCAGGTCCACGCGATCCTGAAGGCTTGGCAGATCGGAGAGCGTACCGTGAAACAGCCGGCGCTGCGGCAGGCTGGCATTCTCCGCAACGGCGACGGCCGTGTCCGGCGAAAGCCCCGCCTCCTGCAGGCGCCCGGCCACTTCAGCGGCGGTGGAACGGCCCATATAGACCGCGACGGTGGCCCCATCGATCGCAAGGCGCGCCCAGTCCGGCAGCGCCTCGCCTTTCAGATCGTGCCCGGTGGTGAAGACTAGTGAGGAGGCGACGCCGCGAAGCGTCAAGGGCAGTTCGAAGTCGGCAGCGGCGGCGACAGCTGCAGTCACCCCCGGCACCACTTCATGAGAAATGCCGGCCTCGCGCAGCGCGGCCAGTTCCTCGCCCGCGCGGCCGAAGACCAGCGGATCGCCGGATTTCAGCCGCACGACGCGCTTGCCCTCTCTGGCCAGACGGATGAGGAGCTCATTGATCTCCTCCTGGGTCTTGGAATGGCAGCCCTTGCGCTTGCCTGCAGCGATCCTCTCCGCGTCGCGCCGACCCATCGCAACCACCGCTTCCGGCACCAGCGCGTCATGCACGATAACGTCCGCCTCCATCAGAAGGCGCTGCGCACGAAGGGTGAGAAGGTCTTCCGCGCCGGGGCCCGCGCCGACCAGGGCGACATGGCCTTGCCCGGCAGCCGGGTTTTGCAGCAGCCGTTCGGCCGCTAGCGCCGCGCGTCGGATGTCGCCCGTCGCCACCGCGCGCGCGGGCGTGCCACCGAAGAACGCCTTCCAGAAATGCCGTCTCGGCGCTCCCTTCGGCACGCGCCGTTCCACCGCCTCGCGATAGGATGCGGCGAGCACGGCGAGCCGACCGAGCGATGGTGAAAGCAGCCGGTCGATCTGTGCGCGGATGATCTGCGCAAGCACCGGGCCTGCCCCTTCCGTCCCGACGGCGACGGCAACGGGAGCCCGGTTAACGAGCGCTGGCGTGAAGAAATCGCAAAGCTCCGGGCGGTCCACGGCATTGACCGGAATGGACAGCGATCGCGCGTCATCAACGACGGCGCGGTCGGCCTCTTCCTCGCCCGTGGCGGCGAAGACAAGCGCCGCGCCTTCAAGAAAGGCTTTCCCGTATGGCTCCTGGATGAGCTCTACGCTGTTTGCCGTCGCCCATTCGATCAGCGCGGGCTCGGGCGCCGCAGAGACTACGATCAGCTCCGCGCTCGACTGCGCCATCAGCCGCGCCTTGGCAAGCGCCTCCTCGCCGCCGCCAACGATGACGACGCGCCGGGCTTCCACCCGCATGAAAACGGGAAATGCGTTCAATTTGGCGGGCCCTGCAGCCATGATGGACGAGTCTCCTGGATGACCGGCTGGATTGTGCCTACAGGCTGGCATTTTCAGAAGAAACCCAGTCGCGCCGGAGCATGCCGGTTCAAATCTCTTTTGCGCCTCGTTGCGCAGCAGCAGAAAATTCATCCACTGCCGCCGCGGGTGGAACGCGGCCTCTATTCGAAGCGTTTCGTCAACGGTTACTGATTTGTCGATGGAGGCTTGAATGGCGGGAATCCGGCTGGCCCATGGAATCTGGGTTCTGGTGGCTGACGGCGAGAAGGCTCTGTTCCTGCGCAACGAAGGCGACGCCGAGTATCCCAATCTGGAGGTGGTGCGCGAATTGCGGGACGAGAATCCGCCAACCCGCGAACAGGGGACGGACAAGCCCGGCCGCTATTTCGACGCAGGCATGCCGAACAAAAGCAGCTTCGAGGAAACGGACTGGCACCGCATCGAGAAAGAACGTTTTGCCGAGGAAGTCGCCGACCAGCTTTATCATCTCGCCCACAAGGGGCGTTTCGAAAAGATCGTCCTCGTCGCTCCGCCCGCCGTGCTTGGAGCCTTGCGCAAGGCACTGCACAAGGAGGTGGACCGGCGCGTGGCGGGCGAGGTGCCGAAGACGCTCACCAACCACGCTGTTTACGAAATCGAGAAAGTGCTGACGCGGGAGTAGATGAGCGAGCGCTCATTCAGGAAGCGGGCGTTCATACGTGCTGGCCGCCATTGATGTGGATCTCCGCACCCGTGACATAGGACGCGCTCTCGGAGCACAGGAAAAAGATCGTTTCCGCCACTTCCTCGGTGCGGCCTAACCTGCGCAGCGGAATGGTTTCCACGAGCTTGTCCGTCCCGGGCGAGAGAATCGAGGTTTCGATCTCGCCCGGAGCGATGGCGTTGACACGAATGCCATGCGGGCCGAAGTCGGCCGCCATTTCCCGCGTGAGTGCGGCAAGCGCCGCTTTGGACGTGGCATAGGCCGTACCGGCAAAAGGATGCACGCGGCTCCCCACTATCGAAGTGACATTGACGATCGAGCCTTTTGCCGCCGAGAGTTCCCGGAAGAGGCCGCGCGCCAGCATGATCGGGGCGAAGAAATTCACCTGAAAGACATCGCGCCACACATGCATGGGTGTGTCGATGGAGTTCAAGCGCCCGCCGCCTTCGAGTTTCGGCGAAATGGCGGCATTGTTGACGAGCGCATGGAGCCGCCCGCCATTGGCGCTGAGACGGTGGCGGATTTCCGCAATGGCGATGCCCACGCCCTCCTGATCCGACAGGTCGAGCTGGATATGATCCTCCGGCCCCGCGGGCCAGGGACAGTCCTTGGAGAAGGCCTGGCGCGAGCAGGTGATGACCCGCCATCCCCCGCGCGAGAAGCGCTTGACGGTTGCATGGCCGATGCCGCGGCTCGCGCCCGTAAGCACCAATGTCTTCCTCTCGTCGGCCCTGCTCACCGCTTCCTCCGTCTCATGTCGCCTATGTAGCTGCTGCGCGGCGAATGCGGTAGAGCCAAAAGCTCAGCGGCCGAGAATGATGTCGATGATGGAAAGCTCCCGCCTTTGCGGAGGCCCGCCCACCTCGGCAGGCGGCACCAGCCGGCCTCCGGCGCGCGGCGCGCTGGCAGGTGTGGCCGCGGGCTGCCGGGCTTCCGCGGTCGCAGGGGGCATCCGGTCGGAGCGCCACTCACCCGGCAGGCGCGCGACCGTCAGGCCTTCATGGGCGAAGGTCATGAATTCGCGCCAGGCCGTTACCGGCAGGCTGCTTCCGGTCGCTCTTGTGGGACTTCCGTCGTCGTTGCCGAACCAGACCCCGGTGACGAGATTGGCGGTATAGCCCACGAACCAGGCATCCCGCGAAGCCTGTGTGGTGCCGGTCTTTCCGGCTGCAGGCCGGCCGATGGCGGCACCCCTGCCGCTGCCATATTCGATCGTGCCGGCCATCATGGCGTTCATCATGCCGACGACCTGCGGGCTTGCTACGCGCGGGAATGATCCCTTCTCATGCTTGTAGACGAGACGCCCATCGGTGGTCGTAACCTGCTCCACGATGTGGATTTGCGGCCGGAAGCCGCCATTGGCGAAGGGAACATAGGCTGCGGTCAGCTCCAGCGGCGTCACCTCAGAAGTGCCGAGCGCAATGGAGGCGTTGGCCCTTAAATCGGATTCAATGCCCAGCCGGTGCGCGACCTCCACAACCGCCTTCGGCCCGACCTCCATGACGAGCTGTGCGGCCACCGAGTTGAGCGAGCGGGCGAGCGCCTCGGCGAGCGTGACCGGCCCATAATACTTGCCCTGATAGTTTTCCGGGCTCCAGTTGCCGATTCTGACCGGCGCGTCGTTGCGCACGCTGTGCGGCGTGCGCCCCTGTTCGAGCGCGGCCATGTAGACGAAGGGCTTGAAGGCGGAGCCCGGTTGCCTGCGAGCTTCGGAAGCGCGGTCGAACTGGCTGTGGGCATAGTCATAGCCGCCCACCATAGCGCGCACGGCGCCTGAGCCGTCGATCGATACCAGCGCACCCTGGCTTACCTTGAGCTCCTTGCCCTTCTCGTCGATGAGGTGGCGGATCGTCTTTTCCGCCTGCTTCTGCAGATCGAGATCGATGGTGGTGCGCACGACGATATCCTTCTGGACGTTGCCGACGAGATCCGGCAGCTCCTCCATCACCCGATCGGCGACATAGTGCTCCGAGCCAGTCCAATAGGCGGCCGCTCGGGTGGCGGGCGCGCTGATGGCCGCCGCCAGCTCGCTGTCGCCGATCATGCCCTGCTCTCGCATTGCGGTCAGCACCACCTGTGCGCGCTCTTCGGCGGCATTGGGGTCACGCGCGGGCGAAAGGCGCGAGGGTGCCTTGAGCAGACCCGCCAGAAGCGCGGCCTCGGCCAGCGTGACGTCGTGCGCGGACTTGTTGAAGTAGCGCCGTGCCGCTGCCTCCACGCCATAGGCACCGCCGCCGAAATAGACACGATTGAGATACATCTCCAGGATCTGGTCCTTGGCGTATTTGTGCTCCAGCCAGAGGGCGAGCAGCGCCTCCTGCACCTTGCGCTCGATCGTGCGGTCGGGCTCTAGGAACAGGTTCTTGGCGAGCTGCTGGGTGATTGTGGAACCGCCCTGGCTGATCCGCCCCTGCATCAGGTTCTCGATCACGGCGCGCGCAAGCCCGAGCGGATCGATGCCCCAATGGGAATAGAACCGCCGGTCTTCGATGGCGATGACCGCCTGCGGAATATAGGGCGACATCTCGTGCAGGCCGACGGCCTCGCCCCCGGTCATGCCGCGATTGGCGATCAGCCGTCCATCGGCGGCGAGAATCTTCACATTGGGCGGGCGGTCGGGAATCGCCCAGGTGGTCGCGCTCGGCATCTGCGCGCCGTAATAGGCGGCAAGGCCTATACCCGCGATACCGGCCCACAGCGCCAGAACGAGCGACCAGTAGACGAGGCCGTGCAGGAGGCCGAAAAAGCCGGAGCGCCGTGTCCGCCGCCTGCCGGACTTGCGCTTGCCACCCCTGCTGCGCCGCGAGGGCGGCAACACCCGGTCCGACGGGCCGACCGTAAGGCTGCCAGCGCGCCGGCGCGGCGCGGATGCGCCGAAGGTCGGCTCGATGCGAGTCTGCCGCTTTTTACGCTTGGCCATCCCCTGTCCGGTCCCCGAAGAAGGCCGCTTGGCGGCCATCGTCCCTTTCGCGCAGGCTAATTGCGGGGATTTAAGGGCCCGTTAAGCGTCTTCATCCACAGCTTGATGGGCTCGGGCAGGCTTTTCAGGCCGCCGTGCGGGCGAAACGAGGAGTGACGACAGTGCCGGAATATGCCGCTACGTCCGGAAGGCAGCGCATCGATTGGGTCGACGCGGCCAAGGGCCTTTGCATCATCATGGTCGTCATGATGCACTCGACCATCGGGGTCGAACTTGCCGCAGGACGCGAGGGCTTCATGCACTGGGTCGTGGCCTTTGCCCGTCCTTTCCGTATGCCCGATTTTTTCCTGATCTCAGGCCTCTTCCTGGGCCTTACGATCGACCGGGGCTGGCTGCGCTATATCGACCGGAAGGTGGTGCACTTCGCCTATTTCTATGTGCTGTGGCTGACCATCCAGTTCGTCTTCAAGGCGCCCGGCATCGCAGCGGAAGAAGGCTGGGGCGGCGCGCTCCGCGCCTATCTTACCGCCTATGTCGAACCGTTCGGCACGCTCTGGTTCATCTATCTGCTGCCGGTCTTCTTCATCGTCACGCGCCTGCTGCGGCCGGTTCCCGTCTGGGTAATATTCATAGGCGCGGCCGTGCTCGAAGCGCTGCCTGTTCATACGGGTTCAGTGATCTTGGACGAGTTCTGCGGCCGCTACGTCTATTTCTTCGCGGGATACGCCTTCGCCGCCCATGT
Source organism: Chelativorans petroleitrophicus (assembly GCF_025398195.1). Classification (GTDB taxonomy): domain Bacteria; phylum Pseudomonadota; class Alphaproteobacteria; order Rhizobiales; family Rhizobiaceae; genus Chelativorans; species Chelativorans petroleitrophicus. Next base: position 188,890 of record NZ_JAODNV010000004.1, on the reverse strand, counting down.
GTTTAGCTTCGCCGCGTGGGTGCGGCAGCGGCCCGCCGCCTTTCTGGCGCTCTGTCTCGGCTGGGCCGCGCTTCACACCTTCCTCGTCTTCACACCCGCGCCGGCCTCTCTCGCATCCTGGCTGCAGCCGGACCCGGGTAATTCCGGTGCCACGGGTGGCTTCTCAGAACTGCCGCTGATCTCGCTGCTGCTCGGCCTGGCGGGCGCTGGCTTGGTGGTCGGCGTCGCCGCACTTGTCTCTCTCCTGCGGCCGATGCGCTGGCTGGTCTGGCTGGGCGAACATTCGATCGTCGTCTATCTCGCCTTCTTCCTGCCGATGGCGGCCACACGCGTCTTCCTTCTGAAGACGGGGCTCATCGAGAACATCGGGCTCGTCTCCCTCATAGTGACATTTGCGGGCGTGACCGGACCGGTGATCCTCTACGGTCTCGTGCAATGGTTGGGCTACGGCCGCTTCCTGTTCGAGCGGCCATCATGGGCGCGGCTCGAGCAGCAGGCCGCACGGTCCGCACCGGTCGCCGCCGAGTAGCCGAGCATCCGGATGTGTGCAGAAATCACCGGTCAGTTGTCTTCCAGGCGCTCGAGATAGGGCAGGCTTTCGGGGCGGAATTCCCGCCTGATGACATCCACGCGCGCCAGGGCCCGGCTGCCCGAACCCTTGAGATGCCGTTCCAGCGCGGCAGCCGCAGTGTCAACGCTGCCCGCCCCCAAATGCTCCAGAATTTCCATATGCTCGGCCAGAAACGGCTCCGTTTCGAACAGCCGTGGCGTCCAGCGGTAGAGAAAGCGGTGCGCGATGAGTAGCGACTGCGGCATGGTGATCGCCTGCATTAGGGTGTGATTGCCGCAATGGCTGAGCAGCGTGACGTGCATGTCCTGCTCCAGCCGGTCGAGCGTCGGCCCCTCGATGGTTTCGGCATGGGCGATCGCGTCCTCCAGACGCTCGCGCATTTCAGCCAGGAATCCTGGCGGAATGCGCGCGGCCGCCTTGGCAAGTGCCACGGGCTCCAGAATGCTGCGCAGCTCGTATAGCTCGCCCACATGCTTCGGCGTGAGCGCGGGGGCATACCAGCGCGAGCGTTCATCCTTGCGCAGAAGGCCGCGACTGTGCAGCCGGCTTACCACGTCGCGCGCCACGGTGCGGCTCACGCGATAGCAGCGCGCCAGCTCCGCCTCATTGACCCGCCAGCTTGCGAAAGAGATACGGCCAATGATCTCCTCCTCGACCTCGGCGTAAATGTGCTCCCAGCTCGAACGCGACACGAGGCGGACATCCTCATCCACCGGGGCCGCAGCAGGCCGCGGCACGGCGCCCGCCCCTCCGGCAAGCGGGCGAACGGCATAGCCGCGCCCGGCCGCCTTGATGAGAAGGCCATCCCGCTCAAGCTCCGCGAGCGCCCGCCGTGCAGGCGCCCGGCTGATGCCGAACTGGGCGGCCACCGCCGATTCGGTGAGCTTGGCGCCCGGCGCCAACACGCCTTCGGCAATCTGCGACCGGATGATCCCGTAGGCACGCTGGTAAAGCCGCGGCGCAAGGCCACCGCTCAGCAGGTCCTTCGACAAACGCTCATCCCCGCTTGCAGTGCGAGCCGATGTACCGCGCATCTTTTCTCCTGATTGCCGCATCATGCCCCTGCTTGCCCGGGCGAAGACAACTTGTCCAGCGCGCAGATATCGTATAGTGTACACAATAGACATTATGAGCGGAACTGGAGGCAGTTTCTGCCGGGAGGTAAGCGGAAGTGGCAGATCGGCTCGTCGGCAAGCGCGCATTCGTGACCGGGGCGGGACAAGGCATCGGGCGCGCCATCGTGCTCGCTTTCGCGGCGGAAGGGGCTACCGTCATTGCCGCCAGCCGGACGGCGGAGAAGATGCGGGACCTGCCCGAGATTTCGCCCTCCATCACGCCCGTTGCGCTCGACGTGACGGATGGTCCCGCCGTTGCCCGCGCCATTGAAGCGGCGGGTCCTCTCGACATTCTGGTCAACTGCGCGGGCTGGGTGCACAATGGCACGCTGCTCGACTGCTCGCCGGAGGACTGGGCGCGAAGCCTGGACCAGAACGTCACCTCCTGCTTCCACACCATGCGCGCCGCACTCCCCGGAATGATTGAGCTTGGCTCGGGCTCGATCGTCAATGTGGCGTCGGTTGCCTCCTCGATCACCGGCGTGCCGGGCCGCGCCGCGTATGGTGCCAGCAAAGCGGCCGTCATCGGCCTCACCAAGGCCGTGGCGCGCGATGTGATCCGCACCGGCGTGCGGGTGAACGCCCTCTGCCCCGGCACAACGCATACGCCGTCGCTGGAAGAGCGGATCGCGGCGACTGAAGATCCGGAGGCGACCCGCCGCACCTTCATCGCGCGCCAGCCCATGGGGCGGCTCGGCAAGGTGGAGGAAATGGCAGCGGCGGCGCTCTACCTGGCAAGCGACGAGTCTGCCTTCACCACGGGCACGGTGATGATCGTAGACGGAGGGCAGACCCTGTGACGGCCGCCGCAGACGGAGCGCACTCAAGCACCCCGCGTCGCTTCCCGGCGGACGCGATCGAGCAATTCTGCAGGGACGTGCTTGCGGCCGCCGGAGCGGATAAAGCGACGGTGGATGCGGCGACCCGCGCCATGATGCATGGCTCCCGCCTCGGCATCGACAGTCATGGCGTGCGCCTGCTCGACCACTATGTCCGCGTCCTTACTGAAGGTCGCGTCAACCCGAATCCGAACCTGCGTTTTCTGCGGAAGGGCGGCGCCACGACCACGCTCGACGCCGATGACGCGCATGGCGCGCTGGCCGCATTCTTCGCCATGGAGGAGGCGGTGCGCATGGCGGAAAGCTTCGGCATCGGCGCGGTCGCCATCCGCAACAGCTCCCATTTCGGGCCGGCCGGCGCCTATGCGCTCGCGGCCGCAGAGCGTGGCATGATCGGCATGGCCATGTGCAATTCCGACAGTTTCGTGCGGCTGCATGACGGCGCGATGCGCTTTCATGGCACCAACCCGATCGCCTGCGCGGTGCCGGTGTCCGGCGAGCGGCCCTGGCTGCTCGACATGGCCACAAGCGCGATCCCCTACAATCGCATCCAGCTCTATAAGAGCCTCGGCCGCAAGCTGCCCGCGGGCACGGCTTCGCGCGGCGACGGCGAAGACACGGAAGAGCCCGGCGAGGCCGAGATGCTTGCGCCGCTCGGAGGTGAGTTCGGCTACAAGGGCGCGGGTCTTGCGGGCCTCGCCGAAATCTTCAGCGCCGTGCTTTCCGGCATGCGGCTTTCCTTCGAGATCGCGCCCATGTTCGGGCCGGACTATTCAACGCCCCGTGGGCTGGGCGCTTTCGTCATGGCAATCCGGCCGGACGCTTTCGGCGAGGACACGGGTTTCGAGGACGGGATGCGGCGCTATCTTGCCACGCTGCGCGGCTCGCCGGCGCGCGCGGGCGGCAAGGTCATGGCGCCGGGCGACCGGGAGTGGGCGGAAGCGGACCGGCGTGCGGCCGAGGGAATTCCGCTGGATCCCGACACGCTGGAGGCTTTCCGGCGCCTTGCGGAAGGGTATGGCGTCGGACTGCCGGGAAACGGTGACGCGTAAGCGGGACGCTGATCATCGTCTCCGGCAGGTGGAGTGGGTGAGTTGAACAAGGAGGAGAAGACATGAACGGACTGAGAAGAATGCTTTCGGCCGCCTGCGCCGCCGCGGCCCTTGCGCTCGCGCATAGCACCGCCCAGGCACAGGAGACATACACCCTTCGCTTCAATCACGTGCTGGGACCGAGCGAGCCCTTCCATCAGGGCTTCCTCAAATGGGCCGAGCGCGTCAAGGAGCGGACCAATGGAGGGCTCACCGTCGAAGTCTTCCACAGTGCCCAGCTTGGCGTGGAGGAGGATATCATCGAGCAGATCCGCCAGGGCGCCAATATCGGTCAGAACACGGACTCGGCACGTCTCGGCAACTATGTGCCCGGGATCGCCGTCGTGAACGGTCCGTATTTCGTGGAGTCCTATGAGGAAGCCTTCAAGCTCGCCGACTCGCCCACCATGCAGGGATGGCAGCAGGAACTTGCCGATCAGCATGGGCTGAAGGTCGTGTGCTTCGACTGGGTGCAGGGCTTCCGCCACTTCTTCACCAACAAGCCGATCCGCACGCCGGAGGATCTGGACGGCTTGCGCATCCGCACGCCCCCTGCACCAATCTGGCAGGAATCCGTCCGCGCACTGGGTGCTGTGCCTACGGCGATGAATTTCGGCGACATCTATCCCGGCCTGCAGCAGCAGGCGGTGGACGGGGCAGAGCTCGTCTATCCCAACATCACCGCAGCGAACCTCAACGAGGTCCTGAGCCATGGCAGCGAGACGAAGCATATACTTCTGGTGAACTTCCAGGTAGTGAGCTCGCAGTGGTTCAACAGCCTGCCTGAAGAGTACCAGACCGCGCTGGTGGAGGAGTGCCGGACGGCGGGTCAGGAGACCTCTGCGGTCATGCAGAAGGCCGAGGAAAACGCCAAGGCGGAGCTCGTCAAGCGCGGCATGACCATTGTGGAGGATGTGGATCTCGACGCTTTCCGCAAGGCGGGCGAAGCAGCCTATGAGGCGCTCGGCCTTGTCGAGGCGAAGAACAAGGTGCAGTCGGAGATTCGGAACTAAGGCGATTCTGGAAAAGCGGATGCCGCTTTCCGTCCGAAATTGAAATAAATCAAAAGCTTAGAGATCATTCCGGCGCTTTATGAACGCCGGAATGATCCGGTTTGCCGGGTGAGGGTTCCGGAGAGGATGGATGAACGCGCTCTTCATGTTCTTGCGAAAATCCGAAGCGGTCCTTGCCGGAACCCTGCTGCTCCTGATGGTGATCCTGATCTTCCTGAACGGCGTGGCGCGCATGATGGGCCACCCGCTCAACTGGACCATCGATCTTGCCACCTGCTTCTTCGCCTGGGGTTGCTTCCTGTGCGCCGACATCGCCTGGCGGCAGGACGGGCTCATGTCCATCGAGATTTTGACGCGGCGATTGCCGCCTAAAGCCGCCCGGGCGCTTGATTACATCAATCATATGATCATCGCCGGTTTCCTGGTCTACGTGATCTATGCGGGCGTGTGGCTGTCCTGGGTCAGCCGGGCGCGCGCCTTTCAGGGCATGCCGGGCGTCAGCTACTCATGGGTGACCGCAAGCATAGTGGTGGGCGGAGTGCTTCTGCTCATCACCACGCTCATCAGGCTTTGTTCGGCGCTGCGGGAGGATGGCTTCGTCCGCGCGCCGCGGCGGAAGGGTGAAGCCTCATGCTGATCGTGGCCATTGCCTTCCTCATTCTCTTGTTGATGGGCATGCCGGTGGCCTTCGCCATCGGGATTTCGGGCGCACTGTTCTTCCTCCAGCATCCGGAACTGCCCTTTACGATTCCCGTGCAGGTCACGGTTTCCCAGACGCAGAATTTCGCCCTGCTTGCCGTTCCGCTCTTCATCATGGCTGGCAATTTCATGAACCGCTCCGGCATCACCGAGCGGCTTCTAGAGCTAGCCTCGGTTCTCACCGGCCGGATGACGGGCGGCCTAGCGCAGGTCTCCCTCGCGCTTTCGGCACTGATGGGCGGCGTCTCAGGCTCGGCGATCGCGGACGCGGCCATGCAGGCACGGATGCTAGGACAGGAAATGGTGAAGCGCGGTTTCACGCTCGGGTTTGCCTCCGCGGTGCTTTCCTTCGGTGCCGTGCTGACACCCACCATACCACCTGGAATTGGCATGATTCTCTACGGCACGATCGGGCAGGTCTCGATCGGCCGTCTGTTCGCCGCCGGTTTCGTGCCCGCCATCCTGCTTTGGATCGGTCTGTCGGCTACCGTGTGGCTGACGGCGAAGCGGCGCGGCTACAAGCCGGAGCGCGAAAAGCGGCCGACGTTACGCGAGACCGCTCATGCCTTCACGGGCGGCATTTGGGCCATTCTTTTTCCCGTCTTCCTTCTTCTCGGCCTGCGCACGGGCGTCTTCACGCCTTCCGAGATCGGTGCCTTCGCCGTTGTCTACGCGATCTTCATCGGCGTGCTCATCTACCGAAAGATGAAGACACGCGCCTTCCTGGAGGCGCTCGAAGGCAGCCTCAGCGATGTCGGCTCTGTGATGTTCCTCATCGCGCTCTCGGCGATCTTCAGCTACGGCATCGTGCTTGAGAGAGTGCCGGAGGTGGTCTCCGGACTGATCCTGGGCATTACGCAGGACCTCGAAGGCGTGATGGTGCTCATTGCGCTTTTCACTCTCGCGGCCGGTTTCTTCATCGACGCCACCGTGCTGATCATCATGCTGACGCCGATCTTCCTGCCGCTGATCCGCCAGCTTGGCGGCGATCCCGTCCATTTTGGCATGATCTTCCTCGTCGCCGCCACGATTGGCAACTTCACCCCGCCCGTGGGCGCGGCGATGTATGCGGTCTGCTCGATCCTGAAATGCCCGATCGGCGCCTATACGCGCGAGTCGATACCGCTCTTTGCGGCTGTGGCCGTGATCACGCTGTTCCTGGTCTTCGTGCCGGAGGCGGTGCTCTTCCTGCCGAACCTGATCTTCGGGTGATCTGAGACGCGCCTCAGACGATCCCGCCGCCGCCACCCGCAACCGCGGGTCGCTCCTCCGCCACCTTGCGCCGGTAGCCGCTTTCACGGAAGGCCGCCACCGGATCGGCCGCACCGCCCTTCTCCACGCGCGCCATGGCGAGAATCGGCTCCACGTCGGTGCGGAAGGCGGCCTTCAGCGTGAGCGTGGCCATGAGGGCGTCGTTCGACTCCTGGTAGGCCTCCAGCGCGTTGCGGTCCACCAGCAGCGCTTGCGCGTAGGCCCGCGCCACCTCCGTGGCCGAGACCATCAGGCTTTCGATCGGGTCCGTGACATTGTGGCTTTGATCGAGCATATGGGCCGGATTGAAGCCCGCCGCGCCTCGCTTTTCGGCATCCACCAGCTCGTTGAAGACGAGGAAAAGCCGGTAGGGGTCGATCGACCCGCTGTCGAGATCGTCGTCTCCGTATTTCGAATCGTTGAAGTGAAAGCCGCCGAGCTTGCCGTACTGGATGAGCCGCGCCACGATCATCTCTATGTTCACGGTGGGTGCGTGATGGCCGAGGTCGACCAGGCAGAAGGCCTTGGGACCAAGCTCCTGGGCGATGATGTAGTTGGTTCCCCAGTCCTGCACGACGGTGGAATAGAAGGCCGGCTCGTAGAGCTTGTGCTCGGTGAAGATGCGCCAGTCATCCGGCAGCGCGGCGTAGATGGCGCGCATGGAGTCTAGATAGCGCTCGAAGGCTTTGGTGAAATTGCTCTGGCCGGGGAAGTTTGAGCCATCGCCGATCCACACCGTGAGCGCCCTGGAGCCGATGGCCTTGCCGATCTCGATACACTCGATGTTGTGCTCGATCGCCTGCCGGCGCGTGGCCGCATCCGTGTGCGAGAGCGAGCCGAACTTGTAGGAATAGCGGTCACCCGGATGGTCCTGGAACGTGTTGGAGTTCATGGCGTCGAAGCCGAGCCCCAGGCGCTGGGCCGCCTCGCGCAGCAGGGCAGGGTCAGCCTTGTCCCAAGGGATGTGGAGCGAGACGGTGGGCGTGGCGCGGGTGAGACTCTGGATGACGGCGCAGTCGGCAAGCTTATCGAAGATGTCGCGCGGCTCCCCTGGCCCAGGAAAGCGCGCGAACCGCGTGCCTCCTGTACCCACGCCCCAAGAGGGGATGGCAACGCCGAAGGCAGCCACCTTTTCCTTGATGGCGTCGATGGCGATGCCGCGCCGGTCGAGCTGCTCGCCGAGCGCCTCATAGTCGCGGCGCAGCGCCTCCATGCGGCTCTCATTGTGCTTTTCGATCAGGCCGGCGTCGATTCCAGCTTCGCTCATTTCCTCCTCCTCAGAAATGTGCTCCCTGTGCCGCTCCTTAACACTGAACCGGTCTAGCGCGTGAATGCCTGCGCGTTGCCCGCATCGACGTTCAGGATATTGCCCGTCGACTTGGCCGACGCGTCGGAAACAAAGAAATAGACGGCCTCGGCCACATCCTCCGGGAACACGCTGAGCTTCAGGAGCGAGCGCTTGCGGTAATGTTCTTCCAACTCGTCCGGGCTCATGTTGTAGGCCGCCGCGCGCTGCTGGCGCCACTCGCTCGACCAGATCTTGGAGCCGCGCAGCACCGCGTCGGGGTTCACTGTGTTGACGCGGATGCCGAACTCCGCCCCCTCCAGCGCAAGGCACCGCGCAAGATGAATTTCTGCCGCCTTGGCGGTGCAGTAGGCGGAAGCTTTGGGTGAGGCGGCGAGGCCGTTCTTCGAGGCGATGAAGACGATGGCTCCGCCCGTATTCTGCTTCTTCATCAGCCGGAAAGCCTCCCGCGCGACCAGGAAGTAGCCGGTCGAGAGAATCTCCATATTCCGGTTCCACAGCGAAAGTTCCGTCTCGTCTACCGGCGCGGCTGACGAGATGCCCGCGTTGGAAACGAGAATGTCCAGCCCGCCATATTCGCGCGTTGCATGGGCGAAGGCCCGGGCAACATCCTCCTCCTTCGTCACGTCCAGCCGGACGGAGCGGACCTGGTCGCAGGTGTAGCGACTCGCGAACTCTTCGTCGGTCGCGGCAAGCGCATGCTCGTCGATGTCCGCCAGAACCACGCAAGCCCCCTCCCTAAGCAGCCGCTCGGCGGTGGCCCGGCCGATGCCCCCTGCCCCGCCGGTGATCAGCGCCACCTTCCCCGCTAGAGACTTTGGCTTGGGCAGGCGCTGAAGCTTGGCCTCCTCCAGCACCCAGTATTCGATGTCGAAGGCCTCCTGCTCCTCGAGGCCGACATAGGACGAAACGCCAGAGGCGCCGCGCATGACATTGATGGCGTTCACGTAGAACTCCGCCGAAACCCGCGCCGTTGCCTTGTCCTTGGCGAAAGTGATCATGCCGACGCCGGGCACGAGATAGACCACGGCATTGGGGTCGCGCATAGGCGGACTGTCAGGCCGCCTGCAGCGCTCGTAATAGGCCGCGTGGCCCTTGCGGTATTCCTCCAGCGCCCCAGCAAGGCTTGCGACAGTCTGCTCCACATCGGGGCGAGCCGGATCGAAGGGCACGACCAGGGGCGTCCTCTTGGTGCGCAGGAAATGGTCAGGGCAGCTCGTCCCCAGCGCAGCTAGCCGCTCCATGTCGCGGGAGCCGACAAACTCCAGCACCGCGTCGGAATCGTCGAAATGGCCAACCTTCCATTCCGCTCCGGAAATCATGCCGCGGATCGCGGGCATCAGCCGCTCAGCAACGGCCTGCCGCTCCCCGGCGGGCAGCACGGGCCGGACGGGCCCGCCGAACGCCGGCTTGCCCGCCGTCTTTGCCTCCAGCCATTCGATGGCACGGTTGATTGTGGCGATGGTAGTCTCGTAGCATTCCCGCGCGGTCTCGCCCCAGGTGAAGAGCCCGTGGCCCGCCAGCACAACACCCTTGGCCTCGGGGCTCTCGCGACAGAACCGCTCCAGCCACAGGCCAAGTTCGAAGCCCGGCCTCTTCCACGGCAGCCAGCCGATTTCGCCGCCATAGATCTCCGCCGTCAGCTCGCGGCTGTTCTCCGCCGTCGCGATGGCGATAACGGCATCGGGATGCATGTGGTCCACATGCTTCCTCGGCACGAAGGCATGCAGCGGCGTATCAATGGAAGCCGCTCTCGGATTGAGGTTGAAGGTGCAGTGAGGCAGATACCCCACCATCTCGTCCTCGTGCTCCACGCCGCGGTAGAGACGCTTCAGGCCCTTGAGCTTCTCCATGTAGAGCGTGGCAAAGCCGGCGAGCCTGATGGAGCCGAGATCGCCGCCCGAGCCCTTCACCCACAGCACCTCCACGGGCTCGCCCGTGAGCGGATCCTTTTCCGTTATCTTCGCCGAGGTGTTGCCTCCGCCGTAATTGGTGATGCGCTTGTCGGAGCCGAGCAGGTTCGACCGGTAGAGCAACTGCTCCGGCTCGCTCATCGTGGCGACCTTCGCCTCGTCCCACAGATTGGCGAGCCGCGCGGCGGGGCGTTTGTCCAGCATTAGGAATCCTCCCGTAGCGCCTGGAAGAGAGGCGCATATGTCTCAATTCACACCTGGCTCGCGCTAATGTCAATCATAAACGATCAATAACAATCATGCTGCAGCGGACATGGGAAGATTGTGATTGAATTTGATTGACAATGCGCGTTTTGAATGCCTTGATGATTGCGTTTGGGAGGAATCATGCACGAGAAGGAACGCCACCGGATCATCCTGTCCGCCGTTCAGGAAAAGCCTGTTGTGACGGTGCAGGAGCTGGTCGAGATGACCTCGTCTTCCGAGGCGACGATCAGGCGCGACATCGCGGCCCTTCATGTGCAGAAGCGGCTCCGTCGCGTACGCGGCGGGGCGGAGGCGCTCAACCCGCCGCAGATCGTGGGACTAGCCGGTCGTCCGTTCCGCGTGAACGAGGCCCTGCATGCAGCGGAGAAGCGGGCGATCGCCCGCGAGGCGGTGGAGCTGTGCGAGGATGGCGAGCCGATCATCATCAATGGCGGGACGACCACCTTCCAGATGGTGCATTTCCTCACGAACCGGCGCATGCCGATTCTCACCAATTCCTTCGTGATCGCCGAGCACCTCATCAAGCATTCCAAGAATACGGTGGTGCTGCCCGGCGGCACGATCTATCGTGAGCAGAACATCGTGCTGTCGCCCTTCGACAACGACGTTACGCGCAACTTCTATGCGCGGCGCATGTTCATGGGGGCGCAGGGCCTGGGGCCGCTAGGGCTGATGGAAAGCGATCCGCTGCTGATTCAGGCGGAACAGAAACTCATCGACCAGGCCGAGGAGCTAGTCGTGCTGGCGGATTCCTCGAAATTCCGACAGCGTTCTAGCCTCATCCTGTGCGGCCTTTCACGCATTTCCACGGTCATCACGGATGAGGGCATAGAAGACCGCGAAGCCAAAATGCTCAAGAATGCGGGCGTGCGTCTGATCATTGCCCGCAGCGGATCGCCAAGACAGGAGGAATCGTCGCTGCCCGCATGAGGAGCGAGCGGACAGCCTTTCAAGCGCTCAAGGGAGGAAACAATGAGCATTGTAAGGAAACTTCTGGTGACCGCCGCCGCGACGGCGGCTCTTATGGTCGGCAGCGCGCATGCGCAGGAGACAGTGCGTATCGCCCTGGTGGCAAAGGCGCTGGGCATCGGCTTCTTCGAGGCCGCAAATGAGGGCGCACAGGAAGCCGCCAAGGAACTGGGCAATGTGGAGGTAATCTACACCGGACCCACCGATACCACGGCGGAAGGGCAGATCGAAGTCATCAACTCGCTCATCGCCCAGAATGTTGACGCCATAGCGGTTTCCGCCAATGACACGGACGCGCTCGTGCCGACGTTGAAGCGGGCGATGGACCGCGGCATCACCGTGATCTCCTGGGACTCCGGCGTTGCCCCAGAGGGGCGGCAGATGCACCTCAACCCCTCGTCTAATCAGTTGATCGGGGAAATGTGCGTGAAGATGGCCGCCGAGCACCTGCCCGAGGGCGGCGGCGAGGTCGCCATCCTGTCCGCCTCGGCGACGCACACCAACCAGAACAATTGGATCGCGGAGATGAAGAAGGTTCTGCCGGAATATCCGGGCGTGAACCTCGTCACCACGGTCTATGGCGACGATCTGGCCGACAAGTCCTACCGTGAGGCGCAGGGCCTGATCCAAAGCTATCCGAACCTGAAGGCGATCATCGCGCCCACCTCGGTCGGCATCGTGGCAGCGGCCCAGGCCGTCACCGACGCAGGCAAAATCGGCGAGATCAACGTCACCGGGCTCGGGCTTCCTTCGGAGATGGCGGCACATGTGGAATCCGGCGCCTCCAAGAGCTTTGCCATCTGGAATCCGATTGATCTTGGCTACGCCGCGACCATGATCGCCTACAACCTCGCCACCGGTCAGGCCACCGCCGAGCCGGGCGCCCAGATCAGCATGGGCCGCGTGGGCACGGTGACGCTTGACCAGAACAACGAGGGCGCGATGGCCGAGCCCTTCGTTTACGATGCCTCGAACATCGAACAGTTCAAGGACATCTTCTAAGGGCATCGGAGGGAGCTGGCACCTGTGAGCCGGCCCCTCGCCACCTCTTCCTCCCTCAGGATGGGTGGGGAAAGGCGCCGGAATCGCAGCCCGGCGCTCCGAAGCGAGAGGCGGCCAAGGCCGGTAAGGGTTTCGCGCCCTGCGCGTCTGTCGCGCCGCCAAGAGGAAACCGCAGCAATCGCGCCATGCTTCAGCACGCACGACATGGACCGGTAGAGAAAAGCCCTGCCCGCGCGCATGAGCCGGTGCTGGCGCTTTCCGGCGTGTCTAAGAGCTTCCCGGGCGTGCGCGCGCTGTCGAAGGTTTCGCTCGAGCTTTATCCCGGCGAAGTGACCGCGCTTGTCGGCGAAAACGGCGCAGGCAAGTCCACGCTGGTGAAGATACTGACCGGAATCTACCAGCCGGACGAGGGCACCATCTTCCTCGGCGGAAAGGAAGTTTCCTTCTCCAGCGCCTATGACGCGCACCGAGCGGGCATCACCGCCATCCATCAGGAAACCGTCCTGTTCGACGAGCTTTCGGTGGCGGAGAATATCTTTCTCGGCCACGCGCCGCGCGGCCGCTTCGGCCTGATCGACCGCAAGCGCATGGTCGCGGAAGCGGCCGCCGTGCTCAAGCGCATCGGCGCCGACATCGACCCGCAGGCGCGGCTGCGCGATCTCGGCATCGCCAGCAAGCATCTGGTGGCGATCGCCCGGGCATTTTCCATTGAGGCGGGCATCGTCATCATGGACGAGCCGACCGCCGCCCTCTCGCAGAAGGAAATCGAGGAGCTTTTCGCGCTCATCGGGCGGCTGAAAGCCGACGGCAAGGCCATCCTCTTCATCAGCCACAAGTTCGACGAGGTGTTCCGAATCGCGGATCGCTATGCCGTCTTCCGCGACGGGGAAAGCGTGGGCGCCGGACTGATATCCGAAACCGATCATGACGCCCTGGTGCGCCTGATGGTCGGCCGGCCGGTGGACCAGATTTTTCCGAAGAAAAAGGTCGAGATCGGGGAACCGGTTCTGACCGTCTCCGGCTATTGCCATCCGACGGAATTCGAGGACATCAGCTTTGAGCTCAGACGCGGCGAAATCCTTGGCTTCTATGGCCTCGTGGGCTCTGGCCGCAGCGAGCTGATGCAGGCATTGTTCGGCGTTACCAAGCCTTCAAAGGGCGCGGTCAAAATCGACGGGAAGGTGGCCATCATTCGCAGCCCGGAGCAGGCGATCCGCTATGGCATGGTCTATGTGCCGGAGGAGCGCGGCCGGCAGGGCGCGATTGCTGGGTTGCCGATCTTCCAGAACATCACCCTGCCTGCCTTAAAGCGAACGTCCCGCTACGGCTTCCTGCGACTTGCGGAGGAATTCAGACTTGCCCGGCAATATGCCGAGCGGCTTGACCTCCGCGCCGCGAGCCTCGACCGCGATGTGGGCACGCTTTCCGGCGGCAACCAGCAGAAGGTGGTGATTGCCAAGTGGCTTGCCACCATACCACGGGTGATCATCCTCGATGAGCCCACCAAGGGCATCGACATCGGCTCCAAGGCGGCGGTCCACGAGTTCATGAGCGAGCTGGTGGCTCAGGGCCTTTCCATTATCATGGTCTCCTCCGAGATTCCGGAAATCCTGGGTATGTCTGACCGCATCATCGTCATGCGCGAGGGGCGGATCGCGGCTGAATTCGCGCGCGAGGAAGCCGACGCGGAGAAGCTGGTGCGCACCGCGGCAGGTATCGGAGGCGCGGCATGACCAGGTTTCTCAAATCCCGCGAGGCGCTGCTTCTTGCTGCTATTCTCGTTCTGCTGGCGCTGATCGCCCTGCGCTTTCCGGGATTCGTGAGTCCCGCCAATCTGGCGAATGTCTTCAACGACACCTCCATCCTCATCATCCTGGCCCTCGGCCAGATGATGGTGATCCTGACGCGCTGCATCGATCTCTCCATGGCGGCGAATCTCGCCCTTTGCGGCATGGTGGTCGCCATGATCAACGCTGTAATACCGGAAATACCCATCCCTCTGCTTGTCGCCCTCGGCATCGTGATCGGCACCGCGCTCGGCGCAGTCAATGGCCTGCTCGTGTGGAAGCTCGACATCCCGCCGATCGTCGTCACGCTTGGCACGCTCACCATCTATCGCGGCATCATCTTCGTGATCTCGGGCGGCGAATGGGTGAACGCGCATCAGATGAGCCCTGCCTTCAAGGCCCTGCCGCGGATGGTGTTGCTGGGCCTGCCGCTGCTTTCCTGGATCGCCGTCGTGATGATGGGCGTGATGGCACTCTTCATCACGCGCACCCCGCTGGGGCGCGCCTTCTATGCGGCAGGCGGGAACCCCACCGCAGCCATCTATACGGGCATCGATGTGGGCCGCACCCGCTTTGCTGCCTTCACGCTGGCCGGAGCGCTGGCTGGCCTTTCGGGCTATCTCTGGGTGTCACGCTACGCGGTGGCCTATGTCGACATCGCCGGCGGTTTCGAGCTCGACATCATCGCCGCATGCGTCATCGGCGGCATTTCCATCATGGGCGGCATAGGATCGGTCACCGGTACGGTGCTTGGCGCGCTATTCTTCGGCATCGTCAAGAACGCGCTGCCGGTCATCAACATTTCGCCCTTCTGGCAGCTCGCCATTTCCGGCGGGGCGATCATCCTTGCCGTGGGGTTCAACGCGCAGGCCGAGCGCCGTAAAGGCCGTCTGATCCTTCGGAGAGCCGAAGCATGACAGTCGCTTCCACCCGCCCCCACATTCCCGACCGGCTGGAAAACCCTTGGCGCATGGCGCTGTTCAGCTGGGAGACGCTTCTGATCGTGGTGGCTGTCGCCATCTTCATCGCCAACAGTCTAGCCTCGCCCTATTTCCTGAACGTCTGGTCACTTTCGGACCTCACCTTCAACTTCACGGAAAAGGGGCTGATCGCGCTCGCCATGGCGCTGCTCATCGTCGCCGGCGAAATCGATCTTTCCGTCGCGGCCATCATCGCCCTTTCCTCCACCATGATGGGCATGGCCGTGCAGGCGGGCGCAGACACGCCGGTTCTTGTGCTGATCGCCATAGGCACCGGTCTTGCCTGCGGCATCTTCAACGGTGCCCTGGTCACGCGGCTCGGTCTGCCCTCCATCGTGGTCACCATCGGCACGATGAGTCTCTTTCGCGGCATCTCCTACATCATCCTCGGCGACCAGGCCTATAAGGGCTATCCGGCAGGCTTCGCCTTCTTCGGCCAGGGCTATGTCTGGTGGGTGATTTCCTTCGAACTTGTGCTGTTCATCGTTGCCGCCTTCGTCTTCGGCGTGCTGCTCCACAGGACGAGCTTCGGCCGCACCATCTATGCGATCGGCAACAACCCCGTCGCCGCAACATTCTCGGGCGTGCCGGTGGAGCGCGTGAAATTCATCCTCTTCTGCCTGACGGGGCTCATGTCGGGCATCGCCTCGATCTGCCTTACTTCCCGGCTTGCCTCCACACGCCCCTCCATCGCCTTCGGCTGGGAGCTGGAGGTGGTGACCATGGTGGTTCTAGGCGGCGTGTCCATTCTGGGCGGCGCGGGCAGCATTCCCGGCGTCGTCCTTGCCGCCATCATCATGGGGCTGGTCACCTTCGGGCTTGGCCTTCTCAACGTGCCGGGCATCGTCATGTCGATCTTTACCGGCCTGCTCCTCATCACGGTGATCGCACTGCCCATCCTCTGGAACCGCCTGCGGCAGAAAGGCGCCTGAAACCGCTTATACGCCACCCGCGGGGCAACGGAATGGCGGCAAGACCATTGATGAACAGGCGGGAAGCACTTCGCACTTGACCTTCCAGTTACTGGAAGGATTACAGGGGCGGGCGTTAAGGAGCACGCCCATGAAAGACGCGCACGCGAACCACGACCACGATCATGCCCATTTCCCCGCGGCGCCGCACAGCCATGCCGCGCCTGGCGCGGAAGCGGGTGTGACCCGCGATCCGGTCTGCGGCATACTTGTGGACCCAGAGGCCGGAAAACCCAAGGCAACCTATCAGGGCCACACCTACCACTTCTGCTGCCAGGGCTGCCGCGACAAGTTCATGCAAAATCCCGAAGCGTATCTGGAGGCGACCGATCCCGTCTGCGGCATGAAGGTGGACCGCGCCACGGCACGGTATTTCACGCGCCATGAAGGCATCGGTCACTATTTCTGCTCGGCGGGCTGTCAGAAGAAATTCGAGGACTACCCGGAACGACATCTCGAACCGCGGCCGGCCGCCGAGCCCATGCCCAAGGGCACGCAATACACCTGCCCCATGCATCCCGAGATCGTGCGGGATGCGCCCGGCGCTTGCCCGATCTGCGGCATGGCTCTCGAGCCCATGGGCGTGCCGACAGGAGAGGAAGGCCCTAATCCCGAACTGGTGGACTTCACGCGGCGGCTTTGGGTGAGCGCCTTGTTCTCTATCCCTCTTCTGGTGATCGCGATGGGGCCAATGCTTGGCCTGCCCATCCGCGAATGGATGGGCGAACGCGCCGCCGCGTGGGCCGAACTCGTGCTTACCACGCCGGTGGTCCTATGGGCGGCTGCTCCCTTTTTCCGGCGGGGCTACGATTCCATCGTCAACCGCAGCCCGAACATGTGGACGCTGATCGCCATGGGCGTGGGCACCGCCTATGGCTACAGCCTCGCGGCCACGCTTTTTCCCAACATCTTCCCGGAGCAGTTCCGCGCAGCGCATGGCGCGGTGCCCGTCTATTTCGAGGCGGCGGCCGTGATCGTGGGGCTGGTCTTCGTGGGCCAGGTGCTGGAGCTGCGCGCGCGGGAGCGCACCGGCTCGGCGATCCGCGCCCTGCTCGACCTTGCGCCCAAGACGGCGCGGCGGCTCGCTGACGATGGAACGGAAGCCGACATACCGCTCGATGAGGTGCAGGCGGGCGACCTCTTGCGCGTGCGGCCGGGCGACAGCGTGCCGGTGGACGGCGTCGTGGTCGAAGGCCGCTCGTCCGTGGACGAATCGATGATTACCGGCGAGCCCGTCCCCGTCGAAAAGACCGGGGGCGACCGGCTGACCGGCGGAACGATCAACAAGAACGGCACGCTTGTCATGCGCGCTGAAAAGGTCGGTCGCGAGACCATGCTTTCGCAGATCGTGGAGATGGTGGCCAAGGCGCAGCGCTCCCGCGCGCCCATTCAGGGCATGGCCGATCGGGTCTCATCCTATTTCGTGCCGAGCGTCGTGGCCGTCGCCATCCTGGCCTTCATTGTCTGGGCCATCTTCGGTCCGGCGCCGAGCATGGCTTTCGCCATTGTCTCGGCTGTCTCGGTGCTCATCATCGCCTGTCCCTGCGCTCTCGGCCTTGCCACGCCTATGTCGATCATGACGGCGACGGGCCGGGGCGCGCAGATGGGCGTGCTCATCAGGGATGCTGAGGCTCTTGAGCGATTCGCCAGCGTCGATACGCTGATCGTCGACAAGACCGGCACGCTGACAGAGGGCAAGCCGCGCCTCACCGATGTCATCGCTGCGGACGGTTTCGGCGAAGGCGAACTGCTCACCCTGGCGGCGAGCCTCGAACGGGGCTCGGAGCATCCGCTTGCCGAAGCCATCGTCGCCGGCGCTCAGGAGCGCTCTGTGCCGCTTTCCGACGCGGCCAATTTCGAGGCGGTGACGGGCAAGGGTGTCACCGGCACAGTCTCCGGCCGCTCGGTGGCGCTCGGCAACAGCGCGATGATGCGCGATCTCGTGGTGGAAAGCGGGGCGCTGGAGACCCGCGCCGGCGTGCTGCGCGATGAGGGCAAAACGGTGATGTTCGTGGTCGTTGACGGCCGGCTCGCGGGAATGGTCGCCGTCGCAGACCCGGTGAAGGCGACGAGCGCCGACGCAATCCGCGCTCTCCACCAGGCCGGTCTCCGCATCGTGATGGCGACGGGCGACAATGCCCGCACGGCAAATGCCGTCGCGCGTGTTCTGAGCATCGATGAAGTGCGCGCCGACATGCTGCCCGAAGACAAGAAGAAGCTCATCGACGAGTTGCATGCCAAGGGCGCCCGCGTGGCCATGGCCGGGGACGGGGTCAACGACGCCCCCGCCCTTGCCGCCGCCGATGTCGGTATCGCCATGGGCACGGGCGCGGATGTGGCGGTGGAAAGCGCGGGCATCACGCTGGTGAAGGGAGACCTCGCCGGGATCGTGCGGGCAAGGCTTCTGGCGCGGGCGACCATCCGCAACATCAGGCAGAATCTGTTCCTAGCCTTCGTATACAATTCGCTCGGCGTCCCGATCGCCGCGGGCGTGCTCTATCCGGTTTTCGGCACGCTTCTGTCACCCATGATCGCGGCGGCGGCCATGAGCCTGTCCTCGGTCTCGGTGATTGCCAACGCCCTGCGGCTGCGTAGCCTTCCCTTGAAGTGAGGCTTGCGTGGCCGTGCGGAAGCGACCACCTATCGGGCGAATGTTGCACGAGGTTCGGCCATGAATATTGGAGCCGTCGCGCGGGCGTCTGGCCTGCCGGCCAAGACCATCCGCTACTATGAGGAAATCGGCCTGTTGAAGCCCGAACGGGCGGAAAATGGCTACCGGGACTATTCGGCCGAGGATGTCCATCGGCTGCGCTTCCTGCAGCGTGCGCGTAGCTTGGGCTTCACCGTGGAACAGTGCCGCCAGCTTCTGTCGCTCTATGGCGATGCCTCGCGCGAAAGCGCCGACGTGAAGGCGATTGCCGAGGCGAAGCTGAGGGAGGTGAACCGCAAGATCGCCGAGCTGATGAGCCTGCACGACACGCTGGTCCGCCTGGTCGCAAGCTGTCAGGGAGATCACCGCCCCGACTGCCCCATCATCGAGGAACTCGCCGCCGAACATCCGGCCCCCTAGCCCGTTCGGGCGTGGCGCCCGTGTGGCGGTCGCGAACACCCTTGCAGGGATGCCGCCTATGGGTGACCGCGCACGCTCTCCAACGGTGGACTTGGCCGACTTTCGCCGGTATTTGCCTTCTTCATGCGGCTTACCACCATCGGCTTCGACGCAGACGACACCCTTTGGCAAAATGAGCGGTACTTCCGCCTGACAGAAGAGCGCTTCGCCGCACTTCTAGCAGATCATGCCGACACGCAGCATCTGTCGGAGCGCCTGCTTCAGACGGCGATGCGCAATCTCGAATTCTACGGCTTCGGCATTAAGAGCTTCGTGCTCTCGATGATGGAAACAGCAGTCGAGGTGACGGAGGGCCGGGTTCCAGGCGAGGTCCTGGGCCGGATCATGGAGATCGGCCGCGACCTCATGCGGCATCCGATCGAACCCTTGCCACATGTGGCCGACACCCTCGAGGCGCTCGCAGGGCGCTACCGGCTTGTGCTCGTCACCAAGGGTGATCTCTTCGACCAGGAGCGCAAGCTCGCCCAATCGGGTCTGGGCGGCTTCTTTGACGGCGTCGAGATCGTCAGCACCAAGACGGTCGAGACGTATGCCCGCATCTTCCGCCGTCATGGCGACGGCCCCGAACGCTCCATGATGGTGGGCAATTCGCTGAAATCGGACGTCATCCCGGCGATCCGCGCGGGAAGCTGGGGCGTCTTCGTTCCCCATGAACTCACCTGGACGTTCGAGCATGATGATCCGCCGGAAGGCGAGCTGCGCTACCGCGAACTGCCGCACCTGGGCGAACTGCAGAGCTTAATCGAGGAAATCGAAAACGCCTGACCGGCACGCAAGCGGCCTTCGCGGGAGCCTGCTATTCACACCCCGTCGACGTGCGGATATGAATGGCGGACCTGAATCGAGGAGGAAGCCATGTTCCGCTGGGGTATTCTGTCCACCGCCAAGATCGCCCGCGAGCAGGTGATCCCGCAGCTCATGGATTCGGAAAATGGCGTGGTGACGGCCATCGCCAGCCGCGACGAGGCGCGGGGACGAGCGCTTGCGGAGCGTTTCGCCATTCCGCACGTCTTCTCTTCCTATGAGGCGCTGCTGGCTTCACCAGAAGTGGACGGCGTCTACATCCCGCTGCCCACCTCGCAGCATGTGGGATGGGCGGTGAAGGCCGCGGATGCGGGCAAGCACGTGCTCGTGGAAAAGCCGCTCGCGCTCAGGGCGGATGATATCCAGCAGGTCATCGAGGCACGCGACCGCAACGGGGTGCTGGTCTCCGAAGCCTATATGGTCACCTACCATCCGCAGTGGCTGAAGGCGCGAGAACTCGTCCGCAACGGCGCCATCGGCCGGCTGCGGCACGTGCAGGGCGCGTTCTCCTACTACAATGTCGATCCCAACAACATGCGCAACCGGCCAGAGCTCGGCGGCGGCGCACTGCCCGACATCGGCGTCTACCCCACCGTCACCACGCGCTTCGTGACCGGCAAGGAGCCCCTGCGCGTGCAGGCGGTGGTCGAGCGCGATCCGAAATTCGGCACCGATATTTACGCGAGCGCCAAGGCGGATTTCGGGGATTTCGAGCTGAGCTTCTACGTCTCAACGCAGATGGCCGCGCGCCAGACAATGATCTTTCACGGCGAGAAGGGCTTCATCGAAGTGGAGACGCCGTTCAACTCCCGCGGCTATGGCGATGACCGTCTCATTCTCCACAATGCGGACCATTCCGAATCCACCGCTTTCCGCTATGGCGATGTGCGCCAGTACCGCAGGCAGGCGGAAGCCTTCGTGCGGGCGGTCCGCGGCGAGAAGGCGCAGGTCTTCACGCTGGAGGACTCGGTGAAGAACCAGAAGGTGATTGACGCCATCTATCGCGCCGCCGCCCGCGAGGGCTGGGAACCCGTCTAGCGCGCATTACCGGTCGCCTAACCGCTTACGCAAAACGGTAAAGGACAGGCAGTTTTCGCCGGGCGCCGGCGCGAGGGTGAGGGATTTGCCGCCTTGCAGGAAAAAATTGCGGTTCTTATATACGCCGCAAGTCGCGCATCGGCGTTTCACCGAAGAAGCGCATCGCGGTATTTCCTTGTGAACAGGGGCTGTTGCCTGGAACGCCGGAATGGGTCCTGACAGTCTGCTTAGCGGAGAAGAATAAATGGCAAAAGTCATCGGTATCGACCTCGGAACCACCAATTCCTGCGTCGCCGTCATGGACGGCAAGGACGTAAAGGTCATCGAGAATTCGGAAGGTGCGCGTACCACGCCTTCCATCGTTGCTTTCACCGACTCTGACGAGCGCCTTGTAGGCCAGCCGGCCAAGCGCCAGGCGGTCACCAATCCCGAAAACACCCTGTTTGCCATCAAGCGCCTTATCGGTCGCCGCTTCGATGACCCCACGGTCGAGAAGGACAAGAAGCTTGTCCCCTACAAGATCGTCAAGGCGGACAATGGCGATGCCTGGGTCGAAGCCCAGGGCAAGAAGTATTCTCCCTCGCAGATTTCGGCCATGGTTCTCCAGAAGATGAAGGAGACCGCCGAATCCTATCTCGGCGAGAAGGTCGAGAAGGCGGTGATTACCGTTCCCGCCTACTTCAACGACGCCCAACGCCAGGCCACCAAGGATGCGGGCAAGATCGCGGGCCTCGAGGTTCTGCGCATCATCAACGAGCCGACCGCGGCTGCGCTTGCCTATGGTCTCGACAAGAAGGACGGCAAGACGATCGCCGTCTATGACCTTGGCGGCGGTACCTTCGATATTTCGATTCTCGAGATCGGCGACGGCGTCTTCGAGGTGAAGTCCACCAATGGCGACACCTTCCTCGGCGGCGAGGACTTCGACATGCGCCTCGTCAACTACCTCGCTGACGAGTTCAAGAAGGAGCACGGCATCGATCTCAAGACCGACAAGCTTGCCCTCCAGCGCCTGAAGGAGGCTGCGGAGAAGGCCAAGATCGAGCTGTCGTCCGCCTCGCAGACCGAGATCAACCTGCCCTTCATCACCGCCGACCAGACCGGCCCGAAGCATCTGGCGATGAAGCTGACGCGCGCCAAGTTCGAGAGCCTGGTCGACGATCTGATCACGCGCACCATCGAGCCGTGCAAGGCTGCTCTGAAGGACGCGGGCCTTAACGCCGGCGAGATCGACGAGGTGGTGCTGGTGGGCGGCATGACCCGCATGCCCAAGGTGCAGGAGACGGTGAAGAATTTCTTCGGCAAGGATCCGCACAAGGGCGTGAACCCGGACGAGGTGGTTGCCATGGGCGCAGCCATCCAGGCCGGCGTGCTGCAGGGCGACGTGAAGGATGTGCTGCTGCTCGACGTGACGCCGCTGTCGCTCGGCATCGAGACGCTGGGTGGCGTGTTCACCCGCCTGATCGAGCGCAACACGACCATCCCGACGAAGAAGAGCCAGATCTTCTCCACCGCCGAGGACAACCAGAGCGCGGTGACGATCCGCGTCTTCCAGGGCGAGCGCGAGATGGCCGCGGACAACAAGCTGCTCGGCCAGTTCGACCTGGTGGGCATCCCGCCCGCGCCGCGCGGCGTGCCGCAGATCGAGGTGACGTTCGACATCGACGCCAACGGCATCGTCAACGTCTCCGCCAAGGATAAGGGCACCGGCAAGGAGCAGCAGATCCGCATCCAGGCTTCCGGCGGTCTCACCGACGAGGAGATCGAGAGGATGGTCAAGGATGCCGAGGCCAATGCCGCGGCTGACAAGAAGCGGCGCGAGACGGTCGAGGCCAAGAACCAGGCCGAGGCGCTGATCCACTCCACGGAGAAGTCGCTCAAGGACTATGGCGACAAGGTCTCCGAGGACGATCGCAAGGCGATCGAGAACGCCATCGCCGAGCTGAAGACGGCGAGCGAGGGCGACGATTTGGAGGCCATCCGAGCCAAGACGGCCGCCCTTGCCGAGGCCTCGATGAAGCTCGGCCAGGCCGTATACGAGGCGAGCCAGGCCGACAGCACGGCTCAGGCGGACGGCGCCTCCTCCGGCGGCACGAAGGCCAACGAGGACGTGGTCGATGCCGACTTCGAGGAAATCGACGAGGACGACAAGAAGTCGGCCTGACAGCCGCCGTTTACCCAGTCATCAAAATCTCGCAGGCCCGGGCTTCAAGCCCGGGCTTTTTTGTGGCCTTGTGGACCGAGCGTATCTGGGGCTGAAGGGGGCAATGATCCGCTACCGGCTGTTCGAGGTCTGGCGGTTTCTCGCCGCGCTTCTCATCATGTTCTATCATTTCGCGCATGCCGCCCCGGCGGAAAGCCTCTGGGTGAAGGACGCGCTCGAATCCCTGCGTCCGCTGCTCGATCTCTTCTTCATCATCTCGGGCTATCTGATCTTCGTGCGCTACGGCGCGGAGGTGCGCGACCTGCCGAGCTACCTGCGGTATCTCGCAAGGCGGCTCGTACGGCTTTATCCGCTGCACCTAGCAACGCTTTCCTACTTCGTTGCCGTAGGCCTTGCGGTCTCCTTCGGCCTGTCGCGCACGGGCGGCAACGCGGAACTCTACCGTTGGGACATGCTCATCCCCAATCTCCTCCTGATTCAGGCCTGGGGCTTCGACGGACCGCTGTCCTTCAACTTCGTTTCCTGGTCGCTGTCCGGGGAGTGGTTCGCGTACCTGGCCCTGCCGGTGGTCATCCTCGCCCACCGGCGCGCGGGCGTTGCGGGGCTGGCAGTCCTACTTCTTCTTTCCTACGCCGCGCTGGAGGCCATGATCCTGAGCGGCCTGATGCCGGTCAAAAGCTGGGTCTTCGCCGACAGCTGGGGCGCCTACCGGGTCTTTGCGGATTTCGTGCTTGGCGCGCTGATTTCGGTGCTGGTGGCGCGCTGCCCCTGGCGCATAGGCCAGCGCTGGCCCGCCTGGGCGGTGCTGTTCGCATCCTGCGCGCTCATGGCGGTGGACGTTAATATCTATCTTTCGATTACCGTGCTCGCACTTGCGGTCTTCCTTGCCGGTCTCGCCGAAACGACGGATCTGGAGCGCTTTTCCTACCCCGCCTTCCTGAGGCCGGCGGCCGTGGTCTCCTTTGGAATTTATCTCTGGCATCCGGTAACGGAGAACCTGTTTATTACCTTCCTTTGGAACAAGTTCACTCACGCGCCTTCCAGCGCGCTTTTCTTCGCCTATGCCGGCCTTGTCATGGTGGCGACGGTCTTTCTCGCGATCGCTTCCTTCCGCTTCTTCGAAACCCCGGTCGCCCACGCCCTGTCCAATGCGCTGGCGCTCAGGCGGGGGCCGGCGCAGACGGCGCCTGCATCGGGCTGACCCCCATCTCCCGCTGGTAAAAACCGGAAAACTATGGCATTCGCTCCTGCGAGCACCTAAATAGCTGGCACGGTTTTGGGGACACTGTTCGGAAAGTTATGCGGGATCTCTGATAGATGAAGGCCGATTTTTACGAGACGCTCTGCGTGTCGAGAAACGCCGACGAAAAAGAACTGAAGAGCGCATTCCGCAAGCTTGCCATGAAGTATCACCCGGATCGCAATCCGGGCGATAAGGAAGCCGAGCAAAAGTTCAAGGAAATCAACGAAGCCTACGAATGCCTGCGCGACCCGCAGAAGCGCGCGGCCTATGACCGCTATGGCCATGCGGCATTCGAGAATGGCGGCATGGGCGGCGGGCGCAACGCGGGCTTCAGCCCCGGCGGTTTTGCGGACATCTTCGAGGACATTTTTGGCGACATCATGGGCGGTCGCGCCCGCCGCTCCAGCGGCCGCGACCGCGGTGCCGATCTGCGCTACAATATGGAGATCACGCTGGAGGAGGCCTACACCGGCAAGACGGCGCAGATCCACGTCCCCACCTCCGCCACATGCAAGGAGTGTTCCGGTACCGGCGCGAAGCCCGGCTCGTCTCCGGCGCAATGCTCCATGTGCCACGGCGCGGGCCGAGTGCGCGCCGCTCAGGGCTTCTTCTCTATCGAGCGCACCTGCCCGCAGTGCCAGGGCCGCGGCGAAATCATCAGGGATCCGTGTCCCAAATGCTCCGGCCAGGGCCGGGTTACGGAGGAGCGGACTCTTTCGGTCAACATACCCGCTGGCATCGAGGATGGCACGCGCATCCGGCTGGCCGGCGAGGGCGAGGCGGGTCTTCGCGGCGGGCCGCCTGGCGATCTCTACATCTTCCTTTCCATCAAGCCGCACGAGTTCTTCCAGCGCGACGGCGCCGATCTTTACTGCAAGGTGCCCATTTCCATGACCACAGCGGCGCTCGGCGGCTCGTTCGAGGTCACCACGCTCGACGGCACGCAGACGCGCGTGAAGGTTCCAGAGGGAACCCAGAGCGGCCGCCAGTTCCGCCTGCGCGGCAAGGGCATGCCCGTGCTGAGGCAACCGCAGGTGGGCGACCTTTACATTCAGGTAACGGTGGAGACGCCGCAGAACCTGACGCGACGGCAGCGGGAGCTGCTTGAGGAATTTGAGCGGATATCCTCCCATGAGAACAGCCCCCAATCGACGGGCTTCTTCTCGCGCATGAAGGATTTCTTCGAATCCTTCGGTGAGCGAAGGGTATAGGACCCGGCTCGATACGGGATTGGAGGCTGCCGATGAGCAAGAGCTTGGGTGTTCGCAAGGCGATTGCGGATCGCTTTGGAGAAGAGCTGCGCTTTTTCCGGGGCTGGATCGACCATCCGAAGGCCGTCGGTTCCATCATCCCCACGAGCAGCACCACCGCGCGCCGCATGGCCTCGGTTATCGACACAAGCTCAGGCCTACCGGTGCTCGAGACAGGCCCCGGCACCGGCGTGATCACGCGCGCCATTCTGGCGCGGGGTGTGAAACCGGAAAATCTCTACGCCATTGAATACTCGTCCGACTTCGTCCAGCATCTGCGCCGCAACCACCCTCGCGTCAACGTGATCGAGGGCGACGCCTTCGACCTTGACCGCACGCTCGGCCCCGACGCTCCGCCTCTCTTCGATTGCGTCATCTCCGGCGTGCCGCTGCTCAATTTCCCCGTGGAGGCGCGCATCCGCTATCTGAACGGCCTTTTGGGGCGCATTCCGGCCGGCCGCCCGGTGATCCAGCTCACCTATGGCCCGAGATCGCCCATTCCCCCCGGGCGCGGCGACTATACGGTAGAGCATTTCGACTTCGTTCTCCGCAACATCCCGCCGACCCAGCTTTGGATCTATCGCCGGGTGAAGCATTGACCTGCCTACCGGAAGCGGTGGGATCGAGAGGCACCGGCGCCACTCGTGGCAGGTTGCGCCGCCGCCTGAATCTCTTATAGAGCGGACAGCCCGGAGGTTGTTCATGACTCCGCGAATTCTGGTCTTTGCCGGATCGATCCGCACAGGCGCCTTCAGCGGCAAGACCGCCGATGCGGCCGTGAAGGAACTGGTCCTGCAGGGGGCCGAAGTGACCCGTATCTCGCTTGCCGACTATCCCCTACCCCTGATGAACCAGGACCTGGAGCGGGAGAAGGGCGTGCCGGAAAATGCTGTCAAGCTCGCGCATATGATTGCCGCCCATGACGGCCTGCTGATCGCAACGCCCGAATACAATTCCTCGCTGCCACCGCTGTTGAAGAACACCATCGACTGGGTGAGCCGCGTCAAGGCAGATGCGCAGGGCCGACCTATGCGGGCTTTCGCCGGCAAGCCGGTCGGGCTGTGCTCCTCCTCCGATGGCATGTATGCAGGCGTTCGCGCCATCACCCATCTGCGCAGCGTTCTGGTTCACTGTCAGGCTCATGTGATCACGCCGCAATGCTCCGTGCCGCGCGGCGCCGAAGCTTTCGACGAGAACGGCGATTTTGTTGAGGAACGGCTTCGCAAGGCCATGGCCAGGGTCTGCAGCACGCTGATAGAGCATGCGGTGCTGTTTTCCAGACGGGCGGAGGTGAGATGACCCATATGCGCGAGCGACTGATCGTCGGTCTTGACCTGCAGAGCGTGGCGGAGGCGGAAAAGGCCGTGGGCGAACTGGGCGAGATGGTCGCCTTCTACAAGATCGGCTATCAGCTCGCTTTCGCAGGAGGTCTCGGCTTTGCCCAGGAGCTTGTGCAGGCGGGCAAGAAGGTCTTCCTGGATCTGAAGCTTCTCGACATCGACAACACCGTTGCCCGGGGCGTGGAAAGCGTTGCCCGGCTGGGTGTAACGATGCTCACGGTTCATGCCTATCCGAAGGCTATGCGTGCCGCGGTGGCTGCCGCCGAAGGCTCCGGCCTTTGCCTGCTCGGGGTTACGGTGCTGACCTCCATGGATGCAGAGGACCTGGCCGAAGCAGGTTACGCCCACGACCCAGAGACGCTCGTGCGGCGCCGCGCGGAACAGGCACGCGATGCCGGTATGGGCGGCCTGGTGTGCTCTGCCGCCGAGGCGGCCATAGTGCGCGGCATCGTCGGCCCGGACATGGCCGTGGTCACGCCCGGCATACGGCCCGCGGGTGCTGCGGCCGGCGACCAGAAACGGGTCGTCACGCCGGGCGATGCCATCCGCGCGGGCGCAAGCCATCTTGTCGTGGCCCGGCCCATCATTGGCGCGACTGACCGCCAGGCTGCCGCCCAGGCCATTCTCGAGGAGATGGTGGCCGCCGACGGTTGAGCGAAAGGGGAAGAGGAAATGCCCAAAGCCTACTGGATTGCTCATGTGGATGTGCGCGATGCCAAGCGCTACAAGGATTACGTCGCCGCGGCAAAGCCCGCCTTCGAGTGTTACGGCGCAAAATTCCTCGCCCGGGGCGGCCATTACGAGGCGCTGGAAGGCAAAGGACGGGGCCGCAACGTGGTGATCGAGTTCCCATCCTTCCAGCACGCCAAGGATTGCTACAACTCTCCAGAGTATCAGAAGGCTAAGGCGATCCGTCAGGAAGTGGCCGAGGCGGACGTGGTTCTCGTGGAAGGCTTCGAGGGCTGATCGCGCACATCAGCCGCGCCTTCTGCGAGCACCCGTGGCCGGCCTTTTGAGGCGCGGGTCTGAAATCTCCGGCCACCTCTATTGCATCGCAGCAAAACCGCGCTAGTGTGTAGGGCATGAAAGCCATCCTGCCGCTGCCCGCCTGATCTGCTGCGGGACGATCTGCGATGTATTATCAGCTCTACGAGCTCCAGCACGCCGCATTGCAGCCGGGGAGGGCCTTTGCGGATGCGGTGCGGCTCTTCTACTCCAATCCCGCTAACCCCTTCGCAAACACCATCTGGGGCCGCTCCATAGCAGCCGCAGCGGAGGTTTTCGAGCGCACCACCCGCCGCTACAGAAAGCCGGAATTCGGCATCACCGAAACGGTGGTGGATGGTAAGACGGTCGCCGTCCGGGAAAGGGAGGTATGGGCGCGCCCCTTCTGCCGGCTGATCCACTTCGAGCGTGACTTGCCCCTCCGCCGGTGGCCCGACACCAAGCTTTTGATCGTCGCGCCGCTGTCGGGGCATTATGCAACCCTTCTGCGCGGCACGGTGGAGGCGATGCTGCCCCACGCCGACGTCTACATCACCGACTGGACCGACGCGCGCATGGTGCCCCTATCGGACGGGCGTTTCGACCTCGACGATTACATCGACTACCTCGTAGACATCTTCGCCCATTTGGGTCCTGGCGCCTCGGTGATGGCCGTATGCCAGCCATCCGTTCCGGTGCTGGCGGCGGTTGCGCTGATGGAGGCGCGGGGCGATCCGAACCCGCCCGCCGCCATGGTTCTCATGGGCGGTCCCATCGACACGCGGCGCAACCCGACGGCCGTCAACCATCTGGCTCAGGAAAAGGGCCTCGATTGGTTCCGCGACAATGTCATCATGCAGGTGCCCTGGCCGCACCCAGGCTTTCAACGGCCAGTCTACCCCGGATTCCTGCAGCTTTCGGGATTCATGAGCATGAATCTCGACCGGCACATCCTCGCCCACAAAGAATTCTTCCTGCATCTGGTTCAGGGAGACGGCGATTCAGCCGAAAAACACCGCGCGTTCTACGACGAATATCTGGCGGTGATGGACTTGACGGCGGAGTTCTACTTGCAGACGGTCGATACGGTCTTCATCCGCCACGCGCTTCCCCGCGGCGAGATGATCCATCGCGGCGAGCCAGTCGATCCTTCCGCTATCCGTTCGGTAGCGCTGCTCACCATCGAAGGCGGGAAGGACGACATCTCGGGCCTGGGACAGACCGAGGCCGCCCATGATCTCTGCGTCAATATTCCGCAGTCCCTGCGCGGCCACCACCTTGAGCCGGATGTCGGCCACTATGGCGTTTTCAGCGGCTCGCGCTTCCGTTCGGCCATTCTACCCAGGATCATTGATTTTCTTGCCGTTCACGGCGGCGGAGAAACGCGGAAGAAGAAACGGCCTCGCTAGTGCCGCCTTCCCCGTTATCCCCGCAATCTATCCTCACCTGGTAACCATAGTAGAGGATGGTGGACTTTTTCCATTGACAAGAGCCCTCTCAACTTCGTTAATTTATCCTTAACGTAGAATAAATTGTTGGGGAGCGGCTTTTATGGCTGCCAGGCGGGCGGGTATCGTCACCGCTATAGTATTGTGTTTGGCCCCCGGCCTGACGAGCAGTCCAGCGGAGAGCTCCGGGCTAATGGTTACCGGCTCCGTAACCTCCCAGCCGATCGGCCATTACGAGTTCTGCCAGAAGAGACCGCAGGAATGCGCGATTAGGCCACGCGACACCGGCCCGCTCAAGGTAACACCCGCGCTCTGGAACAAGATCGTGGCCGTCAACGCGGCGGTTAACCGCGCTGTGAAGCCGGACAGCGACATCAATATCTACGGCCGTGAAGAGGTCTGGACCTATCCGGTAAACGGTATCGGCGACTGCGAAGACTACGTGCTGGAAAAGCGGCGCCGGTTGCACGACGCGGGCATATCGCTCTCCAATCTCCTGATCACCGTCGTGCGCAAGCGTGACGGCGAGGGTCATGCGGTCCTTACTGTGCGCACTGACCGGGGCGACTACATCCTCGACAACCTCAACAGCGAAGTGAAGCTGTGGAGTCATACAGGCTATACCTATCTCAAGCGGCAGGCGAGCAACCACACCGGCCGCTGGGTGAGCCTGCGTGACGAGAACAATCTTCTGGTCGGCGCCGTCCTCGAGCAGTAAAGCCCCTTTCCGGAACCGCAGCTTACGCCGAGCAGCCGCCGCGCCCATAGACGCGGTGCCGTGAGCATGGCCATTACAGATAATCAGACCCTCCGGAACATCGCCTGGCGCCCCGCAGCGATCACCGCTCTCCGCCGACTGCGACCCAGCTACATGCTTCCTGAAAACACACGGACATCCGGCAATGGGAGAAGCCCTCACATTCATGCCGGATATAGAAGCGGCAATGGCCTCTATAATTACAGTCACGGTGTCGGAGCGGCCGAGCCTCGTTCGTCCTTTGGGTGTTGATCGGCAGTCACCACGGTTCCATCAATCACGAGGATGAAAGCAATGCCCAGCACCATCCGCCTGCACCGCGTTCTGACCGCCAGCCGCGAGAAGGTCTATCGCGCTTTCATCGAGGCTGACGCGCTTGCCAAATGGCTTCCGCCCAATGGGTTCACCTGCACCGTGCACCATCTTGAGCCAACGACTGGCGGTATGTTCAGAATGTCCTTCCGAAACTTCACGACAGGCAAGAGCCACTCGTTCGGCGGCCAATATCTCGAGCTCGTACCCGGCAAGCGCCTGCGCTACACGGACACGTTCGACGACCCCAACCTGCCCGGCGAAATGCATGTGACAGTGGACCTGAAAAAGGTGTCAGTGGGCACCGAGCTGAACATCGTCCAGGAGGGTGTGCCCGACCTCATTCCAGCGGAAGCATGCTATCTCGGCTGGCAGGAATCGCTGCGAAGCCTGGCAAAGCTCGTCGAGCCCGAAATCAACCAGTAGCGCCGGGATGGCCCCGGATTAAACCCGGACGCGGCGATAGGCGGAGTCCGGGAGTGCCTCATCTTTGCACGGGCTCCGCTGCACTCGGTGCAGAGCTGACGCTGCTACATTTCGCTTTCCGCTCAAGCTGACCTTGCAACTCAGGTTTCGATCGGAGTAGATATGTTCACGGTCATAACAATGCCTATTCCCGGCCGGTCCAGCGGAAAGCCATGCTCGTCTGCCACTGCAACATCATCACGCAGAAGGAAATCGAGGCGACCATTGTCGCCATGCTTGATGAAGATCCGTGGCAACTAATCGTGCCCGCGAAAATTTATCATGCCATGTCGAAGCGTGGCCGCTGCTGCGGGTGCTTTCCAAATGTGGTGGAAACCATTATCCGTGTAACGGAGGAGTACCACCGCAACAACCATGGTAGCGACGCGGAGATCGTGACATATTTGGATCGTGTCCGCGCCTTGCGGGAAAAGTTCGGGAGCAGGTTCATTGAAAGGCGATACAAGGGTCATAGAGCGGCTTAACGAGGCTCTTTTCCTGGAGCTTGGCGCCGTAAACCAGTACTGGCTGCACTACCGTCTCCTAGAGGATTGGGGTTACACCAAGCTGGCGGAGAAGGAGCGCGCCGAATCCATTGAGGAGATGCATCACGCTGACAAGCTGATCCAGCGCATTATCTTCCTGGAAGGGCATCCCAATCTGCAGACGGTGGCGCCGCTCAGAATCGGGCAGAACGTAAAGGAAGTGCTGGAGGCGGATTTGGCCGGCGAGTACGACGCCCGCACCTCCTATAAGCGCTCGCGCGAAATCTGCCAGGAAGCGGGCGACTACGTCTCGATGAAGCTTTTCGAGGAGCTGCTTGCCGACGAGGAGGGCCACATCGACTTCCTCGAGACGCAGCTTGCCTTGCTCGATGATATTGGCGAGGAGAAGTATGGCCTCCTCAACGCCCACTCGGCAAAGGACGCCGAGTAACTCGGGCGCCCAGAAGCCTTCAGGCTTGCGACATCACTGCGCTCCGAATTTTCGTTTCCAGGCGCAGTGATCACTATTGCCCGGAATGCACTCTACCCGGGGCAAGACTGGCGATCGCAGCCGCACTCCGTTTCCGCATCCATAGCCGACGAATGACGGGTTACGCCGTTCCGGCGGTGCCGGGCAGCGCCGCTGGGCGGAACATGCGCTCTCCTTACTCTCATTCGGGCCTATCGGCGCACCACTGCAAGATCCATGTCGAAGTCGACGACATTGGAGTAGAGCGGCGTTCCCACATCCATGCCGTAGCGGGAGCGGTACACCTGACCCTCGACGTGTAACCGGATTTCGGTGCCACGGAACTCCGCAAGCTGAACGTTGAAGGTTTCTCCAAAGGTGCGGCCGCGCGCGGTGAGATTACCTTCGATGACAGCCGTGTCCTCACCGGTGCGGGTTACATGGGTCGAGACGAAGGTGATTGCCTTCTCGTTCGCTGTATCGAAAACGGCATCCGACTTGAGGAAGTTGTCGATCCGCTCCTGTCCCGTCGTCACGCTCTCCGGATAGATGGTGATCATCACGCGGGCGCGCTCCATATCGTCCATAGGGATGTCGATATTTCCGTCGAAGCGCATGAACCGGCCCTCGATACCCGGTCCGCCTACTGCGGAAACCGTGAATGCAAGGCTGGAATGGTCCGCAACGAGGCTGTAACGCCCTGCCGCCTCGGACAGCGAAGGCACCTGCGCGCGCGACGGCGCGCCAAGAAGCAGGAAGATCACAAGTGCAATTATGCGCGTCGGCATCATCGTCGTTCCGAGCCGGAACTATCCGACGCGCTGCCGTCACCTGCCAGTCACGGTTTCGTGCGGCGGACGGGATGAAGCATCCGCTTCAGCGTTTCGTCCCTGAGGATGAAGTGGTGGCGCAGCGCAGCCAGCGCATGCCCGGCAATCAGTGCAATGGCTGCATAGGCGAGAAGGTGGTGGACGAACCGCCAGAAGTTTTCGTTCGGCTCGGATATTTCGACAGGCAGATGCGGAAGCAGGAAAAGCCCGAAGACCAGCGTGGGGATGCCGAGCACAGAGGCGGAAACCAGCGTCCAGCCTGAAAAAGGCAGGGCAAGGAACAGAGCATAGAGCAGGCGGTGAACTACCGCGGCGAGCCGCCGCTCCCACGGCCGAAGCGAGGCCGGCTGCCGCGGCAGAGGATTGGCGAGCCGCCAGGCAAGCCGGAGGGCGAACAGGCCGAAGATCAGGAAGCCGGTGGATTTGTGCCACTGGATGAGGTCGAAAGCCAAGCGCTGGCTTTCGACCCGCATCATGGTAAGCCCGAGGCCGATCTGCCCGAACGCAAGCACCGCGATCGCCCAATGAAGGACGATTGCAACGAGACCGTAGCGCTCCGCCGAATTGCGCAACTTCATTGGCGCTGTCCTCCGAGTGGCGGGGAGCTATCCCCTCAGCAGTGCTCGTCCAGTTCGCGTCAGGGCTTTGTCATCGATAGCGCCCGTCGGAGCAGGACGGCGATACGGCCCGGATCGCTGAACTGCGCGAGATCATTCGCGATATCAGGTCGGACGAAGCCAACGTCTATCGCGGACTGAAGCGCATCTGCGCGCTTGCCAAGACTACGATGGAAAATCAGGCAAAGCAGCTTGGCAAAGGGTCGGTAGGTCCATCTGCGATATGCAGGTGTGCCCGCTTGCTATCTCCTCAGCACGCCGCCGGTCTGCTTGCCGACATTCTCCACGATCTTTCCGGCCAGAGCCTCAAAATCCTCGTCGGTCAGCGTCCGTTCCACAGGCTGGATGGTGACCTCGACGGCGATGGACTTCCTGTCCGGGCCGAGAGAAGCGCCCTCGAACACGTCGAAGACATTGACGCCCGCGATCAGCTTCTTGTCGGCGGCCGCTGCGGCGCGCGTGACGGTTGCCGCCGCGACATCCTTGCCGACAATGAAGGCGAAGTCGCGCTTGACGGCCTGGAAGGGCGAGACGTCCAGCCGCGGCCTGGTGCGTGTGGCGCGCGCCTTAGGCTCGGGGATCGCATCGATGAAGATTTCGAAGCCGCACAGCGGCCCGGAGACGTCCATCTCCTCGAGCGTCCTCGGATGGAACTCGCCGAAGGTCCCGAGGACGTTCTTCGGCCCGAGCTTGATCGTGCCCGAGCGACCGGGGTGATACCAGGATGGCCCGCCTGCCTCGATCTGCAGCTTGTCCACCGGCGCGCCGCACGCTTCCAGAACCGCGAACGCATCGGCCTTGGCCTCGAAAACGTCCACAGGCGCGGCATTGCCCGCCCAGTGGCGGCCCTGGCGCTCCATCCGCGCGGTACCGCGGCGGATGCCGGCTGCAGCCAGCCGCTGATCCTCCGGTCGGTCGCCTTCATAGGCGCTGGAGACCTCGAACAGCGCCACGTCGCCGAATCCGCGGTCCGCATTGCGCTGGGCGGCGGCGATCAGCCCCGGAAGCAGCGAGGGTCGCATAGTTGACATATCGGACGCGATAGGATTGGCAAGCCGGATGAGGCGGCGATTGTCCGCGAAGAGCCGCGCGTGACCATCGGGGATGAAGGACCAAGTCACCGCCTCCATCATGCCGCGCACGGCGAGCGCGCGCTTGGCGTGGCGTGTGCGAAGCTGTGCCGTGGTGAGAATGCGCCCGCCCACCGTCTCCTTCGAGACCATCACCTGCGGCTCGATCCTGTCGACGCCGTGGACGCGCATCACCTCTTCCACGAGGTCGGCCTTGCCATCCACATCCGGCCGCCAGGAGGGGACGATGACATCCACCACATCACCCTCGCCCTGCGGCTCGAAGCCGAGCCGTTTCAGAATGGCGAGACTTTCCGCCTTCGGCACGTCGAGACCGGTCAGCCGTTTCACCTCCGAAACCGGAAAGGAAACCACCTTGCGCTCGGCCGGGTCGTAGCGCCGGCCGGCCACATAGCTTCTGGTGGGCTGACCGCCGCACAGATCCAGCACCATGCGGGTCGCAAGCTCGAGTCCTGGCTCGTTGAAGGCCGGGTCTATACCGCGCTCATTGCGGTAGCGCGCATCGGTGATGATGCCGAGCTCGCGGCCCGTTCGCGCCACGCTGATCGGCTCCCAGACGGCCGCCTCGATCAGCACGTCCGTAGTGTTCTCGTCGCAGCCGGAGTGTTCACCGCCCATGACGCCAGCGATGGATTCCACACCGTTGTCGTCAGCGATCACGCACATATCGGCGCCGAGCCTGTATTCCCGGCCGTCGAGTGCCAGAAGCGTCTCGCCGGCAACGGCCCGGCGCACCACGAGGTCGCCCTTGACCTTCGCCGCGTCGAAGACATGGAGCGGGCGTCCGCGGTCGAAGGTGAGATAGTTGGTGATGTCCACCAGCGCGTTGATCGGGCGCAGACCAATTGCCTTCAGCCGCTGCTGCATCCATTTTGGCGAGGGGCCGTTCTTCACGCCACGCACCAGGCGGACTGCAAAAGTGCGGCAGAGATCAGGGGCCTCTATGTGGACCTTGACGGGAGATTCACCCCCGCCCTCGACGGGCTCCACCACGTGATCCTTCAGCCGCCCGAGGCCGGCCGCGGCAAGGTCGCGCGCAATGCCGTGAACGCCGGTGCAGTCGGGCCGGTTGGGCGTCAGGCCGATCTCGATCACCGGATCGTCCAGCTTCGCCCACTCGGCAAAGGACGCCCCCACAGGAGCATCCTCCGGCAGCTCAATAATGCCGTCGTGGTCGTCGGAGATCATCAGCTCGCGTTCCGAGCACATCATGCCGTGGCTCTCCACGCCGCGGATCTTACCGACTGACAGCGTGATATCAGTGCCGGGGATATAGGTTCCGGGCGCTGCGAAGGCGCCGATCAGCCCGGCGCGCGCGTTCGGGGCGCCGCAGACCACCTGTATGGGCTTGCCGTCGCCCTTGTCCACCGTCAGCACCTTGAGCCGGTCGGCGTCCGGATGTTTCTCGGCCGTTAGCACCCTGGCGATGACGAAGGGCTTCAGCGCCTTCTTGTCGTCGACGGACTCGACCTCAAGCCCGATCATGGTAAGGGTTTCCACGATCTGATCGAGCGAAGCGTCGGTGTCGAGGTGATCCTTGAGCCAGGAGAGAGTGAATTTCATTTTTCAGCCTGATAGCGTCGCGCAGGAGGCGCAGGCGGGCAGTGCCCGGGTTGGAGTGATTGAATTCAAGCGGCCTTTCGGGGCTTCTTCGCACCTGGAGCCTTCCAGCCGAGAAGCATGGCCTTTACGGAAATGCCCTCGTCCATGACCGGCCACCAAATTCCGCTGAACTGAAGCTCGACAACGGCCCGATCTTCCGGAGAAGCCTTCTCCAGGAAGGGATACCACCATATAGGAGCCCTGATCCGGCGCCCGTCTGCCAAAGTGGCGTAGACATATTCGTCATCGCACCATGCGGCAACGGGGCGCGTTTCTTCTGTCTCAAAATCCGAAGAACTCATTCCACGCTCCGATCCAGGCATCGCGGTTCTCCGAAACGATCGCCAAGAGTTCCTTCATCTCGCGCTCATTGTAACCGTACTGGTACTCTACCTCCAAACTCCGCAACCAGACCTTGGCAGGCTTTCCATCCGTCGCAGTATGAACATGAGGCGGTTCGAACGCATCAGATGAATAGAAGCGGAATTTGTATCCCCTCCATATAAGCAGCGTCGGCATCGGCTCACGAGCTCAGACCGCCGAACAGCGTCGGCAGGTCGAGCGGGCGGAAACCGTAGTGCTCCAGCCAGCGCACGTCGGCGTCGAAGAAGGCGCGCAAGTCCGGCATGCCGTATTTCAGCATGGCGATGCGGTCGATGCCCATGCCCCAGGCGAAGCCCTGGTACTCGTCCGGGTCGAGCCCGCCATAGCGCAGCACATTCGGGTGCACCATGCCGCAGCCGAGGATCTCCAGCCAGTCGTTGCCCTCGCCGAAACGGATCTCGCCGGGCTTGGAGCGGTCGCACTGGATGTCCACCTCAAGGCTCGGTTCCGTGAAGGGGAAGAAGCTCGGCCGGAAGCGCATGTTGATCTGCGGCACCTCGAAATAGGCCCTGCAGAACTCGGTCAGCACCCACTTCATGTTGGCGACGTTGGCCGTCCGGTCGATCACCAACCCCTCGAGCTGATGGAACATGGGCGTGTGGGTGGCGTCCGAGTCCGCGCGGTAGGTCTTGCCGGGGATGACGATGCGAATGGGCGGCTTCTGGGCTTCCATGGTGCGAATCTGCACAGGCGAAGTATGCGTGCGCAGAAGCTTGCGCTCACCCTTCTCGTCCGGCTCGAAGAAGAAGGTATCGTGCATCTCCCGGGCCGGATGCCCTTCGGGGAAGTTGAGCGCGGTAAAGTTGTAGTAATCCGTCTCGATGTCCGGTCCCTCGGCGATCGAAAAGCCGAGGTCGCCGAAAATGGCAGCGATTTCGTCGATCACCTGGGTGATGGGGTGGATGCGGCCGCGTTCGGCCGGCGCGCGCGGCACGGGCAGCGTCACATCGACCTTCTCGCGCTCGAGCCGCGCCGCGATGGCCGCTTCGCGCAGTTCTGCCCGGCGTACACTGAGTGCTTCGGTCACGCGGTCCTTGAGCCCGTTGATGGCGGCGCCCATCACCTTCCGCTCCTCGGGCGACATCAAACCCAGCATCTTCAGCTTCTCCGAAACGGAGCCCTTCTTGCCGAGCGCCGCCACGCGAACGGCTTCCAGAGCCTGCTCGTCGCCGGCTGCGGAAATCTCCGCAAGGATCGTTCTTTCGAGTTGGTCCAAGTCGTTCATGGTCCTTCCTTCACCCCCTCGGTCAGCACGGCCGCACCTTGCCGCTGACCGGCAGGTGCGCTCTCCTGCGAGAGGGCACGCTTCAAGAACTCCGTCCCCTTCAGGATGCGGCGCCCGTCGCTGCCGAGTGCCGCCATCTTTTCCAACAAGGCGAGCGGCGGAAGCAAGGGCGAAAAGAAGCCGACGATCGGAAGAAGCGCATCCAGCACACCGGCCGGTGCGTTGGCGAGATAAGCGGCCAGTGCCTTGTCCTGCGTCTCCGGTAAAAGGGCGCGCGAGGAAATCTGCAGGAAAAGCAGCCACAGATCTCGGGCCTGCGCCGTGCGCAGCGGCATGACTGCCTCCGGCTCCTCCTCAAAGTCGATGAACCCCCATCGGCCCTCTTCCAGGAACATGTCGCGCACATGAGGTCGGCCGTGGCAAAGGCCAGCGGCGTGAACGCGGCCAAGGGCCGCCGCCGTGCCGATAAGCAGGTCATCATGGGCCTGCGGATCGGTTTCCCGCAGCTCCAGGAGCGCACCGGCTGCGATGCCGTTCACATGGCCGAGGACGATCACGGCTTCCCCGCTACAGACCAGCGGCGGCACTGCGAAACCGGCAGTGCGGAATGCCTCCATCTTGCGCAGCTCGCGTTCAACCGCACGCTGCGCATTGACCAGCGGCGAGGCGCGCATGAACGCTTTCGGAGCAAGCGGGGAAAGCAGTTCGTGCAGGCGCTTTGCCAGCGGCTTGCGCTCAGTGTCATAGCGCTTGATCCAGATCCTGCGCCCATTGAGGACAGCCGAGGCAATGCGCTTCCTCTCGCCCGAGGCGAGAAGACGCTGCAGTTCCGCCAGCGCGTGCTGCGAGGGAGCATCCGGCCAACCCTCCTTGGCAAGCCTTGCCATCCCTATCGCCCCTCTAAACCCATCCTCAACGAAAAAACCCGCGCCAGCCCTACCAGCGCGGGTTCCCGAATTACTGCCTCTGTCCGGGAGCGCTGGGCTTAAGCGACAGCGCTCTCAAACTGGTTCGGCGTGGTATCCTTCAGATATTCGAGCGCCTTCTTGGCCTTGGCCACGATGGCGGCGAAAGCCTGCGGCTCGCGCACGGCCATGTCGGCCAGCACCTTGCGGTCGATCTCGATGCCCGCCTTGTTCAGCCCGTCGATCAGGCGCCCATAGGTCAGCCCATGCTCGCGGGCGGCAGCATTGATGCGCTGGATCCACAGCGCGCGAAAATTGCGCTTCTTGTTCCGGCGGTCGCGATAGGCATACTGCAGCGAACGCTCCACCGCCTGCTTGGCGATGCGGATCGTGTTCTTGCGGCGGCCGTAGAAGCCCTTGGCGGCTTTCAGGACCTTCTTGTGCTTGGCGTGGGCGGTTACGCCCCTCTTCACGCGTGCCATGACGAAACTCCTTCGTTCCTGAAACCGCTAGAAACTATAGGGCATGAAGGGCTTCACGATCTTCGTGTCGGGATCGGAAAGCACCATCGTGCCGCGCGCGTTGCGGATGAACTTGTTGGAACGCTTGATCATGCCATGGCGCTTGCCGGCGGCCTGCACCTTGACCCGGCCGGTGGCGGTCACCTTGAACCGCTTCTTGGCGGCCGATTTTGTCTTCAGCTTGGGCATTTTGCTTCTCCTTATGGGCGCTTCAGCGCCTGTTCGTTGGCCGGGCCAAGGCCCGGAAGCATTCGGAGCCGCCACGGCATGCCCTGCCGGGCGGCTCGAAAGACGCGGCGTTATAGCGGCAGTACCGCAAAAGCGCAACCATCCGCTTCTCGGCGGGCAAGGCGGGCGCCTGCGGCACCCGGCCTACGGCCGATTTATCGGGGAGCGAGCACCATCATCATCTGACGGCCCTCGAGCTTGGGCTCCGCCTCGACCTTGGCAATTTCTTGCACGTCCTCGCGAACGCGCTCGAGAAGTTTCATGCCAAGCTCCAGATGGGCCATCTCACGGCCACGGAAGCGCAAGGTAAGCTTCACCTTGTCGCCCTCTTCAAAGAAGCGGCGCACGGCCTTCATCTTTGTCTCATAATCATGAGTGTCGATGTTCGGCCGCATCTTGATTTCTTTGATCTCGATGGTCTTTTGTTTCTTGCGCGCCTCGGCTGCCTTTTTCTGGCTCATATATTTGAGTTTGCCGAGATCGGCGATCTTGCAGACGGGCGGATCGGCATTCGGCGACACCTCGACGAGGTCTAGGCCTGCCTCCTGGGCGGCCTCCAGCGCATCCTCGATCGATACGATGCCCCGATTTTTACCCTCCTCATCGATAAGCTGAACCCGGGGAACCCGGATCTCGCGATTGGCGCGGGGACCTTCCTTGACGGTCGGCGGCGCTTTGAATGGTCTGCGAATGGTCGTTGTCTCCTCAATCGTTGACGAAATGCGTTACCCCAACGGCAAGCGACGCGTATGTGGGCTTGCCGTATGCTGTGTCAATAGCATAACCGGGGCAAAGAATCACGACGGAAGCGCGCTCAACCGAGGCGCAATCGAGCGCCCGCTCCTGTTAAGGAAACCTGCATTTGCCAGGGAGCATCACCATGAACCGAGACGAGCCGGTCTTCATCGATGTCGGAGGCAACCCGATCGCCGTACGTCACCGGCCGGGAAATATGCCGGGGCTCGTATGGCTTGGGGGCTACCGCTCGGACATGAGCGGCACGAAGGCCGCGGCGCTCGACGCCTGGGCGGGCGAGCGCGGTCTCGCCTGCACGCGGCATGACTATTCCGGCCATGGCGAATCAGGCGGCGTGTTCATCGAGGGCACCATTTCGCGCTGGCTTTCCGAGAGCCTTGCCGTCTTCCGACACTTCACGACCGGAAGGCAGATCCTCGTCGGTTCTTCCATGGGCGCATGGATCGCGCTGCGCATGATCGAGGAGTTGCACAAGGCCGGCGAAGGCGCGCGGGTCTGCGGATTGCTGCTGCTGGCGCCGGCGCCGGACTTCACCACCGAGCTGATGGAGCCCAAGCTCACGGAAGAGCAGCGCCGAGCCCTGGAGGAACAGGGCTATATCGAGGAGGCTTCCGAGTATTCACCGGAACCCAATATCTATACCAGAGCCCTCTTCGAGGATGGCCGCGCAAACCGGGTGCTCAAGGGAATCATTGACACCCATTGCCCCGTGCACATCCTGCAGGGCATGGTCGATCCGGACGTGCCCTATACGCACGCCATGCGCCTCGTTGAGCATCTGCCGGCCGACGACGTCACCCTCTCCCTCATCCGGGACGGAGATCACCGCCTTTCACGCCCGCAGGACATTGATCTCATCCTGCGTGTAACGGCATCTCTGGTGGATCGCTGCAGCGGCTGAGACTCGGGCCGCGATCTGAGCCGCGCATGCGGCATCCCTCGTTTTGATTTCGCCTAGTAGGAAAAAGACGTTCCTGCGGAATTCGCTTTTTGGTGTGGCGTATCTTGAAAGCCGATATGGCCCTTACCATGTCAGATTTAGCGGCCGCGCCCCCGACAACCCCAATGAGGAACTGCTGACGATGACCCATTCTGCCCTTATCCGCCCGGCTTGGACGCCGGCGACGATCGCCATCATGGTGATCGGCTTCATGGTCTGGTGGCCGCTGGGACTCGCGATGCTGGCTTACATCCTGTGGGGCGACCGCCTCGGAGACTTCAAGCGGGACGTGAATCGCGCCACCGACGGCATGTTTGTAAATTGCCGCCGCGCCAGCCGCGCCCATGCGCGCACGGGCAACATCGCCTTCGACGAATGGCGTGAGAAGGAGTTGGAGCGCCTGGCGGAAGAGCGCCGCAAGCTCGATGCCATGCGCGACGAGTTTGACGAGTATGTACGTGAGCTGCGCCGCGCCAAGGACCAGGAGGAGTTCGACCGCTTCATGCAGGAGCGCAGGAACAGGGCCAGCCGAGGCCCTGACGACACCGGCTCCAGCGTGACGGACCTGAACTGAGCACGCACAGTCCGACCTCCAGCATGTTCGGCGCCCTTCAGGGCGCCGTTTCTTTGTTCGGGCCGGGTTTCGGCGACGGCTCCTCAGCGCAATCCCGGGAAAAAGTGGACGCCAGCTTTCTCTCCGGAATTGCGCAAAACAATTGCGAATCGCTTATGGTGCCGGAATGCCGTACCGCCCCCTCCAGCGCGCTCCCTTGAAGGCCTCCCCGCCAGCCGGACACATCCATCGGGTGGCCGGGCGCGAACTGCCGCTGAGGATCGTGGAAAACGGCCGCGCCCGCCGGCTGATCCTCCGCATCGCGCCGAGAGGAAGCGAACTGCGGGTCACGATACCGCCGGGCGTATCGCTGCACGAAGTGCAGCGATTTCTGGAGCGCCATCACGGCTGGCTTGAAGAGCGGCTGAAGAAGCTCCCCGAACAGCCGCTCGTACGCCCGGGCATAAAGATCCCGCTGCGCGGAGTGGCGCACCTAATCGTGCATGAACCTGGCGTTCGGGGGACCGTTAGGGTAGCGACGGTCGAAGGCCAGCCCGCGCTCGTCGTCAACGGGGACCGGCGACATCTGCCGCGCCGTGTGGCGGATTTCCTCAAGCGGGAGGCGCGCCGGGACATCGAGGCGCTGGTGGCGCGCCACACCCAGACGATAGGACTGCGCGCCAAGGCGATCCGCTACAAGGACACGACCAGCCGCTGGGGCTCCTGCACTTCGGACGGGGTGCTGTCTTTTTCGTGGCGGATCATGATGGCCCCGCCCCCCGTCATCAACTATCTGGTGGCGCATGAAGTGGCGCATCTGAAGGAGATGAATCACGGCCCCCGGTTCTGGAAGCTGTGCAACGCGCTCTGCCCGGATACCGAGCGTTGCAAGGCTTGGCTCAAGCGGAACGGCACTGCGCTGCAGGCAATCCGGTTTGGGTGAGAATGGTGAATAGCCAGCAGCAGGCTCGCTTGGCTGGTTTATCGACATCAGGCCCATTATCATTCACATAGTACCGGGGTACCGGCCGACACTGCCCTCGACTCCTCCGCCATTTCGTGCCACTGCAACCGCCATGGCGATTGACATCAAAA
The DNA here is from genome assembly GCF_025398195.1 of Chelativorans petroleitrophicus. Lineage (GTDB taxonomy): Bacteria > Pseudomonadota > Alphaproteobacteria > Rhizobiales > Rhizobiaceae > Chelativorans > Chelativorans petroleitrophicus. Next base: position 146,480 of record NZ_JAODNV010000004.1, on the reverse strand, counting down.
TCTGCGGGCTGAAGACCGAGGAAGCCGTGGCCGCTGCGCTTGAAGGCGGGGCGAGTCATGTCGGCTTCATCTTCTTCGAAAAAAGCCCGCGTAATGTCGATGCGGAGCGCGCCGCGCGCCTTCGCCAGGCTGCCCGGGGGCGGGCTCAGGCCGTGGCCGTGTCGGTGGATGCCAGCGACGCCATGCTGGAGCATATTGTCGGGACCATGCAGCCCGACATGCTGCAGCTTCACGGACGCGAAAGCCCGGAGCGCGTGGCCGAGCTGCGCACCCGCTTCGGCCTGCCCGTGATGAAGGCGTTCTCCGTTCGCGAAGCGAGCGACCTCGACGCGCTCGCCGCTTATCGGGGTATTGCCGACCGCTTCCTGCTCGATGCCAAGCCGCCCGCCGGCGCCACGCTTCCCGGCGGCAACGGGATTACCTTCGACTGGAGGCTTCTCGCTTCCCTTGACGGGCAGGTGGACTACATGCTTTCCGGTGGCCTGAACGCCGCCAATATCGGCGCGGCGCTTCGCCTTGCGCGGCCGCGCGGCATAGATGTCTCGTCGGGCGTGGAAAGCGCGCCGGGAACGAAGGACCCGGACAAGATCCGCGCCTTCTTCGCCGCCGTGCGGGCTGCGCAGACGGCGGGCGTGACCTGAATTTAACGGAGACGGCATGAACCAGCCTGTCGCACCTAATTCCTTCCGCACGGGGCCGGACGAACAGGGAATGTTCGGTATCTTCGGTGGCCGTTTCGTAGCCGAAACACTGATGCCGCTGATCCTCGACCTTGAGGCGCACTGGAACAGGGCCAAGAACGACCCGGCCTTCAAGGCCGAGCTCAAACAGCTTGGCCGCCACTACACTGGCCGGCCGTCGCCGCTTTATTTCGCCGAGCGGTTGACCGAGCACCTCGGCGGCGCAAAGATCTACTTCAAGCGCGAGGAGCTGAACCACACCGGCAGCCACAAGGTGAACAACTGCCTGGGCCAGATTCTGCTTGCCATGCGCATGGGCAAGAAGCGCATCATCGCCGAGACCGGCGCCGGCCAGCACGGCGTGGCCACCGCCACAGTGGCGGCCCGCTTCGGCCTGCCCTGCGTGGTCTATATGGGCGCCACCGACGTGGAGCGGCAGGCGCCGAACGTCTTCCGCATGCGGCTGCTCGGCGCTGAGGTGCGGCCGGTGACGGCTGGCCACGGTACGCTGAAGGACGCCATGAACGAGGCCCTGCGCGACTGGGTCACCAATGTCGAGGACACCTATTACCTGATCGGCACGGCCGCCGGACCGCACCCTTATCCGGAAATGGTGCGCGATCTTCAGTCGGTGATCGGCGAGGAGACGAAGGAACAGATAATGGAGGCCGAAGGCCGGCTGCCGGACATGCTGGTGGCCGCGCTCGGCGGCGGCTCCAACGCCATCGGCCTGTTCCATCCTTTCCTTGACGACAAGGAGGTTGCCATCATCGGCGTGGAGGCCGGCGGCAAGGGTCTTGACGGCGACGAGCACTGTGCCTCGCTGACGGCGGGCAAACCCGGCGTGTTGCACGGCAACCGCACTTATCTGCTCCAGAACGAGGACGGGCAGATCAAGGACGGGCATTCCATTTCCGCAGGGCTCGACTATCCGGGCATCGGCCCGGAACATGCCTGGCTCAAGGAGAGCGGCCGGGCCGAATATGTGGCCATACAGGACTATGAGGCGCTGGAGGCGTTCCAGCTTCTCACGCGGCTGGAAGGCATCATTCCGGCGCTGGAGCCTTCCCACGCGATCGCGGAGGTGATGAAGCGCGCGCCGAAGATGGGCCGAGACAAGATCATCGTCGTTAATCTCTCCGGGCGCGGCGACAAGGACATCTTCTCCGTCGCGAAACATCTGGGCATGGAGATCTGATGGCGCATTTTATCGACATCTGGGTGAACTGCCCCGACCGCGAGACCGCGGGAAGGATCGCTGACGCTTGTGTGAGCGACCGGCTTGCCGCCTGTGCGAACATCTTGGCGCCAATCACGAGTCGGTACCGGTGGAAGGGGGCGATCGAGACCGCCAAGGAGGTGCCCCTTCTCCTCAAGACGCGCGCCGAGCATTTCAATGCCGTCTGCAAGGCGGTCCGTAAGCTTCATCCTTACGAGGTACCGGCCATCACAGCGACGGAAATCACCCATGCCGACCAGGCCTATGCCGATTGGTTGCGCAGCGAAACGAAGGAGCCGGCATGACGGGGACCCGCATCGACACACTGTTTGCCGGGCTGAAAAAGCAGAACAGGCCGGCGCTCGTCACCTATTTCATGGGCGGCGACCCGGACTATGAGACCTCGCTTTCGATCATGAAGACCCTGCCGAAGGCAGGCGCCGACATCATCGAGCTTGGCATGCCGTTCTCGGATCCGATGGCCGACGGCCCGGCCATCCAGGCGGCGGGCCAGCGCGCCCTCAGGAACGGCCAGACGCTCGCCAGAACGCTTGAGATGGCCAGGAGCTTCCGCACGGAAAACGACACCACCCCCATCGTAATGATGGGTTACTACAATCCGATCTACATCTACGGTGTTGACCGGTTTCTTGCCGATGCGAAGACGGCCGGGATCGACGGGCTGATCGTCGTCGATCTTCCACCGGAGACCGATGAGGAACTGTGCCTGCCTGCGCTTCGCGCCGGTATCAATTTCATCCGGCTCGCCACGCCGACGACGGATGACAGGCGCCTACCTAAGGTGCTCGAAAACACGTCCGGCTTCGTCTACTATGTTTCGATGACGGGCATCACCGGCTCGGCGCTGCCGGATACCGGGAAGGTGGCCGAGGCCGTAGCCCGCATCAAGCGACACACGGATCTTCCCGTCTGTGTCGGTTTCGGCGTGAAGACAGCAAGCCAGGCGCGCGTCATAGGAGCGGCGGCCGACGGCGTCGTGGTCGGCACGGCCATCGTCAACGCGGTCGCAAACGTGCTCTCGCCGGACGGCGGGATGATCGCCGATCCCGCCGAGGCGGTTGCGACCCTAGTGCGCGGGCTTGCGCAGGGCGTGCGCGAGTCGCGGCTGGCGGCCGCCGAATAACCGACATTTTCCGCAGGCAAATCCACGTGCCCGGAAGAACGACAAAGGCTAGGCCATGAACTGGATTACCAACTACGTCCGGCCGAAGATCAACTCCATGCTCGGCCGCCGCGAGATGCCGGAAAATCTCTGGATCAAGTGTCCGGAGACCGGGGAGATGGTCTTCCACAAGGACTTGGAAGAGAACCAGTGGGTCATCCCCTCCTCCGGCTATCACATGAAGATCGCCGCCAAGGAGCGGCTGAAGTTCTTTTTCGACGACGGCAAATATGAGACGCTCGAAAATCCCAAGGTTCCGCTCGATCCGCTGAAATTTCGCGATGAGCGGCGCTATACGGATCGTTTGCGCGACGCGAAGTCGAAGACGGGGCTCGAGGACGCCGTGCTCAATGCCATCGGCTGCATTGAGGGACTCGAAATTCTCGCCACCGTGCAGGATTTCGCCTTCATGGGCGGCTCGCTCGGCATGGCGGCGGGCGAGGCCATCGTGAGGGGCTTCGAGACGGCTGTGGAGCGCAAACTGCCGCTTGTCCTGTTCGCGGCCTCCGGCGGCGCGCGGATGCAGGAGGGCATCCTGTCGCTCATGCAGCTTCCGCGCACCACGGTCGCGGTGGACCGGCTGAAGGAGGCTGGACTTCCCTATATTGTCGTGCTCACCAACCCGACAACTGGGGGCGTCACGGCCTCCTACGCCATGCTGGGCGATGTGCATATCGCCGAACCCGGGGCGCTGATCGGCTTTGCCGGCCCGCGTGTGATCGAGCAGACCATCCGTGAGAAGCTGCCCGAGGGCTTCCAGCGTGCCGAATATCTGATGGAACACGGCATGGTGGATATGGTGGTCTCGCGGCTCGAGATGAAGAGGACCATTGCCCGGCTTCTCAAGATGCTGCTGAAAGTGCGCGAGGGCAGGGACGAGACGGCGGCGGAAGAGGCAGTTCCCTCCGAGGTGCCGGCCCTTGCAGCGGATAGCGGGAACGCCGGCGCTCCCGCCCAAGTATAACGCCGTCCAGGCATAGAGAAAGCACGCGCCACAAGCCTTTCCGGAATCGTCTATGACCGCCACTGCCGCCGAGCGCGCCATAGAGCGGCTGATGTCGCTCCACCCCAAGGGTTTCGACCTCTCGCTCGGGCGCATCGGCCGGCTGCTTGCGGCATTGGGCGAGCCGCACCGCCGCCTGCCGCCGGTCATCCACATCGCCGGTACGAACGGCAAGGGCTCCGCCGCGGCCTTTGCCCGCGCGCTGTTGGAGGCGTCCGGCCGTACCGTGCACGTCCACACCTCGCCTCATCTCGTCCGCTGGCATGAACGATACCGCATGGGCGCGCCCGGTGGCGGGCGGTTGGTGGAGGATGCGGTGCTGGCAGGGGCGGTCGAGCGCGTTGCGGCTGCAAACCGCGGCGAGCCGATCACCGTCTTCGAGATTCTTACGGCGGTGATGTTCCTCCTTTTCTCCGAGCACCCGGCAGATGCAGCGGTGGTCGAGGTCGGGCTCGGCGGCCGATATGACGCGACGAACGTCATCACAAAGCCCGCCGTCAGCGTCATCATGCCGATCGCGCTCGACCACGAGGCCTATCTCGGGGACCGCGTGGAGCTCATCGCCGCGGAGAAGGCGGGCATCATCAAGCCCGGCGCGCCGGTGGTGGTGGGGCAGCAGGAGTGGGACGCCGCGCGCGATGTGCTCATCGATACGGCGGAACGCCTCGGCTCGCCGCTCAGCGTTTTCGGCCAGGATTTTCTGGCGGTCGAGGAACACGGCCGGATGGTCTATCAGGACGGGGAACGGCTTCTCGACCTGCCGCTCCCGCGGCTTGCCGGCCGCCATCAGATTGCAAACGCCGCCGCAGCGATCGCAGCCGTTAAGGCGGCGGGCTTTCCAATCACCGAAAAGGCGGCGGAAGCAGCCATGCTGAACGTCTCATGGCCGGCCCGCATGCAGAGACTCACCAGCGGCCCGCTCGTGGAGCTTGCACCGCAGGGCGCGGAAATCTGGCTGGACGGCGGGCACAATCCCGGCGCGGGCAGCGTGATTGCCGAGGCGTTGGCCGAGGCCGAGGAGAAGCGGCCGCGTCCCCTGATCCTCATCACCGGCATGATCAACACCAAGGACCAGGTCGGCTACTTCCACGCCTTCGAGGGAATGGTCCGGCACGTCTATACCGTACCCGTTAATGAAAGCGACGCGGGCGTTCCAAATGGCGAACTCGCCGCTCGCGCCATGGACGCGGGACTGTCGGCCGAGCCGGTTGCCTCTGTCGCCAATGCGCTCAAGCTTCTGGCCGAGACATGGGACGGAGAGGTGCCCCCCCGCATCCTCATCGGCGGCTCGCTCTATCTTGCCGGCGAGGTGCTCAGGGAAAACGGAACACCTCCAGAGTAAATCTTCCCCTACATGAAGAAGGCCCGGCGATTGCCGGGCCTTCAAAAAACCAGCTTGCGGAAGGCTCAGGCCACGGCGCTCCCAATCCAGGCTGAAAGCGCCGTCTTCGGCGCGGCACCCACCTTGATATCGGCAACCTCGCCATTCTTGAACATGATCAGCGTCGGGATGGAGCGGACACCGTATTGAGCCGCCACCTCGGGATTTTCATCGATGTTCAGCTTCGCGACCTTGATCTTGCCCTGAAGCTCGGCCGAAATCTCCTCGAGCGCTGGCGCGATCATCTTGCAGGGGCCACACCACTCCGCCCAGAAATCGACGACGACCGGCTCGCTCGCCTCGAGCACGTCCGACTGGAAACTGTCCTTGTTCACAGTGACGGTGGCCATAAGCCTCTCCTTATCTGCAATGTCTCGTTCGCGCATGTGGGAGCCGGCGGCTCGCGCTTCAAGCGTTTCTTTTGTCACGCTCTCGTGAGTCGGGCAAGGGCGGCCGCCATGGCTTCCCCGGGTAACGGGATGAGGTTGGGAGCCTCGGTGAAAAGCAGCGCCGCCTCGACGCGCCGCCCGGGATAAAGGGGCCTCAAGAGCTCCGCATAAAGGGCAAGCTGCGCCACATAGGCCTCCGGCACCTCCTCCAGCCGCTCGGGCGCCGGGCGGTTGGTCTTATAGTCGACGATGAACACGGCATCCTCCGTCACGGCGAGGCGGTCCACCTTGCCGGAGACGGCGCGCGGCACCCCGCCGATCTCAAGCTGTCCCATCACGGAGACTTCCGCGCGTGACGAGGGAGCAAAAAGGAGCGCAAAGCGCGTATCCTCCAGGATCGACAGCACGGAACGGCAGGCCCGCTCCGTTTCCCCCTTCGGCCAGGCAACCCCTACGCGCGCTAGGAACCGGCGCGCCGCGCCCTCCCGCTCCTCCGGAGGCAGTTCGGGCAGAAGCTGGAGCAGCCGGTGCACGGCGTTGCCGCGTTCGAGAGCGAAGCTAGGCCCTGCCGGTTCCAGAACTGGCGAGCGCGGCGAGGCGACAGCCTCATGGCCGTTTTCGATCAGTGCCGAGGCGCCGGACGGCTGAAGCGGGCGCGGCAGTGCCGGCAGCGGCGCGACGGGGCGTGCAAGCTCCGGCGGCAGTGGCGGGATTTCCGGCGTGGGCTCTTCCAGCTTCACCGTCGGAACAGCGCCGGGCGGCGTCACCCGGAAGCGCAACACGGGGGCGCAATCGGACGGATCGTCAAGCTCCTCGACGCCGGTCACGCCCGCGAACGCGCTGCGCACCGTCTCGATCCACGTGGAAGGCGTGGCCTGCTTGCCGCGATAGCCGCAGACGATCAGCCGATCCTCTGCCCGCGTCATGCCCACATAGAGCAGCCGCCGGTACTCCTCTTCCGCCTTGCGGCGAACCTCGTCCTCGAAGGCGCGCGCGACGGAATTGGAAAGATCCTTGCCCTTGCGCCATAGGAACCCGGTAAGCGGTGCCTTGCGTTCCTTCTTCATCGGGAAGGGCATGAGTCCCGGCAGGTGGGTGTGGCTCACCGGGGCGCTGCCGGGATCCACAAGGAAGACGACCGGCGCCTCCAGCCCCTTTGCCGCGTGAACGGTCATGATGCGGATCTCATCGCGCGAGGTATCCATCTCGCGCTTGATCTCCGGCGCGGCGCCCTCCAGTGCCGAAAGCACCGATTCCATGCCGACGAGCCCTGTCCTTTCCGCCGTGAGGCAGAAATTCAGGAACTCGTCGAGCACGTCGTTGGCCTCCTGGCCGAGACGCGCGACGAACAGGCTGCGGCCGCCTTCCCGCCCCGGCGAGCCGGCCAGCACGCCCGCGTAGAACTCGAACACCGGCCGGAAGGCAGCCTCACTCTGCCAGTCGGCAAGCGTTTCCACCACCTGCGTGAGTTTGCTGTCGCCTCTTGCCTTCTGCTTCAGTGCTGAAAAGAGCGAGACTCCCTCGGCCCGCGGCCAGGCAAGGCGGATGAGCTCGTCCTCGTCGAGGCCGAAGAGCGGGCTCTTCAGCACCGCTGCGAGCGACAGATCATCTTGCGGCTGGAGGAGAAAACGGCCGAGGGCGACGAGATCCTGCACGGCGATGTGGGTGGTGAGCCGCAGCCGGTCCGCGCCAGCGACGGCGATGCCCCTGTTCTTCAGGCTGCGCGACAGGGCGTGGACGAAGCGGTCGCGTTTTCTCACGAGGATCAGAATGTCGCCGGGGGTGAGGCGCCGCCCCTGCCCCTCCAGCATCTCGCCCGACTTCAGCCAGCCGTCGATCTTGCCCGCGATCACCTCCGCCATCCGTGCCGCGGGCGCGGAGGCATGGTCGATGGCCTGCGTCCAGTCGTCCGGCTCCTCCACCGTCAGCGGGCTTAGCGGAGACCAGACCTCCACATAGCCCGGCGCGTTCTCGCGGATGGCCATGTGCTCGATGGGCTCGTCATAACGCGTGAGCCCGCGGCGCACGTCTTCGCGCGCGAAGACAAGGTCCACGGCCCGCAGAACGTCGTCCGTCGAGCGGAAGGAGCGGAGCAGCCGCACCTTCTCGAAACGCCCGCCTGCCTGGCGCGCGCGGCGGGCGAATTCCTCCCCGCTTTCGGCGAAGGCTGCGGGTTCGGCCCCTTGGAACGAGTAAATGGACTGCTTCTCGTCGCCCACCGCGAAGATCGTGCGATCGGCATTCTCGCGCGACCCCTTGCCGGCGAAGAATTCCTCGGTGAGCCGCCGTACGATCTCCCACTGCTCGGGGCTGGTGTCCTGCGCCTCGTCGATCAGAACATGCTCGATGCCGCGGTCGAGCTTATACTGCACCCAAGGGCCCACATCCGCACGGGCCAGCAGTCGGATGGTGCGGGTGATGAGGTCGTTGAAATCGAGAAAGCCGCGGGCGCGCTTCAGCTTCTCGTAGCGTTCAATGACGGCGTCGGCGATAACGAGCGCCGCCGAGGTCGCCTGCAGCATGCGGAACAGCGCTAGCCGCTCGCAGACGCGGGCGACATGATGCGCCGCCTGCAGATAGCGCTCGTAGATGCCGGGCAGGCGCTGGCGCAGGCTGGCCTTGAACGCGGATTCCGCATAGGGCTCGCCGCTGGTCTTGTGCAGCCCTTCCTGCATCAGCTGAAGACGCCGTACCGGATCCCGTTCCTCGAAGGCCTCGGAGACGGTTGGGAGGATATTGTTGAGCACCGAGCGCGCATCCACCTCCACCGCTGCCTCGCGGAGGGCGGAAAACTCCGCCTCCCCAAGGCTGGGTACAGGCCATGCGGCCTCAGCAAGGCTCTCCGCCGTCTCCCCTTCCGCGAATCCGAACTCGGCCAGAAGCGCCGGAAAGGGTGTCGGGGTATCGGCCACCTCGTCGATGAATTCACGCAGGCTGTCGCGCCGGGCGACGATTTCGCCGAGAAGGTCCTGCAACCCGCTTTCTCCGCCCCGCTCCAGCACCTCGGCAAAAGCTTCCGCAAGGGGCCCGTCGCGGGCGGCGGCGATGCTGGTCAGAAGGTCGCGCCTGGCCTCTGCGAAGAGCGCCTCCTCCATTTCCGTATCGAGCAGCTCGAAATGGCCGGCGATGTTGGCTTCGAGCGGGAACTGGTGGAGGATAGCCTCGCAGAAGGCATGGATGGTCTGGATCTTGAGGCCGCCCGGCGTCTCCAGGGCCCTGGCGAAGAGCTGGCGGGCGCGCTTCAGCTTCTCCGGGCCGGGCAGCCGGCCCTCGAGTTTCGCCACCTCCTCGGCAAGTGCCTGGTCGGAAAGAAGGCTCCAGCGAGCCAGCGTGCCGAACACGCGGTTGGCCATGTTGGCTGCGGCCGCGCGCGTGTAGGTGAGACAGAGAATCCGCGCTGGGTCGGTGCCCTTGAGCAGGAGGCGGATGACGCGGCTTGCCAGCACATGCGTCTTGCCCGAACCGGCATTGGCCGCCACCCAGGCCGAAAGCGCCGGGTCGGAGGCAAGCGCCTGCTTCTCGAGCGTATCAGCAGGTATGCGGAGAATCCTCTTCATTCTCCCTCCCCGCCGTCGGAATCACCCCCGGCGGACCATTCCAGCACCCGGGCTAGATGATCATAATCACCGTCCGTGTCCCCCTCCTTGAAGGGCAGGGCACGGGAGAGATAGCCGGTCTCAGGATTGTCGTACCAGGCAAGCAGGCGCTCGGTTCTCTCCCAGGCCTCCTCCGCCAGGGCCATGGCCGACTTTTCCGATTTCGGTGTCCTGAGTCTCAGGATCGACTCGGGCTCCACCGCGCCATTGGGCCGCAGCCGCACATAGCAAAGCTCGCCCGGCTGGCGCGCGCCAAGCTCGCTGAAGGCGCCGCGGGCCAGCAGCGCTGCCTCCAGTGCAAGCTGCGGGGCAAGCAGCACATGCGCCTGCCTCTTGGAGGGACCGGAACCGGTCTTGTAGTCGATCACGTCGGCCGTTCCGTCGGTGCGGATATCCACGCGGTCGGCGCGACCGGAAAGCGTCTTGCCCGTGGCGCCGACAGGCATGGGGGTGGCGCGGATTTCCGCATACCGCGATACGATGTCATGGGCCCTCTGCCGCTCCCATTCAATGACACCGCGAGCCGTATGCTCGAAGCGCGGCCACCAGACAGCCTCCACATCGGCCGGAAGCCGCGCCTCTGCGAAGATCTTGCGGCCGCAGTCAAGAAACCGCTCAAGCGCATCCGGCGCCGTCGGGTCCGCCCCGGAATGGATGAAGGCCTGCAGAATGTCGTGGAACAGCGTTCCGCGCTCCGCCGCGCCGGGGTCGCGGATTAGCGGTTCAAGCGGGTGAAGCGCCAGAATCCGCCGCGCATAGATGGCATAGGGGTCGCGGCGCAGCGTCTCGATCTCGGTGACCGAGAAGCGTTTCGGCCGCGCCTCCAGCGGCGGCCGTGGACAGGGCCTCGGCGCAAAGGGAACATCCGGCCGCGCCTCCAGCGCATGAGTCCAGACGATGAAGCGCTGCCCGCGGTCGCGCATCCGCGCCGTCTCCTCCTCGCCCGCGCAGGCGGCAAGCCGCTGCAGCCAACGCGAGGCAACCGCAGGTGCACCGTTCGCCCTTGTGGCCCGGGAAAGGACCACCTCGGACGTGCCCAGCGCCATCATGAAATCGTGGGCGGCAAGGCCGATGCGCCGTTCCGGCGGGGCGAGGTCCAGCTCGCCCTTCATCAGCCGCGACATGAAGCGGTCGGAAGCCGGAGTCTCCGGCCACGTGCCCTCGTTGAGGCCACCGAGGATCAGCGTGTCCACGCTCTGAAGCCGCGCCTCCAGCGTGCCCCAGATGGAAACGCGAGGATCGCCTCCCGGAACAGGCTTGACGATCTCCCCCGCGATCAGTGCCGCAAAGACATCCCGCCACTCCTGGAGCGTGACGGCGAGATCCGAACGCGTCTCCACCAGCTCGCGGAGAAAGCCCGCGAAGGCGTCTCCCGCCTCGCCGCGGTAGAGATCCGTGAGCGTGCCATTCTCCGCCCGTCCCAGCGCCTCGAACGCCTCCACCGATGCTGCCACGAGGCGGCGCAAGGTGATGGCCCTCGCATCGCGGAAGGCCGCAAGCGGCCTCAGGGCGCTTTCCAGCGCAGCTAGAAGTGCGCGCGCGGCCGCAACGTCATCATCCCCGATGCGGTTGAACCAGAAGGGCTTGCGCGGGTCGCGGCCCCGTGCCTCAAGGCGCGCGTCGAACAGGGTGCCAAGGCTTGCCGCATCGGGCCGCCCGGTGCCGCCGCGCAGGGCCACGAGTTCCACCACTTCGGCAGCGCGGCGCGCCCTTTCCCGCGGCAGGCCGAGGCGTAGCAGCGGATGCTTGAGAAGTCCCACGATGGCCACCGGCTCCTGGGGCCGACACACTGCCTCTAGCATCAGGCGCATGAGCGTCGCCGGCACGCTGTCGCCCAGCGGGCTGCCGCCCGAGTCGTCGGCGCGGATTCCGAAGCGCCTCAGCTCCGCCGCCACCCGGCGTGCCAGCGCACGGTCGGGCGTCACCAGCGCGGCAGTGCGACCATCCTTCGCGATGGCATGGCGCAGAGCGACCGCAATGGCCGCTGCTTCCTCGCGCTCGTTGGCGGCCTCGATCAGGCTGATCTCGGCCAGCGCGCCTGCCCGCAGCGCTTCCTCCATTTGGCCGCGCACGGCCGCCCAGTGGTCGGTCGTCTCAGCCGGGCGCAGCGCTTCGCTGACGAGCCGCCGGCGAGCGGCAAGCCGGGCTGGAAGCGTGCCGATTTCCTTCACATCGGCGCGCGCAATGCCCATGGCAGCGATCAACTTCTTGAGGCCATACTGGGGATGGCCAAAGCTCGAAGGCTCGCTGCTGCTGCCCATCGCCTCCCACGATTCCTCGTCCAGCTCCCGGTCGAGGCCCGGCAGGACCACCGCGCCCTTCTCTAGCCGCGCAATGGCTGAAAGCAGGCGGGCCGTCGCCGGAATGGAGCCCGTCGAGCCGGCGGCAATCACCGGCCCGCGCGGGGGATTGCGCCTTAGCTTCTCCGCCTCGAGGGCGAGCATCGCGTTGCGGTGTGCGGCGGGGTTGGAGCGGCCCAGCTCGGCGAGGATCTTTGGCCAAGCCTCGGTGACAATGGTAAGAAACTCGAGCGTGACCTGCCACCAGCCAGCAAGCTCGTCCGGCACGAGCCCGGCGAGTCGGCCCCAGTCGGCCTCCTCGGTCTCGATCTCATCCATCAGCGCGGCAAGGTCCCGCGCCAGCCACAGGCTGTCGCTGATGGTAGCGGGCACCACCACCCCTTCCTCGAACAGCGCGGCAACGTGCGCGGGCACACGCGACTTCCACGCATGCACCAGGGGCCCCAGAAGCAGGATGCGGTCCAGCTTGCGGATGGGCGGAGCGTGATTCAAGGCAGCCGCGCCTCCCTCGGCCTCCAGGTCGGCAAGCTCGACCGAGAATTCACCGAGCGGGCGAATCACCGGCAGGATGGCCGAATTTCCGTCCAGCCGCTCCACGAAAACGCTGCGCAGCTCGCGCGCGGCGCGGCGCGTGGGCAGATAGATGGTGACGTCGGCGAGGGAGAGGGGATCCCCCTCGTAACGGTAGCCAGGGACGAGTGCGCCGGACAGCAGCGCATCGGCAAGTGTGGGAAGAAACTGGACGCCGGGCGGGATGGAATAAACGCGCGGCATGGCAGGGAGTCCTGTCACGGGGCCGCGCCAAGCCGCCGCAGTTCGGCCTCCGCGGGCGCAATGGCGTCGGGCGTGCCAACGGTGATCCAGTGGCCTTCCAGTGGCAGCCCGTAGAGGCGGCCGGCAGCGATCGCGCGGTCGAAATACAGGTTCAGCGAATGCGGTTCAGCCGCCGCCCCTTCCAGAAGACCGGGGTGGAAGAGCGCCGCCCCGGCATAAATGAAGCCTTCCCGGCTGGAGCCGGCACGCCTCAGCCTACCGCCCGGACCCATGATGAAATCCATCTTCCCCGTATGCCCCGTCGCTGCTGCGGGATCGGCCAGCAGCAGGAGAATATCCATCGCTGCCTCATCCCATGCAAGGCGAAGGTGGCAAAGATTGGATTCATTTCGGTCGATCCACAACGTATCGGCGTTGAGGACAAAGAATGGCGCCTCCGTTCCGAGATGCGGCAAGGCCTTCACCAGCGCCCCGCCGGAATCCAGCAGCCGGTCACGCTCGTCCGATATGATGATGCGCGGGGAGGAGCGCGCGGTAAGATGCGCGATCAGCATATCGGGAAGGTGATGCACGTTGACGACCGCCTCGGCCACGCCCGCGCGCTGCAGCGCATCGAGCCCCCAGTCGATCAGCGGCCTGCCGCATACTGGAACTAGCGGCTTCGGCATTCTTTCGGTGAGCGGGCGCATGCGCAGGCCAAGCCCGGCGGCAAGCACCATTGCCCTTTGCCCGATCCTACCGCTCACTCGATTTCTCCGTCGAGGACACCGTGCCGCTGGTAGAAGGCGGCAAGATCTTCGAGCGCTGGATGGCCAAACAGGCGAGTCAGATAACCCCTTATGCGCGGCAGGTGAGCCAGATAGGCCGGCTTGCCATCGCGCCGGTCGAGCCGCACGAAGATCCCGAGCAGCTTGGTGTTGCGCTGCGCCGCGGTGATCGCATAGGCCTCCTCGAACGCGACCCTGTCGAAGCCTGGCGCGGTGCGGGCCGCGCAGTAGGCATCCAGGATGGTGCGCTCCAGCTGTGGGGAAATGGTCGCGCGCCCGTCAAGCGCGAGCGAGGCCACGTCATAAGCCGCGGGGCCGCACACGGCGTCCTGGATGTCGATGACACCCAGCCGGTCGAGACCCTGTCGGTCTTCGCGCCAGATGATGTTGGGCGAATGGTAGTCGCGCAGCACCAGGCTTTTCTCGGCTTTGTCGAGCCGCCTGAACAGCTCATCCCAGAGCCCGGAGAATTCGCGGCGCTCCTCTGCCGTGGCATCGCGACCCTTCACATAGGGCAGATACCAGTCGAGCAGGAGTTCCGTTTCGATCGCCATGGCGGCGTGGTCGTAGTCTGGGACCACATGGTCCTGCTCGCCGGGTACAGGGAGGCTTCTCGGCCACTCGAGTTCGTGTAGGTAGGCAAGAAGCCGTGCCGCCGCCTCGTAGCGCTCCGCAACCGGCTCGCCGCCTGACCCGAGGAACGAGCCGGTGCCGAGATGCTCCAGAAGCAGGAGTCCCTGGTCGAGGTCCTGCGCATAGATCTCCGGGGCAGAGATGCCTGCCCGGCGCAGCGCGTTTGCCACCGCCACGAAGGCGGAAACGGAGCGCGAAAGGCGGGCAATGCGGCTATAGGGCAGCCCGTGACGGATCACAGGCTCATCACGCCGTTCCGGCGCATTCATCAGCACAAGCGGCGTCCCCGCCGAAGGATGAATGGTTTCGTAGGTCCGGGCGGAGGCATCGCCGACGAGATGAACGCGCCAGGCATCCCCCTGCCCCGCCGTCTCGAGAAAAGCGCGGATTCGGAACGCGCGCTCCAGCCGTGCGGCGGCCTCCTCTTGGGCCGTGATTTCAGCCTCCCGCCCATCGTCCTTTTCCGAAAGGCGGACCTCGATCGCGTCGGCAAAGGTGCCCGGCGCCCTCTCCGGCCATTCGACCAGGATCACACTTTCTTCCAGCGCCTCGTCGAGCGCCAGTTCCTCCACTTCGCCCGGATCGGCCAGGCGGTAGAGATCCACATGCTGGACCGGAAAACGCAGCGCATAGTTCTGCACCAGAGTGAAGGTCGGGCTCGGCACTTCCAGCGCGCGGTCGCCAGCGAGCGAGCGAATGACGGCGCGGGCGAGGCTCGTCTTGCCAGCGCCGAGATCGCCATGAAGCAGCACGGCGTCGCCGGGCCGCAGGGCAGCGGCGATGTCGTTGCCGAGCCGCTCGGTGGCGCCTTCATCCGGCAGGATGCGCTTGAAGGTGCGGTCCATCCTACTCCGCCGCGGCACGCACAGCCCGGGGCTCAAGCGGAAACCGGCAGACCACGGCGGTGCCCTTGTCCGGCCCGGTGTCGATCTCCACCGTGCCGCCGTGCAGCTCGACGAAGCTCTTGACGATGGAAAGGCCGAGGCCCGCCCCGCGCCGGCGCCCGCCCTGGCTTCGCGGCTCGAAGCGCTTGAACACCGAGGCGAGCACGTCAGGCGCAATTCCCGGGCCGTTGTCATGAACGCGGAACTCCACCGCCTCGCCATTGAGCCTGGCCGAAAGCGTGATCCGGCCGCCTTCTGGAGCGTAGTTCGCCGCGTTGCTCAAGAGATTGTAGAGAATCTGGCGCACGCGGTTTTCGTCCGCGTGGAAGCTTTCCGGCGCCTCGTCCGTCTCGATGCTGAGGGTGATCTGATGCTCGCGCAGCCTGTCGGCAACCAGCTGGGCGGCGGCGTTGATGATCGGGCGGACCTGCACCTCGCCGATTTCCAGCTCCATGATCCCGGCGTCCACCGTAGCAAGGTCCAGGATATCGTTCACGACCGTCAGAAGCAGTGATGAAGACGAGCCGATATGATCGACATATTCGCGTTGGCGCTGCGTCAGAGGTCCGGTCGTTTCCAGAGCTAGCAGTTCGGTGAAGCCGATGATGTTGGTGAGCGGCGAGCGCAGCTCGTAGGAAACGTGCTGAACGAAATCGTTCTTCAGCTTGTCCGCCTTCTCCAGCGCCTCGTTCCGCTCCTTCAGCGCACGCTCGACATTCACGCTGTCGGTTACATCCACGAAGGTCAGCATCACCTGCCCGTTGGGCAGGTTGACGACGGCGTAGTTGAGAATCTTGCCGTCAACGAGCTCCGTACGGCCGTGCCGGTCGCGCCGCTCGTCGTCAAAGCCCGTTACCGCAGCGACGAAATCGCCCCAGGTGCTGTCCTTCGCCACTGCATCGCAAACGGCCTTGAGCTCGGAAATATGCGTATCGCCATTTCCGATCAGCTTTTCAGGGATGTTCCAGAGCGTCCGGAAAGCAGGGTTCGACAGTCGCAGCCGGCCATCCGGGCCGAAGACGGCCACGCCTTCGGCCAGATTGTCGAGCGTTTCGCTCTGAACGCGCACGATGGCGTTGTAGCGGCTTTCGAGATCGATCTTCTCGGTCAGATTCTCGAAAACCCAGGTCACGCCGCCCTTGGCCTGCGGGCTTGCGACGACACGGATCGTGCGCCCGTCGGGCAGGTGCCACCAGTGCTCCTGCGCCTCGACCGAGCGGTAGGCGGAAAGGAGCTGCTCCTTCCAGCGGCGCCATTCCGGCTGCTCGGCAAGCTTGTTCTCGCTGCGCAGGCGATCGAGAAGAAGCGCGTTCTCTGGCCCGCTCTCCAGGAAGGCGGGATCGAGGCCCCAGAGCTTCTGAAAGGCCTGATTGTAGAATTTGAGCTTCTGGTCGGCGTCGAAGATGGCGACGGCCGTGGTGAGCTGGTCCAGCGTATCGGAGTGGCTGCGCAGTGTACTTTCATATTCCCGCCGCAGCGCCTCGATCTCACTCCTGTCGACGGCAATGCCGGCGCTGCGGTTTGCCTCCGCGTAGTTGGTAATGGCGAAGACACGGCGGTCACCCTCCACGACCGTGGAAAAGGCATCGCGGAAGACCGGCTCGTTGAGATGATGCCGCTGCAGCGCGGCGCGGGCAGCCGTCGGCAGGAACTCGCGGCTTTCGCGTGTGGCGGCCTCGGCGCTTTCAGCCTCCACCGCGCGCGCGTAGGCCGCGTTGACCCATTTCAGCTGGCCCCGTTCGTCGCGCAGCCAGAACGGCATGTCGAGCGCGTTGATGAGGCCAAGGATGCCCTGATAGTCGGCAACAATCCGCTCGTGCTCCAGCTTCAGCCGAGCGTGCTCGGTCTGCGCCGCCGTCAGCGAAACGAAACGGATCACCGAATGAAGCGCAGACTTGCGGCCCTGCACTTCAAGCAGAATGCCCTTCTGCGTTTCCACCACCAGGTCGAAGCCAGCGCCCGTGTCGCGCAGCGCCGCCGCCGCCTTGTCGAGCGCCGCGGCGGATTTGGGCATCAGCCAGCGGCCGAAGGCAAGGAATGTGCTGCGCTCCCGCGGAGCGCCGCTGTCATCCGGCAATTCGCCAAGCAGGGCGGGCCGGCCGCTTCCGGACCACACGAGGAGGCGTTGGTCTTTCAGGTTGAGCAGCGCCTCGGTGCGCGACAGCGCGCCCGAAAGCTCCGCGACGCGGGCTTTCAGCTCCTCGTTCTGCGCCGCAGTACGGCCGCGTTCGCGGATGAGCCAGATGGCCGAAAGCAGCGCCGCGCCCATGACGCCGGCGAAAATGGAAAGCTGGATGACTTCGATCGTCTTGAAGGAAATGGTCTCCGTCGCGGCCGCCGCACCATTCGTTTCGGCAGCCGCGGCAATCCTTGCCGCAAGCCATGAACAGGCAAGGACTGGCAGCAACACAGCAAAACGGGCCGCCCCCCGGCCATTTTCATTCCTATGGGGCCGCTGCCCCGCAGCCTCGCCGCAAAGCGGGTCGTGCCCCGGCATGCCTTGTTCCTCTCCGCCGCACGATATCAAGACCGCCCGATCCGCACCGCCGGTCGACGGTGCCCCTCGAATCAGCGCACTGTAACCCTTGAGTGAATCGACGTGAAGATGAAAGCGGCGGCAAAAGTGTCCCGGTGCCGATGTCCGGCACCGGGAGACAACCTTCTGAATGCGCAATGATGAAAGCTAGTAGCGGTAGTGGTCGGGCTTGAAGGGGCCTTCCGGGCTGACGCCGATATAGGCGGCCTGTTCGGGCGAAAGCTCCGTCAGCTTGGCGCCGAGCTTGCCTAGATGCAGCCGCGCCACCTTCTCGTCCAGGTGCTTGGGCAGCACATAGACCCTGTTCTCGTACTGCGCGCCCCGGGTCCACAACTCCATCTGTGCCAGCACCTGATTGGTAAATGACGCGGACATTACGAAGCTCGGGTGGCCCGTGGCATTGCCGAGATTGAGCAGCCTGCCCTCCGACAGAAGGATGATGCGCTTTCCGTCAGGGAAGTGGATCATGTCCACCTGGGGCTTGATGTTAGTCCATTTGAAGTTGCGCAGGGCCGAAACCTGAATCTCATTGTCGAAATGGCCGATGTTCCCCAGGATGGCCATATCCTTCATCTTGCGCATGTGATCGAGCGTGACCACGTCCCGGTTGCCCGTGGCGGTGATCACGATGTCGGCGGTGGGCGCGGCCTCGTCCAGCGTGACGACCTCGAACCCGTCCATGGCTGCCTGCAGGGCGCAGATCGGATCGGCTTCCGTGACCTTCACCCGGGCTCCGGCGCCCGCGAGCGACTGAGCCGATCCTTTGCCTACATCGCCATAGCCGCAGACCACGGCCACCTTGCCGGCCATCATCACATCCGTGGCGCGGCGAATGCCGTCCACGAGGGATTCCTTGCAGCCGTACTTGTTGTCGAATTTTGACTTGGTGACAGAGTCGTTCACATTGATGGCTGGGAAGGGCAGAAGACCCTTCTTCTGAAGCTGGTAAAGCCGGTTGACGCCAGTGGTCGTCTCCTCGGTCACGCCGCGAATGGCCGCGCGCTGGCGCGTGAAAAAGCCGGGCGTCTCTGCCATCCGCTTTCTGATCTGGGCGAAAAGAATCTCCTCCTCCTCGCTGCCGGGATCGGACAGCACGTCCTCGCCCGCCTCGGCGCGCGCGCCAAGCAGGATATACATGGTGGCGTCGCCCCCGTCGTCGAGGATCATGTTGGAGGGCTCGCCATCCGGCCACTGGAAGATGCGGTCGGTGTAGGACCAGTATTCCTCCAGCGTCTCGCCCTTGACGGCGAAAACCGGGGTGCCCGTCTCGGCGATCGCCGCGGCGGCGTGGTCCTGGGTGGAGAAGATGTTGCAGGACGCCCAGCGGACCTCCGCTCCGAGCGTCTTCAGCGTCTCGATGAGCACAGCCGTCTGGATGGTCATGTGCAAGGAGCCGGAGATGCGCGCTCCCTTGAGAGGCTTCTTTTCGCCGAACTCCTCGCGGCAGGCCATTAGGCCGGGCATCTCGGTTTCGGCGATCTCGATCTCCTTGCGGCCCCACGCGGCAAGGGACATGTCGGCTACGACGAAATCATCGGCGGCCATGGCTGGACTGAAGCTCCCAATAGTTTTGGACCGGGCACCGGAAACAGGCGCGTTCTTGGCTCCTGCCTATCAGATGGCAGCTGATCCGACAATGATATAAAGAAATCCTTATCCGTATATACGAGGTAGGCGGCGATCCGCCGGCTTAGCATTCCTCGCCGAAACGCCCGGAAATCAGCACCTCGAGCGCGGCCATAACCTCTTTCGCTTCGGGACCGCGCGCGGTTACGCGGATGGAGCAGCCGGGGCTCGCCGCCAGCATCATGAGGCCCATGATCGAACCGCCCCCAACGGAGATGCCGTCCCGTTCGACCGTCACGTGCGCGTCATAGCTGCAAACGAGCTGCACGAACTTCGCCGATGCGCGGGCATGCAGGCCGCGCTGGTTTACGATCTGGAACTCCCGGACAATCGTGTCCTCGCCGGCGGATTTCGAGGATGCGGCGCTCATTTGTCGTTGAGCACCTGGCTGGCTACATTGATGTATTTGCGGCCCGCCGTCTGCGCCTCGGTGAGGGCAAGGGCCATGTCGTCCTCGGCGCGCACGCTGGACAGCTTGATGAGCATGGGCAGATTCATACCCGCGATCACCTCCACCCGCCCCGGGTTCATGACCGAAATGGCGAGATTGGAGGGCGTTCCGCCGAACATGTCCGTCAGGATGATGACGCCGGAGCCACTGTCGGCGCGGGCGACAGCCTCGACAATGTCGAGGCGGCGCTGCTCCATGTCGTCCTCAGCACCGATGGACACCGTCTCAAGCTGACTCTGCGGACCTACGACATGTTCCACAGCGTGGCGGAACTCCTCCGCAAGCCGCCCGTGCGTGACAAGGACGATTCCGATCATCGCAAGACCCCGCGGCAGCGTGCCGGTGCGGCACCGAAGGGCGCTGGCCGCAGGCTTCCGCTTTCATACTTGGAGACTGTCAAGGAACTCTCCAGTTCAACGGCCCGGCGGTGCGAGAAACGAATGCCCGCCATTCATTCCCGACCACCCGGCAGCCGAATTAATCAGGAGCGCTATCTTGTCAACGGGGGACCGGTTGGCAAGCCCCAAAACTGCCATCACCAGGTCGATTTTCACGATTCCGCTTAGGACGCGCCTTCAAAAGGCGGAAATGCAAGCCATGCGGCAACGGCAAAGAGGGCGCTTTCGGTATCCCGTTCCGCAAGGCGCAGGCAGGGCAGTTCCACCCCCTCCAGATTCACCGTCTCATCCTCGCGGAAGCGGGGTGCGACCTCCGTCGGCACCAGCCGCACCAAGAGATCGACCACCGCCCGCCTTTCATACGGGATGGCCGCGGGCCCGAAACCGCGCGCTTCCGCGAGACCCTCAATACCGGAGGGGGCCTCCCCGATCAGGCGCCCGTTGGCGGCTTTCAGGAAAACTTGATCGTCCGAAACCAGACGTGCAAAGCGCCCCACGGCGGCAGCGTGGGTGAGCAGCCCCAGCGCGAGCCTCGTCTTGCCGGAGCCCGGATCACCGGTAATCAGAACGCCGCGGTCGCCCAGAATGACGAGGCTGCCGTGATGATTGGCTGGCAAGGACCATCATCCTTCCGCCGGGAGCGAGATGACGAAGCGAGCGCCCCGCACCTCGCCGGGCTTGGTGCCGGGAATGTTCTCCGCCGTCAGCGTACCGCCATGGGCCTCGACGATCTGCCGGCTGATCGACAGGCCCAGCCCGGAGTTCTGGCCGAACGCTTCGCCAGCAGGCCGGTCCGTATAGAACCGTTCGAAGATCCGCTCGATATCGTCAGCGCGGATGCCGGGGCCGTTATCGTCCACGGTGAGCAGAATGCGGAGGCCGGACCGCGACAGCGTCAGTTTTATGTGCCCCTCCCCTTCCGGCACGAAGGAACGTGCATTCTCGATCAGGTTGGTGAGGACCTGACCAAGCCTCAGGTCATGGCCCTGAACGATGAAGTTCTGGTCTGGCTTGCCCTCAGTAACAAACTCGATATTGACCTTCTTTCTGCTGCCCAGGTCGCGCGCAGCGGCTACGATGTCGCCCACGAGCTTCTTCAGATCGACCGGCTCGGCGTCTTCCCGCACGAACTCCGCATCGAGGCGTGAGGCATCCGAAATGTCGGTAATCAGCCGGTCTAGCCGGCGCACGTCGTGCTGGATCACCTCCATCAGCCGGTCGCGCGACTTCTGATCCTTCGCAAGCGGCAGTGTCTCCACGGCGCTGCCCAGGGAGGTGAGCGGATTTTTCAGCTCATGCGCGACATCAGCGGCAAAGCTTTCGATGGCGTCGATGCGCGCGTAGAGCGCTTTGGTCATGTCGCGCAGCGCGATGGAAAGATTGCCGATCTCGTCCTGGCGGTGCGAAAAGTCGGGAATCTCCTCGCGCGTGCGCACGCCCCGGCGCACGCGGATGGCCGCCGCCGCCAGCCGCCGCAGCGGATTTGCGATTGTGGAGGCAAGCAGAAGCGACAGAACGGCCGTGACAGCCGCGGCAACGCCGAAGACGCGCAGGATCGCCAGCCGCTCCTCGGCGAT
This sequence comes from Chelativorans petroleitrophicus, assembly GCF_025398195.1. Classification (GTDB taxonomy): domain Bacteria; phylum Pseudomonadota; class Alphaproteobacteria; order Rhizobiales; family Rhizobiaceae; genus Chelativorans; species Chelativorans petroleitrophicus. The sequence continues at coordinate 125,083 of NZ_JAODNV010000004.1, read as the reverse complement.
GATGCGGTCGATATCGCCTTGGGTGGAAAGCTGCAGCGCACCAAGAACGGCGCGGAAACGCTGGATGGGAACGGCCACGGAGATGATGTACTCGCCCTGCTCACTGCGCCGGCGCGCCACCTCGGTCCTGCCGTCGTTCAGGGCGGTCATGACTTCTTCGTAGGCAAGGCCGCTGCCGCCCGGCTGCTCCTTGTCGATTGGCAAATCGCTGCTCTGGAAGAACGCCGTTAAGCGCTTCTTAAGCTGTTCGAAAAAGCTCTCTTTCTCATCGCCGATGGTCGGCAGGTCGTATCGCAGCACCTGCCCGCGCGAATAAAGATGGCGCGAGTCGAGCAGCAGGTTGGCGTCGCGGTCGTAGATGCGCGCACGCGTCTTGCCGGGCGTGATCAGGCGCCTGAGCAGCGGGGCGACGATCTCGGGATTGATGGGAAAGCGCAGGCTTTCCAGCTGATCGGTGCGTGGCGGCAGGCTCTCGCCCGCCTGCAGCTCCAGAAGCTTCTCCGGATCGATCATGATGGAGTCGGTCTCCACCGTCGCGGAGGCGGCGATGGCGCCCGCGATGATCTGCCCCTGCGTCCTGAGACTCTCGATCTGCGCGTCGATAAGCGCGTCACGGAACTGGTTGATATAGAGGACGCCGATCACGAGCACGCTGATGGCGGCGAAGTTTAGAATGAGGATGCGCCGCGTCAGGCTGGAGAACATGTAGTGCCCGAGCACGCGGCGGACGGGAACGGCCAACCGTCCGAGCAGCCGGGAAGCGCCGGCCGCTCGCGCGGACCCGCCCTGGAACGAGGATATGCGCTTTTCTTGTGCCTCTATGACCATTCAGCCAATTCGCTACACCTCGCGGAACCGATAGCCGACTCCATAGAGGGTCTCGATCATGTCGAACTCGGGGTCGACCGCCTTGAACTTCTTGCGCAGCCGCTTGATGTGGCTGTCGATCGTCCGGTCGTCGACATAGACCTGTTCGTCATAAGCCGAATCCATCAGCGCGTCACGGCTTTTCACCACGCCGGGGCGCTGCGCCAGCGCATGCAAGATCAGAAACTCGGTGACGGTCAGAGTCACCGGCTCGCCTTTCCAGGTGCAGGTGTGGCGTTCCTGGTCCATCACCAGATGGCCGCGTTCCAGCGAGCGCGATTGCTTGTCCGCCGCCTTCGCGCCGCTGTCGCGGCTGCTCGCCCGGCGCAGCACGGCGCGCACACGCTCCACCAACAACCGCTGAGAAAACGGTTTTCTCACGAAATCGTCCGCGCCCATCTTGAGACCGAAGAGTTCGTCGATCTCATCGTCCTTCGACGTCAGGAAGATCACCGGAACGTCGCTCTTCTGGCGCAGCCGGCGCAAAAGCTCCATGCCGTCCATGCGCGGCATCTTGATGTCGAGAATGGCCAGATTCGGGGGCCTCGCGGTCAATCCTTCCAGCGCCGATGCCCCGTCCGTGTAAGTCTCCACGCGGTAGCCTTCGGATTCCAGCGCGATTGAGACGGACGTCAGAATATTGCGGTCGTCATCAACAAGCGCGATTGTCGCCATGTCTGGAGGCTCCCTCATCATCGGCAGACGTCCCTTCCTGCAGCAAGCGTTGCGCGCAGTAGCAGGACAAATTGGGTACAAAATGTGGCACATTCTCCCGATCAAGTCACCAGCACCGGCCCGGTGCGACGGTTTCACGCAACGCGGGATTGTCGCTTCTTCTTCTTGCAATCAGAACGTCGGCACCGCCGTACGCCGACCCTCTATCATTTAAACGATTTAGCCGGCGCTTAAATTTTTTAAATCGATTAATGATTTGAAATCACTTGGTTTTTCTGCTTCAGACAGGCTACGGACGCTCTATGCGGCCGTGCTCATCCGGCCTTCCGCCGTTTTCCATCAACGCGAGTCGAAAAGTGATCCCATGAACGAGTCCGGCCTCCGCAATCCCGCAATTGGCATCGATAAGATCGGCGTGCAGACTGCGGGGACCGTCTATTTTAACCTGCTCGAACCGCAGCTTTACGAGGAGGCGGTCCGGCGCGGCGAGGCGCAGCTTTCGGCTCACGGGGCGCTGACCGCCGAGACGGGCCAGCATACGGGCCGTTCGCCCAAGGACAAATTCATCGTTCGCGACGCCGAGACCGAAGGCACGATCTGGTGGGACAACAACAAGGCCATGGCGCGGGAGGCGTTCGACCGCCTGCTCGCCGACTTTCTGCACCACGTGAAAGGGCGAGACCTCTTCGTGCAGGATCTCGTGGGCGGCGCCGATCCCGACCATGCGCTGTCAGTGCGCGTCGTTACCGAATATGCCTGGCATTCGCTCTTCATCCGCAATCTCCTCATCCGGCCGTCGCGCGAAGCGCTGGCGACTTTCGAGCCGCGCATGACGATCATCGATCTGCCCTCCTTCCGGGCGGATCCGGCACGCCACGGCTGCCGCAGCGAGACGGTGATCGCCATCGATCTCACACGCATGATCGTGCTCATCGGCGGCACGTCCTACGCGGGCGAGATGAAGAAATCGGTCTTCACCGTTCTTAACTACCTGCTGCCCGCCCGCGGTGTCATGCCCATGCACTGCTCGGCCAATGCGGGGGCTCAAGGTGACGTGGCACTCTTCTTCGGCCTTTCGGGCACGGGCAAGACCACGCTTTCGGCCGACGCCTCGCGCACGCTCATCGGTGACGACGAGCATGGCTGGGGACCGCACGGCATCTTCAATTTCGAAGGCGGCTGCTATGCGAAGACCATCAAGCTCAGCCGCGAGGCCGAGCCGGAAATCTACGCCGCCACCGAGCGTTTCGGCACGGTGCTCGAAAATGTGGTGCTCGATGAAAATCGTGTGCCGGACTTCCACGACGGCAGCCGGACGGAGAACACGCGCTGCGCCTACCCGCTGCACTTCATCCCCAATGCCAGCAAGACCGGTCGCGCTGGCCAACCGAAAAACATCATCATGCTGACGGCGGACGCCTTCGGCGTCATGCCGCCGATCGCCAAGCTCACACCGGCGCAGGCGATGTATCATTTCCTTTCGGGCTACACGGCGAAGGTGGCGGGGACGGAAAAGGGCGTGGTCGAGCCCGAAGCCACCTTCTCCACCTGCTTCGGCGCGCCTTTCATGCCGCGCCACCCCTCCGTCTACGGCAATTTCCTGCGGGATCTCATCGCCCGGCACAATGTGGATTGCTGGCTCGTCAACACGGGCTGGACGGGCGGCGCCTATGGCGTCGGCCACCGCATGCCGATCAGGGTGACGCGCGGGCTGCTCGCAGCCGCCCTCGACGGCTCGCTGCGCGAGGCACAGTTCCGCACGGACCCGAATTTCGGCTTCGCCGTTCCGGTGAATGTGCCCGGCATTGACGCGGCCATCCTCGATCCGCGCGCCACCTGGGCCGACCGGGCCGCCTATGACGCCCAGGCGAGCCGCCTCGTGGGCATGTTTGTCGAGAACTTCGCGAAGTTCGAAGCCCATGTCGAAGCCGATGTGCTGAACGCTTCTCCGCAGCTCCGCCAGGCGGCGGAGTAGGATCAGCATCAGCGCACAGGAGCGGGGCGAACATTGTTCGCCCGCTCTTTTCATGCATATGGCTCACATTGTGTGGCTTTAGCGAACGACAACCCTTTGCGTTAAGCGCCATTTCCTCCTTGGCATCGAACCGAAGTTGAACATAGAAGGGCAAAAAGGAAGCCGCGCATTCGGGGAGATGCCGCATGAGCAGCGGCGGTCTCGACATCCGCCCGGGCATTTTCGTCGAGGAGGACGAGCTGGAGGAGCAGTTCATCCGCGCCTCCGGCCCGGGCGGCCAGAATGTGAACAAGGTGGCGACGGCGGTGCAGCTTCGCTTTGACGCCGCCCATGCGCGCCACCTGCCCGAGCGCGTCCGCGAGCGCGCGCTGAAGCTTGCCGGCAGCCGCGCCACCAAGGACGGGCACATCATCATCGAGGCGGCCCGCTATCGCACGCAGGAACAGAACCGCGCCGACGCCCGCGCCCGGCTCACCGAGCTTCTGCGCCGGGCATCAGAGCCTCCGCCCCGGCCGCGCAAGAAGACCAAGCCGTCGCGCGCGGCGGTCGAAAAGCGGCTCAAGGAAAAGGCGGAGCGTTCATCAACCAAGAAACTGCGCGGCAAGCTCAAGCTCGATTAAGGCCGGTCCGCTTAGCCGGCCCAATACCGGTTAATAGACCGGCGTTTCGATGCCTTCCATCCGCGCCTTGAGCTGCAGCGCAACGAATTTCGAATAGAAGCGCGAAAGGGCGAGGTTGCCGCCGTGGAACCAGAGCGCTTCCTGTGCGGTGGGCTTCCACATATTGCGCAGCTCGCCCTGCCAAGGGCCGGGATCACCGGGCGTTCCCGAACCAAGGCCCCAGCATGGACCAACCCGGTCCGCCACTTCGCGCGAGACGATCTCGGCCACCGTTTCATGCATGGAATGATAACCCGTGCACGCAATGACGGCATCGGCCGGAATCTCGCTTCCGTCGCGGAACTTGATCGTGTTGCGGGTAAGCCTCTCGATCTCGGTGCCGCTTTTGACCGCAATCTCGCCCTTGATAATGAGATCGGAGGCGCCGACATTGATGTAATAGCCGGAACCCGTGCGATAGGCCTTCATCATGAGGCCGGTCTCATCAGGACCGAAATCAAGCGCGAAGCCGGCCTGCGCGAGTTTCTCGTAGAAATCAGCGTCCCGCGCGCGGATCCTGTCATAGAGCGGCTTCTGCGTCTCCGGCAGAAGGGCGAAGGGCATCGAGGCCACCTTCATGTCCGCGATCTCGGTGGTGATGCCCCGTTCGATGGCCGCTTCCGAATAGATGTCGAAGGCAAGCTCCATCAGCGTGCCGGATTGGACGACGGTGGTGGGCGAGCGCTGCACCATCGTCACCTTGGCACCACTCTCCCACAGATCGACGGCAACGTCATGGGCCGAGCTTGCGGCACCGACCACGACGCAGTTCTTGCCCTTGAAGCGCGTTCCGTCGCTGTAGCGGCTCGAATGCAGGATTTCGCCGGCAAAATCCTCAGTGCCCGCCAGCTCGATTTCGCGCGGCGGGCCATAGGCGCCGGTGGCGAAGACGAGATGCCGGGGCTTTAGCACCACGCTCTCGTCACCCCGGTCGACCTCCACCGTCCATTCCTTGCGTTCCGAGTCATAGGAGGCGCGGCGGCATCGGCTGGAGGGCCAGTAGTTGAGCTCCATCACCTTTGCATACATTTCCAGCCAGTCGCCCATCTTGTCCTTGGGCGTAAAGACTGGCCAGTTGTCGGGAAAGGGGATGTAGGGCATGTGGTCGTACCACACGGGATCGTGCAGCACGAGGGAACGGTATCGCTTGCGCCAGGAATCGCCCGCCCTCGCGTTCTTCTCCAGGATGATGGTGGGAACGCCAAGCTGCTTCAGCCTCGCGCCGAGCGCGATGCCGCCCTGCCCCCCGCCGATGATGACGCAATAGGGCTGCTTGCTGTAGCCGAGCGAGGCTTCCTCGCGCCGGCGCGCCTCCAGCCAGGTTTCGCGGTTCGGATCGGCTTCATGCCGCACGCCGAGCGCCCTGCGGCGGCCCCGTTTTTCCTCATGGCCCTTTAGCTCGCGCATGGCAGTGAGAATCGTGCGGCAGCGCCCGTCCGTTAGCCGCAGGATGCCTTCGCCGCGCGCCACGGCCGTCTCGAAGGTGAACCAGGCTTCGACCGTATCGCCGTCCCTTGTCGCCTCGCCCGCGATCTGCCAGTCGGAAGGTTTCGTGCGGGCAAGCGTGGCCGAGAGCATCGCCTCGATGGCGCTGCGCCCCTCCATCGTCTTGATGTTCCAGGTGAAGGTCAGAAGGTCGCGCCAGTAGCACTCTTCAAGAAACAGCGCGCTTACTGCCGCCACATTCCCGCTTTCCAGAGCCTCGGAGAAGCTGTGAAGCCAGATGGCCGCCTGCTGGGTGGGTGATCTGTCGAGCATGGATTCCCCTTCTTTCTTTGCCTCTGCTCACAGTTCAGTCGCCGAGTGGCTCCAGTTCCTTCCCGCCGCGGTGGCTCAGCACATTGTACTTTATGCGCCTGAGCGTTTCGCGCGCATGCGTATCGAGCTTGTAGGCGGCGGCTGAGGACAGAAGGTCTATCACTGCCAGGAAGGCAAAGCGCGAGGCCGTGGGCTTCAGCGTGTCCGGATATTCGGGGATCGCCACCGACAGGGCGACATCGCAGGCGCGCGCCAGATTGGTGTCCGGCGCGGTGATGCAGATGGCCTTCGCGCGATAGTGCCGGGCAAGCTCCACCGCCTCGATGACTTCGGGCGTGCGGCCCGTGGCGGAAATCGCGATCACCACATCGTCCTTGCCAAGGGTGGAGGCCGTCATACGCATGAGATACGGGTCACTGTGCGCGCTGACGGCGAGCCCATAGCGGAACAGGCGGTACTGGGTTTCCTGCGCCAGCGCGGAGGAACTGCCACCAAGTCCGAAGACGGTGATTTGGCGGGCCTGCGCGATGAGGCTTGCCGCCTGCTGCACCTGCTGAGGGTCGATCTGATGTTCCGCCTCGTCGATCGCGCGGCGCGCTTCGTCGAAAACCGCTTTCCAGCAGGGCAGGCCGCTGTCCTCGCGCTGGAGAGACTCGCGGGGAATGGAAAGGTAGAGAGCGCCGACGACGAGGCTCTGGGCGAGCTTCAGCTTGAAGTCGCGCACCCCCTCGCACCCGATGGCCCGGCAGAAGCGCGTTACGGTCGGCTCGCTCACATTGGCGCGGTTTGCAAGCGCGGCGTTGGACGCATCGACCGCGAATTTCACATCCTCGAGCACCACATCGGCCACCCGCCGCTCGGAAGGGCGCAGATCGCGATAGAAATCCTTGATCTGGGAGATGATGTCCGGAATGCGCCGGGGCGCAGCCACGGGCGGAGCGTCCGCTCCTGTCTCCTCCGGCCCTGACCCGGCATTTGCGCGGGCACCCGTCATGCCGATCCCCTCCAGCTCGCCGCATGGGCTTCGCGCGCTGGCGCCGCGACGGTCAGCCGCCATGCCCGCGATTGATGACTATGTAAGAAACCAACACGCTTTGCAAGGCGGGGCTGCAATCAGGAAACGCAAGGGCTTCAGTCCTGTCACGGGCAGGGCGAAGACCATCCCCCAAGCGCCGCCTTGACAGGATAGTAGGAAAGTCACAGACTGCCCCGGTACGACAAGGTGACGCAGATCACCGTGACCTTCGAGGGGTAGATGAACGCAGTCGATGCCAAGCCTGTAAAGCTGGCTGTCCGTTCGGCAACAAAGGTCTACCGCACCGCGTCGGGCGATCTTCTCGCCCTCGACCGCTGCAATCTCGAGATCGGCAGAAACGAGATCGTCTCCGTCGTCGGTCCCTCGGGCTGCGGCAAGACCACGCTGCTGTGGTCAATGTCCGGCCTGCACAGCCTGACGCAGGGCGAAATCCTGCTCGACGGGCAGGCGCTCACGGGACCGCATCCCGACATCGGGCTCGTGTTTCAGGAAGCCAATCTCCTGCCCTGGCGGGACCTTGACGCCAATATCCGCTTTCCTTTCGAGATCAAGGGGCAGACACCCGACAACGAGTGGATAGACCATCTGCTCCATCGCGTGGGCCTTGGAGGCTTCGGCGGCAAATACCCGCGCGAGCTTTCAGGCGGCATGCAGCAGCGCGCCTCGATTGTCCGCGCGCTTTCCCTGAAGCCCTCCGTGCTTCTGATGGACGAGCCTTTTGGCGCGCTCGACAGCTTCACCCGCGAGGAGATGAACCGGCTGGTAGAGGAAATCTGGCTCGATACACCCACCACGATCGTCTTCATCACCCACAGCATAGAGGAAGCGATCTTCCTGTCCGACCGGGTCGTGGTCCTGTCGCCCCGGCCGGGCCGGGTCCAGGCGGAGTACGAGGTGCCGTTCCCCCGACCGCGCTCGCTGGAGATCATGGCCACCAAAGAGGTCTTCGACCTCACCAACGCCATAAAGAGGGAGATCGTCGGCTCGCGCAAGCGTGCGGGGGAGACGGTCCGCGAAGTGCAACACGCAAGCTGAGGTCGCGACGGTGTCAGGGACGGACGCAATCCCCGAATTCCCAAAGCGAAGCGCCGCCGATGGCGCGGATGTCAGCCTCACCAACATGTCGGCCCTCACCTCAGGGCCGGGCGTCCGTTCCTTGTGGGAGGTGGCGGCCATTGCCGCCGTTGCCGTGCTCATAATAGGCGGGGCCGAGTTCCTGCTGCGGTTCTTTCAGGTGCCGCATTATGTGTTGCCGCCTCCGAGCACAATCTTCATGGCGCTCATCACGGAGTTCCCGCACATCGCGCCGCATCTCGGCCACACGCTGGTGGAGCTTTTGGCGGGCTTCGCCATCGGCGCGAGCATCGGCCTCGTAATGGCGGCGGTGATCACGCAGGTCCCGTTTCTCGAAAAGATCATCGCCCCTTATATCCTGCTTCTGGTGACCACGCCGATGCTGGCGCTTGTGCCGCTTCTCATCCTGCGCCTGGGCTTCGGCTACGAGCCGCGCATCGTGGCAGTGGCACTGGCTGCCGGGCCGATGGTGATGATCAACGCGGCCACCGGCTTCCGCCGGGTGGATAGCGCCAAGATCGCGCTTGCCCGTTCCTATGGCGCAAGCACGCTGCAGATCTTCTGGAAGATTCGCGCTCCCATGGCGCTGCCCATGATCCTGGTGGGCCTGATGATCGGCGCGATTTTTGGCCTGCTGACGGCCGTGGGCGCGGAGATGGTGGGCGGCGGCTTCGGGCTCGGCAACCGGCTGACCACCTATTCCTCAATGATCCAGATGCCGCAGTTCTTCGCGGTGGTGTTGATCCTCTCGATACTCGGCATCCTGATCTACATGCTGTTCTTCCTCATCGGGAAGAAATGGGCAAGTTGGGAGGCATGAGTGCCGCCAGGCATGGCCGCATGAAACAAGAATGACGGAACAAAGCGTTGTGGAGAATGGGAGAGCAAAGATGACGAAGCTGCAATCCGGCATGAGCCGCCGCTACTTCCTGCAGGTGACGGGCAGCGGCCTGGTGACGGCGACCGCGCTGGGCGGCTCGGCCTTGCAGGCACGCGCAGAGCCCTACGACACCTTCACCTGGATTTCGCCGCGCGGCACGCTGGAGGTGCTGGACGATTATCCCTACTGGTCCGCACTGAAGATGGGCTATTTCGGCGATCTCAAGACCGAGATGCAGCCCGGGCCCTCCGACGGCACGGCAACCGTGAAGTTCGTCGATGTCGGCCAAGCGGACATGGGCTTCCCCTCGCCCGGCGTCTTCTCCTTCGCCATCGAGAACGGGATGAATCTCAAGTCCGTGTTCCATATGGGCGCGCGCGACACCTTCTCCATCGCCTTCCGCAAGGGCGAGGGAACGCGGGACCTGAAGCAGCTCGAAGGCAAGACCATCCTTTTGGGCTCCGCCGCCTGGCAGTCGATCGTGGACCCGATGCTGGCAGCCCAAGGCGTCGATATAACCAAGGTCAATTACGTGGAGGCGGGCTGGCCGACCTGGGCCACCGCGCTTGCCGCCGGCCAGGGCGATGCCGCGCTGTCCTGGGAAGGCCTGCGCGCCGAATGGATCGCCAACGGCCTCGAATTCGAGTACTGGCTCGGCGTCCAGCACTCCACGCTGCCCGCCAACACCTTCGTGGTGCGCAGCGCGGATCTGGAGGACCCCGACCGCAAGGCTTTTCTGGAGAAGTATCTGCGCGGCTGGGCCATGGGCCTCGAATTCGGCTATCTGAACCCGCGCGCCGCAGTCGAGGCGGTCTATGAGCAGTTCCCGACCTTCGCCAGCAATACCGGCCCCGAGCTCGGAACAACATCGATCCTGCAGCAGATCAACGTCTTCCGCGGGGATATGGAGAATCGAGAGGGCTGGGGCTGGCACGACATGTCAAGCTGGCAGGCCTTCTTCGATCAGATCCACGCCATCGGGCAGATCACCAAGCCGGTGAAGGCGGAGGATGTCTGCACCAACGAGCTGATCGCGGCCGCCAACGACTTCGACCATGAGAAGGTCAAGGCCGACGCGGAAGCTTACCAGCTGTCTGAGGAGTTCGCCGCGATCGACGTGGAAAACATCCAGGCGCACATGTTCGACAACGCCGTGTGATTGCGGCCGGGACCGGATGACCTTGCGTGGCGGGCGGTGCAGCGCGCCTCCCGCCTGATGCGAAGCTTGTAATTGCAGGGAGGGAAAAGTGCCCGACAAGGTTAAGATACTCGTGGTGGGTCTGGGCAATATGGGCGTTTCGCACGCCAAGGCCTATCACAAGCTCGACGGGTTCGAGATCGTAGGCCTTATGAGCCGCACGATCAAGAGCCACGAACTGCCCGAACCGATTTCGGGCTATCCGCGCTTCGAGAATTTTGAAGAGGCGCTGGCCGAGACGAAGCCGGATGCCGTCTCCATCAACACATGGCCCAACACGCACGCCGAATATGCGCTGAAGGCGATCGAGGCGGGCTGCCATGTGTTCATGGAAAAACCGCTCGCCACCAATATCGAGGATGCGGAAAAAGTGGTGGCAGCCGCGCGGGCAGAGAACCGCAAGCTGGTGCTCGGCTATATCCTGCGCGTGCATCCGTCCTGGATGAAATTCATCGAGGTGGGCCGCACGCTCGGCAAACCGCTGGTCATGCGCCTCAACCTGAACCAGCAATCGAGCGGCCCGGCCTGGCATTGGCACAAGAACCTAATCGATTCGCTCATCCCCATCGTCGATTGTGGCGTGCATTATGTGGATGTGATGTGCCAGCTCACGGGTGCGAAGCCTGTTCGCGTGCACGGCATCGGAGCAAAGCTCTGGGCCGAGGCCGCGCAGCAGAATTACGGCCACCTGCATGTCACCTTCGATGACGGGTCCGTCGGCTGGTACGAGGCCGGCTGGGGCCCGATGATGAGCGAGATCGCCTACTTCGTGAAGGATGTGGTGGGGCCCAAGGGCGCCGTCTCCATCGTTGCGGGGCAGCAGGAAAGGAGCGACCGCGCGACGGACGAGCTTTCCGATTCGGCGGATATCGACCAGCACACCAAGACGGACGCCATCAAGATCCACTATGCGGAGGTGGACGAGAACAAGAATTTTGTCCGCAAGGACGAGATCCTGAACATGAAGGACGAGCCCGATCACCAGGAGCTCTGCAACCGCGAGCAGGAATTCTTCCTGCGCGCCATCCGCGAAGATCTGGATTTGTCCGAATCCATGGAAGCCGCCGTCAACAGCCTGCGCATCGTGCTCGCGGCTGAAAGGAGCATCAAGGAGGGGCGAGCGATCAATTTGTAATCAGCGCGCGCCTGAAGAGCGCCCTGCGAGGAGGACGCCGGGCGCGGATCGTCAAATACCGTGGCCGGTTTCCGGCCATGGCCGCTCAGACTGAACAAACGATGCTGTGGAGGCACAGACGCGGTAAGTGCCGTGGGTTCGCGCCGCCGAGCGCGTCAGGCGCTCAGTCGCTCTGTACACAGCTCTCTCGTTATCATGGGTGCTTTATGCACCCTGGCCCGCACGAGCCTTGCGCAGGAGGGCAAGTGCCTCTTTCGGATCGATGCGGCCGTCATAGAGCGCCCGTCCGGAGATCGCTCCTTCGAGCTTTGCCGCGTCGGACTGCGTCATGCGTTCGATATCGGCCATCGAGGCAAGCCCGCCGGAGGCGATGACGGGGATCGACACGGCATCCGCAAGCGCAATCGTTGCCTCCCAGTTGATGCCGGTAAGAACGCCATCGCGATCGATATCCGTATAGATGATCGCCGCCACGCCTGCTCCCTCGAAGCGTCGCGCCAGTTCGATGGCCGTGAGGTCGGAGATTTCCGCCCAGCCTTCCACCGCGACCTTGCCGCCGCGCGCATCGACTCCGACGGCGATCCTGCCCGGAAATGCGGCGCACGCCTCGCGCACCAGCACGGGGTCGCGCACCGCCGCCGTACCCAGGATCACGCGCGCGAGTCCCTTGTCCAGCCAGGCTTCGATCTGCTTCATCGACCGGATGCCGCCGCCAAGCTGAACCGGGTTCTTCGTGGCCTTCAGAATTGCCTCGACCGCTTCGCCATTGCGACTCTCGCCGGCAAAAGCGCCGTTGAGATCCACCACGTGCAGCCATTCAAAGCCCTGCTCCTCGAAGGCCCTGGCCTGCGCGGCCGGATCGGGATTGTAGACGGTGGCCTCGCTCATCTCGCCGAGCTTCAGCCGCACGCATTCCCCGTCCTTTAGATCGATGGCCGGGAAGAGGATCATGGCTTCCACCTCAGAAAATTGGCGATCAGAGCCAGGCCCAGCGTCTGGCTCTTTTCCGGATGGAACTGCGTGCCAGCGAGATTGCCGCGCGCAACGGCGGCGGTGATCTCACCGCCATAGTCTGCAGTGGCCAACACATCCTCCTCGCGCGTGGCATCGAGATGGTAGGAATGCACGAAATAGGCGTGCAGCCCGTCCGGCCCGGTGGGAATGCCCTCAAACAGCGGGTGAGAATGTTTCACGTGAATCGTGTTCCACCCAATCTGCGGAATTTTGAGCGCGGGATCGTTGGGCGTGACCTCCTTCACATCCCCCTTGATCCAGCCGAAACCCCTGGTCACCGTCTTTTCGAGCCCGCGCTCGGACATGAGCTGCATTCCCACGCAGATGCCGAAGAAGGGACGCCCCTTGCAGATGGCCGCCTCCTCGATAGCCTCGGTGAGGCCCGGAACGACATCGAGACCGGCGCGGCAGTCCGCATAGGCGCCGACCCCGGGAAGCACGATGCGGTCCGCAGTGCGGACTCGTTCGGGATCGTCCGTCAGATCGATCTCAGCGGAAATCCCAGCCTCCGCCGCTGCCCGCTCGAACGCCCTCGTGGCGGAGCGCAGATTGCCAGAGCCGTAGTCGATGATAGCGACGCGCATCAGCCCCTCCGCGGATAGTCGATCAGGCCGAAGGCGAGACCCCGCGTTCTCATACTCCCCGGAGAGACCGGCCTCCCTGCGCTAAAAGCGGGCGGGACAGCTGATGGCTGCGCGGCCGGTGCCTCCTCGCCCGCCTCGGCGGCATAACGCAATTCGGCTTCGGCGTGATTGGCGCCCTCGACCACACCCCAATCGGTCCAGCCCCGGCGGCGCAGCGCGGCTGCACGAAGCGCCGGCGCCTCAAGCCCGATCAGAATCGCGAGAAGCACTGACACGATCGGCGTGAAGATATCTCCTTCCGTGAAGCTTCCGACCGCTCCGATCACGAGAACGAGCGCCAGGAAGGCGAGCGCCTCGAGCCACATGCGGTGCCACAGGAACCAGATCAAAGGAAAGAGGAAGGCCGTAAGCGAAAATCCGTCGCGTATGATCAGCGCTTCCTCGGCCTTGACCGGCCCAGCCCGTGGCGGCTCCATGACCAGATAGCTCGTCATCGAGGTCAACCGCTCAGCGTACCCTTGGTGGACGGCACGGCGTCCGGCTGGCGCGGATCAGGCGCGAGGGCCGCGCGCAGCACCCGCGCCACCGCCTTGAAGCAGGTTTCGGCGATATGGTGTGAATTGGCACCGTAGTGGTTGACCACATGCAGCGTAATGCCCGCATTCTGCGCCAGCGCGTTGAAGAACTCGCGCACGAGTTCCGTATCGAAGGTGCCGATCTTCGGGGACGGGAAGTTGACCTGCCAGACGAGAAACGGCCGGCCCGAAACGTCCACCGCTGCACGCGTCAGCGCCTCGTCCATGGCAAGGTCGAGCGAGGCGTAGCGCACGATGCCGCGCCGCTCGCCGAGCGCACGGGCGATGGCCTGGCCGATGGCGATGCCGCAATCCTCTACGGTGTGGTGATCGTCAATGTGAAGGTCGCCTTCGGCCTTGACCGTCATGTCGATCAGTGAGTGGCGGGAAAGCTGTTCCAGCATATGGTCGAAGAAGCCAACCCCCGTCGCGATCTCAAAGCGGCCCTCGCCGTCGAGATCGACGGTCACGGCGATCTTGGTCTCGTTCGTGCTGCGGCTGATCTCGGCCCGGCGCTGGTTCGTGGCAGCCATGGCTCATCCCTCAATGCGAAAAGAAGCCTGCCTTTTAGTGCATGTGAAACGCGATTGCCAGCGGCGCACGATGCTAACGGGCGGACCGTTTGCATTCTTCCGGCGGCGGCTTACATAAGCGCTCGGAATGCGCCCGCAGCGCGCAGCTGGAGCAGGCTTATGAGCGACAATCTTATCATGCACGGCACCACCATCGTCACCGTCCGCAAGGGAGGGAAGGTGGTCATTGCCGGTGACGGCCAGGTGAGCCTCGGTCAGACGGTGATGAAAGGCAATGCGCGCAAGGTCCGGCGCATCGGCAAGGGTGATGTCATTGCCGGCTTTGCGGGCGCGACGGCCGATGCCTTCACGCTGCTGGAACGCCTCGAGAAGAAGCTGGAACAGTATCCCGGCCAGCTCATGCGCGCCTCGGTGGAGCTTGCCAAGGACTGGCGGATGGACCGCTATCTGCGCCGGTTGGAGGCGATGATGCTGGTTGCCGATCGCCACGTGACGCTGGCGCTCACCGGTACCGGCGACGTGCTGGAGCCGGAAGGGGGCGTGATGGCAATCGGCTCCGGCGGCAATTATGCGCTGGCGGCGGCCCGCGCTCTGATGGATACGGACAAGAGCGCGGAGGAGATCGCTCGCAGGGCGATGGAGATTGCCGCAAGCATTTGCGTCTACACCAACGATAACATCATCCTGGAATCGCTGGATGAAGAAGGCTGACGCCGCCTTGATCCGGTTCGAGCCCGTGGAGCACAGGCACCTGCCCCTGCTCGACCGTTGGCTGCACGCGCCCCATATGAGGGAATGGTGGGGCGAGCCGGAAGAGGAGCTCGCCATGATTCGCGACATGATCGAGGGGCGGGATACGTCGAGGCCGTTCCTCATCGTGCTCGAAGGTGAGCCGGTGGGCTACATTCAGTACTGGTATGTGGGCCATCACCAGAATGAATCATGGCTTGAAAAGACTCCTTGGCTCAGGGAACTCCCGGCCGATACGGTGGGCGTGGATCTTTCCATCGGCGATCCCGCAAAGCTGTCGCAGGGCATCGGCTCCAGGGCGCTGAAGGCCTTCGCGGAGAAGCTGGTCGCGGATGGCCACGAAAGCATCATCATCGACCCGGACCCGGCCAATCTGCGCGCCGTGCGCGCCTACACCAAGGCGGGCTTCCGGCAGGTGCCGCATCTGGTTGGCCGCACGGGCGACAGCCTCATCATGCAATTCAAATCAAGCGCACGAGAGACGACGAGATGACCAATTTTTCCCCGCGCGAGATCGTTTCCGAGCTCGACCGCTACATCATCGGCCAGAGGGAGGCAAAGCGTGCGGTGGCTATCGCGCTTCGCAACCGCTGGCGCCGGCAGCAGCTCGAGCCGGGTCTGCGCGAGGAGGTGATGCCGAAGAACATTCTGATGATTGGCCCGACCGGCGTGGGCAAGACTGAGATTTCGCGCAGGCTCGCTAAGCTCGCCGGCGCCCCCTTCATCAAGGTGGAGGCCACCAAGTTTACCGAAGTGGGCTATGTCGGCCGCGACGTGGAGCAGATCGTGCGCGATCTCGTGGAGGTTTCCATCGGGCTCACGCGCGAGAAGATGCGCGAGAGCGTTAAGGCGCGCGCGCACATGAACGCTGAGGAGCGCGTGCTGGAGGCACTTGTGGGCCGCACCGCAAGTCCAGCCACGCGCGACAGTTTCCGCCAGAAGCTCAGGAACGGGGAGCTTGACGACAAGGAGATCGAGATCCAGGTGGCCGATACGAGCAGCGGCCTTGGCAGCTTCGAGATTCCCGGCCTTCCCGGCGCTAATATCGGCGTGCTGAACATTAACGACATGCTGCAGAAGGCGATGGGCGGCGGGCGCACCAAGACCATCAAGACCACCGTTCGCGATTCCTACAAGCTCCTGATCGATGACGAATCCGACAAGCTGCTCGATCAGGACGAGGTAGTCCGCCGTGCGCTGGCTGCTGCGGAGAATGACGGCATCGTCTTTCTCGACGAGATCGACAAGATTGCCGCGCGCGAGGGTGGCCTGGGCGCGGGTGTTTCGCGCGAGGGTGTGCAGCGGGACCTCCTTCCGCTCGTTGAAGGCACGACGGTGGCGACCAAATACGGACCGGTGAAGACGGATCACATCCTGTTCATCGCCTCGGGCGCCTTCCATGTATCGAAGCCTTCCGACCTCCTGCCCGAGCTTCAGGGCCGACTGCCCATTCGCGTGGAGCTGCGCGCGCTTGAGAAGGAGGATTTCCGGCGCATCCTCACCGAGACGGAGGCGAGCCTCATCAAGCAATATGTGGCGCTGATGGCGACGGAAGGGGTGGAGCTCGAATTCACCGACGACGCCATAGACCGCCTCGCCGCAATCGCCGTCGATCTCAATGCCAATGTCGAGAACATCGGCGCTCGGCGGCTGCAGACCGTAATGGAGCGGGTGCTGGACGACATCTCCTTCAACGCGCCCGACCGTTCCGGCTCGCGTGTCGTGATCGATGCGGCCTATGTGGACGAGCATGTCGGCGACCTCGCCAGGAACACGGATCTGTCGCGCTACATTCTGTGACCCGTACGACACGGGCCGGAGGGAGAGCTTGCGGGCAGGGAAAAACGTCCTCGACTTGCCCCGCTGCATTTTCTAGGTTGCCGCCGTTAAGCGATTCAGCGTTCGGTGGTCATTCTTGCGGGGCATCCTAGGCGGCTTGATCCTGTTTTTGTACCTGGCGGCGGCACCCGTCGAGGCGGTGGAGCTTGTTCCTCCGGGCAACCGCAACGTCGAGCAGCCACCCATCCCCGGCGCCTCGGCCCGGCGCACGGCCGCGCTCCAGACCACTTACGCCACCAAATACCGCCGCATCTACGAGCTTCTCAGGAACGATGCCACGCTCAGGTCCAAGATTCGCAACGCGGCCGCGGCTTTCGGGATCGAGCCGATCCACATCATCGGGGCCATCGTCGGCGAGCATACCTACAATGTGGATGCGTACGACCAGCTCCAGACCTACTATGTGAAAGCGGTCTCCTATTTCAGGAGCAGTTTCACTTTCTCCTACGGCGGGGAGACGATCGACGAGTTTCTCCAGCGCCCGGAATTCGCCGCCTGTGCCGGCGAGAAAGACAGCTACGCGCTGTGGAGCTGTCGTGAGAATGTGTGGGATGAGGTCTTCCGCGGCAGGACAGTCGGCGGCAAGCGCTTTCCCGAAGACCGTTTCAGCGCGGTTTTCTTCCAGCCCTTCTTCGCCGGGCAGACATTCGGGATCGGGCAGCTGAATCCGCTGACCGCCCTGCAGATGACGGATATGGTCCACGAGGTGACTGGGCTTGCGAAGATCAACCACACCGACCCGCAGGGGGTGTACCGGGCGATCATGGACCCCGACACCACGCTCGCCTACATCGCGGCGACGCTGAAGAAGTCCATCGACGCCTATGCGCGGATCGCGGGCTTCGACATCAGCAAGAATCCGGGCATCACGGCCACGCTCTACAATCTGGGCAATCCCGAGACACGCGCGGCGAGGCTGGCAGCGGAGAACCGGCTGCGGCGCAAGCATGGTCGCGCCCTGAAATGGCCGGAAGAGAACTATTACGGCTGGTTGGTGAACGACAAGCTTGAGGAACTCGAGGCGCTCGCCGCCGAATCGTAAGTGCTGGCCGCAGCGTCTTCCGCAAGGAAACCGGCACCTTAAGGCAGCACTATCCGCCGCTCTCGGTCTTTTTCCGCTTCTCTTCCAAAATATCAAGCAGCGCAGCGTAAAGCCGTTCGAGGTCCCCCTCCTCTAGCTCGGCAATGTTCCGGGCCAGCAGATTGGCGAGCGCGGTGGCCGTCGCGGGAAGCCCGGCGGTGTCCACCACCACGCGCGGATGCGACAGCTCGGCCAGCCGCTGCATTTCGTCCGCTTCGTCCCAGATGACGTTGAAATAGCCGATGATCTTCTGGACCATCGCCCAGTTGGGCGGACTGCGCCGGCCATGCTCCAGCGCCGACAGATAGGCAGGGCTGACACCGAGGGCAGCCGCCATCTCCTTCTGCGACACGCCGCGCGCCCGCCGGAGCGCCCGCACCTTTGCGGCAAAGGGAGTCATCTGCCGTCCCGCCTGCGGCGCAGCCGCACATAAAGGGCGCCGGCCCCGCCATGGTGGCGCGCGGCCTCCCCGTAGGCGCCCACGATGGCCGAAAAAGGCGGCGCGGCAAACCACTGAGGAACGGCCCGGCGCAGCACTCCCTCGCCGCCGGTCGATCCTTTGCCGGTGATCACCAGCACATAGCGTCTACCGGTCATGAAAGCCCGCCCGAGGAATGACAGGAGCAAGGTGTGGGCCTCGCTCTGCGTCAGGCCATGGAGATCCACCCGGCCGGCAATGTCGAGGCGGCCGCGCGCCAGCTTCTCGCGGGTCTGTGCATCCAGCCGGTGCGGCCGATGATGGATGTGCCCGGCGGCGGTCTTCTCCTGCCCGCGCGGTTGCCTGTCGGGCGTGCGCGTCTCCCGCGGCGGGAGAGCTGAAAGGGCAGCGGCATCCTCCTCCATCTCCAGAAGCGCCTTGCCCGGAAGCGGGGTTGCCGTGCGCGCAACACGGCTCCAGAGAATCCGGTCCTCCGCCGTCAAATGTTCCCCGCCTGCCCGCTTCATGCGTCTCGTTCCTCCACGAGCCGCCGTGGCACCAGCACATAGACATCCGCTGCATGACGGATCGTTCCTGCAATCTCGCCCGCTTCATGCCCGGTGCCGATGAAAAGATCGCCGCGTGCCGGGCCCGTGATGGCCGAACCGGTGTCCTGCGCGATCATCAGCCGGCGGAAGGGCCTGCCATCTACATGGCGAAGCTCGGGGGCGGCGATGAAAAACGGGGTAGCAAAGGTGTGAAGCAAACGGTCCACCGCGATCGAGCGCCCGGGTTGAAGCTGCACCTTGGCCGCGGCTACGGGCCCGAGCTCTGGGTCTCCGAACGGCGTCTCACGGAAAAAGATGTAGGAGCGGTTCTTCCAGAGGATTTCGTCGCGGCGTTCCGGATGATCACGCAGCCATGACCGTATCGTCTGCATCGTGACCTGCTCGAGCGGGATCTCGCCGAGGTTCGCCAGCACGCGTCCGATAGCCGTAAAAGGGTGGCCGGACTTGGCGGCGTAGGTGACGCGCATCGACTCGCCATCGGTCATCTTCAGCCGCGCCGCGCCCTGCACATGGATGAAGAACGCATCTACACGGTCCGCAAGCCAGCAAAGCTCCAGGTCGCGGCCTGTCAGCGCGCCCCGCTCGATCGCCTCGCGGTCGTGATAGGGAACAAGATCGCCGTCCTGCATTCGCGCGAAGGTAATGGAGGGATCCCAACCCTCGGGCCGATTTCCCCCGTCGACCTTCACCAGATCGTCCGGCGGGCGGTAGAGCGGCACAGGAAACCGTTCGGTGCGGCGGTAAGATGCTGGCGCCTCGGGCTCGTAATAGCCGGTCATGAAACCGGCAGCCCCTGATTCGGGGCGAAACCGGAAAGGAACGAAATACCGCTCGAAGAACGCACGTGCCTCGGCTTTGCCGGGTCTTCGGGTAACGCTCAGCGCCTGGACGAAGGACTCTGCAAAGGATTCAAAAGAAACGCCCAGAGAGCCGGTCTTATAGGGCCGCTTTTGAGCCTCTCGGGCCGACCGGGCGAAGGCTGCAAATGCCTGTTCGACGCCTTCGTCCTCATTCCACCCCGGTATCGCATCAAAGGAAACAAGGGCTGACAGCCCTGAAAGACCCGGCAATTCCGCGCCACCCCTGCCCGGTCGCCTTCGCAAACGGGCTTACTCCTCTGCTTCGGTTGCGACCAGCTTCCAGTTGGGATCGCGGGAACGGGTGTCGCGCGCGAATGTCCACACGTCCTTCACCTCGGCGACCGTTTCCGGGTCGCCGTCGATGATGGTACCTGCACCGTCGCGCGTGGCCGAGATCAGCTCGCTGACGATCCGAAGCGTGACATGAGCCTCGTGCCCCTTCATTTCGGCGGCCACGATGGTGGCCTTGTCGATGCCGACGAAGGAGGACTCGATCTTCTCGGAGCGTTTCTCGCGCTCGTCGATCGCCGCGACGAACCCTTCATAGACCTCGCGCGAAAGCAGGTTCTTGAGCGTGCGTCGGTCACCGTCCGCATAGGCCATGACGATCATCTCGTAAGCGAGCTTGGCACCTTCCACGAAGGCGTCGGGGTCGAAGGAAGGATCGGCGTCCTTGATGGCGCGCAGCCCCTTGTTGAGTTCGCTGCCGACGGGCGCCACCGCATCGATGGCCGTATATTTCTGTTCGCTGTCGCCGCTGGCCGCCTTGGCGTGGCGCGGCAGCGAGACGACGGTATCGGTTTTCCCCTCCCTGCCGGCTTCGGCAGCGCGCGTGCGCGCTGCTGTATAAGGATCGAAGGGCGGGCGCTCGTTCCCGGTGCGGCGGCCGAGCACGTTGCGCAACTGGATGAAGATCACGACTGCCGCGACCAGGAAGAAAATCGTGCCGAAATCAAAGAATTCCATGGTGTCCGCCAAAGCCGCTCTGTCGTGTTGCGCCCGCCAAGGCCCAAGATATGGCGCCGCCGCGATTATTGCCCATATAGAACTCACGAGGCGATCATTCAAATGGTCGGCATACATGCCTATGTCCCGGTTTTCGGCCAAGCTTAAGGCCCAAACCCAAATGAGAGGTTAGACCAAACGTGCCCTTTGCCCTAATCCCATTCCTTCTGCTGGCCATTCCATTGGTCGAAATCGCCGTTTTTGTGATGGTCGGGCAGAAGATCGGCGTGCTTGCGACCATCGGGCTTGTGCTGGCAACGACCGTCGCAGGCGCCATTCTCCTGCGTTTGCAGGGGTTTGGCATCGTCATGCAAATGCGGCGCACGCTCGATGAGGGCCGCCTGCCCGGCCGCGAGCTCGTCCATGGCGTCATGGTGCTGGCCGCCGGCGTTCTGCTTCTGACGCCGGGTTTAGTGACCGATCTGCTCGGCCTGCTGCTCTTCATTCCCGTGGTCAGAGACGCCGTCTGGGCCTTCGTGAAGAACCGCATCGTCATCGTCGGCGGCACGGAAACGAGGCGCGGCTATCATTACGAGTACAGGCAGACGAGAACCATCGACCTCGACGCTCAGGATTACACCGCCAGCTCCGGCTCATCTCCCTGGCAGCCGAAGGACGACAACTAAGCTCGCTCCAACCTTGTATCGGCGGCCGTAACCGTGCTAGCGAACGCTCGGTTGAGGCCGCGGCGCGGTCAGGCGTAATTGCAAGGATTGAAAGCGATGGCGAAGAAACCCGGTGAAACCGAGAAGGACAATCAGGCGGCCGAAGCGCCGAAGGCCGGCGACACCACGCAGCAGAAGCAGCAGCCCAGTCTCACCGTGCTGACGCAGTACATCAAGGACCTGTCTTTCGAAAATCCCGGCGCCCCGCAGACGCTGCGCGTTCGCGACAAGGCCCCCGCCATCAGCATCAATGTCAACGTCAACGCGAATCCCTTGAACGTCCCGGAATACGAGGTGGTGCTGACGCTGACAGCACGCGCGGAAGTCGACAAGAACGTGATGTTCAACGTGGAGCTCGTCTATGGCGGCGTCTTCCGGATTCAGGGCTTTCCGCAGGAGCACATGCTGCCCCTGCTCTTCATCGAGTGCCCACGCCTTCTCTTCCCCTTCGCGCGGCAGATCGTCGCTGATGCCACGCGCAACGGCGGCTTCCCGCCCTTGATGATCGACCCGATCGACTTTGCGCGCATGTTCCAGCAGCGCCTTGCGGAAGAAGAAGCCCGCAGGAAAGTGCAGGTTTCCTGAACTGCGAATGCGGTTTTCCAAAAGTCAGAGCAGATAGCGTCAGGCGGTTTGCGCCCTGGCGTCGGAGTCTGCGAGGCGCTTCAAATTCAGCCAAAGAGCGTTTTCGCCCATCTGTGACACGAGCGCCTCATGCGCCTGGCGCTCGGCTTCACTGAGCCTTGAGGGCAGCGGACGCGGGCGCGGCGGCAGGGAAACCGGTGTGCTGCCCTCGCGCAGCATTCCGGCCTCACCCTGGGATGCGACCTCGAGACCGAAGGTGGCCTGCCGACCGCCAACCAGCTCGATATAGATCTCGGCCAGAAGCTCCGCGTCGAGAAGCGCGCCATGCTTCGTGCGGTGCGAGTTATCGATGCCGTAGCGCCGACAGAGCGCATCGAGCGAATTCGGTCCCATCGGGTGCTTCCGGCGGGCGATAGCCAGCGTATCCACTACCCGTGACGGGTCGATGTAGGGCTGGCCGAGCCTCTCCAGCTCCGCGTTGATGAAGCCGATATCGAAATTGGCATTGTGGGCGACCAGTTTTGCCCCGTCGATGAAATCCAGAAACTCCTGGAGAATGTCGGCGAAGACCGGCTTGTCGGCCAGGTCAGCATCCGAAATGCCGTGAATGGCCTGCGCTTCCGGGCTCACGGATCGGCCTTCAGGATTGATGAAGACGTGCATCGTGCGGCCGGTCGGGAAGCGGTTCGACAGTTCCACGCAGCCGAGCTCAATGATCCGGTCTTCCCGCGGATCGAGGCCGGTCGTTTCCGTATCGAAAATGATCTCTCGCATTCGAATCACTCCCTAGGCGAGGATGTGCGAGCCGGACGCCCATGGCAAGGCGGAAGCGGTGGATAAGCGCCAGCGTCCTGTCAGTTGACTGAGGTAAGCTCGGCGATGATCCGGTGAACCGCCTCGCGCGCAGCCTCCATGCCGAGGCTCGTGTCGATGAGAAAGTCCGCGCGCTTGCGCTTTTCCGCATCGGGAACCTGCCGGGCCAGTATCTTTTCAAACTTTTCTTCGGTCATGTCCGGCCTCGCGAGCACGCGCTCGCGCTGGACCTCATAAGGCGCGGTAACCACTAGGATCTTGTCCACCCGATCGGTTCCGCCTGTTTCGAAAAGCAGCGGAATGTCGAGCACGACGAGCGGTGTGCCCTTTCTCCGGTGTGCTTCCACGAAGCGGCCGGCATCCTTGCGCACGAGCGGGTGAATGAGCTGTTCGAGCTTGCGCAGCGCCTGGAGATCATCGACCACAACCTTCGCCAGCCTTTCCCGGTCCACCTTTCCGTTCAGTGTCGTGCCGGGAAAAAGCGCTTCGACCTGAGCCGCCGCCTCGCCTTCGTAAAGCCGGTGCACCGCCGCGTCCGAATCGTGCACCGGCACGCCGGCCTCCGCAAACATGCGGGCGGTTGTGGATTTGCCCATGCCGATCGAGCCGGTAAGGCCGAGGATAATCACTTTCCGGCCTCCAGGTCGGCCACGACGGTACGCCGCAGTTCCTCGGTCACTTCCGGCCGTTTTCCGAACCAGCGTTCGAAACCCGGTACGGCCTGATGGAGAAGCATGCCCAACCCGTCGACAGTGCGAAGGCTCCGTTTGGCAGCCTCAGCAAGCAATGGCGTGACAAGCGGCACGTAGACGATGTCGGTGACGATCGCGCTGTCCGGCAGTCGGGCGAGATCGACCGCCGGACCTTCATTGCCGTGCATGCCGAGCGAGGTGGTGTTGATAAGAAGCGTGGTGTCGGCAAGCAGCTCGGGAACGGCATCCCAGCCATGGGCGCTCGTGCCACCCCTAAAGCGGTCCACCAGGGACTGCGCACGGGAGAGCGTGCGGTTGACAATCCGGATGTCGCCGAAGCCGCGCGTTTGAAGCGCATGCACGATGGCAAGGGCGGCGCCCCCCGCCCCAAGCACGGTGGCAACGCCCCTGTCCCATCCGGGCAGGGCCGCATCGAGATTCGCCGCAAAGCCGTAGGCGTCCGTATTGCTTCCGTGCAGGCGCCCCTCCTGAAACCAGAGCGTGTTGACGGCGCCGATCGCCTCGGCTGTTTCATCGAGGCATTCTGCCAGGCGGTAGGCGGCCTCCTTGTGCGGTATGGTGACATTGCCGCCCGCGTAGCCCTCTTCTCCTATTCCGGAGAGGAAGGCGGCGAAGTCCGCCGGGAGAACGTCCCGGCGCTCATATGTGCCCTCGATGCCATATTCCCGAAGCCAATAGCCGTGAATGAGCGGCGAACGCGAATGTGCGACTGGATGTCCACAGACGAAAGCGCGTGGATGCTCAGCCATCGATGGCTCCGACCTCTCTGAGTTTTGCAAGCAGCGGCAACAAGGGCAGCCCGACAATGGTGAAGTAATCGCCCTCGATCCGCTCGAAAAGCTGGATTCCCTCGCCTTCTATCTGATAAGCGCCCACGCTTTCCAGTGCCTTGCCGCCTACGCGCGCCAGGTGCCGTCCGATGAAGCCTGGATCGAGCCGGCGCATCGTCATACGCGCGACCGCCACATGCCGCCAGACCGCCTCGCCGCCCCGGGCGAGAACCACCGCGGTGTTGAGATGATGCGTGTGGCCCGATAGGGTGAGAAGATGGCGGCGTGCAGCCTCCATATCGGGGGGCTTGTGAAAGATGCGATCGTCAAGGGAAAGCGTCTGGTCGCCGCCGATCACCCAGCTTTCGGGATGGCGTTCCGAAACGTCCACTGCCTTGGCTTCCGCAAGAATGAGCGCGACGTCCTCGGGGCCAGTGCCTGTTCCCTCCAAAGGTGTTTCCAGCGCCCGCTCGTCCACGCCCGGCTTTACGACCCGCAAGGAGAGCCCAGCGTTTTCGAGAAGCTGCCTGCGGAAGGGGCTGGTGGAGGCGAGGATGAGGGTTGCGTTCTGCTGTGACATGGATTTTCCTCTCCGCTCACCAGGATTTGCCGCGTAAGGCCAGTATGGCGGCCGCGGTCTCTTCAATCGAGCGCCGCGTAACGTCGATGATCGGCCAGCCATGCCGGTTGCAGAGCTGGCGCGCATATTCAAGCTCCTGGGTGATGGCTGACCGATCAGTATAGGAGCTGCATTCCGCGCCCAGAACCCGGTTCCGCCGCACCTGCGCGATGCGCTCGGCGGAGGCGACGAGGCCCACGATCAGCGGACCGCGCGCACGCGCTAGTTCCTGCGGCAGGGGCATGTCCAGAAGGATGGGTATGTTGGCGGTCCTGATGCCGCGATTGGCGAGATAAATGCTGGTCGGCGTCTTTGAGGTACGTGAAATCCCCACCAGCACGATCTCCGCCTGATCGACGTCTTGGGGAAGCTGCCCGTCATCGTGCTCCATCGTGAAATTGAGGGCGTCGATCCGGCGGAAATAGTCCGCATCAAGCACATATTGGGCTCCAACCCGCCGGCCCGCCGGCGGGCCGAGATAGGACTGCAGGACATTCAGGACCGGTTCGAGCACCGACACGCTAGGCAGCCCCATGGCGGCGCAGCGTTCATCGACCAAGCGCGCCAGCGTCTGATCTACGATCGTGTAGAGCACGATGCCGGGCTGCCGGTCGATATTATCGAACACTTTCTCAAGCTGCTTCTGCGTGCGCACAAGCGGGTAGATGTGCTCGATCGCGCGGACGTTCTTGTATTGCGCGGCGGCAGCCCGCCCCGCCGCCAGAAGGGTCTCGCCTGTGGCATCGGAAATCAGATGCAGATGAAAGAAGCTCTGCGGCTTATGCACATCTTTAGCTCCCGCTGTGGAGAGCTGTTGATAGCGCGCCGGCTTTGGCGTGACGAGACCTGCGGCAATGGAAAAGCAGGTCTTTCATCCACATCCCGCCACGTGATGGACAAGGAAATCCGGCTGTAGAGAATTGCGGGAAAAAGGTATTTTCTCCACATAAGTGCTCGAATGCCACCGACAGATGGACAAGGCCAAAGCGCTGAATGCTCATGGTAATCCGGCGCTTTCCCCGTTATTCTTGCCAGTGGATTTCACAAAAGCGCGGCAATATGCGCGCTCGCGCGAACGGCGCCGGCGTGGACAGGATTTAATCCACGTTCCAAACAGACTCTTAGAATCAGAATCCTCTTTTGGATTCCTTTAAATTTTATGAATCGAGAGGTCCTGAACGTGGTAGCCGGAAAATTCCTCGACGTACTGAAGGGAAAGACCGTCTTCCCGCCGCCCATCTGGATGATGCGGCAAGCCGGACGCTATCTCCCTGAGTATCGGGAAACACGCAAACAGGCGGGCGGGTTCCTTGACCTGTGCTACGATCCCGATCTCGCCGTCGAAGTGACGCTGCAGCCGATCCGGCGCTTCGGTTTCGATGCCGCCATTCTGTTTTCCGACATTCTCGTCGTGCCGCATGCGCTCGGCCGGGATTTGCGTTTTGAAGAAGGCGCGGGCCCTCTGATGACGCCGATTTTAGAAAGGGACATAGATGGGCTAGATGGCTCGTCCTTCCATGAGAGGCTGGCGCCGGTTTATGAAGCGGTGAGACGCCTGCGGCACGAGCTGCCTGCCGAAACGGCGCTCATCGGCTTTTGCGGCGCGCCATGGACGATCGCCACCTATATGGTGGCAGGCCGGGGAACGCCAGATCAGGCGCCCGCGCGGCTTTTCGGATACAGGTCACCCGAGGCCTTCGCGCGGCTTCTCGACGTGATCGCCGCCTGGTCGGCTGAATATTTGATCCGCCAGATCGAGACCGGTGTCGACGCCGTGCAGATCTTTGATTCCTGGGCCGGGATACTCGATGAGGCGAGCTTTGATCGCTGGTGCGTGCGGCCCGTCGCGGAAATCGTGCGCCGGGTGAAGAAAAAACACCCGCAAGTTCCTATCATCGGTTTCCCGAAAGGGGCGGGCGCGCTCTTATCGGGCTATCGCCAGGCAACCGGCGTGACAGCGCTGGGTCTTGACTGGACGGTGCCGCTCGAACATGCGCGGCGGTTGCAGAAGGAAGGCGCGGTGCAGGGGAATCTGGACCCCTTGCGCCTTGTGGCGGGAGGCCGGGCGCTTTCGGAAGGCGTCGAGGCCATTCTGAGGGTATTGGGATCGGGGCCCCTAATCTTCAATCTCGGCCACGGGATTACACCCGACACGCCGCTTGAACACGTGGAAGCGATGATAAGGCAGGTGCGGGACGCAAGAGCATGAGCGCGGAAGCAAGTGACGAAGGCCGGAAGGCGGCGCGGCGGGCGACGATCGCGTTGCTGATTTTCGCGGTGTTGACGGCGCTCCTCTTTTTTGTGGCGCCCGACGACCTATATAATTGGATCAAAGCCCTCCACGTGATCGCCGTCATCTCCTGGATGGCGGGGATGTTCTATCTGCCGCGACTGTTCGTGTATCACGCCGAGGCAGGCGCCGGTTCTCCCCAGGCAGAAACCTTCAAGGTCATGGAACGGCGCCTTCTGCGCCTCATCATCAATCCCGCGATGACCGCTTCATGGGTGTTCGGCTTCTGGCTGGCGTGGAAAGGCTTTGGTTTTGCGGTCGGGTGGCTTCACGCCAAGCTAGCCGCGGTGCTGCTTCTTTCGGCTCTACACGGCTATTTGTCCCGGGCGCAGCGGCTCTTCGAGGCTGACCGCAATACTAAACCAGCACGTCATTGGCGCATGCTCAACGAGGTGCCGGCCCTGCTGATGGTGGTGATCGTCATACTCGTGATTGTTAAGCCGTTTTGACGCGATCGCCCCCGCCGCGGGATGCGGCCGGACTGGCGTGACGAGCGAAAAGGCACCTTGCTCTTTTTCCGCCGGGGCGATAAAAAAGGCGCTCCTCCCTCCATGTCCGGTGCCGTTTTTCAGGTTGCGGAACGGCCGGTGCCGCCTAGGCAACCCTCTATCATCGGTGCTTCCCAATGCTTCAAACAGAGTCCGCACCTATGCAGGAAATGAAACTCCAGGAGCTCAAAAGCAAATCGCCGACCGATCTCATCGCGTTCGCCGAATCGCTTGAGGTGGAGAACGCCAGCATCATGCGCAAGCAGGAGCTGATGTTCGCCATCCTGAAGAAGCTCTCGACGCAGGATATCGAGATCATCGGCGAAGGTGTGGTCGAGGTCTTGCAGGACGGCTTCGGTTTCCTGCGCTCCGCGACGGCCAACTATCTGCCGGGCCCGGACGACATCTATATTTCGCCTTCCCAGATTCGCCGCTTCTCGCTGAAGACCGGCGACACGGTGGAGGGCCCCATTCGCAGCCCCAAAGAAGGCGAGCGGTATTTCGCCCTGCTCAAGGTCAATACGATCAATTTCGAGGACCCGGAGAAAATCCGGCACAAGATTCATTTCGACAATCTGACGCCGCTCTATCCCAACGAGCGGCTGAAGATGGAGATCGAAAATCCGACTACGAAGGATCTGTCCGCGCGCGTCATCGATCTGGTGGCGCCACTCGGCAAGGGGCAGCGTGCCTTGATCGTGGCGCCGCCTCGTACCGGTAAGACGGTGCTGCTTCAGAACATCGCGCACTCGATCACCACGAACCATCCGGAATGTTTCCTCATCGTGCTCCTCATCGACGAACGGCCCGAGGAAGTGACGGACATGCAGCGCTCGGTGAAGGGCGAGGTGATTTCCTCGACCTTCGACGAGCCCGCCACACGGCACGTGCAAGTGGCTGAGATGGTGATCGAGAAGGCAAAGAGGCTGGTGGAACACGGCCGTGACGTGGTCATCCTTCTGGATTCGATCACACGTCTTGGCCGCGCCTACAACACCGTCGTGCCTTCCTCCGGCAAGGTTCTGACGGGTGGTGTCGACGCAAACGCACTGCAGCGGCCGAAACGCTTCTTCGGCGCTGCGCGCAACATCGAGGAAGGCGGCTCGCTCACCATCATCGCAACCGCGCTGATTGACACCGGCAGCCGGATGGACGAGGTCATTTTCGAGGAATTCAAGGGTACGGGCAACTCGGAAATCGTGCTCGACCGGAAGGTGGCCGACAAGCGCATCTATCCCGCGATGGATATCCTCAAGTCCGGTACGCGCAAGGAAGATCTGCTGGTGCCACGCCAGGACCTGCAGAAAATATTCGTGCTGCGGCGCATCCTCGCGCCCATGGGCACGACGGACGCGATCGAGTTCCTCATCGACAAGCTCAAGCAGACCAAGAGCAACGCGGAGTTCTTCGATTCCATGAACACCTGAGTGCCCTTTTAGATGGGCGCTTCAGCCGTGGCATGGAGGAAATCGGCTTTATTTTGGAAGATGGGCCGGGCTCAAACAGCCCGGCCTTTTCGGCTTGAGGGCACGATGCAAAAACCTGCTTTACTGCCCCTAACCATGATCGCCCGCGAGTGACGAGCGCAGGGCTGCTTCCAGCGTCGTTGCGTCGCGAAACGGCGGAAGGCAGCTTTGGCCGATGCAGAGATATGCTGCGGGAACGGTACGATCGACTATTATGCCCGCCTGGCGCTCAGCCGGTCCCTCTTCCGGTCCGAGAACAATATCGACCCGCCTCGGATCGGGAAGTCGATTCGCGACTGGAACGAATGTCTCGCCTGAAGGATCGTTCATGAGCAGTTTCAGCGGCTGCCGCGCTATGGATGCCGCGTGAACGATGCCCGTCTGGCCAGAGAACTGTCCAAGCGAGCGGGCGAGCGCGGCTTCGGCAACTTGTGTCGCCTTTTCATAGAAGGCGTGATTGCCGCTGGCGCTGGAGAGCTGCACGAGAGCTGTAATGATCTGCGCTGTGGCGGATGGAATGGCTTCATCCACATCCCCTCGGATGCGGATGGGAACATCCGGGCTGTCGGAAGCGGTCAGGTAATAGCCGGTTCTCGTCTCGTCGCCGTGCCAGCGGTCGAGCATCTCCGCCCACGCTTCGGCCTGCCGGATATATTGCTGATCCTGCAACGCTCCATGGAGAGCCACTGCGGCGGAGATCATGGCGGCATAGTCGCTCGCAATGCCTGGGAAGAGGCATTTCTGACCGCCTATGCTGTGAGGAAGACGGCCCTCCTGCCTCGATTCGCATACGGAACGAAAGGCTTTTGAAGCAGCCTCGATCCAGTTAGACCGATCGAGCTGCCTGCCGGCGATGGCAAGAGCCGTGATAGCCAGCCCGTTCCAATCCACGAGCATTTTGTCGTCCCGCGCCGGCCGGACGCGTGAATCTCGCCGCTCGCGCAACTTGTTGAGCAACTCGCGAAGGCGCCTCTCCTGCTCCTGCGGGAGTGGTTCCGGATGATCGAGTCGGTGAAGGATGGGGTCACCCTCCCAGCCCGGCGGGCTAGCCAGACTGTAGACCGCCAGCAATTCATCCGCTTCTGTGCCGAGCACATCTTCGATCTGCGCGCGGTTCCACAGATAGAATTTGCCCTCCTCGCCCTCCGAATCCGCGTCTAGGCTGGAGGCAAATGCGCCGCCTTCAACACGCATCTCCCGCAGCATCCAGTCAACCGTCTCCTCGATTCGCATCCGGAACAATTGGTCATTCGTTTCACCATAGGCGTAACATGCCAACCGGATGAGCTGGGCGTTGTCGTATAGCATCTTCTCGAAATGAGGTACGAGCCAATGTGCGTCCGTGGAATAGCGCGCAAGTCCGCCGCCGACGTGATCGTAAATGCCGCCGGAAAGCATGTGACGTAGGGTCCGTAACACGGCGTCGCGATGCTCTGCGCTCCGGTGTTTGAGCCAATCAAGCCAAAGCAGATCGAGAAAGGGCGCATTCGGGAACTTCGGTCCGCCCCGCAACCCACCTGTCTGAGGATCCATCGCGGACGCGATTTTGCCTGCGAGTGCGTGAAGGGGCGGCTCCAGGCCATGCCCTGTCCGACCGGCAGGCGCAAGCCGTTTTTGCACATGCGCGGAAAGCGCTTCGGCACTGCGCGTCAGCTGCTGCTTCTTTTCCTGCCAGGCCGCATGCACCGCATTCATCACTTCAACAAATCCGGGGCGACCGAATTTTGCGGTTTTGGGAAAGTAGGTGCCGCCCCAGAAAGGCTTTGCGTCCGGCGTGAGAAACATCGTCAGCGGCCAGCCACCCTGCTCTCCCATGGCACCGAGCGCCGTCATATAGATCTGGTCGATGTCGGGTCGCTCCTCCCGGTCCACCTTGATATTCACGAAGAGACGGTTCATGACTTCCGCCACCTCGTCATCCTCAAAGCATTCGTGGGCCATGACGTGACACCAGTGGCACGCCGCGTAGCCGATGGAAAGGAGGATGGGGCGTTCAAGCGCCTTGGCTTCCTGCAGAGCCTCCACGGACCAGGCGCGCCAATGCACCGGGTTGTTCCTGTGCTGCAGGAGATAGGGGCTGGTCTCGTTGCCGAGAAGGTTCTTCGCAGGAAGGGCCACGGTCATCTCCTGTTGTCGGATCGTTTCAAAGGTAGAGCGTCGTAGATGACGGATCAAATGCCGCGCGACACAATCTTTGCCCTGTCAAGCGGGGCGCTGCCCTCTGGCATCGCCGTAGTCCGGCTGTCAGGGCCTGCCACGCGCACAGTCATCCGGAAAATGGCTGGTACCCTTCCCCCGCCGCGCCAGGCGCAGCTGAGAGACATAAAGTCGGGCGAGGGTAATCAGCTTGATCGGGGGCTGGTTCTGTTTTTCCCGGGACCGGCGAGTTTCACCGGCGAGGATTGCGGCGAATTGCATCTCCACGGTGGGCGCGCCGTGGTGACGGCGGTTCTGGAAGCGCTCGGAGCTTTTCCGGGTCTCCGGATGGCCGAGGCTGGAGAATTTACCAGGCGGGCGTTTCTTAACGGCAAGATCGATTTGCCCGGCGCCGAAGCGCTATCCGACCTGATTGCGGCGGAAACGGAAGCACAGAGGCGGTTCGCTCTCGCCAACACCACGGAGGCTCATCGCAAGCTCTACGATAAGTGGCGGCAACAGCTCATACGAGCCCGTGCCCTGATCGAGGCGGAGCTCGATTTTGCCGATGAATCGGACGTGCCCGGTTCGGTGGCTGACACGGTATGGCCAGAGGTGGCAGCGCTGCGTGATGTCATTACGGCCCATGCCGCAACCTATCGCGACGCCGAGATAATCCGCGACGGCTTTCAGGTGGTGATCATTGGCGCGCCCAATGCCGGCAAATCCACCCTGCTTAACGCGCTCGCCCGCCGCGAGGTAGCGATCGTGACCGATGAACCGGGCACCACGCGTGATGTTCTGGAGGTCGCTCTGGATATCGGCGGG
Organism: Chelativorans petroleitrophicus; assembly: GCF_025398195.1. Classification (GTDB taxonomy): domain Bacteria; phylum Pseudomonadota; class Alphaproteobacteria; order Rhizobiales; family Rhizobiaceae; genus Chelativorans; species Chelativorans petroleitrophicus. The sequence goes on along the minus strand of NZ_JAODNV010000004.1, from coordinate 93,225 downwards.
ATGAAGGTAGTGCTGGCCGATACAGCCGGTATCCGCGAAGCCGAAGGACGAGTCGAGGCCATCGGTATCGAGCGCTCGCTGGAGCGGGCGCGCAAGGCGGATCTGGTGTTGCTACTTGAGGATATGGCCGCGCCGCATCCCGTCGAGATACCCGGCGGCGCGCAGGCCATCAGGATCGGAACGAAGAGCGATTTGGTCCCGCCCGGTTCTCGGCCACAAGACTATGACTGCGTCATCTCTGCCCATACTGGTGAAGGCCTCGATCGTCTTCTCGGCCTTCTGCGGGAGGCAAGTGAAGGCTTCTCGTCCTGTATTGGAAACGTACTGCCCTTCCGTGCCCGGCACGTGGCGCTTCTCAATGAGGCGGCGGCTGAGCTGGGTTTTGCGCTTGAACGGGAGAATGACGGGTTGGAGCTTAGAGCCGAAAACCTCCGCCGCGCCGGACAGGCGCTCGCCCAAATTCTAGGCGAAATTGATGTGGAGCATTTACTGGACGAGATTTTCTCCACCTTCTGTGTCGGCAAGTGATTCACGTGAAACACTTATGCGAGGGACCGCGCATGACTCACGTGAAACACTGCGGCTCGAGTGAGCAGGTTTCACGTGAAACCTTTCCTGCGGGCTTGACGCGAGGCGCAGAAGCACGCATCTCCTCGCCATGATTGCGGAGCAGACTTCATTCGACGTTGTTGTCATCGGCGGTGGGCACGCCGGCTGCGAGGCTGCCGCGGCGGCCGCGCGCGCTGGCGCGCGCACGGCGCTCGTTACCTTGCGGCGGGACACGATCGGCGTAATGTCCTGCAACCCCGCCATCGGTGGCATCGGCAAGGGCCAGCTCGTGCGTGAAGTGGATGCGCTAGACGGGTTGATGGGCCGTGTAGCGGATGCTGCCAGCATCCAGTTCCGCCTTCTGAACAGGCGCAAGGGGCCGGCCGTACGAGGCCCGCGCACTCAGGCGGACCGGAAGCTTTACCGCAAGGCCATGCAGACCGCCATCGCGGAACAGGCTGGTCTCACCGTCATCGAGGCCGAAGCGCACGCCCTGGGTATCGGCAACGGGCGAATCACACACGTCATCCTTTCCGGCGAACGGCGCATCGATTGCGGTGCTGTCGTCCTCACCACCGGCACATTTCTGCGCGGACTGATTCATATTGGTGAGCGGAAAATACCAGCGGGCCGCATGAACGAGCCTGCCGCACAGCGTCTGTCCGCATCCATGGTAGCGGCCGGCTTTGCCTTGGGGCGGCTCAAGACCGGAACACCGCCACGCCTCGACGGCCGCACGATCATGTGGGACGGTCTCGGCAGGCAGGAACCGGACGAGGAGCCCGTTTTCTTTTCGCTTCTGACCGATAGCCTGGCCAATCCGCAGATTTCCTGCGGGATCACGAGGACCATACCCGAAACGCACCGCATCATTCGGGAGAATATCCATCGCTCGGCCATGTATTCTGGCGCGATTGAGGGTATCGGGCCGCGCTACTGCCCGTCCATTGAGGACAAGATCGTGAAGTTCGGCGATCGGGATGGGCACCAGATCTTTCTCGAGCCGGAGGGGCTGAACGATGACACCGTCTATCCCAACGGTATTTCGACCTCCCTGCCCGAGGATGTGCAGCATGCCTTCTTGCGGACTATCCCGGGATTGGAGAATGCCCGCGTTCTGCAGCCGGGCTACGCCATAGAATATGATCACGTGGACCCGCGCGAACTTGAACCGACGCTGCAGACCCGCAGGGTACGCGGCCTATTCCTCGCGGGGCAGATTAACGGCACGACCGGATATGAGGAGGCGGCCGCGCAGGGAATTCTTGCAGGTATCAATGCGGCGCGACTTGCCGGTGGCGCGGAACCGGTGAGCCTTAGCCGCACCCAATCTTACATCGGCGTGATGGTGGACGATCTCGTTTCCCGCGGCGTCACGGAACCCTACCGCATGTTCACCTCGCGTGCAGAATTTCGCCTATCGCTTCGTGCAGATAATGCGGATACGCGGCTTACGCCTCTGGCAATCGAATGGGGCATTGCATCAGCGGAGCGGCGCAGGCGGTTTGAGGCATGGGAAAAGGCTCTTGAGGAAGCACGCTCATTGGCTAAGTCCCGCGATCTCACGCCAAATGAGGCAGAAAGGCATGGAATCATCCTCAACCGGGACGGCATCCGCCGCACAGCCTATGATCTACTGGCCTATCCGGATGTGACACTCGAGCGCCTTTCGTCCATCTGGCCCGAGTTCGGTACGATCCCGCCCAAGGTTGCTGAGCGGCTGGAAACGGAAGCGCGTTATGCCGTCTATCTGGAGCGTCAGGCAGCCGACACCGAGATGATCAGGCAGGAAGAGAGAACGGCTATACCGGAGGAAACGAATTTTGATGCGGTCCCCGGGCTTTCGAACGAGCTACGGGACAAGTTGAAGCGCAGGCGCCCCCGCACACTTGCGGAAGCTCAGCGGATCGACGGGATGACCCCGGCTGCGCTCGCACTGATTCTGATGACAATTAGGAATAATTTGCGCAGGCAGAGTGCATAGTGAGAGAAGACCTCTATCGTGAGTTGCAGGCCATTTCTGGCCCCGTTTCACGTGAAACATTGGCCGATTTGGAAGCCTTTCAGAGCGAATTTCTCCGCTGGGCAAGCCGCATCAATCTGGCCGCCCCCTCGACGCTGCCGCGGCTTTGGGACCGGCACATTCTTGATAGCGCGCAGCTTATGCCGTTGGCTCCCGAGGCGTCCCGCTGGCTAGATCTCGGCTCCGGTGGCGGATTTCCGGGCGCCATCATTGCTATCCTCATTTCGCGGCGTTCTGATTCTCAAGTGACTCTGATCGAAAGCAACCGCAAGAAAGCGGCCTTTCTTCAAACGACCCTCGCTGCCTTGAAGGCGCCGACCCGCATACTTCCCCGACGGATCGAGGATTGTTATCAAGATGTTCCCGCGCCGCAGATCATTACGGCTCGGGCACTAGCGCCGCTTCCACGTCTGTTTCTGTTGATAGAACCCTGGATGAGGCAGGGCGCTCGCGCTCTCCTGCATAAAGGCAGGGATTTCCAAAGGGAATTGGAAGAAAGCAGTGACGCTTGGCGATTCGATCTGGTAGAACACCGCGACAAGGTCGGCGACGGCGTGATTCTGGAGATTCGCGATCTTCACCGCGCCTGATGCGGCCGATGGCTCAGAGTTTTGCTTGTAGGGGCATCCATGAATAAGCCATCACGCATAATCACCGTGGCGAACCAGAAAGGCGGCGTGGGCAAGACCACCACGGCCATTAATCTGGCGACGGCACTGGCGGCGATCGGAGAGTGCGTGTTGATCGTCGATCTCGATCCACAGGGAAATGCGAGCACGGGCCTCGGGATCGACCGTCAGGCGCGGCTGGTGTCTTCCTACGACGTGCTGACGGGAAGCGCGAGCGTCAAGGAAAGCGCGATGGAAACGGTCGTCCCGGGGCTTTCTATCATTCCCTCCACGCTCGACCTACTTGGCATCGAGATGGAGATTTCCTCGGCGCCCGACCGCGTGCTGAAGCTACGGCGCGCTTTGCGTGAAGTGACTGGTGGTATCCCCTTCTCCTATGTACTCATCGATTGCCCACCCTCGCTCAACCTCCTTACACTTAATGCCATGGCGGCGGCGGATTCTGTTCTGGTGCCGCTCCAGTGCGAATTCTTCGCGCTTGAGGGCCTCAGTCAGCTTCTTCAGACGGTGGAGCAGATTCGCGGCTCCATTAACCCTGCCTTAACCATACAGGGCATTGTTCTCACCATGTTTGACAGGCGGAACAACCTCGCCAATCAGGTGGTCGAGGATGTCCGCGCCCATATGGGCGATACGGTCTATGAAACCGTGATCCCGCGGAACGTGCGGGTGTCCGAAGCGCCGTCCTATGGGAAACCGGCGATCCTCTACGATCTGAAATGCTCGGGCAGCCAGGCATATCTGCAGCTCGCGTCGGAGGTCATCCGGCGGGAGCGTCGCCTTCGGGCAGCCTGATGCCGCGTAAAGTCAACTGGTGGACGCCATGAATGAAGATCTTTCACGTAAACGCCTCGGCCGGGGCCTCGCAGCCCTTATCGGCGAAATCGACAAGCCGCCGGCGCAGGAGCAGGTGTCGGTGCGGGCGGACCGCACGGTGCCGATAGAGTTTGTCTCGCCCAATCCGCGAAATCCCCGGCGCAATTTCGCTGAAGCCGAACTCGCCGATCTTGCTCAGTCAATCCGCGAGCACGGGATCGTGCAGCCTGTGGTGGTACGGCCCGCCGGAGGCACCGGACGTTATGAGATCATAGCCGGCGAGCGCCGTTGGCGTGCCGCCCAGCGTGCCGGGCTCGCAGAAATTCCGGTGATCATCCGCGATGTCGACGACAAGGCCGCGCTGGAGCTTGCCATCATCGAAAATGTCCAGCGCACAGACCTCAATCCCCTCGAGGAGGCGCGAGGTTATCAGCAGCTGATGGACGAGCACAACTACACCCAGGCGGATCTGGGGCAGGTGATCGGGAAAAGCCGCAGCCATGTGGCCAATACGCTGCGGCTTCTGAAGCTGCCTCCGGCTGTCATTGATCTTGTCGCAGACGGATCTTTGACCGCGGGCCATGCGAGGACGCTCGTCAACGCTGCTGATCCGGTGGGGCTCGCCCGGCGCATCATCGAGGAAGGGCTTTCGGTGCGACAGGCGGAGGCGCTCGCCAGTGCGCCCGAAAAGCCGGCCGGGCGGGAACGCTCGTCAGTGCGCCAGGAGAAGGACCCGGATACGCTGTCGCTCGAGAAGCTGCTGAGCGATCATACGGGGCTCAAGGTCACGATTAACCACAAGGAAAAGGGCGGCGAGATGCGCATCGCATATCGCACTCTCGAACAGCTCGATGAGCTCTGCCGCCTCCTGCAGCGGCAGGCGGTCTGAAGGCGCGCATCTCTCTTGGCCTGCCTGGGGCCGGAAATTGTTTCCGGCCCTGCAACAAGATAAAACCCGCCCAAGCTGGCGCGTCGTGGGCGCCCTTTTTCCTTATCCCGCAGGAAGCCATGGCGCTCAAATTCCGTCATTCCGGAAACCGTGAAGCATCTCGCATTGTTATCCAGAAGCAGCGGAGCGCCTAACCGTGGTCCAATAGTGCCACATCCATCGTAACTCGGTCGGCGGTGGGGAGGTGGCTTGATGACGATAGGGGTGGTTTGGATGACGGTAAGAAAGAGCGCCAGTACCGCGTCATCTTCCCCGAGAAAGTGGCCACCGGTTTTCGTCCGGAATTCATAAAATACAAGAATTTGGATCATTGCAGCGTTCATAAAAAACCTGAAATGACCCAAAGCCGCCGCGCTCTAAGGCCCGTTCACCCGAATGTGCTCGCGCCTGTGTGAGCCTGCCCGGGGCGACGCCTACCACACCATACCGCGAGCGGCGACGGGTTCGATGCGGGTAACGCGGCCGACGCGATGGAAGATCATTTCATCGAAGAGGTTTGAAACCACGCAGGTGTGATTCGGCACGATCCGCAGCCGGTCGCCGATCTTCGGCCGCGGGCCGGAGCAGCGCGAAAGATCAACCGTGCCATGCTCCTCCGACAGCGCGCGGATTACAGCGTCCGGATATTCGAGGATGTGGCCGTAGTCGGAAAAGCCGAGGAGATCGGAGGTCAGCGTCTTCGAACCGGCGTCGATGATGGCGCGGTCTTCCGTCGGGCACGAAACCACGGTGACCAGGATGTGCATGGCGCACTGGTCAATGGTGCAGTGGCCAGCGCGCACCATGGACCGGTCGTTATAGACATAGGTGCCGGCGCGGTGCTCGGTCGCAGATGGCACCTCGTGTGCTTCGAAGAGGCTCGGGGTGCCGGCATTGCTGACGATCGGGCAGGGTATGCCTTCCGCCCTGAGCAGGGAAAGGGCTTCCGAAAACCAGGATTCGATGGCGGCAGCGCTTTTCGGCTTAGGATAGGTCATCAAACCGCCGAAGGTCAGGCCCTCGGCGCGGGTGATCTGGCGGGCGAGCGCCAGCGCGTCGGTTGGCGTTTGCACACCACAGCGGCCGCCGCCCGTGTCGCACTCCACCAGAACCGTGAGCGGCTTGCTGCCGCTGAACGCCTGCGCAAGGCCATCGACCGTCACCGCACTGTCCGCCGTCACCTTCAGTGCCGAAAGGCGCTGGTTGAGGGCGGCCAGTCGGGCGATCTTCTCCCGGCCGAGGATGTTGTAGGTGATCAGGATGTCGTCAAAACCGGCGTTGGCGAAGATTTCCGCCTCGGTGATCTTCTGGCAGTTGATGCCGCGCGCGCCGGCGGCCCGCTGCGCCTCGGCGATGGCGACTACCTTGTGCGTCTTGATATGCGGCCGGAAGGCGATCTTGTGCCGGTCCATATAGGCCTGCACCCGCGCGATGTTCCCCGCCATAACATCCTCATCAATGACGGGAACGGGCGTCGAGAGTGTGTCCAGTGCATCGCCGGGCTTTGGCTTCAGTGGGTTCATAGCTGGCGACTCCTCAGGTCGGGCGCTTCGTTCCAAATGGCCTCGGTCGCCTCGAAATGCAGGATGGCAGGCATCGCGTCTCTTTCATATGCGCGGGCTTCATCGCCAGGATTTCCCTGATGGGAACGATTGTCAATGAAGCGGAGTATGCTCTCGCGCTTGGCGCTTCACGCGGAGGGGTGCCGGGCTATGGGAGGAAGCGAAGCCGAGTGCTGGCCACGCTTCCCGACAGCACCTGCTTCGAAACGGTGTCCCGCCTCGACCGGATGAGCCCGAGAACCCGATTGAGGAACAACCGCGCACAGCATCAAGCCGTGCGCAGCGCGTGGCCAGCCCGCTCAAGGCCGAGGATTGCGGCGCCGATCAGCCCGGGCTCAATCCGGCAGGCTCCGCGGACGACGAGCGGCCGCTCGAAACGGCGCAGAACCCGCGCCCGCACTGCCCTGTCGACCTCCGCCACAAGCGCTTCGGAATTGGACAACCCGCCGCCAACAGGCACAATGGTCGCGCCGGTGACGTTGACCACCATGGCGAGCGGCGAGGCGAGGATATCGACAAAAACGCCGATCGTGCGGGTGGCGTCTGTGTCGCCTGCCTGCCAGGCTGCAAGAATGGCCTCGGCGGTAAGCACCGCGCCGTTGTGCAGATGGGCGTGCAGGCGCTCCATGCCGCGCGCGCTCACGGTGGCGTCCAGACATCCTTCCAGGCCGCAGCCGCAACGCAGACGCGGGATGGCGACCGGCGGATCGCCCGCAAGCATTGCCGCGACGGGACCGTGACCCCACTCGCCGGCAAAGCCGCCGCTCGCGTTTATCAGCTTGCCGCGGGCTACAAGCCCACCGCCAACCCCGGTTCCGAGAATCGTGCCGAACACGATGGGGTGGCCGCGCCCGGCCCCCGCCACCGCCTCGGCCAGCGCGAAACAGTCTGCATCGTTGGCGATGACGACGGGCAGCCCCAAAGCCTTTTCGAGATCGGCTTCGATCGTGCGGCCGTGGACGCAGGGGATGTTTGCGCAGATCGCCCGGCGTGAGTCGGGGTCAATGACACCGGCAATGGCGATGGCTACACAATTCGGCTTAGTCTCGTTTTCGGCGATCACGCTGCGTAGCGCGGCCGCGAAGGCTTCAAAATCATTACCCGGGGTCGGAAGGCGCCGCACCGGCCCTACCGCATCAAGGGACGATACCGCCGCTCCCTTGATCGTGGTGCCGCCGATATCGAAGCCGATGATCATGGCCGGCCTTCCTCTCTCGCTTGAAATCGTCTCATGCCGCTGTCATCCTCGCCTCATGCCAGACCGACCACGTCTGCCGCCTTTCGCGGCCCTGCGCGCCTTTCACGCCGCTGCCAGCTATGACCGTTTTCGCGATGCGGCGGAAGCCCTTGGCATAACCGAATCGGCTGTAAGCCACCAAGTGCGGCGCCTGGCGGAGTTTCTGCACGTGGCGCTGTCCGACCGGACGGGCGGTGGCGCGAGGCTCACGCCCGCGGGACAGCGCTATCTGGAGGAGATCGACCCGGTGATCCGCCGCATCGAGGAAGCGACCGAAGCGATGCGGGCGGTCATGGCCGAAAGGTCGTGCGGCTGGCGCTGCCCGCCTGGGAGTGGCGATCGGCCGGACGCTACTCATCGATGACCGGCTTGCAAGCGGAAAACTGGTCGCGCCGTTCGGTACGTCCGATCCGAGCGGCGCCGCCTATTATCTCTGCCGTCCGGCCGGCATTGCCGCCACGGCTGCGGCGCGGCGCGTTACCCGATGGCTGGAGCAGCTCGCCGCCAGCACTTGAATTTCGTTCAAGTCCCTGTGACGCAAAGTCCATTGGCTGAAAGGGCGGGGACCACCTATATCGCGGGTAACACACATCATGCCCGGTATTGGAGGCTCCCATGAAGTTCGTTCAAGTATCACTCGACAAGCTGCTTCTCGGCATGCGTGACGATTATCTCGCCAGGCGTCCCGCTGGAGGGACACGATTCGCTCCGCTCGGCTTCGCGCCGATGGTTCTTTCCGGTGAGGCTCCCGCGCGGCATCGCGGCGACGGTGGTTCTGCCCGCTAATCGCTCAGACGAAAGGTCTGGCCACCGCATATTTGCGTGGCAGAAGGCGGGCGAGATAGCTGAGGCACGCGTCCGACAGCCTGTTTTCGTCGGGTACGAGAAAATGCTCAGGCATATGGCGTGTCTTGCCCGCCACCGCCGCAAGCGGCACGAGTCCGTAAACGGTCTTCTCGCCGTCGAATTGCAGGGTGACCGAGCCGCCTCCTCGCTCGACCGCCTCGACGGCGAACGCGCCCGCCTCGAAGGCCTCCTTTGCATCGGTGGTGTTGACGGTGGCGACATTGCCACGCGGCAGATAGCCGAACGTATCCACCCGCGCCCGCTTTCCCGGCAGGTCTTCAGCCAGAATCCGCTCCACGGCCTGGGCGAGATCGCTGCCGGAAAGGCGGATATTGCCGTGCGGGTCGCGCTCCAGCATCTCCGGCGGAACCAGCGTCTCTACCAGCGACCTGCCGTCCGGCCCCGACACGCCTTCCGACATGGCGATGATGCAGCGCCTGTGACGGGCAAGCGTTGCACGGATGTCCTCGATAAAGCGGCTGCGCTCGAAAGGCCGTTCAGGGACATAGACGAGGTGCGGTGCGCCGCCTTCATCGAGCGACCAGGCGGCAGCCGAGGCCGTCAGGAAGCCCGCATGACGTCCCATCACGATCCCGACATAGATGCCGGGCAGCGCGCGGAAGTCCAGGTCCACGCTCAGGAACGCGCCCGCCACGAATTCGGCCGCCGAGATGAATCCCGGCGTGTGGTCGTTCTCCACGAGGTCGTTGTCTATGGTCTTGGGCGCATGCACGCAGACGATGCGCCCCCCTGAGGCCTCGGCCAGTATCTCCTGCGTGCCGGCGGTGTCGTTGCCGCCGATATAGATGAAGGCGTCTGCACCCACGGCCCTGAGACCTTTCAGGATTAGGTCGCAATAGGCGGCGTCAGGCTTGTCGCGCGTCGAGCCGAGGGCAGCGCCCGGCGTGGACGCGATTGCCCGCAGCTCGGCTTCGGAAAGATCCGACAGAGTGACGAACCGCCCGTCGCGCACGCCGCGCACGCCGTGAAGCGCGCCAAGAACGCGGGCGCCAGGATAACGCCGGCTAATTTTCAGCGCCGCGCCAGCAAGGGTCTGGTTTATGACGGCGGTGGGGCCGCCGCCCTGTGCGATGACGAATGTCCCGGCCATGTCACCTGCCTTTGAAGGGCCCTGATTATCCCACGATATGCTGAGCCCGTCCGCCGAAACAAGGGGCGGCCAGTGCCGGTTCCGCCAAACCGCCTAATGCGTCAGTGCTGACGCCGAGCGACGAAGCGGGCGGCCTCGCGCAGAATGTCCGCTTTCTCGCCGAAAGGCTCCAGCAGTTCCTCGGCCTGGGTAATGAGCCCTTCGAGTTGTTTGCGGGCCCAATCCTCTCCATGCAATCCGGCGAGCGTTGCCTTTCCGGCGGCCGCATCCTTGCCCGTCGCCTTGCCCATCGTTTCGGAGCTTGCCGTCAGGTCCAGGAGGTCGTCGGCAAGCTGGAAGGCAAGCCCGATCGCCTCGCCGAATGCGACCAGCCTTTCGCGGTGGACCGGGCTTGCCCCGCCGGCAAGGGCGCCCGCCTCGCAGGCAAAACGGATCAGCGCTCCGGTCTTCATGGCCTGGAGTCGTACGATGCCCTCCTCGCCCGGGGGAGCCTTTTCAGCCTCCAGATCAAGCGCCTGGCCGCCGGCCATGCCGCCGATGCCGGCCGCCCGGGCGAGCCGCAGCACGATCTCCAGCCGCGTAGACGCGGGCAACGCGGTCGCCTCATCGGCGATGATGTCGAAGGCATAGGTGAGCAAGCTGTCGCCGGCGAGGATCGCCGTCGCTTCGTCAAACGCCCTGTGCACCGTCGGCTGTCCGCGGCGCAGGTCGTCATCGTCCATCGCCGGCAGATCGTCGTGGATCAGCGAATAGCAGTGCACGCATTCGAGTGCCGCCGCAACGCGCAGAACTGCTTCGCCTTGCGCCCCGAACAACCGGGCGCTCTCGATGAGAAGGAACGGCCTCAGCCGCTTGCCGCCGTTCAACGCGCCATGGCGCATGGCCGCGAGCAGGCGCTCCGGGCGAGCGATTTCGCCTTCGCGTGGGCGTTCGTCGAGCAGATTGCGAAGCAGATCCTCGACCGCACCGGCATGCACGGCGAGCAGTTCATCGAAGGAAAGCGGTGTCATCTCTTGCATGGCCGAGCGATGGCCCCATTCGCCGTCACCGTCAAGGCCGGATGCCTTCGGCATTGCGAGTCCCTGCGGCTCCCGGTATTCCGGGAGGAAGAATGACCGGAGAATGGTGTGCGGGTACCGGTGGTGGAAGCGGAAAAGCGTGCGGAACCGCGGCGCAAGGCTTCGCGGCGGCGCGGTCGCTTGCTCATCCGGCGCTGGCTGCGGCGCCTCGTCGCCATGTTTCTCGTTCTCGCCCTGCTGCCCTTGGGCCTCACGTTTCTCTATCGTGCGCCGTCGGTGCACCCGGTCTCCACGCTCATGCTGGCCGATCTCGTCACTTTCCGGGGCTATGACCGGCGCTGGACGCCGCTTGAAGAGATGGGCAGCGCAGTCGTGCATGCGGTGATGATGGCTGAGGACGGCCAGTTCTGCTTCCATCACGGCGTGGATCTTGGGGAGTTTCGCGCCGTCGTTAACGATGCTCTGTCAGGAGAGCGCCCGCGCGGCGCCTCCACGATCCCTATGCAGACGGTAAAGAATTTATTCCTATGGTCCAGCCGGTCCTACATCCGCAAGGCGCTGGAGCTGCCGCTCGCCATCTATTTTGACGCCATGATGTCTAAGCGCCGGATCATGGAAATCTATCTCAACATCGTGGAATGGGGGCCGGGCATCTATGGCGCGGAGGCTGCGGCGCAGCATTATTTCGGCAGGCCTGCAAAAAGCCTCTCGCGGCGGCAGGCGGCTCTGCTCGCCGTCACGCTGCCCAATCCGCATGTGCGCAACCCGGCGAAGCCGTCTGCGGGCCTCAACCGCCTTGCCTCCATCATCGAGACGCGTGCGCGCCGGGCGGGCGCCTATGTGGGGTGCCTGGAATGAGGGGCTGCCGATGGTGAAGCGTGGCTCCTCGATCGGCTTTCTTCACCCGTTCGGCGGTCCGAAGACCTGCGCCTTCCCGATGCGGCGTTCAATCAGGCCGGACTTGTCGCCGCGACTGTACCGGAAGTCGTCAAGCTTGCCGCCGTCCGCCTGATGGTTGAAGGGGGCGACGGGGAACCGCCGTCTGCCTCCTACCGGCCCGTGGGCGCAATGATGGCGTTCTGCGTGCTGGGAGAGCAGGAATTTGTCCGCCATCATGGGCTGGCAGGCTTGCCGCCCTTGCCGCACGGATGGAGGCGGCGATTGAGACGCCCGGATCATCCTCCTTATGCTGCATGCGGGATTGATCGATCCGGAACTGCTCGAAAGCTACGGGATTGAGGCTGAGCGCGACGAATAGCGCGTTGCAGCGCGAAAAATCGCCGCTCCCACTGGTCAAACGGCCTGTTCCCGTGTATAGGCGGCCCCGAATTCAGATCGGCCGGATTGCGGTGTTCCCTCTAAGGGCCGCAAGGGTCTTGACCGGATACCGGAGAATACAATGGCTGTACCGAAAAGAAAAACGACGCCGTCTAAGCGGGGGATGCGCCGTTCTGCCGATGCGCTCAAGAGACCTGCCTATGTGGAAGACAAGGATTCCGGCGAGCTGCGCCGTCCGCACCACATAGACCTGAAGACCGGCATGTATCGCGGCCGGCAGGTGCTGGAGCCGAAAGAGGCTTAAAGTCTCTTTCAGCTTTTCCAAACTATTTATCTTGCGCATTTCCTGACGGAAATCGCCATCCGCTTTTTGGAATTGCGCCAGAACCACAAGCTCTCGGGCAACACCCGAAAAGGCCGGCCCCCGTGCCGGCCTTTTCAAATGCGTCCATGCGCATCGCCGGCGGCCGCTTCCGGATGGAAAGCCGGTATCCGCTTTTCCTTGAGGTCGGGTCAGCGCCCCAGCTTCTCTGTTACTGCCTGCATGCGAGCCAACATCGCCTGCAAGTCCTCAGCTATGCGCCGGCGTAGGATGATCGCCGCCTCTGGAAATTCTTCCAGAATGCGATGGAACATGGAGCGGCTCAGGCGGATGACCTTCACCTCCGTGTGCGCCATGGCGCTGGTGAGCCGTTCCGTTTCGGCGATCAGCGCCAGCTCGCCCAGGATCGCGCCGGGCCCGTGCACGGAAATGACTTTGCGCCGGGCATTCTCCTGCCGGTAAAGTGCCACCTCCCCCGCGGCCACGACAAAGGCGCAGTCGGCGGGTGCCCCTTCTGAATAGAGCTTGCGTCCGGCAGCGAGCGAGATCGTCTCGGCGCCAAAGGCCATAAGGCGTAACTGCTCGCGCGTGAAGCCCTCAAAGAGTCTCACGCCGGACAGAATACGAATGTCGTCGTCCAGCGCCATGTGCGGTCCGTCCCCGGCTCGTTGCCCCAGGCGTGGGAGGCCCCCCAACCTCCCGGAGAATCAATCAGGGAACGAGCTTGTATCCGCCGCTTTCTGTCACAAGTATTTCGGCTTTGGAAGGATCACGCTCGATCTTCTGTCTCAGGCGGTAGACATGAGTCTCCAGCGTGTGCGTGGTCACGCCGGAATTGTAGCCCCATACCTCTTCCAGCAGAACGTCGCGCGTAACGACCTTCTGCTCGGCGCGGTAGAGATATTTGATGATGGCAGCTTCCTTCTCCGTCAGGCGGATCTTGCTGCCGCGCTGGTCGATGAGAAGCTTTTGACTCGGCTTGAAAGTGTAGGGGCCGACGGTGAACTTGGCGTCCTCGCTCTGCTCATGCTGCCGCAACTGCGCGCGGATGCGCGCCAGAAGCACCGCGAAGCGGAACGGTTTCGTCACATAGTCGTTGGCGCCGGCCTCAAGGCCCAGAATGGTGTCCGAATCGGTATCCTGAGCCGTCAGCATGATGATGGGGGCGCGATAGCCGCCCTTGCGCAGGATCTTGACCGCCTCGCGGCCGTCCATGTCGGGCAGGCCGACATCCATGATTACAAGGTCTACCATAGAATTCCGCGCGGCCTGGATACCCTTGGCAGCGGTGTCTTCCTGGAGAAGGTCGAATTCCTCATAGAGCGCGAGCTGCTCGATCAGCGTGGCGCGCAGGTCCTCGTCATCGTCCACAATCAGGATGGTGCGTGGCGTCATCTTCCAATCCGTCCAATCACGTTGACCCCGCCCCTGTTTTCGCGGAACGTCTCATCTACGCATGATGAGCCGACTATGAAAGCCTCGACCGCTCCTTTGAACCCTGCTGCGACTATACTCCAAAAACGTCCGCGGAAAATGTCGTCGTCCAAAACTGGCCGCGGAGCAAGCCTTATCGTGGTGCGAGCCCGACCCGGAAAGCGGACGCAGGGCCTTATCAGTACTGGTGCCGGCGTTCTGCCCTGCGCGCTCGGGCGCAGCGGAACGAGCGCCTTGAAGCGCGAAGGTGATGGCGCCACGCCGCTTGCCGTGCTGCGACCGCTCGCGATCCTTTACAGGAGGGAGCGAAGACCATGGGGAATCGGGCCGGTGCGGCTTCCCGCGCTTCCCGTGCGTCCAAATCTCGGCTGGTGCGATCTGCCGCAGGACCGCAACTACAACCGACCGGTGCGGCTGCCCTATCGCAGCCGATATGAAGAAATGATGCGCCAGGATCAGCTTTATGACATCTGCGTCGTGCTGGACTGGAATGTGCTGCCGCGCCGGCGCAACGGGGGCAGCGCCATTTTCCTGCATATCGCGCGTCCCGGCGCGGCGAATGGCTCCGGCATGGAGCCGACGGCGGGCTGCATCGCGGTTTCCCCGCGCGCCATGGCGCGGCTTCTGCTGCTGCTTGGCCGCAAAACCCGCATCGTGGTCCTGCGCTGACGGGTGGCCATGATTATTACACCTTTTCCGGGGATGAGCGGACCCGCTCTGGCAGTGATGCCTTTGAGGGTCGTCAAGCCAGGCTCACCGGCATACGATAGAGAGGATCGTCGGAGGGGTAGTCCAGCATGAGCTCCAAGGTGAAAGCACTTAAAGCGCCGAGGGTCCAAGCGTCCAAGGCATCCGAAGCCGAGCGCCTGCGGGAGCTCATGATTCTGCGTGCTCCAGCGGAAGACCTTCAGGGCTACGAGCCCAAGGCGCTGGAACGGGCGGCGGAGCTTGCGCTGGCGGCGCTGAAGAAGCACCAGCCGGGTGAGTGCATCATCGAGGTCGAGAGCGTTTCGGGCATCGAGCACGGCGGCCGCGCGGCCTCGACCGTCACCATCGTCAACGACAACATGCCCTTTCTTTTCGATTCGGTGCTGGGGGAGATCACCGAGCGCGGGGCGGAGCCCACGCTGGTGCTGCACCCCGTGCTGCTGGTGCGTCATGGAACGTCGGGCGTCGACGAGATCGTCGGGGACGGCGCGGCGAAAACCTCGCGCGCCGCGGAGAAGGTCAGTCTCATCCACATCCATCTGCCACGCATGTCGCCCGGGGAATGCACTGCGCTTAAGGAGCGGCTGGCTCACATCCTGGCGCAGGTGCGCGCCGCCGTCAGCGACTGGAAACCGATGCTGGCCCGCCTCGACCAGGAGATCACGCGGCTGCGCTATGCTCCCATCCCGCTCGAGAGCGAATCGGTGGCCGAGGCCATCGCGTTCCTCGAGTGGCTTCGTGACGACAACTTCACCTTCCTCGGCATGCGCGAGATGCGCTATGTGGGCGGCGAGAAAAACGGCACGCTCGAGCGCACCGACAGCAAGGGCCTGGGCATTCTCGCCTTTCCCGAGGTGCGCGTGCTGCGGCGCAGCGACGAAACGGCGGGGACCACGCCGGAAATCCGCGCGTTCCTGCATGGGCCGGAGCCGCTCATCGTCACCAAGGCGAACGCTAAATCCGTCGTCCATCGCCGCGCCTATCTCGACTACATCGGGGTCAAGTCCTTCAGCGAGGAAGGCAAGCTAGCGGGCGAACTGCGCATCGTGGGCCTTTTCACCTCCACGGCCTACACGCGCTCGGTCTTCAAGATTCCCTATCTGCGCGCAAAGGCGCAGGCAGTGCTTGCCCGTTCGGGCTTCGCGCCCACAGATCATTCGGGCAAGGCGCTCATCAATGTGCTTGAATCCTATCCGCGCGACGAGCTGTTCCAGATCGGCGTGCCCCGGCTGCGCAAGCACGCCGAGGCGATACTGGCGCTGGGCGACCGGCCGCGCGTGCGCGTGCTCTACCGCATCGACCAGTTCGACCGCTTTGTTTCGGTCATCGTCTTCGTGCCGCGCGACCGCTATGATTCGCGCGTGCGCGCCAAAATAGGCGATTACCTGAAAACCGTATTTGAGGGGCGTCTGTCTGCCTACTACCCGGCATTTCCCGAGGGGGCGCTCGCGCGCGTGCATTTCATCATCGGCCGCTCGGGCGGGCGCACGCCGCGCATCGAGACGGAGGAGCTGGAAGCCGCCGTGCGCAACATCGTGCGCACCTGGGACGATGCCCTGCGTGAGGCGGCCGAGGATGAGGGCGCGCCTGACGAGGTGAGAGCCATCGCTGCGCGCTTCGACGAGGGCTATCGCAACAGCTTCGAGCCGCACACGGCACTTCTCGACGCGAGCCGGATCGCTACCCTGTCGGACGGCAATCCCATCGTCATCGATTTTCATCGCCATCCGGAACAGGACGAGACGCAGGCGGCGCTGAAGATCTATCACTTCGGCGCGCCGGTGGTGCTCAGTCGGCGGGTTCCGCTTCTGGAGAACATGGGCTTCCGGGTCATCGCCGAGCGGACGTTCGAGATCGGTCTACCGGACGGCGGGCGGGTCTTCCTGCACGACATGGAGCTGGAAAGCGCCTTCGGCTCCGCCATCGATCTTTCCGATGGAGGCGCCCTGTTTGATGACGTCTTTCTGTCCGTTTGGCGCGGAGAGCGTGACAATGACAGGCTCAACGCTCTGGCGCATCGGGCAGGGCTGAGGGCCTCGGAAATCGCCGTACTGCGAGCTTACAGCCGTTTTCTGCACCAGGCCGGCATTCCGCAAAGCCAGGGCTTCATTTCCGATACGCTCAATCGCTATCCGCAGATCGCTGCGAAGCTCCTGGAATTGTTCATGGCGCGCTTCGATCCCTCGCGGGATCGCGATGCCATGGAGGCGGAGGCGCAGCGGATCGAGAAGGAGATCACGGACGCGCTGGAGAATGTGCCTAGCATCGATGACGACACCATCATCCGCCGCTTCCTCAACCTTCTCAAAGCGACGCTGCGCACCAACCATTTTGCCGGCGGTGCGTCGCTTGCTCTGAAGCTCGACTCGCGGGCCATCGACGGCCTGCCGCAGCCGCGCCCCTGGCGCGAGATCTTCGTTTATGGGCCGGAGGTCGAGGGCGTGCACCTGCGCTATGGCCCCATCGCACGCGGGGGTTTGCGCTGGTCCGACCGGGCGCAGGACTATCGCACCGAGGTGCTGGGGCTTGTCAAGGCGCAGCAAGTGAAGAACAGCGTGATCGTTCCCGTCGGGGCAAAGGGCGGTTTCTATCCGCGCCAGCTTCCGAAAGGGGGCAGCCGTCAGGAGGTTTTCGAGGCGGGTAGACGCGCTTATATCAACTTCATTTCCGCGCTTCTGTCGGTCACCGACAATCTTGAGGGAGAGGAGGTCATCCCGCCCGAACGCGTGGTGCGCCACGATGTGGACGACCCCTATCTGGTGGTCGCCGCCGACAAGGGCACTGCTACCTTCTCCGACACGGCGAATGAAATCAGCCAGCGTCACGGCTTCTGGCTGGATGACGCCTTCGCCTCCGGCGGGTCGGCCGGATACGACCACAAGAAGATGGGTATCACGGCGCGCGGCGCGTGGGAGGCGGTGAAGCGGCATTTCCGTGAAATGAACCGCGATATCCAGAATGAGCCCTTCACCGCCGTGGGCGTCGGCGACATGTCGGGCGACGTATTCGGCAACGGCATGCTGCGGTCGCCTTGCACCAGGCTCATAGCTGCTTTCGACCATCGCGACATCTTTATCGATCCCGATCCGGATCCAGCTGTCTCCTTTGCCGAGCGTAAGCGGCTCTTCGAGATGGGGCGCTCGAGCTGGCAGGATTATGACAGGGCAAAGCTGTCGAAAGGGGGCATCATCGTTTCCCGCTCCACGAAACAGATCACCCTTAGCAGGGAAGCCGCCGAGGCTATCGGGCTGGAGAGCACTACGGCATCGCCGGCCGAAATCATGCGCGCGATCCTAAAGGCGCCTGTCGACCTTCTGTGGTTCGGCGGCATCGGCACCTATGTGCGCGCTTCCGGCGAAACCGACCAGGAGGTGGGCGACCGCGCCAATGATGTGATCCGAATCACAGGGGCCGAGATCCGTGCCAAGGTAGTGGGCGAGGGTGCCAATCTGGGGATGACCCAGCGCGGGCGCATTGAGTTCAGCCTCAAGGGCGGGCGCTGCAACTCCGATGCCATCGACAATTCGGCAGGCGTCAACTCGTCCGACCTCGAGGTCAACATCAAGATCGCGCTGGCTTCCGCCATGCGTTCGGGCAAGCTATCGCGGCACGCGCGCAACAAACTTTTGGCGGCGATGACGGAAGAGGTGGCCGCGCTCGTCCTCAGGAACAACTACCGTCAGACGCTCGCCATCTCGATGGTGGAGGATCGCGGCCTTTCCGAATTGCCGCATCAGGCGCGCATGATGGCGCTGTTCGAAAGCCAGGGTCACCTCGATCGCGCGGTGGAGTTTCTGCCCGGCCCCGAAGCGCTCGCGGAGCGGCAGGCGCGTGGCGAGGCGCTGACGAGGCCGGAAATCGGCGTGCTTCTTGCCTATGCGAAGCTCGTGCTGTTCGATGAGCTGGTGGCAAGCCCGCTGCCGGACGAGCCGCATTTCGAGGCCGATCTGTTCGCCTATTTCCCCGCTGAGATGCAGCAGAAACACGCGCCGGAAATCCGCGCGCACCGGCTGCGCCGCGAAATCATCGCCACGGAACTCGCAAACGACGTGATCGACCGGGGCGGCCCCGCTTTCGTCACCCGGCTGCAGGACATGACCGGCCGGCCCGCCTATGAGATCGTCGAGGCCTACGCGGTGGTGCGCGACGGCTTTGAGCTGCGCTCCCTGTTCGCCGCCATCGATGCGCTCGACAACCGGATCGATGGAAAGGCGCAACTATCCCTCTATGGGCGCGTCTGGCGGCTTATTCTCGACGCCACGGCCTGGCAGTTGAAGAACGGGCAGGGCAGGGGGACCGTGGGCGAACGCATTCGTAAGCTCATCGCCGCGCGCGAGGCCCTGCAACCGCGACTCGGCTCTGTTCTGTCTGCTTTCCTGAGGGATGGTATCGCGGAGGATGCAGCGGCCCTTGCCGCCCAGGGAGTACCGCCCGCCCTTGCGGAGCGGCTGGCGTATCTGCCCGTTGCCCTCCTGGTGCCCGACATCATGCTCGCCGCCGAGATGGGGCAGGCCGACCTCGCCAAGGCCGCCGGCGCATTCTTCACTGTCAGCGAAATCTTCCGGCTGAGCCGCATTGAAGCGGCGGCGGGCCAGATCGCGCCGTCGGATTACTATGACGGGCTGGCGCTGACGCAGGCGATGGACCGGATCGACGCGGCGAGACGCGCCATAACAGTCACGGCCCTCACCACCTGGCCCGACCAAGACGACCCGGTGGCGCGCTGGGCCGAGGCAGGAGGGGAGCGCTTGGTGCGCGTGCGCGATCGGCTGCAGGCGTTGACTGATGGCGGCGATATTACGGTTTCGCGGCTGTCCGTCGCCGCCGGCCTGATGGCGGACCTCGCCGTTTGACGGCCACCCGCGAAGCCATGAGCGGAAGCCGCGAGGAACGCACGCCCCGTCGTGGTATCTGGGGATGGATGCTGTTCGACTGGGCGCAGCAGCCCTTTCACACGCTCATCATCACTTTCGTGTTCGCGCCCTATTTTGCGGCCGTCGTCGCTCCGGACGCTGCGCGCGGGCAGGAGCTGTGGGGGCTGGCGACGGGGATCGGCGGGCTGCTGATCGCGTTCTTCTCGCCGCTTCTGGGTGCCATCGCGGATGCGGCCGGCCCGCGCAAGCCATGGGTTTTCGTCTTTTCCGTGATCGGCGTCCTGTCCTGCGCGGCGCTCTGGTTCGCCGTGCCGGGCATGGCGGATCTGACACTCGTGATGATCGCGATCGCGCTTGCTGTTTTCGGCATGGAATTCGCCGCCGTCTTCAACAACGCCATGATGCCGGACCTCGTGCCTCGCAGCGAACTCGGCCGGCTTTCCGGCTCGGCTTGGGGGCTCGGCTATGTGGGTGGCCTTGTCTCGCTGGTGCTCGTGCTCGGTTTCATGAGTGCCTCGCCGGAAAGCGGTCTCACGCTCGCGGGACTGAAGCCGGTCTTCGCCCTCGATCCGGCCACGCATGAGGGCGACCGCGCAGCCGGCCCGCTCACGGCGCTCTGGTATATCATCTTCGTGCTGCCGATGTTCCTCTTCACGCCGGACCAGCCCCGCCGCAACCGATCAGGCGCTCTGCGGCAGGGGCTGAGGCAGCTCGCAGCTACGCTGCGCCGTCTGCCCTCGCAGCGCAGTTATTTCAGCTTTCTCGGCGCCTCCATGTTCTACCGCGATGCGCTCAATGCGCTCTATGCCTTCGGCGGCATCTACGCCGCCGGTATCCTGGACTGGTCCATCGTGGAGATCGGCCTCTTCGGCATCCTCGCCAATGTTACCGGCGCCCTTGGCGCCTGGGCCGGCGGGCGGGCGGATCAGGCCTACGGGCCCAAATTCGTCGTCAACGTCTCCATCCTCATACTGATTCTGTGCAGCCTGCTCGTGATCTCCACCACCCGCACGGAGGTGCTGTTTGTCGAAGTGGGAGAGGGATCGCGGCTGCCCGACATGCTTTTCTATGCTGCCGGTGCGCTCATCGGCGCTGCAGGCGGCTCGATTCAGGCCGCCTCGCGCACGTTGCTGGTGGATCAGGTGCCGCGCACCGAGGTGACGGAAGCATTCGGCCTTTACGCGTTCTCTGGCAAGGCCACCACCTTCATCGGGCCGCTCTCGGTGGCGGCGGCAACCGCCTGGTTCTCCAGCGGCGCCTTCGCGCTTTCGCCGAATGATGCCCAGCGGCTTGGCGTGACTCCGATCCTGGTTCTTTTCATGCTGGGGTTTGCGCTTCTGCCGATGGTGAAAGCCCGCGTCGAGCCGATGGTGCGAGGATAACGAGGCAGCGTCGTTCCGCCTGCTTTGATCGTTCGAGGCTTCTTCCGGCAAATGTGAATTGACGGGCAGAGGACGAAAGCGTCTTGCGGCAGCGCCGCTTAGTGTTTATTCGCGACCCATGGCCCCGTTTCCACCTCGTCTTCTCGCCGGGTATCGCAACTTCATGGCAGGACGATATGCGGCCGAAAGTGCCCGCTACCGCTCTCTTGCCCGCGAGGGACAATCGCCGGAGACGATGGTGATCGCCTGCTGCGATTCACGGGCCGCCCCCGAGACCATCTTCGATGCGGGACCGGGCGAACTCTTCGTGCTGCGCAACGTGGCCAATCTGGTTCCGCCTTACGCGCCGGACGACCGCCACCACGGCACCTCGGCCGCGCTCGAATTCGCCGTGCAGAGCCTGAAGGTGAAGAATATCGTGGTGATGGGGCACGGCCGGTGCGGCGGCATTCACGCGGCTCTCAATCCTTCCGCGGAGCCGCTTTCCCCCGGCGACTTCATCGGCCAGTGGATGGGCCTCGTTGCGCCCGCTGCCGAAGTGGTCGCAAGCAACACGCTGATGACGCCGGCCGAGCGACAGACGGCGCTGGAGCGCATCTCCATCCGCTACCAGATCCAAAACCTGCGCACTTTTCCCTGCGTGCGGATTCTGGAGGAGAAGGGCCGGCTCGCGCTGCACGGCGCCTGGTTCGACATCTCCGAGGGAGAGCTGTGGGTGATGGACGCCGAGACCGGCGACTTCGTGCGGCCGAGCCTCGGCGAGACTTTGTAGGCTGCACGGAAGGACCCGCCGGGCCAAGGCGATCCCCTATCTCCGTATCCCCGGCTGCCGTTTCGTTGAGAGCCGAAAGAAGCGTTATGGCCACGGGGTCCTCTCCCATTCCGTCCTGTGTCAGCCGGAATGTGGTCGCCACAAGCCCGCCTGCTCCGAAGGATCGCTCCACGATGGTGGGGGCCGGCTTGTGGATTCAGCCCACCACCAGCCCGCATGGACTCTTGCCTCGAATTCCCAGCGGCGGAGCCCGGTCATCACATGGTGCGGGACGATGCGATCGAGCGAGAGGTTGAGCAATGGCCCGCGGGGGCAGCCGCGCGAACGCGCCGCGCCGCCGAATCCAGAAGAAGCTCGCTATCCAGTCCCCGGCGCCCAGATCGTTCCTTCACGGTCGTGCGGCGCGATCGCTGGCTCCCGGTGGTTGTGGGGCGCCGAATGCCGCGCGTGGCGTCCACAACAGGCATGAAAGGCTGCGCGCGCGGCACGAGCCTTCTGACCCGGCTGGCCGGGCCGCCGGAGCGTCTGCGGACGAATCCCGACCATCCTGCCAACTGCTACGACAAAGACGGTGAGTACCCCTCCGTCGTGCCCGGCGATGTGGCGGGCGGCCAGGTGGTGACGGAAGCGTGGGCCGTGGACCAGCTTCTCGAAAGGGGCGAAGGCCTTCTCGCTAAAACGCAAATGGCGCAAGCACAAAATGGAATGCATGCTGATGGAGCGATCTTCCATGGCCCCGCCCGCCGGAAAGCGGCGGTGTTCGGCTGAAAAGACGCGGGCGACAACGCGACGCAAGGAAAAGCAAAGAAATCCCCCGTATATTGATCAGGAAAAGAAAAAATGGGGTTGGGCCGAAAGGAACGGTAATGGGGTTCAGCAATAGCCAGGCACTGGCAATCGTAAGATGGATGGTGCGCAAAAGGCTTCTGGAGACGATGTACGAGCCGGATGCGCGAAAGATCTTCGACCGCAAGATCAAAGACGACTTCGCCGAACTGATGGAAGCCGGCGTCATCAATTATGCGGAAGTGACGCATAGCGAGGAAGGCATCATTTCCGTGCAATTGCACCGGGATGGCAGCCGTTTTGTCTTCAGAGCGCGCGTCGTAGACGGTCGCGTGGAAGTCGAGCGCCGCGCTTCGTACATCTGATCAGGCTGAGCCCTTCGGCACAGTAGGCCTGCTTGCCCCATTCCGGACTTGCGTCTTTCGCCGGAACAGTGAACACCTGTGACGGATCCGGAAGAACGAGAACCTGAAGATGAACGAGACGGCTCGCCTGCGTTGGGGCATCATTGGACCCGGAACCATCGCCCGGGCCTTTGCCAAGGGATTAGCCGATTCGCGTACCGGAACGCTGGCCGCCATCGCCACACGCAATCCTGGCAGGCCGGAACTGGCCGAACATTTTCCCGGCGCGCGGGTGCATCACGGCTATGCTGCGCTGCTTTCCGATCCGGACGTGGACGCGGTCTACATTGCCACGCCGCACCCGGCGCACGCCGAATGGGCCATCAGGGCGGCGGGGGCCGGCAAGCATGTTCTGGTGGAAAAGCCCATGGCGCTCACGGCCTACGAGGCGGATGCCGTCATCCATGCCGCCAACAAGGCGGGCACATTTCTGGGCGAAGGCTATATGTACCGCCAGCACCCGCAGACGGCGAAGCTCATCGCGCTCATACGTGACGGCGCGATTGGCGAGGTGCGCATGGTCAAGTCTAGTTTCGGCTTTGCTATGCCGCGCTTCGACCCCGAACATCGGCTCTATGCCAATCATCTGGCCGGTGGCGGTATTCTCGACGTCGGCGGCTATCCCGTCTCGATGGCACGGCTGATCGCGGGGGCGATTGAGGGGCGGCCCTTCAGCGAGCCCGACACGGTCATGGGAACGGCCCATTTGGGCAAAAGCGGCGTCGATGAATGGGCTTCCGCCGTTCTTCGCTTCCCGAGCGGCCTCATAGCCGAAGTGTCCTGCTCCGTCTCGCTGGAACAGGACAATGTGCTGCGCATCTTCGGCACTGGGGGGCGGATCGAGGTGAAGGACTTCTGGTTCGCCTCGGGGCGCGAAGGCGGGACGGGTTGCATCGAGATCATACGCGGCGACGGTGCCCGCGAAACCATTCCCGTCACCGAGGGGTGGCATCTCTATGCGTTCGAGGCGGATGCAGCTGCGGAAGCCATCCGTGCCGGCCGGCAGGAATTCGCCCCGCCCGGCATGACCTGGGACGACACGCTCGGCAATCTGAAGGTCATGGACAAGTGGCGCGCGGACGCCGGCCTCGAATACGAAATCGAAAAACCGGCGCTGAGAGTCCGCACGCTGAAGGGCGAAAAGCTTGAAAGGCGCTCCGACGTGATCGGGCGAGGGACCATCCCCGGCCTTGAAAAGCCCATCTCGCGCGTGGCCCTGGGTTTCGAGGACTTTCCCACCTTCGCGAGCGCCGCTATTCTGCTCGATGCCTTTTATGAGAGGGGCGGGAACGCCTTCGACACGGCGTGGATCTATCATGCGGGGCGCGGCGAGCGCATCCTGGGCGATTGGCTCAAGAGCCGTGGCCTGCGCGACAAGGTCGTCATCATCGGCAAGGGGGCGCATTCTCCACTCACCTATCCCGAGATCATCGGCCGGCAGCTTGCCGAATCCCTCGACCGTCTTCAGACGGATCACGTCGACGTCTATTTCATGCACCGGGACAATTTGGATGTGCCGGTGGAGGAGTTCGTGGATGCCATCGATGCGGAGGTGCAGGCGGGCCGCATCCGCGGTCCTTATGGCGGCTCCAACTGGACGCGGGAGCGGATGGATGCCGCGATCGCCTATGCGAAACGCACCGGCAAGACGGCTCCGGCAGTGCTTTCCAACAATTTCTCCCTGGCCGAGATGGTAAACCCGGTCTGGGACGGCTGCGTGGCCGCCTCGGACGATGCGTGGAAAGCGTGGTTCATGGAACGGCAGGTGACGAATTTCGCCTGGTCGAGCCAGGGTCGCGGTTTCTTCACCGAGAATGCCGACCGCGACAAGCGGGACAACGCGGAACTGGTGCGCTGCTGGTACTCGGAGAAAAATTTCGAGCGCCGCGACCGCGCCGTGGAGCTGGCCGGAAGGCTCGGCTGCCGGCCGATTCACATCGCGCTGGCCTATGTGTTGGCCCAGCCCTTCCGGGTCGTGCCGCTCATTGGCCCGCGCCGCCTTTCCGAGTTTGACGATAGTCTGTGCGCCCTCGGCATAGAACTTTCCCCGCAGGACGTGCGCTGGCTGGAATCGGGGCAGAGATAGCGGCGGTCCGGTTCTGCTTTAGGGCAGCTCGCCTCGGCTCCAGTCCGAAATGAGCCGGTGGGCGATGCTGCCAACCGGCGGGACCGAGACGCCTTCGCCCGTCGGGTTTTCGAGCATTTCCACCACCTGGGCGCGGGAGAACCAGCGGCAATCTTCGAGCTCGGTGCCGTCGAACCGGATCTCCGCCGACAGCGCCTCGCCGTAGCAGCCGATCATCAGCGAGTGGGGAAACGGCCAAGGCTGGCTGGCATGGTAGCGAACGCGGCCGAGAACGATGCCGGATTCCTCGCGCGTTTCGCGGCGTACCGCGTCCTCGATCGTCTCGCCCGGCTCCAGGAAGCCGGCCAGGCACGAGAACATGCCGGAACGGAAATGCGGGCTGCGCCCGAGCAGGCAGGAATCGGTCCGCTCGTCCACCGCAAGCATGATGACCACAGGGTCCGTGCGCGGGAACAGCTCCTTCGCGCAGGCCCGGCAGCGTCGCCGGTATCCGCCGCATTCGGCTTGGGTCGGTCCGCCGCAGCGGCCGCAGAAGCGGGCAGACGCATTCCAGGTGACGAGGCTTGCACCCTGCGCCACCTCGCCGAGCAACGCTGCTGGCAGAAGCTGCTGCATGTAAAGGGAGCGGCAATCGACCGCCTTCAAGCCAGGCGGCAATTGCTCCGGATCGACCCTGACGGGGACCATCAGCCGCGGCGCCTCGCCCCTCGCATAGCCAAGCAGCACCGCGTTTTCCAGATCGGGCCTGAGAGCGGAAAGATCGCGCAGGCGGAACAACGCCTGCGGAGCGGAACCTTCCGATGCAAGCACGATCCGGCCTTCCGCGATGGCGTAGGCCAGCGCCCTTTCATGCCGGAGCGCTTCCTCAAGGCAGCCTTCCGGCCGCGCTTCCGACCTGCGGTCGAGCCCGTTGCCGGCAAAAGCGGTTAGCCGGCTCGGCTCCGGACTGGTGCCCTGAAAGAGCGAATGCAAGGCGCGGTTCATGCTTATGCCACGTCCAGCACAATCTTGCCGATATGCGCACCCGCCTCCATGCGCTGGTGGGCCCGCCAGGCTTCGCGCAGCGGAAAGATCATGTCCATGACCGGAGAGATTTTGCGGGAGGCAAGCAGCGGCCACACACGGGTTTCAAGCTCCGCAGCGATCCGAGCCTTGAAGGCGACCGATCGTGGCCTCAGGGTCGAGCCGGTGTGGGTCAGCCTTTTCATCATCAGCTTGGCGAAATTCGCCTCCGCCTTGGCGCCGCTCAGAAGGGCGATCTGCACGATCCGCCCGTCCTCGGCCGCCGCCGCATAGTTGCGGTCGACGTAGTCGCCGCCCACCATGTCGAGAATCACATCGGCACCCGCGCCTCCGGTGGCCTCCTTCACGGCCAGCACGAAATCCTCCTGCCGGTAGTTGATGGCGCGGACGGCACCCAGCTTCAGACAGGCCTCGCATTTCTCGGGCGAACCGGCCGTGACGATCACCTTAGCGCCGAAGGCGGTGGCGAGCTGAATGGCCGTCGTGCCGATACCCGAGGAGCCGCCGTGAACCAGCAATGTCTCTCCCGCTTTGAGCCCGCCACGCTCGAACACGTTGTGCCAGACGGTAAAAAAGGTCTCGGGCAGGGCGGCGGCCTCTGTAAAGGTAAAGCCGTGCGGAATGGGAAGCGCGTTGCTCTCGTGCACGAGACAATATTGCGCATAGCCGCCGCCGGGTGTCAGAGCCGTCACCTGGTCGCCGATCCGCCAGCGTTTCACGCCGCTGCCGACAGCTGCGACCTCCCCGGCCGCCTCCAGCCCGGGCAGATCCGAGGCGCCTGGAGGCGGCGGGTAGGTGCCTCTGCGCTGGTGAACATCTGGCCGGTTCACGCCTGCCGCCTTGACCCGGATCAGGATTTCGCCCTCACCGGGTAAGGGCACGGGCCGCTGTTCCGGCTTGAGTACCGTAGGCCCGCCAGGCTCCGTGATGGCGACCACCGTCATCGTCTCGGGAAGATCCGTCTGTTGCGTCATGGCGGAGACCTCTCCAGGGAACGCTGCGTGCAATACTTCATAAACCGCCGGCAGCAGGAATTACATTGCCTCACGGTAGGTCGCTTATGTATTGTCTCAGTCCATCCTGCAACGAATTTGCGGAATGGGACCATGGAGGACGATGTGGCGGCAAGGCCGCCCGGCTACACTATCGGACAGGATATTTCGACCCTTTCCGTGGAGGAACTGGAACGAAGCATCGTGCTCCTGCGCGAAGAGGCCGAGCGGCTGGAGCGGGAGCTGCGGGCCAGGGGATCCACCAAGGCAGTGGCGGAAGCGCTCTTTCGCCGCAATTGATATTTAGCCGGTGGGCCCACCATACGGCCCGATTCGAGAGGCTCGGCCCTTCATGCTCTCTTCCTTTGGATCCATTCTTGCGCTGCTCCTCGGTACGGCGTTTCTCCTGGCAGGATCAGGGCTTTTCGGGTTGCTGCTTCCCCTGCGCGGCCAGGTGGAAGGTTTTTCCACCGCCGCGCTCGGCTTGTTGGGCACGGGCTGGTCGGCTGGCTTCATTGCGGGCTGCTTCCTGGCGCCGCGGCTCGTCCGCCGCGTGGGCCATGTACGGGCCTTCGGGGCCTTCGCTTCTTCGGGTGCCATCGTCGCTCTTGTTTCGGGCATGTGGATCGATGCGACGGGCTGGCTTCTTCTGCGCTCCTGTACCGGATTCACCATGGCCGGCGCCTATATGGTCATCGAAAGCTGGCTCAACGAGCGCTCCACTAACGAGACGCGCGGCACGGTCTTCGGCCTCTACATGATGGTCACGCATGCTGCCATCATGGCGGGGCAGATGACGGTGGTGCTGGGCGACGTCTCGACGCCGTATCTTTTCATGGCGACCGGCATCCTTTTCTGCCTGGCGCTACTGCCCACGGCGGTCTCCACCGCGGTAACCCCCGCGCCGCTGGCGGACGTGAAGCTCGACCTCAAGGGGCTTTATGCGAATTCGCCGATTTCCGTCGTCGGATGCTTTCTGATCGGCGTGGCGAATGGTGCCTGGGGCACGCTCGGCGCGGTCTATGGAGCGGAAATCGGCATTTCCACCTTTGAGATCGCCGTCATGATGAGCATGGCCGTGATTGCCGGAGCGGCGGCGCAGATGCCGGTGGGTCGGTTGTCCGACCGTACGGATCGCCGGTTCGTGCTGGCGGGCGCTGCGCTGGCTGCGGCGCTGATCGGGCTTACGGTCTATGTCATGGCGCCGCGCATGGGCTGGATCGTCATCATCATGACCGGCCTGTACGGGCTGCTCGCCTATACGCTCTATTCCATCGCCGTGGCCCATGCGAACGACCACGCCGCGTCGACGGATTTCGTCAAGGTGTCGAGCGGGCTTTTGCTGCTTTACGGCGCAGGCACCATGGCGGGGCCGCTGCTTGCAGGCGCCGCGATGGAGTGGCTGCGGCCCGAAAGCCTCTTCCTCGTGACGGCTGCTGCGCATCTGGGCATTGCCGTTTACGCCGCGCTGCGCATCTCGCGCCGGGCGCCCGTGCCTGTCGAGGAGCGCGAGGCCTTCGCCGTGCTTCCGGCAGAGCGGGCCGTTACGCCGCAAAGTGTGATGCTCGATCCACGCGCCGATGCCGAGGATGCCGATCAGCCGGCAGCGGAAAAGGCCGAACCGGCGGCGGTGAAGTAATTCCGCCACGCTCGCGCGTATCGTATTCCGGCCCGCCTGCTGCCGCAGGCGGATCCGGCGCCAAACTAAGCGGCGCTCCGGTTGCGCCAGTCAGTGCCTGGTCTGACTGTCCTTGGCTGCCTTGATCCGTTCCATTTCGTCCTTGATGGCCAGCTTGCGTCGCTTGAGCTGGGCGATTTCGAATGCATCCACCGAGGGATGCGCCATGGCGTCGTCGATCTCGCGCTGGAGGTCGCCGTGCTTCTTCCGCAGCTCTGCAAGATGGGATTCAAGAGACATGGGTGCTCTCCATGGGGTTCCTCGACCACCGCCCGGAATGCGCCCGCCGTGCACCAAGGCGGTGTCAGGACAGTCTGCCACCGTTTTGCATGGATGTCGAATGCTGATGGGCACAAAAGCGAATTCCGGCCCGCGCAAAGGGAGTACCGGGATTGGTCAAAAAATCACGCCGGCGGCGTGTCCGGCCGGCGTTCAACCGCTGTATGGGAACGTTGGGAGAGCGGATAGGCTCCAGTCACTTGCAGCTCTGGATCGAATCGAGCGCTGCCGTCAGTCCCATCAGGGAGAAAGTGTAGCTCGTATTGTTGCCGCGCCTGGAAACGGCGGAAACCTTCATGTCCGATCCGGCCTTCATGGCTGCGATGAGCTGCGGCTCCTCCGCCGCGTTTTCCATCCAGGCCGACTTGCCCTGCGTGAACATGATGAAGGACCGGTCGCCGACCGTCACGGTCACCTTCGACCCTTCCTGGAAGTCATAGGCGGCGATGAATTGCGGCTCGTAGGCTACGTTCTGCCCGGGCTTCTGGCTGACGAAGAAGAAGATGTCGCCATGATCCAGATTCGCCGGTTCCTTCTGCTTCGGCACGCTCATCACGTAGCAGACCTTGCCGTTGTCGGACCGGT
Organism: Chelativorans petroleitrophicus; assembly: GCF_025398195.1. Taxonomy (GTDB): domain Bacteria; phylum Pseudomonadota; class Alphaproteobacteria; order Rhizobiales; family Rhizobiaceae; genus Chelativorans; species Chelativorans petroleitrophicus. Next base: position 63,902 of record NZ_JAODNV010000004.1, on the reverse strand, counting down.
AGCTGTAAGTGCCCCAGTCGCGATGCTGTCCCACAGCGGTGGCCTGCGCAAAGGCCGGCCCGGCGGCAATGACCGTAATCAGCAGTAGAAGCGACGAGATGAAAGCGTGCATTGTCTGACCGTTTCCTCTGCCTGAAATGAGACTACGAAAGCCATCAGGCTCGACCCGATTGCTTCATTTCTATTTAATTTTGGTTACCAAAGGATGATGCCGACCAGGATTTCCCCACCCCGAGACCTTTCTTTGAGACATCAAGAAAGATGAAGCGGCCTGCCCGGTAACGGGCAACACCCGAAACCGTTGAATCGAACGAAAAAGGCAAGAGTTTGACCCGCTTCGGGGCCTCTCCGGCGGGAAGGCTATTCGGGCGGGTCTTTCAGCGCGCGCCGCGCAGCCTCGCGATGGGCGGGCGTAATGTGCGAACGCACGGCGGTAAGTGCGGCCGCCAGAACGGCCACATCGTCGGTAAAGCCGAGGGCGGCGAGGAAATCAGGAATCGTGTCGAAGGGCAGTACGAAATAGAAAAGTGCCGCGATCAGGATGCCGCGCACGCGGGCAGGCGTCTCTCGGTCCAGCGCGCAGAAATAGGCGGCTGCCAGCTCTTCCATGAAGGGAATCTGACGCGCGGCTTTCTTCGCCGTACTCCAGAACTTCCGGCGCACGCTTTCCGAGCGGCGGCTCTCCTCGTGGGGGCCGGCGGGAGACAGAATCTCGCCGATCTTCACGTCATCCATTCACGTCACTCCTGATGGGTAATGTGGGTAGCTACCACTGCAAGTGCAATGGCGGCGCGACTTTCAGGTCGAGCGCTACTTGCCCGCCAGGGCATTCATTCGCCTGGCCAGCTTGAAATCGAGCTGCGTCAGGCCGCCGGCGTCATGGGTGGACAGGACAACGTCCACTTTGTTGTAAACGTTCGTCCACTCCGGATGATGGTCGAGCTTTTCCGCCGTCAGCGCCACCCGCGCCATGAAGCCGAAGGCCTCGTTGAAATCGCGGAACGTGAAGCGGCGTTCGATGGCGTTTCCCGCACGCGCGAACTGCCAGCCGTCGAGTCCGGCCAGCGCCTTTTCCGCCTCCGCCCGGTCCAGCTTCTGTCTTGCCATGGCTGTTCTCCATGCCTATCCGCAAGGAAAGGAAGGATAACGCGCCTGTCATGTCAGCACAGCCCCGCACCGCGATTCTGTTTGTCTGCCTCGGGAATATCTGCCGCTCGCCCCTTGCCGAAGGCGTCCTCCGTGCCGTGGTTTCGGAGCGCGGTCTCGGCAATGCCTTCGAGATCGATTCGGCCGCGCTCGGCAGCTGGCATGCGGGGGAGCCGCCAGATTCGCGCTCGGTCGCCGTGGCGCACCGCTTCGGCGTCGATATCTCCGGCCAGCGGGCGCGACTTATCACGGCGGAGGACTTCGCACGGTTTGACCTCATCTTCGGTATGGACCGGGCCAATGTACGCCGCCTGCGGCAGCTTGCGCCCGAGAAGGCACAGGGTCGTATTCACATGCTGCTTCACTTCGCGCTCGGCCGCGAGGAAGAAGTGCCCGATCCCTATTATGGGGGCGAGGCGGATTTCCTAGCCGTTTATGGCAGGATCCGCGAAGCCTGCGAGGCGCTGGCGGATCGGTTCGCCGCCTGGGATGGCTCGGCCGCCAGCAGCGGCCATGCTTCCTCCACGATATAGGGGCCGCCACCCACCGACTCGCGCGAGGACATGAGCACGAAGCGGTTCACGCGGAACGGCAGTGCGGAGAAATTGCCGCGTGCCGAAAGATAGTTCGCCACCGCATGAGGCGAGGCGTTCTTCAGCCTCGCGAGCGTGACGTGCGGCGTGAACTTGCGCGGATCGGGCGCAAGCCCGATGCGCTGGCAGATGCGCTCGATCTCCGCCTGCAGCGCAAACAGGTCCGGGGAGGAGGCGACGCCCGCCCACACCGCATGCGGCTTTTTCTGGCCGAACGCGCCGACGCCGGACAGGGTAAGCTGGAAAGAAGGCCGCCTTACCCTGTCGAGCGCGCTTGCTATCTCGTCGGCCACGTGGCCTTCCACGTCGCCGATAAAGCGCAGCGTGAGATGATAGTCTTCGACGTCCACCCAGCGCGCTCCCGGCAGGCCGCCGCGCAGCAGCGAGAGCGAAAGGGCCGCATCGCGTGGGATTTCGAGGGCGGTGAACAGTCGCGGCATGGCAACCTCCTCGATTCGCGTCGTCAGCTCAGCGAATCATTCATTTCGGGTGGGGGCAAGCGGTTTTCTCAGACCTTCACATGTCCGTCCTCTCCTTCGCGACTAGGGGCTCGACGGCGGGAAGCACATTCTCCACCATAAGAGCCACGCCCTGCGCGTTGGGGTGCATCCGGTCGTCGAGCTGCATGGCGGCGTTGCCGGCCACACCTTCCAGGAAGAACGGCACCAGCGGCAGATCATGCTTTTCCGCCAACCGGGGGTAGATGGCGTTGAACGCCTCCTGGTAGTCCGGTCCGAGATTGGGCGCGGCGTACATGCCCACGAGCAGTATGTTAACGCCCCGCTCCTTCAGCCGGGTGATCATCGCTTCCAGATTCTTTTCGGTGGCCGAAGGGGAAAGTCCACGCAGCATGTCGTTGGCGCCCAGTTCAAGGATCACGAGGTCCGTGCCGTCCGGCACCGACCAGTCGAGCCGCGAAAGGCCCCCGCTGGTGGTGTCGCCTGACACACCGGCATTGGTCACGGTCACCTCATGGCCGCGTGCTGCGAGCGCCTTTTCAAGCTGTTCGGGAAAGCTTTCTCCGGGTGCAAGCTGATAGCCAGCCATCAGGCTGTCGCCGAACCCGATGATGCGAAAGGGCTCGGCCATTGCCGGCGCTGCCGCGAACACCATCAGGAAAACTGCGGCGGATGACAATCTCGTGATCGGGAAAACTATTCCGAAAATCTTTCCGAAGGATTTGAATATCATAGACCGCCACCCATATCTGCCCAAGCCTGGCCGCAGCTTCTCACATATAGGACGTCTCTTTCGTGACCAAACCCGTGATCGACCTCAAGGATGTCTCCCTGCGCCTCGGAGAGGGGGCATCGACCGTTCAGGTGCTCGACCGTGTCAGCCTTGCGGTGGAACATGGCCATTCAACGGCAATCGTCGGCCCCTCGGGCTCCGGTAAGTCGACGCTGCTGATGGTGATTGCGGGGCTCGAGCGGGTTGACAGCGGTTCCGTGTGGGTGGCGGGCGAACGCATCGACCAGTTGAAGGAGGACGAGGTTGCTGCCTTTCGCGGTCGCATGATCGGGATCGTTTTCCAGTCCTTCCACCTCATTCCCAACATGACAGCGCTGGAGAATGTCGCGGTCCCGCTGGAGCTGGCCGGTCATCCCGATCCTTTCGGTATCGCGCGGGAGGAGCTTGCGGCCGTCGGGCTGAAGGATCGCCTCACCCACTATCCGGGCGAGCTTTCGGGCGGTGAGCAGCAGCGCGTGGCGATTGCGCGGGCGCTTGCCCCGCAGCCCGCCATCATGATCGCCGACGAACCCACCGGCAATCTCGACCAGGCGACGGGCAGGCAGATTGCCGATCTGCTTTTTGCAAGGGCGTGCGAGCGCGACACCACGCTGGTGCTCGTCACCCATGATCCGGCGCTGGCCGCGCGCTGCGCCCGACAGGTCTCCATGCGCTCGGGCCGCATTGAAGAGGCCGCGCTTGCACCCGTCATGGCCGGTGAGGCCCGTGATGTCGCGTATTGATGCCGCCGCGATCGATGTGAAGACCGGCGATCTTTCGCCGGCCCGCCGTCGCGCAGGCGCAACGGCCCTTGCAGGGCTTGTGCTGGCGTTGCGGTTCGCGCTGCGCGAAATGCGCGGCGGACTTTCCGGGTTTGCCGTTTTCCTCGCCTGCATTGCGCTCGGCGTCGCAGCCATCGGCGGCGTGAATTCCGTCGCCCGCGCCATCGACGAGGCGGTGGCGATCCAGGGTCAGGAGCTGCTCGGCGCCGACATCCGGTTCGAGCTCGACCAGCGTGAGGCAACGGAAGCCGAGCGTGCGTGGCTTGAAAGTCTCGGCACGCTTGCCGAAAGCGTCACCATGCGCTCCATGGCGCGGCGCGCCGATGGCACCGACCAGGCGCTGGTGGAGGCGAAGGCGGTCGACGGGCGATATCCGCTCTACGGCACGCTCGTTACTGAACCGTCCCTTCCGCATGACATGCTTTTCGGCCTGCGGGACGGCGCATACGGGGCGGTTGCGCCTGCCCTACTGTTTGACAGGCTCGGTCTTTCCCTTGGCGACCCTATCATGCTCGGTACGCAGGCTTTCGAGCTGCGCGCTAAACTTGTCAGCGAGCCCGACATGATTTCCGAGGGCTTCGCCTTCGCGCCGAGACTCATGGTCTCGCTTGAGGGAATGGCCGCTTCCGGCCTCGTGCAGCCCGGCAGTCTTGTCGAATACGTCTACAAGATCCGCATTGATGAGGGGGCGAGCGACGATGCGTTGAGTGCTTTGAGCGAGGAGGCGGGAGAGCGCTTTCCGCAAGCGGGATGGAGCATTCGCACCCGGCTCAACGCCGCGCCCGCTCTTTCCTCCAATATTGAGCGTTTCTCTCAGTTTCTCACCCTTGTCGGGCTGACGGCTCTCGTGGTGGGAGGCGTCGGCGTGGCGAACGCCGTCCGTGCCTATCTGGATGGAAAACGCGCCGTCATCGCCACCTTCAAGAGTCTTGGCGCCTCCGGCGGTTTCGTCGTGCTCGTCTACCTTCTCCAGATCGGCATCATCGCGCTGATCGGGATCGCGGCGGGGCTGGTGTTCGCGGCCCTCATGCCCTTTGCGGCCAATGCGGCGCTGTCCTCCTTCATCCCGGTGAACAGCGAGGCGGGCATTTATCCGGCCGCGCTCGGCCTCGGTGCGCTCTTCGGAATGCTGACCACGCTTGCCTTTGCCATCCTGCCGCTCGGGCGGGCGCGGGATGTTCCGGCGACGTCCCTCTTCCGCGAAATGGGGATCGACGGCAAAGGCTGGCCACGCCCCGCTTACATCCTGACGGCTATCTTCATCGCCATAATCCTCGCCGGTCTCGCCATCCTCTATACCGAGGAGCGCCGGATCGCCGTGATCTTCGTCGGTGCGGCGGTGGCGGCCTTCATCGTGCTGCGCGGTGTGGGCTGGGCCGTGCAGGCGCTGGCCCGGCGTGCTCCCCCCGTCCGTTCAACGGTGCTGCGACTCGCTATCGGCAACATCCACCGCCCGGGCGCACTCACGCCCTCCGTCGTGCTCTCGCTTGGCCTCGGGCTTACGCTGCTTTCCACGCTAGCATTGATCGATGGCAATCTGCGCCGGCAGGTCTCTGGAAGCCTGCCTGAACGCGCACCGAACTTCTTCTTTGTCGATATTCAGCCGCATGAGGTGGAGGATTTCGCCGCACTACTGGAGGTGGAAGCGCCGCATGGCGAGCTCCTGCGCGTGCCGATGCTGCGCGGAAGGATCACCCATCTGAACGGCATCGACACGCGCGAGATCGAGGTGCCGCCGGAGGGCGCCTGGGTGCTGCGCGGCGACCGCGGCATCACCTACTCTGACGAGCAGCCGGAAAACTCCACATTGGTGGAAGGCGAATGGTGGCCCCAGGGTTACGCGGGCGAGCCGCTCGTCTCCTTCACCGCCCAGGAAGGGAGAGAGCTGGGCCTCGCCCTCGGCGACACGATCACCGTCAATGTGTTGGGCCGCCCGGTCACTGCGCGCATCGCAAGCTTCCGCCAGGTGGAGTGGGAAAGCCTGGCGATGAACTTCGTCATGGTCTTCTCACCCAACACCTTCGCCGGAGCGCCGCATGCATGGCTTGCCACGCTCACAGCGCCCGGCGCTTCGACTGCGGATGAAGCCCGCATCCTCAACGCGGTCACCCGCAATTTTCCGACCGTGACCACCTTGCGCGTGAAGGATGCGCTCGAGGTGGTCAACGAACTTCTCAGCCAGCTCGCCACCGCAATCCGCGCGGCGGCTGCCGTGGCCCTTCAGGCCTCCGTGCTCGTGCTTTCCGGTGCGCTCGCCGCAGGCAACCGGGCGCGGGTGCATGATGCGGTGGTGTTGAAGACGCTTGGCGCCACGCGGCGTACGCTGATCACGGCCTTTTCGCTGGAATATCTTCTGATCGGCCTTGCCACCGCGGTTTTCGCGCTCGGCGCGGGCGCCGTGGCGGGCTGGTATGTCGTCTCGCGGATCATGGCCCTGCCATGGACATTCCTGCCGGAAGTCGCCTTCTCGACGATCGTTATCGCTTTGGTATTGACGGTGGGATTTGGGCTCATCGGCACCTGGCGCGTGCTCGGCCATAAGGCAGCGCCGGTGCTACGGAACCTTTAGGGGTAAGAATTTTTTCCGGCCGGGGCCGCCGGAAATCGAAAATCCAAAATGATCCGGCAGGCTTTTTCGCATTGTGGCGCCTGCATTTCCTGCCTGTAGGACTTGCCACCGTCACGATCAGATATCATATTTGAACGACGCATGCTGGACTCCCGCCAGCGGCGAGCGGCGGCATGCCGAGACCCCGACGGGAGAGTGCGAGAAAGAGGATAATATGGCTGACCTTCGCAACTATCAGACCCGCGTGGCGACTGGCGCCCGCGCCGACGCGGTCATCGACGAGGGCCTGCGCGCGTACATGATCCGGGTTTACAACCTCATGGCCCTGGGTCTTGCGATCACGGGCCTTGTGGGGTGGGGTGCCTTCAACTTTGCGGTGGCGGATGGCCAGTTGACCGCGTTCGGTCAGCTCATCTACGCCAGTGCGTTCCGCTGGGTCGTCATTCTCGCTCCGCTGGCGCTGGTGTTCTTTATGAGCTTCCGCATCCATACGCTCAGCGTATCGGCGGCGCAGACGACGTTCTGGGTTTATGCAGGCCTCGTAGGCCTGTCGCTGTCCACGATCTTCCTCGTCTACACGGGCGAGAGCATCGTGCGGACCTTCTTCATCACGGCGGCCTCCTTTGGTGCGCTTTCGCTCTGGGGCTACACGACGCGGCGTGATCTGACCGGAATGGGCTCGTTTCTGTTCATGGGCCTTATCGGCCTGATCCTCGCCTCGATCGTGAACATTTTCCTCGGCTCCTCCGCCCTGCAGTTCGCCATTTCGGTCATCGGCGTGCTGGTGTTCGCGGGGCTCACCGCCTACGACACGCAGCAGATCAAGGAGATGTACTACGAGGGCGACAGCACGCTGGTCGCCGGCCGCAAGGCCATCATGGGCGCGCTGCGGCTTTATCTCGACTTTATCAACCTGTTCATGTTCCTGCTGCAGTTCCTCGGCAATCGCGAGTAGGGGCGCGGGAGCAGGAATTCAAAAAGGGCGGTTCTGACCGCCCTTTTTCGTTGGCCGGGACTGCGGACCATGTGAGAGGGGAAAACCATCTATGGAACTTGTTGTGATCCGCCCGTCGGCGCCCGCCGACTTGCCTGCGATCACCAGGATTTATGGGTACGCCGTCGCCACCGGCACGGCAAGTTACGAACTCGAGCCGCCAAGTCTGGAGGAGATGACAGCGCGGCGGGAGGCCTTGGTCGCCAAGGGATTTCCTTATCTGGTCGCAGAGAGGGGCGGGGAGGTGCTGGGTTATGCCTATGCCGGCCCGTTCCGCCCGCGGCGCGCCTACCGTTTCATGGTAGAGGATTCGATCTATGTGGCGCCGGAGGCGCAGGGGCAGGGGGTCGGCCGGCAACTGCTACAGGCGCTGATCGGGGAATGCGAACGGCTCGGCTTCCGGCAGATCGCGGCTGTGATCGGCGACGGCTCGGCAGAAAGCCCCTCGGTGCGGCTTCATGCGGCGCTCGGCTTCCGCCACGCAGGCGCGCTCCATGCAAGCGGCTACAAGCACGGCCGCTGGCTCGACACCGTATTCATGCAGCTTTCGCTCAATGGCGGCAGCGCAAGGCCGCCCGATCCTGAGTCGCTGCCCGAACGGCTCTTTCGCGAGGGATTGTGAAATCGCTGCGAATGCGGCGGCGCTTATGTTCCCACCAGCCTGAACTTCTTGTCGAAGACGGACAGCACGCGATCGAGCTCATGGCCGCGCTTGAGGATGAGGCCGGTTGCCGTGACCACGCTGTAGGCGCCCTGCCGTCGTGCCAGCTTCGGATTCTTCACGATCTGGTAGAGAGGTACTTCGCTCGTGCGGCGGAAAACGGAGAAAATGGCCCCGTCCGGAGTATGGTCTATGGCGTAGTCGCGCCACTCGCCCGCTGCCACCATTCGGCCGTAAAGCCGGAGGATCTGGTCCAGCTCCCGCCGGTTGAAGGTCACGGGCAGGCCCAGCCTTGCCTTTCGTGCCTCGCCCAGCGAGACGAGATTTGCGTACCCGTCCCCATCCTCCCCTGAACCTGCAAAATCTGTCATTCCGCTATCACCCTCGACACCGGCATTAATCAAAGGTGGCGTGCCGGGACGGGAAAAGCAACCCCGGAGGCGATCTGGACTAATCAGCCGCTTACTCACGCATAAAGACCGCGTGTCGGATATGGTGATCGTCTGCCCTATTCTTGCCGTCTTATTTCCAAGCTTGCGCCCGATTTTACGGCGACCATTCGACCGTTGCCTGAGACGGTTCGATCCGGAGCGGCTCCGTACCCCAAGCCCCCCCGCCCACGGGGTCGTTGCCGGATCGAACCAACTCTGGACGCGTAGGGCGTCTTCGGTACTTAGTTTTCAATGCTTTCTTCTGCCAGCGCCGATATGGGCTCTTCGCCCGTATCGGTTTTTTGTTTTGCCTGGCTACCAGGACGCCGAAGCGCGCGCCGCGCCTAAGATCCGGCCGGGGCGGCCTGCCGCATCCACGGCCTGCAGCAGAACGGCGCAATGCCCGCCTTTTCGGGCAATCTCGCTCATCGGCAGTTCCATGCGCATGGCATCGCCATGCCACATGCCCATGATCTGGAAGCTTGTGACGATGTTTCGATAATCGATCGTGCGACCGCTGTTTTCTCCGCCGCGGATGTCGACGACCTTGCGTGGTTCGTAGAAGGCGAGAATGACATGAGCGTCGGCGGAAGCCGCAGCACTGCCTATCTCGATGACGATGCTGCGGCCTGGATAGGACAGCGCCACATCGACGGCGAGCTTGCCTGAATTCCGCGCAAGCGCCTCATAAAGCGTGTCGCGGTCCGAGCCCACCACGTTCAGGTGTCCGTTCACCACCGCCTGCGGGGTGTAGACGGTGTTTTCGAAAACCTCGCCATATGCGCGCTGCCGGGCGGTGTTCTCAGGCGTGGCAAGATAGTCCTTCCAGCCGAGATAGTCCCAGTAGTCCACGTGATAGGTGAGCACGACGAGATCGTCGCGCTCGGCGAGCTCGACAAAGAGAGCGTCCGCCGGCGGACAGGAGCTACAGCCCTGGCTCGTGAAAAGCTCTACCACCGCGGCAGGCTTTTCCTGGGCGCGCGCGCGAAGCGGCATCGGCACGAGCAGGAGTCCGAGCTTCAGCAGGCATCTGCGCGTGGCCAGAATGGACATTTTGCTCCGTTCGTCCGTGGTTTCAGTTATGGGCGGATGAGTTTGCCATCTGCCACATATCGGGAGGAAATCGTAGAGGCGGCCCCGCGTCAATCGGAAGTCACGTTGCGGTGAAACTTTGCCGTGGGCTTCACGCGCCTCCCAAAAGAAAGCCGCCGTCGGCGGACGGCGGCTTTCCTGTCTGTCCGGCGCAGCCTCTATGCGGCGAGGTCGCGCAGCACGTATTGCAGGATGCCGCCGTTCTTGAAGTATTCGAGCTCGTCGAGCGTATCGATGCGGCAGATGAGCGGCACTTCCTTCACCGAGCCGTCCGCATAGGTGATCCTTGCGGTCATCCGGGCGCGCGGCTTGAGATCTGCCAGCCCCTCGATGGTTACCGTCTCGTCGCCCTTGAGGCCGAGTTCCTGCCAGCTCGTATCTTCGGCGAAGACGAAGGGGATGACACCCATGCCAACGAGATTGGAGCGGTGGATGCGCTCAAAGGAGCGGGCGATGACCGCGCGTACGCCGAGTAGGTTGGTGCCCTTGGCCGCCCAATCGCGCGAGGAGCCGTTGCCGTATTCCACCCCGGCGAAGACGACGAGCGGCACGCCTTCGGCCTTGTACCGCATGGCCGCGTCGTAAATCGACATCTCCTCCTTGGAGGGATAGTGGATCGTGTAGCCGCCCTCTTTGCCGTTCTCGCCCAGCATGTGGTTGCGGATGCGGATATTGGCGAAGGTGCCCCGCATCATCACCTCATGATTGCCGCGCCGTGTGCCGTACTGGTTGAAGTCCACCACGTCCACGCCGTGCTCCAGGAGGTACTTGCCAGCGGGCGAGGCGGCCTTGATGGAACCGGCGGGCGAAATGTGGTCCGTGGTGATTTTATCGCCGAACAGGCCGAGGATGCGCGCCCCCTTGATGTCTCCGGCAGGCCGTGGCGTGCGGTCCATGCCCTCGAAATAGGGCGGGTTCTGCACGTAGGTGGACTCGGGATCCCACGCATAGGTCTGGCCGGAAGGCGCCTGGACCTGCTGCCACAGCTCGTCGCCCTTGAAGACATCCGCATACTTCTTCTCGAAAAGCTCGCGCGTGACGTGCTTGGCGATGAAGTCCTGGACCTCGTGGTTGGACGGCCAGATGTCCTTCAGGTAGACGGGATTGCCGTCCCTGTCCTCGCCGATGGGTTCGCGGGTCAGATCCTTCCTCACCGTGCCGGCGAGCGCATAGGCCACCACCAGCGGCGGCGAGGCGAGATAGTTCGCCTGCACGTCGGGCGAGACGCGGCCCTCGAAGTTGCGGTTGCCCGAGAGCACCGAGGCGACGATCAGGCCCTTCTCGTTGATGACCTTCGAGATGGGCTCTGCCAGCGGGCCGGAATTGCCGATGCAGGTGGTGCAGCCGAAGCCTACCAGGTTGAATCCGAGCTGGTCGAGTTCCTTCTGCAGGCCGGACCGCTCCAGATATTCGGCCACGACCTGGCTGCCGGGCGCGAGAGAGGTCTTCACCCAGGGCTTCTGCTTGAGCCCGAGGCGATTGGCGTTGCGGGCAAGCAGTCCCGCCGCGATCAGCACGGACGGGTTGGACGTGTTGGTGCAGGAGGTGATGGCGGCGATCGCCACGTCGCCATGGCCGATCTCGTAATCGGTGCCCTCCACGGGATAGCGCTTCTCCGTATCGACCGTCTTGCGATACTCCTTGCCCAGGGCCTCCTCGAAGCCCGAGGCGATGCTGCTGAGCGGCATGCGGCCTTCGGGCCGCTTCGGGCCGGCCATCGAGGGCACGACATCGCCCAGATCAAGCTCCAGCGTGTCGGTGAAAACCGGCTCCGCTGCGCCCGATTCGCGCCACAGGCCCTGCGCCTGCGTATAGGCCTCGACGAGCGCGATGCGCTCTTCGTCGCGGCCCGAGGTCCTCAGATACTTCAGCGTCTCGTCGTCCACGGGGAAGAAGCCGCAGGTGGCGCCATATTCGGGCGCCATGTTGCCGATCGTTGCCCGGTCGGCCAGCGTCAAATGATCGAGGCCAGGGCCAAAGAACTCGACGAACTTGCCCACAACGCCTTTTTGCCGAAGCATCTGCGTGACGGTGAGCACCAGGTCGGTGGCGGTCACGCCCTCGTTGAGCTTGCCGGTCAGCTTGAAGCCGATCACCTCCGGCAGAAGCATCGAAACAGGCTGGCCGAGCATGGCCGCCTCCGCCTCGATGCCACCCACGCCCCAGCCGAGCACTCCAAGGCCGTTGATCATGGTGGTGTGGGAGTCGGTGCCGACGCAGGTGTCGGGATAGGCCAGCGTTTCGCCGTTCTCCTCGTTGGTCCAGACCACTTGGCCGAGATATTCGAGGTTGACCTGGTGGCAGATGCCGGTGCCAGGCGGAACGACGCGGAAGTTCCGGAATGCCTGCTGGCCCCATTTCAGGAAGCGGTAGCGCTCGCCATTGCGCTTGTATTCAAGCTCCACATTGCGCTTGAAGGCCATGGGCGAGCCAAACTCGTCCACGATCACCGAATGGTCGATGACCAGATCCACCGGCACCAGCGGGTTGATCTTCTCCGGGTCACCGCCGAGAGCAGCCATGGCGTCGCGCATGGCGGCCAGATCGACCACGGCCGGCACGCCGGTGAAGTCCTGCATCAGCACACGGGCCGGCGAATAGGCGATCTCCACGCCCGCCGTGCCCTTATCCTGCAGCCAGGCGGCCACCGCCTCGATGCTTTCCTTGGTGACCGAGCGGCCGTCCTCCTTCCGCAGGAGGTTTTCGAGAAGCACCTTCATGGAAAAAGGCAGGCGCGAAATGCCCGGAAGGCCGTTCTTTTCTGCCTTCTTCAGGTCAAAATATGTGTATTCGCGGTCCCCCACCTTGAGGGTGCGGCGGCATTTGTAGCTATCGAGAGAAGTCGTCAAGGCGTCCCATCCTGGCTCTGTTCTACCCGAACGGGAGCGGACGTCCTGCGACAGGATCTGAATGCGGGTGCGATCATTTCCGCGTCCGCCCCCTGCGTCCGGCCGGTCAAGGCGGCGCGTGCGCTGGTTCGGCACAAGGGTGTCCACGCCGACCGCTGGCGTGGTTGTCCGGCATATAGAGAATTTCGTAGAAGGGGTCCAGAGTGCGCGAAGCATTTGGTGCGTTTCGAGAGGGATCGGGGAACCCGTTGCCGGAAAGCGGAAAGATCATGCGGCTTGCTGCCGAGGGCTTGAGCGGCGAGCGTGGCGGAGAGCGCATCTTTTCGGGAATCTCCTTCGAGCTGGAGAGCGGAAGGGCTCTGGCCGTGACCGGGCCGAACGGCGCGGGCAAGACGACGCTGCTGAGGATCATCGCCGGCCTGTTGCCAGCCGCGGAGGGGAGGGTGACGCTGTCGGGCGACGAGGAGCGCTGGCCGGGCGTCGCGGGGGCCTGCCATTATCTCGGTCATCTTAACGCCATGAAAGCGGCGCTCACGGTGGAGGAAAATCTCGCTTTCTGGCGCGCTTTTCTGGGCGCCACCGGCCTTTTCCCACAGGAGGCGCTGGAGGCGGTCGGCCTTGGTGGAATCGGTCATCTGCCCTTTGCCTATCTTTCCGCCGGCCAGCGCAGGCGCACGGCCATTGCCCGGCTTCTGGTTTCGCACCGCCCCGTCTGGTTGCTCGACGAGCCGACGGCGGGCCTCGACCAGGCCTCCGCGTCCCGGTTTTCGGCATTGATGCGTGAGCATCTGGCCGCAGGCGGCATCATCGTTGCCGCGACTCACCTGCCGCTCGGCTTCGAGACGGTGGAGGAGCTGAGAATGGGGAAGCGGCAATGAGAAATACCCATTCTTCGCTACCAGCGCGTGCTGCAGCAATGAGCGGAAATGGCGGCCGCGGCACGATACGGAGTGCCGCCTGATGCTCGCGCTCTACCTGCGGGAGGTGAAGCTCGGCCTGCGGGCTGGCACCGGTGCGCTGACGGGCGTGCTCTTTTTCCTGGCTGTGGTCGCGGTCATGCCGTTCGGCGTGGGACCCGATCTCAACCTCCTGTCGCGTATCGGGCCCGCCGTACTATGGATCAGCGCGCTGCTCGCCAGCCTGCTCGGACTCGAGCGCCTGTTTCAAGCCGACCGCGAGGACGGCACGCTCGATCTTCTCGTAATGGCGGATGCGCGCCACATGCTAGCCTTCACCGTCTTCGTGAAATGCCTTGCACACTGGACGGCGGGCGTGTTGCCGCTGGTGGCGGTCGCGCCTCTGCTCGGCCTTTTCATGAATGTGGAGCCGGCCGGGCTTGCCGCTGCGACGCTGACACTTCTGGCCGGCACACCCGCCATCACCTTCATCGGCGCCGTGGGGGCAGCCCTCGTGGTGGCCCTGCCGCGGGGGGGCCTGCTCGTTTCCGTGCTCGTCCTGCCCCTGACGATACCGGTGCTCATCTTCGGCGTTGCGGCAAGCCGCGGCGCGGTGGCCGAGCCCGACCCGTTCCTGCAGCCTTTTCTAATCCTCTGCGCCTTGACGCTCTTTTTCTCTGTCATAGGCCCGGCCGCAGCGGCGCTGGCGCTGCGGCATGTCGACTAGGCGGTCGGCCAGGGCCGGGACGTTGCCGGTGCACGGGAATGTGAGCGGCTGGCACTCATGCGGCAATCTGCATGAATTGCCGCGGAGGGGTGCGGGGTTTATGTAAGGCAGCGATGACCGAGATCGCAAAGCTCACCGAACGCCTGACGGCGCTTGCAAATCCGACGCGCTTCCTGGCGCTTGCCGGCAGCATGCTGCCCTGGCTGACAGGGGCGGCGGTACTTCTTCTTTCGGCGGGTCTCATCCTCGCTTTTGCCGCGCCGGAGGACTACCAGCAGGGCATCACGGTCAGGATCATGTATATCCACGTGCCCCTCGCGTGGCTCTCCATGTTCTGCTACACGATGATGGCGGCTTCAGCGCTCGGCACGCTGGTGTGGCGCCATCCGCTGGCGGACGTGTCCCTCAAGGCCGCAGCCCCGATAGGCGCTGCCTTCACGGCACTCGCGCTTGCCACCGGCTCCATCTGGGGCAAACCCATGTGGGGCACCTGGTGGGTGTGGGACGCGCGGCTCACCTCCGTCTTTGTGCTGTTTCTCATGTATCTCGGCATCATCGCGCTCACGCGCGCTCTGGACGATCCGGGCCGCTCCGCGCGGTCGGCGGCAATCCTGACGCTGGTGGGCTTCGTCAACATCCCGATCATCAAATTCTCGGTCGATTGGTGGAACACGCTGCATCAACCGGCCTCCGTCTTCCGGCTGGACGGGCCAACGATCCATCCGAGCCTGCTCTGGCCGCTTCTTGTCTGCGCGCTGGGCTTCACGCTGCTGTTCCTTTCGCTGCATATCATGGCTATGCGGGCGGAAATCTGGCGCCGGCGCGTTGCCGCCATGCGACGCATGTCGGCGCGCGTCGCCGAAGTGCGGCCAGCCAAGGGCCACGTCTCATGACCCATACGGCCTATGTGATTGCCGCCTATCTGGTTGCGGCATTGGGGATCGCGGGCCTCGCCGCATGGATTTTGCTTGACCAACGGACCCAGAAACGTGCGCTCGAGGAGCTGGAAGCCCGCGGCATCCGCCGCCGCTCCGAAAGCCGGCGGGCTGGGGAAAGCCCGCGATGAGCATGGCCGAGAAAGGCTCGCCTGGCCGCCGCCGGCTTTTACTTATCCTGCCGCTTCTGGCCTTTCTTTCCCTGTCGGGGATTTTCCTCCTGCAACTCATCTCGGGTCGGGATTCCTCCTACGTGCCGTCGGCGCTGATCGGCGAGCCTGCGCCGCAAACCAAGCTTCCGCCGCTGGAAGGGCTGGACTTGCCCGGACTCGATCCCGCGGCTTTCATGGGCCGGGTGAGCGTGGTGAATGTGTGGGGCTCCTGGTGCCTGCCCTGCCGCGAGGAGCACCCGCTTTTAATGCAGCTTGCCGAAGACGGGCGCGTCCGCGTGGTCGGGCTTAATTACAAGGATAAGCCGGAAAACGCTCGCCGCTTCCTGGGCGAGCTCGGCAATCCCTTTGATGCGATCGGCGTTGACGCAAGCGGCCGCGCGGCGATCGAATGGGGTGTGTACGGCGTGCCGGAAACCTTCGTCGTCGGGCCGGACGGTACCATCCGCTACAAGCATGTTGGCCCGTTCTCGCAGATCAGCCTGAGCCGCGAACTCCTGCCGGAAATCGAGAAGGCGCTGGCCGATTTTTAGGGGCGGCGGCTTTAGGATGACGCGGCGCTGGGCGCTTTTCCGACGTCATCACGGGCCAGTGAACGAGACCCGGACCCGAAGAGACAGTGGAGGTAGCGCTACCGGGTCCTGGATAGCCGCTACGCGGCTTTCCGGGATGACAAAGGGGCACTGTGACCCACAACGCCCTCCTCATCTCAGAGAACGAGTATCCGTCAGAGGACAAGATGCGCCAGTAAGCCTGCAATCAAACCTACAGTCGGGCCGTCAGGCGCGCGGATGCGCCTTGTCGTAGATGTTCAGCAGGCGGGCCGTATCCACCGCCGTATAGATCTGCGTGGTGGAAAGGCTTGCGTGACCCAAAAGCTCTTGGATCGCCCTGAGATCGCCGCCGCGGCCAAGCAGGTGGGTGGCGAAGGAATGGCGCAGCGCGTGCGGCGTCGCCGTCTCGGGCAGGTTGAGGGCCGAGCGCATCTTCTTCATCTCGCGCTGGATGATGGCTGGCTGCAGCGCTCCGCCTTTTGCGCCGCGGAACAGCGGACCTTCCGCGGAAAGATGATAGGGGCAGAGCCGCTGGTATTCCAACACGGCTTCCGCCACTACGGGCAGAACCGGCACCACCCGCGTTTTGCCGCCCTTGCCTGTTACCCGGAGCGTGCCCGCGCGAATGGCAGCAATATCTGCCCCGTTCAGCCCAAGCGCCTCGCCGATGCGCAGGCCGGAGCCGTAAAGCAGTGCGAAAAGGGCCGCATTGCGGGCAGCGATCCACGGTTCCTCGGCAAGCTGCCCTTCGCCTGAGGCGACGCGTCGGGCGTCGTCTGGCGAAAGAGGCTTCGGCAGCGCTTTCGGCGCGCGCGGCGCACGCAGCGCGCCGGCGCCCGCGGCGTTCGCAAGGCCGCGTCTTTCCAGAAAGCGCAGGAAGGACCGGATGCCCGCAAGCGACCGGCCCAGGGTTCGCTGGCCCACGCCCTCGGCCCGGCGCGCGGCGAGGAAGGCGCGCAGATCGGCAGGCCTGAGCTCGGCGATGTCGCCGATGCTGGGCGCTCCGCCGCAATGGCCGGTGAGGAACTGCAGGAACTGGCGCGTGTCGCGCTCATAGGCCTCCACCGTCATCCGGGCAAGCCGCCGCTCCCGGCTGAGCGCAGCGAGCCATTCGGCACGCGCCTTCTGGAGTTCGGGTGTTGCGGAAATGAGGAACTCTTCGGCCACGGGAAGCATCCTGCTGTGCTTGCCCGCAAGCATCGCCCCTCGTGGTTAGCATCGGGTGAAGATGTACCTGCTGCACGCGGGGCGTCGTCAGGTGGGCGGGGCCTTGGCCTCGGCCGGCGCTATGCCTGCCCCGCCTCAATCTCCTCGCGCAGGATTTCGAGTTCCAGCCATTCCTCTTCCAGCCGGTCGCGCTCGGCGCGCTTCTCATCCAGCTCCTTCGTGAAGCGGGAGAAAGCGTCCGGATCCCGTGCATAGAGCGTCGTGTCGGCAAGCTTTTTTTCCAGAAGCGCGATCTTGCCGTTGAGCTCCTCGATCCGACGGGGAAGGGTTTCAAGCGCGTATTTCTGCTTGTACGAGAGCTTTCGGGCGCCCTGCCGCGCATCCGTCTGCGCCGCCTCGCGGCCTGCGCCTTCCCCGCGCGGAGCGGAGCCGGCGGATTTCTCGCGTCGCCGCAGGGCCTCGCCCTTACGCTGCGCCATCATGTCGGAGAACCCGCCCGCATACTCGATCCAGCGCCCGTCTCCCTCCGGCGCGATGGTGCTGGTCACGGTGCGGTCCAGAAAGTCGCGGTCATGGCTCACGAGAATGACCGTGCCCGGAAAGCCCTCGATCAGCTCCTGGAGAAGATCTAGCGTCTCCATGTCAAGATCGTTGGTGGGCTCGTCTAGCACCAGCAGATTGGCCGGGCGTGAAAGCAGCCGGGCAAGCACGAGCCGCGCCCTCTCCCCGCCTGAAAGATTACGCACCGGCGTGCGTGCCTGTTCGGGCTTGAAGAGGAAATCCTTCATGTAGGAGACGACATGCCGCTCCTGCCCGTTGACGACCAGCGACTCGCCCCGACCATCGGTGAGGAAATGGGCAAGGGTCTCCTCCCGGTCGAGAGCCGCCCGGTTCTGGTCCAGCGTGGCGATCTCGAGATTGGCGCCAAGCCGCACGGAGCCGGCGTCGGGCTCAAGCTGGCCGGTCAGCATCTTAAGAAGCGTCGTCTTGCCCGCCCCGTTGGGCCCCACGATGCCCAGCCGGTCGCCGCGCAGGATGCGCGTGGAAAAATCGCGGACGACGGTGAGCTCGCCGTAACGCTTTTCCAGGTTCCTCCCCTCGATCACCAGCTTGCCGGAAAGGCGGGCGTCGCTCGCGGCCATAGTCGCGAGCCCCTCCGCCGCCTGGTAATTGCGCCGGCGCTCTCTCAGCGCCTGCAGTTCGGCAAGCCGCCGCACATTGCGCCTGCGCCGCGCAGTGACGCCGTAGCGCAGCCAATGCTCCTCGCGGGCAATCCGGCTCTTCAGCCTCTCCTGTTCGCGCTCTTCCTCCTCGAACAGCTTGTCCCGCCATTCCTCGAAATGGGCGAAGCCCCTGTCGAGCTTGCGGGTGATGCCTCGGTCGAGCCACACGGTCGTGCGGCTGACGCGCTCCAGAAAGCGCCGGTCGTGCGAGATGACCACAATGGCCGATTTCGAGCGGATGAGCTCATCTTCCAGCCATTCGATGGTGGTGAGATCGAGATGGTTCGTAGGCTCGTCGAGAAGCAGGATGTCCGGCTCGGGCGCCAGCACCCGGGCGAGTGCGGCGCGGCGGGCCTGCCCGCCCGAAAGCGTGGCGGGAGCTTCATCTCCCGTAAGGCCAAGCTGGTCGAGAACCAGTGAAATGCGGCCGATGTCGTCCGCCGGACCAAGCCCTGCTTCCACATAGGCGCGCACGGTTGCGTAGCCCTGCCAGTCGGGCGACTGCGGCAGATAGCGCAAGGTGGCGGCAGGCTGGCGGAAGACTTCGCCTTCCTGCGGCTCGACAAGTCCCGCTGCAATCTTGAGCAGGGTCGATTTGCCGGAGCCGTTGCGCCCCACGAGTGCGATGCGCTCGCCCGGCCCGACCGTGAGCGACGCGCCCTCGAACAGCGGCGTGCCGCCGAAGGTGAGCCGGATGCCTTCGAGATTAAGAAGCGGCGGTGCCACGTCAGTGTCCTCTGTCGCCGAAACGATCAGCCAAAACAAGCGCGCGGCCCCGGGCAAGCGTGATCGCAAGCCGTCCGAGCACCTCGTTGGAAATCGTCAAAGACGCGCCGAAGGGAACTTCCACCGCATCGAGCGGCCATTTAGCGCCGGTGACGGTGAGGCCCGACAGCGCGTCGAAGGCAAGAATGCTGAAGAGTGTGCCGTCGGGATAGTCGAAGGCGTGTCGCCGGCCAGCTATCAGCGGCGTGCCCTCATGGCGGCCGCTTGTCAAAAGAACCTCTATGCCCTTTTCGGAAAGCCGGACCGCCTGGGTGAGGTGGAGATGCGCATGGTCAGGCCGTTCGCCGCCGAAAGCCCCGACAGCCACTATCGCGGTCGCTCCAAGTCGGAGGGCCGCCTCGACGGCCAGCTCGCCGTCCGTCCTGTCCTTGTCCCGCGGAAAGACCTCTTGTCTGACATGCGAATTGGCTTTCCGGAGCTCGTCAGAAACCGAATCGAAATCCCCGACCCACAATTCCGGCGTAAGGCCAAGCAGGGCCGCGTGGCGCATGCCCGAATCCGCGGCTATGACCCGCGTTCCGGCCACCTGGGCCAAAAGGTCGGGTGTGCGGTGGATGTCACCGCCAAGCAGGATGGTGAATCGGCTCATGAGGCGCGGCATTAGCATGCCCGGGGAACAATGGGTAGGAGAGTCGGTTCTTGCATCCGCGGCCATGGGCTGGCGCACCATCCGCTGCATCGCCTGCCGGAAATATCGATTTGCACGGACGCGCACCATGAAGAAGCTCTACGAAACGGCCGCTTTCGCCTACTTCCTGATCGCCACGGTAAGCCTGCTCATTTCCGCCTTCGTGCTGATGGGCTATGCGCTGTGGGAAATCGCCGGCGGGATCCTGGCAACGGATCTCAACTCGGTGAACCGAGTGCGCAGCGCGCTGGACGGCGTCGGCCTGATGATCATCGGCTTTGCCGTGGTGGAGGCGGGCACGTTCATTGCCGAGGAGGAACTCATCCGCAAGAGGGAGCTGCGCTCCACGCGCGAATCGCGGCGCTCGATCACCAAGTTCATCACCATCATCGTCATTGCGGCCAGTCTGGAGGCGTTGGTGATGGTCTTCAAGACCGGCCGCGAGGCGATCCCCGCCGTCATCTACCCGGCAGCCCTGTTCGCCTCGGCGATGCTGGCGCTCGTTGCGCTTGGGGCCTACCAGTGGCTTTCGAGCAGCGTTGAGCGCGGGGGCGACGATTTTCCTCAACCGCCCGCCTGAAAGCCGGGAAACGCGAGCCCACGGCCCCTTCTTCAGGAGCAGCCCACCGAAACGGGCATTCGCTTGCCGGCGACGTAGGCAGGTGCCTCGTCAGGGCAGGCAGACAGCTTTTGCCGGAAAGCCTCGATCAGCCAGCCTGCTGCCGGACCGGGCGGGTTGGCCGATCTGCGAAGCACGTAAAGCGGATATTCACCCCCCTCATAGGCGTCGAGCTTCAAGGGAACGAGCTTGCCTTTCGCGATGTCCTTTTTGACCAGGGCAGCCGGCAGCCCGCCCCATCCAAGACCGCCCCGAACGAGCTGGTACTTGGTGGCGAGGTCTCCAACGTGCCAGGTTTTGTAGGAAAGGACGTTGAAGTTGCGTCCCCTCGTGATGCCCGAGGTGTCCGTCACCACGATCTGCACCTCTTCACGCACGTCAGCGATTGTCAGGGGCCGCTTGATCCGCCCCAAGGGATGATCGACGGCGGCCACTGGCACCATGAAGGAGCGTCCGATCTTTTCCGCGGTGATGCGGTCGTCCTGTTTCAAGAGCGAGCCGCTCAGGCCCACATCCGCTTTCCCGCTCAGCACCAGGTCGACGACCATGCCGAGCTCGCCGACGGTGAGCTTGAGCGATACGGCCGGAAACTTTTCCCGGAAAGCGCGCAGCGAGGCGACGACGGCCTCCGATGGCACCATGACACTGGTGGCGAGTGAAATCTCCGCCTCGACGCCCTGTTTGATGCTCTTGGCCCGGGCGCGCATCGCCTCCAGGTCGGCGATGATCCGGCGGGCGTCCGTTAGCATGGCCTTGCCCGCCTCCGTCAGCTTCGACTGTCGTGAACCTCCGCGCTCGAAAAGCTGCACTTCAAGCTGCGCCTCGAGATTGGCGATGGTGTAGCTCACCACGGATTGGGCGCGGTTCAGCGCCCGTGCAGCCGCCGAAAAACTGCCGGTCTCGGCCACCGCGAGAAAGACCTGCAGCTGGTCAAGGGTCGGGTTCGCGTCCAAGCCAGGTTATCCAAAAATTCGATTGAATCCTTCGATTTTTTATCGGTTTTCTGGATTTTCGTCCATCCCTACTTACGCGCCGCGCCACGGGGCATCTGCCCCTTATCCGACCTGACGACAAGGAGAAGAGCATGTCCACCATTCTGCTCGTCACATCCAGCCCGCGCGGCGAGGAATCGGTCTCCAACAAAATAGCGATCGATCTGGCGAACAGGCTAAAGTCCGAAACGGACGGGGCCTCGCTTATTCACCGCGATGTCGGGACCTATCCGATCCCGCATCTCGATCCGGTGACCATGGCAGCGATTCGCAAGCCGGCTGAGGCCCGCAGTGCGGAAGAGGCGGCCGCTGTCGAATATTCCGACCGGCTCGTCGGCGAACTCCTGGCCGCCGATACGGTCGTGATCGCCACTGGGCTCATCAATTTCAGCATCACGTCCACATTGAAGAGCTGGATTGATAGCGTCGCCCGGGCCGGCCTCACCTTCCGCTACACGGAAGACGGCCCGGTGGGTCTTGCCACGGGCAAGAAGGTCTACCTCGTCGTGGCATGCGGCGGCGTTTATTCGGAAGGTGCCGCCATAAGCATGAACCATGCCGTCCCCTATCTGAAGACTATTCTCGGCTTCATGGGGATGACCGATGTGGAGGTCATTTATGTCGAAGGCCTGGCCTTCGGTCCCGAGGCGACTCAGAAGGCCGTGGCCTCGGCTCAGGCCCGGGTGAGGGAGCTGGCTTTCGCTGCCCGCCGTTCCGGCATCGAGCCCGTCGCAGCCTGATGCGCTCGGCGTCGCCGCACTTCAGGATGGCGATCGTCCGGCTGTGCCTTGTTCTTGACCGCCATGCGGCTCTTCGCGAGCGCCCTGGGCAACCCCTCCGTTGACGGCTTTCGATGCAGGCTCATTCCGACAGCGCGTTGCCGTCTCCCGTTCGTAATCGGCCATTGCAGTGCGCATCTCCTTGACGATCCTGTCCAGATTGGCTGCGAGCCGCGGGACATATCCGCCGATCCCGATCGCCATCGGCTGGCCGTGGAAACGCGTCGGTAGCAGCATTGCTACCGACGCAGCGCCGGCCACGGGCAGGTCGGGCACGAAGCAATATCCTTTCTGCCTTACCTCCCGCATCGTCGTCATCAGCGTGTCGAACTCGACCATTCGGTGGGCGGCGCTTTGCCTGATGCGCTCGTAGATAACCGCAATCTCCTTGTCGGTATGGGTGCTGAGCAGCATCCAGCCGAGATTGGACTGGAGGAGCGTGCGCTGGCCACTCGGGGGAATGAAGAACTTGATTTTGTGCTCCGAGTTGAGCACCGTGAGAAAGTGGATGTTGATATCGTTCTGCACGCCGACCGAGACCGATTCCGTCGTGCGTGCGTTGAGGTCGCGCATAAGGTCCTGGATGGGACCGTTCACGATGTCGGCCTCTTCGATCCAGTCCCCCAGCTTGGCGACGGCAATGTTTGGCAGATACGTGCGCGTATGGATGTTGTAGTTCAGATAGCCGATAGCCAGCAGGCTCTTTAGCATCACCGTGGTGCTCGACTGGGGGTAGCCCAGCGCCTCGATGATCTCGCTCAGCGTCAAAGGGCGCCGTTCCCTCGAAAACAGTTCGAGGATTTCCACGACCCGCACCGCCGACTTGACCAGCGTGCGCTCCCTGCCCTTCGTCCTCATCGCGCGGTCTTCCAGCTTGGGCTTGGACAACTCTCGTTGATTTTAACAGTGTGGGCGCTCCACCTGCCAGTCCCTGCTTCCACCCGTATTGCTGATATGCGGGCAGTGGTATGCCCGCGCGCCCACTGCAAGAGTATGTCAGTAGGTGATATCCCAGTGCTTTGAGGTGGTCGCGATGAAGGATGACAAGGAAGGCCCACCCGCGAAAGGTCGGGTGGCCATGCTAACCGGCGCGGGCGGACGGATGGGCGAGGCGACGGCACGGAAGCTGGCGGCGGAAGGTTACAGGCTTGCTTTGGTCGACCGCAATGCCGAGGCCGTGGAACGGCTGGCAGCGGAGCTCGGTGGAGACCACATCGCCATAGCCGCCGATCTCTCCACGCCCGACGGTGCCGCACAGGCGGTCGCCAAGTGCGAAGCAGGCTGTGGGCCTGTCGAGATACTGATCAACAATGCGGGCATTTTCACGCCTGCGAAACTGGAGCAGACTACGGATGCCGAGTGGCGTCGCGTTCTCTCGGTCAATCTCGATTCCTCCTTCTACCTGTCCCGCCTGGTTGTGCCGGGCATGAAGAGCCGGCGCTTCGGCCGAATCGTCAATGTCGGTTCGATGGCGATGAAGAATGGCGGGCTTACCGCCGGCACGGCCTATGCCGTCTCCAAGGGCGCGCTCGGCGCCTTCACCTTTTCGCTTGCGCGCGAATGCGCTCCGTTCGGCATCACCGTCAATGCCATTGCCCCCGCCTATGTGGAAGGCCCCATGATCACCGAAGGCCTCTCGCCGGAGCAGCTCGAGGCGGTGTGTCGCCAGATACCGGTCGGCCGCTTCTGCCAACCGGAAGAGTTCGCCCACTGCGTGGCCTTCCTGATCGCCCCACTGTCGGGCTTCATCACGGGCGAGATACTCGACCTCAACGGAGGCCTTCATCTCGACTGAATGAGTCGCGGCCGGAATCCAGACCGCCGGCTTCGTGAAAACAAGAAGCCCGAAGCGGACCGCTCCGGGCTCTTTCGTTTCATTGATTATGGCTTACGGCCAGAATGCCTTCGCCACCGCAAGTTCCGGCGGATAGACTGTAACCGGAACCCCGTTCTGCCACTGCACGATAACGAGACCTGCGTCGACTCGTCGCCCCTTCTCGTCGAACTTGACGCGTCCGCCGGGGAAATAGAAGGCCGGCCCGTCCGTCAGATCCATCGTCCTCAGCGCCTCGGCCACGGCCTCGCGATCGGCTTTGCCTGCCATTTCGAGCGCTTCCTTGATGATCATCACAGTGCCGTAGCCGGACACCGGACCTTGCACCACCCATGGCTCGTTATAGACTACCTTCAGCTCCTCGGCGAGCTTTTCCTGGCCCTTGCCGCCGAAATTGCCGATAACGCTCATCACACCTTCGGTGAGGGCCGCGTCCATGTTATCGAGCACGTTGGGCTCGGCGATGCCGTTGCCGTTGGAGATGATGGGGATCTTGCCCTGGCCCAACCCGAACTCGCTCATCTTCTCCAAAAGCAGCTTCACGTCGGAGACTGCAATGGCGAGCAAGAGGAGCACGTCGGGCCGCGCGGACCGCAGTTTCTGGACAATGGGCGTCGCGTCGGAGAGCGGTGGTGTGTAGACCTCGTCAAGCACGAGTTCCAGCCCGTGCTCGGCGAAAATGCCATTCTTCATGGGCTCGACGAAGGCATAGTTCGCCGCCGTATTGTCCATGATGATGCCGACCGTCTTCGGCGTCTTGCCAGCGGATTCGGCAAGCTTCATCAGCTCGGGCATGGCAAGCCTCGCCTGCGTCTCGCCGGTGGCTGAAGTCTGGAAGATGTATTGGAACCCGCGATCGGTGATCTGGTCCGAATAGGACAGCGTCAACAGCGGCAGCTTTGCGCGCTCGGTCACCTCGCTGGCGGCAAGCGTCAACGAGCTGATTACTGCGCCGCTCGCCGCGACGAGGTCCGGCTCCTCCGCAATGAGGCGCTGAGCCGCATTCTTGGCGCGCTCGACATTGTCGCCGACGTCCATCACCACCAGCTCGAGCTTTGCGCCGCCGAGCGCCTTGATACCGCCCGCCTCGTTGATATGCTTGACGGCAAGTTCCGCACCGTAGAGCTCGCTCTGGCCGGGGCGGGCCCAGATGCCGGAAAGCGTCAGCAGCATACCGATCTTGACGGTGTCGGGATGATCCTGGGCCACCGCGCTCAAGGGTGCGGAGAGCGCCAACGAAAGGGCGGTTACTCCCGCCACGATGCGCCGTCTTGAGATTGAGAACATATTTTCCTCCCTTTTGACTGATCAATCCGGGCCCTGAGCCTCAGTGTTCCGCGCGCCCGGGGCCAAACGTGAAATCTGATGTCTTCAGCTCACGCGTGAATTGCCAGTAGTCGACTAGCCTCCAAGGTGTATTCGTCACCACTCTCCCCTTGCTGTTCTGGTACCAATTCTTCTTGCCGGGATGGGTCCACACGAGCTGGGCGTGCTCTTCGTCGACGCGTCGGTTGTAGTCTTCGAAGGCTTCCCGCGTACATTCGATCGAGGAATAGCCGCCTTCGATCATTTCGCGGATGCATCGCAGGATGTATCGGACCTGGCACTCGACCTGGTAAATCACGCTGCCCCCGTGCCCGACATTGGTGTTGGGACCGTAGAGGATGAACATGTTCGGGAATTCGGGGACCGCAACTCCGAGGAAGGCGCGCGGCTCTTCATCGCCCCAGATGTAGCGCAGGCTCGTGCCGGAAGCATTGATGATCGCAGGCGATACGATCATCCGTGCCGCTTGGAAGCCGGTGGCGAAGATGAGGACGTCGGCTTCGATCTCCTCGCCTCCGTTCAGGCGCACCCGGTCGGGAAGCACCTCGGCAATCTCGTCATTGTAAAGGCTGACATGCGGCTTGAGCAGCATGTCGAACCAATGGTTGTCCCGCAGCATGCGCTTGCCATAAGGCGGGTAGGAGGGGATCACCTTCTCCAAGAGGTCCGGGCGGTGCCCCACTTTGCTGCGGGCATAGGCAATGAGCGCCTCGCGCATTTCATGGTTTCTGGCATTGAGCGAAACGTCAGCATGGGGCCAGTTCGGATCCTTGCGCAGCGTGTCGTGGATGCGGTCTCCCGTCGCCCAGAAGAGCTGGAAACGGATCCACTGCCGATAATAGGGCACGTTGTGGTATGCCCAGCGGCTGCCCGACGTGATGGGCAGATGGTAATTCGGGTTGTGCATCACCCAGTGGGGCGTTCGCTGGATGACGGTGAAGTGCGCCGCCTTTTCAGCGACCGCCGGTCCGATCTGGATTCCGCTCGCGCCAGTACCGACCATGACTACGCGCTTACCCTCAAGCTGTACGTCCGCGTTCCAGCGGCTTGAATGCATGAGGGCGCCGGCAAAAGTCTGAAGGCCCGGAACGTCCGGAAAGGCTGCATGCGTCAGCTGGCCAACAGCAGGGACAAGAATGTTGCAGCGCACCTCCTCGGTCTGCCCTTGCGCATCGCGCAAGGTTACCCGCCAGCGCGCCTCACCCGCCTCGTAGACAGCCTCAGTCGCCTCCGTTTGGAACCGTATGTGCTCCAGGATGCGGAAATCGCGCGCGCAGCGCTCTAGATAGGCCAGAACCTCGCGTTGATCGGAGAAGTGGCGCGACCAGTCGTTGGGAGCGAAGGAGAAGCAGTAGAAATGGCTCGGCGTGTCGACGCGGCAGTCCGGGTAGGTATTCTCGTACCAGGTGCCGCCGAGATGCCGGTTTTTCTCGATGATGGTAAACGGCACCCCGGCCTGTTTCAGGCGGATTCCCATGCAGATGCCGGAAAGGCCAGCCCCGACGATGATGACGTGGAAGGCCGCGAGCGTCTCCTTGTCGGGCTGCTTGCGCCAGACGAGACCACGGTCTTCGGCCGGCTCCAGACCTGATTCTTCCAGCAGGAGGGGAACGAACTCCTCCGCCACCTTTTCGCCGGCCGCGACGTCGATCATCCGGCGGAGCAGTTCACGGGACAGCGGTGCTGCCTGAAGGTCTTCACCGCGTGCGAGAATGGCCGCCAGCCGATCAATGATCGTCCGCCGCAGCGGCGCCGGAATTGCCTCCTGGAAATTCCATGCACCATGAATATATGGCGCTGCTTCCTCAAGCAATTCGCGATCACATGTAAGCTGAACGAGCGACATGAGCAGCGGGACGATATCAGCTTCGCTGAGCATTTCCGCGATCACGGTTGCATCATGCAGTCGTTTATGCTGTTCATTGGGCAGAGTTCGCAGCATGAGCAAAGCTTTTTCTTATATGAGATTGAGATAGTCTTCTGCATCTGTGATAAACACAGGATGCTTAGATATTTTTATAATAATCGTGCTGTTCGCAGCGGGCAAATCACATACGTGATTTGCGGCGCCGGGATCGGAATCGCTGACTGTCAGGCAGGCGGCGCCCAGACGCCTTGTTTGCGAAGGTTGTTCACCTCTTTGCGGACACACTCCGTCAAGGCGCGGATGGCCGTGGTGGTCGGCCGCTGGGTCGAGGTGGCCAGCAGAAGCTCGCGGTGGAGCGAAGGCTTCTCGATGCGCCAGTAGCGTATGCGTCCGGCGGCGACGAGGTGATGGACGCTAGAGTAGGAAAGGATCGTGTAGCCGACACCGTTTTCGACGAGCTTCAGCGTCGACGGCATGGCTTCCACTTCCATTTCGATGCGCGGCGTGATCCCGGCGGCCGCCATCGCATGATCGACCACAAGCCTTAGGCCGTGCGGGCGGCTGGGCAGGATCATCGGCAGCTTGGTGAGCTGGCACCCCTGCACCGTTCCGGAAGGCAGGCGGTTGGGGTCTTTCACTGCACCGAGAAGGAAAAGTTCGTCGCGCAGGAGGGGTTCGGAAAGCAGATTGCTCATGCGCGGGGCATTGTAGAGCACTGCGACGTCGATTTTCCCGGTAACCAGCCACTCGAGGATATGGCCGCTGAAGCCCTCGACCACCCGCATGGAAATGCGCGGGAAGGATTGCCGAAACACCTGGACGAGCGGCGCCGTCAGCACCACGCCGACGGAGGGGGGCATGCCGATGACGATGGTGCCGCGCGGATCAGACCGCAAAGCCTCGATCTCGCTCGCCGCGCGGGCTGCCTGCTCCAATATGCCCTTCGCATAGCCGTCGAGGAGCTTGCCGGCTTCCGTAAGCACCACGCCGCGGCCGTTGCGGTAGAAGAGCTCCACGCCGAGTTCCGTTTCCAAAGCCTTGATCTGGCGGCTGAGTGCAGGCTGCGTCATGGAGAGCGACACGGCGGCGCGAGAGAGGCTGCCGAATTCAGCGACCGTGGCGAAGAGCTTGAGCTGCTTGAAGTCGAACATCATACCCGAGGCGAACGAAACATGGTCGTCGCAGCCATTGTAACATAGGCCTGTCATCCTGCCAGACGAACAGACAGCCTGCGGACATCCTTGAATGATCAAAGTAGCGGGTTGTCAAGCTGTGTCCAAACCTCGAAAAGCAGTCTGCGTCCGCGCACCGCCGCCCGGGTGAGGTGTGTAAACCTGATATGCGCAATGCGTCACTTACAGCAGCGGGACGAGGTCCCTAGAATGCAGTGGAAAGCGCGGTGGCTGAAAGCTGCCACGTAGGATGTTTGTATCTTGAGAGGTACCTTCATGACCACGACCGTGGTGGGCTTCATCGGATTGGGACGCATGGGTGCCCCGATGGCCCGCAGACTGATAGAGGCGGGCCATTCGCTTGTCGTATTCGACGCGCGGGCGGAGGCGGTGGAACATGTGGTGGCTGCGGGGGCACAGCCGGCCGATTCTCCCGCGGCGGTGGCCGATGCGGCAGAGATTGTCTTCTGCAGCCTGCCGAACCCGAAGATCGTTCATCAGGTTGCGCTCGAAGCAGGTGGCGTGGCTGAGGGGAGCAAGGTGCGCATCCTCGTCGATCTGTCGACGACCGGCCCCAGCATGGCGAACACCGTGGCCGCGGCCCTCGCGCCGCGCAACATCGCCTGGGTAGACGCTCCGGTCTCCGGCGGCATCAAGGGTGCATCCACGGGCACTCTCGCGGTCATGGTGTCCGGCCCCGCCGCGGCTATCGCGGAGATCGAGCCCCTCATCAAGAATTTCGGCAAGGTGTTCAACTGCGGTGAGCAGGCGGGTGCCGCGCAGGTGGTGAAGCTCGGCAACAATATGATTGCTGCGGGCGTGATCCTGCTTTCGGCCGAGGCGCTCGCTATGGGTGTGAAAGCCGGAATCGATCCGGCAGTGATGTGCGAAATCATCAATGCTTCGAGCGGGCGCAATAGCGCGACGCAGGACAAGTTTCCCCGCGCAGTGCTTCCGGGCACGTTCGATTTCGGCTTTGCGACCGCCCTTTCCTACAAAGATGTCGGCCTGTGCGTCGACGAGGGTGAAGCGCTGGGCGTTCCCATGGTGGGCGGATCGCTGGTGCGCCAGATGCTGGCCGTTACCAATGCCAAATACGGTCCGGACTCCGATTTCACCAACATGGTGCGGATCATTGAGGAATGGGCCGGGGTGGAGATCAGAAGCAGGAAGTAAGTCTGCAGGCCGGTAAGGTACAGGGAGGAGGCACACGGTGGGCAGCATCGTTCCGACTCATGCCCAGGCGATAGGTCAGGTGATCGCGGGCATCGACCTCAGCGCGCTTGGCCGCACGCCTGCAGACAAGGGGAAGGTCTGCCTGCTGGATTTCCTCTCCTGCGCCTTCGAGGCGATCGACCTCGAGTGGAGCCGGCAGGCGCGCGCGGTGATCGGAATGGGTGGCGAGGCGCATGTTATCGGCGCGGCCAAGACCGCGTCGGCGGCGGACGCGGCCTTCGTCAATGCGGTCGCCGGCCACGGCCTGGTGCGTGAGGACATGCACGCAGCCTCGATCTCGCATCACGGCGTCGTGGTCTGGCCGACGCTCCTTGCACTGGCCGAAAGGCAGCGCGTCACTGGATCGCGACTCATTGAGGCCGCCATCATCGGCTACGAAGTGGGGTGCCGTATCGGTCGGGCGCTTTTCGATGCGGAGCTTGCCCGGCTTTTCCGCCCCACAGGGCTCGTAGGACCCATCGGTGCGGCCGCGGGCGGCGCATATCTGCTCGCGCTCGATCAAAGGCAGATCGCCTCGGCGCTTGCGCTTGCTGCCAATGCCTCGGGCGGGCTCAACCAATGGCCTCACAGCGGCGGCTCGGACATGTATTTCCATCCCGGTCATGCCGCCCGCTCCGCTGTCACGGCCGTGTTGCTTGCACAGCAGGGCGCCTATGGCTCCCGCGACATCTTCGAGGGCGAGGCGGGGCTTTTTGCGGCCTTCGCCCGGCGCCCTGCACCGGGCGCCATCGCGCTGTTTCCCGACGGGCAGGCCGACATCCTCAATGTCTACAACAAGCCGGCTCCAGCGTGCAATTTCGCGCAGACGGCCTGCCAGGCGGCGCTGCGCCTGGCGGTGGACCTTCCCGAAGGCACCATGATCAATGCTGTGCACATAAGAGTGCCACGTGCCGCCGCCTACTATCCGGGCTGCGATTTCACCGGACCCTTCGAGCGGCCCCTTCAGGCGAAGATGAGCATTCAGTTCGGCGTTGCGGCCGTGCTTGCCAACCGCAGGATCGCAGAGTCGAACTATGCCAGACTGGACGATCCCGAGGTGTTGCGCCTCATTGAGGTCTCGCGGCTGGAAAGCTCGGACGAATTGAGCGCGGCTTTTCCTGCCGCGCAGGGCGCGGAGCTGGAGCTGGAACTGGCCAACGGGCGGCGCCCGCGGATCAGCCTTGCCGACGTTACGCCCGCGACGGAAGCCGAGATTCGCTTCCGCTTCCGCGAAGCATCGGGCGCCGTGCTCGGCGCGAGGCGCGCGAAGGTGATCGAGGACTTCATCGACAATATCGAAAAACAGCCGAACGCGGGAAGGCTGGCGGGCCTTTGTGCGCCGACAAGAAACAGCGCGGGGCCAACGGGCCTGACGTGACGCCGCGACGCAAGCCGTATCGACGGCAGGAGGGGAGGATGCTCTTGATGATGATCGACCGCCACTTGCGCGACGGCGCAGCGGGAGAGACCGCGCACAGGGGCGCGCGCCCATGACGGCCGCGATCCTGATCGAAAACATCCTGCAGGCACTCGTCGCAGGACTTCTGATCGGCGCCATCTACGGCCTCATGTGCGTGGGGCTTGCGCTGATTTTCGGCATCATGCGCGTCATCAATTTCGCCCAGGGCGATTTCATGATGGCGGGCATGTACTGCGCCTTCTTTATCTTCGGCCCATTCGGCATTTCCGCCCTCTTTGGAAATGTCGTGGGGCCCTATGTGGCCGCCATCCTGGCAGGTCCCGTCCTGTTCGTGGCGGGTTATCTCGTCCATCTCTTCCTCGTCTCGCGCGTGAGCGGCACAAATACCGCCACTCTCGAAGGCGAGGGCCATTACGCGCAGCTCATTCTCACGCTCGGCCTTGCGCTGATTCTCACGAATGGCGCCATGATCCTGTTCGGTTCGCAGCCTTTCTCGGTCCGTTCGCCGCTTGCCATCAGCGCCTGGGAGATCGGGCCGCTGTGGGGTGACAGGGTGTCCGTATTCGTCAACAAGTCGCGCACGGTCTCGGCCCTGATCTCGGTCGCAACCATAGCGGCGCTCGGCTGGCTGGTTGCAAGGTCGCGACTCGGCAAGGCGCTGCGCGCTTCGGCCGACAATCCGACCGCGGCCATCTACATGGGCATCGACGTCGACCGCAGCCATCGCATTGCCTTCGGCCTCGGTATCGCCATCACGGCGATCGCAGGCGGCCTGCTTGCCACCAACTATTCGTTCCATCCCTATGTCGGGCTCGAATATGTGATCGTGATGTATGCCGGGGTGGTGCTCGGCGGTATGGGGTCCATCATGGGCGCCTTCTGGGGCGGCATGACCATCGGCCTCATTCAGCAGATGTCGACGCTGGTCCTGCCCACGCAGCTGCAGAACACAGCGATCTTCGTCATCTTCCTGGTGATCGTGTTCTTCAGGCCGCAGGGGTTCCTCGGCCGTTCGGCAGAGAGGACCTGACATGGCCTTTCTTCGCTCTCTGGCACCGGCGATCCTGTTCGTCGCCGTCTACTTCGTCATTTCGCTACTGGTCACCAACTCCTACTACCAGCTGATGATGACCTTGGTGCTGGTGTGGACCGTCATGGGCCTCTCCTGGAACATGCTGAGCGGCTACACCGGGCTCATGTCCTTCGGCCATGCGGCCTTCTTCGGGCTAGGTGCCTATTTCAGCGTGCTCGGTCATGTTCATTTCGGCCTCTCGCCCTGGCTTGCTATCCCGCTTGCTGGTGCTCTCGGGGCCGTGGCGGGTCTGGTTGTCGGTATTCCGACCTTCCGGCTGCGCGGCCACTACTTCGCCTTGTCCATGCTCGCCTATCCGTTGGCGCTTCTCTACGTCTTCGAGTGGCTGGGCTATCAGGAAGTGTCCGTTCCGATGGAGCGCGACCATCAGCTGCTTTATATGCAGTTCGAGGATCAGCGGATCTATACCTGGCTGGCGCTCGCCCTTGCATTCGCAGTCATCGTGATCACCCGCATGGTCGAGCGCTCCCGCTTCGGCATGGCGCTGCTCGCCATCAAGCAGAACGAGGCAGCGGCGGAGGCAGCCGGCATCGACACCACCCGCTGGAAACTGCGTGCGATGATGCTCTCGGCGGGGATCGCCGGCGCTGTCGGCGCGTTCTACACGGTCGTGTTGCTGGTGGTCACGCCGCAGGCCGTGTTTGGCGTGCTGGTCTCGGCCCAGGCGCTCACCGTCGCCATGTTTGGGGGTGTGGGCACGGTGTGGGGGCCGGTCATCGGCTCGCTGATCCTGATTCCACTCAGCGAGACGCTGCATGCGGAGATAGGGTCCTGGCTTCCCGGCATACAGGGCGTCATCTACGGCCTCGCGATCGTGGTGGTGATCCTCGTCGCGCCGGAAGGCATTTTCTGGAAAGCGCGCGATTTCGTGCTGAAGCATCGCGAGCGGGCCGAAACCGCCAGAGCCGTGTCCAGGAGAGCACCGGCGGCCGCGGCTCCCCTTCCGGCAACCGCCGCGCCGGCGAGGCGCGCTCCCGAGGGAAAGCCGATCCTGGAGGTGCGCGGCCTATCGAAGGCTTTCGGCGGGCTAAAGGCGGTCCAGAATGTGACCTTTTCCGTGAAGGAGGGGCAAATTCTCGGCATCATCGGGCCGAATGGCGCCGGCAAGACCACGCTTTTCAACCTGCTTTGCGGGTTCGTTCGGCCCGATTCGGGCGAGGTGCTGCTGGACGGCGTCAACATGGCCGGCAAGCCGCCGCACGTCATGTGCGCCGCCGGCCTCGGCCGGACCTTCCAGGTGATGCGGCCTTTCGCGCGCATGAGCGTCGCGGACAATGTGGTGGTTGGCGCCTACGTCCATGCCGCCACCGACGCGGAGGCGCGAGCCCGTGCCGGTCAGGCGATCGAGCGCGTCGGCCTCGCCGCCATCCAGGACAAGATCGCCGGCAACCTCACCACCAAGGAACTGCGACTCATGGAGCTGGCGCGTGCCCTCGCGGGCCGACCGCGCATCCTTCTGCTCGACGAGACCTTGGCCGGGCTGGGTCCTGCTGAAGTCGGCGAGGTCATGGCCGTCATCCGCAGCCTGGCCGAGGAGGGTGCGACCATCGTCATCATCGAGCATACTATGAAGGCGATGGTGCAGCTTGTGGATCATTTCCTCGTGCTCGATCACGGCGAAATGCTCGTCGAGGGCGAGCCGGAGTCCGTCACCCGCGATCCGCGGGTCGTTGAAGCCTATCTCGGT
The DNA here is from genome assembly GCF_025398195.1 of Chelativorans petroleitrophicus. Lineage (GTDB taxonomy): Bacteria > Pseudomonadota > Alphaproteobacteria > Rhizobiales > Rhizobiaceae > Chelativorans > Chelativorans petroleitrophicus. The sequence continues at coordinate 30,465 of NZ_JAODNV010000004.1, read as the reverse complement.
GCGAAATGGAGCGCCGCCCATGCTTGAGATCGAAGGTCTGACCGCCGCCTATACGCACGTGCCGGTGCTGGAGAACGTCACCATCCGAGTCGGGGCGGGGCAGTTCGTGTCCATCGTCGGCCCGAACGGGGCGGGCAAGTCGACGCTGTTCAAGACGATATCGGGCATCGTTACACCGCTGAGCGGAAAAATCCGCTTCGAAGGCAGGGACGTGCTCGCGGTACCGCCGCCGCAGCGGGCGCATATGGGCATCGCGCACGTTCCGGAAGGGCGGCAGGTCTTCCCCTCGCTTTCGGTGATGGAGAACCTGGAAATGGGCGCCTATACCGAGGCAGGCCGAGGCGACTGGAAGGAGAATCTGGAGAAGATCCTGACCTGGATGCCGGTCCTGGCGGAACGACGCAACCAGCTCGCCGGCACCCTGTCCGGCGGCGAACAACAGATGGTGGCGATCGGCCGCGGGCTTGCCTCCTCGCCGAAGTTGCTGATGCTGGACGAGCCTTCGATGGGCCTTGCTCCCGCCATAGCCGACTTCATCTTCGACAAGCTGGCCGAGATTCGCAGCCAGACGAATCTGACGATCCTGCTCGTCGAGCAGCGCGTGGCCGAAGCGCTTCAGACGGCCGATCACGCCTATGTTCTCGAGGCGGGGAGGGTTGTGCTGGAGGGAACCAGCGAAACCCTTCAGGCGGACGATCGCGTCCGGCTTGCCTATCTCGGAATGTAAAGCGCACATGGTCGGCAATTGCATCGGCCGCGGGCAAAGTCTGCGGCCTATGTTTTCAGCCTGCCTGTCGTCTTGTCTTGTTAGCTGACATTCACTAGGCTTCGCGCGTCGATTGTCTCAACCTGTGAAAACAAACGATGCGAGATCCTTCTGCCTTGGAAGATTTGCGGGTCGTCACTATCGCCGCGCCTGTCCGGATGCAGGTCGTGGAGACCTTGCGCAGCGCCATCATGAGCGGTCGACTGGCGCCCGGCCAGCGCCTCGTGGAGCGCGACCTGTGCCAGACCCTCGGGGTCAGCCGTCCATCGCTGCGCGAGGCGCTGCGCGAACTCGAAACGGAGGGCCTCATCTCCTCGATACCTAATCGAGGGCCGGTGGTCACGGAACTCACGGCGGAGGATGCCGCCAGCATCTATCAGGTGCGCGGGGCGCTTGAGGCACTCGCCGCCAAGCTTTTCACCCAGAATGCGAGCGAGGCTCACATGGCCGAACTCGATGCGGCAGCGGCAAAGCTTCGCCAAGTTTATGAAACCGGCGAGGTCGCCGATATCATCGTTGCCAAGCGCGATTTTTATGATGTTCTGTTTCGCGGATCGGGCAACCACATCATCGCCGAGGTGCTGCGCACGCTCAACGCCCGTGTTACCCGGCTCCGCGTCGTGTGCCTTTCATCCGAGGCCAGGCGCAAGGTCAGCATCAAGGAGATCGAGGAACTCGTCGATGCGCTGAAGCGCCGTGATCCACGCGCTGCGGCGGCGGCAAGCCGCCGGCATGTCGAGAACGCCGGAAAGACTGCGCTGAGCTCACTCTGAAGGAAAAAGCAGGCAGGCCGGCCGCCTCGTCTCGCAAGTTTGCAACAGCCGCCGTGCCTTCTGCGGGAGCAGCCAACTGCCGGCGGGAGCCCTTACCGCCGGCAGTTGCAATAAGTGTTACGCCGCCTCGTGTGCCTCGATGGCTTCACGGGCGATGCGGAATGCGTCCACGCCGGCCGGGACGCCCGCATAGATCGCGACCTGCAGCAGAACTTCGCGGATCTCCGCCTTCGTAACACCGTTCCGCAACGCCCCGCGAATGTGCATCTTCAGCTCATGCGGGCGGTTGAGGGTCGCCAGCATGGCGATGTTGAGCATCGAGCGCGTCTTGTGGCTGAGTTCCTCGCGTCCCCACACGGCGCCCCAGCAATACTCGGTTACGAGTTCCTGCATCGGCATGTTGAATTCGTCGGCGCTCTTGAAAGAGGCTTCGACGAATTCTGCCCCCAGCACCTTCTTGCGAATGGAAAGGCCGCGATCGAATACTTCTTTTGCCATAGTCGGTTACCTTGCTGTGGTGGGAGATGGGATGTCGAGACAGACCGAAAAATCACGGCCCCGCGACGGTGATTCCGGCATCGATCTTGAGGGTGACGCCGGCAATTGAGGCAGCTTCGTCCGAGACGAGGAAGAGCGCGGCCGCGCCGATCTCTTCGGCCGTCGCCAGGCGCCGCAGCGGCGTCCGCGCCTGCCGGTTCTTCCAGCCTTCCGGATCGATGACCGAGTTGGCGCCGGGCGTTGAGACGGGCCCGGGCGCGAGCGCGTTTACGCGGATGCCGTGAGCGCCAAGCTCGACGGCCTGCTGGCGCGTCAGAGCGTCGAGCGCTCCCTTGATGGAGCTGTAGACGGCGGCATGCTTGACCGCGAAGGAGACGGCAACCGAGGAAAGATTGATCACGGAGCCGCCGCCGCGCCGGATCAAATGCGGGGTCGCCGCCTGAAGGGCCCAGAACGTGCCCTTGATGCCCACATCGAGCATCCTGTCGACGATATCTTCGGGCATATCCGTCAGCGGCGCGTAGTAGAACATCACCGCGTTGTTGACGAGCACGTCGAGGCCGCCCTGCTTCTCGGCAAAATCGTCGATCGCCTGCTTGACCGCTTTCCGGTCGGAGACGTCCGTCACATAGGCGTGGCCCCGGCCCCCGGGCAGCTTCGCCGCTGCCTCCTTCACCATGTCTTCCTTTATGTCGAGCATGGCGACATGTGCGCCCTCTTCGGCGAAGCGCGCAGCGATCGCATAACCGATGCCGCCGCCCGCACCGGTTACGACGCAGGACTTTCCGGCGAGTTTGCTCATTCGTTCCTCCTCATTTCCCATGAACAGGGTTCGGGATCTCGAGGGCGCCTCCGCTGGCGCCCCGGTCGTAAATCGCCGCCTCAGCCTGCCTGCCGCATCGCGCAGTCAGACAGTTCGCGATAGTCGGCGGGGGAGAATGTGCGGGTGCGCTGCCAGTAATCGACAACCCGCCAGGGCGAATTGGTGACGATCCGGCCTTTGCTGTTCTTGAACCAGTTGGAGACGCCGGGCGCGCCCCACACCATTCGGGACAGCTGCTCGTCCACTTCCCTGTTGTAGGCCTCGAAGACCCGCTGATCGACCTCGATCGCAGCCGCCTGGGACTGGGCGAGGTGGCGCACCGCCTGGGCGATGTAGCGTGCCTGGCATTCGCCCTGGAAGATGAGGCTGCCGCCGTGCCCGAGATTGGTGTTCGGGCCGTACATGATGAAGAAATTGGGGAAGCCGGGCACCGTAATGCCGAGGTAGGCGCGGGGATCGTCCTCGCCCCACAGATCGCGCAGGTTGCGCCCGCCGCGCCCGCAAATGTCTATCGTGTGCAGCATGCGCGTGGCCTGGAAGCCCGTCGCCAGCACGATCAGGTCCACCTCGCGCCGTTCCCCGTCGCGGGTGACGATGGCGCCGCTCTCGACCCGGTCGATGGCCGTCCGGACAAGTTCGACATTGTCGCGCAGCAGCATGTCGAACCAGCCGAAATCGACCGGCACGCGCTTGGCGAGCGGCGGATAATCAGGCATTGCCTTCGCCAGCAGGTCGGGCCGGGAGGCGAGCTTACGCTCGATGTATTCGGTCCATTGCTGCCTGAGCTTGACGTTTGCCGCCGACACCTCCCCGTTCTCGTCCTTCAGGAGAGCCGGATAGAGCCGGTCGCCGAACTGCCAGATGATCTGGAGCCGGTGCCAATTGGCGAAGAAGGGCACGTTCCCGAACAGCCAAAGCTGATCCTCAGGCACCGGCAGATGGTAGTTCGGCCGGTGCGACAGCCACTGCGCCGAGCGCTGGAAGACGAAAAGCCGCTTTGCCTCGCACGCCATGGTGGGCCCGACCTGCACGCCGCTGGCTCCCGTTCCGATAAGAGCCACCCGCTTTCCACGGTAGTCGGCGTCGGGCGTCCAGCGTGCCGTGTGCACGACCTTGCCTTCAAACCGGTCAAGACCCGGGATCGAGGGGATTGCGGGAACGTTGAGCTGCCCGACGGCGCTCACCAGTACGCTGGGCGTGATCTCGAACGGCGTGCCTTCGGCCGGCGTGACCCGACAGCGCCAGCGCAAAGCATTGTCGTCCCACGCGGCCCGATCGATGGTGCAGCCGAACCGGATGTGCTCCTTGAGGCCGAACTGTTCCACGCAGCGGTGGATATAGGCGAGCACCTCGCCCTGCTTCGCGAAATAGCGCGGCCAAGCGGGATTGATGGCGAAGGAATAGGCATAGAAATGGCTTGCCGTATCGACCTGCGCACCGGGATAGCGGTTATCGTACCAGGTGCCGCCAACGCTGGCGTTTTTCTCATAGAGAGTGAACGGTATGCCGGCTTTCTTGAGATAGATGGCCGTTGCGATCCCCGACAGGCCCGCGCCGATGATCGCCACCTCGGGCAGGCTCGCATCCCCATGTTCCACGGCAACAGGCCCCGCCTTGTCGAGTTCGCGAGTGACGATGCCTGATTCCTCGAGCAGCATCGGCAGATATTCGGTTGGAACCGCTTCGCCGGCACAGAACTGCACGAGTTTTGCGAGAACATCCTGAGTGACCGCCACGGGCTTATTTGCGGAGCGCAGGAATGCGCTCATCCGCGATATCGCTTCTGCCCTTGTGCCCTGAGGAAAATCCTCGACCGAGCGATCCACCTTCTGCGAAGCGTCCCATGCCTGGTCCACAAGCGTCAGATCGCCCGTGAGGTGAGCCAGCGTCGTCGTCAGCAGATAGGGATCCGCCGTGGTGAGCGCTTCAAGGTTGATCTCGTCGCGTTTCATCGAACCACCCGTTATCGGCGCTGCGCAGCGCGGAGCGTCTTTGAGGGCGATTAGCACGGTCCCTGCGAATGGGCAACCTTTCTGTCGGGCTGTCAGTCAATCTTACCACAAGTCAGAATGACCGGCTTGACAGGCGGCGCTAAAATCGCTTCCCCTGCCGGCACTTTTCGAAGGAGGTGGAAATGCCGCGGACGGGAACGCAGCCTATCGAGCCTTTCGAGCTCTTTGCCATCCGCTATGCGAACCACAGCGGCCGGAAGGCGAGCGATAACTTCATTCTCGGCGACGCGCACGAGACGGCGTCCGATCTCGATTATTTCGTCTGGGTCGCGCGGCGCGGAGACCGCAGCTTCGTCATCGATACGGGCTTCGGCGAGGAAGCCGCGGCGAGGCGCAAGCGTACGCTGATCTCCCGACCCGCGCCCCTCCTTGCCCGGTTCGGTCTCGACGCGGCTCACATTGACGACATCATCCTTACGCACCTGCATTACGACCATGCGGGCACGCTAGAGGATTTCCCGCGGGCAAGGCTCCATGTGCAGGATGTCGAGGTGTCCTATGCCACTGGCCGCTGCATGTGCCATCATGCACTGAACCACCCTTACGATGTCGAGAACATCGTCCATTTCGTGCGCTGCCTGTATTGCGGGCGCGTGCACTTCCATGACGGATCGGCCGAACTGGCAGACGGTTTGTCGGTGCACCATATCGGTGGCCACAGCGCCGGCCTGCAGGTGGTGCGAGTTTGGACGAAGCGCGGCTGGGTCGTTGTTGCTTCGGATGCCTCGCATCTTTACGCGAATTTCGAAGAGCAGCGGCCGTTCCCGGTGCTGAGCAGCGTGATCGAGATGATGGAGGGCTTCCGAACCCTTCACGAGCTGGCGGATTCGCCCGATCACATCATTCCGGGGCATGATCCGCTGGTCATGTCCCGCTATCGCGCTCCGGCCCCCGATCTTGAAGGCGTGGTCGTGCGGCTTGACGAGGCGCCGGTGAAATGAGTTCACGGAAAACAGCGATCGTTACCGGCTCGACCGCGGGGCTTGGGCTTGCCACCGCCGAGGCGCTCGCACGCGCGAGCCACGATGTTGTCCTCCATGGTCTGATGGGACAGGAAGAGGGCGAGAGGATCGCGCAGGACCTTGCCTCCCGCTTCGGTGTCTCCGCGCATTACGTGCAGGCGGACCTTGCCTCGCCCGAGGGCGTAGCAAGCATGATCGAGGCGGCGGTCGCGCGGGCCGGCGCCATCGACATACTGGTGAACAATGCCGTGACGCGCAATTTCGCGCATGTAGAGGAGTTGGCCGCCGAGGATTGGGAGCGTGCCCTGTCGGTCAACCTTTCCGCGCCGTTTCATGCCATCCGGCTCGTACTTCCCGGTATGCGCCAACGCGGCTTCGGCCGCATCGTCAACTACGCCTCGATTTACAGCTTCCGTGCTGCGGCGCGCAGGGTCGACTACGTGACAGCCAAGACAGCCATCTTGGGCCTGACGCGGACCGTGGCGCTGGAGGTCGCCGGCACCGACATTTCCTGCAACGCCATCTGTCCCGGCACGCTTCCGACCCCCGACATCGAGGCGCGAATCGCGCGCATCGCGGCGGAGGAAGGCAAGGATGTCGAGACGGCGACGCGCGAATATCTGTCGGCCCGCCAGCCGAGCGGGCGCTTCATTTCGCTCGCGGCCGTGACCGACCTCGTCGTCTTCCTGTGCCGGCCCGGAATGGCTGACATCAACGGCGCCGCCATCCCGGTTGACGCTGGATGGGCCGCCGCATGAGCAGCGATGGCGCGATCTCGCAGGCGCTCGCCGGCTTTGCCGCCACGTTTCCGTCCGCCGAGCTCCCGCCGCATGTCGCTGCGATGGCGCGGCGCTCGCTTCTCAACATGTTTGCCACGGCGATCGTGGGGTGCGAAGATCCCGCCATTGTAGCCTGCCGAACTGTGCTGACGCGTTTTTCGGGGGCGCCGGACGCGACGGTGATCGGCAGCGGCCAGCGGTTCGATGCGCCGACGGCGGCATTTCTCAATGCCGCCAGCGCCAATGTGTTCGATTTCGACGACACACATATTCCGACGATCATCCATCCCACCGCGCCCGTGGCGCCGGCGCTGCTGGCACTGGCGGAAACCCGGAAGGTTTCGGGACGCGACTTTCTGGCCGCCCTTGGCATTGGGATCGAGGTCGAATGCCGGCTGGGCAACGCACTCCATCCGCATCATTACCGGCGTGGCTGGCACATCACGGCCACCTGCGGCATCTTCGGCGCGGCGCTGGCCGCCGGCCGGCTGCTCGGTCTATCGCAACAGCAGTTGGTTTGGGCGCTGGCGATCGCGGCGGGCCAGAGCGCTGGCATGGTGGAGCTTCTCGGCACCCATGCCAAGAGCGTTGCGGTGGGCAATGCCGCGCGGAATGGGCTGCTGGCTGCGCTGATGGCTCAGGCAGGGGTATCCGGCCCGCCCGCGCCGCTGGAGGGCGAGCGCGGCTTCCTGCGCCTTTATGGCGAAGGTCTCGTTTCTCCGGGGGTTATTAAAGCCCTGGGAGAGCGCTGGGAACTGCCGAACAACACGTTCAAGCCCTATCCCTGCGGCGTGGTGCTGAATGCTGTGATCGACGCCTGCCTGGCCTTGCGCGGCAGGTTCGATATGGACCTCGCCGAGATCATTTCCGTGCGGGTCGAGGGCGACCGGCTGCTGGCAGACCGGACTGACCGGCCAGAGGTAGCCACCGGCCGCCTTTCGCAGGTGAGCGCGCAGCACGCCGCCGCGGTAACGCTCATTCGCGGTGCGCCGGGGCTTGAGGATTTCAGCGACGCGGCGGTGCGGGATCCGGCAGTTGCCGAGCTGCGCAGGCGCGTCAGCGTCGCCGTCGTCCCCGATCTGCCGACGGGCGCCGCCCGCGTCGTGGTGACGGCGCGCGACGGCCGGACCTGGAGCGAGGAGGTGCGGGCCGCCCGCGGCAGCCTCGAAGCTCCGATGGTCGAAGCGGATATCGAGGCGAAATTCCATGCCCTGGCAAAATCACGCATCCCGAGTGAACGCCGGCAGCGGCTGATCGAAGCCGTGTGGGAAATCGACACGGTCGAGGACGCCGGCATCCTTGCGGCGCTTTCCTGCCGCTGAGCGGTAGCTATCCACCCGAATCGGCTATCGTCGCGCTGGGCTCGAAGCTGTCAGGTCCCAAGCCCATCAACAGATCGGCCTGCCTATCCGGCAGCGCTCCACCCGCCGTCCACCACCAGCACGTGCCCATTGACGAAGGCGGCATCGCCCGAAGCGAGGAAACGCACCGCCTTCGCAATGTCCTCGGGTTTGCCGAGACGGGGGAAGGGTGTTCCATCCTTCCAGATCCGGCGAAACGCAGCATCGTTGTTGAGGCGATCGCGTACCAGCTGCGTGTCGATCAGCCCCGGCGCCACCGCATTGGTGCGGATCCCGCGCGGACCGTATTCGCGCGCCATCTGCCGCGTTAGTCCGATCAGGGCCGCCTTGCTGGCGGCATAGGCCGCCGTAGAGGGCGTGCCGAGAAGGCCCAGCACCGAGGTGATATGGATGATCGATGCGCCGCTTTCCATGTGAGGCAAAGCTACGCGTGAAAGGCGGAAGGCCGCTGCGAAATTGACGTTCATGAAGCGAAGGAGATCGGCATCGCTGGTTTCGTGAACAGGCCCCGCATTGCCGATACCCGCATTGTTGCACAGAAGATCGATCCGCCCAGTCCAGCGCACCGCCTCTTCTGCAATGTGGGCCGCCGCGTTTGGCAGCGAAATATCAACACGCAGTTCCAGCACCCGGCTGGCGGCTTCCTGCGGTATCCACGGAAGCGGTTGGCGGTCTGCCGCAACCACATGCCAGCCGTCCTTCAATAGCTCCGCCAGGCAGACCTGGCCGATTCCTCCGGCCGCCCCGGTCAGTATCGCGGTGCGCCGCTTGCCGTCTTCCACTACAGCCTCCTTGACAAGAGGGTTCCGTCTAGCCCAGTGATTGTTATATGCCTGTCTGACAATAGGTCAGTATGGCCACTAGTGGAGGAAATAGGAATGCGGTCGATGAAGTTTCTTTTGGCGGTCTCGATTGCGGCCGCAATGGCGGTTCCTGCCGACGCGCAGGAATTCCGCATGGCGAGCGGCTATCCGGTAACGTCGCCTGCCTATAAGGCAACCGAGGCTTTCGTGAAGTACCTCACCGAAAATTCAGATATGACGGTGCAGGTGCATCACAGTGGCTCGCTGCTGGCATTCACCGAGATTCCGGCCGGCCTGCGCGACGGTGTTGTCGATATCGGGGTGATCCTGCCGCCCTACTACCCTTCGGAATTCCCGGAATCGAATCTTGCCGCTAATCTCACGATGCTTATGACCAACGGCACGCCGACCAAGGCGCCGGGTGCGGCGATGGCCGGCGTGATGGCGGAATACATCTTCTTCAACTGCGAGGAGTGTCTGGAGGGATACAAGAGCCACAATCAGGTTTATCTCGGCTCGCTTTCGTCGGGTACCTTCGATCTGCTCTGCCGCGAGGCTGTGCGTTCGCCCGACGATCTCAAGGGCCGCAAGGTGCGCGTCGGCGCCGCCAATTTCGGCCGTTTCGTGGAGTATTACGGCGGCGTGCAGGTCGCCATCCCGGCCAATGAGATGTATGAGGCGGTGGCGCAGGGCGTGGCCGATTGCGTCGCCAATTCGGTGTCAGACCTGACGGGCTACAAGATGGCCGAGGTCGTCAACTACGCGATGCTCGACATTCCGGGAGGCGTCTATTCCGGCGTCGATCCTCAGAATTTCAACCGCGAGACCTGGACCTCGCTGACCGAGGATCAGCGCCGCATCCTGCTGCGCGCTGCCGCGGCCGGCTCCGCCGGGGCAACGGCCGAATACTATGCCGACGCCCTTCGCAATATCGAAAGCGCGCCCAGCAAGGGCGTGGAGATCATTCCCGCCAGCGACGAGATCCGCGCCGCAACCGCAGCGTTCCTCGAAGCCGACCTGCCCGTGATTGAGAAGCAGTTTACGGAAGAGTTCGGCCTCAAGAACGTCAGTGAGAAGATTGCCAAGGTCACCGAACTCGTCGAGAAATGGAAGGGCATCATCGCCGATTGGGACGGAACCGAGGCCGGGCTAGCGGAGATTTACTGGAACGAGGTCTTTTCGAAGGTTGATGTTGCGACCTACGGTCTTGATTGATCCAATGCGAGTGGGGGCGGCTCGCCGCCCCCATCCGGCGTCGAAAGTTGACACATGTTTCGTGCTATCGGACGCTTACTCCACCGCCTCACCGACGCGACAGCGCTGCTCGCCGGCATCACGGTCTGCATCATGATGCTGCAGGTCACGGTGGATGTGGTCGGGCGTTATGTCTTCAATTCACCGTTGCCCGCCACCATCGCCTTTGTGTCCCACTATTACATGCTGTTCGTGGTGTTCCTGCCCTTGGCGCTGCCCGAGCGTACCGACGGCCACATCGCGGTGGAGATCGTTACGGAGCGTCTGGCACCCGCCGTCCAGCGCCATCTGCGGTCGTGGTTCTATCTCGTTGGCGGCATCATCTATGCCGTGATGGCGCGTGCCTCCTGGCTGGAAGCCATGTCGAAATTCGACACGTCCGCCAAGGTGATTGAGAACAACCTTCCGGTCCCCATCTGGCCCGGCTATTTCATTCTCCCTGTCGGTTGCGGCCTCATTGCCGTCGTTCTCTTCTACAAGTTCGCGGCCTATCTGTTCCGTCTGCCGAACGGCCTCGATGGTGCCGCAGGTCAGAATCCGGAAACACAGTCGTGACATCGATCGAAATCGGTTTCCTGGGCATCGGCGTCCTGGTGCTGCTGCTCGCCCTCCGCATGCCCATCGGGCTCAGCCTCATCGGCGTATCGTTCGCCGGCATCTGGCTTCTTCTGGGAGAGCGGCCGGCCTGGGGCATACTCCGCGCCGTGCCATATAACTTCGCAGCGAACTGGACGCTGAGTTCGGTCCCGATGTTTCTGCTGATGGGCTATGTCAGCTATCACGCCGGGCTCACCCAGGGTCTCTTCGATGCCGCCAAGGCATGGCTGTCGCGACTACCGGGAGGCACGGCGATTTCCGCAGTCTGCGGCGCGGCAGGATTTGCCGCCGTCACCGGCTCGTCGGTGGCCTGCGCGGCGGCGATGGGGCGCATGGCGATCCCCGAAATGCTGAAGCAGCGCTACGATCCTGGCATCGCGACAGGCGCGCTTGCCGCCGCCGGCACGCTGGGCGCGCTCATCCCGCCGTCGATCCTGCTCATCATCTATGGCATCATGGCCAATGTGCAGATCGGCGCGCTTTTCATGGGGGGCCTTGCGATCGGTCTTCTCAGTCTCGCATTCTATATGGCCCTCATTATGGTCCGCATCTGGCTCAATCCCGAGCTGGCGCCGAGAAGCGGCCAACATGCAGGCATGGCCGAGAAGCTCAGGTCCCTCAGCGAAACATGGCCTATCCTCACCTTGATGATCGGCGTGCTGGGAGGGTTGTTCGCCGGCGTGATGACGCCGACCGAAGCTGGCGCACTCGGTGCGTTCCTCGCTTGCGTCATTGCTGCCACAAAGCGCAGGCTGACTTGGAAGGTCATCCGCGCCACCTTGCTGGAAACGGTTGTGACCTCGACAAGCATTTTCATCATCGCCATTGGCGCGAGCATGCTGGCGCGCTTTATTGCCATCAGCGGCCTGGGGCAATTCCTGGGCGATCTCGTCACGGAAACCCAGCTTGCACCTGCAGCCGTGCTGCTCTGTGTCATCCTGTTCTATCTTGCCCTGGGCATGTTTCTCGAACCCATTGGCGGCATGCTGATCACGCTGCCGATTGTCCTGCCCATGATGGAGGGTGCGGGTTACGAGCTGCTCTGGTTCGGCATCATCCTTGCCAAGGTGCTCGAGATCGGGATGATCACGCCGCCGATCGGCCTCAACGTCTTTGTGATCAAGGGGGTCGTCGGCGATCAGGTGCGCCTCGGCACCATCTTCAAAGGCGCGACCTGGTTCATTGCGGCGGACCTAGTGGTCGTCGCACTGGCCGTCTTCTTCCCCGCGCTCATCACCTATCTTCCGGCTTTGTTGCGGGCGCCGTGATAAACGAGCGGATGCAGGATCAGGAATCGCGAAAATAGAAATCCAGCGCCGTGTCCGCGGCGACGCGGCGACGCATCTGGGAATCCGTAATCCAGTCCAAACTGGCAAGGGCTTCGCGATAGGTCATCGTTTCCATGTGTCCCACGAACGGCCAGTCGCTGCCCCACATCAGCCTCTCCCACCCGGCAGCATCGATGAGAGAACGGGCGGCGGCAACGGCGTTACCCGGCGAACGGTAGCGGAACGCGCCCGAGAGCTTCACCCAGGTACGCCCGCGATCGATTGCAGCCAGGATCTCGCGGAAGCCCTCGTCGTCGATGCCTGCCGCAGTGTCGGTCATGCCCATGTGATCGACCACGATCCGCACGCCGGCTTCCTCCAGCGTCTGGATTGTCGTGCCGATACGCTCGGGCCTGTCGGTCAGGTGAACGTGCCATCCATGGTCCGCACACCGGTGCAGCAATCTCTGCCACTCCTCCGAATGGAGGTCGGGTACCTCGTCGAGCGGTCGCCACAGAAGGCGGATGCCGACAAAGCCTTCGCTGCTCATTCGTTCGAACAGTCGTTGCGGGGCATCGAGAGGCATGTTGGCCGTCGCGCGCAGGTTCGGAAATCTTGCCAGAGCATCGCGGAAGCCGTCATTGTAGAACCCGTAGATGCTGGCGGTGCTGATGACGCCGTGGGTCACTCCATAGGTGGCAAAGCAGACTAGGATGTCTTCGATCCTCGCCTCCTCGCCATTCGGATTCCACCTGTGGCTCAGGAGCGGGGTGGAACGGTCGAAGATGTGAAAATGCGTATCTACAAGCGGCGGCGCCATGATCTCTTTCCGGAGTGCTTTCCGGACAAGGGTGAGGCTGTCGCGCGGTGGGGCAATGCCTCGTTTGCTCCATTCCGTAAAGTGAAATCCGGTGGGTTTACCTTTCACAAAACCGGAGCAATCCGGTAGGGGCCTCCGACGGTTTCACCCCGCGGAGGGCATCTCATGAACATCTTGCGGCGCGATTTCCACGTTCGGACGGCTGACGGCGTCAGGATCGCCATCAGAGAGGTGCGTCCGCGGGGCGATGCCGCGCGCGTCCCCATGGTTCTGATGCATGGGACGCGCATCCCCGGCCTCAGCGAATTCGATCTGCCGGTCGAGAACGGTTCGCTGGCCGCCGACCTCGCCGCTGCGGGTCATGTCTGCTACATCGTCGATGCGCGGGGATATGGCCGCTCCGACCGGCCTGCAGAAATGGATCTGCCTCCTCGGCCGACGCGTCCCCTGTGCAGAACGATCGAGATTACGCGCGATGTCGATGCCGCCGTCGATCACCTCCGCAGGGCGACCGGCCGTGGACGTGTCGCCCTTCTGGGCTGGGGCGTGGGTGCTACATGTGTGGCAATGTACGCCGCGCTTCATCCTGAGAAGGTCAGTCACCTCGTTCTCTATTGCATGGTGTATGGCGGCACCGGCGACCACCCCACCATCAGGATTGGCTCTCAGTGGGACGATCCGCAACGCCCGGGACGTTTCAATCAGAAGAAGTTTGGCAACTACACTTTCAATGGGATCGAGCTCCTAGAAAAGCACTGGGACGAGCAGATCCCCATCGCGGACAAGACGGCCTGGCGGGATCCCGCAATGGTGACGGCCCTCAGGAACGCCCTGCTTGACGGCGATCCGACCTCACGGACGCGCACACCGCCCACCTACCGCAGTCCGAACGGGATGCTGGAGGATCTCTACATCATGGGCGCAACGGGCCAGAAGCTGTTCCACGCCAGCCAGATCTACTGCCCGGTCTTCATCGTCAATCCGGAATACGATGCGTTGTGCCGCGATACCGACATGGAGGTCTTCTGTGAGGATCTCTATCATGCACCAAGCGTGATCCACTGGCGGGCGGCCAACTGCACCCACTATTTGCTGCTCGACCGTCCCGAACGCGGCAGAAACGAGTTTTTGGCGCGCGTCGACGAATTTCTGCGGTGAACCCACACAGCCCTCGACATTTCATCTATTGAAAACCAGCGGGAAATGTCTGGAGCCAGGGGTGGTCGCACAACAAAGTGCGCCAGCCTTGCAGCGATATTACCGCCGCTCGGCAGTCCGGAAATCTCACCAGGGAGGAATGTGGAGATGTCGAGGGGAGGAACGTTCAGGGGGGTGCTTCTCTGGTCGGCCGCAACGGTTCTGACACTGGACATGCAGGATGCGCGGGCCGCGACGTGTCCGGACGGATTTCCAAGCAAGCCCGTCAACTTCTACGTCGGCTATGCCGCGGGCGGCGGTACGGATGCCATCGCGAGGATGCTGGCGAAGGCCATCGAGGAGCAGCACGGCTGGACCGTCGTCGTCGAAAACAGGCCGGGGGCCGCCAGTGCTGTTATGGCGCGCTCGCTGCTGAATGCCGAACCTGACGGCTACAGCATCGGCCTCGGCAGCAGTGACACGATGGTCTACAACCCTACAGCCGACGACCTGGGTTTCCACTATAGCGAGTTCCACTTCCTCGGTTCCGCCATGGACAGCTGGAACAGTTTTGCCGCTCTTTCATCGATGCCGTTCGACGATATCGCCGGCCTCGTCGAATATACGCGTGAGAAGGGCATGGCGACGGTCGCCGTTGCCGGTTTCAACCAAACCCTAGTCGTCCAGCAGCTGGCGGAGCAGTACGACATCAATCTCGTGCCGGTGCCTGTCGAAGGATCATCAGAGTCGATGATGCTGACGCTTGGCGGGCATGTGGACGCGACAATCCAGGGTGTTGCCCATCTTGGAGAGCTACGCTCCGGCAACATGAAGCTGATCGCGTCGGTGACCGAGCACCGTCTCCCCTATGCCCCTGACATCCCGACACTTGAGGAGCAGGGCGCGACGGCCCTGCCGATCCAAAGTGTCACGGTGCTCATCGCACCTCGGGAACTTGATCCGGAGGTCAGGACCTGTCTGGAGGAGGTCATTGATGAAGCGGTGAACTCCGAAAGCTACGCCGAGCTAATGGTCCAGTTCAACAACCGGGCTCTGAACCGCGGCCCCGAGGGCGTTCTCGAACTGATCGAACAGCGGGACAAGCAGATCAGGGCCATCTTCGAGGGCGGCAATCAGAGCAAGAGCAATTGATTTCCCGGAGCGTGGCGGGCGGACTTTACGCTCGCCAAGCCGGAGGAGCATCGACGTGGCGATCCTGCCGCATGTGGCGCGAAGCGTGAAGGCAGAGTGCATCCTGAACTGCAAAGACATCCTGGGGGAGGTGCCGGTATGGGACCCCGAGGGCGACCGCATCTGGTGGCTGGATGTCTCGCGGGCCAGCCTGCAGTCGCTTGAGATGTCCACTGGCCGGCACGAGGTTCGGCAGCTTCCCGGCAAGACGGTTGGCGGATGGGCCCCCCGGAAAGGAGGGGGAGCGGTCGTTGCTCTGGACAGCGGCCTCCATCGATACGGGTTCGAGCGGGTCGGCGCTCTGATCGCCGAAATTCCGCCGCCGGAAAGTCAGGCGACGCATCGCGTAAACGAAGCGGCGGTCGATTGCCTGGGTCGCCTCTGGATTGGGACAATGGAACGCTCCGGTGAGAGTCCGACCGGTGGGATACATCTGCTTGATCCCGCCGGCACCATCAGGAATGTCCGGGGGGGACTCCTGATCCCGAACGGCATCTGCTTCGACCCTTCCTACACCACCGTATACTTTGCGGATTCCCGCCGCAGAACCATATGGGCGCAAGAACTGGATCCGATAGAGGGCGGCCTCGGGGCGCAGCGTCGGTTCCACGACTTTTACGGCATCCCCGGCATGCCGGACGGAGCGGCGATCGATGTGGAAGGATGCCTATGGATCGCGTGCTTTGGCGGTTGGAGAGTCGTGCGGATCGATCCGACAGGCCGGGTCGACCTGTCCGTCGAACTGCCCGTCGAAAAGGTGACTAGCGTCGCTTTTGGGGGATCGGACATGCGTACCCTGTTCATCACAACGGCATCCGGAAAATTGACGGAACATCAGCTTGCCGAACAACCGCTGGCGGGAGCGTTGTTCGCCGTCCACTCACCGGTGAGCGGCTTTATTCAGCCACCGTTTGCAGGATGAACCGTTGGCCCGCACGAAAACGCGACAGGCCCGATTCAGAGGGAGACACCAATGACCAACATGAATTTTGCCCGTAACTTCCGCAGCCGGGTGGGCTTGGTCGTGACGTGCGCTTCTGACGACCGGGATGGCGGGTATCGGTATGCGTGAATACCGGGACATCATCGGCGGGGGGTTCCTTCTGGTCCTTGGAAGTTCTGCCGCGATCCATGCCGTGACCTCCCTCAGGCTCGGTACCGTCTGGCAGATGGGGCCGGGCATGTTTCCAGCAGCGGTGGGCGTCGTCATAGCCCTTCTAGGAACGGTGATCCTGATCGGGGGCCTGCGCAGCAGCGGACCGCGCATTGAGGTCGATCACCGTTCGATGCTGTTCATCTCCCTGTCGGTCATCGCGTTTGCTGCCCTGATCAGGCCTTTCGGCTTCGTGCCCGCAATAGTCGCGGTCGTCGCCATCTCGAGCCGTTCGGACGCGAGGTTATCGCTGGCGGGGATTGTTCTGCTGGCCGGCAGCCTGTCGATGATTGGATTCCTCATCTTCCAGGTCGGACTCAACATACCCCTGTCCGCCTTCAATTGGCCGCGGTGAACCATGCTGAATGATCTTTTGCTCAACCTCGCGCTGGGCCTTTCGACCGCCCTCACGGTTGAGAATCTCATTTACTGCGCGATCGGCGTGACGCTGGGAATGGTTGTCGGAGTGCTGCCGGGACTCGGGACTCTGGCAACCATGTCGATGCTTTTCCCAATCACGTTTTACCTCGAACCCACGACGGCTATCATCATGCTTGCTGGCATCTGGTACGGAAGCTCTTACGGAGGATCCACAGCGGCCATCCTGCTCAACCTGCCTGGCACGCCCTCGAGCGCGGTTGTTTGCCTGGACGGCTATCCGATGGCGCGGCAGGGCCGTGCTGGCGTGGCGCTGTTCATGACCACTGCGGGGAGCTTCTTTGGAGCCAGCGTCGGCATCGTCCTGATGATGTTGTTCTCGCAGCCGCTGGTGAAGGTTGCCCTCAGCTTCGGTCCAGCCGAGTACTTCTCCTTCATGATCGTCGGGCTGATCGCCGCCTGTGTGATCTCGGACGGATCGGCCATCAAAGGCATCGCGATGGTGATGGTCGGTATTCTGCTAGGCGTTGTCGGGCTTGATGTGCAGACAGGCCAGGCCCGTTTTATCTTCGGCATTGTTGAGCTTGTCGACGGTATAAGTCTTGTCGCGCTGGCAATGGGCTTCTTCGGCATCGCGGAAGTGATGTGGAGCGTCCGCCAAGCTGCCGTGACCGACATAGGCCGGGTCTCGCTGCGATCGATGATGCCGACACGGGAAGACATCCGCCGATCATGGATGCCGATGATCCGCGCTTCGGGAATCGGATCGTTCTTTGGTATCATGCCGGGCGTGGGACCTTCGGTGTCGTCCTTTCTTTCCTATGCCCTCGAGAAGAAGGTTTCGCGCGAGCCGGAGCGCTTCGGCAAAGGCGCGATCGAGGGCGTGGTCGCTCCCGAAACCGCAAACAATGCTTCTGACCAGGCGTCCTTCATCCCGACCATGGTGCTCGGCATTCCGGGCAGCGCCACGATGGCCTTGATCCTGGGGCTGCTCATCATTCATGGCATCACGCCCGGCCCGGCCATGATGGCGGAGAGGCCCGACCTTTTCTGGGGCGTGGTAATGAGCTTCTGGATCGGCAACATCCTCCTTGTCCTCCTGAACATTCCGATGATCGGGATCTGGGTGAGGCTGCTGACGATCCCCTACCATGTGCTTTATCCTGCCATCGTGGTCTTCATCTGCATCGGTGTGTATAGCGTTAGCGGCAGCACGTTCGATGTCTTCCTGACGCTGCTTTTCGGCCTCGTCGGCTACGGGGCGCGCCTGATGGGCTTCCCCGCAGCGCCACTGCTCCTTGGATTTGTCCTGGGGCCGATGATGGAGCAGCAGTTCCGCCGTGCCATGCTGCTGTCACGTGGCAGCCTCGATATTTTCGTGACACGCCCCGTCAGCGCGGCGTTTGTGCTGCTGGCCGCTGCACTGCTCCTGTGGAGCCTCTGGAACGTCTACAGGGCACGCAGAGCCGTTGTGTCCGAACAGCCCTCGTGACCGGTCTGCCGCCGCCCTAAGGACGCAGGAAGAAGTTTCGAACCAAGGCATCTGCCACGGGAGAAGAGCGATGTCTTGCATGATGCGGGACCGGGCAGAAGGCTGGCATCGCCTATCAAATTCAGCACATTCACCGCATCGCAGCGGCGTGGTGGGGTGAGTACCGTCTTTCAAGTCTGAGCTCGACGGTAATTCGAGGTCCCCACAAGATTCGATGCAGTTCGCGCAGGACGGTGCGGTTTCCGCGCCGTCCTGCCGGGTTGGGGAACGTCGCGTCAGCTCTCCTCTACGAAAATGTCTTCCCGCTTGCGCTTGATGAAAGGCAGGGAGACCACCACGAGCGCTATGACAGCAGTGGCAAGGAGGCCTGCACTGATCGGTCGTGTGACGAATACGCTGAGATCGCCGCCGGATATCAGCAGAGCTCTCCTGAAATTCTCCTCGATCATCGGGCCGAGGATGAAACCGAGTATGAACGGCGCCAGGTCGCAATCAAGCCTCGCGAACACGTAGCCGAGCAGGCCGAAGATCGTCAGCTGGTAGATCGGGAAGGACGAGTTGCCGATCGAGAACACGCCGATGCAGCAGAAGGCGATGATCAACGGGAACAATATGGTGTAGGGTATTTGCAACAGCTTCACCCACATTCCGATCAGGGGCAGGTTGAGGGCAAGAAGCATCATATTGCCAACCCACATCGACACGATCAGTCCCCAAAACAGCTCCGGGTTTTTCGAGATCACTCCCGGCCCGGGCACGATGCCCTGGATGATGAGCGCACCGATGATGAGCGCGGTGACGACATTCGAAGGAATTCCAAGCGAAAGCATGGGAATGAAGGAGGTTTGCGCGCCGGCATTGTTGGCTGCTTCCGGCGCGGCTACGCCTTCGATGGCTCCATTGCCCATCTCATGCCCGTGAGGGGAGACCTTTTTCTCGACCGTGTAGGAAACGAAGGAGGCAAGCAAAGCGCCGCCCCCGGGGAGAACGCCAAGCAAGGAACCCAGCGCCGTTCCGCGCAGGATTGGTGCAATCATGCGGCGACGGTCCTCACGCGTCGGCCAAAGGCTGCCTATGCGTGCCACGGGCCCACGGAGCTCGTCTTTTCCGGCAAGGTTCCGGATGATCTCGCTGATGCCGAACATGCCGACCGCAACGGCCGTGAATTCGAGGCCGTCGAAGAGCTCTCGCAAGCCGTAGGTGAAGCGGGTTGCTCCGGTGTAGATATCCGTTCCTGTCAGGCCGAGAAGCAGGCCAAGGCAGATCATTCCGAGCGCCTTCAGCAATGAGCCTGAAGCCAGTGCGATCGAGAAGACGAGGCCGAGGACCATCAGGGAGAAATACTCCGCAGGGCTGAATTGGAAAGCCAGCAGAGTGAGCGGCGTAGCCACCACGGCTACCAACACCGTCGCGACCGTCCCTGCAACGAAGGAACCGATAGCGGCGGCAGCAAGTGCGGGTCCCGCGCGGCCTTTCTGCGCCATCTGATAGCCGTCTATCGTGGTGACGACCGAGGATGCCTCGCCGGGCAGCTTCATCAGAATGGCCGTGGTCGATCCGCCATATTGGGAACCGTAATAGATGCCGGCCAGCATGATGATCGCTCCCTCGGGCGAGAGCCCGAATGTCATGGGAAGGAGCATTGCTATCGTGGCAAGCGGCCCAACTCCCGGAAGAACGCCAATGGCAGTTCCGAGGAACACTCCGATGAAGCAGTAGAGAAGGTTTGTCGGCTGTGCAACGACGCTGAAGCC
This sequence comes from Chelativorans petroleitrophicus, assembly GCF_025398195.1. Lineage (GTDB taxonomy): Bacteria > Pseudomonadota > Alphaproteobacteria > Rhizobiales > Rhizobiaceae > Chelativorans > Chelativorans petroleitrophicus. The sequence goes on along the minus strand of NZ_JAODNV010000004.1, from coordinate 10,644 downwards.
GATGGCGAGGTTGGAAAGAAATTCCATAGTGCTAGCTCCTGAACAGGGAGCCGAATACCGGCAGTGGCAGGCCCAACCCATAGGTGAAGAGCAGACTGCAGAATACCGCGATGCATGCCGACATGAACAAGGCCGGCAGGACGCGCGTCTGCTTGCGGGCGAAGGAGGCTATGAATGTGATGAGAAACGTCACCGGCAGCATGCCCAGCGTCGTGGCGAACAGCGCGAAACAGACCGTTGCTGCCGATATGAAACAGATTGGCCGCCAGGGGATGCCTGCGCTCTTGGATGCGAGCCGATCTCCCTGCAATCCGTTGAACGCGACCGCCAGTCCGATCCCAAAGAGAATGATCGACAGGGCAAGTGGGAACAGGCCTGGTCCCATATTCCTTACCGTGCCCACCTGCAGGCCGAACGCCGATTGATATCCGTAGGCGAGGCCAAATGCGATGAACATCGCGCCTGCCGAGATTTCCTTGCGGCTAACTGTCAAGTTATACCCTCCTTCACGGTGAATCCCACTGCCGATTTCCCATGCGGTGGTGAGCTTCTCACAGTTATGGTCAGCGCAGTACAGGAAAGCTGTACAGCGATGTCGAACCCGTACTGGTGGCGTTTCAGGATGTGAAACGCAGCAAAAGAGAAGTCCCTTTAAGACAGCCTGTCCCATTAGCCTCCCGAGCCACTGGAATACACGGAGACGGCACGGATGGGGCCCGAACGATCAAACAGCTTTTCCAGCCGGCTCAGGGCAGGCGAACGGCACATCGGCACCTTTGTGAAGGTTCCGACGGTCCATACGACGGAAGTTCTGTCCAGCATTGGGTTTGACTTCATTGTCATCGATCAGGAACACGCACCGTTCGATCTGAGTGCGATCGATGTCGTTATCCTGGCTGCGCGCGCCAATGGGGTGGCGCCTATCGTGCGCATTGGCGATGCGTCGGACGGCAATATCCTGTCTCTGCTTGATTGCGGCGCGGCCGGCATCATGGTCCCGCATGTCGACTCGCCTGAGAAGGCGCATGAGGTAGCCATGGCCTGTCGGTATCGAGGCGGGCGGCGCGGTTTTTCACGGACGGGCCGCGCTGGCGGTTACGGGGCGGTTGGTGTCGCTGAGCATCTGGCTCGGCAGGACGAGGAAATTCTCTGCATTGCAATGATCGAGGAGCCAGCCGGTGTCGACAATATCGATGCCATTGTTGCCGTACCAGGTATCGATGCGGTCTTCGTCGGGCGTGGCGATTTATCGGTTGCTATGGGGGAGATTTCGACCGCCGCGCCAGCCGTGCGCGCCGCCGTCGAGACGGTTGCACGGGCCACTCGGGCCGTGGGCAAGACGCTAATAATGTTGGCCGAAAGTCCTGCGGACCAGGCCGCCATGGCCGAACTCGGCGCTGCCAGCTTTTTGATCGGCTCCGATCTCGCATTTCTGCGCAGGGCAGCTCAGGAGGCGCTGACGGCGCACGGACCGAAATAATCCGAATATCAGAAGGACATGGTAATGTATCCCGATTCCGATCCACGCTCCAGGCTGAAAGTACCCTCGGAGAACGACGGAAAGAAAGTCTTGAGCGCTCCGGCGCCAGCCACATATGCCCGGTTCTACGAGACTGACCCGGACGAGCGTTCGGACAGCGTGCGTACCTGGTATGCCGGCGCGGCGAACTTCGTGGTTGCGTATAGCGAGATGGATGCCGGCGCCGTTTTCGATCGAACGGAGCAGCCGGACGAATTCGTCATCATCCTTCCCGATCCGGATACACGGCTTTCCATCGAATGGAACGGAACGACGACTGAAGGCGCCGGTCACAGTGTCGTCATCGTTCCACCAGGGCCGAGCCGGATCACGGTTTACAGGGGCGGTCGCATGGTACGGCTGTTCACGCGCCGCGTCTCCGACATCGTTGCTCGCTGCAAGATTGGCACTGCCGACCCGAATGTTCCTCCTCTCGTGTCATGGCCCGATCCCGTAGGAGGCCACAAGGTGCGCTGGTATTCCATGGACGTGCCGCAGGAGGAAGGCAGGTTCGGCCGGTTGATCCGCTCGTCCGACTTCATGGTCAATTACATCTACCCACGCAACGGGCCGCGCGATCGCAGCCAGCTTTCTCCGCATTCCCATGCCGACTTTCAGCAATGCTCGCTTTGTCTCGAAGGAACCTACGTGCATCATCTGCGCTGGCCCTGGACGAAGAACGCTAACGAATGGCGCTCGGACGATCATGAGACCTGCGGGGCGCCTTCGGTCACCATCATCCCGGCTGGAGTGCTGCATACGTCTGAAGCCGTGGGGACCGGCACCAACCTGCTGATCGACATATTCTGCCCTCCGAGAGCTGATTTCTCGCGCCAGCCGGGTTGGGTGCTCAATGCTGACGAATATCCCGAGCCCCAGGCCTGATTGAATGGGAGATATCTTATGAGCTCAAGCTCAGCGACGAACGTGCGCGACCAGCAGATTGCCGAGCTGCTGGTCGGAGCCGTCGATCTGCACTGCCATAGCGGTCCGGCGGTCATGCCTCGTATTCTGGACCATCACGATCAGATGGTTGCGGCCGACGCGGCAGGATTTAAGGCAGTTGTGACCAAGGATCATTACTATCTGGGCACACCTCACTGCATGATCCTGCATAAGCTGTGCCCGGACCTGAAGGTGCGGATGTATTCGGGCATTGTGCTCAACAATGCCTCCGGGGGCATCAACCCTCACGCGGTCGATCATGCCGCCAAATTGGGCGCAAAGATCGTCTGGATGCCGACGTTTTCCGCGGCAAACCATATTGCCAAGACGGCGACGGAAGCGAAGGGGTTTCCGAAAGTTGCCGGAGCCCTGGAGGCGATACCGCTCTCGGTCCTGGATGCCAACGGGCGGCTTACCGACGATACGCTTAAAGTACTCGATATCATCGCGGCGGCCGACATCATCTTGGCCAGTGGCCATTTGGGCGCCGCCGAATTGCATCTGCTCTTCGAGGAGGCGAAGCGGCGCGGCGTCCGTAAGATGCTTGTCAACCATCCCACTTACGTCGTCGGCTGCACGGACGAAGACATCCGGCAGATGGTGTCGATCGGGGTGAAGATGGAGCACTCCATCACCCAGTTCATCGAAGGACGCGGCAAGAAGTTCGAGCCGGAGTTTGCACTGCATCTCATCGAGGTGGCCGGTGTGGAGAACACTTTATTTGGCTCAGATCTGGGACTTCAGGGAGCCTTGCCGCCTGTGGAGGGATATCGCACCTTTGTCGGCCATCTCCTCGATCTGGGAGTGGAGGCGGCCGATATCCGCACGATGATCTCCACCAACGGCTCCAGGATGCTGAATCTTTCCTGATGGCGAGGATTTCAAGCAGTGGAATGCACACAGAGAGAATTAGAAAGACGCGAGCGTACCCCAGCATGATCGGTTTGTTGTGAAACTCAGGGAGGAATCAATGAGCTCTGTCAGAAAGTTCCTGGCCACCGTCGCAGTCGCTTGCCTGGGCGCCATGTCGATGGCAGCCAACGCGTCCGCCGCCTTTCCGGAACGCCAGATCACCATCGTGATCGGCTTTCCACCCGGCGGTGCCGACGTGTTCACGCGCATGATCGCCGATTATATGGAAAAGAAACTCGGCGTTCCGGTCATCGTGGAGAACCGGCCGGGCGCATCGGGGACGATCGGCGCCACCGCCGTGGCGAATGCGAAACCTGACGGTTACACGATCCTGTTTGCCACGAACGGCAATGCCGCGAACGCCAAGCTGCTTTATCCCAACCTGGCCTACGACCCTCAGGAGTTGACGCCGATCATGAAGCTCGGCACCTCGTCCATGGTCATCGCCGCCGGTGCGCAGCAGCCCTACAAGGACATCAAGGAGTTCATCGCTTACGTCAAGGAGCACCCTGGCGAAGTTTCCGTCGCGCATCCGGGCGTCGGCGGGCTGGGGCACGTGGCCATGGAGTGGCTGGTGGACGAGCTCGATCTCGATTTGAAGATCATTCCCTATACGGGTTCGGGCACGCTCATTCCGGACCTGCTTGCCGGCCATGTCCAGGCATCGAGCGACAGCATGCCGTCCTACCTTTCCTATGTTCAGGAGGGCAAGGCCCGCTACCTCGCGCAGCTCGGCGCCGAGCGCAACCCGCTGATGCCCGAGGACGTGCCGACGCTGAAGGAGAGCGGCATCGATTTCGAATCCTATATCTGGTACTCGCTTCTCGGCCCTAAGGGCATGGACCCCGAGGCGGTGAGGGTCATCAACCAGACGGTGACCGAATATTTGAACCTGCCGGAAACTGCCGAGGCCCTGGCGAAGCTCTCCATTACGCCAGAGCCGACCACGCCCGAGGGACTCGCCGAGACGATCGAGAAGGAACTGGCGACCTGGGGACCCGTCATCGAGAAGGCGGGCATCAAGCTGGAGTAGTTCCCGGCGAAGGTCTCGTAAAAAGGGCGGTGCGGGCGGTGCGCTGCGCCGCCCTTTTCATTCAGGAGAAGAAGTAAAGCCGCATCGGTGTGCGCGCGGTTATGCAGAAGCGCATGGCGGGATCCGGTACCCAGCGGAAAAGCGCGTCGATGGTGTCCGCGTAGGTGACCTTGTCCTCGAAGCCCGCGAACGGCCAGTCACTCGCCCACACCAGGCGCTCCCAGCCGCCGGCCGATACAAGAGCGCGCGCGCAAAGATCGGCAAGTCCGGGCGTCTTGAAACGAAAGCCTGCGGAAAGCTTCACCCAAGTGCGGCCGCGATCGATCGCCCTCAAAATGGCCTGGAAGCCGGGATCGTTCACGCCCTGCGCAGTGTCGATCAGTCCCAGATGATCGATCACCACTGCGGCGCCCGCCGCTTCGATCTTGGTGATCGTCCTTTCGATCCGCTCCGCCCTGTCGGTCAGATGGATGTGCCAGCCGAGGTCAGCGCATCGGCGCAGCAGGCGCCGATACGCTTCGTCGTCGAGATCGGGAGTTTGGTCGAGAGGGCGCCACAGGAGCCGAATCCCGACAAAGCCATCGTCGCGAAGTCTTTCGAGCTGGTCCAGATCCCAGTTGAGATCCACCATCGCGGTTCCGCGAAGCCTTTTGTGTGCGCGGAGTGCGCGCCGGACATAATCGTTATAGGTGCCGTAGAGGCTGGCCGCGGAGATGACGCCGAAGCTGACGCCGTGCTCGTCCAGCGTCTTCAGGCATCGTTCGATGGACGCATCTTCCTTCGGCTCGTGCCAGGCAGTAGCGGTGAGCGGCATGCTCCGCTCATAGATATGGAAATGGGAATCAACGAGCGGGGCGTTCGCCAGGTTCATACGGGCTGCTTCTCCGGTTGATCATCGATGTCGAGCCTGTGCAGCATTTACTGCGGTCGACAGACCCGCTTAGGGAAGGTGATCTGCTTGCGTCGAATACTTCGTTCCAGGTTTTCATTATCTGAAATGCAATACTGCTTTGCTTGGGATCGCCTGAAGCTGCCCGTTCTCAAGAACCGATCGAAAATGAGCCCAACGCCTCTATCATTTCGGCACCAAGAATCAGCATATGCGTCGGCAGACGCAGGTGAGCAGTTTCTCACGCTTCGTGCGTTTCACATTATGAAATGCGCCACAATGCCTTAAGCGATTTTTTCACGGTGTGGCTATGGGTCGAGCAGCGAGTGCCGATGGGCGATACCCCCGCGGGGGTGACGTCGCGGGGACGGGCTCAACAGCGACCTCTTGGGAGAGAAGTATGAATGATCTGGTCGGCGTCTGGCGCCTTGTCGACATAGTCAACAGGGACGCGAACGGCAATCTTCTGCGCTCATCCTATGGCCCCAAGAAGATGGGCATCTACATGTTCACGGAGGAAGGCCGGTGCATGGTCGTGCTGTGCGACGGGCGTCCGGAAATCCCGCCGGAGGAGGGGGAGCGGGAATATACTTCGTATGCCGGCGCATACCATTTCGATGGCAAGACCCTTTATGTGGACGTGGACTGCTCCACACCCACAAATCCGTCGCGCATCGGTACCAGACAGGTGCGGCCCGCTCGCTTCCATGATGGCAATCGCGTTACTCTGACCGCCCCTCCTGCGGAGATCAACGGTGTGGTGAATTATCGCGAGCTGACCTGGGAAAAGATCGCTTAAGGCGCTGCATTCCTGTCGCTTGTTGCGAGCAGATGCCCTGTTTCGGGATTCCGTTGAGCCTTCCCGAATGCGTCGGGTTCTCGCGTCTGATCTAGGTGCGTTAAGCCATTTCCATCGTTTGTTTCTGGGCCCGCCAAAGGGGAAATGATGCACCTCGTCCATGGAGGTGACGAAACCGGTTCCGTATGACATATTGTCAGACAGACAGTCAGTCGGGAGGGAAATGATGGCGTCTTACGCACCTGTCAGCGCGGTGATGCGATCGCTTGATGTTCTGGTCGTACTGAACCAGCAATGCGTCTCGACGGTACATGATATTCACCGGGCCACGGGTATGCCGAAGCCGACAATTGTGCGGCTGCTGGAAACACTCATAGCAGCGGGTTTCGTGTCTCGCATTCCGGATGGAAAGGGCTACCAGGTTACCTCTCAGGTAAGCGCATTATCCTGCGGGTTTCATGGAGCGCCCCTCGTGGTAGAGGCGGGACGGGCTTGGGCGCAGGAGCTCACCCGCATGTATACTTGGCCGGTGGCAATCTCCGTCCTGGATGGAAACGCCATGCTGGTTTGCTACACCACTTGCGGTGAAAGTCCGATAGCGCCGTACCACGCGCTGACCTACAAGCACCTTGGACTGGTAAGCAAGGCGCTCGGGCGCGCCTATCTTGCCTTCTGCCCGCCAGAGGAACGGCGCCTGCTTTTCAGGCTGTTACAAACGACCCAGCATCCTGATTCGGATCAGATGTACGCGCTCGACCTCATAGAACACATGATCGAAATCACGAGGCGCCAGCAGTTTGCCGAGCGCACCAAGCATTACAAGGACGAGGCGTCTTCGAGCGTTGCCGTGCCGATCTATGAGAATGGAAGCAACCGCGTCCTCGCAACAATCGGGATGACCTATTACGCCACCGCGGTGAAGCGAAGCGACATTCTGGAACGCTTCGTTCCAAGTCTTAAGGCCGCGGCGGAAGGCATAAGCGAGAATGTGGAACGCCTGCGCACCAGCATGCATGCGCAGCCGACTCGCGTACAGTGAACCGGCTGCACAGTTCCTAATGTTTGGGTGATCAGGGCGGGTACCCGACACTTTCTTCGAAAGGCACTCAAACAATCCCCGGGGGAACAAAAGAATCGGTTCGCCAACTGACGGTTGCGGGCTGCGGGCCCAAGGCGCTTAAGAAAGGACCACCAAAATATGCCGGAAACATATAGCCGCCTGTGGCGTCACCTTGAGGAAAAGGTCATCGCCTACTGGCATGATGTTGATTTCAACTGGGGCCGCAACGCGGCGGAGCATTACACGCCCGATGGTGTGTTTGTCAGTGCGAACGCGCGATACGAAGGGCGCGAGCAGATCAGCGAATTCTATGCGTGGAGGGAGCAGCGCGGCCCACGCGTGTGCGTTCATCTAGTTGGAAACTTCCACCTGAAATCGCTGACGCAAGACACCGCGGAGGCTGAATGGATCTGCACGCTTTTCGCCCGCGATGGCGAGGCGCCGCAGCCCATGGCGCTCCCCGCCGCGATTTCCCGGGTGGAGGACAGTTTCGTGCGTGTGGACGACGGGAACTGGCTCTGCCGCCGACGCAGATGGCATACGCTCTTTCGCGGAGACACTCCCGTCACGCGCCTGGATAGGGAAGAAATGCGGAAGCGAATGGGGCAGCGCTGAAGCTGTGAGCCTTAATTCTTGCTGGATCGCTGTACCGTCATCGACGCTGCACCGCGCTGATGGCCCCTGCAGGCGGTGACCTCGCAGTCAGCGCATTGGTATCAAAATGGACCGGTAGGAATTTGGCGGAGGGAGTAGACTCTTCGGCAAACCCGCTCGAAGCATGCCTCACAGAAGGCCAGAATGCCCCCGTATTCTTAAGTGAATCTTCGCGACCGCACAACTTCTCTGTCCAACACAGGAAGCAACGCGCCCTGTTTTTGGTGCTCCGGATTTATTACCTTGATAGTGTTTCCCGGTCACGCCTTCGTCGTGTCGCAGTCAGCCGTGCACGAACGAAAGGAAACGGAAATGAAGGAAACGCATTTGAACCAGCTTGAGCTGGCGGTCCGCTGGAGGATCAGCCATCGCACACTTGAGCGGTGGCGTTTGACCGGTGAGGGGCCGAAGTTCCTCAAGGTCGGCGGCCGGGTGGTCTATCGCCTATCCGATGTCGAGGAATACGAGCAGTCGATTGTCCGCTCCAGCACCTCTGACCCTGGCCAGGCTGCGCAAGCGGGCGCGTGACTATAGCTCCAGAATAACGGTTGGCCGAAGCGCAGCCGCCATACCGCCATCTCCCTTGCTTGCAGACCCTACACCCATCTCGATTGAATCCACTCCACGTCTCGGATGGCTTAATTGGAAAATTCGGAAACCGGATCCGCCTAGACCTCGCGAGGGCTTTTCCCGGCGTCAAATAATTGCCACCCTACCGACGGACGAATCGGTGGGGGAATGGAATGGCTGGGGAAGTCGAACTAAAGGGCAAAGGGCAGGCCCTTCGATTGAGTATGCAGCAGGAACTCGGCGGTGGCCCGCTTAGCATCTTTGGCGAGGCCGCACAGAAGCACGACCTGTCGATACGTGAGGTCACCGCAGGCGTTGTGGCCAAGCTCGCCGAGGAGTTCCCCAACCTTGAGTTCCGGAAGCGCGACTCCATTACGAAGCGGGAGATCAACGAGAAGCTGAATAGCTTCGACGAACGACTGGGCAAGACCCTTTTCGTCGAAAATGCCAGCATCAAGCCGGATGGCGGTATAGTCGAGGTGAAGGACCGTCACGGCAAGTGGAGAATCGTCCTCGTCGGCGAATCGAAGCATCAGGGCAACGACATCGAAAAGATCGTTGCTGGCATCATGCAGGGTAAGAACAAGGACCAGGACTTCATGGCGGCCGGGAACGCCATCGAGCGGATGCACAAGAACGTGCTGGAACTCCGGAACTTCATGCTCGACGAGAGGCACTTTCCATATGTCGTCTTCCTGCAGGGGTCTAACTTCGCGACCGAGTCATTCGAGGTCGTCCGTCCGGACGGGCGCATCGTGAAGGTCGTCCACAACTCGGGTCTGCTGAACCGCATTGACCGGGTCACGGCGAGCAGCCTGGCCCGGGAAATCAACCAGAACTATTGCGAGAACATCGTGATAACTGCAGGCGACATCCTGCACATGTGCCAAATCGCCTCTCTCTACTGTAAACATGAGCCATGGAAGGCGGGGGAGATGGCCGAGGTGATGTTGGGCGTGGCCAAGACATCGATCAGTATCATCTCCAAAGACCTAGATTTCGGTTAGAAAGGCGCTTGGGCTATGGCTTTCTGCATTCGAACCGGCCATTGTGTGATCCGCTTTAGCAATTGGAAGAGATTACATGGCTAACAGATCTCATAGAAACGCAGGCCACCGGGCAATGAACGCCCTCCGGAAGTTGGGACAGAAGCACTCCTCGGAGTCGCTGCTGAGGACCGATGTGTCAGGCAAGACCCACCACGTGTTCGACGTCGCCGACTGCCTTGACGTGCTGGCAAGAATTCCCGACGAGTCCATCCAGCTGATAGTCTGCGACCCGCCCTACAACATCCTGCTGGCTGACTGGGATTCCCACCAGGATTACATCCGCTGGGCCTCGAAGTGGCTCGCGGAAGCGGAGCGCGTCCTCGCGCCAACCGGAAGCATTGCGATCTTCGGTGGGCTGCAGTATCAGGGCGAGGCAGGGTCAGGCGACCTGCTGTCCATCATTTCGCACATGCGGCAGCACTCTAAGATGCTGCTCGTCAACCTCATCATCTGGAACTACCCGAATGGGATGAGCGCCCAACGCTTCTTCGCCAACAGGCATGAGGAGATCGCATGGTTCGCGAAGACGAAGAAATACTACTTCGACCTTGACTCGGTCCGGGAGCCCTACGATGAAGAGACGAAGGCTGCCTACATGAAGGACAAGCGCCTCAATCCAGAATCCGTGGCGAAGGGTCGCAACCCGACGAACGTATGGAGGATGGTTCGCTTGAACGGCAACTCGCTAGAACGGGTCGGCCACCCGACCCAGAAACCCGCACAGGTGATCGAGCGCCTTGTTCGCGCCCTCTCCTACCCAGGGTCGACGGTACTGGACTTCTTCGCAGGCAGCGGGGTCACGGCGCGCGTCGCGATACAGGAGGGGCGGAACAGCATCTGCACGGACGCCGATCCCGCCTTCCGTGGCTACATAGCCAAGCAGATGCAGTTTCTGCAGCATGATGGGCTGCTAGACAGCATCCGCGAATACAAGGTGCTCGAAGGGCTTTGCCACCTTGAGGTCTTCCAGCAGCCCATGCTTAAGGCGGCCGAATAAGCTTATTGGAGCTTCTTTTTATCTGGTCTGCCTCCCACAAATGCCCGCGAATTGAGTTAGTGTTTTCCGCGCCATTCCTGGCTGGAAGAGATGCGGAAGCGATGAAGGCATAGCAGTTCACGGACGCGCAGAACGCGTACAGAGGTGGTGCCGGTTTCTGAGACAGGGGCATAAGGTGGATCGCCCGATGGAAAGGACGATCCAGCATGAAGACACG
>NZ_JAODNV010000039.1 GCF_025398195.1 Chelativorans petroleitrophicus | reverse complement strand
ACTACGCTATGCTCGAAGAGCCGGCCATGGCAGCGTGACTCAAACCAAAATGCCTCCGGCAATCCCGGCGCGGTTCATCGCGTGCGAGATCGCAGGAGCGTCCTGCGTCGCACGGATCGGCAGCGCCGAGAAGTGAGCTTGATCCTCTGACAATCGCGCGCAGGGCTGAACACCCGTTGTCGCATGTGTACGCGTGTTGGCGACTTCGTTGAGCCATCGCAGCACTTCGCGATTAGCGGTCTGCACATCGAGCTTCAATCCGGCCGCACGCAATGTCGCGTTCAGCGGCACCAAGAAGCTGCGCTTCAAGTAGCCGTTGAAGCGCTCGACCTTGCCCTTCGTGCGAGCCCGATATGGCTTACACACCCGCAGCTGAAAGCCATACTCGTGAGCCACCTCGAGCATACCGGCATGCCAGCGATGCAGCTCTGGCCCGTAGGCATCGCGCTTGAGGATCACCGTCTTGGTGTTGTCGAACAGCACTTGGCGCGGCACACCGCCGAAGTACTCGAAGGCCGCGATGAGCCCATCGCGCCAGTCCTCGAACCGCTCCGAGTCCGTGAACCGAACGAAGGTCGCTCGGCTGTAGCCGAGCGTGGCGACGAATGCGAGCAAGCGATCGCGCCCGCGACGGATCGTCGTGAAGTCCGCTTGCATCTGCAGGCCCGGCTCGGTCTCAAACCGTACGACCGGATCGGCACGAACCGCCTTGAATGGGCGGATATATGCCTTGAGCTGGCTGATCCCGCCGGTGTAGCCCGCCGCTTGGATCTCGCGCAGCAAGACCGTCGCCGGAATCCAGTCTGGACGCGCCTGCTCGATGCGATCGAGCACATAGGGCTTGAAGGGATCGAGCTTGCAGGGCCTCGCTTCGCGCGGCCCGTACTGCACCTTCACCGCACCACGCAGGTACTTGCGCACTGTGTTACGCGACAACCCGGTCTCTCGCATGATCTGCCGAATCGAGCGCCCTTGTCGTTCTAAAACCTTGATCTCCACCGCTTGCTCCTGGGTCAACATCTCGACGGCTCAAAAAAAGCCGCCATCCTCGCCCAGGGGGGTCAAAATTACTTCGGCGAGGGTGGGTCAGTTTTACTTCGGCGCTGACATCTCCCTGGATCGTGCAGCCTTTGTAGCGGTGGCCGCAAAGCGCCATGCCGCACCAGCGCCACTCGCGCCTTGGTCCGATCGTAAAACCAAAGCACGCATTCCGGATGCTCGCATTGCTTGAAGAGGGTTGGCCTTCGGCCAGCCGCCTTGCCACTGCGTCGGCGACCGGGCCGGTGGCCTCCACCACGCCCACGATCTCGTGCCCGGGCACCCGCGGCAGGGCCGGGTGGGGCAGTTCGCCGTCCACCACGTGCAGGTCGGTGCGGCACACCGCGCAGGCCAGCACGCGCAGCCGCACCTGTCCCGGGCCGGGCGCGGGCAGCGGCCGTGTCTCCCACACCAGCGACTGACCCGGCCGGTGCAGGACCATCGCGTGCATCATTCCATCTGGCGGCATGCGTGCTTCCCCGGCGCAGGGCGCGGCCCCGTGCCGGCGCCATGACTGCCTCCACATCCTAGCGGCTTGCCGGGCGGTGTGGCCCGCGGGCGGCGCGGTCACCGTGTCGACCGCCCGGCCGTTGGATCGTCCTGCCGGGGGAGTGAGCTCCGACGGAGTCCGCGCCATGCCCCGCATCATCTGCTCGATCAACGCCACGCTCTCCGGCACCTGCCACCACGGGGACGTGGTCGCCGACGCCGAACACCACCGCTATGCCGCCGCGCTGGCGCGCTCGGCCGCGGCGCTGCTGCTGGGCCGGGCCACGTACGAGCTGTTCGCCGCCGTCTGGCCACGGGCGCTGCACCGTCGCGACCTGCCGGCGGAGGTGCTGGAGCTGGCCCGGGTGCTGGATGCAAAACCCCGGATCGTCGTGTCCGGCCGCGAACCGGCCACGGCCTGGCCCGGCACCACCCGGGTCGCCGGCCTGGAGGCGCTGCGCGCCACGCTGGCCGGCATCGGCGGGAGCGTGGTCCTGTTCGGCAGCCCCGGACTGGCCGCTTCGCTGGCCGCGGCGGGAATGCTCGACGAGGTGCACATCCTCCTGCAGCCGCTGTTTGCCACGCGCGGCCCGCGGCTGCCGCCCCTGTGGGCGGGCCACGCCTTCCGCACTGTGTCGGCGGAGCGTTTCGGCTCCGGCGTGGTGCTGCTCCGCTGCCGGCCCGCGGGCTGAGGCGGGCCGCGGGCCGCAGGCTTGGGGGGCGCCGGCCCGGTGCTGCATCATGGCCCGGCGGCAGGCCCCGCCGGTGTCCGCCGGCGCCCGCGCGTCTGCCTTCCCCCGAGAGGTTCCCATGCAAAAGAGAGTGTTCGGACGTACCGGCCGCCAGGTCGGCGAGATCGGCTTTGGCGCCTGGGCCATCGGCGGCGCCTGGGGCCGGACCGACGATGCCGAGTCCATGGCGGCCCTGCACGCCGCGCTGGACGCGGGCCTGGACTTCATCGACACCGCCGACGTGTACGGCGACGGCCATTCCGAGCGGCTGATCGCCCGCGTGCTGAAGGAGCGCGGCGGCCCGCGCCCGTTCGTGGCCACCAAGGCCGGCCACCGCCTGCCGAAGCAGGTGGTGGAGGGGTACACCGCACAGAACCTGTCGGCCTGGATCGAGCGCAGCCTGCGCAACCTGGAGGCCGACACGCTGGACCTGGTGCAGCTGCACTGCCCGCCGACCGACGCCTACTACCACCCGGAGATCTTCGAGGCGATGGAGCGCCTGGTCGAGCAGGGCAAGATCCGCCACTACGGCGTCAGCGTCGAGCGGGTGGAGGAGGCCCTCAAGGCCATCGAGTACCCGGGCGTGGCCAGCGTGCAGATCATCTTCAACATGTTCCGGCAGCGCCCGGCGGAGCTGTTCTTCCGGCAGGCGCAGCGCCGCAACGTGGCGGTGATCGTGCGCGTGCCGCTGGCCAGCGGCCTGCTGACCGGCAAGTTCGGCCCGGACACCACCTTCGCCGAGGACGACCACCGCCGCTTCAACCGCCACGGCGAAGCCTTCGACGTGGGCGAGACCTTCGCCGGCGTGCCCTACGAGGTGGGCCTGGTCGCGGTGGAGAAGCTGCGCCCGCTGGTGCCGGAAGGCGCCACCCTGGCGCAGCTGGCGCTGCGCTGGATCCTGATGCACGAGGCGGTGACGGTGGTGATCCCGGGTGCGCGCAACCGCCAGCAGGCGCTGGCCAACATCGCCGCGGCCGGGCTGCCGGCGCTGCCGCCGCAGACCATGGAGGCGGTGGCCCGCATCTACGAGCAGGACATCAAGCCCTGGGTGCACCAGCGCTGGTGATCCGGGCGGGCGGGGCGCCCCCGGCATCCGGCGCGCGCCTGTGAATGCGCTTCAGGAATGGCGCGCAACAATTTGAATTTCCGAGTGTTTATTATCTGGCGCACGGTGGCGGCGGGCGGATGCCCGCCACGCCGCCATGCGGCAAGCTGATGGCACGCGGGCCGGCCACGGCCCGCCTTCCTTCCCCGACAGGAGAGTGCACGGCATGAAGATCCTCATGGTGCTGACTTCCCACGACCGCCTGGGCGAGACCGGCGAGAAGACCGGCTTCTGGCTGGAGGAGCTGGCCGCGCCGTACTGGCGCTTCCGTGACGCCGGGGCGGAGATCGTGCTGGCCTCGCCCAGGGGCGGCCAGCCGCCGCTGGACCCGCGCAGCGGCGCGCCGGAGGCGCAGACGGAGGACACCCGCCGGTTCCAGGCCGACGCCCGGGCCATGGCCGCGCTGGCCGCCACCCGGCCCCTGGCCGAGGTGTCCATGGACGACTTCGACGCGCTGTTCTACCCGGGCGGCCACGGCCCGCTGTGGGACCTGGCCGAGGACGCGCGCTCGGTGGCGCTGATCGAGCGCGCCGAGGCCACCGGCAAGCCCATCGGCGCGGTCTGCCACGGTCCGGCCGTACTGCGCCGCGCGCGCCGGCCGGACGGTGCGCCGCTGGTGCAGGGCCGCCAGGTCACCGCCTTCAGCGACAGCGAGGAGGCGGCCGTGGGCCTGACCGCGGTGGTGCCGTTCTCGGTGGAGGCCATGCTGCGCGGAAACGGCGGCCGGTACTCGAAGGCGGCCGACTTCCAGCCCTACGTGGTCACCGACGGCCGCCTGGTCACCGGCCAGAACCTGGCCTCGTCCGCGCCCGCCGCGGAGGCACTGCTGGCCCTGCTGCGCTGAAACCCCGGCCGGCGCCGTCCTCCGGTGGCGCCCGTTTTTCGGCTACCCTTTGCCGCCCCCGGTCCGGCCCGCGCCGCGCGCACCGTCCGGCTCCCGGCGCACGCGCCGCCTTCCTCCGCCCGTTCCATGCAGACCGAAGAACCTTCCCTGCGCATCGCCCCCGCCGGACGGGGCGACCGCGACGCCTTGGCCGCACTGCTGGTGGAGACCGTGGCCCACAACGGCTCGGTCGGCTTCATGCATCCTCTGCCGCTGGAGGAGGCGCGCGTCTTCTGGGACGGGGCGCTGGAGGCGGCCGAGCGCGGCGAGCGCGTGGTCCTGTGCGCCTGGCGCGGCGGCCAGCTGCTCGGCACCGGCTCGCTGGCCCTGGTGCAGGCGCCCAGCCAGCCGCACCGCGCCGAGCTGACCAAGGTGATGACCGCCACCGCCGCGCGCGGACTGGGCGTGGGCGCGGCGCTGGTGCGCGCCCTGGAGCAGGTCGCGCGCGAGCGCGGGCGCCGGCTGATCACCCTGGATGCCTCGCTGGTGGAGGGGGCCAGCGGCTTCTACCGCAGGCTGGGCTACCACGTGGCCGGCGACATCCCCGAGTACGCCTACAAGCCGCTGGGCGGGCTGGGCGCCACCCGGGTGTTCTGGAAGCTGTTGGACGCGCGCGAGCCGCCCGCCGCCGCCGCGGCCGACCCGGCCACGGACGAGCGCTTCATGCGCCACGCCCTGGCCCTGGCCGAACGCGCCGAGCAGGAGTACGACGAGGTGCCGGTGGGCGCGGTGCTGGTGTCGCCGGACGGGGAGGTCGTCGGTGAGGGCTGGAACCGCAACATCCGCGACCACGACCCCAGCGCCCACGCCGAGATCGTGGCCATGCGCCAGGGCGGGGCCCGGCTGGGCAACCACCGCCTGGTCGGCTGCACCCTGTACGTGACCCTGGAGCCCTGCGCCATGTGCGCCATGGCCATGGTCCACGCACGTATCGCCCGCGTGGTGTACGCCGCCACCGACCCCAAGACCGGCGCGGCCGGCAGCGTGTTCGACCTGCTGGCCGACCCGCGCCACAACCATCGCGTGGCGGTGACCGGCGGGGTGCTGGCGGCCGAGGCCGGCACGCGCCTGACCAACTACTTCCGGCGCAAGCGCGGCAAGCCGCCACTGACCTGACCGCGGCCTCAGCCGCGGCGCGCCCGCGGCCGGTGGTCCATCTCCTCCTGGATCGCGGTGACCGCGAGGGTGGATTCGCGGGCGAGCAGCAGGCTGGCCGAGAACATGCACAGCACGCCGCCGCTGGCCAGCCACACCGGCACGACGCCGAGGCGGTGCCCGGTGAAGGCGTCCAAGGCGATGGCCAGGCTGGTGGCGACGAAGAAGGTGATGGCCCCGTACAGCAGCTGGCCGGCGCGCAGGATGATGGTGCTGCGCCGGCGCTGCAGCGCCACCCGCTTCTCGTAGAGGGCGCGCTGGTCCGGGTCGTCCAGCTCGGCCAGCTCGCGCAGCAGGGTGCGGGTGCGGTCGATGATGCGCGCCAGCCGGTTGTTGGCCGACAGCAGCAGCGAGGCGGTGGCGGTCAGGAAGAACGCTGGCGCCAGCATCGCGGTGAGCACGGCGTGGTCGGTGGACGGACTCATCGGCTCCGGTACGCGCGGGGGGCTGCGCTATCATGCCAGCCCACGCGCGGCAGACAAGCGCACACCGGAACACTCGCAATGGGCCAAAACGCAGCACAGGACCGTCTGATCTGGATCGACCTGGAGATGACGGGGCTGGACACGGACCGCGACTCCATCCTGGAGATCGCCACCGTGGTGACCGACGCCAACCTGGAAGTGCTGGCCGAAGGCCCGTCGCTGGCCATCGCCCATCCGCTGGCCACCCTGGAGGCGATGGACGAGTGGAACCGCAACCAGCACCGCCGCTCCGGCCTGTGGCGGCGGGTGCTGGAGGAGGGCGTGTCGATGGCCGAGGCCGAGGCGCGGACCATCGCCTTCCTGCGCGAGTGGGTCGAGGCTGGGCAGTCGCCCATGTGCGGCAACTCGATCTGCCAGGACCGCCGCTTCCTGCACCGGCTGATGCCGCGCCTGGAGCAGTACTTCCACTACCGCAACCTGGACGTGAGCACGATCAAGGAACTGGCCCGGCGCTGGGCGCCGCAGGTGCTGGCCGGCGTGCAGAAGCAGGGCGCGCACACCGCCCTGGCCGACGTCCACGACTCCATCGCCGAGCTACGCCACTACCGCCGGCACATGGCGGCGATGGCGCTGCAGGGCTGACCCACCACGTTCGTCCATCGCCGGGCGGGCCGGACGGTCGGCCCGCCGCCCGATGCGGCGACGATCGCGCGGGCGTGCGCGTCGTCGCGGTGGTCGAGGACCAGGATCGACCTGGTCCACGCGGCCCTAGAACGTCGCCTGCCACTGCAGCTGCGCGCCCCACGCGCGGCTGCCGTCGCCGGCCTGGCCGGCCATGCCCAGGGCAAGACGGCTGCGCGGGCCGGTGGCCAGCCCCAGGTCCAGGGCGTAGACCAGGCTGTTGCGGGCCATGGCCGGGGCGTACACCGTGAACGCATCGCCGGCATCGAACGCGACCGTGGCCCATGGCGTGAGGTCGCCCCAGGCGTGGCGCCAGCCCAGGCGGGCCTGCAGCCGGCTTCCATCGCCAAGCCGGCGGTCGGCCAGCACCCCCAGCGTGGCGCTGCCCAGGTCGTGGCGTCCCCCGGCCACCGACAGCGCGGCGCTGCCGCCGGACTCCCGGGCCGGGTCGCTGTCGAGGCGGACCTGGCGGATGCCCAGCCAGGGGGCCACGCCGCGGGCAGGCTCGGCCAGACTGGCTTCCAGGAACAGCACATCGGCCTCGGCGTCGGACGACGACGCCAGCGTTTCGTCGATCTCGGCGAGCGCCACCCGGCGGTCCAGTTCCAGCGTGTACCTGCCGCGGGCAACGCCGCCGGCGAGCTGCACCGGCCCGAGCGTCGCGGCCGCGTGGAGCGCCAGGTGGCGGCTGTCGATGCGGTTCCGGGAGCTCCGGTCGCTGACCTGCTGGTTGGTGCGGCGCTTGCCGGCGGCCAGGCCGATCCGGCCCGGGCCGACCTCGACGTCCGCGCCCACCGCCAGTCCGTGGGCGTTGCCCTGCCAGCGGGCCCCGTTGCCGTCGCTGCCGGTTCGGGCCTGGCCACCGCCGGCATCCAGCCAGAGCGTGGTGGCCGGGGTCAGTTCGCCCGTCGCGGCCGCGCCCGCGTGGCGCCGCGTGACCGCGTCCGCCAGCCAGCCGGCATCGTCCAGCAGGAGCGCGCGGGCCGAGGCATGCGCTTCGCCCGAGAGCGCGTCGAAGCCGGCGCGGATCAGCGCGGCGTCGTCTGGCATCTGCGCGATCGCGTCATGGACCGCATGGCCGGCCTCGAGACCGATGCTCTCGATGCCGGCCGCGGTGGCCTTCTGGTTGCGGGTCAATGCCACCGAGGCGAAGTCGCGGTCGTTGCGCACGAGCGTCAGGTCCACCGTGCCGGCCTGGTGGTCGTAGGCCAGTTCCGGGGCCAGGAAGGCGAAGTCGGAACTCACCTCGTCGAAGGTCCCCTGCAGCGATCCCGCCGAGAGGATGCGATAGGTCGAGCGGAGGCGGTACCCGTCATTGGCCCCGATGTGGACCACGCTGCCGCCCTGGAGCGAGGCGGTTCCGGTCACCTCGACCAGGTCGCTGCCGGTGCCCGCCGGATCGACCTCGACCTCGTAGCGCGCACCGGCCTGGAAGACCAGGTCGCCATCGATCCGCAGGGTACCGATCGAATTGCCCGGGGCGAGGGTGGCGCCCGCCTTCACCGTAGTGTCGCCGACCGTGCCGGTGCCGCCGAGCGTGGCGCCGTCCTCCACCGAGACGCGGCCGCCAAGCATGCCGTCGACCCGCAGCGTGCCGGCGGACACCGTGGTCGTGCCGGTGAAGCCGGAGCTGTCGCCAGCCAGGGTCAGGCCGCCTTCGCCTTCCTTGACGATGTCGCCTGCACCGGAGAGGGCAGCGGCGAGCGACGCCGTCGTGTGCTGGTCGAAGCGCAGGGAAGCGCCGTCGTCCACCCGGATGTCGCCATCGCCGAAGCCGGCGGCATGGCCGACCAGTGCCCCGGCCTCGACCCGGGTGCCTCCCCGGTAGCGGTTCGTGCCGGTGAGCACCAGCGTGCCGGCGCCGTCCTTGACCAGGACGCCGTCGCCGCCGATGGATCCGGACAGGGTCAGGGTGGCGTCGCGGGCGGTTGCGATGCGGCCGTCCGACTCCAGCGTCAGCGCGCGGCCACTGTCGAAGCTCTCTGCGGCGTGGAGCGTGATCGGCCCCCACGGACGGGTCCAATTTGATTGTTAGTGCAATGATGGTCGTGGCGCCAGCGCGGGCGGCATCGC
>NZ_JAODNV010000038.1 GCF_025398195.1 Chelativorans petroleitrophicus | reverse complement strand
TTGCCGTTCCGTTTCGTCATGATGGCTCCTTAATCTCAAGAGGGGGAGCCTCCGGCAATCCCGGCGCGGTTCAGTCAGGCCGTCTCCTGGCGGTGCATCCACAACACGCCACTCCCTCTCTTCCCGAGCGAGCCAGAAACGCCTTGCGGAAGACGTCGGGTTGACCGCAAACAGTCGCTTCAACGCCAACGAGCTGGCGTGCTCAACCTCGGTCGTGTCGGAGTCCGTCTCATCCCCGTCGTCCTCAACCGGAATGCCTTCTTCACGCGCGCGATCGAAGACAAATTCATCCTTGGGCGGATTGCGCAGGGGCGCGGCAAGGCGTCCGGCCTTTTCCTGTCCTTCGAGGTAGGCCTCGCCGCATTCCACGCAGCTCACAATTTCAAGAACCGGAGCACCGCAAGCCACACATTGCTCGGCGCGTTCGGGCAAGATGCTGCCGAACGGCCAGTCCGACGGCCGTTTGCTGCAATTGGGGTTGACGCAGCTCCACACACCGGGAACTGCGCGTGCAAAGGCGTGCAGGCGGATCGGAGCAAGGCGTTGCTCCTCATCCTGGTCGTCCTTTCGGGCGGCTTTCGACAGGGACATGACCAGTTCAGGCGCGCTGACCCCGTAGCGGCGTGCAGGCGCATCAAATGCAGTCAGCGGCGCGCTGCCCTTGAACAGACGCTGGACCAGTGCCCACACCTCGTCATCACTGCCGAGCATTTCGTACAGTTCGCCGGGGCTGGCTTGCGCAGGCGGCGTTGAACCAGGCAGGGCCTTTGGAACTGGCCGAGAGGGAAGTTGCCGGTGACCCTCGATGACATGAACCCGGTCTTCCGAAATGCCTCCCACATCGGCCAGGAAGCTCCGAAGCTGCTCCTTGACCCGATCACCGGAGCCCATCGTGGCTGATGTCGCGATGAAACGGACCTGATCCGGCCTGACATCAAATGCGAGCAGGACGCGGCGCAAGAGCAACGCGATCTCGGCTGCCGCGGCACCAACCAGCGAATGCGCCTCATCAAGGACGATCCACCTGACCTTTCCCTTCGAGGCCTCGATAATCGGCTGGTCCTCCGTCCGCGCGAGCATGTACTCCAGCATGGTCACGTTTGTGACCAGGATCGGTGGCGGGCTCGCGCGCAGCTGTTCGCGGTCGATGATCTGTTCCGGAGTTTGCCGGCGCGTCGATTCGCGTTCACTCGGTGGCAACGCCCCATTATACAGGCAGAAACGTATCTTCCCGTTAAGCGGTTGTGTCCACGCGGAAAGCCGCTCGCGCTGGCTCTCGATAAGTGCGTTCAAGGGATACAGCATGATCGCCTGAACGCCTTCGAGCCGCTCTCCAGACCCGGCGGTTTGCTCAACCAGACTGCTCAAAATGGGGAGCAGAAAACATTCGGTCTTGCCTGAGCCTGTTCCGGAGGTCACCAGAACGGACTGCGGCGTTGGCTCGGCCAGACGCGACCATGCCTCCACCTGATGCCGGTAAGGCTTACGGCTCTTGGGGAAACGGTAGTCATGGTTGCGCGGCAAGGCATCAAGCGCCTCAATCAGGGTTGGGTGCAGCACTGTGCCGGCCAGCTCTGCCATAGTCTGCCCGGCCGAGATGAAGGGATGTGCTCCTTCCAGGATGGGTTCCTGCAGCAACACTCCCGCTGATCCCTTGGCTGTAAACAGCTCCCGCAATGAGCGCCGCAAGCCCTCGTGGGAAAGCCCCGACTGGGCGATGATGGCTTCCGCAACGCGTCCTCTGATTTCGTCGAGTGTCTGAAACGGATTCATGGTGACGTATCAGTTGTAAAACTCAAGGAAATGCGCCCATGCCCCGGTCACATATTGCGGGTCAGAGCGAAGAGTCCGACGGACGAGCAACATGGCGCTCTGGCTCAGCCTGAGTTTGCCAAGCGCACTCAGCGCCAGAAGCACAGGCGCAAACAGACCTGCAAAGTGCTCGTGAGACTTCGACAGGATCTCCGGATGGAGCTTGAATCCCTTGGACTCAAGATATTTTCCCATCTCATTGGGCGATTCACTGCCGTGATGGGAATGGGATGTGATAAAGGCGCTGGTGAGCTCCCGAAGCGGCACCCGTTCATCCACGGACACTGGAGGCAAGTCAAACTGCGTGAAGATCCAGTCGAGCGCCGGTTCGAATGCAACGAGATGCTGCTGAACCTTCTTCAGGCGGTCGAGTGCAACGCCCATTGCAAACTGTGGTCCCTGCAGCGGTTCGAGCAATTTTCTGATTGCGCTGCATTCAGCGTCCAGAACAGCAGCCCAGGCCGACAAAGGAACGCCCAGCCAGAGGAACGGCAGCTCGTTCTGCAGCGCCCAGATGACGCCTCTGTCCGCCTCATTGGAGGCACTGATCAGGAGGCGCAGCGCCGCTTCGGGAACGCGAGGAAGGAGCTTCAGCGCATCGAAAGCACTGGCGGGAAGACCATTCAGGTTCAGGACAGCGTCCTGTAGCCAGGCCAGAACATCTCTCTCTTCGTGGGAAGCTCCAAAACTCTCGAGTGCTTGCAAGAGGGCATTCTGGCGCGCTTCAACGTCCCCGATCAGGAGGTTTTCACTGAACCCGGTGACCTGATCCCTTGCCGGTCTGACAATGGGCAGAGGCCGCGAAACGACATCAATACCATCTCGAAGATAGGCAAGGCATGGGCCGGAACACGCATCCGGCAGATGCCAGATCCCCGGTGCTTCCTCCTCCAGAGCGAACTCCTTCCTGGGGTTCAGGATCATTCGGCCGACAAGCCTGATGCTCCCATCGGCGGGGGCATGCCAGTGGATCCGATCGCCATCGATGGAAAGCTGCCCGTAGCGGTAGCGCGAGACGTGGATCGGAGGACGGAAGTCGCCGATAAACTCCAGCTCCAATACACCGTCCTGGGAGGGCATGATCGCCAGCATTTCGCCGACAGCCTCGCGCAGGATGCCGAGGGGCAGCTCGCCCTCCACCTGTCTCCTGAAGCCCGTCCGCGAACCTTTCGGGGTGATATTGAGCGTTGTCGGACGAGGAGAGAGAGCAATTGCCCCCCGGAGTTGCGACAGGTCTATACGGGAACGAGGTTGGAGCAGCAGGCCATTTTCAAGAACAATGCAAGCGTCGCGTCCAGTCAGATGAACTCTGGTCTTGATCGAGGGCCCGGCAGGGGGCTGCAGTTCCAGAGGCAGATAATACACTGGCCGGCCTTTGAACTGGATCTCCCACATTCCCGGCTGGACCTGCTCCGAGGAAAATGACGTGTCGCTGGTCTTGATGGTCCAGTCCGGAAGGTTCTCAAGCCGGATCACGGCGGAATTCATGGTTTTCATGTCGCCACGAACAGCCGCGTCCTGCGGAAACAGCGCAACGACACGCTTCTCGATCTGGATGCCAGCCTGGGGATCTCTCCAGGACAGCTCGAAAAGGCCGCTGTCGGTCAGAGCGTTTTCCAGCGGCTGCCATCCCCGCTCGCCAGGCCGCCGCCAGAAGAACTCACCGCTGCGAGGGTCTCGCGGACTGCCCTTTTCACCTTCCCGAACCCGGGGAGTAAACGGAACGTAGGCGATTTCGACTGCCTTTTCCGACAGATCGAACCCGTTTCCGTGCGCGGACGGCAAATGCAATTGCTGGATACGATCGTCCGCACCCGGTTCCACCCGGAAACGGGTCTCCGCAGTATCGGAACTGAAATATACCGTTCCCTTGATGCGGATCAGCTGCCGGTCGCCGGTCCAGGTCTCATCGACACTGTCGATGGCTCCGTCGCAAGCCGGCTCAACGATCCAATGCGAAGGCACTAGCACATAGAGATGGTTTGCCGAGGAACTGACCGAGCCGGCCCTGATGAAACGAAGGAGCTTCTCCCCTCGCGCGGTTTCCTCATGTTCCTGAAAGACCAGGAGATCGGAACATAAGCGTTCTCCTCTGGGCCACGTCCAGAGAACGGGAGCCTCTTCCGGAGAGGTCAGGGAAACGGCAACCGGTTCTTCGAAGAGGTAGCCGGCAATCACTTCCGAAATGCGCGATAACGGGTGCACGCGCCAGCGCTTCTGCTCCCCTGTCGGAGGTTCCAGCAAAGCCAGTTCACCGGAAAGATGTTTGCCAAGCTCTCCGGAGGGAATGGCACGCAGTCTGGCGTTGGACGAGGCGACAGGCAATCTTGACACAGGCACTTCCCCGTCGGCGAGGATCTGGATGGCGGGTTGCCATTTTCCATCTCGCTGAACGAGCAGACGCCTGACTTCGACACCCTCCGTCGTCAGACCCTCAATCCTCTCGTCCAGGAGGCCAGTCAGAAGTTCCAGCACCGGGGCTCTGTTTTCAGTCGAAACATATAATGGCAACTCTTCGAACCAGTCTGGATGAATTGCATCCAGGATCGACGAGTTTGACATCCTGCCGCCGCTGGCTTTTTCGGCCTCGTTTCGCAGGTACAACAGCTTCTCGGCCAATTCGGCGCAGAGTTCGACAAAATCATCCCGCCGGTAGCTCTTGGGTACCCTTTCGCGTTCTTCCGAAGCGATCAGCAGGATGCGTTCATGCGCATCTGCTCCACCAGAGATCGCGCTACGCATGATCGTGCGGAGGTAGGCTCTCAGCCAGCCCCGTTCCTTTTCCGTCAGGACGCGGCTCGGAAGCCCTCCTTCCAGAGCAAGCGTCAAAAGGAATTCACGCGCATGCTCGCTCCTGCGGAGTTCACGGCCCCAGTACTGAAGACCAAGTTTTGTGAGCTTCTGCTTGCTGGTGTAGGGAACAGACGGGAACAGGTCCGGCGCGAGCTTATCCCACACAAGAAAGGTTGACTCCGCTTCCCTTCTGAACCACTCGGCGCAGAAGGCGACAAATAGCGCACCGGCCCTCCGATCTGGCGATGACAGGCGACCCGTCCGTGCAAGCACATGCAGCAGGTGTTTTGCACGCCCATACTCAACGTCCCGCATCTGGTAGCGATAGAGCGGCCGTCCGTCCGGGCGTTCCATACCCCTGGCACCGAAGAAAGCCTGGAGCCAAGTCCTGACGGGTCCCAACCCTCTTGCCTGCGCGGAATTGCTTCTTCTGTCACTCGAGAGAGAACGGCGCAGCGCGGCAACCTTCAGATGAAGCGTATTCGCTTCATCGCTGGAACGTTGCTTCAGTTCTTCATTCAGGAGTTCCAGGAACCTCTTGTCGTGACGCCGCGCTTCAAACAACTCAGCCAGATGCCTGTCGCTCAAATGCGAAAGACTAGTTTCCCCACCCACCTTTTCCTCCATCACGATGGAGGATGCATGATTCGCTGATCAATTGATAGCGCATAGGTTGTATCGGGCTGCGCGTACGATGCTGCAATACATATTTGTCGCGCTCATAAATGTGCAGGGGAATTGGGTAGGCCAATCGCTCAGACGATCCGTGGAGTCATTGTGATCCTGTCATGGAACTGACGGTTCTGGCTATTAGGCATCTAAAGAGCACATGAGCATACTTGACGCCATCAGGCCAGGCGCACGGATCAAAGATCTCGACGGCGACGGCATTGCCGAGATTATCTCGGTGACAAGGTTTGGACCAGACGCCGTCAACCTCGTCTATCGTGCCTTTGGAAAAGTGGGCGAACGGCTCCTCTACCGAGGCGACGAAGCCAGGCTTGAGATTCTTCAACCTGGCAGTAACTACACCTCTGGTGCCGACGGGGGGCTTGGTGAGGTTGGCATCTGAGGCCTACAGGATCCGCTTAGCGCACCTGTTTGATCCATACTTGGCTCTCAATGCTTCGCAAATCGAAGCATTGCCCCATCAGATCACGGCTATTTATGGTGAGATGCTACCTCGCCAACCACTGCGCTTCTTGCTCGCTGACGATCTCGGTGCTGGCAAGGACCATCATGGCAGGTCTTTTGATCAAGGAACTCTTGATCCGTGGCGATCTGGAGAGATGCCTGATCGTCGCCCCGGCGGGCCTAGTCGAGCAGTGGCAGGAAGAGCTGGCAGAGGAGTTTGGCCTTCAGTTCGACCTGCTTACGAAAGTTCAGGTAGAGGCGTCTGTAACGGGAAACCCTTTTTGTTGAAAAGAACCGCCTAATTCTTCGCCTTGATATGGCGGCTCGGTCTGACGTGCTCGCCTGATTGTCCGCGTGTCTTCATGCTGGATCGTCCTTTTCATCGGAAGATCCACCTTATGCCCCTGTCTCGGAAACCGGGACCACCTCAGCTTTCGTCAAAACCCTGAAGTGGGACTATATCCGCATATCAGCTCTACCAGACGCCGAAACTGCGCTCCGGCTCATCGATGATGGATCGAGGACTACAACGAAATCCATCCCCATTCCGCGCTCAAGATGGCTTCCCCACGGCAGTTCATCAGAGCTAAATCAAACTAGCTGACATGTCCGGTCAAACGGGGAGCACTCCACCCATCCACCAGAAGGCCATGCCTGTGATCCTCACCACCGAGGAAGAGATCGAGACATGGCTGACGGCGCCTTGGGAGGAGGCAAAGACCCTGCAGCGTCCCCTGCCCGACGACATGCTGATCGTAGTGGACGCCCCGATCCTGCCGCAGGAAGAGGAAGCGCAGTCGTTGCTGCTGTAGCAGGCCAGAACTCGAAGGAACCATCTTCGACTTGATCACGCACGACAATACTTGGGCGATGGTGGCACCAGGAACGTCGTCTCATCGTTTCCTCTGATGAACTAGAACCGCTTTCCCAGAATTCTGAATCGCTGATCCGGCAAACGGCGTTACAGGAAGTAATGGGGGGAGCAAGCTTGCCAGATGCGCAAACGGCGTTTGCAGCGCGGGCGGCTGAGGATGCCGATGGAGACCCTGTTCACCAGCCGCGGGCGGCTCAGGTAGCGGCGTCTGATGGAAGAAGCGGGCACTCCAAAGACGCCCAGACGTTGAGGCAAAGCCTGAGACCGGAACGTGTTTGGTACTGCCGCTGTCAATGACGAAGCTGCCCGCTCATAATCCCCCGCCGGAACCGGACAAGACTGGCCTCGATGCTATCCTGGACGCATCTCAGAGGACCTGACGTCGATCTGCCTCCCGACCTGCTCGATCCTCTCTCCTGCCCCCGGCCTCTGAGTTCTTCAGCCACTTGAGATGTCAGCCGCCTCAGCCCGTCCTTCGTTTGACGTCTCTTTTCCCATCCTGTGTTCCCGAATCCCTTCTCGGCATCTTCTTCCCCTCGGGCTTTTCGGCGACGTCCGACGCCCTGGCCCCCTCCACGCTTTCCAGGCCGCACGCTCCCGCTACAGCCACATCTCCTCCTCCCCCGGCGCTTCCGTCGTCCGCGATGTAACGCTTTTCCAGAGACCTGAATCGCCTGTCAGGTGCCTCGAATCGATGGCAGGGATTCCTGAATCGAATGCCTTGGCTCTTGAATCGCCTGCCTCGGGTTCTGAATCGGATTAACGTAAATTGTCTCAATGTATTTCGATTTGAGATGACGTGCGGGCACGGCGTCTCACATTGCCTGCACGGCGTCGTCGTGCTCGCTTGTCCAGTAGATGGCTGTCGCACTGCAACGCCCGTCCGGAGCGTTGAATCGCGTGCCTCGAGAGCTGAATCGCTGGCTCGCAGTCCTGAATCGAATTCCCCGGCTCCTGAATCGCCTGCCTCCGATTCTGAATCGACATGAAGAGGAGAAGCGTTGGCTGTCGCATCAGCCAAGCCGACCTTTATCGTTACAACTGTCGCCCCACCTACATTGACCAACCCTCCGATAACTCACCGCGCGCGATCCCGAGCGTCGGCAGGCTGAGAATGCCTTGACTTGATTTTGACTTTCGTCTATTTTGTGTTTCGTAAATTAGGGATATAAAAGAGATGCGCTTCGAAACTCTAGCTGACTACATGGAGGCTTTCTCCAAGAACCCGGATCTTGCTGTCATCCCGACGCCACTTGTTGCGGAACACTTGGGACGGACGCCACCCGCCGTTACTGCGATGATCCGGACGGGGAAACTCGATGAAATCCAGATCGGAAAGAACAAATTCATCGCCTTGAGGAGTCTTATGGAACTTGAGAAAGCGTTTCAAAGACAGGTGGATATCGTTGAGCAGTACCTTAGAGATCTAGTAAAGGAAGGCCGTCGTTCCGTCTTTTACGAACCCATCATGACAAAGGTTGGAATGGATCCTGCCATCCCTGCAGATCGTACGAAGATTGGTGAAATCCTCGGTGAAGTATCGCGTCGCTCGATGAAACGCGATGGAGTACTTCTGTCCGTCTTGGTGCATCGAAAGTCGGCGGGCAACACCGGGCCCGGACCGGGATTTTTCAAGCTTGCCGCCGAGCTTGGATGTAGCTGGACTGATGACAATGCGTTCGTCGAGGAACAGACGGAGCTTGTTGTCAAGAAATACTCATGACTTATGACCTGGGTAGCGTATTTCCATGCGAAGTGCGTCACTCCGGGCTTTCGAGGTACTTAGACGTCTGACTGCAACGCTACCCCAGAGCGTTGAAACGCGTGCCACGAGAACTGAATCGCTGGCACGCAGTCCTGAATCGAATTCCCCGGGTTCTGAATCGCATACCCCTGGTTCTGAATCCAGTTACCGTAAATTGTCTCGATTTGAGATGAGTTGCCGACACATCGAGACAGCGCGCGGAGACGTCATCTGACATTTTGTCGAACGTATGCCGCAAGAACTGAGGCATACATTCGACAAAACTGCCTAGAATGCGTGACAGGTAGGTCCAAGCGTCCGGACAAGTGCGCAAGGCGCGCGATGCTGCGCCGAGGCAGCTACGGCTGCTTCGGGCAGGCCGATGCAATGCGGCGTCGGCGTCTCCTTGTTCTCG
>NZ_JAODNV010000037.1 GCF_025398195.1 Chelativorans petroleitrophicus | reverse complement strand
CGTGTCTTCATGCTGGATCGTCCTTTCCATCGGGCGATCCACCTTATGCCCCTGTCTCAGAAACCGGCACCACCTCTCCTCGCCCACGCCGAGCTGCGTGATGGCCTCGAAGCAGTCGAATTCCGGATTGGGGCGGAAGGTGTCGGCCGCCGTCTTCACCGCCTTCTGCTCGCGCGGCGTATAGGCTCGCAGCGCGTGCTGCACTCGGTTGCCAAGCTGCGCGAGCACGGTTTCCGGCACGTCGAGCGGATTCTGGGTGACGAAATAGACGCCCACGCCCTTTGACCGGATGAGGCGGACCACCTGCTCCACCCGCTCCACAAGCGCCTTTGGCGCCTCGTCGAACAGCAGATGCGCCTCGTCGAAGAAGAAGACCAGTTTCGGCTTTTCCGGGTCGCCGATCTCGGGCAATTCTTCGAAGAGCTCCGACAGGAGCCACAGGAGAAAGGTCGCATAGAGTCGCGGATTCATCATCAGCCTGTCCGCGGCCAACACGCTGACGACGCCCCGCCCGTCGCGCTCGGTGCGCATGAGATCGGCGATTCTGAGCGCAGGCTCGCCGAAGAAGTGTGCGCCGCCCTGCTGCTCCAGCACGAGCAGGGAGCGCTGGATCGCCCCCACCGACTGCTTGTTCACGTTTCCGTAGCGTTTGCTGATGTCGTCGGCACGCTCGGAGATATTGGCAAGCAGCGCTTGCAGGTCCTTGAGGTCCAGCAGCAAAAGGCCTTCCTCGTCCGCGATCCGGAAAGCGATGTTCAGGACGCCTTCCTGCGCCTCCGAAAGATCCATGAGCCGCGACAGAAGCAGCGGCCCCATTTCCGAAACCGTGGCGCGGATCGGGTGTCCCTTTTCCCCGAACAGGTCCCAGAAAATGACCGGGAACTGCTGGAATTCGTATGGCTCCAGCTTGATGGCGGCAGCGCGATTGGTCAGCGCCTCCTTGGGCTCGCCCGGCATCGCAATGCCCGAAAGGTCGCCCTTGATGTCGGCGCAGAAGACCGGCACGCCAGCGTTGGAAAAGCCCTCTGCCAGAATTTGCAGCGTCACCGTTTTGCCGGTTCCGGTTGCGCCAGTGATAAGGCCATGCCTGTTGGCATACTTCAGCAGCAGGCGCTCGGCTCTCTGATAGCTGTCGTCATTGTGCCGGCTGGCGCCGATGAAGATGCTGTCTTCGGCAGTCATGCCCTTACCTCCTCGCCTACCGCGGAATCCCGGCCAAGGTAGCCGGGAGGGCGGCTTCCCACAATGCGCTGGAGTTCTTATAACCCGGAACCGCCTAAGGAACAGTATCACATTCCCAAAGGCGGATTGCGGCAAGCATAAGCTCAGCCTAAACTCCGCTTCGGTTCGCGCACCCTTGGGAGGCAAAATGGATCGGACTGTCTTGAGGCAAGCGGGTTTTCCCGCTGTCGACCAAAGGCAATGGCTCGAGCTGGTTGCCAAGTCGCTCGGCGCGGGCACCGATTACGAATCGCTCGTCCGTAAGACTGATGACGGCCTTCCGGTCAAACCGGCCTATGAGCACGGTCAGGGGGCTGTATCCCTGTCCCGCGTCGATCCGCGTTCCGCCTGGAAGCTTGTGCAGCGTTTGGACGATCCGGATCCGGCCCGCGCCAACGCGCAGGCGCGTGAGGAACTCGCCAATGGCGCAACGGGACTTTCGCTCGTTTTCGCTGGCGCGCCGAACGCTTTCGGCTACGGGCTTCCGGCGAATCCCGAGGCGCTCGATGCGGTTCTCAAGAATCTGCCGCTCGACAATCTGCTTCTCAGGATCGACGTTCATCCGCAAAGCCGCGCCTCCGTCGATTGGCTTATCGAGATATTGCGTAACAGGCGCGCCGATCCGGCCCGGCTCAACCTGTCTTTCGGGATCGATCCGGCGTCTCTGTTCGCCGGCACGGGCAGGCTGCGCATGTCCATCGAGGCGCTGGAAGCCTCCATGCCGCAGTCGCTGGCGGGCTATTTTGCCCTTTCTCTGCCGGGCATCCTGCTGGAAGCCGATGGCCGGGTCTTCCACAATGCCGGGGCGACCGAGGCGCAGGAGCTCGGCATCATGCTCGCTTCCGCCGTCGCCCATCTGCGGATGTTCGAGGAGGCACGTCAGCCGTTGATATACGCGGCAGAGCACATCGGCTTCGCGCTTGCCGTCGATCAGGACCAGTTCCTCTCAGTCGCCAAGATCCGCGCCCTGCGCAAGCTTTGGGCACGCGTGCTGGAGGCCTGTTCGGTCGAGGCTGCTCCCGTGGTGGTTCACGCGGAGACCTCCTACCGGATGCTGACGGCGCTCGACCCCGAAACCAATATCCTGCGCTCGACCATCGCGGCCTTTGCCGCAGCGGTAGGCGGCGCCGATTCGATCTCAGTGCTCCCGCACACCATCACGCATGGTTTGCCCGATGGCGGCGCACGCCGGATCGCGCGCAATACCCAGCTCGTCCTCTCCAGCGAGAGCCACCTCGATCTCGTTGCGGATCCGGCGGGCGGCTCAGGCGCCGTCGAGGCTCTGACGGATGGCCTTTGCGAAAAAGCCTGGGAGGAATTCCGCCAGATCGAGGAGGAAGGCGGCGTGCTACGCAGCCTTGCGGCCGGTCATATTCAGAAGCGTGTTGCCGCCGCCCGCGCCGAGCGCCTGAAGGACTTCAAGGAAGGCGCGCGCAATATCATAGGCACGACGCTCTACAAGCTGGATCAGGAGCGGCCCGCCGGCACGATTTCGGCTGCGCGCCAACCTGTGCCCGTTGACGGCGCCGTGGCCTGCGATCCTCTTCCGGCCCGGCGCATCGACGAGGGATTGGGAGAAGCCGGGCAATAGCCCCGGGCTCTCCCGGCCCCGCCGGCTCTTTCCGAGTTGAACGATAGCAAGCACGGCTTCGCGCCGCGAGAATCCTAACCCGCCAGCATCCCGGCCGGCCGCAGGCTGCCGATCTCGGTACCGCGCCAGTTCCTCAGCGCTGGCCGCGCCATGGCGGAAAGCTGGGTCCGCAGCGGGTCGTCCGCTG
This sequence comes from Chelativorans petroleitrophicus, assembly GCF_025398195.1. Taxonomy (GTDB): domain Bacteria; phylum Pseudomonadota; class Alphaproteobacteria; order Rhizobiales; family Rhizobiaceae; genus Chelativorans; species Chelativorans petroleitrophicus. The sequence continues at coordinate 5,985 of NZ_JAODNV010000037.1, read as the reverse complement.
GCAACAGGCTTGCAAGCACGGCAGCAATCATCACTTCGGCCGCACGCGCCGTGCCGTCGTCGCATTTAAGCGCAATGCCCAGCCCCAGTTCAGAAATGGCCGCGCAAAAGACGCCCTCTGCACCCACCTTGGTGAAGAGACGCCCCTCCCCCGCCTCCATCATCGCGGTGTCGGGACGGCCGCTGCCCGCCACGAGAAAAGGCTCGGCCATGCAGGCCGCAAAAATGCGCTTTGCCGCGGCGGCGCGCTTGGGTGACAGGCCGCTGCCTGTCGCCATCCGCGCAAAGCCGAGCGCAAGGTGCTTCAGCGGCACCGCATAGGTGGGGATGGAACACCCGTCGATGCCGCGCATGGCGACCGTATGCGCGGCGCCCGTCACATCCTCCAGCGTCTCGCGCACCATCTCCTGAATGGGATGATCCGGCCCCGTATAGCCCCTGTGATCGATGCCGCAATGAACGCAGGTACACAGAAAACCGGCGTGCTTCCCGGAGCAGTTGTTATGGATCGGCGTGGGCGAGGCGTCGGAACGGGCGAGTGCGATCATGGCTTCCTGGTTCGTCGGCCAGTGGGCGCCGCATTCATAGGCGCCCTGATCAAGACCTGCTTTCGCCAGCATGGAGGACGCGACCTCCACATGCCTCGGCTCGCCGGCATGCGACGCGCAGGCAAGGGCAATCTCCCGATTGCCGAAGCCATACGCATCGGCCGCACCGCTTTCGATGAGCGGCAGCGCCTGGATGGCTTTCACCGCCGAGCGCGGAAAGACCGGTCGCGCAATGTCGCCGATCGTGACCACCTCTTTTCCGTCGGCATCGACCACCGCCACAGCGCCGCGATGGCGGCTTTCCACCACGCTGCCCCGCAGCATCTCAACGAGCACCGGATTCGCCATTCTCGCACTTCATCCAATCTGTTGCTGCCGGTTCATTGCCAGATTGGATGCTCCTCGGCCAGTCACAAACCGTCCGAGTTTCAGCCGGTTCACAATGGCCAGCGAAGCCGCTCTAATAGTCTGCGTGCTTCACCCCGGCCACCGAAAAGCCACCGTCTATGGTAAGCGTGTGGCCCGTGATGGAGCTCGCCTCGGGCGAAAGCAGGTAGGCGACCGCCGCGGCGATCTCGCCCGGCTCCACGCTGCGGCGTTGAGGCGTGTGCGCAATCCACGCGCGGCGCCGCTCAGCGTCCTCGTCGAAGCTTGCGGTGGAACTCTCCACCAGCCCCGGCGCCACGCAGTTGACCCGCACCCCGCGGCCCGCAAGCTCCAGCGCCATGACTTCCGTCAGCATCTTCACCCCGGCCTTGGAGGCGCCATAGGCCGCGCAGCCGGCATTCGCCCTCAAGCCGCTGGCAGAAGCCAAGTGAACAATAGAAAGCGCATCGTCCATGCGCGCGAGCGCTGCCTGCGCGGCGATGAACGCGCCCACCAAATTGATTTCGAGAATCTGTCGCAGCACTTCCGCGCTCGTCTGCTCGAACGGCATCTCCCGGCGAATGCCCGCGCAACTGACCAGCGCCGAAACCGGGCCGTAGGCGTCTACGGCCTGATCGAAGGCCTCGGCAATCTCGTCCTCGTCCGTCACGTCGGCGGTAAGGAAAATCGCCTCTTCGCCGCTCAAAAGGTCTTCCGCATCGGCGAGCGCGCCCGCGTCGGCATCGATGACGGCCACGCCCCATCCGTCATCGAGAAGACGTTCGGCAACCGCAAGCCCGATTCCCGACGCCCCGCCGGTGACGATGGCAAGCGGTTTCATGACCTGCCGGACCGCATGGCCCCCTCCTCTGCGCCGTCCTCCACATCTCCTCGGCGTTCCTTGATTAACACATTCCTCCATTCTGGTCGCGCCAGAAGCGCATTGCTCAAGGCCATTCCCTTTGCAGGAGCTTCGTTGCGGAAAGCGTGTGGCAGCAGGAGCGAACTCGCCGGATTTTGATTGATTGATCAATCAATCAAAATTAAATAGCAGCCATGCCAAAGATCGGAATGGAACCTCTGCGCCGACAGGCGCTCATCGATGCCGCCATCCACGCCATCGGCGAACGCGGCTCGCTCGACGTCACCATGACGGACATTGCCGGGCGGGCTGGTGTCTCGCCCGCGCTCGCGCACCACTATTTCGGTGCGAAGGATGCGCTGCTGTTCGCCACCATGCGCCACATCCTGTCCGAGCTCGGGCGGGATTTGCGCGAGGCAGTGGCGGGCCTCGATGGCGTGGAGCGCGTGCGCGCTGTCATCGCCGTCAATTTCTCGCCCAAGCAGTTCCGGCCGGAAATCATTGCAGCCTGGCTGGCCTTCTATGTGGAGGCGCAGCGGACGGCTGCCCTCAGGCGGCTGTTGCGCGTCTATGCACGCCGGCTTCACAGCAACCTCGTCTTCGCGCTGAAGCCTCTCATGCCCGCCAGCGAGGCGGAGCGGACGGCCGAGGGCATAGCGGCGCTGATCGATGGGCTTTACATCCGCCGGGCGCTGAAGGACGGGCCGCCGGATGCCGCTTCTGCGATCGCTCTGGTGGAGGATTATCTTGCGCTCAGGCTGAAGGGGCGGCGCCGTGCTTGAGGCTGACTACGTCATCATTGGCGCAGGCTCGGCGGGCTCGGCGCTCACCTACCGGCTTTCGGAAGACGGCCGGCATTCGGTGATCGTCATCGAGTATGGCGGCAGCGATTTCGGCCCGCTGATCCAGATGCCTGCCGCCCTCTCCTACCCCATGAACATGCGCCTGTACGACTGGGGCTTCCGCACCGAGCCCGAGCCGCATCTTGGCGGCCGGACGCTTGCCACACCGCGCGGCAAGGTGATCGGCGGCTCCTCCTCCATCAACGGCATGGTCTATGTGCGGGGGCACGCCCGAGACTTCGACCATTGGGCTGAGCAGGGTGCCACCGGATGGTCCTATGCGGACGTGCTGCCCTATTTCAAGCGTATGGAAAATGCCAAAGGCGGTGAGGAAGGCTGGCGCGGCACCGACGGGCCGCTTCATGTGCAGCGCGGCCCGCGCAGCAACCCGCTCTATCGGGCTTTCATCGAGGCGGGCCGGCAAGCGGGGTTCGAGGTGACGGAGGACTACAACGGCTCCAAGCAGGAAGGCTTCGGCCCGATGGAGCAGACCATCCATCAGGGTCGCCGCTGGTCCGCCGCCAATGCCTATCTGAAGCCCGCGCTCAAGCGGAAAAACGTGTGTCTCGTCAGAGGCTTCGCGCGGCGTGTGATCATCGAGAATCAACGCGCCACCGGCGTGGAAATCGAAGCTCGCAATTCGATTCAAGTCGTTAAAGCGCGACGTGAAGTCATCATATCCGCCTCGAGCATCAACTCGCCCAAGCTCCTCATGCTCTCCGGAATCGGCCCGGCGGAGGAGCTTCGCCAGTTCGGCATCGAGATGGTGGCCGACCTGCCCGGCGTAGGCAGAAACCTGCAGGACCATCTGGAACTCTATATCCAGCAGGCCTGCCGCGAGCCGATCACCCTACACTCGAGCCTCGGGCTCCTTTCGAAGGTCCTCATTGGCGCGGAATGGCTCCTCTTCAAGACCGGGCTCGGCGCCTCGAACCATTTCGAGGCCGCGGCCTTCGTGCGCTCCCGCTCGGGGGTGGAGTACCCAGATATCCAGTATCATTTCCTGCCGGCCGCGATCCGCTATGACGGCAAGGCCGCGGCCAAGGTGCACGGCTTCCAGGCGCATGTCGGCCCGATGCGGTCGAAGTCGCGCGGCAGCGTCACCCTCCGCTCCCCCGACCCCAAGGCGCCGCCAAAGATCCTATTCAATTACATGTCGCATGAGGATGACTGGCGGGATTTCCGCCATTGCATCAGGCTGACGCGGGAAATCTTTTCGCAGGAGGCCTTCAGGTCCTATTGCGACGGGGAGATTGCGCCCGGAGCGCACGTCACCTCGGACGCTGCGCTTGACGATTTCATCCGGCAGAATGTCGAAAGCGCCTATCATCCCTGCGGCACCTGCCGCATGGGAAGCCGGGAGGACCGGATGAGCGTAGTCGACCCCGAACTCAAGGTGATTGGCGTTGACGGCCTGCGCGTGGTTGACTCCTCCATCTTCCCACGGATCACCAACGGGAATCTCAACGCGCCTTCGATCATGGTGGGCGAGAAGGCGGCGGACCACATTCTGGGCAAGCCGCTTCTGCCTCCTTCGAACCAGGAGCCGTGGATCAACCCCCGCTGGCGGGAATCGGACCGCTAAGTCTGGAGAAAGCCAATGCGCGCCCAGCCGCAAGCTTCGCATTACATCAACGGCGCTTTTGTCGAGGATATGGAGGGTGAGCCGCTTGATGTGCTCTATCCCGCAACAGCCGAAATCATCGCCCGGGTACATCTGGCGACGCCCAACATCGTTGAGCAGGCGGTGGAAGCCGCGCGCAAGGCCCAACCCGCCTGGGCGCGGCTGAAACCCGTCGAGCGCGGGCGCATCTTGAGGCGCGCCGCCGAGATCCTGCGCGCCCGCAACGAGGAGCTTGCGCGCCTCGAAACGCTCGACACTGGCAAGGCGCTGCAGGAAACGCTTGTGGCGGATCCCGCCTCCGCGGCGGATGCGCTGGAATTCTTCGGCTGCGCCATTGCCTCCTGGAACGGAGACCATGTCGATCTGGGCGGCCCCTTCGGCTACACGCGGCGCGAGCCTCTCGGCGTCTGCGTCGGCATCGGCGCCTGGAACTATCCGATCCAGATCGCCGCCTGGAAAGCTGCCCCCGCGCTTGCCGCGGGTAACGCCATGATCTTCAAGCCGTCGGAAAACACGCCCCTCTCCGCCCTCACCCTGGCGGAAATCTTCACCGAGGCCGGGCTTCCCGCCGGGCTTTTCAACGTGGTTCAGGGCACGGGTGAGGTCGGCACGGCGCTCGTGTCCCATCCGGAGGTGGCGAAGGTCTCCCTTACCGGCTCGGTCGGCACAGGAAAGCGCGTCCTTGCGCTCGCCGGCGAACACATGAAGCATGCGACAATGGAGCTTGGCGGAAAATCGCCCCTCATCGTGTTCGACGATGCGGATGTGGAGAACGCCGTCAGCGGCGCCATGCTCGGCAACTTCTACTCCACCGGGCAAATCTGCTCCAACGGAACCCGGGTTTTCCTGCAGAAGGGAATATATGACCGGTTCCTGGAGCGCTTGACCCAGCGCACGCGCGCCATCCGAATCGGCGACCCGCTCGACCCGGAGACGCATCTCGGGCCCCTAATCTCGGAAGCCCAGCGCGAGCGCGTCCTGTCCTATATCGAGCTTGGGAAAAGGGAAGGTGCCCATCTTCATCTGGGCGGCGGCGTGCCGAATCTGCAGGGTCTCGAAAAAGGCTTCTTCGTGGAACCGACGATCTTCACGAATGTCCGCGATGACATGCGGATTGCGCGCGAGGAGATTTTCGGGCCCGTGATGTGCGTGCTTTCCTTCGAATCGGAGCAAGAGGTCGTCGCCCGCGCCAATGACACGGAATTTGGCCTCGCCGCCGGCGTCTTCACGCGCGACCTGGCCCGCGCCCACCGTGTCATCGCCGCGCTTCAGGCCGGCACCTGCTGGATCAACACCTACAACCTCACGCCCGTGGAGCTTCCCTTCGGCGGCGTGAAGAGTTCCGGCATCGGCCGGGAGAACGCCCTTGCGGCGCTTGACCATTATTCCCAACTTAAATCGGTGTATGTCGAGACCGGTAATGTCGAAAGTCCCTATTAAGGCCGCTCTTTCGGCTTGCGAAGGGACGGCGCGGTCGGTATAAGCCCGCCGTCGGGTGCGGAGTGTAGCGCAGTCTGGTAGCGCACCTCGTTCGGGACGAGGGGGTCGCAGGTTCGAATCCTGCCACTCCGACCAATCCAATCAAAGACTTAACATACTTCCTCTTCCTCTTGTATCTCGCCTTAGGGCCGATAACGGACCGAAACGAAGCGAGAGGCATATGCGACGTATTCCGGCATGATGCCGTCGGAGATGAAGCGGCTGCGCGAGCTTGAGCAGGAGAATGCCCGGCTGAAGAAGATCG
>NZ_JAODNV010000036.1 GCF_025398195.1 Chelativorans petroleitrophicus | reverse complement strand
TCTACGCGGCTCTGGAAACTGAAGCCATGGCCGCGTAACTAAACCAAATCAGCCTCCGGCAAACCCGGCGCGGTTCACGGATCCCAAAAAGAACTAAACCGCTCTAGCCTTTGACAGGTCCGTCGTTGCCGCGAGAGCCGGCATGAAGGTGCTGAACCTTGAAAGTCCGTTCGATCTCAACCTCCGCCCGGCGGCGATCGCTAAAAGTCACTGATAATCCGCCCTTTCCGGCTCTCAAGCTTGACATTGCCGGTGTCGGTTAATAGGCTCGATTTCTGAGATGTCATCCCGGAATAAGGGATAATGTAAGCGTCAATCTTGGACATGAATTGGAGGATCACTTGCCACAGATCGATAAGGCCGCACTCAAGAAGAGGTTGCGGGGTATTCTGCCGCCCGTCACCATGCCGTTTGACGCCAATGGCGCGCTGAAAGCCGATGCCATTGCCGAGCAGATCGACTGGACTATCAAGGCTGGTGCCAGCGGCGTCGTTGCCGGCGGCTCCACCGGTGAAGGGCATACGCTATCCACCGAAGAGTTTGTGGACGCCATGCGGGCAACCGCCGAGGCGGTCGACGGTCGGGTGCCATTCGTCGCCGGCCTGATCGTCAACTCGACTCGAGAGGCGATCGAGCGAACAAAGCTGATTTCCGACCTCCAGGTTGACGCGCTCCAGGTCACGCCGGTCCACTACCTTTTCCAGCCTGGCGAAGACGCCACCGTTGAGCACTTTCGCCGCATCTGGGAGGAAACTGGCGTTCCGGTGATCATCTACAATGTGATCCCGTGGAACTATCTGTCGGTTGATCTGATGCTACGCATCATGGAAGAGGTACCAGGTGTCATCGGCATGAAGCAGTCGTCGGGGGACCTGAAGTCGGTTTCCGATCTGGTCCAGCGCGCACACTCCGACAACATCGTGCTTTCCGGTATCGACGCCCTTCTTTATTCGGCTTTCGCGCTGGGTGCGGATGGCGCCATTTCCGCTCTTACCGCTGCCTTGCCGGGCATTACGTCGAGGCTTTTCACCATCACAGAACAGGGCCGGCATGAAGAGGCACTGGAGATCCACAGAAAGCTCAACAAGGTGTGGAATGCCATGAGCCACGGCAACTTGCCCGCCTGCGTGAAATACATCCAGCATCAGCAGGGTCTACCTCTGTTCGCGCCACGCGCTCCAATGGAGTCGGTCAGCGATGCGCAGAAGAAGCGCATTGACGAGGCACTTGATGGTCTGATCTGAGGCCTTCGTCTCCAGCCTGTTTGATCGGCGGGCGGCCTTCGGGTCGCCCGTTATTGTTCGCCGGTCAAGACGCTGTTGTCTCTTCACCGCGTCTAGCGCTTTCCTTGGCAGAGAAGAAAAACGGGCGGCACCTGAGCGCCGCCCTTGGACTTTGGCCACGCCTTGGCAATTACTCGGAGACTGATGGACCCGCTGCCTGAGCTGGAGACCGCCTCCTGAGCAGCCGTACGATGAGAGGGCTAATCCAAAGTAGGATGACAATCGCCCCCAGCGTGGCCGCAAGCGGACGGCTGAAGAAGCCAAGCGGATTGCCTTGCGAGATAATCATTGAAGTTGTGAAGTTGTGCTCGAGCATCGGTCCCATGACCATGCCCAGAATGATAGGGGCAACAGGGAAGCGGGCGCGGTGGAACACGTAGGCCAAAGCTCCGAAAAGACCCATCACCAGAATGCCGAAAACCGAGTTCTCAGCCGCGTACGCGCCAACCACTGAGAACACGATGATGCCTCCGTTGAGATAGGCCCGTGAGATCCTGAAGATTTTGTTTGCAGCCCGCACTGCTAGCCAGCCGAGGGGTATTAGCAACAAGTTGGCGATCAGGAAGATCAGCATCACCGCATAAAAATTCTGTGGGTTTTGGGTGAGCAGCTGAGGACCGGGATTGAGGCCCTTCATGAACAGAATTCCCACGGCGATTGCCGTGACCGCATCACCGGGAATGCCGAACACCATCGCGGGAATCCACGCTGCCGAAAGGGCCGAGTTGTTGCAGGCACCGGCCTCTACCAGACCTTCCTCATGTCCCTTGCCAAACTTTTCCGGTGTCTTGGAGAATCGTTTGGCCATGGCGTAGGAAATCCATGCTCCGAGATCACCGCCTGCCCCCGGTAACGCTCCAATTAAGGTACCGAAAGCCGAGCCACGCCATAGGTTGACCTGATACTTGCGCAGAATGGCACCAATCCCCTTGTAGGGGTTCTTAACCTGCGCTGCCGCAGTTAGCGCTGTTGCTCCGGGCCTGTATTTCAGCATCTCTCCGATAGCAAACAGGCCGATCATGGCCGGGACAAAAGAAATTCCTCCCATGAGGTCGACGGTGCCGAAGGTAAATCGCGGCGTCCCGGTCAGCGGATCCATGCCGATGGTCGACACCGAAAGGCCAAGGAAAAGGGCGAGCAGACCCTTGAGCGGTCCGCCGGACGAGATAAGGCTGGCGCAGGACAGGCCAAGCACGGCCAGCCAGAAATACTCGAAGCTTGAAAAGCGCAGTGCCGCCTTCGCAAGCATGGGCGCCGTAATGGCCAGCACCACAAAGCCGAACAAGCCACCAATGCAGGACGCGACTATGGAAATTCCCAGAGCTTGGCTGCCACGTCCCTGCTTGGTCATGGCATAAGCTTCCTCGGTATATGCCGCTGAGGAAGGCGTGCCGGGAATGCGCAACAGAGCGCTCGGTATGTCGCCTGCAGCGATCGCCATGGCGGTGCATGCAATGACCGTCGCTATGGCCGGGATGGGTGACATGTAGAAGGTGAACGGGACCAGGATAGCCGTGGCCATTGTCGCCGTCAGACCCGGGATTGCACCGACAAAGAGACCGAACATGCACGAGAGCACAATGGCAAGCAACGCCTCCTGGGTTGCGACCAGTGCGACCGCCTGAGCAAATGTCTCCATCGAGCAGCCTCCTAGAACAGGCCTGCCGTGGGCAAGGGCACGCGCATAAGGATATGGAAGAGCGTATAAGTGGCTCCCGTAATCAGCGCCGATGACAGAGCTGCGCCCATGACATTCGTGCATCCGGCAAGCGTGACGGCAAAAGCGTAAATGCCCGTGGTCAGCGTGAAGCCGAGATAGGGCATGACCAGAAACGTGAACAGCAAGCCTCCCAGGACGATCGCCGAAAACATCAACGATCCTGGCCCCTCGTCTTCCGCCTCGACGCCCTTCCTGCCCGCGCGAACATTTATGAATGCGCGGATGGCCAGAGCTGCCCCGCCCAGCATGAATACCGCCCCGCAGACCGACGGTACAAGGCCTGGCCCAATTACGGTATTGGGTATCGATACCGGGAAACCTTGGGTGCCGCACCAGAGTACGGCACCCAGGGCGACGAAACCGATTCCAAGCCCAAGATCAATGAGTGGTGGCGTGTCCAGCTCGTCCGGGACGGCGTTGGCGGTTTCAGTCTCCCCGGCCATCACTTCGCCAGCCCCACCGCCTTCAGCGCTTCACCGAATGAGGCATCGCGATCGGCAAGATAGGTGGTAAAGTCGTCGCCTCCAGCCCAAGCAGGGCTAAATTGGCGCGCGGCCATGAACTCGCTGTATTGGTCGCTGGCTACCACCTTTTCCAGCGCGGCGACGAGCTTGGCCCTTATGTCGTCTGGTAGACCCTTCGGAGCAGCCAGACCGCGCCAGCCGCTCATTGAGACATTGACGTCAGATGCCTCGGCTACGGTGGGCACATCCGGAAAGGACGGATTGCGCTTCGTATCAAGTGTCGCGAGCGCGCGGATCTCGCCTGCGTCCATCAGTGCCTTGGCTTCCGGGAACTGCACGACGGCAACCTGGATGGCGCCAGAGGTCAGCAACTGCAAGGCAGGAGCAGCACCTTCGCTGGGGACCCAGAACACTTTGTCGCCACCTGCAGCCTGAACGAGTGCAGCGTACGACAGATGGTTTACGCCGCCGGTGTTGGCGCCGCCGGCGGGAATCGAGCCAGAATCGGCACGGATGGCATCAACCAGGTCCTGCAGTGTCTTGTAAGGCGAGTTGGCTGCCACGAAGAACCCTCCGAAATCGGCGTTGTACAGCCCAATTGGAGTAAAGTCCTTGTAGGATAGCTCGGTTTGGTCGAGCCAATGGAACATTGACAGTTCGGTGGTGATATTGCCGAGCGTATAGCCATCAGGCGTTGCGGTGGAGATCTCGGTATGACCGATCACGGACCCCCCGCCGGGTCGATTGATGACGTTGATCGGTTGGCCCAGTTCCGCCTCGAGCAGCTGTGCCACAATTCTTGCAGTCGCATCTGAACCGCCACCGGCGCCCCACGGCACAATCAGGGTAATCGGACGGTCAGGATAGGACTGGGCAACGACAGCCCCGACCGACAGGACCATGGCCAGAGCTCCGCCCGCCAAAGTTTTCCACACTTTCATTCTTAACCTCCCAGAAAGCTGCCTCTACACCCCGCGGAAAGCTGCGTTTCCACCGCATCAACCGCAAATTGGTTATCCCGGATTGTAGGACTTGTGTCAATAAAGCGGGAATGCGGGTGAGCGTTATTCAGTGTCCACAAGGGATGGTGCGACGCGAAAGACAGCTGGTAAAGGCGGCGGCACCAAAGGAAGACGTGGACGAGCACCACCTCGTGGTCAGAGTAACGGCGATGATACTCGCTGGGGCCGGATTTACGATCACTGCGGGACCGGCCCATCACGAGGTTTCCTGGAAGCGGGGGAATTGCGGTCCACCCCCAACTTCCGTGGTTCCAGACAAGAGGGGCAGCCCGTTGCGTATCCTGAAACAGAAGTGAGGCCGCCGGAAGACGGCCCCACCAGGGATCAAATCACGTTTGGGAAGAAATTCTCTGTCGAATGGCGTCCAGCCAAATGGAAACGGCCACTGCGCCACCGTCCTGCACACCCTTCACGCGTTCGCCGAGATAGCTGGCGCGTCCAAGGGTCGCTATCATGTCTTCGGTTGCCGCAGCACCTGCCTGTGCAGCAGAAGCAGCGGCTGCAAAGGCTTCTACCGGATCGGTGCCGGAGCTGAGCGCCTTGGCCCATGCCTCGGCCGCCGGACGCAGAGCATCGACCATCGTGCGATTGCCGACGCGGGCGCCTCCCAGTTCCTCAACGGAAGCGACAGCCGCTGAAAAGGCCCGGCACCAGTCTTCCGCGCAGGCGGCATTCCTGCCCTCAAGCTCGGCTGCGGCGCGGAACAGGCCTACCGCATAAAATGGGCCGGAGCTGCCGGCAATCGCGCGGCGCAGGGCGTCCGCAATGGCCCGGCAGGCACTTGCCGGCGTATTGAACGCTTCCGGTGGCAAGGCGCGGATCGCCTCTGCGCCTCGAGCCATACTGGCTCCCAGGTCGCCGTCGCCCGCCTGACTATCAAGATCTGCGAGGAGAGGTTCCTCGGCCATCAGACGCGCGGCAACGGCAAGGGCCACCGAGTGGATTTCGTCAGCCTGAGGACCTCGAGGCTCCGAATATGAGCTGGCATTGAAGGTGGAAGGCGTCGGAACCAGACGGCGGCAGTCGGCAATACGACCGTCGCTGGTCCAGCCGCGGGCAGTAGTGGGGGCATCGAGCGCATCCAGAAGCCGATCATTAAGTGCGAGGAGGCTGACCGAGCAGCCGGGCATGTCGAGCGCCGACAGATAGGTCCCCGTGTAAAGTCGCTCCACTGACAGTCCAAGCTCGCGCGCCCGTGCAAGTGCTCGCCGCGCGACTACTGCGAGCTCGATGGGCGGAGTTGCGCCGAGGCCGTTGACGAGAATGGCCACTCTTTGGCCAGCCTTGAGGGCCTTGTCTGCGACGATGGTATCGACCAGACGGTCCACCAGCATGTCGGCTGGCTGCATCTTCATACGCTCGACACCCTTCTCGCCGTGGATGCCGAGACCAATTTCGATCTCGTCATCCCCAAGAGTGAAGCCAGGCTTGCCAACCGAAGGGACGATGCATGGGCCAAGCGCGACGCCCATGGTGCCTACAGCCTCGGCGGCTTCGCGGGCCAGCGCGGCAACCTCACCGATAGAATGGCCGTGTAATGCGGCGGCGCCTGCGACCTTGTGAACGAGCACCGTGCCTGCAATGCCGCGGCGGCGTTCCGGTGCCACAGTATCGCGCAGCGCCACATCATCGGCCACAACGACGACTTCCGTGGGAATTCCCTGAGCGGTGGCCATTTCAGCGGCCAGTCCGAAGTTCAACCGGTCCCCGGTGTAGTTCTTGACGATCAGTACCGCACCCCTTGGACCCGCCACGGCCTTGATGCCGGCGAGCACGGCATCCACACTTGGAGACGTGAAGACATCGCCCGCGATGGCGGCGGAGAGCATGCCATCACCCACATAGCCTGCATGGCCGGGCTCGTGGCCGCTGCCGCCACCCGAAAGGACAGCAACTGGACGCTGTTCTGCGGGCCTATCGTCCAAACGGATGAGCACGTTCTCCGTTTCGAGCAGAGCCAGTCCGGGTGTCGTATCGACCAGGCTTTCGAGAACCTCGCGGACGAGATTGCGCGGGTCGTTAATCAGTTTCTTCATGGCAAAACCTGCATTTCAGTTCAGTTGATGAGACCAGCCCAACGCGGCAGCGCCAGCGAGACCTCAGGCACCAGCGCCAGGATGAGGAGAAAGACCACCTGCACGGCGTAGAAAGGCAGCATAGCAACGCAGATCGTCTCGATCTTGAGGCGGCTCACGCTTGCGGCGGCGAAGAGACATGGCCCCACAGGCGGAGTGGTGAGACCAACGACCAGCGTCAGTGCCATCACAATGCCGAAATGGACGGGGTCAATGCCGCCGCTCACGGCTACCGGAGCCAGTATCGGTGCCATGACGATGAGTGCCGCGCCGGAATCCATGATCATACCGACAACAAGAAGCACGCCGATGATGAGGAGGAGCAGGATCACTGGATCGGAAGCGAGGCTGATAAGGAACTTGGCGATATTTTCGGGGATTCGCTCGAGGCCGATGAACCAGCCAAAGACATTCGCGGTGGCTAATACCATGAAGACGGTCGAGGTCATTATGCCCGCTCGCAGTAAGCAACCGGGGATGTCCGAGAACTTGAGCGTGCGCTTGATGAAAAGACCAATGATAAGGACATAGGCGACCGCAACGGCTGCGGCCTCCGTGGCGGTGAAGATACCGCTCATGATGCCGCCAAGGATGATGACGGGCATGAGCAGCGGAAGCGCGGCGTTAACAGTTATGGAGACAAATTCGCGGGGACTGATCCTGGTCTCGCGTCGTGGGAAGTCATATTTGCGAGCCAGGAAAACGACCACCAGCATCAGCAGCGCCGTAAGCAGCAGCCCTGGAACGATCGCGGCAAGAAATATGGCTGCCACGGAAACCTGGGCGACCGACGCATAAAGCATCAGGATGATGCTTGGCGGGATAATCGCGCCGATAATGGATGAGGCTACGGTGAGCGCAGTCGCGAAGCGTTTGTCATAGCCCATCTTTTCCATCGCTGTGATCTCGATTGAGCCAAGGGTGGCAATGTCCGCAAGGGCCGAACCTGACATGGTCGAAAAGAGTGCGCTGCCGATCACGTTCACATGGGCGAGTCCGCCACGCAGCCAGCCGACAAGCGCATCCGCGAGCTTGACGATGTCTTCGATGGCCCGCGATGCTGTCATCAGCTCGGCAGCCAGGAAGAAGAATGGGATTGCCATGATCGTGAAAACGTTGAGGCCAGCAAAGACACGCTGCGGGACGAGCAGCAGGAACTGCGAGCCTCCCGCATCGAACAGGAGCCAGACTGAAATGATCCCAACCACGAAGGCGATCGGAATGCCGATCAGCATCAGAACGGCAAATACTATCGCTACAAGTGCCATCAAGAACTCCTGGACGCGTTCAGCTGACCAAGGTCGGCGGTACAAAAGGCGACTGCTGCCGTATCGCCCTCCGCCATCCTTCGATCGAGACCGCGATCGTCTGGACCAGCATCATGAGGCCGCCAAGCGGCATGGCGACATAGGCCACAGCCATGTTCATGCCGAGGGACGAAGAAATCTGGCGCGGGCCCATCTCGATGGTCATCCGCCAGCTGTACCAGATGAAGATGACGAGGAACGCAGCAATCAGCAGGTTGCCAACGATGTAGATGACGCCACGCAGGCGCATCGGCAGGGTATCAACGATGAAGGTTATGCCAACGTGGTCCATCTGCCGAATGGCGATGCTCGAGGCAATCATCGTCACTGCAACCATGAGGAAACGTGCAGCCTCGGGCGGCCAGGCCATGGGCACTGGGATCACGAACCGAAAAAATATGCCGATCAGAACCGACAGCACCATTGCGGTCATGATTAGAATGGTCAGCAGCTTGGCCAGCGCAAGCAAGAAGTCGGCAGCCTTCAGGAAGACAGCCATGCGCATCCCTCCACCTTGTTGATATGATTAGCCCATTGGAAATGGGGCGGATCCTCCCGAACCCGCCCCGGAACCACTCGGGCGTCAGTTGGCAGCCAGCCTGGCTTCCGCAGCTTTGACGGCGTCGAGGAACTTGTTAACTTCCTCTTCGCCGAACTGGCTTTCCATCCATTCGAGGACCTTGGGCTGAGCTGCCTCACGGAAAGCAGCGATCTGCTCGGGGCTGGCGGTCGTGATTTCCACGCCGCGCTTGCGGAACTCATCGATCACGTCGCTGACCAGTGTCTGCGAAACACCCCGACCGGCAACGGAAGCTTGGCGCCCGGCAATCGTGATGGCTTCGCGAAGGTCGGGCGGCAGCGCTTGATACCAGTCCTCGTTCACGACGATGAAGACGAGACTGTAAACGTGCTGATCGATCGTGGCGTACTTGAGCACCTCCTGCAGGTTCTGCTGGAGCGTACCGATAACCGGCAGTTCGGCACCGTCGACAACACCCGTCTGAAGTGCATTGTAGACTTCAAGCCACGGAATGGCGGTGGGCAGAGCGCCGAGGCTCGAGACCATTTCCTGGTGAGCCGTGATCTCCATGGTGCGGATCTTGAGACCACTCATGTCTTTCGGTTCGGTGACAGGGCGAATGTTGTTGGCCCAGATGCGGAAACCGGCGTTCTCTCCAACCGCGATGGCACGAATTCCGGTTGTCTCAGCCATCTCATTGAGAAGCTGCTGACCCCATTCTCCATCCATCACATCCCACGCCACCACCGCGTTCGGGAACACGTAGGGAATGGTGGTCAGCTGGATTTTGGGGAAGAATCCAGAGACTGTGCCCTCGTTGGGTGTTGCAGCTTCAAGAATTCCTGCCTGTACGGCCTCCAGGTTTTCACGCAGATCGCCAAGTGTTCCGCTCGGATAGAGTTCGACAGCGATGCGGCCGCCCGACAGTCCTTCCAGTGAATCCTTAAAGGTGCGCATCATGGCGTAGGTGTGATTTGGATAAGTCATGTCGCCCACGTGGGATAGGGGCGGATCCACGTTCGGCAAGCGAATCTTGTACTCCTGCGCGCTGGCGATCGAGCCCACCGTCAGCAAGGCGGCTAGGCTGGCGACGAATCTGTTCATTCCGGCTTCTCCTCCCAATGGAAGTCATTGGCATGCTCACAGAAACTGGCACACCCCTCGGGCAACAAATCCCGTATTCCGGAACATCATCTAGTTTTTCGGATGTGTCAAGTCGACTGCGTAGTGTCTTCCTCATAGCCTAGATGTTTGGAAATCTGCATCGCATGATGGATGACGATTGCAGCCACGGCAGCGTCACGGTCAGGAGGCAAGTGTAGCGCGGCAGCATTGGCGCTGATGCTCGCAATAACGCGGCCGAATTGGTCGCGAATCGGAGCTCCCACGCAACGCAATCCCGGTTGGTGCTCGGAATTGTCAACTGCGTAACCACGCTGCCTTACCAGGGAGAGCTCGTCGCGCAGTTTATCGCCATCGGTGATGGTCGTGTCGGTAAAACGCTGCAAGCCGGCATCAATCACGCGCTGCACCAACGTCTCTGGTTGAAAGGCAAGTATGGCCTTGCCAATGCTGGTGCAATGCATTGGCGCATTTTCTACTAGGTTGATCGGTGTATGGCCTCCGGGCAAAGGTTCGGCCCGATGGACAACGACCGCGCGTTCACCGCCGAACACCGCAAGATGCACCGAAAGGCCGGTCATGCGGCCAAGCGCGTCGATGAAGGGTCGCGCCTCTCGATAAAGATCCATGTTGGCAAGAACAATGTTGCCATAGGTGAAAAGCTTGATGCCCAGACGATAGCGCTCGCGTTCGCGATCCTGGTCAAGCAGCCCCACCTCCTTCATGGAGGCCAATAGTCGATGAGTTGTGCTGCGCGGGTAACCCGTCATTCGGCAAATGTCCGCAAGCGACAGCGCCCGATGCGCCGTCGAGAAACAGTCAAGGATCGTCGATAACTTGTGAAGCGACTTGAGGTTGTCTTTGCTTGACGGTGTTTTCCTTCTGGGCATAGCTGAGAATCCGCGATTTCCCACAATCCGGAATATCCAATCGTTTGCCTTCACACAAGATGAACGACGCAAGTGTCACCGAACCAAGTCCAGGAATTCTAAAATACAGAAAAATAATTCCGTGATGCGGGATATGTGTCAACGGCGGTGCAAAATCCGGCCACGCGGCGGCGCAAAACCAGGCCAGGTGGCAGTGGCCTGCGCCATGGCGC
>NZ_JAODNV010000035.1 GCF_025398195.1 Chelativorans petroleitrophicus | reverse complement strand
TCTACGCGGCTCTGGAAACTGAAGCCATGGCCGCGTAACTAAACCAAATCAGCCTCCGGCAAACCCGGCGCGGTTCAATAAGGTGACTGCGGCGCGCCCTAGTGTCGATGCATGTTAGTGCTGTATCCCTATCCCAAGCAGCCACGCTGCCGTAACAGCGAGATGGAATCAAGCTCTCGACGCCTGACCTGTTCGGCGATCTGCGGTTCAAGATGTTGTCGGCCATTATGAAGGGATTTCCAGTGCCGGCCAATTCCTTGAACGATCTTCACATCCCGCGGGGGCCAGCCCATTTTCAAGCTCGCCTTTTTATCGCTTAACTTGCGATGTTCATACACGGTGGATTGCCACGTGGGAGCTTCCGTTCCGGATTGAATTGCAAGGCTGAGTTTGCCATTCAAGCGACGGGCGGATCGAACAGGTGGCTTCACATTTGACTTCTTATGGGCGTATGGAACGCCGGTTGAAGGGGCTGTAGTCAAATGAAGCTGACGATTTTCGGAACCGGCTATGTCGGCCTCGTTACGGGCGCATGCCTTGCGGACGTTGGCCACGATGTGCTTTGCGTCCTCAGCTAGTCCACGATTTGAAGAGTCACGACCATAATGCCCAGCTGTGGAGTTGCAATGCTGCCAAAGGAAAATTCGATACTCGCGGTAATCGGTCTCGGATATGTGGGGCTGCCGCTGGCAGTCGAGTTTGGCAAGTCCCGGCGCGTCATAGGCTTTGATATGAAGCGCGATCGCATTGAGGAGTTGCGCTCAGGACGGGATCACACGCTAGAAGTCACTCCCGAGGAGTTGGCTTCGGCGAAGTATTTGAGCTTCACCTATGATCCCACAGAGTTGGCAGAGGCAAGTATATATATAGTTACTGTTCCAACCCCGGTCGATTCTCATAAGCGTCCTGATCTCACTCCGCTCCTTATGGCTAGCGAGACGGTTGGTCGTGCTCTTAAGGCCGGTGATATCGTTATTTATGAATCCACTGTCTACCCCGGTGCGACCGAAGAGGATTGTGTACCTGTGCTTGAAAGGGCATCGGGGCTCAAGTTCAATCGCGACTTCTTTGTTGGCTATAGCCCGGAGCGAGTCAACCCGGGAGATAAAGCTCATCGCCTGACTGATATCAAGAAAGTCACTGCGGGATCGACCCCCGAGGTGGCGCGCTTTGTTGATGACCTTTATGCCGCCATCGTCACGGCCGGAACGCATCTTGCTCCGTCAATCAAGGTGGCGGAAGCCGCCAAAGTCATCGAAAATACCCAGCGGGATCTCAACATCGCGCTTGTGAACGAATTGGCCATCATCTTCAACCGTATGGGAATCGATACGCAGGCGGTGCTTGAGGCCGCGGGAACAAAGTGGAATTTTTTGCCGTTCCGGCCCGGCCTTGTGGGCGGGCATTGTATCGGAGTTGATCCATATTACCTGACCCATAAGGCGGAAAGCCTGGGATATCATCCGCAGGTCATATTGGCTGGGCGCCGGATTAATGACGGGATGGGAGAATATGTTGCAGGGCAGCTTGTAAAGGCGATGCTCAAGAAACGCATTCAGGTGGACGGCTCGCGCGTCCTGGTCATGGGCTTTACGTTCAAGGAAAATTGCCCGGATGTCCGCAACACCCGTGTGATTGATATCGTACGCGAGCTTTCAGCCTACAATGTTACGGCTGATGTGTTCGATCCGTGGGTCAGCGCGAATGTCGCAGAGGCCGAATATGGAATATGCCCGCTTGCGCAGCTGCCAAAGGGCGCTTATGACGCCATAGTCCTCGCGGTGGCACACGAAGAGTTCCGGCAAATGGGAGCCGACGCAATTCGCGCCTTAGGCAAACCGCTGCATGTGCTTTACGACCTGAAATGTGTTCTCGCGGCTGATGAAAGCGACCTGCGGCTTTGATTTAGGAATGGTCCACCCATGAAAATTCTTGTCACCGGAAACGCCGGTTTTATCGGCTTTCATGTGGCGCGGCGGCTGATCGAACGCGGCGACAGCGTGGTCGGCTTCGACGTGGTCAATGATTACTACGATCCTGCCCTCAAGGAAGCACGCCTTGCCGAGCTCGACGAGCTCTCCAGAAGGCAGGGGGCCGATTACCGCTTCATCCGTGCCGATCTTGCCGATCGGGACGCGGTTGATGCCGCCTTCCGCGAAGGTGGGTTTGACCGGGTAATTCATCTCGCTGCGCAGGCCGGTGTACGCTATTCGCTCGAGAACCCCCAGTCCTATGTGCAGTCAAATCTCGTGGGCTTCACAAATATATTGGAAGCCTGCCGGCACCACGAGGTAGGGCACCTGGTCTACGCCAGCACGTCGAGCGTCTACGGCGCCAACCGCAAGATGCCTTTCTCCGAGCATGATGGCGCGGATCACCCGCTTCAGCTCTACGCGGCGACGAAGAGGGCCAATGAGCTGATGGCCCATTCCTATTCGCACCTCTTCGGCCTGCCGACCACGGGCCTCAGATTCTTCACCGTCTACGGCCCCTGGGGCCGGCCTGACATGGCGCTGTTCAAGTTCACGCGCAACATTCTTGCCGGCGAGCCTATCGAGGTCTTCAACCACGGCAACCACACGCGCGACTTCACCTATGTCGACGACATTGTGGAAGGGGTGATCCGAGCCGCCGATCAGCCGGCGAAGCCGAACGACGCCTGGGACGCGGAAAACCCGGATCCGGCGACATCGGGCGCGCCCTGGCGGATATTCAATATCGGCAACTCCACTCCGGTGAAGCTCGGCGAATATATCGAGGCGCTGGAAGAAGCGCTTGGAAAAAAGGCGATCCGCAAGCTTCTTCCGCTGCAGCCGGGCGACGTGCCCGATACTTATTCCGATACGAGCGAGCTTGCGAAGGCCACGGGCTACAAGCCCAGGACGCCCGTGCGCGAGGGCGTGAGGCGGTTCGTGGATTGGTATCGTGGGTACTACGCGTTAGGGAGCGCATAGCCTTGAAGCTCATCGCCAGGCTTCACGCAAATCACAAGCTTATCGCCAGCGGAATGGTCACGGTCGGCGCCCTCGTACTCGCTGCCAAGGTGATCGGGGCCGCAAAGGAAGTGGCAGTAGCTTGGCGCTATGGTGTGAGCGGCGTCGTCGACGCCTACTTGCTTGCTTTGGCGATCACAACGTGGCTGCCGGTGATCTTGAGCTCTGTTTCTCTTGTTGTATTTGTGCCAAGACTGGCGGGGTTGGAGGGGCAGGAACGGGAAAAATACATATCGCAACTCAACGGACTCTATCTAGCCCTCGCCGTTTTCTCCACGATCCTGACCTATTTTGCCGGACCGCCAATTGCCGGCTGGATCGCCGGTGGCTTGGATGCAAAGACGATAGCGCTCGCCCGGTCCGCCGTCATGTGGCTCTCGCCTACAGCGGGCTTCATCATGGTAACTGGCTATCTGGCTCTTCGCCTCCAGAGTAGACGCAAGTTCGCTTATACGTTTTTCGAAGCCACGCCGTCCGCCCTCATTCTGTTGTTCGTACTGTTGCTTGCTTCCACAGCGGCAATCGAGCCCTTGCTTTGGGGCACGGTGGCCGGCTTCGGGCTCCAGATGCTCATCCTTATGAGCCTCACGCAAAAGGCCGACAAGTCCCTAGCTGGCATAACTTTGCCTGATTTTCGCTCTCCCGCCTGGCAGGCAGCGGGAGCGGCCTTAGGTGTTATGTTGATCAATCAACTGCTTAGTGGATTGAGCACCCCCATAGATCGCTTTTCTGCGGCAAGTATGGGAGATAACGTAATTTCTACACTTGGATACGCAGACCGAATTATTGCTTTGGCAACCTCGCTCGGCGCAACAGTAGTGGCCCGTGCTACCCTGCCAGTTTTTTCCATCGGGGTTATTAATAAGAAATATGAAGATATAGCGCGGCAAGCCAGAATATGGAGTTTTATAATGTTCCTTTTAGGAATATTCGCCTCACTTATTATATGGAACGCTTCTAACATAATTGTGAAGTTGCTTTTTGAAAGAGGTGCTTTTCATGCACAAGATACGGACAGAGTTTCGTCAGTGCTTAGGGTTGCATGCTTATATTTGCCTTTTTATTTTTCGAGCATTGTCTTAGTTCAGTGGTTTTCCGCTCGAAGGCGCTTGAAAAATGTATTGTTAATGACGTCTGTTGGAATTTTGGCGAAAATTGGTACCATAATAATCCTCTACGATATTGGAATTTACGCAATTGCCGCCTCTTCAGTCTCCTATTATGCCTTTTCATTTCTAATCGGCGGCTTCCTTGCCTTTCGCAGAAGCCCTAACGTGAAAGCGATGGTGAGTGGGCAATGAGGGATCGCCAGTTGATGTTGCTCTGCCGGTTACTTCGTAGGGTGACCCGCGTCCTTTATAAATTCAACGGAACAGGTCTCCCGCGCGTAGCTGAGTTGATAAGGCGATCAGTAGCTAAAATCGCTCACAGGAAGTCTGCATTATCACGTTTGGTTATTGATGATTTCCGAGGACGCTCAAAATTCATATGTGATCTTGGTGAGCACATAGGCAGCCAGCTATTTTTTCGCGGCCAATATTCCGAGGCAGAATTGGATACTTTGGAGCGGATATTAAAAAAGGAATTTGTTTTTGTAGATATTGGAGCAAACCAAGGGGTGTTCACCGTCTGTGCAGCGGGAATGCTTACAGAAGGTAAAGTTTACGCGTTCGAGCCTGTATCTCACTTGCGTAAGCGATTGGAAGAGAATCTCCAAGTAAATAACTACGGTAATGTCATTATATTCGATTGCGGGCTTTCAGATATCTCCGGACAAAAAGTGCCGATCTTCGAGAGTGACACTCTATTCGATGACGGAACAAATAATGCCGGGCTTCCCAGCTTGTTTAGAGAGGGCCCGGGGTATCGAACAATAGAGGAGATTTTGTTGCTCAGATTGGATGACTTTACGGAGCAAATAGGGCCCGTTGATGTAATTAAAATCGATGTTGAGGGAGCAGAACTTGCCGTCCTACGAGGGGGTGAGAGCACCATATCAAAATACAAGCCATATATCATTTTTGAAGCAAATGCATCGGCCTTGAGAGCAGCGGGAGAAAATATTGACACGTTGTTCGCCTATCTCATCGAAATGGGCTATAGGCTCAACATTATCGGCGAACGAGGACAGTTGAGCGCTGTGACAGATGGGGACCTTGGCTTCGCCAATGTGCTTGCTTCTCATCCGGAGCGAAGCCGTAGAGTGAGTTGAATTGTCATTATTGCTGCGCCTGGATTAGTTCATGAAAATATGCTTTGTAATACCATCATTGAATTCCGGGGGGGCCGAGCGTGTCGCCGTTACATTAGCAAGGAATCTTGCAAAAACGGATAGCGTTGTTCTGGTTACATTGGATGGTGGGAGCCGAGACTTTTATTCGGTTCCGGATAACGTCGAAAGAATTGCACTTGATCGGCTGCGCCCCAGTCCTGGATTTGTATCCGCCATATTCAACAATCTTGCTATTGTAAGGGATCTCAGAAGGATCATTCTGAGCGAGAAGGCCGATGTGGTTCTTGGATTTATGCCAACCTGCAACATTCTCAGCGGATTGGCTGCCGCAGGCACTCGCTGCATCGCCATAGGATCTGAGCATAATTATCCGCCCTGTCTTCCGTTAGGCGTTGCATGGACGTTTCTTCGTCGTATCATCTATCCTCGGTTGGGTGCCGTGACTGCGTTGACAGCACAGACCGGCGATTGGCTTCGTTTGCACACCGGGTGCCGGGGCGTTCCCATCATTCCTAATCCCATTTCATTTCCCTTGCCGATTGAGCGAAACGCCAGCATCATACCGCCCGCCCCAATACTGCAGGAGCTTGGAGGGGAGCTGTTGCTCCTTGCGGTAGGCCGTCTAACACCGCAAAAGGGTTTCGATCTTCTGCTGCCTGCTTTCTCAAAGCTACATGCTAAATTTCCGGAGTGGAGACTTGTCATCTTAGGAGAGGGACCAGATCGAGAGCAACTTCTTGACCAAATTGAGGAGCTGGGGCTTGAAGATGCAGTTGCATTGCCAGGTGTAGTAGGCAATCTCGGGGATTGGTTCTCGGCTGCTGATGTATACGTGATGTCTTCGCGATTTGAAGGATTTGGCAATACGCTTGCAGAGGCACTTTGCTATGGCCTGCCCTCCGTTTCCTTTGATTGTCCTTTTGGCCCTCGAGATATCATACGGGATGGCATCGATGGGATTTTGGTGCGCCCGAATGATATTGATGCCTTGGCTGCGGCATTGGAAACAGTGATGGGCAACGAGATATTAAGAGCAAACATGTCCTCGCGCGCGGTAGAGGCAAGAAGTCGTTTTAGCGAGGTACATATTTCCGATCGCTGGAGGTCACTTTTCGTAGGACTTTTACCAGAAAGAGAATTGCGGAATTAATCGTGGTTGCGCGAATAGCGATCTTTGTTCCTTCCCTGCGCGGGGGCGGCGCAGAGCGAGTGATGGTTACACTTGCGAATGGCTTTGCGGAGCGCGGCCATAGGGTCGATCTGGTGTTGGTGCAGGCGGAAGGTCCCTATCTGCCGGAAGTGTGCAGCGCTGTTCGGATCGTTAATCTGAACAAGGGGAGGGTGCTGGCGACCTTAGTGCCTTTGGCTCGATACTTGCGGCGGGAACGGCCGCATGCGATGCTCTCCGCCTTGAATCATGCTAACATTATTGCCATACTTGCGCGAAAAGTTTCGGGTGCTCCAACAAGAATGGTAGTGAGTGAGCACAACAGCCTCACGAGCTTGCAAGAAACACGGGCGGGGCGCCGGATGCTTCGATTAATGCGCCGATTTTATCCTTTAGCTGATGGCGTCGTTGCTGTTTCGCGCGCGATGGCTGCGGAATTGCATGAGCAATTGGATATTCCCTTAGACCGTATTTCAGCTATACCGAATCCCGTGGATATCGACGCGATCCGAGCACAGGCGAGGAGTGTCCCCGATCATCCATGGTTGAAATCCGACCAGCCGCCGGTAATCTTGGCCGTGGGGCGGCTGGAGCCCCAAAAAGATTACCCAACTTTGTTGGAAGCGTTCGCGCGAGTGCGCAAGAATAACGATGCTCGGCTAGTAATTTTGGGTGAAGGCAGCTTGCGTGCCGAACTCGAAGAACGCATCCATCACCTCGAATTGCAGGATGTAGTGGATATGCCCGGTTTCCAGCCCAACCCCTTTGGTTGGATGGGGGCCTGCTCGGTCTACGTTCTTTCTTCGCGCTATGAAGGCTTACCCACCAGCCTTGTTCAGGCCATGGCATGCGGCGCAAAAATTGTAAGTACAGACTGTCCGACTGGCCCTGCAGAAATTCTTGAAGATGGAAAATGGGGGCGATTGGTTCCGGTGGGGGACGCGAATGCGTTGTCACACGCTATTGCCGAATCGTTGCAGTCCAAACCTCTCGCCGTTACAGAGCGGGCGCAACATTTTTCTGCATCACGTGCCATCGACCAATATCTAGATATACTGACGGCATGCTAAATGGGGGGTGCGGCTTACAGTTTACCTGCGTCTGAAGAGGCTACTTACAAAAGTGCCGCTTTTCTTATCGCATTGCTCTATGCAGCAGCGTTAGCCATGCTACCATTAGACGTATTCAAAGACAGGTTAAATTATCTTACATACGCTGATCAATCGGATATAATACTATTACGATATTGGAATGATGGGTTGCTGTCATTTCTAAGTAACGAGCCACTTTGGTTGGCAACTAATATTTTATTGCGTAAAATCATGCCCCCAGAGTTGGTTGTTAGAGCAATAATATTCTTTTCTTCTTTTACCGTTTCGTGGGTCGCTATATCAAGATATAGTAGGGAGGTTATATGGATACTTCTGTTTCTACTTTTAGTTCAATTTATTAAAAATTATATCATTCATCTGAGGCAAGGTTATGCGATCGCGATATTTTTTTTGGGATGGTTCGCTTTTCGGTCCAGAGCGCGATGGTTTTTTATTGGAGCGAGCCCATTCATTCATTCCTCGTTCGCTTTTGTTATTCTTATAATGCTATCGATACATATTTTTCGCCTGATGCGGATGGATGCATATATTTGTGTATTACTAGCTGGTTTGTCCGGTTTAATCGTCGGTGCATCGCTTCCATATATTGCATCAGTTTTGGGGGCACGGCAGGCAGGCCAGTATGATTTTGTGAGTACGGATGTGTCCGGCTTGGGCTTTTTATATTGGTCGTCAGTCCTAATACTCTTTTTGTTGTCTGGAAGTAAGTTTGCAAGGAATCATGTTTTCTCATTGTCGTTGATTGCATTTTATTTGGCGACATATTTCCAGATCGAGGTGACGGCGAGAATTTTTGAAAGCGGACTTCTCCTTGTGCTTTTGTCGGGGTTAAGCCTGACAGGATGGAGGAGAAATTTGTTTACCTCGTCGATGATTCTGTATGCCACGTTGCAATATTATCAAAGAATAGGACTCCCATATCTCGGATGGGGGGCATGACCAAAATCCTCCACACTATCACCGGCCTGAACGATGGCGGGGCGGAGGCTGTGCTTTATAGGCTCGTTACCTTCGATGATCGCCATCGCCATATTGTCGTATCGCTGTCGGACGGTGGGAAGTATGCCCCCTTGCTCTCAGCCAAAGGGATAGAGGTTCACTGCCTCGATATGCCGCGCGGGCGACTTACCTTAAGCGGCTTGAGGCGCTTATGGGCCGTGTTGCGCAGAGAGCGCCCGCAGATTGTGCAGACATGGATGTATCACGCCAATCTGGTCGGCGGCGTGATTGCGAAGCTTGCTGGAGTTAAGAACATTTATTGGGGCATCCGCCACACGGACCTTGTGCCCGGAACAACGGGCCGCAGCACGCGCATGGTGGATCGGCTTTGCGCGCGAATTTCGCCTTATGTGCCTTCAGGCATTATTGCTTGCGCGGAGAAGGCGAAGGATGTCCACATTACCAACGGGTATGATGCCGGAAAATTCACCGTTATTCCCAATGGCTATGACATCGCGCAATTTTCTCCTGATGCTGAGGCGCGGCAGGCTTTCCGCCAGCAGCTTGGGATCGTAGCGGATGCGCGGGTTCTCGGTCTTGTCGGCAGGTGGGATCCACAAAAGGACCATGCCAATCTGATCAGGGCTTTTTCCCTCCTGCGAAAGCGGATGCCGGACCTCCACCTTGTCCTTGCGGGCACGGATTGTGACGATAGCAATGCCGAGCTCATGCGCCTGTTGCAGGAGGCCGGAGGGATGGAAAATGTTCATCTCCTGGGGCGCCGATCAGACATCCCTTCGCTGATGAACGCGCTGGATCTGCATGTCTTGTCATCCTATAGCGAGGCCTTCCCCAATGTGGTCGCGGAGGCGATGGCCTGTGGAACCCCATGCGTGGTCACTGATGTTGGCGACGCGGCCGTGATTGTGGGCAACACCGGGTGGGTCGTTCCGCCACGGGATTCCGAGGCTTTAGCAAGTGCGATTTCCGAGGCTTTGGCCGAACAGGAAAAGGATGATATATGGCACCGCCGCCAGCGCGCCGCGCGGCAGCGCATCGTTGACGAATTCTCGCTTGAGGCCATGGTGGCACGCTATCATTCGGTCTGGGGGCTCAGTTGACCGCAAAGCGCTTCGCCATTATCAGCCACTACGCCCCTTCTCTCATCAATTTTCGTGGACCCCTTATCGAGGATATTCTCGCCCGCGGACATGAGGTTTTCGCCCTTGGGCCCGATATTGACGAAGGAACGGCAGAAGCTCTGCGCGCCTTGGGGGCAAAGCCGGTGGAAATTCCTCTGACGCGCATAGGCCTTAATCCATTGGCCGATCTGTGGACGCTGTTCTCTCTCTACAGAGAACTTTCACACATCAAGCCCGATGTCGTGCTCAGCTATGCCGCCAAGCCATCGATCTATGGGACGATGGCTGCATGGTTGGCAGGTGTTCCGCATCGTTTTGCCATGATCGAGGGCCTTGGCTATGTGTTCATTAGGCGGCCGAACGAAAACTTCGCCCAGCGCCTATTGCGCAGCACTGTCACCAGTCTCTACCGTTTTGCGCTCAGGCGAGCGGATAGGGTTTTCTTCCTCAATGATGATGATATCGCTGACTTTTCCAACATGGCGCTCGTTTCGCCCGGACAACCGGTGAAGATCGGCGGGATCGGCGTAGATCTGGAAGCCTGGAAGCCCACCCCGCCGGTCCTGTCTCCAATCACATTCACCTTTGTGGGGCGCCTGCTGCGCGACAAGGGGGTGCTGGAATTTGTCGAGGCGGCACGGAAGGTGAAGGCGGCGCATCCGCATACGCGCTTCCTGCTCGTCGGCGGGCTGGATGACAACCCAGAATCCATTCGGGAAAAGGATGTGGAAGGCTGGGTGCAGGAAGGCATCCTGGAATGGCCGGGCCATGTCCCCGTCCAACCTTACCTTGAGCAAACCTCGGTGTTTGTCCTGCCATCCTATAGGGAAGGAGTGCCGCGCAGTACACAGGAAGCGATGGCCATGGCGCGCCCGGTGATCACCACCGACTCCGTCGGCTGTCGCGAGACGGTTGTTGAGGGGCGCAATGGTTTTCTTGTTCCTCCGCGAGATCCGGAAGCCATCGCCGGTGGCATGCGGAAATTCATCGCCTCGCCCGACCTCATCGCCTCCATGGGCGCTGAGAGCCGGAAGCTGGCGGAGGAACGCTTCGATGTACGGAAGGTGAATGCAGCAATGATCGAAGCGATGGGGCTGTAGGCAGCGTCAGCTTCGTCTTGCCTTGCCGCTACCCCCGTTTGAGAATCCGGTCTCCCTGACCTGCGCCCAAAGCAGTCGTGATAATCAGCCGAAGGTCTGTGGCAATCGATCCGCTATCAAGATACGTCGCATCGAGCTCGGCCAATTTCTCCGGAACCGACATATCCACGCCCTTCACCTGGGCAATGCCGGTGATGCCGGGGCGAAGGGCATAGACTCCGAGCTTTCGCCGCGCGGCAATCAGTTCATGCTGTGACGGCAGGCATGGCCGCGGCCCCACGAAGCTCATCTCCCCGCGGACGATATTCCAGAGCTGCGGAAGTTCATCGAGCTTGAAACGGCGCAGGTGCTTTCCGACAGGGGTCACTGACGATGAAGGCGTCTCGTGAGTAGGAGCGCTGCGCGTTCCCACATACATGGTCCTCAACTTATAGCAGATGGAGACCTCTAATTACCGGTCCAGGTCGGCTTGAAGGATGATGTTCAGCGGAACGACGGCGCTGTGATGCGATGACGACTTTGGATTTCGACGGCCGGACGGCCTCAGCGCGG
>NZ_JAODNV010000034.1 GCF_025398195.1 Chelativorans petroleitrophicus | reverse complement strand
TTGCAATCCGGTCCATGAAGGACCACAACGTGAACAGGGCTAGCTTATAAGCGCGGACAATCAGGGGAGCAGGTCACAACCGCTCTCGATTCTGTTCCACGTAGCCATGCAATCGGAGGATTTCTCTCAAACGAATGACAACGGCAGAGACGGCGCGAATGCAGGCTTTCAGGTAAAGGACGTTTATCCTGAACGACAAAAAGCACCCAATAAAGTGTTCCTGCTCCACTTTGGAGCAGGAACACCGCATGTCAGAAGGAGACCTTGGCCTGCAGAATCTTTACCCCCAAGCGCCAGATATCCTCTTGCGCAAAGCTGCCAGGCTGCATGCTGGGATTCTCAGGTATCTGGTACGCTGTCACATTGGGCACAAAGTCAAGGGTGACGCCCGATTCGATCGAAACGTTCTCGTCTGGAATCCATTTAACGCTCGCGCTAACTCCAAAGCCGAGGAACGGGCTGTCCCGCCGGTAGTCGTCAGACTGGTAGACGATCCCGCCAGGGAAGCCAGTCTCCTGGTTAATCCAACCCCGTGCTCCGTGATAGCCAACGGACAGACTTGCTCCAACAGAGAACTGCAACGGCGAACTCGGCTGCCAAACATAGGCCGCTTCAGCTTTCACGCCGACATAGAGGTCGCGGGTCTCAAGGTCGTAAGTTTGGAAGACGCCGCCAAAGGGGGATCCGAGGAAGGTAAGATCCATACGACCGGAGGAATCGAAGTCAATGCCCTCAATGAAGGGGCCGGCTTTCAATACAAGCGCTGATCCTGACCCTTCACGCGATTCCAAGGGAACAGTATGCCCCAGCCCCACCCAGCCGGTGGCCCAGGTACTATTTATATCCGCGCTTCCGCTGAGGCCGAATCCCGGCGCAACAGCTGACCAGCCGGTGCCGAAAGTGGGATCCTCCCTCAGCAGCGTCGCCCCGACCAGATTGATGTCTGCGCCGATCTCAAGCGAGCCCTCGGACTGAGCCTCTGCCCATGAGCCCGCAACTTCGCCAAACACGAACCGGTAGCTTAGCACAGAAGGAATGCCGAAGACAGACATGGAGCTGCCAAGCCCATATTCCAATCCAATGCCGCCCCCCCAGTACTGAAGGCTGTCGCTGAATGAGAACGCCATCGTCTCGTTTGTGCCTGTGCGGATGGTGCCTATGCCGGGGCTCGAGGCAACCTCTTGAAACGAAGTCCTCACGTAACCACCGATCGTCAGGCAAGTGTCAGTTCCAGGAATATAAAAAAGACCGGTGCCGCATCCGCCCGGCAACATCCCGATGTTTGAGGGCGGCACTTCATCCAGTTCATCAGCCAGACGCTCCAATTCGGTCAGGCGGCGACGCAGAAGTTCGACGTCCGCGCGCTTTCCCTCAAATTCCGCCAGTTTGAGCTGAAAACGCACCCGTTCTATCTCGTCGAGAAGCCTGTCGTATTCAGTATCTTGTTCACGGTCGAGAACTGGTTGCCGTACCAGCCTTCTTTGTTCTGCGCGCTCACGTTCGGCGACAATTTCCCGGATAATCTCTGCATTCCTCCGGTCGATTTCCTGCAGCCGCTTCAGCACGATTCGCTCCACAGCTACATCTTTGTAAAGCGCCAACAAGAGATTGTTTATGTCTCTAAGGTTCAGGCGTTGTTTATCTATTAGCTCCTGAAAACTTTCCGTTGTTACATTTTTTATGTGAACTGTCATACCTTCTATGGTCAGATCAGCGACAAAACCAAGTCCCCTAGCAACCCTTCGCAGCGATTGATCGACTAACCGACTTACCATAAACCTAGCAAGCTTGGTGCCTTGGATGATTCCTTCATCGGCCTTGCTACCTTTCGCTATTTTTTCGACTTCAGCCTTCGCCTCAGCCTGCATATTCTCAAGCTCGTCAATGGTCGTTCCGAGCTCTTTGGCAACTTCCTCGAATTGCTTGATCTGCGCCAGCCGCTCGCTGATCCGCAGATTGACCGAACGGAGTGATTCCTGAATCGTTCTGCGTCCACCGATCTCGCGCGCTTCCCGTTCGAGCAATTCTCGCTCATTCTGAAGTTGTTCTATTCTCGTCGGCGGTGGAAGCGGCGGCAGCCCTCCCGGCAACGGTGTTTCGGCCCCAGCGCCAGACGCCACAAAAACAGTTGATAACGCCAGCACCGTAATATACGGAAGCTTCATCATCGTCCCCAAGCCCATTAGCTGAACTACCCCACAGTCCTCCTAAGCATATTTTCTATACTTTTTTGCAAGGGCGCACAATGCTCAGATTGCCGAAACCTGTTGAGATTTATCGGAGCTGACATCGGAAAGATGAGCAGCAATGACGCTGGAGATCTCTAATTACCGGTCAAGGTCGGCTTGAAGGATGATCTTCAGCGGAACGACGGCGCTGTGATGCGATGACGACTTTGGATTTCGACGGCCGGACGGCCTCATCGCGGTGCCGCATCATGCGGCCGCCGCTCTTTTTTCGTGCCAGACGTATCGGGTGATGTTGTAGGGGAGATTGGCCATGCCGATCTTCATCGTCGTTCTTGGACGGAAAGACGCTCGGCTGAGAAACCGCTGCTCGTGACGGTCCGGGACGAGGCCGAACAGGCCAGCTATGTCGCAGAACAGGTGCTTGAGGCACGGGAGGAAGGATTCGCGCTGAAACAGCAGGCGGTGCTGTTTCGGGCCTCGCATCACTCCGGGCCGCTGGAAGTCGAGCTTACCCGCCGCAATATCCCCTTCGTCAAGTTCGGTGGCCTGAAGTTCCTGGACTCTGCGCATGTGAAGGACGTTCTCGCTGTTCTAAGGTTTGCGGAGAACCCCAAGGACCGTGTGGCCGCCTTCCGGGTGATGCAGTTGCTGCCAGGAATAGGACCCTCTGCCGCCGCTTCTGCCATGGAAGCGATGGAGCGTGCGCTCGATCCTGTGCTTGGGCTGCAGTTCTTCCGCGCGCCTGCGAGGGCCGAAGCGGACTGGCCAGGATTCGTCGAGCTGTTCTCCAGCCTCAGATCGCGCTCG
The DNA here is from genome assembly GCF_025398195.1 of Chelativorans petroleitrophicus. Lineage (GTDB taxonomy): Bacteria > Pseudomonadota > Alphaproteobacteria > Rhizobiales > Rhizobiaceae > Chelativorans > Chelativorans petroleitrophicus. The sequence goes on along the minus strand of NZ_JAODNV010000034.1, from coordinate 11,237 downwards.
GGCTGGCCGTCCGATCTGGAACATGTACGCCTATGGTACGAGCCGCATCTGGAGCGCATCCACGGGGACGCCACCACGCGCCGGGCCGACCTCCTGCAGCTCGAGCAGATCGCAGCCGGGTATTCCTCGCGGGAACGCTTTCTCACCGACCTGACCCTGGATCCTCCCGAGGCCACCAGCGATGAGGCAGGCCCGCCGCATCGCGACGAGGACTACCTGATCCTCAGCACCATCCACTCAGCCAAGGGCCAGGAATGGACCAAGGTCTTCGTGCTGAATGCGGTGGATGGCTGCATCCCAAGCGATCTTGCAGTCGGCGAGCGGGAGGAAATCGAGGAGGAACGGCGGCTCCTCTATGTGGCGATGACACGGGCAAAGGACAGCCTGCACCTGATCACACCGCAGCGCTTCTTCGTCCACGGTCAGGCGGCGAGGGGAGATCAGCATGTCTATGCCTCGCGCACCCGCTTTATCACGGACTCCATGCTGGAGCGGTTTTCACAGATCTCCTGGCCGCCTCCGATGGCAGATCATGGCGGGCAGTCGCCACACCCAACCGTTCGCGTGGATCTGAAAGCACGTATGCGCGGCATGTGGCGCTAGCGGGAGGGTCTGCGGCCGTCAAGGTGATCTTCGGCGACCTTCTTGCTGTTCCCCCGTTGAAAAGATGATGTTACCTCCAGCCTCGGTATTGGCACTTTCTCTATTGGGCTTACCAGCGGGGCGTCACGCTCGACTTCTCGCGGCCGGGCAAGCCCACCGACACGGATGTTGTAGAAGAATACCCCTATCAACTCGTTGGACAGCTTTTTCCACAGACTTCCGGTTCTTCACCCGTGTTCGCCACCCCGCGGTGAAGTCGGTGCAGGCAGCTTCCGCTTTCTCGACCCTCGATCTCTCTTCTGCTCGTTTCTCAGGGATATTGTAATCGTAAGCTGCACCGCGTTTGGCGTGATCAGCCGGCAGGCCGGCTCGTAGTTCGACAGTGCTGAACTTGCGGGCGAGCAAGGCCGGCCGACACCAGATGTAATCAGCACCCTTATGCAACATGTGCCAGATAATCATCGCCAGCTTGCGCGCGGTGGCGACAGCGGCGATGTGCTTGCCGCGGCGAGCAGCGACACGTCTGTAGGATGCCCGAAGTGGACCCGGGGATCTGGCTGCCGCCCACGCCGCTTCGACCAACATGCCCCGGGCATGGCCGCGACCCTGTTTGGTAATGCGACCATGATACGCCGGCCCTTCTCCGGATTGCCGCACACTCGGGTTCAACCCGAGATAGCCGGCGAGCTTTTGCGGATCGCTGAACCGACAGATGTCACCAATAGCGGCGGCCACTCCCGAAGCGACGGCGACGTCGACGCAGGCGCCGGATCGTCCGGTCGGTCATTGTACATTTGGCGATATCGGCGTCCACCCGTGTCAGCGCCTGTTCCACCTGATCGATGAGGCTTAGATGTCGTTCGATCGCCTCGCGTTCGTCTGGGGGCAACATCTGCCTGGCGAGCCACTTGCGGCCGCTGATGCTTACCAGGTTCCCGTGAGGGTAAGGCGGAACCAGGTGTGCATGCAGGATCGGCTGAATCAGGTTCTTCAACCGGACGCGTTGGCGAACCAATTGGATGCGGCGCGTAACCTGCCGGCGCAAGGCAAGTGTCCGCTGGTCGGGCATCCAGACTTTCGGAAGAAAGCCCGATGCGTATAGCTTGGCAAGAGCCGCTGCGTCGATGGCATCAGTCTTCACCTTCGCATGCGCGATCATCCGAACCTGCCTGGGATTGGCGATGACGATGCGGTCAACGTAGGGGGAAAGCACGTCGACGACAGCAGCTGCGTTGCCGGTCGCCTCGATCACCACGTGATCGTCATGGGTCAGTTCCTTACGGGCGAACTCCTCAAGCTTCTCACGCAGCATTGGAATACGCCCGAGCTTCACGATCTTACCGTCAAGCAGCGACCACTTCGGCCGCCACCCTGTGTATGTCCATGCCTATGATCCGCATGGCTCTCCTCCATTAGTTGGTCACAAACAGGGAGCCAGCGGGCGACACGACAATTACGGATCCGCGCTCGCAGCGCATCCGGGCTAGTCGCAGGGGTGACCAGATAACGACGTCGAACTCGCGGTTCATGTCAGTGCGACGGCCTGCCCGCACTTGCGTGCTCCCGGAGACCCGAGGCCCGGGTTCGCCAAGCTATATCACTGGGCGGATCGGTCGATCGAGCACCAAGAACACCATGCCGCACAACGCCTTCATCGAAGCGTTCAATGCCCGGCTGCGGGCGGAATGTTTGAACGCTCACTGGTTCTTGAGCCTTGCGGATGCGGCGGAAAAGTTGGAGGCTTGGCGCAGAGACTATAACGAGCAACGGCCACACGGCGCGATCGGGAACAAGGTCCTGGCGGCGCTCATGAAATCAGCACACGCAGCCAGCCCGTGTTGCTGATCAAGGCCGGAAAACTCTAGCGCCAGCCGAGCGCATCGGGGAGCGGTCCACACTGAGAATGAGATCGAAAACCGACAGGAGATATTTTGGGGAGAGGTGAAGGTGCTACAGCGACTCCTGCCCAATCCTCAACTCCCTCATAACCGCAGACACAATGTTTTCAATCGGGGCAGCGATTTCGATGGCTATTACATTGTCTTCGTCATGGGGCTCCTCAAGCGTCGCGATCTGGCTTTCAAGCAATGAGGGCGGCATAAAATGGCCGATACGAGCATCCATGCGTTCCGCCAGGAGCTCCTTCGAGCCGTGGAGGAATACAAACATGAGCTTTCCGTCGGCTGCGGCGCGGAGTCTGTCGCGATAGATCTTTTTCAGTGCAGAGCATGAGACGACGAGGCCTCGGTTCTGTGTCGCTGCCACTGCAATTGTTGCTGCGATCGTATCGAGCCAAGGCCACCGGTCCTCGTCCTGAAGCGGGATACCAGCGGCCATCTTCTCGAAATTGGCTGCGGGATGGAGCGAGTCCCCCTCGACGAAATGAAGGCCTAACCTTGTGGCAAGACAAGTACCAACGGTTGTCTTGCCACATCCACTGACACCCATCACGATGATCAGTGGTGAGGGCTCAGAGGCAGGCCGTAATGCCGCCGTCGACATAAAGAGTGTGTCCGTTCACGAAAGATGAGGCGTCGCTGGCGAGAAAAACAGCCGCGCCGATCAACTCTTGGACTTCGCCCCAGCGCCGGGCAGGCGTGCGGTTCACTAGCCAGGTGGAGAAATCCGGATTGTCGATCAGGGCCTGGTTGAGCGGGGTTTTGAAGTAACCCGGCGCGATGGCGTTGACCTGAATGCCGTACTGCGCCCAGTCAGTGCACATGCCGCGCGTTAAATTGCGTAAGGCACCCTTAGTCGCGGTGTAGGGCGCAATTCCCGGTCTCGCCAGCTCGCTCTGCACGGAAGCAATGTTGATGATCTTGCCACACCTGCGCTTGATCATGCGCCGCGCTACTGCCTGACTGACATAGAAGACGCTGGAGATGTTGGTCTTCAAAAGTTGTTCCCAACGGTCGCCCGGAAAGTCTTCAAGAGGCGTGCGAAATTGCATTCCGGCATTGTTGACGAGAACATCGATCGGGCCGATCTCGCGCTCGATCCGGGCTATAGCATCTTCCGTGACTTGGTTTTCCGTCACGTCGAACGGAATTGCCGTTACTTCGAATCCTTTTGCGCGTAGAGCCTCTGCCGCTGCATCGAGCTTGTCCGGGTTGCGGCCATTAAGGACAATTGCCGCGCCATGCTGAGCAAGCCCATCGGCCAACGCATAGCCTATGCCCTGGCTCGATCCCGTCACCAGCGCCAGCTTGCCCGACAAATCAAAGAGTGAATTCACCCTCTCACCTCCCATCCGCTGCATGCTTCTGCCCCGCATTAGTCACTCTTTCCGCACATGGCTGGAAAGGGCGCTGATCACGACGCCGTTGTTGATCAGCTGCTGGCGGATTCGTCTCGCCAGCGAGATTGCACCTGGCGTATCGGAATGGATGAGAACCGAATCAATCTCCATTCTCAAGACGCCCCCATCAATTGTTTCGACCGTGCCTTCCTTGATAAGGCGAACCAAACGGGCGACGACTCGTTCTTCATCCTTAATGACGGCCCCTGGCAAAGCGCGAGGAGCGAGCTGTCCGTCTCCAGCATAGGCGCGGTCCGCGAGAAACAGCCGCCAGCAGGACATGCCAGCGGCTCGAGCAGCGACCTCAAGTTCGGACTTGGGAAGCACTAGGAAGCGAATCTCCGGGTCGAAGGAGCGTACGGCCCGCACTAGCGTCTCCGCGATACACTTGTCAGCCGAGGCAAGATTGCCGAGTGCCCCGTGCGGATTGACGTGCTTAATACGAAGGCCGACAGGGTGGGCTAAACCATACAGTGCCCCAAGTTGATAGAGCACATGCTTCTCGAGTTCATGCGGTTCCATTTGAATGAGCCGGCGACCAAATCCCATCCGGTCGGGGAAACTCACATGCGCACCAAGGTCTACACCATGATCCCTGGCCAGCCGAATCGTTCTATCCATAATGACCGGATCGCCTGCATGGTAGCCGCATGCCACGTTAGCCGAGGTGATCAAGGGCATAAGGGCTTCGTCGTCGGCGATTGAATAGGGGCCAAAACCTTCCCCAAGATCAGCATTAATATCTATTAGCATTGGGATTTACCTTCTCTCATGTCGGCCGATTCATCAGGCAAAAGCTCGAAGATCGGATCGCCGTACCCGACGATTTGTCCATATTTGACAAGCTGCCGTCCAAGTATGCCCGACACCTTCGCAGTCACCGCCGAGAGGCTGTAACCGAACTGAATGAATGCCAGCGGCTGGCCAGCCACGACACGATCACCGCTCTTGACGGTGACCGACGAGCGCGCCGGATGCGCCGTCAAGAGAGTTCCGATGGCACTGCTGGAATTCAGCAAGGGCTTGGCTGCTGTGGAGCCCGTTATCGCGAGTGTTCCGGAACTCTTCGGCATCATGAGCGTCATCGACACCTTTATCGCACCGTCTGAATATGAGACGTGCGAAAGGCGATGCTCGCGCATGAGCTGAAGCAGCTGGTCGAGGTTGTCCGTATTCATACCTGTTCCCAGCGTCTAGCCGCTTTCCGTAGCAAGGCGGTCTGGCGGCGCATGTCGTAAAGGTACTGTTTTACAGCCTCGAGCGCATCGATTGCCGTTCCATAGTCAGTCTCAATGAATCGCAACCTATCCCCAGCTCGAGCCTGGCCGATACGCCAGAGGTCAGCCTCGATCACCGTTCCGATCTTAGGATAGCCGCCCATCGTCCCTGCATCCGCCAGCTGTATTATCGGCTGACCTCCAGGCGGCACTTGAATAACGCCCGGCACAATTCCGTGGGAGCGCAGCTCCAGCGGATGAGTGAGCGTTAGATCAGGCCCCGACAACCTATAGCCTGCACGGTTGCTTTGCGGAGTAATCAGCCAATCCGCCGACCAGAAAGCGTCCCGCGATGCGGCGGTATAATTGTCGTATTCCGCCGCCGGAATGACACGCAGCGTGATCCCGGGCCAATCTGAGAGGGCGAGCGCGTTTCGGGGTGGTACGGCACCCAAGCCACCGGGCGGAAGAATGACGTCGTTCCCCACCGCATCTAGCCGGTCGCCCGGAGACACGGGTTTACCGTTAAGCCCGCCGAAGCCTTCACGCAGTTGAGTGCTTCGCGACCCGAGTACTTCCGGCACGTTGATTCCGCCTTCAAGACAAAGGTAGGCACACGAACCCGTTTGGGGTGGAGCAAGCGACAACACTTGGCCGGCACGCGCCCGCATTGCCCACCAGGGCGGAATCGGAGAACCATCGAGCGTGGCGACGCAGTCGGCGCCCGTCAGAGCAAAGTTGATCTCGGACCGGAAGAAAATCCGGACCGGTGGCATCGGGATCTCGAGGGCCGCGGCATTCTCGTCGTTGCCTAGGAGCGCGTTTCCAATAGCGAGCGCCACACGATCCATCGCGCCAGACCGGCAGACACCATAGCGGTAGTTGCCGGAGCGCCCCATATCTTGGACTGTCATCAAGGGTGCAGCGGACAGGATCTCGATCATTCCAAGATGCCTTCCACTACGAACTGAACAATGTCTCCGGGCTTAAGTCGTGCAGGCGGGCGATTTGTGGGATCGAAGAATGAGATCTCAGCCCGGCCTATTGTATGCCAGCCGCTCGGACCCCTCGACGCAGAGACACCGGTCTGCATGCCTGCTATCGAAAGAGACCCAGCTGGAATGCTTACGAGTGGCACCTTACGACGCGGCATGAAAAGGCGCGGGTTCAGCCCCCCTAGGTAACAATAGCCGGCATGCTGCCCTACGGCGTAGACTGTATAGGTGGGCTGGCTGTGCAGGCGCACGACCTCATCGACGCTGAGTCCTGTACCTTCTGCAACGTCCCGGAGATGGGGCCCCCCCTCACCACCGTAGACGATCGGAATCTTCAAAGTCTTAGGCTTTGGGTGCAACTCTTCGCCGGATGCCCATCCGTCAAGAAGTAGTTGTTTCAACGCGTCGGGATCACGCGGTGGCGGATCGAGGATCAGCATAAGATTTGTCAGGCCGGGCACGGCTTCACGCACATTCGGCCAAGTCGAAGCTCGCTCAGCGAGCGCCCAAATGCGACGCTGGTTAGCTAAATTTAGTTCACCTGGCGCCTCGAACAGAATAGCGGAAGTGCCGAGATGGCTAATGCGCGGCGCGGAGTTGGTTCCGGAAAGGGCAAGGTTCATAGATGAGCCCTGCTTTCCAAGAAACGTTCCAGATAATGCACGTCGACACCCCCCGCAATAAAGCCTTTGTCCTCCAGGAGTTCGGCATGCAGTGCGGCATTGCAGGACAGACCTTCGATCCGAAACTGTCGTAGGGCACCTCGCATGCGATCGATGGCTTCTTCACGCGAACGCCCATGTGTGATCACTTTCGCAATCAGGGAATCGTAGGTGGCGGGAATGCGATAACCCTGCTGCAAATGCGTGTCGATGCGGATTCCTGGTCCGCCGGGCAGCGTGAGCGCCGAAATCTTCCCGGGCACAGGCATGAAGGTAAATGCATCCTCGGCATTAATTCGGCACTCCACCGAATGGCCAGTCGTCACCACTTGCTCCTGTCTGACCGAGAGTTTCTGGTCGAGCGCGATACGCAGTTGTTCCGCAACGATGTCCACGCCCGTTACCATTTCTGTCACGGGATGCTCGACCTGTAGGCGTGTGTTCATCTCGATGAAATAGAATGAGCCGTTCTCGTAGAGGAACTCAAAGGTGCCGGCCCCCGAATAGCCGATCTGTTGGCAAGCAGCGGCACAGCGAGCTCCGAGATCAGCGATTTTTGACCGGTCTATCCCGGGCGCTGGAGCTTCCTCGATGATTTTCTGATGGCGTCGCTGGATCGAGCAGTCACGATCGCCTAGCCAAACCACGTTGCCATGGTTGTCGCAAAGTACTTGAACCTCGACGTGGCGAGGCCTTTCAAGAAACTTCTCCATGTAAATCGCGGGACTTGCGAAGAAGCGGGATGCTTCTTCGCGGGCAATCATGACCGCGCTTCGTAGCTCACCCGGTGTTTGTACGATTCGCATGCCGCGACCACCACCGCCACCAGCGGCCTTTATGATAACCGGGTAGCCAATCTGCGAGGCGATGCGATCGACCTCATCCATATCGTCAGGCAGCTCGTTGTCGGGACCCGGCACGCAAGGCACGTCGGCTTTCATCATCGCACGCTTGGCGGCCACCTTATCGCCCATTGTGCGGATGCAGTCACCAGACGGCCCGATGAAGATGCGACCGCTATCATTCACCGCATCCGCGAAAGCCGCGCTCTCGGAAAGAAACCCATAGCCCGGATGGACTGCCTGCGCACCAGTCACGTCCGCCGCCATCAATATCGCCTCGATATTGAGATAGCTGGCACTGGGTGCAGCCGGGCCAATGCAAACTGAAGCGTCGGCGAGGGGTAAATACGGTGCATCGCGATCAGCATCGGAATAAACGCACACTGCTTTCAGACCCAGAAGTCGGCACGCGTGCAGGATTCGCAGCGCGATCTCGCCACGATTCGCGATCAAGACGGTATCAAAAGGCATTGCGGGCATCACGTGTCCTCACCTTTACCGTCGGGGGCAATACGGAAGAGAGGTTGTCCGATCGATACTTCCGCGCCCGTACTGACGAGAATTTCTTTCAGGATACCGGGACGCTCGGCAACGACGGTATTGAACACCTTCATGGCTTCGATCGTGCAAAGCGTATCTCCCTGTTTGATCTCCTGCCCCTCGACGACGTGTGGGCGCGCGCCGGAGGCGGGGGCAAGGTGAACGACGCCAAAAAAGGGGGCGGTCACGACATATTCACCAAACGGCAATGGAGTTTCCGCAACCATCTCAGGCGCAGTAGGTAGCCAACTCCGCGGTTCCGCGAAGTTGCTCGCCCTGACTAGCTTCACGCGCAAGCTGCCCTCGCTCCATTCCAGCTCAGCCACGGGAGAAGCAGACATCCATTTCGAAAGCGCTGCGAGTCTGTCAAAATCCATGAACTTCCCCAGGATGGTCGATCGGCAAAGCCGCCGTCCTTTCCGGACCAGCAGTATTCGCTGGGCCGCGAGCTATCTTGGGCATGGGGTCGGACGACTTTCCGATGCCAATTGTAGAACATCGACGCCCACTATCCCCCCATATGGAATAGGTATTACCGGGTCCGACATCGCCAGCTTATCGTCTTGGTATTCATAATTGAGAGCGCATGGACCTCAGGCGTCTTCAGAGAAATGACAGACTTCCAACTCGCCGCACGCGTGAAACGCATCCAGCCATCCCCCAGCACCGCTGCCGCCGCCAAGGCTAGGGAAATGAAAGCCGCAGGTCGTGACATCATTGACATGACAGTCGGCGAGCCGGACTTCGACACACCAAACCCTGTCAAGGATGCTGGTATTGCGGCAATCCGTGCGGGCGAGACCAAATATACGCCGGTTAACGGAACACTCCCGCTACGAAAGGCAATTGCCGCCCGCATAAAGCGCCAAACGGGCCAAGATTATCCTCTCGACGCGATCACGGTCGGTGGCGGCGGGAAGCAGATCATCTTCTTGGCGCTGATGGCCTCAGTGGACGAAGGCGCCGAAGTGATAATACCCGCGCCGTATTGGGTATCCTATCCAGACATGGTGCTTGCCAATGACGGCCAGCCGGTGATCGTGCCTTGCTCCGAAGCCTATGGCTTCAAGCTCAAGCCCGAAGCGCTGGAGAAGGCGATCACCCCAAAGACGCGCTGGCTGATCCTCAACAGTCCGTCCAATCCCACGGGCGCGGTCTACGACGAAATCGAGCTGAAAGCGCTTGGCGAAATCCTGGAGCGCCATCCTCACGTTTATGTGTTATCCGACGAGATTTATGACGAAATCTGGTTCGGGGAGGGGCGGTTCACAAGCCTGGTCGAAGCGGCTCCGCTGATTAGAGATCGCATCTTCGTGGTCAACGGCGTCTCGAAGAGCTATGCCATGACCGGCTGGCGGCTTGGTTATGGCTTCGGGCCACCGCTGCTCGTCGATGCCATCAACAAGCTGCAATCGCAGAGTTCTTCCTGCCCATCTTCTATCAGCCAGGCCGCGGCGGTCGCTGCCTTGACCGGTGACCAAAGCTTCGTGGCGGAAACCCGCTTGGCCTACCGGCGTCGACGCGACATCGCAGTGGAAATGCTCAATTCTATTCCGGGCCTGTCCTGCAGGGCGCCGGACGGCGCGTTCTACCTGTTTGTCAATTGCGCGGGCATGATGGGCAAGAAGACGCCGCATGGCGGGAAGATCGAGAACGATCTTGATTTCGTGCTCCACCTTTTGGACAACGGCGTTGCAGCGATCCATGGCGCAGCCTATGGCTTCTCACCCTATTTCCGGCTGTCCATTGCGACCTCCGAGGCATCAATCCGCGAGGCCTGCAAGCGCATCGCAGATGCGTGCAAAAAACTGTTGTAGGTTGGACTTCACGATCCGGCCTTTGTAGCATTCAGGAAGAGGATCAATGGTTCACGTCACTACAAAAATTGAGCGGGCGCGCCCCGAGGACGTCGAAGCGCTTTCGCGTTTCAGCGTCGCCACCATACATGAAGCGCAGGGGCGTATCGGTGCCGTGAGCTCGAAGATCAGGCCGCTCGATCGGAGCATGTCATTCTGCGGTTCGGCCTTCACCGTAAAATGTGCGCCGCGGGACAACATCATGCTGCAGGTGGCGATCTCCTATGCCATGCCAGGCGACGTCATCGTGGTATCGGCTGGCGAGTACGCGGAGGCGGGCTTCTTCGGCGATGTACTCGCCAATGCCTGCGTTGCTAAAGGTATCACGGCGCTTGTCATTGATTCAGGTGTGCGCGACACGCGCGAGATCATCGAACTCGGCTTTCCCGTCTTCAGCTTGAGTGTCTGCGTCGCCGGCACGGTTAAAGAGTCACTGGGCCGCATCAACGAGCCGATAGTCCTTGGCGGCCAGCTCGTGCGTCCAGGCGACATAATTCGCGGCGATGCCGACGGCGTAGTCATCGTTCGGCGTGAGGACGCTGCGGAGGTTGCTCGCAAATCCAAGGAGCGGGAAGACGCCGAAGCTGGCTACATTGCAGCCTACAAGGCTGGCAAAAGCGTCATCGAAGTCAGCAATCTTGCTGGCATTCTCGCCGCCAAGGGATTGACGACCGACGAATAGCGCCGTCGACTTGGCCACTTGGATCGGTCGAACTTGCCCTATTGGCGTCCGCCTTTACATGTGAGCAATCCGTGCATAGCAGCGTGCCGTCGACCAACCTTGCTCGCATACCTTACTCCACGAAAGCGGTCGAACATCTTCAGCAAGATGGTTGGCTGGAGTGTTGATTTCCGCCGAGAACTGACCCGGGATTGAGGGATTTTTCCATTGAGAAGTGACCCATGTTTGAGCCAACCCCTGCTGGTTGATCGCAGGGGACATTGGAGTGATAGGCATGGCGTTACTGAGCGTTATCCGACGCTGGCATTTGCGGGATGGACATTCGATCCGGGAGATTGCACGGCGCACAGGACTGTCGCGGAACACGATCCGCAAATACCTGCGATCCGGCGAGGTGGAGCCCCGCTTCCAGGTGCCGGAACGGCCGAGCAAGCTTGATGCCTATGCCGAGCGGCTGTCGGCCTCGCTGAGGACGGAAGCGAACAGGCCGCGCAAGCAGAAGCGCACGATTAAGCAATTGCATGCGGACCTGATGAGCTTCG
>NZ_JAODNV010000033.1 GCF_025398195.1 Chelativorans petroleitrophicus | reverse complement strand
CGCTGCCTTCCTACATGTCCCGGCGCGAGGGACGCTACTACCTGCAGGTTCGATTCGCCCGGCCTCTGGCCAAGCTGGGAGGTCAGCCCTGAATTTGGCCATGAGTTTCACGGCAACGGATGGGGCCGATAGAGACCAAGGTCGATGCCGCGCAGAGCGGGAACCTCGACCTCGCCCGACCGATAGGTCTTCGTTGCTGAGCGTGCGGGGCAGACCGGCACTGCACGGACCCCCTGATTGCCGAACCGTAACGGCATTCGACGCGGAAGCCTTGATACTGGTCAGGTACGACAGGCTGCCGCGAAACAGGCGGCTTCCGGCATCGCTGCCTGCCCGACGCGATCTGCTCGATCGTCGCCAACGCCTTCAGGTCGTCGGCGCGGCCCCCCTCAGCGCGGTTCGGTCATCAGGCCACGCACCAGTGCGTAGCAGCCAAGCAGCAGGACAATCGTGAACGGCAGTCCGGTCGATACAGCCGCTGCCTGCAACGCGGCGAGGCCGCCGCCCAGCAGGAGCGCGATCGCCACCAGTCCTTCGAAGATTGCCCAGAAGACACGCTGCGCGACCGGCGCGTCCACCTTGCCGCCGGCGGTGATGGTGTCGATGACCAGCGAGCCCGAATCTGACGAAGTGCAGAAGAACACGACGACCAGGATGATGCCGACGAACGAGGTGATTGTCGTCAGCGGCAGATGCGACAGCATGGCGAAGAGCTTGAGCTCGAGCGCCGCCTCCGTGATGTCGGTGAAGCCCTCGCCAATCAAGCTGATGGCGGTGCCGCCGAAGCTCGTCATCCAAAGCACCGATACGAGCGAAGGTATCAGCAACACCGCGATCATGAATTCGCGCACGGTCCGGCCGCGGCTGACGCGGGCGATAAACATGCCCACAAAGGGCGACCACGAGATCCACCACGCCCAGTAGAAGGCGGTCCAGCCTTGCCGGAAATTGTCATCCGCTCGCCCAAATGGGTTCGACAGCGCCGGCAGATACTCGACATAGGCCGCAAGGTTCAGGAAGAAGCCGTGGATGATCGTCAGCGTAGGTCCGGCAAGGATCACGAACAGCAGCAAGAGCGCTGCCAATACCATGTTGATCTCGGAGAGCCGCCGCACGCCAGTATCGAGGCCCGCTACGACTGACAAAGTCGCAATCGCCGTGATGCCGACGATCAGCAATACCCTCGAGGTATCTGTATCCGGCATGCCGAATAGGAAGTTCAACCCTGCATTTGCTTGCTGCGCGCCGAGTCCCAGCGAGGTGGCCAGTCCGAAGAGGGTGGCGAAGACCGCGAGTATGTCTATCACATGCCCGGGCCATCCCCAGATCCGCTCCCCAAAGACCGGATAGAAGATCGACCGCATCGTCAGCGGCAGTCCTTTGTTGAAGGCGAAGAGTGCCAGTGCCAGCGCGACGACGCCGTAGATTGCCCAAGGGTGCAGTCCCCAGTGGTAGATCGTTGCCGCCATCGCCAAGCGTCTCGATCCCTCGGCGTCGCCTTCCGCACCGCTCAGAGGGGCCCAGTCGGTGCGTGTCCCATCCTCTACGGTAATTCCTCCGAACGCCGCGTCATAATTCCCGATCGGCTCGGCAACACCGTAAAACATAAGGCCGATGCCCATCCCGGCGGCAAAAAGCATTGCAAACCAGGCCGAATAGCTGAAATCGGGCGTGGCGTCGCAGCCACCAATGCGGATCGATCCCCAAGGCAGCACGATGACCGCCAGACATACCAAAACGAAAATGTTGCCGGCGATCAGGAAAAACCAGTCCAGGTTGGCCGTCAGCCAGTCTCGCAAGCCCGTGAAAAAGGCGTCTGCATCATTCTGGAGCGCCAGCGTGATGATGACGAAAGCAACGATCACCAGCCCTGAAATCGCGAAGACGGGGTTATGAACGTCGAAGGAGAGCGGCCCAACCTTCCTCTGGACATTGTCCCGACCGATCTCGTAGTCAGTCTCGATGATATTCGTCGGCCCCTCGGGGTAGGGAATGCCAGTATCGCTCATAGGTTTTCCCCCTTCTGCCAAAATGGCTTTCCTTTCGATTCACCCTTCTAAGCCTATCACGACGTTCAGATATTGTAAGGCGAACCCACAATTCTTTGCTGGCTGGATTGTGTAGTCGGGGAGATTGAACAGTTTGCGGAAGTGCTTCTCGCGGCTGGTCGGCATTGTCCAGTTTCTTCGATGGGGTGGCTACCACCATCCACGCGCGTACCAAGCAGCCGACACGTCCGCGCTCCTTACCCGAGCCGCGCTAGAGTGGGGCACTTGGATTCTCTCCGCAGCGAAGAGAAGATAGTCCCTCGTTGAACGCGGTGGCGGGGCTGCTGCCGCCCTCGCTGCAGTTCTTCCCACCAGCAACGACGGTTAGGACAAGGTTCGCTGACGCAGGAAACCGGCTATGTGGTCAAGAAAACTGCGGGTCTTGGCGGGGGTGTAGCGCCGCGCAAGGTATGTGGCAGATGCGACAAGCGATGGGCATTTCCAGTCCAGCGGAACACGGATGAGTCGACCTGCGGCAACATCGTCGACGCACATGATGTCGGGCATCAGACCGAGACCAAGGTCCCGGAGGACCAGTTTCCGCACAAGCAAAGCATTGTTGACGACAGCGCGGGGCAACAATTTCAGGGTGTCTTCTTGAGGCCCGTCGCTGTACCAGGGGAAAATCTCGTCACGTAGCTGGTACTGATGGACAATGAGTTGATGGTTTGACAGCTCTGAAGGGCGCGCGGGTGTGCCGTGCCTTGCGAGGTAGGTAGGCGTCGCATAGAAGTTGCGCGGCAACTCGGCCAGTATCCTACTCGGATGATAGGTCTCGACAGGCTTTCCGAAATGAATGGCGATGTCGAACGGCTCTTCGGCCACATCGACATGCCGGTTGTGCGCCTGGATGTCGAGCCGGATCGCAGGATAAGCCTCCGCAAATTCCGCGATGGCCTCGGCGATCCAGCCTACGAAGAAAGAGGGCATACTGACACGGAGCACGCCACTCATCTCATCCTGGAAAGCGGCCGTCTCGAGGCTCGCACTCTCAATTTCTTCGACAATCCTTTGGCACCGCTCGTAGAGTGCCTGACCTGTTTCAGTGAGGCTCAAGGATCGTGGACCACGCCGAAGTAGTGTTGAATTGAACTGCTTTTCGAGAAGACGGAGGCGGCGGCTGATGGTGGACTTCGGCATGGCGAGCAACGCCGCGGCCTTATTGATACTGCGGGCGTTGACAGTTTCATAGAACAGCAAGAGCGCATTCAGGTCGATCTGACCGGAACGCACACGCGCCAATCTGCGAAGCCTCGAGGAGTGTTCCATATTCGGCACTTTGGGTTCGCGCGCCTTGGCTAGTCAATACTTTGAGGATGGCTATCCTGACTTTGCGACACGGCGCGAGCAACTCGGGCCGAAGTGGGATCGATTTGTCCCATCAGACCGCAGGCACTGAAGGAGAACAACATTCACATGCACCTTGCGGGGATCGAGGACGCAACCATTTCCCCATTCTCGGGACAGGATGTGGCGACTTTTCTTGCCGAACGTGCCGCAGCCTTCGCTGATCGAGATCTGTTGATCTGGGTACCGGTTGACGGGCCGGAACAGCGGTGGACCTACAAGCGGTTCCTCCACGACGTCAGCCGTCTTGCCGGAGGACTGGCTGAACACGGCATTCGCCCCGGGGACCGGGTTCTGGTCCATCTTGAAAACTCGCCGGAAGCGCTCTTGGCGCGATTCGCATGCTGCTGGCTCGGTGCCATCTGCGTTGCGACCAATCCGATGCTCACAGGCCCGGAACTGGAAAGTATTGCCGGAGCCGTCGGAGTCAGGGGAGCGATCACGCAACCTGATCTCGCAGAGATCGTGTCGAAGCATGTGAGCGGGCTGGAGTGGATTGCCGTCACGGCGAATCCGTCATCATCGGGTCTGCCCGCACATCATGCCGACTCCTTTGCTTCTCTGTACGGTCAACCCTTGCCGCAGCGCAGTCCGGGCCCCTTGCAGCCCGCCTTGATCCTGTTTACCACCGGCACGACTGCGCGGCCAAAGCCGGTGCTGTGGACGCACGAGAACTTTCTGTGGGCGGCATGTCTCGGTGCTTGCCAACAGGGTATTGTTTCCACTGATGTCTTACAGCTCTATCTGCCACTATATCATGTGGTGGGGTTCTCTTGGACGCTTCTGCCCGTGATGTGGGTGGGAGGTACCGTCGTTCTGCAACCCCGGTTCTCTGTGAAGCGCTACTGGCCGATTGCGTTGAGGCATCGGACCACCCTGACGGCTCACGTCCCCTTTACGATCACCGCTCTGCAAAGTGTCGAACGTCCCTCGGAACACTTCTTCCGCCAATGGATCGCCAACCGGCAGATGCCCGCGGAACAGGCGCATTTCGGAATCGAGCATTTCTCTTCCGCCTGGGGAATGACAGAAATGGTCTCTCAGCCCATCATCGGAAATGCCCTGGCGGGCCGTTTGCCACCCGGAGCGATTGGCCGCCCTTCGATCGGCTACAGGGTTCGCATCGCTGATGGATCCGGTCGGGACGTGGACACAGGCGCTTCGGGGGAGCTCCTGGTCCGGGGCATACGCGGACGTTCGATCTTCTTGGAGTACTTCGGCGATCCCGATGCCACGCAATCTGCCTTTGACGAGCGGGGGTTTTTCCGTACGGGCGATCGCGTCCAGCTGAATCCCGATGGCTCGATCTCATTCGTCGACCGCATGAAGGATGTCATTAAGGTGGGCGGGGAAGGAGTGGCCGCCAGCGAAATAGAAGCCGTCATCCAGAAGGTCCCCGGTGTGCGCGAAGTTGCCGTCGTGGCCGGGCCTGACCCCATACGCACCGAAATACCGGTCGCGTTCGTTGTCCGCACGAAAGACCCCGATGTGACTGACGATCAGCTTCGTCTGGCCATTGAATCTGAGTGCAGCCGATCCCTCGCTCGCTTCAAGGTACCGCGACACGTTCTCTTCATTAACGAACTGCCGCGAGTGGGCTTCGGGAAGATTTCCAAGGCCAGGCTGCGTGATATCGTTGCGGAGAGTCTTGGGAAACCACCGCTTGCTGGAAGATCATGAAAGCATCCATCGAGTTCTTCTTTGATCCCATTTCGCCGTTCTCTTATCTCGCGACGACGCGGATCGATGAACTCGCCTCTCGGCATGGTCGCAAGGTTATCTGGCGACCGACACTTGTCGGCGTAACCGTCACGAAGGTCATGGGACTCAAACCGGTTCCGGAAACGCCTTTGAAGTCAACGTACTTCGCTCGCGACGCGCAAAGGCTTGCGCAAATCTTTGGGGTCCCCCTTAGGCGGCACGGGCTCAAGAATGTGAACTCCCTTGCTGCCTGCCGGGCATTCCTGTGGGTACAGGAACGCGACGATGCCAGCGCGCGCCGGCTCGTCCGCCATCTTTCCGCGCGCCTTTGGGTCGATGGAATCGACATCACACCTAGGGAAACGGTTGTGGCCGAAGCGGCGTCTCTCGGTATTGAGGTTGGCGATCTGTCGTCCGAGGAGGTGAAACACAAACTGGCCGCGGCAGTGGATTACGCGATCAGGAAAAATGTGTTTGGGGTTCCGTTCTTCGTAGCAGATGACGAGCCTTTCTGGGGCTGCGATCGGATGTGGATGCTCGACTACTGGCTTGCCACCGGGAGACTTCCAAGTTTCGACGATCTGCTCTGCCGGCTCTTCCAGGACTGAGGATTTCGCCCTGTTTTCCGCGTCAGTTGATCTGAATCGTCTTCTTGCCTATCCACGCCTCATAGCCAACAAGAGTCGCTCCGAGAATGACGCCGACGATGTCGGTGTACAATGCCCCGGAAAACGCCCCAGCCGGAACAAGGGCCAGCAGCCCCGCGCAAAAAAACGCAGCACGGCGGGCGGGACTTACGGGACGCACAAGAAACCCCACGATCCCAACAGAACCGAGGAACACACCAAACACTGCCGTGGCAACAGCCAGGGCAATGTCGAAAGGTTCACCGTGCATGATCAGGGCAGGCGAGAACACGAAGAGAACCGGCACGACATACGCGGTCCAGCCGAATCGCATGGATTGGATGGCTGTGCGTAACGGGTCCGCTTTGGCAATTGAGGCCGCTGCGAATGCTGCGACTGCGACCGGAGGCGTGACGAATGACAGAAGGCCGAAATACATCACGTAGAGGTGCGCAGCGAGCGGGTTGACGCCCAGTTCGACGATGGCCGGAGCAACCAGGGCTGCAAGAAGAACGTACACACCGACCGTCGGCAGTCCCATTCCAAGAATGATGCAGACGACGGCGCCTAGTCCCAGCAGCAGGAGCAAGCTTCCCTTTCCGAGTTGCACGAGCGTCATCGTGAGGCTGAAGCCCAGGCCCGAGATCGAAAGGACGCCTATAACGATGCCGGCGCCGGCGCAGATGACCACGATATCGAGCGCGCCAAGCCCTGTCTGACAGATACTTTCTGAGATCGACTTCAGGGTTGGTCGTCGTCCCTTGTATCCGAATGTCCATGCAAGCGCGAGCAAGCTAGCAATGGATGCGACCACCGCCATCTGGGGCTGCCAGTTCAAGGAGAACAGCGCATAGATCATTACGGCGAAAGGCACGAAGAAGTGCCAGCCGGAACTCAGGACCCCGAACAGGGTCGGAAGCTCGGATCTCGGCATCGCCGCGATGCCGGCTTTCCCCGCTTCGAGGTCGACCTGTACGAAAAGGGCAAGGTAATAGAGGACGGCGGGAATGAGGGCCGCGAGAAGTACGTCCGAATATGGGACCTGGAGAAACTCGGCAATCAGGAACGCCGATGCTCCCATGACAGGCGGCATGATCTGTCCGCCCGTCGATGCCACCGCCTCGATGGCGCCGGCGCGCTCGGGAGAGTAGCCTGAGCGTTTCATCCAGGGGATCGTCACGACCCCGGTGGCGACGACATTTGCAACGGCGCTGCCCGAGATGGTTCCGAAGAGTGACGAGGCTACTACAGCAATTTTGGCGGGCCCGCCGCGAAACCGACCCATGAGAGCAAGCGAAAGGTCCGAAAGGAATTCCGCTCCTCCCGTTGAGGATAACAGGTTCCCAAACAGAAGAAACGGGATGATCACGGTGGTCGCCACGATGATCGGAGTGCCGAGCATCCCGTTGACATCGATCGCGAGATAGGCCCCAAGCCTCTGCGGATCCGTCGAGCGCCCGACAAGGGGTTCGGGAATCACGTCCGCAAAGAGTGCGTAAAGAATGAACAGGACGACGATGATGGGCAGGGTCTGGCCGCTTGAACGGCGCAGGGCCTCCACAGTCAGCAGAATCATCACAGTGCCTGCGATCACCCCGTCGACAGGTCGGGTGAGCACAAGGTCCACCAGCCGGGGGATGTAGACGGACAGGTAAAGCCCCGAAATTAGCCCCGTCAGCGCCAGAGCATAATCGTACCAAGGTATCCGGTCACTCTGCACTCCCCGTCTGGCGGGCAGATGGAGGTAGGCCAGCGCAAGACAGAGCGCCAGCATACCCACCACAAACTGCTGGGTGAGAACGTTTATTCCCAGCCGTCGGAACAGGTCTCCTCCCCAGGAAAGAGCGCCGACGGTGATGATCGCACCGATAGCGCGTTGGAGGCGTACGGCGCTCCTGCTGTCCGATCTGGTCGATTTCGTCATAGTACCCAACAGAGAAGGCCGGACAGACTCTAGTCCGATTGACTGCGGAGGCCGGCCTCCTCGAAGTACCGCAGGGCTCCGGGATGGTACTGGATGGGATCGAGGGATCGTGCCATGGAATCCGGATCGAACCCTCGGAACGCGCCAAAACTGGCCACTAGTGCGTCCTTGTTCTGATGAAGCGTTCGCGTAATTCGGTAGATCACATCGTCGTCTGTGCTGGCGCTGGCAAAGGTTATGGCATCGATTGCAAGGACCATCGTGGGTTCGGTCACGCCCGGATTAGCGGGGCCTGGCTCCTCCTCATAGAAATACGCCTGAGGCAGGTGTTTCCGGACTGCCTCCAGTTCCTCTGTTGTATTCTTGAATGGAAGTACCCGAAGACCGCCAACCGAGGCCGCGACCTCGCTCACCTTGGCTCCACCAAGCGCAAAGAAGAACGCATCCACGCGTCCGGCGGCGAAGTCGTCGGCTCCAGCCACAGTGTTGGCGACGGTCACCGTCTCTACATCGGATTCCGAAATCCCGGCTGCGGCATAGACGGCATCCATCATTGTTGCAGCTATCTGCTGGCTGCTGTATCCGTCCGGGATGCGCCGGCCTCGCAGGTCTTCGAGAGACCTGATGTCAGAACCAGCTCTGACGAAGACGCCGAAACGAAGCGGAAACATGACGCCAACAGCCCGAAGCCCCTCCTGAGGACGCCCCTCGAAATGCTCGCGTCCTTCGACTGCGGCACCAACTTCGTGTGCGGTACCGACCCCGAGATCGATGTCCCCTTCGCTCACGGCCGGAATATAGACATTGGCGCTGGCGAAGGGTTGCAGGATCGTGCGCATGCCCGTCGTCTCGGTAATCACGTTGGCTACTGCAGTCCCGGCGGAGTGAAACAGGGAGCCCGGAGTAGCTGTCCCGACAGTAACGGTTTGCGCATTCGCGTAAATTGGTACTAGCGCAAGCGTGCAACTCAGGAAAATGGTTGCAAGTCTCATCGTCTTCCTCCTCTATACAGTACCTCGGACGGCCTCCCTGACCACCGGCGAACTGTTATGGTCACTCCCTACCGGCGGGATTCTATGGTGATCGCATTAGGTCGACTAGGGAAACCCGAACGAACAGCATGTTCGAAACATGGAACACCGAAGCGAGTGATGTGGAGGAGATGGATTCGGCTACCAAACGAGGTGTTTCCGATCCCCAACAGCCACCCGCAGGAGGAAGAGAACCGCGACTTCTCCTACGCCTTCCTCGGCTTCCAGCAGGACGGCAGCGACCCGCCGCAGGGCCGCTGGTCGAAGGGTGAGTCAATCGACGGCAACGGTTCGTTCTCCTCGCGGCCGATGGAGCCGCAGGGCGAGAACCCCAATCTCGGCCGCGCCAAGCCAAACTCGGGCGCGCAGGCCGAACAAGAGTAGGAGGCAGCAATGGACCGCCGGCGCTTCTTCACCTGTGCAGGCGGCGGACTGGCGGGTACGGTGCTC
This sequence comes from Chelativorans petroleitrophicus, assembly GCF_025398195.1. Taxonomy (GTDB): domain Bacteria; phylum Pseudomonadota; class Alphaproteobacteria; order Rhizobiales; family Rhizobiaceae; genus Chelativorans; species Chelativorans petroleitrophicus. Next base: position 6,103 of record NZ_JAODNV010000033.1, on the reverse strand, counting down.
GCCAAACCCGCCTTCGCACGCGCCGCGACAGCCGCGGCTCCCGTCAGCACCTACATCACCGGGTTCGCGCGGGTGGCAGGCAGTACCCTGCCGCCCGCCGGCACCGAGTAGGGCGGAACGAGGCCTGTCCCGGTCGGCTAAAACGAGGCCTGTCCCGGTCGGCTAAGAAGACCACCCAGAGAATGAAAACCGGAGTTCGCTCTTGCTGGCCAGTCGATCTTTTGGCGACCAACTCGCCGCGCAATGTGCGCGTTGCCCCGCGAGCTCTACATTTCCCAATGTCCTGAGCGGGCCCCGCGGTGAACCTTTGCAAATTTCCTTGTCCATTTCTCGGCGCTCTTGATGCGGCCTCTCGCTTCAAAGTCCCTGAAGCGCTGTGGCGACGAACACCACGGGCATGCTCCATCGCCTTGAAGTTCAGGCAGTGCGGTCTAGTTAGGCTGGGAACGAGCCAAATCGAAAGGATTTCTCCTCATGAAGAGGCTGTTTCGGTGCGTGGCCCTATCTGTCACGCTTCTCCTGGCCGGGTTTCCGGCAACAGCGCAGACTCCCCCAAACGTCCTGATCGTCGGTCAAATCGCTGAACCGAAATCACTTGATCCGCATGCGGTTACCGCTACCAACGACTTCCGCATCCTCGTTAATCTCTATGACGGCCTCGTTCGCTTCAAGGACGGGACACTTGAGGTGGAGCCCGCTCTTGCAGAGAGTTGGGAGATCTCCGAGGACGGGAAGACCTACACTTTCAACCTTCGCCAGGGCGTTACCTTCCACGACGGTTCGCAGTTCAATGCAGAGGCCGTGAAATTCAATTTCGACCGGATGCTGCGCGAGGACCACCCTTTTCATGATACCGGGCCGTTCCCGTTAGCCTTCAACTTCTCCACCGTTGAAGCCGTTGATGTGGTTGACGACTATACGGTCGTGTTCAAGCTGAGCGAACCTTTCGCACCCTTCCTTTCGAACCTTGCCTATCCGACAGGATTGATCGTCTCGCCGACCGCCGTAGAGCAGCATGGCAAGGATTTTGGGCGCAATCCTTCAGGGACGGGCCCGTTCAGATTTGCTGAGTGGCAGTCAAACCAGCTTGTCGCTGCCGAGCGTAATGACGCCTACTGGGATGGTACACCAACGCTGGAGGCGGTGGTGTTTCGGCCAATCGCAGACGCAAATACCCGTGTCGCAGAGATGATGGCTGGCGGCATCGACGTCATGGTGGAGGTACCACCGGACAATCTCGCCGCCTTCAGGGGAGACCCGAACCTTCAGGTGCATGAGCAGGCGGGTCCCCATGTCTGGTTCGCCATCCTGAACACCAGCGAAGGCCCGTTTGCTGACAAGCGCGTAAGACAGGCAGCGAACCTTGCTGTCAACAAGGAAGTGCTAGTCGACAACGTGCTTCAGGGCACCGCGACGGTAGCTGCCGGGCCTATACCGCCTGCCTTCAACTGGGTGGAAAGTGAGGTCGAACCTTACCCCTATGATCCGGAGCGCGCAAAGCAGCTGCTCACCGAGGCTGGTGAAGCAAATCCGAAAGTGACCTTCTATGTCACCGAGGGCGGCTCAGGCATGCTCAACCCAGTTACCATGGGCACTGCCATCCAGGCGGACTTGCAAGCCGTCGGCTTCGATGTCGCCATTGAGAGCTATGAGTGGAACACCTTCCTGGGGAAGGTGAACGAGGGCCTCAAGGGCAAGGCCGACATGGCCGAGATGGCCTGGATGACCAACGATCCAGATACCGTCCCCTATCTGACGCTGCGTACCGAAGCTTCGCCCGACAATGGCGGCTTCAATTCCGGCTACTATTCCAATCCCGAGGTTGATGACCTGCTGGCCAAGGCTCGTACCACGACTGATCAGGCCGAACGCGGTAAGCTCTACGCGAAAGTCCAGGAGATCGTGCATGAGGACGCGCCCTGGCTCTTCGTAGCCAACTGGGTCCAGAACGCGGTCACCACTGCAAACGTGCAGAACTTCAAGCTGCAGCCGTCGTTTCTGCTTCAGCTGAAGGACGTCACCAAGTAGCATCCCCTTGAATCCTGCCCGCGCACGTCGCGGGCGGAATTGTCCCGGAGGCTATTCTTGACCGCCTACATTCTGAAGCGGCTGATTTCCCTCGTACCAGTCCTTTTTGGCTTGTCCATCATCGTCTTTCTCGTGATGGCGATGATCCCTGGCGATCCGGCGACAGCCATTCTCGGCTCCTATGCCACGTCAGAAAACGTCGCGCGTATCAATCGCGACCTCGGTCTCGATAAGCCGCTGATCGAGCAATATTTCATCTGGATCAGCAACGTACTGCAGGGTGATCTTGGTCGTTCCTTTGCCCTCAATCGTCCGGTCATTGATGAGGTGCTGGAACGCTTTCAGGCAACGTTGATCCTTGCTGGCGTGTCGCTTGTGTTCTGTTCGATCATCGGGCTTCTCGCAGGCGTGGTCTCAGCAGTGCGCCAGTTTGGCTGGGTTGACCGCACCGTCACCTTTGCGGTGCTTGCCGGAATCTCAATGCCATCTTTCTGGCTTGGCCTGATCCTCATCTTGCTGTTGGCCGTCAAATGGCAGCTGCTGCCCGCAAGCGGCATGTACGCGATCTATGGCGGTGGGGGCCTGCGCGATTTGCTGCTCCACCTGATCCTGCCGGCGGCTACGCTCTCCGTTGTGGCTGCAGGGATCATTGCAAGGCTGACGCGCGCAGCGATGCTGGAGGTGCTGCGCCAGGATTATATCCGCACAGCCCGAGCCAAGGGGCTGGCTGAGCGACGGGTGATTTGGCGTCATGCATTTCGCGCGGCGCTTGTCAGCGTCATCCCCGTCATCGGCATTCAGGCAGGGTTTGTGCTCGGTGGTGCGGTCTACATCGAGACAGTGTTCCAGTGGCCGGGCGTCGGTGCCATGCTCGTCAAGGCCATTTCGACGCGTGACATCTTGCTGGTGCAGGGTGGCGTCCTGGTGGTTGCAGCGAGCTACGTCCTTTTCAACCTGGCGGCCGATGTGCTGCAGACGATGCTTGACGCGAGGATCCGCACATGAGCGACAGCCTGCTTGCCGCAGCGGCTCCGACCGCAGCTCCCGGACGAATTTCGTCCTGGAGCCTGCTCCTTGGCAATCGGTTGGCCGCGATCGGGTTTTGCCTGCTCGTTGTGCTGGCGCTCACTGCGCTTCTTGCGCCGCTGCTTCCGTTGCCGGACCCGAATGCCACGGCACCTGCCGAACGACTGCAACCAGTCCTGTCCGAAGGGCACTTGCTAGGGACCGATCAGCTCGGCCGGGACATGCTGAGCCGGCTGGTCTGGGGCAGCCGTGTTTCGATGGCAGTGGGTTTTGCGGCAACGATCGTGGCGGCGCTCATTGGCTCGGTGATCGGTCTTGTCGCTGGCTACGCAGGAGGGCGGACCGACAACCTCGTCATGCGCGGCGTCGACATGCTGATGGCGTTCCCATACATCCTGCTGGCGCTCGCCATCGTGGCGGTTCTCGGACCGGGGTTGATGAACGCGCTCTACGCGATTGCAGTCGTCAACATCCCGTTCTTTGCCCGCAACGTGCGCGGGGTGACGCTGGCATTGGCGCGGGCGGAGTTTGTCGACGCAGCTCGGCTGTCGGGCAAGGGCCATCTGTCGATCCTTGCTACCGAGGTCCTCCCCAACGTCCTTCCCGTCATCGTCATCACCATGTCAACGACGGCAGGCTGGATGATCCTGGAGACAGCGGGGCTCAGCTTCCTCGGGCTTGGTGCTCAGCCACCGCAGGCGGATCTCGGCTCCATGCTCGGGGAAGGTAGGGCTCAGCTTTTCACAGCGCCGCACGTTTCGATTGTTCCGGGTGTGATGATCTTCCTGATCGTCATCAGCCTGAACCTCCTTGGCGATGGCGTTCGCGACGTTCTCGACCCGCGCCTGCGCTCCGGTGCCCTGATGCGTCCGGGGCCGCGGACAGAGGTGGCGCGGAACCGCAACCGCCCAGAAAATCGAGCACCAGATGCCATTCTGAACGTAGAGGGGCTTGAGACCGGCTTTTCGCACAACGGCCAATACGCACCCGCGGTGAAGGATGTCTCCCTTCATCTTCGTGCCGGAGAATGCCTGGGTCTGATCGGCGAGAGCGGCTCCGGCAAGAGTGTGACTGCGCTCTCTGTCATGGGGCTGGTGAACTCGCCACCCGGGCTGATCCGCAACGGTGCCATCTACCTGAACGGAGAAGATGTGCTCGCTATGCCGGAGGCTAAGCTGATTTCCTGCCGTGGTAGCCGGGTTGCCTACATCTTCCAGGATCCGTTGACCACGCTTCACCCCATGCATCCGATCGGACGTCAGATAGAGGAGGCCATTGCTGCCCATCAGCGGCTTGACCGCAAGCATCTGCGCGAAAGAAGCATCGCGCTTCTCGAGCGGGTCGGTATCCCCGAGGCTGCCGAGCGGGCGAGACACTATCCGCACCAGCTCTCCGGCGGGCAGCGCCAGCGTGTGGGGATCGCGATGGCGCTGGCCAATGATCCCGACGTCATCGTTGCCGATGAGCCGACGACCGCGCTCGACGTGACAGTCCAGGCTCAGATCCTCGATCTATTGCGTGAGCTGCAGGAGGAGCGTGGAGTGGCGTTGTTGTTCATCACCCATGACTTCGGTGTGGTTTCGGAAATCTGCGACAGGGTTGCGGTGATGAAGGACGGACGCGTAGTCGAGACGGGAGAGACGAAGGAACTGCTGAGCAATCCGCAACATGACTATACCAAACGGCTCATCGCCTGCGTGCCAGAGATAGGGCAGGGCAGGGAGTTTCTTTCGCGCGTAGCGCCGCTGTTCAGACCGGAGAGCCGGTCATGAGTGAGCACGCGATCGAAGTTCGGGATCTGACCAAAGTCTTCGGCGGCAACCGTCTCCTGTTTGGCGGGCGGCGTCACAAGGTTGTAGCTGTCGACGCCGTGACTCTTGCGCTGCATAAGGGCGAGACACTTGCCGTGGTGGGAGAAAGCGGGTCGGGGAAGAGTACGCTCGCCCGTATGCTTGTCGGGCTTGAACAGCCAACTTCCGGGGACATGAAGATTGCTGGCCAGGATGCATCGACACTGCGCGGGCAGGGTGCACGTGCCTTCGGCAAGATCGTCCAGTATGTCTTTCAGGATCCGGTCGCTTCGCTCAATCCGCGCAAGACGATCGGGCAGATCCTGGAAACGCCCCTGAAGCTCTTGAACGGCCATGATGCCATCCGAAGCCGCGCGAGGATGGCGGAGCTTCTCGATGCGGTGCAGATGCCGCCCAATACGCTCACCCGCTATCCGCACGAGTTTTCCGGAGGGCAGGCGCAGCGCATCGCAATCGCCCGCGCGCTAGCGGCGGAGGCTGAGGTTCTCATCCTTGATGAGCCCGTGAGCGCTCTGGACGTCTCCGTGCAGGCGCAGGTGCTGCTGCTCCTGCAAGAGCTGAAGCAGACCTTCGGGCTTTCCTATCTCTTCATCAGCCACGACCTTGCGGTGGTCGAGGCGGTTGCTGATCGGGTGGCAGTGATGCGCGCTGGACGTCTTGTGGAAGAAGCGCCCGTCGGGACCTTGTTCAGCAATCCCGCTGACCCCTACACAGTTCAACTGCTCGCCAGTGCCCCGCGTTTGAAGAATTGACTGTCTGCGCAGTACATCGTGGAGGTTCAGGGAGAACGCCTGTCCGGTAGGAGCCATGACGCCGCCAACCATCTATGGCCGGTGAGAAGACAGAAAGGGCACGTGCCACTGTAACCCCTGAGATAGTTTCCGTTGCTTTCAGCATCTGCCGTTGAAGCCGAACGCCTTGAAAACGGCGTCAACCTTGCCCGATGATTTCAATCGGCACAGATGGGCCGGAAAAATATCTTCCTGCGCACCCAAGGATAGCAAGCCGGGAAACGTCTTAGGTGCATGAGCAGGAAACGAGCCTGATGGAAGACACTGAGGAAGCGATCCTTGTGCTCCGGCGCAACGGGGACCGTTCCGCGTTCGCTCGAAGGAGTTGGGCATGCAGCTGAGAAACAGGACGCCGAAGCGGCGGGTGAAGGCTGCGCGAGGACCGTGCTGAGGCTGTCGGCCCGAACGATGTCTGGGCCATGGACTTCGTGCACGACCAACTCGCCA
>NZ_JAODNV010000032.1 GCF_025398195.1 Chelativorans petroleitrophicus | reverse complement strand
GTAGGCGAAGGCGACATTTCAGCCCTCGGATGCGGATTAACCGGTTCGTGTTCCTCAACCTTCCAGTGCTACAGCCTCGGGAACCATCTCGGCGTAACGGCTTCGCCTCAATTCCCTTTACCTGCGGGCTACGTCACCCTGCCAGTTGACGACAGGTCACCGCCGCTTGGGCTCATGCCCCTCACAGCAGGGGGCACGGCATTCTTCAAATCCTCCTTTCTCAATGCATTCCAGTCATATGCACCCCGGACCATCCGGGACGAGGCGCACCGTAGGTGAAGTCCGACACCCACAGCATGTTCGGCCGCGGCGCCCGGAACTGCCGATTGACGCGATCGAGCGGGCAGATGGCTGTCTTGTCAGCGATCGTTGTGCGCACCCGCTTGCCGCGGATCACCCCTTGCAAACCCATTTTCCGCATCAGCCGGGCGACCGTGCATCGGGCCACCTCGAAGCCCTCCCGCTGCATCTGCCGCCAGATCTTGCGCACGCCATAGACCTGGAAGTTGTCATCGAAAACCCTGCGGATCTCGCTCATCAGCTGAGCATCCCTCTTGACCCGTGCAGGTGCCGTCTCCGGGTTCTCGCGGCGGCGCGCATGGGCGTGATAGGTCGACGGGGCAATCGCCAGTACGCGGCAGATCGGCTCGACCCCGTGCTCATCGCGGTACGCATCGACAAAGCGGATCATGGCTTCCATCGGCGGTCGAGCTCCGCCTGGGCAAAATAAGCGCTGGCCTTGCGCAGGATCTCGTTGGCCTGCCGCAGCTCGCGGTTCTCGCGCTCCAGTGCCTTCATGCGCTCGCGCTCGTCCGTTGTCAGACCGGCTCGCAGGCCCTGGTCGCGCTCTGCCTGTCGCACCCAGGTATGCAACGTCTGCGCCGTGCAGCCGATCTTGACGGCAATCGAGGTAATGGCCGCCCACTGCGACGTGTGCTCGGGCGCGTGCTCAAACACCATCCGTACGGCGCGCTCACGCACCTCAGGCGAAAACTTACGGGACGTCTTGTGATTCTCCATGGCTCCAATCTCTCAAGATCTGGAGCCTCCGACAAACCCGGAGCGGTTCATAGTCCGGTCATCTGGTTTGCAGCTCGCGCTTTGGGATTGTGTCTGCCTGGTCACGCAGCTCGATTAGGGATTTCAAGCGTAGCAGCAAGGCCAGTAGGTTTCCGATTATGAAGCGTGAGCCTGCCGCCGATGCGGGCCATGGCGACCTTCGCAATCGCCAAACCGAGGCCACTTCCGGTTGCTGATTTGTGGCGGCCACGGACGAATTTAGCGGTTACTAATTCCAGTTCCGGCTCGGGAATACCTGGGCCATCGTCTTCGATGACGACCCGGACCTCCTTCCCCAGGTCGAGCACCTGGCACGTCACCACGTCATTCGCGTGGTCCAGTGCGTTCTCGAGCAGATTGCGGAGCGCGAGAACGAAAAAGTGCGGTTCGACTTTGGCCCGCACGTCCTGTTCCGAGCTCTCGAGTTTTATCGGAATACCTCGCGCGGATGCCAAGGGAAGCAAATCCGCGACCACGGAGCTCACAAGATGGTTCATACTTTCATACGAATGGCATGGTCGCGCATCGCTCGCCTCGAGTGCTGCCATATCCAGCAGCTGTTTGACCAACCGGCTCGTCCGGTCAACACCGGCCGCAATCTGCCGGAGTGCATTGGCGTGAACAGCCCCATCCGTGCTCGACAGCGCGACTTGAGCCTGGGTCTTGAGGCCCGCAAGCGGCGTTTTCAATTCGTGCGCTGCAAAGGCCGTAAAACTCCGTTCCCGTTCACGAGCCGCCTCCACCCGTCCGAAAAGGTCGTTGATTGCCTCAATAGCCGGAGCGATTTCCTTGGGAATTCCGGCACTCGGTAAAGGCGTGAGCTCGTTCGCCGATCGTTGCGAGAGCGCGCGCGCCATATCGCTCAGTGGCATGAGCCCGCGGCTGACACTCAGCCAAATCATCCCGACGAGAAAAGGTATGGCCAGGGCCGCCGAATGTACCATCCCCTTCACGACATCGCCGACGAGCCGCTCGCGCATCCGCAGATTATCGCCCACCATGACACGAACGCCGAGCTCAGCATTTTCAATTGTGAAAACACGCCAAGTCTCGCCATCAACGATGTCTTCCGAAAAGCCCTGCATCGCATTCGTCAGCGGCAGCTCGGGGGCACTTTCGGATCGAGCAACGAGCGTCCCATCGAGCGACCAAATCTGGCAGGAGAGTTGCCGCTCATAAGCCTTCGCTGCGGCAAGATTTGCTAGGGTGGTCAACGTGGCGACATTCCCCTGAGAAGCTATCTCGATCCGGTGATCTGCCAGCAGCGAGTTCACCATGCGCGCTGCTTCGGTCAGACGTGCATCGAGCACTCGCTCCACCTCGGCCTGCGTGCTCGTGTAGATCCAAGCGATGGCCGCAAGCCACACGAACAACGTGGTACCGATGAGAATTCCGAGGAGCCGGCTACGAATGGAATTCACGCGCCTCCCTCCGCAAGTCTATAACCCAGCCCACGGACCGTCTTGATGAAATCCTGTCCCAGCTTGGCCCGCAGATGATGGATATGAACCTCGACCGCGTTGCTTTCGACCTCCTCCTGCCAACCGTATAGCGCCTCCTCCAGGGCCGCCTTCGAGACAGTGGCCGCGGGGCGTTCCATGAGGGCGCGAAGCGCGGCGAATTCGCGCCGCGTGAGCTTCAGGGGTACACCGTCTCTCGTTGCCGTCAGAGACGCTGGATCGAGCACCACACCCCGCCATTCGAGATGCGCAGTGGCACGCCCGGCGCCGCGGCGAGCAATGGCGCGCAGTCGTGCAGCCAGCTCGTCGAGATCGAATGGTTTGCCGACGTAGTCGTCTGCGCCGGCGTCGAGACCCGCAATGCGTTCCGGCACCTGGTCGCGTGCCGTGAGGAGAAGCACTGGCGTGCCGTCTTTGGCATCGCGGAGTTCTTTCAGGAGATCGAACCCCGAACCGTCGGGAAGCATGACGTCGAGCACGATGCCATCATATCGCTGCGCGCGAACAGCGGCGCGGCCGTCCTCGCAGTTAGCGACGGCATCTACCGTAAACCCCTTGAGCCCAAGCCCGACGGCTAACCCGTCGAGCAACAGGGGATCGTCTTCTACAACCAATATCCGCATGGTGTGTCATTCCGTACGCACCTCGCGGGTGGCATTCGGGGCTTAAGGCTGCCTTAAGCTCCCAGCGACACCTCCACCTCCAGGCACCGCGCGTCCGCGTAGAACGCCTAACGTGCAATCGGAGGTGGAGAGGATGAGATTAGTCATTCTCAGCCTGGTGTTTCTTGGCATCTTTGCCGCACCTGTCACAGCAGATCCGCTGTCCGCCGATGAGGCCTTCCAGCTTCAAGTCTCGAAGATCGCTGACGGAGGCGTGCGCTTCGATTGGACGATCGCCGATGGCTATTACCTTTATCGCGCGCGCATCAGTGCAAGAAGCGCCGATGGATCGGAGCGCAAAGTCGAAACACCACAGGGGATCGCCAAAGAGGATCCCATCTTTGGAGTAACGGAGGTCTATTACGAGCGGGCCACTGCCACGGTTCCTGGCGCCTCCAATCAACCGATCGAGATCACATATCAGGGCTGCCAGGAGAACGGCATATGCTACGTGCCGCAGACGAAGCGCATCGATCCCCTGACGCTCGCGGTCTCGAGCCACACTGATACCTCCGCCAACGTTCCAAGCCCTGATGCCGCCGCCTCCGCTGGGGCACCGGAGGAACCCGCGACGGGATTCAGCCTCGCTCAAGAAGAGGGGCTCGTTCGATCGCTGCTCCGTAAGGGAGGTCCGCTGCTGGTCGTCCTCAGCTTCTTGGGCTTCGGGATGCTCATTGCATTCACCCCCTGCGTCTTCCCGATTTATCCCATTCTTGCCGGCACGCTGGCACGCGAAGGAGACCGGCTGACCGCCCGCCGGGGCTTCTTTTTGTCCGCAATCTACGTCCTTTCCTTTGCTTCAGCCTTCTCACTGCTCGGAGCATTCGCAGGCTGGTCCGGCCAGAACCTGCAGATGGTCTTGCAGTCACCATTTACGACAGGCGCCGTTTCCATCGTTTTCGTTCTGCTGGCGCTGGCAATGTTCGGGCTTTTTGAGCTGCAGCTACCTGCCGGCTGGGTCAATTGGATTGCCGCAAGAACCGGGAGACTTGAAATATCGAAGAAGTCGGTGGCCGTTCTGGGGTTCTCCTCGGCATTCATCGTCGGCCCCTGCGTGACCGCTCCACTCGCCGGTGCGCTTCTCCATATCGCACAGTCAGGAGATATGCTCCTCGGAGCCGCGGCCCTTTTTGCCCTGGGAATAGGGAAGGGCATTCCGCTTATAGTGGTCGGAACGATGGGCGCGAGCATTTTGCCGCGAGCTGGCGCCTGGATGGAATACGTAAAGGCTATTTTCGGCATCGGCTTTCTCGCCACTGCAATCTGGATATCGGCGCCGCTCTTGCCTGCAGGCTTAGATCTCGTTCTCTGGGCCGCACTTTTGATCGGTACAGGAACATGGGCCTTCAGCGCTGCTAGGGGCAACAGTGGACTCCCCATACTGGCTCGAACTGCTGGGCTCATGGCGGTCATCTACGGAACTATTCTGATCATCGGAGCCGCGATAGGATCGACAGATCCGTGGCAGCCCCTCGCCACACTCGCAAACTCTTCTCGATCGAGCAAAAATACCGAACTGCAGTTTGCGAGCATCGCATCAGCCTCCGAGCTGCAAAACGAGCTCCGCTCCGCGAGCGGCCAAAAGCCAACCTTGGTTTATTTCACAGCGGATTGGTGCATCACCTGTCGTACCATTGAGCGATCCATTCTCACTCAGGACGGGGTCAAACAAAGTCTCGAAGGTCTCCACCTTGTAAAGGCAGACCTTTCTACTCTGCGTAAAGAGAGCACCGAGCTAATGCAGCAGCTCCGCGTCGCCGGTCCACCGACGATGATATTTTTCGATCGCCACGCCCGGGAAGTCGCAGGAACCCGCCTCGTTGGTGAGGTGACGGCCGAACTCCTGTCCAAGTCGGCGGCGATGGTCCGGAGTTTCTGAAATGGCCGCTGTTTCGTTCGGACCGCTCGTCCTGGCAGCAGATCGGTTTGCCGTCGTCGCGGGCATTCTCGGCTTTCTGCTCACGTCTGGCTTCCTTGCCCGCCGCGTTGACGAAAGGCTTGAGAATTGGTCCTGGTTCAGCCTCATCAGCGCCGTCGTCACGGCCCGCGCTGGGCACGTCGCAACTCATTGGCCCCAATTCGCAGATGGTCCGTTCCGCGCACTTGCGTTATGGCAGGGCGGTTTCAATTGGATCGCCGGCGCGCTTACGATTGCGGTCAGCCTCTCATTTGGACTGAAATCGACCCGGCAGCGTCTCTGGGCGCTTGCGCCGATAGCTGTAGGCTTGATCGCCTGGATCATCACGGCGCAGCTTGTCGGGTCCACTCGCGAAATTACCCTTCCCGAAAGAGATTTTACCACGCTGGAAGGCACACAGTACGCACTCAGACCAACGGGCGACAAGCCCGTCGTAATAAATCTATGGGCCTCCTGGTGTCCCCCGTGCCGGCGAGAGATGCCGACGTTGGCAAGGGTTTCTGCAGCATCTGATGAGGTTGTGTTTCTGTTCGTCAATCAGTCCGAACCTCCTGAGACCATCGAACGATATCTGGCGGAAGCCGGGCTTGAGCTTGCTAACGTGCTCCTTGATCCGCTCGGCGACCTCGCTCGCCACTACGGCGCACCCGGCCTTCCGGCAACACTTTTCGTCGACGCAGGCGGAAAGTTGATCCAAGCCCACCTAGGCGAAATATCCCTCGAAACCCTGCAATCCAATCTGAAGAAACTGAGTGTCGAAAGGTAAGGAGGCAAGCTTGTACACACTCGCTGACACGTGCGACGCGTTGAACAAACTCCTGCGCATCATCCTACTTGCCTCTGCGCCGGTCGCCACGTCTGCATGCACCGCAACGACTCAATCCGTAATCGGCGTCGCGGAGGCAAGCCAAGCGAGTCAGAGCGGCGCGCATTCCAACCCATACGGTGAGATCAACGACAATGGGACGATCATACCCGCCGTCGATACTTCAAAAATAGATCCCCGATATCTGCGCCAAATCGTCGATTATCAAACGGATGAGCCCGTTGGGACCATTATCGTCGATCCCCAGAACCGGTTCCTTTATTTGGTAATGGAAGGCGGCAAAGCCATGCGCTACGGAGTTGGCGTCGCCAAAGCCGGACTAGAGTTCGAGGGACAGGCAGACATATTGCGAAAGGCGGCATGGCCCGGCTGGGTCCCGACACCCGATATGATCAAGCGCGAGCCGGAACGCTATGGTCCTTATGCGAAGGGACTCGACGGAGGTCTCCATAATCCACTCGGCGCTCGCGCGCTTTATTTGTACAAAGACGGCAAGGACACGCTCTATCGCATTCATGGGACAAACGAACCCTGGTCCATCGGCAAACCAGTGTCGTCCGGCTGCATTCGCCTCCTGAACCACGACATCATCGATCTCTACAACCGCATTCCCAAAGGGGCGCGTGTGGTCGTGCTCGGGGCAAACCAGAAGGGAGAAAGCTGAAATGCTCAACCGCAGGCAATTCTTTGCGACGTTAATTTTTGCGAAAACTGGCGCATCAGCATCGATTCTCAGGGCAACGCCGTTGCGCGCCCAAGGCTATCCGACCGAGAAGGATGTCTATTTCGATCCTGACATCCCTGCCCTGGGCAATCCGAAGGGTGATGTCACCATTGCTGAGTTCTTCGACTATCAATGTCCGTATTGTAAGAGAAATCACCCGGAGCTGATGAAAGTCATCGAGAGTGACGGCAGAATCAGGCTCGTCATGAAAGATTTTCCAATATTCGGAGACCCATCGATCTACGCTGCCAACCTCGTTCTCGCATCCGCCGCCGCCGGCAAATACGCCGCGGCGCTCGAAGCGCTCATGAACACGCCCGCGAGGTTAAGCCGGCAAGATGTCGATGCGACTCTGAAAAAGGTTGGACTTGATCCGACTGAGTTGCATGCGGCCTATAAGAAGAACAGTCGCCAGATCGATGCAATCATCGTTCGCAATATAGCCCAGGCGAATGCCTTCAATCTTCAAGGAACTCCAGCTTTTGTCATCGGCCGGAAAATATATCCTGGCTACATGAACGAGAAAGCGCTCAAGGAAGCGGTTGCAGAAGCTAGAAATGCTTGAGCCTCTCCTCGGTTCACTCGGCCCCGTAAGGCGCCGAGTGTTCTCGCAATGCGCAGATATCTCGCGGAATTCCACTTCTGCTACAACAACAGGTCGGCGCTGGGAATTGCAGACAAGGAGCGCACCACCAAGGCGGTTATCACGGCAAGCGCCTGACCTATCGGCGTCTTACCAAACCGCTCGATACGAAGAACAGGAGGCTCTTTTGATCGTTTTCGGGAATGCAGCTGAGCTGGCGCCTCCGCAGATCTTTGCGCGTCACTGATCGGCATTCGGAACGTCCGCTGTTGCAGGCTTCTCCCCGCCTCGTAAGACCACGTAGATCGCGGGGATGACAAGGACCGTCAGCGCCGTCGATGAAGCGAGGCCGAAGAGTAGCGAGATGGCGAGTCCCTGGAATATCGGGTCGGCAAGGATCACCGCAGCGCCAATCATGGCGGCCAGGGCAGTGAGCAGGATCGGTTTGAAGCGGATTGCGCCCGCTTCGAGCAGTACGTCGATTAGCGGGCGGCCCGGTTTGCGCGCATGCCGGATGAAGTCGACGAGCAAGATCGAGTTGCGCACGATGATGCCGGCAAGTGCAATGAAGCCTATCATCGAGGTCGCCGTGAACGGCGCCGCGAACAGCCAGTGACCTAGCATGATACCGATTAGCGTGAGCGGGATCGGCGTCAGGATCACCAGCGGGAGCTTGAACGAGCGGAACTGGGCGACGACCAGAATGTAGATGCCGAGGATCGCAACGATGAAGGCGCCGCCCATGTCGCGAAACGTCACCCAAGTGACCTCCCATTCACCGTCCCAGAGCAGCGTTGGGGTACTTTCGTCATCGGGTTGGCCATGGAGCGCGATTGCCGGCTTTGGCACGTCGCCCCAGTCCGCCTTCTCGATTGCCTCGGCCACGGCCAGCATACCGTAGATCGGCGCCTCGAACGCACCGGCCAGTTCGCCTGTGACCATCTCCGCGGCTCGGCCGTTGTGGCGGAAGATCGGAAAGGACGCGCGCTCGTTCTGAACGCTTACGACATCACCAAGCTCAACGACGCTACGCTCACCAGGCAGAGCATTGGCGGGCACAGGTGTTGCCAGTGTCCGTTCGCTCACCACTTTTTCGTTCGTTGCGGGTGCAAGACGAATCGGGATGGGATGGCGACCGCCGCCCCGGTGAGAGTAACCGACAACGGGGCCGGCGTAGAGCGCGCGCACCGTATCGTAGACGTCCGACTGCTCGACGCGATGATACTCGAGGTTGTCTTGATTAATAGCGAGCCGCACGCGCTGAGCCTGGACGCCGAAGGAGTCGTCTACATCAACTATGAAAGGAACGCTTTCGAAAGCTTCGCGCACCTTGGTGGCGACCGCACGCCGGGTTTCCGGATCAGGTCCGTAAATCTCCGCCAGCAGCGTCGCGAGCACCGGGGGCCCCGGCGGTGGTTCGACCACTTTCACGGCGGTGCCTGTGGGCAGATCGAGGCCTTTGAGGCGCTCGCGCACATCGAGCGCGATCTCATGGCTCGTGCGGGCGCGGTCGTGCTTCGAGACCAGATTGACCTGCACATCGCCAAGCTCCGGCGACGATCGGATGTAGTAATGGCGCACAAGGCCGTTGAAATTGAATGGTGCCGCCGTACCTGCGTAGGTCTGAAACGAGGCGACCTCGGGCACTTCCGACAAACGCTGGACGATGGCTCCGAGCGCGCGGTCCGTCTCTTCGACCGAGGCTCCTTCCGGCAGATCGACGACGATCTGCAACTCGGTCTTGTTATCGAAGGGCAGGAGCTTGACCGTGACGTGCTTCGTGTAGAGCAGCGCCATTGATCCGAATGTTGCAAGGGCGACGATGGCAAGAAAGACCCATGACCGCCACCGCTTCACGAGTAGTGGTCGGGCAACTGCCATGTACGCGCGACCCAAGCCGCTGACATGGCTATCGCGATGCGCGTGAGACGGGCCGCCGTTCCCTGGTCCGCTGAACTTCATCATGAGCCACGGGGTCAGCATCACGGCGACGAAAAACGAAAACAGCATCGCTGCCGAGGCGTTGGTGGGGATGGGCGCCATGTAGGGCCCCATCATTCCGGAGACGAAAAGCATCGGCAGTAGCGCGGCGATGACCGTCAGTGTCGCAACGATCGTCGGGTTGCCGACTTCCGCCACGGCCTCGACGGCTGCTTGGCTGCGCGGGCGTCCGTCCTGCATCGCCCAATGCCGTGCCACGTTCTCGATGACCACGATGGCGTCGTCGACGAGAATGCCGATGGAAAAGATTAGCGCGAACAGGCTCACCCGATTGATGGTGTAGCCCATGATGTGCGAGGCGAAGAGTGTGAGCAGGATCGTGGTCGGAATGACGACGAGCGTCACGAGCGCTTCGCGCCAGCCAATTGCGAACCAGATCAGGAGAACAATTGAGACGGTCGCCAGTCCGAGGTGGAACAGCAGCTCGTTTGCCTTCTCGTTCGCAGTTTCCCCGTAATTGCGCGTAATCGACATCTCCACGTCGGCAGGGAAGATGCTTCCGCGGACCTGCTCGAGCCGTTCAATGATCTTATCTGCTATGACGACCGCGTTGGTGCCGGGACGCTTTGCGATGGCGAGTGAAACCGCCGGCACGCGTTCGAGACCATCTTTGGTCTTTCGGTATTCGCTCACGCGCGTTTCGTTGGGGTCGGTCGCGAGGACGACATCTGCCACGTCGCGCACGTACACGGGCCGCCCATCGCGGGCTGTGAGCAAGAGATTGCCGATCTCGGTCAGGTGCTGGAGCGTCTGCCCTGCGACCAGCGTTCGCTGCTCGTTGGCCTGGCGCACGCGTCCGACTTGGAAGGAGCGATTGGCGCCCTCGATCTTGCCCGCCAGCTGCTGGAGCGTGATGCCGTAAAGGGAAAGCTTTTCCGGATCGGGCTCGATCCGGATCTCCTCTGGCTGCTGGCCGACGATGTAGGTGAGACCGATGTCAGGAAGCTTTGCCACTTCGACCTGCAGCTCGCGCGCAAGACGGGTCAGCCCATTCGCGGTCCAGCGGGAAGCAGCTTCCGTGGTCGAGCTGAGCGTGACGACGACAATGGCCACATCGTCGATGCCGCGCCCGACGATCAGAGGCTCGGGAATGCCGACGGGGATGCGGTCCATGTTGGCGCGGATCTTCTCGTGCACCCGCAGGATCGCGGCATCCGAGCTGGTGCCGACGAGGAAGCGCGCCGTCACCATGACCGAGTCGTCGTGGGTCTGCGAGTAGACGTGCTCCACGCCGTCGATGCTTTTGATGATGGTCTCGAGCGGCTCCGTGACGAGTTTGACGGCGTCCTCCGCCTTGAGGCCGTTGGTCTCGACGCGCACGTCGACCATCGGTACGGATATCTGCGGCTCCTCTTCGCGCGGAAGCGCCACAAGCGCGATGAGGCCGAGCGCGAACGAGGCGAGCAGCAAAAGCGGCGTCAGCGGCGAGCTGATGAAGGCCCGCGTGAGGAGGCCGGCAAGCCCGAGTCTCATGGCAGGATCACTCGGTCACCGTCGCGGAGGCCTGTCATCACCTCGACCAGAGGCTCTTCTTCGCTGTCGGAGAACGTCTCCCCCAAGATGACCGGCACGTCCTGTTCCCCTTGTGCAATCGCAATGCGGATGTAGTCGATGCCTTGGCGTGTGCGCACCGCGGCTGTCGGGACTGCGATCACCTTGCGCTTGCCGACGGGTATCCAGACGAGCGTGCGCTCATTGACAAAGTAGTCGCCAATCCCGCTCACCTCGACGTCGGCGATGACACGTCCGCTCGCAATTTCCGGATAGACTTTGGCGATGCGCCCTTCGCGAGCTGTCTCGACGCTCCCGCTCTTGGTGGGCGACAATCCGCGCTGGCCGATGGTGACGGTCGCGCCCTCGACGATCTCGGCGGCATGGCGTTCCGGCAGAGACAGCCGCAGGTAATAGCGTCCGGTTGCGATGCGTGCGATCTCTTCGCCGGGCAATAGCACCGTGCCCTCCGTTACTGGAACGGTCAGCACGCGGCCAGTGGCCGGGGCTAACACCTCGCCCTCGCGCGCGCGTTGCTCAATGACGGATTTGTCCGCCTCGGCGGCCGCCATTTGGTTCACGATGACATCGAACTGGGTCTTAGCCTGGTCGAATCGGCTCTGGGCGGTTACGCCCCGCTGAAGAAGCTGTTGGGCGCGCTCGAGCTCAATTCGAGCATTCTTGAGTTGCGACTTCAGCGCGTCGATCTTCGCCTGAGCGGCAGCGAGCTCGAGCGCGATCTTGTCATCGACGATGACGGCGACGACTTGACCCTCTTTCACTTCGCTGCCTTCACTGATCCGGATTTCGCGAACTGTCCCACCAATGCGTGCGCGCGCCGGCACGACCGTGCGGCTTTGCACTTGTCCGAATACCGCCTTGGTTTCCGGGATGATAACTGCCCTGGCGCGGACCTCGGCCGCTCCGCTCGCGGTAGGCTGGGCCGCACCGATCAGATAGAGCCCGGCGAGCAACACATTGATGTGTCGCATGGCAGCTTGTTTCAGTTGAATGCGGGACCCGGCTTCAAGCCAAGCCTCTTGAACAGCATGGCGGCGGGACAAAAGCCGGTCAGCGAGGCTTGAATTAAGTTCAAGCCGACGAAGGCCGCGAGTAGGTACCAGTACGGCGAAACATAGAAGCCAAGCGCCAGCGAGATCAGCACCATGAACCCGGCGAACAGCATGACGGCACGATCGATAGACATTTCACCATTCCTCTTCGGCAGGGATATATCTCCTGTTGCCGGCGGACTTTGCTGCGGCGCAAAGATCACCGACCTCGAACCAGCCTCTTGTAGCTAACATTCAAAAGTCATAATTTCAAGATCATGAATGTTTCCGAGATGATACCAGCAGCCAGCCGTGCTGCAGAGCTCATGCGGAGCCTGTCCCACCCGCAACGGCTGCTCGTTCTGTGTGCGCTCGGTCGCGAGGAGAAGTCTGTCGCCGAACTGCGCCAGCAACTTGGGATCGATCAGGTGCCCATGTCCCAGCAGCTAATGCGCCTGCGCGCGGACGGCCTCGTGGAAGCACGCCGGGAGGGGACGACAGTCTACTACCGCATCACGCGCCCGGAAGTGCTTTCGGTCGTGGAGGCGTTGCACGCGGCGTTCTGCAAGCCCGCACAGGGCACGTCACGCTGAGCCACCTCGCGGCGACTGGGAGGAGCCGGAGTAGCGGCTGGTCATGCCCGGGGAGCAAAGTTATCCCCGCATTCCGGAGCTGCATCATGCTCGCCCCGTCAGAATTCGTCAGGAGACCGCGGGCATGTTCGAAACGCCGAACCTGAAGCTTCCCTATATCGCTCCTGCGCGGGCGCAGAAGCATGTGACACATAACGAGGCGATCCGGCGCGCTCGAAGAGGCTGGCCGAACTTGATGAGCGCGTCTAGGAGCTCGTCTATCCTCTTGAACTGCCGAAGAAGGATGCCTTCCCTCTAGCGGTGGAGGCACTTGCTCGGCTAGCGGCCTTCGTTCAGGGATGGCGGGCAGCCTTCTCTGCATGCGATGATCCCGACCGATGGCTCGGTGGCGCGCAAGAGGAGATCGCGAACTACCGAAAGAAGCTCGGGATCAGCAGCCATCAGCTCAAGGCCAGCATCGATCCCAGCATGATCGCGCCTGAAGACTGGTATTTTTACGCGTGAGATGACCAGCGTATTGGCTGATGATTGGTTCGCGATCGAGCTAACGAGAACTTGGTGGCTCTGGCCTGCTGCCGGTTTCGTGGACACCGAGATAAGGTGTTTAACGGAACTGGAGAGTTGGAATGCAGAGAAGGAAGTTCAGCCGCGAGTTCAAGCTTGAGGCGGTGAAGCTGGTGAAGGATCGAGGCGTTGCGGTAGCGCAAGCAGCCCGCGACCTCGACATCCACGAGAATGTGCTGCGCAAATGGGTGCGCGAGCTATCAACGGATCCGCAACATGCGTTTCCCGGCCATGGTCAGCTGAAGCCGGAGCAGCAGGAGATTGACCGGCTGCGCAAGGAAGTGGCCAAGCTGAGGGCGGAGCGCGACATCCTAAAAAAGGCCGCAGCCTACTTCGCGAGGGAAGCGATATGAGGTTCGCTTTCATCGCGAGGCACCGGAACATCTGGCCGGTGGCATGGCTGTGCGACGCGCTGGATGTCTCCCGCTCGGGGTTCCATGCCTGGCTCAACCGCAGCCCCAGCGCTCGCTCGCGGCACGACGAGGTGTTGGTGACGGCGATCGATCGGAGCTTCAAGAGCAGCGACCGAACCTATGGTGCTCGCCGCGTCTGGCATGACGTGCTGGCCGAGGGCCTGTCCTGCGGTTTGCATCGCGTCGAGCGCCTCATGCGGGAGAACGGGCTGCGTGCCCGGCCTCGGCGTCGTGGGCTGCCGAAAGACACCGGCGAGCGAGCGGTGGTGTCGGACAACATCCTCGACCGCGCTTTCGAAGCCTCGGCCCCGAACCAGAAGTGGATCGCCGACTTCACCTATATCTGGACCGCCGAAGGTTGGCTCTACGTTGCCGCCGTCGTCGACCTGTTCTCCAGGCGCGTCGTCGGATGGGCGATGAAGGCCGAGATGACGGCACAGCTCGTCACCGACGCTCTCATCATGGCGATCTGGAGGAGAGGCAAGCCCGACAGCCTGTTGCACCACAGCGATCAGGGCAGCCAGTATACGAGCGAGCAGTTCCAGCGGCTGATGGCCGATCACGGCATCACCTGCTCGATGAGCCGGTCAGGCAACGTCTGGGACAATGCTGCGATGGAGAGCTTCTTCTCGTCGCTGAAGACCGAGCGGACAGCCCGCAAGGTCTACAGGACGAGGGATGACGCCAGGGCTGATGTGTTCGATTACATCGAGCGCTTCTACAATCCCCGGCGACGGCACTCGACATTGGGCTATATGAGCCCCGTCGAGTTCGAGGAGAAAGCTATGTTAGCTTAACCTCGTGTCCGAAAAACCGGCAGCAGGCCACTCAGGTTCAGGGGCGCGTGGCTTTGCTCGAAACCGCGGGGCCTGCTCACTTAGCGAACGAGACAACAAAAGCGCTCGAGAAGCGAAGTGCAGCATTGAAGAAGTTGATTGGATAAGGTCGTGTCGCGAGCCGTGGCTTGGGACGAGTGCAACGCTGCGTTGCCGAGGCGTTTGAAGCACAGCCAAACAGAAGGTTTACAGTCGAGGAGTTGGCGAAACTCGCCTTTCCAGGTGAAACAATCCAGCGTAAGCACAGGGAAGCTGTCCGGCGGGCACTAAGGAGGCTTGAGCCGGAACTTGGTCTCCAAAAATACCGCGCTGGCGTGTTGCGAGTGTCAGGTTGGCGGTACGTTATTGGACGAAAAGATGTTTAAGTGTTGTTTCCCGTGACATTGCTTGCACGAGAGCAGCGGGTGCCCAATTCAGCTCGCCGATCACGCTGCGTCGGCACCACTCCAGAGGCCGCGATAGGCTCCAATTGCTGACCTAAGCAGCGCGTTCAGGTCACCATCAGTGCCGACTTCGTTGGTTCGCTGCTGTCGCTCGAAGAGGGGACGCCGGTGTATTCCTTGGTGCGGACATCACCAAGCAGTCGGATGTGGATCTTGGCGGCACGTACACGCTCCAGAGTTATTCGAACCGCTCGTCGATCGTACTCTGTCTCCTGCTGCCGCTCGGAGGCAATCTCTCGCGCAAGTTGGGCCTTCGCATCGGCCACATACGCCATCAGTTCGCCAGAGCTGTCTGGAAGGTTGTCCAGCAGTCTAGCATTCTCTTCCATGAGCGCAGCTCGCGAGCCGCTCCAGCTCTGCGGCCGAAACCGCGCGACGAATTCCGTAAGCACGCTGTTGGGATCGGGCGCATTGGCGAGGAGTGCTCTCGCCTGTTCCGACCAGACCTGACTACCGGTTTCTTTGGCACGGTGCGCGAACCTGATGATCGCTGCTGCAAGCGGGTAGCGCACATCTCGGTCCTGATCGCACCATGTGAGAAGCGCTGGGATCGATATGGCGTCCGTGCGGCTGGAGCCAAACCCATGCAACCGGTCGAGAACAGCCACACTTGAGCGTTGGGTTCTCTCGCCCACCAGGCAACAGCACATCCAGGAGTTCCGGCTCTTGCTGCGGTTGTTCCGATCTGTCCGAGAAAAGGCGCATATGGAGAACATCGAAGGCGACTTCGAGGCCACCTGGCTGATCGGCAATGGGCATTAGCAGGTGCCTCAGACCAGCGCCCGCCAAGTTATCTGTCGCTTGCCCCAGCGCCAAGTTCCGATAAATCCACGTCGGCACCTTACCCGACTTGAGGCCTCAGTCGGTCGAGCGACAGGTTCTCCAGCTCTTCGTTTGGACTGAGACTGAACCGCGCCGGGTTTGCCGGAGGCTGATTTGGTTTAGTTACGCGGCCATGGCTTCAGTTTCCAGAGCCGCGTA
>NZ_JAODNV010000031.1 GCF_025398195.1 Chelativorans petroleitrophicus | reverse complement strand
AAACTTGTTCGTCGTCTTGCTCATGATGCTCCATCCTACTCAGGAGTTGGAGCCTCCGGCAATCCCGGCGCGGTTCATACCGATGTATCTCTGAACGTGCGCTGACAGCGGCAGCTCCTTGCGCTTGAGCGATATCGGAAACTTCGCCACCTCTTAGGAACCCCGCTGTGCGGCAGGATCGCTGGCCCGTTCCGGCCGGGTCCCGGCTTTGCCTTCCGTTCGTCTGCGGTGAGCCCAATGCCGTGCTGCCCCAGCGTAGCGGCGTTTTGCCACGCGGGGGGCTGCTTCCCGAGGTGCCTCACAGGTGCTCTTCCCGGTTGCGCCTGCCTGATACCGCATCTCAGCCGTTGGCACTTTGGCCGCCAGAACCGCCTTCGAGGCTTCTGCGGGAGGCGTGAGAAACCGGTACATGTTTTGCCTGCGTAGAGACAGGCCTAATCGCTTGACACCGCCCGGCACGCAACCTTATATCCGCCCGTCTTCGGAGGCACCGGTTCTTTGACGCCGCGCCTCCCGGGGCGGAGTAGCTCAGTTGGTTAGAGCAGCGGAATCATAATCCGCGTGTCGGGGGTTCGAGTCCCTCCTCCGCTACCATTGTCTGAAAGTCCATAAAAATCAGGCAGTTAGCGCCGAACGGAGGTTCGGACGACTGTGAGACATCTCACGCAGATGTACGCGGAGATGCCATGGCGCTGCCTTCCTACATGTCCCGGCGCGAGGGACGCTACTACCTGCAGGTTCGATTCGCCCGGCCTCTGGCCAAGCTGACCGGTGTTTCCCTCTTCAGGGCGTCGTTAAGAACCAGCGACTATCGTCAGGCACGGCTTCGTCTCGCAGAATGCCTGACGTGGGTGCACCGGATGAACGAAATCAAGTACGAAGACTACGTTGGCTTGTTCCAGAAAAACATCACAGAGCTTCGTCAATACGTAGCCGACGCGCTTCCGCTGAGCGAGGCGCGCCTGGTCGCCCGTCAGCTCTACGAAGAGACGCTCAAGAACCTGATCCGACGTGCCAAAGCGGCAGGATGCGATCCGGACATGGTCGAACCGGGGTTCCAGGAACTGTTCAACCACTTCGTCCGACAGAACGTGGAAGCCGACGCTTGGCTCAGGCACGTGGAGAGGATCCAGGAATACGAACGTGGCCGGGCAGACATGCAGGCCGCCATCGAGCTCGGATTGGTTCGGCCGGGTGTGGGAACAGGTCCGGGTTATTGGCCAGAAGCTCACGCGCGCGCGGCAAGCAACATCGCCTCGTTCTCGCCAACCGCCTTTGAGCCGACAATTGGCGCTCAAGGTCCGCGTGGCACGGCATTAAGCGTGGCCCAGCCGTCAGGAGTGGAACTTGCGAGTTCCGACAAGAGGGCGAACTCCGATCAGCAGAAGGCTCCGCTCCGGTTTTCCGAAGCTCTCGCTCTCTATGTGGAAACCGATGAGGAGTCCAACGGAAACGCGGACGCCCGGTCGATCGTGAAGCTCGTCGTACAGTTCATCATCGACAAGTTGGATGACCCCTTGCTTTCCGAATTCGACGAGGAAGCGGCCGCGCGAATTGACGCGATGCTGCCTGACATCCCCGACCGCAAGAACATCCCGCGCGAACATGCCGGCAGCCTCGCGGCACGCTACGACTACGCGCAGAAGCATGGCTGGGACGGGCTGAAGCGCCTCACCGAAGCGCGGTTGAAGAACGGCTATCACAACGCCATGTCCCGCTTCTTCGGGTGGCTGATCCAGAAGAAGTTCTACCTGCGCGACATGCCCAGGTTCTCGAGGACCAGCGACGAGAACCTCGTCTCCATCGAGCGGGACGCATTCTCGACGGACGAGGTGAGCAGGATCTTCTCGCTGCCGCTCTTCACCGGCTGTCTGAGCGCCGACCGGATCTGGGTCAAGGGAACCTGCCTCGTGCAGAACCACCTCTATTGGGGATACGTCATGTCGTTCCTCACGGGAGTGCGGCCCGGAGAGCTCGGACAGATCGAGCTCGACGACATCGAGGAGGAGCACGGGATCTACTACCTCCAACTGCGTGCCTTCGATCCGAAGAAGGGACGCGTGGCGCGCAAAGACGCAAAACGCTTCAAGACCCCGGCGTCACAGCGGACCATTCCGCTGCATCCCCTCATCCTTGACCTTGGACTGCTTGAACGAATCGAGGACCTGCGGTCGATCGGCTGCCCTGTGCTGTTTCCTGAATGGGAACCCTATCCGAAGCCGGGAGGCGAGATGCGATGGGGACAGCCGCTGACGAAGAGTTTCCAGTACCTCAAGAGAAAGATCGCGATCGATCGCTTCGACGTGGCGCTCTACTCGTCCCGTCACTGGTTCGCCCAGTTGATTGATGAGACGGATATCAAGGACGCAACCCGGCGCAAAGTGATGGGCCATTCCGGCGGAAAGGATTCGGCGACGCGATATGGCCGGAAGCAACGCCTGACCACTCGCGATCTCTCGGAGCTTGCCCACATCTCGTCTCCCGAGATCGACGAAATGAGCCGGCCGCTGCTAAGCGCAAAGGAGCGGGCTGATCGCGGCGAGCTGACGGTGCTGAAGCCATGGCTGACGACGGCAAACTGGTCCGACTACTACAAGCGGAAGTTGCTGGGAAAATGACTCAGCTCCGCCAGCCAAGCCATGGCTCTATGCCGAACGGCCTTTTGTTCACAACGGCCTGTCGCTTGCGGCCTACTGGCACGCTGCATTCGACGCTGGTCTGGTCAGCTTCACCGATGAGGGAATCGTTCTTGTCAAACCCGGACTAAGCGAAACCGCTCGGGCAGCGTTAGGCACCGCCACAGCCCCGCGCCTCTGGTTGACGGACGATCATCGTCCCCAGCTTGCCAAGCATCGGGCACGTCATGGCTTCTGAATGGGCATCCTGTCCCGCCGCATAATTCAATTTGGATGGCCGCCTCTCGGAAATGACTCGTCAGTCAGTCAGATAGTATCGCGGCGTGAACCGCCCGAGTTCCAGGAGCAGTGTGTGTGTAGGACGGTCGGCGACTGAACTGCCGAACCGCTCAGCTCATCTCCCCCGGGGGAGGGCAGCCATAGGCGTTCCCGGCGATCGAGTGCCAACTCACAGCCGCCTGTTCCCAAAAACGGACCTTTCGCTTCCTGCCCCCAAAACGGACAGGCGGACTTTGCCTATCACCACAATTAGCACGTTGGCCGCGCCAATTCGGCCGTCATAAGCGGACTGTCCGCCGTCGGCCCCAGGCAGGAGCGGCAGCCTCTAAGAGACAAGCTGGTCAGATCGAGCCGCCTTGATGCGAGCTCGTCGGGCAGCATGGGAAACCGGTCGCGACGGGCCCTCAGATCCCATGCAGGCATGCGGATCTGCGACGTCCGCATCGGCGGACATTTCACGCATTTCATCGCAAGTGAGGCCGTCCGAGATTGAGGGGGATCAATGCGGCGATCTCCGCACACGTTTCGCGCCCCTTCCACATTGTGGGACCGGGAGCGGTTGAGGTCGGCAACAATGCACTGTTCTACCTGTGCCGGGTCGCTCTCGGGCCTGGTTACCCGTGCGTGCACCGCTTAGCTGGGTAGGCGGAGTGGGTTGCGTGGTGCTGTTTGACTTCAAAGTCTGCGGTGGATGCTGAACAGGCGCAGCATAAAGAAGAATAGGAAATCGTGCGGTGGTTATTGATGTATTAATGTGTATCGTTTTGGGCAGAAGGCAGAGAAGGGATTTAAGTACTTGCCAAGTATTTTGTATAGAAATGTAGTACAATGATATTGTGTGTAAACTTTGAGCTTTTCATGTTGTGGATTATACTTACATGTAGCTTGGTGGCACTTCACCAGCGCCGAGCTAGACCATACGTCACTTCAAAGGAGCTTCCTATATGGCACAGCATATTCCGGTTAGCGAACTTTCCGGCGCCGTCCCGGTACCTCCTCCTATTGATGGTCCTTCGTCCGTCCAGGGCGAAGTATCCGCCACTGCGGGAGAGGGGCCGAACGGAAGCGCCGCACCGGTCGACATGCGTGAATACATCCTGGCTGACACCCCGGACGGCGCACCTGTCGGGATCAACTTCGAGCAGATCGTCGGCCAGCACACCCTCATCGCTGCCATGACCGGTTTCGGGAAGAGCGTGACGGCGCGCAAAATGATGGAGCTCTCTCTCAGAGCGGGTCTTCCCATCATCGTGCTGGACTCCGACGGCGATCTCTTCAGCCTGCGGGACGTCGCGCCGAATGGCATTCTCGTCGTCGGTGGTGAGCACGGCGCCCCTGGCATTGCCTTCGAGGACGTCCTGGGTCGGCTGCGGGAGATCGTCACCAAGCGCGGTTCGATCGTTTTCGATATTTACGACCTCGAACACGAGGAGCAGGCACGGATCGTGGCAGAGGTTGCCAAGGCGTTGATGGAAATGCCGAAGGAACTCCAACAGCCCTATCTCCTCGTCATCGACGAGGTGCAGCGTTTCGCCGGACAGCGCCGCCCCAGCGAGGCTTTCCCCGCGATCATCGACGTAGCCAAGCGTGGCCGCAAGCGCGGGATCAGCCTGCTGGTTGCCACCCAGCGTGTCGCAGACGTGTCCAAGGAGCTGACCTCGCAGATGACAAACCGGTTGTTTGGTCACGTCTCGGACGTCACCGACCGCAAGCGCGTTGCCGATGAGATCGGGCTCAGCCTGCAGGCGGCTGGCGTGCTCGCCGAGCTCGAGCGGGGCGAGTTCCTGGTTCGCGGCAGTGCCTTCGGGGGTGCGCTCGATAGGGTGCGCATCCGAGTGCCTGTGTCGGGCTCGATGGGGAAAGACCACCTGGTCGAGAAGCTCCGTCTGCCGGTAGCGCCGATCGCGGAGGTGCTCGCCCTTTTCGACGAGGCAACCAGCCTTCCGGCCAA
Organism: Chelativorans petroleitrophicus; assembly: GCF_025398195.1. Taxonomy (GTDB): domain Bacteria; phylum Pseudomonadota; class Alphaproteobacteria; order Rhizobiales; family Rhizobiaceae; genus Chelativorans; species Chelativorans petroleitrophicus. The sequence continues at coordinate 11,551 of NZ_JAODNV010000031.1, read as the reverse complement.
GCAGGATGGCTCGTCGGAAAGATCGGCGCGTCGGTTCGGTCCTCAAGTGGCGGGGGCGGTCCAGACGCAGCCGGATAGCCGGCCGGACGAGGGCGGACATTCCCTGGAGGCTCGAATGCTGGCAGCGCTCGCGACCTCCGGGTCGGCCGGTTTGGAGAAGGACTCCCTAGCGCTGCTCGCCGGGACGACGGAACGGCGTCGGGAGTTCCAGGAGGCGGTCTCAGCACTTCTGGCCAGGAAGCTGATCGGCCTGGGCACCGGTGCCAAGATCAAGATCACGGCCGCCGGCCTTGCGGTCATCGGGGCAGGCGCCGCGTCGGTCACGGCTCCTGAACTCCTGGTACGGTTGCTGTCGAGGCGCGACCGGAACGACCAGCGCATTGTCGCCTGCCTTTCGGCTGCGGGCCACGCTCCGGTTGATCCCATCGACATCCGGACGCGCACCGGGCTTGGACCTCGCGTGCTGAAGCAGGCGCTGCAGCGGCTGAAACGGGACGGTTGGATCGTCGAGCGCCGCGGTGCCGTTGCAACGTCCCCGGCGCTGGCACGGCTGGCAAAACGCTAACCTCGATCGGCAGCTCCGACTTTGAAAGGCCCCGCTCGGCGCGGGGCTTTGGCTTGTTTGGGGTTCTTGGCCAATGGAAAGCGTGGTTGCAGCCAGGATCACGCGCGAAGTGGGACCCTTGTGCGTCCCAAACGGCGAACGCGAGGCACTGGTGAGCGGCGGCCCGGAGGGAACCCGACGATCTGGCGTTCGGCGTCTGTGCTCGGTGCCTCGGCACGTTGGTGGGACGTGGTCGGATCACGAGGCCCGACACACTGCCTGGCCGGTTGTTCAGGACGAGGGCTTGCCGTTGCGTTCTCAGGTATCTCCGCGATTGTTCATCCGGGCCTCGAGTTCGGCTTGAGGATAGCGTTGGCGCAGCATGCTCCATCCGCCCTCGTAGCGGTCCTGAAGTTCGAACCAGGCGCCGTGAACGGCGTGCTTCTCGAAGCCCAGTTGCTGGAGGCGGCCGGCGATGCGGTCGAGTATCTTCAAGAGGTCCTCATGCCGTCCGGCCTTCAGGTAGACCGTGAGCGCGACGTCGAGCACGGCGCGGGCCAGGTCTTCGTTGGTTGGACGCCGCTCCTGTTTCCGTCGCGCCCGGTAAGCACGCTGCCTGAGTTTCTGCCTGTGAAGCCTTTCCAACCGATCCATCGCCGTCCTCCCCCTCATCGATGCAGCGATCAGGATTGGCGGCATGTTTGCAAGCAACAAGGCCGTTAGCAGAGAACGGCTCGGACGTTCCAGAAGTCCGACGGCACAACGGGCATGGCGCCAAATTGGGCTGGCTGGCAGATGGCGTCTTCTTCATCGGTCGTGCGGACACCAGTTGCCATCGGTTGAGGTTCCGCCAACGCGGCTTCCCCATGGAAAGCACGTCGAGGAATATCCGGCTTCGGTCGTGTGGGGCGAACCGCTGGCTCGCTACGAGCGACCTGGCTGGCGCTTGGCCTGGCTTGCCCTCCGATCATCGGAGACGTGGGGTGGAGAGCCTGCGTGACGCGAGCGGTTAGCCAACGCGGGCCGGTATGAGGCTGAGCGCGCCCGCATTGGGAGCTGGTCTGTCGTTGAGGCGGAGTGCCACCATCAATCCAGCGAAGCAAACGTCAGCTGGCTGACGGCACGATCTCATCGATTCCGTCGTTGTCTTCGCGCTCGCGCCGTTAACCAATCGATCGCGAAGAACCACAATTCCAAAATTCAGGGGCTCAGATCTCGAACGGATCCTGCCAGGGTGTCTTTGACGTCGGGCGGTTCCGGCGCCAGAAAGCGGCCTCGGCCGGTGCTGCAACACCGACAGAGGCCTGACCCGCAACCTGACAGGAGGTCTTGGGCTATGAGTACCGTTACCCTCAACTGTCTCCGGAATGAAGCCGCCTGCGGCGCAAGCCCCCAGCTTGCCGCAGCCGACGCGTTCGCGGCCAATGTCGGCGACATCACGCTGGAGCTTGCCGATCTCACCGTCGGGCAGCTCTCGGCGGTCGCCGCCCTGATGCTGGCGCTCGACAGGGCCGTGTCGCGTGCGCGCAACGCGGAGCGCGCGCTTGCGGCTCATCTCAGCACCTGCATCTGCCATTCGTTCGATGTCGCTGGCGCCGAAGTGGTCGATGATACGCCCTGCGTCGAGGACGAGCCGTCCGAGGCGGTGGCCCACATGGCGGCTGCCTGACACCTCAGGCGCGATCTCGCTACATCGACAGTCATCTTCAGGAGAGACACATGCCTGTCATGCGCGCCATTCGGCGGCCGATCCCTGACGTCCGCACGTCGGCTGCCGCCGCCCAGCGCGGCGGCAGCCCCGCCGCTCGTCCGGAAAGCCGCATCCTTGCCAGCGTCAGGCACGCCGCTGCTGCTTGCGATGCTCCCGCAGCTTCGTTTTCCGACGACGGCAAGCGCCTCAACCGTGCCAGCACTCCTGTCACGGGCCTAGGCGGAATGCGTGGCTCCTCCAATGGCGGAGGCAGCGATGATCTCCGCAATGCGCGCGATGCCGACTTCGACCTGCTGGTCGAGAACGCCATCGCCGCGATCCTGGCGGCCGGCGATCGACCCGATCCGGTCTTCGGTCCCTTCGCTGAGCTCAACTCGCTGGTGCGGGCCGTCACCTACCACGAGGGCAGGCTGCTCGAGCAGGGCATGGCCCGCCTTGCCGCGGAGAACCCGTCGCTCCGGATCATGCCGTCCGAGACGGCATTGCCGATCGTTCCGGCAGCACTCGAGATGCTCGCCCGCAACGAGTGGAGGTCGCTCAAGGGCATCCGGCTCCGTTCCGAGGTCCACCACAAGGCGAGCTATGTGCCTGACCTCTTCATCGTCGACGCGCAGGCACACAGGGCCCTCATCGCCGACATGAAGCGATCGCTTGCGTCCTATCCGGAACGCCGGCTCGACGCGCTGCGCAGGCGCATGATGGCGGCAGCCCTCATTGCGGCTGACTGGTTGCACATCGAGGGCAAGGTGGCAGGTGTCACCTCCGTAGAGGTCGCCATCGTGGACGGCTCCAGCGAACGGCGCGACCATGGAAGCGGGATCTTCCCGCTCGACGAGATCGGCGAGCTGATCGAGGTCGGCGACGCCGGGGAGGCCATGCTGGAGCTTCGGGCAAAATTTGCCTGCCGTGTCCAGGAGGAAATCGGTGCTGCCTGCCTGCGCGCGTTGGGTGGAGACGATGTCGTGGGCGAAGACGCCGCTGATCGGGAAAGCGCAGACGACGCTGCCGACGATGATGGCGATGCCGAAGCCGATGCGGATGACGAGCAGCTGAACCCGGACGACGAGGACGGCAGCAGTCGCACGATAGCGGCCTTCGGATCGGAGCCAGTGTCCGCCGTCGTCGGCTTTGCCCGCGGGCGAGAGCGCTGAGGGCCTCTGGCCGGTCCGCCCTGGCACACCGACAAACAGCCTCAGATGAAGAACGACTGCGCGCCCGCCGCGCCACAGGAGACGCCATTCATGACCAACAACAGGATCATTCCCTTCCCGCTCAAGCGACAGCAGAGTGTCAGGAAGCAGGAGGACCTTCCGGCAGGCCGGTCCACGTTCGGGCCATCATCCCCGACGCCGGGACGGGCGGAGCCCGCAAACGCAACCCCTCGGGCCATTCCCGGCTTTCTTCCCGACGGACCGCTGGCGTCAATGCTGCGTGCCGCCGGTCACAGTCGCGCCTGTATTATGCGGCTGCGCTCTGGCCTTGCCATGACCTGCTCCTGTGGTGCCGATTCCGAGCCGGTGGACGAGGCAGCACAGGCTGTCGGTCGGGCGATCCGTTTTGCACGCATGGCTGCCACCCGGCAGGTTCCGATACCACGAGGCGTCATCACCGCCGTGGTTCGACAGGCGGATGCAGGCAATGCCGCAGCACTGCTTGTCTGGCAGTGGTTGCTGAAGCGGGGACAGATTCCCGCCGGGCGCGACATGCGCCCGAAGTTCCGCATCGTGCGCAAGCCTTCCTGATCGAAAGAGGCGGAAGGCAGGATGATCTCTGCGGCAACAATCTACGCACGGCTTGCCCGCCACTTCGTGGCGCGGCTTGCCCATGACCGGGCGCTCGTGGCGGTCGAGCGTGCGATCGGCCTCGGCGTTCTGGAGCGTGCCAACCAGCCGAACGGCGCCTCGTTGTTCAGGCTCGGAAGCCGGATCGCTGGCTGGACGCTCGCGCGCGTGAAGCTGCTGCTGCGGCAGGCATTCGGCCCGCTTTCCCTCGCGGAGGAGCAAGGCAATGCCCAGCCCGACACCGGGCAGTCGTCTCTCCTTGGAGATGTCGTACCGGAGACGCCGCTCGAGGGCATCGCCGAGGATTGGTCCGAGGGGGACGAGTTCCCGGAAGCTCGCAGGCGCAGGCGCCGCCAGCCGACCATCGACCGCATGGCCGTCTTGCGCCTGGTGCGCGGGAAGGCAATGCCGCCTTCAGCCGCCGAAGTCGCGACCCTGCTTCTGCTGGCCGATGCCGTCGCGCGCTCCGGCCATGACATTGCGGACCTGCTTGCGATCCTGCGCCGTCCGAAGCCGATCGTCGCCGTCACGGGTACGGTGCCGGGCTTCGAGGCCGCCTTCCTCGAACTCCTGAGGTGCGGGTTCGTGCTGCCGGGCAGTTCGAGCTTCATTAGCGCCTATGACCTCAACGCGATCAACGAGCATCGGCGGAGCGTGATCGCGGCGCGCACCGTGATCCTCTTCCAGGGTAAGGAGAGTTCCAGCGACGCAGAGCTGGTCGCACGGAAGATCAGCCTCGCGGTCCAGAACGCCCTGCCGATCCTCGCCGTGGCGGACGACGCAGGGCGACTGCCCCAGAGCCTGGTCGACACGGCAGACATCAACCTCGTCTGCAGCCCGATCACGCCGGAGCTGATCAGGCAGCTCATGCAGGTGATGCTGGGCGACCGTCCCGCCCGAGCGTCCGGGCCGACGGGGGAGCGGACGTCGCCCGCCATCGCGGATGAGGCCGCGTTCCCTGCAGGTTACGAGGCTTCCGCTCATCTCGATGGCTGCGAGCTGCTGACGATCACCGATCTCGGCCTCGCGATCCGGCCGGGCATGTCGCCCAGGCGCAGCCTTGTCCTGTTGCGCTCGCTGATCGATCGCGCCCGCAAGGCTCATGACGAGCAGGCTGCTACATCGGCCGAGGATGATGACGGCGACACCTGGAGCGGCAGGCGGGGAAGGGGCGGCCTTGGCAGCTCCGGCAGCGTCCTCATCGAGCCGGAGCCGGTCGACGGCCGCAATGATGGCAACGGTTCTTCCTTACTCACTTCCGGAAAGCCGGCGCTCTTAGTGGAGAAGCTCGCCGGCTATGGCGCAGCCCGGGACTGGGCGCTTGCGTTGAAGGCCGACCTCCAGCTCTGGCGAGAAGGCCGCCTCGACTGGTCGGAGATGAGCACGAGGTTGCTCCTTGCCGGTCCGCCAGGCACGGGGAAGACCACCTTCGCGCGAGCGCTGGCGAACTCCCTGCAGCTCAGACTGTTCGCGACCTCCGTCGGAACCTGGCTCGAGCCGGGCTATCTCGGCGAGGTGCTGCGACGAATGGCGGCTGCATTCGCAGAGGCAGAAGCCAATGCGCCATGCATCCTCTTCATCGACGAGATCGACGGCATCGGGCGGCGTGCACATGGCGGCGCAGGAGCCAGCCGGCGTCACTACGACGACTATTGGGTCTCACTCGTCAACCGTGCGCTCGAACTTCTCGACGGGGTGTCACGCTCACAGGGCGTGATCGTCGTTGGCGCCACCAACAATCCAGATGCGATCGATCCCGCACTGCTTCGATCGGGACGGCTCGAGACGCGCATCGACATTCCGCTGCCGGATGTCGATGCACTCGTCGGCATCCTGCGTCATCATCTCGCAGGGGATCTCGATGCTGTCGTGGCAAGCGCCGTCACGCCAGCAGAACGAGCTACCTTCCACCCGCCATACCCGAATGATGTGACAACAACTCCGGACGACGCAGGCAGAGGGTCCGGGCCGCCGTCCGGGCCACCGTCAGGAACCGGGAACGAAGTCGCCAGACCAGAGAATGTTCGACCTGGCCGACAAAGAGGTTGGCCCGGGATCGGAACCCTCATGCGCAAGCTCACACTCAGAGGAGGCACCAACGCATGGTGATGTTCAATCCGGATGCACGCGAGCAGGGCAGAGCCTTCGACTTCGAACTCGAGCGGCTCTCGTCACTCGTCGCGGACATGAGGCGCATCAGGGAAGGCATGCCGATCTCGGAACTCGTCGGCGATGCTCCACCGCTTCTCGACCGCTGGTCGCATGCGGAGCGCCCGACAGCATGCCTGATGGGATATTCGAGCGGGCATCCACTCCTTCCAGGGACCGGCAGGTTGATCGTCACCTCCGATCTCTGGCTGATCTCGTCAGACAACAGATGGGCCCGAACGCTGTCGCGCTGGTACCGCCTGGGCGAGCCGCTTCCGGAATCCAGGAACTCGATCTGGAAGAGAGGAGGGTCATGGCAGTGAGCGAGACAGCATCGGTGACAGGAGCATCGTCATTGCAGTGACAGGAGCAGTGTCATTGAACGCCACCGCTTTGAATGGAGATGCCGCCGAACTGAATGGAGATGAGGCGGTCCACCAGCGAGCTGACGCCGTGCTGCGTCGGCTTGCATGCCGTGCACTCGGCCTGACAGGCGCCGACATCGAGCGGCTCGTTCGGGAAGCGAGGCAAAGGGCAAGACGCGAGCAGAGGCGTCTCACTTACGCCGATCTCGATCACCTGCTCTCCGCCTCCCGTCCCACGATCTCGCCTCATCACCGCAGGCGGATGGCGGTCCATGAAGCAGGCCATGCCCTGGCTCGTATCGTGCTCGGCGTGGGGGAGCTCAAGGTCATCACCATCGACAGCGTCGAGGGCGGTTACACTGAAGTCTTCTCCTCTTCCTTGGAACACGACCTCATCGACACGGCGGAAAGCTGCCAGCGCCATCTGGTGGTGACCATGGCGGGCCGGGCCGCGGAGCAGGTCGCCTTTGGCTCCGCCCATGCCGGGTCGGGCGGGTCCATGCACAGCGATCTGGCGAGAGCCACCGAACTTGCCACCGCGATGGAAACCTCGTTCGGCTTCGGAACGCACCTGCCACTGCTTTACCGCGACCCCACCCACTGGCAGTCACTCATCCGGCAAGACAAAAGACTCGCCCGGCGCGTTCACCGCAGGCTCGAGCGTGCGGAAGCGTCGGCGCGCAGAATGATCAACCGTCACCGCACGCCGCTCGACATGATTGCGGCTGCGCTGAAAGCTCATGGGACACTGGAAGGCCCGGAACTTGCGGCACTGGTCGAGCGGGTGAGGGCAGCCGTCACCTGCAGGACGGGAACGGGTGTCGCCTGCTGACACTTCACCGAAGGGTTGCTCGGCCTGTCAGAAACACATCGGCCGCTCTCTATCAGAACCAATGCCTCCCGACATTGCATCACAACAATCGTTCGCTCCTGTGGGCTGTATCCCGTCGGCTGCGTATCGGTTGCGCATTGGCGGCATCTGTCATGAGGCCCTTGCACGCTGCCACGACGTGCCTGCAACTCAGCTCAATTTACGCAATTGCGATTCAGGTTCCGAAGTAGGCGATTCAGACTTCCTTACAGGCGTTACATTGGCAACGCCGTTTGCCGGATGGGAGGCCGGTACCGTCCGGACAAGCCAACTCGACCTGCGGGCACGTCAGATCAAACTGAGATGATTTGCGGTAATGCGATTCAGGATCAGGCGCAGCCGATTCAGAAGCCAGAAATTGCGATTCACGGTCCGCGGTCGGCGATTCAAGGTGCGGGACGAGCGATTCAAACGTATGGAAAGGCGTTGCAGAAGCAACGGCGTTTGCATGTCTAAGAGGACGGGCGGACGGCGCTTGGCGGAGGATACTGCGCCCTGCGAGGAAGGTAGCCAGGTGGGAAGAGGCCTGGGGCGTCAGGCGGGCTGCTGGGTCTGAAGCTATGAGCCGGATTCCTGATGGCATCGAGGGGATACCGGGCAAGTCGGACGGATGCAAGGCCCAGGGGCCGCTTCGAGCAGCACGGGCCGCTGAAGGCGGAGAAGTGGAGACCGCGTTGACGGGGATGGCGGTACGCCCCGAATGCGGATCGAGGCAGGCACTGCTCGTCGGCAAGGCTTCAAGATGCCAATCCTGTGCGGCCCGGCAACGCAGCCCGAGAACGCGCTCCATCTCGGCAATCAGGCGCAGTGCAGTGTCCTTCCACCCACGGAACGATTCGATAGGCTGCCTCTGCAGCTGTTGCCTACGCTGCCTGCGCCTCCGCATCGGGCTGCGGGCCGAGCCCGCCGTTTTCGCACCCTGCTGGGCCGTTTGCTCTTGGCCTTGGTGCCTGCTCACGCCTCCCAAGACGCTTGCGTTCTGCGCACGGCGTTTGCTGACCAGCCGACGTCTTCTCCCCCCATTACTCCGTGTAACGCCGTTTGCAGGACGGGCGATTCAAGGTTCTGGAAAAGCGATTCCGGACGGCAAAGGCGCCAAGGGCAGCGCCGACTGGCGCTGCCCTTGGCGCCGCCACGCCTACACCACACATACGATCATCGGCTCCCACCTCCGAAGTCCCCCCAGATCGGGCACAATCTCGATCTCGCAGCGGTGCCTGCCGGGCTTTCCGCCAATGCTGATGACCACCGTCTCGCCATGCTCCAGTCCGCGAACGCGCTCCATGAGCCCCTTGGACCAGAGCAGGCAGGCAGCATGCCATAACAGTTGAGACCTCTCACGACCGGAACGGCGACGGCCTCTCAGCCAACCGTCAAGGTGTCCGGCCAGTGCGTCTGCCGACTCAGTCCTCAGCCTCCGCTTCTTCGCGACCGAACGATGCTCCTCCTGACAGCGGGACGCGATGATTGTGGTCATCCCGTAGGGAATATTGACCAGCAATGCGTGTGTCGCCCGTCTCCTCCGAACGAGCACAGGGACCATCGGCAGCCCGTGGAAGGAGCGTTCGGGCTTCTCCTTTTTCGCAATCAGCTGCGCCGCTTTCTTCAGCTGGCTCCGGCACCAGCGATCCCAGATGTCACGGTCGTTAAGTCCGGCGATTGCAGCATCGAGAACGCCTTCGACGGGCGCGCTCGATAGATACTCGCGGCCGTCCTGGGTGATGGTCACCTCGACGGCGAACCATTCCGGGTACCGGTCAGGGTATCCCAGCGTAAATCGCTGATAGCGGAAGAGCAGTGCCCGAGCGAGTTCGCGCGCGTGCGAGCGCGACAGATAACCCCGCTGGAGAAACCAGGGCGTGCAATCAAAGAAGACGTTGAACCGGCTCAGATCAGGGCCGTAGGTAAGTTCGTTCTCCGCGAGCAGCTCATCGAGTTCGCGCACGGACATGCCGAGCAACACGGGCAGGCCGTGCGAAAGATGACGTCCGATAATGAACCGCTCGGGGCGGGGGCTGACGAAGACGCGGAACTTCGGCTTCTTGCCTGCGGCCAGCCGGCTGGCGACACAATGCGAGTACAAAAGGTCCATGGGGTGGCTCCTGCGTTTGGGCGGCATGCAGCCGCAGGCCGCCGCCCGGAGCGCTCGCCCCGGTTGCTGGATGCGATGTGCCGTTCGCCCGCCCGCAGGCGCTGGCGCATGCAGGTGTCGGCAGTCTTATGATGCATGAAATGGAGAAGCCCGGTCCGCCGGGCGACGGCGGAGGGCTAGCCTATGCGGGCTATTCGAAGCTTGTGGTTCATGGGTTGCTGCCTCCGCTGGCAGACTCCCAAGCCCATCCCGGGAGCATGGAGCGGCCGGTTAGTTCATTCTGACACGAGATGCAAACAAAATCTCATACGACAGTTAGCCCAGTGTTGCATCATCTGCGGCAATTTTAGCAGTTTTTCGTGTACAAGGAGCCCGAGCCGGCGCCCAGTAAGGTCGTCCACCAGCGGCAGCAGGGCCTCGTCCAGCAGCCCGCTTTCAACGCCAGCCCGGAAGATCCTGTTCTTCTGCTCCGAGCTCAGGGGCTCGGTTGACTGTCTGGGCGCAGCTGTCGCCGGATACCGCGGCTTCGCTCCGTGAAACGGATTGGGGGACTCGTAGAAGGTCATCCCGTATCGGATGATCGCTCGGACGGTGGCGACGTATCCGTTCTCCAGCGCAGAGCGCTTCAGCGGCCTGAAGCGCAGGTCGGCGTTGTCCACCAGGATCTCCCGCGGCGACATGTGCGCAGGACGATGGCGTTCCTCTGCTGGCCAGTGTTCCATCAGCGCGATGAATACCTGGAGGTTGGCTGCGGTGGGTGTCGACCGGATGCTCCACTGTTGTGGAACGACAGGCCTTTCGACTTCCTTCTTGGTCACGATCTCATGTGCCGGCTAGGTTTCGCGATGACATTTCTGAACCTCGGCCAGCACCTGACGTACGCGATCCGGACTCACGGCTGCGTTCTGGCCGGCATAAGCACCCTTGCCCGTGGCGGTGGGGAGTGAAGCCCATTCATGGGCGAGGTTGCGCGCGTGACACAATGCACCAGAACCAGTGGATGGCCGCCCTCGAGGAACTGGGCGGGCCAACCGAAGTGTGTCCGATCCCCAACAGCCACCGGCAGGAGGAAGAGAACCGCGACTTCTCCTACGCCTTCCTCGGCTTCCAGCAGGACGGCAGCGAGCCGCTGCAGGGCCGCTGGTCGAAGGGTGAGTCAATCGAAGGCAACGGTTCGTTCTCGGCCGATGGACCTAAATTAATATCGAACCGTTTTGACGAGCCATGTGAGGAGCTGAAGCGATGGGGAGACGTTCTCGAAGCGCTTTCGGCTGGGGGTGCCAGTAACGAGCCTCACCGAGCCGAGCCCCAAACCTAGCGCGAAGGATCTTTCATAGCGGCGCACGGGTGTTCTCGCCGTGGCATCCAACTCAAGCTGCTCGTTCACTCTCCTGAAACGCAACTCGGGCGTTTCCCGCCGATGATGTGAGCTGGTGAGCCACTTCGAGAAGGGCGCTAGCTAAGCCTGCGAAAAACGACCTAAGGCTTCGATCCACGAAGCACCACTCACCAGCACTAACGAGCCACCGCTTGCCGGATCGCTGATCCGACTGTGTGGCCCTGAAGGGCGGACAGGCGCGCTTGGTCTTGGTGTGGTTCGGAAGACGATAATCCGGGAACGTCGCCTCCGGCAGGACATCCGATCTCAAAGTTGCCTCCATCGGTCGACTCATCCGACCAACAGGTGCTGGACTTATTTGTTCCGGTATCGTGGAGCGGCCAGGGGACGGGGATGGTGGATGCTGTTTGCCAGTTCGGCATTTGGCTGCTGGCGCCGGATAGCTTGGTAGCTGAGATGCGCCTCAGCCCCGTGCCTCAGTTTCGCGCGATGCCAGACGATTGTCGCTCATACCGCAGCAGCTCTATTCCAAGGTGAGGGTAGAAAGGTTACACTGCTTCCCATTGAGAGAGGCGCGCCTGACAGGTCGGAGGCCGGGCGTGCAGTGGGCGACCAAGAGCATTTGAGGTGGTCCCGGTTTCCGAGACAGGGGCATAAGGTGGATCTTCCGATGAAAAGGACGATCCAGCATGAAGACACG
>NZ_JAODNV010000030.1 GCF_025398195.1 Chelativorans petroleitrophicus | reverse complement strand
CGACAGAATCGGGCGCGGCAAGGAGCGGCAGGTCAATGCCCGCTTCTCGGCCCTGGCCAGCCATTGTCTGTTCGAGACCGAGTTCTGCAATCCGGCTTCGGGCTGGGAGAAGGGGCAGGTCGAGAAGAACGTCCAGGATTCCCGCCACCGGCTATGGCAACCGATACCACGCTTTCCATCACTGGAAGCCCTGAACGACTGGCTGGAGCAGCGGTGTCGGGAGCTGTGGCAACAGATTCCCCACGGCCTCAGGCCGGGAACGATCGAGGACATCCGGGCCGAGGAAGCACGGTTCCTGATGCCGATGCCACGCCTCTTCGACGGCTTCGTCGAATACACCAAGCGGGTCTCTCCGACCTGCCTGGTCCATCTGGAGCGCAATCGCTACAGCGTGCCGGCGTCCTTCGCCAATCGGCCAGTCAGCCTCAGGGTCTATCCAGAACGGATCGTGGTTGCCGCGGAGGGGCATATCGTATGCGAGCATCCCCGCATCATCGAGCGGTCGCATGACGGCCCCGGTCGCACCGTCTACGACTGGCGTCACTATCTGGCGGTCATCCAGCGCAAGCCCGGTGCTCTGCGCAACGGCGCTCCCTTTACTGAACTCCCCGAAGCCTTCAAACGGCTGCAGCAGCACCTGCTCAGGAAGCCCGGCGGCGACCGCGAGATGGTCGAGATCCTGTCGCTCGTCCTGCAACATGACGAGCAGGTCGTGCTGACCGCCGTCGAGATGGCGTTGCAGGGCGGCGTTCCGACCAAGGTCCACATCCTCAATCTCCTGCACAGGCTGGTCGACGGCAAGCCGATCGAGACGCCGATCGTGGATGCGCCGCAGGCGCTGAGCCTGGCCAAGGAGCCGCAAGCCAATGTCGAGCGCTACGATGCTCTGCGCCAGACCCGGGAGGTACATCATGCGTCATGATCCCGCCAGCGGCGCTATCGTCATCATGCTCAGAAGCCTTAAAATGCACGGCATGGCGCAAGCCGTCGCCGAACTCACCGAGCAGGCTTCACCCGCCTTCGAGTCCGCCATCCCCATCCTGTCGCAACTCCTGAAGGCCGAGATGGCCGAGCGGGAGGTCAGGTCCGTGGCCTATCAACTCAAGGCAGCCCGCTTCCCGGTCTATCGCGACCTGGCCGGCTTCGACTTCGCCAGCAGCGAGATCAACGAGGCCCTCGTGCGCCAGCTCCATCGATGCGAGTTCACGGACAATGCCAACAATGTCGTGCTTGTCGGCGGCCCCGGCACCGGCAAGACCCACATTGCCACCGCCCTCGGCGTGCAGGCGGTCGAGCATCATCGCAAGCGTGTCCGCTTCTTCTCCACCGTCGAACTCGTCAACACGCTCGAGCAGGAGAAGGCCCAGGGCAAGGCCGGCCAGATCGCCAATCGGCTCGCTCATTCCGATCTCGTCATCCTCGACGAACTCGGATACCTGCCCTTCAGCGCATCAGGCGGGGCGCTGCTGTTCCATCTGCTGAGCACGCTCTACGAGCGCACCAGCGTCGTCATCACCACCAACCTCAGCTTCAGCGAATGGGCGACCGTCTTCGGCGACGCCAAGATGACGACGGCGCTGCTCGATCGGCTCACCCATCACTGCCACATCCTGGAGACCGGAAACGACAGCTTCCGCTTCAAGAACAGCTCTGCCCAGACCACACCGACAAAGAAGGAGAAAGCACCCACCTTGACTAAGTCCTGAGACCCAAACCATACATGAAGGCGGGTCACTTCTCGGCGAAAATCCCGGGTCAGCTCTCAGCGGAAATCAACAGACGATGGTGGCCTTGAGGGTTCGGGCGGCATGCATGGCACTTCTCCTCGCGTATCATCCGGATGACCGGAAGGATCAGAATAGCGCCGAACGACGTCTTGTCTGTTGATGCAAATCAAAACTTGCGGGCGACGCTAACGTAGCAGGTCCGCGCGGACGAGCGGCAGGAAGCGTGTGACGGGCAGGGAGGCTGTCAAAAATGGGCATCCCTGGATGGCCCCTAGCAATGCTGTCGATGAACTTCTCCTCAAGAGCATCGATCGGGAAACGCTCCGAGAGCCTCCTGAACGTCGGAGCCGCGGGATGGGGGCTGTCTCCGGTGAGGCCGACCGCATGGCAGGCGGATCAATTCAGTACCACCAGCGCCTTCCCTTGCTGGACGCTTTCCTCCGGTGCCGCCGGTTCTTGGGCCATGCCACTGCCAACGGAGAGCAAGACGCACAGCGCTGCTGCCCGCTCCGTATCATCAGGACCATGAGCTTTCCTCCTGCCGGAATTGCCCCGCTCCGCTGTTGTGTTCTGCAAAGAGCGACGCTCTCGACTGTCATCGTCTTCATTTAAGCGCCGCAGGCAGCGGGCCGTAGCGCGGAGACCTGAAGAGGGTCAAGTTGATCAGTAGACGTGGAAAGCGGCCGGAAGGTATCCCGACGTCTGAAGGTACTCCAGGCCTTCCATGAGCGGGAAGACCATCAGGAAATACATCGCGTCCACAAAGGTCCTTCGCAGCGCCTTGGGCGGGAATGATACCATTGTGGGTTCGCGGTAGAGACTTGGGCTTGGCCAAAAGAGCGGAGTCCTGGCCGCATAGTCGTCGTAGGCTGGCCCGAACGCGCTCCGTAGATAAGTCTCCTCCCTCAATGCCGTCCGTGCGAATACAACGTAGGCGATGGTCCCGAGAAGGAGTGCTAAGAGCACGGACCCGAACATAAGACCAATACCAATGGTACCCACAAGCGAAGACAGGTAGAGCGGGTTTCTCGTCATGGAGTAGGGCCCGACTGTCACGAGCTCCGAATTCTTCCGGCCTCCGATATAAAGGATGCTCCAGAGGCGTCCGAAGATGCAGGCGAGCACCAGGGCCAGTCCAGCCATCTCGATGAATTCGTGTGCGGACGAGTTCTGGTCCCAGCCAGGCCGGGCAAAGAGCAGGATCCCGGCTGCCAACATGGACAGGACCTGGATCAGGCGTATCCGCTTCTGCTGATCCGCAGGCCTCGCGATACCTGATATCGACATCCTGAACCTCGTGACGATGGAGCGCAATTCGGTGATCCCGGATTGGGGCATTTTGGTGATCGCTTCCAGTGCTTTCGATGGAAGCGGGTGCGCGCTCCGTTCCGGGTTGGGATTCTGAAGCGATAGCAGCGCCGGCTGTCGCGATTTGTCAGGTCCCTCACAGTTCGCCTGTAACCCCGCCTCTTCAAGCTGTCAATGACCGTGGAAACGGGACCCCGCCTTTTCGTGTAAAAGGGACCCCGGTTAGAGCTTGTGAAGGGCACGCCGGTTAGCGCCCGATCAGGCGAAGCTGGTCGGGGTTGCACAGCCTGATCGGGCGCGGCTGATTGGCTTTTCGGCTTTAGCTTTGAGAGCGGCTTTTGAAGCGCCAGGATTCGTTTCCGGTCTCGACGATTTCGCAGTGATGCGTGAGCCTGTCCAGCAGTGCGGTCGTCATCTTGGCGTCGCCGAAGACGCTGGGCCATTCACCGAAGGCCTCTCGGTCTCCAGCCGGTTGACCAGATCGACGACGTTGAAGAAGCGTCCGCGAGCACCGTTGCGGATCAGCGCCCGGGCAATGGCGATGGCCAGATGGGATTTGCCGGTGCCGGTGCCGCCGACCAGGACGACATTGCGCTGATCGGCAACGAAGGTGCCGCCAGCAAGATCGCGGATCAAGGGTTCATTGACCGGAGTGCCGGTGAAGTCGAAGTCTTCGATGTCTTTCGCCAGTGGCAGCTTGGCGATCGTGAGCTGGTATTTGATGGAACGGGCCTGCTTCTCGGCAATCTCGGCCGATAGCAGATCGCCGACGATCTTTGGCGGCTCGTGCTGACGCTTGATGGCGACGCCCATGATCTCATCATAGGCCGACCGCATCCCGTAGAGCTTCAGCGCTCCCATCAAGTCCAGAACCTCGGTGCGTTGCATGATTGCTTGTCCTCCTGAGACTGTCATAGCGGGCGCAGTCGGCGATCGGCTCTTGAGCCAGCTTCAGCGCCTGGGGAATGGAAAGGATCTCGCCTGGAGCCGGATCGCGGCTGCGGGCCAGGATGTTGAGGATCATGTCCGCCGACGAAACGCACTGATCGAGCGCCTCCTGGCAGGCGGCCTCGACGGCGCTTATCCCGTCGGTCAGCACGCAGGTGAGGATCTTCACCATCTGCCGGTCGCCATCGTCTGCTGCCTGGAGCTTGCGGCGTATCTTCTCCATGGCCGACGGCAGGACCCATCCCCGGAACGGCGCGCCGTTGCGCAAGCCGCCCGGCTTGCGCGCCAGCACCGGCACGTAGTGCCAGGGATCGTAGATCACCTTGCCGCGCCCGAACGCACGGGCATGATTGCCGACGACTACACCGTCCTGGCGGATGACGATCCGGTCGGCATAGGCATGGACCTCGACCGGCCGGCCCACGGTACTCGAAAGCACGGAGTATTTGTTGTTATCGAAGCGCACGGTGCAAGTCTTCGACACCGAGGCGGGGACGCTATGGAAGCCGTCGAAGCGCCCGGCATAGGGAATGAGGCTGGAGCGTTCTTCCTCGAACACGTCCCAGATCGTGCGCTCGCCCTGCTCGGGGTGTCGGCGCGCCTTTGCCCAGGAGACGCATTTGTCGGCCAGCCAGCCGTTCATATCCTCCAGCGATTTGAAGCGCAGCCTCGGCGTGAAGAAGCGCTCGCGCACCAGCCCAACATGGTTCTCGACCTGACCCTTCTCCCAGCCTGCCGCTGGCGTGCAGGCCTCCGGCTCGACGAGGTAATGGCCACACATCTGCAGGAAGCGACGGTTGTAGCGGCGATCCCTGCCGATGAAGATCGCGTCCACCGCCGTCTTCATGTTGTCGTAGATCCCGCGCGTGCACGTGCCGCGGAAGAAGGCGAATGCCCGGTCGTGCGCGTCGAACACCATCTCCTGACTCTCGCGCGGATAGGCTCGAACAAAGAACATGCGACTATGACAAAGCCGCATGTGCGCCACCTTCACCGTCGTGGTCACACCGTCGAGAACAACAATCTCGTGGCTCCAGTCGAACTGGTAGGCTTCGCCCGGCGCAAAGCTCAGCGGGATGTAGGCATCGGCAGCAGCGCTGCCGCGTTCCCGTTCCCACGCCTGCGCGTGCCGCCACACCGAACTGTAGCTGCCCTCGTAGCCGAGGTCGCGAAGCTCCTCGAAGATACGGATCAGTGTCAGTCGTTCCCGCCGGGGCTTGGCCACGTTCGTCGTCAGCATCCGGTCAAGCTCTTCGCGCCATGCCCCCATCCGCGGATAGGGCTGATGCTTGCGCTCGTAGCGGAACTCGGTCTCGTCCGAGCGCAGCACCTTGCGCACCACTTTCCGTGAAACCTTCAACTCGCGGCAAATCGCCTTGATCGACTTGCCCTGAACCCGCGAAAGCCGGCGTATCTTTGCAATCGTCTCCACAATCAACATCCAAAACACAAATGCCTCCGATAAAACCGGAGGCATTTTGATGACCCCACGTTAAGGGGTCCCGTTTGGACGAAAATCACCCCTTAAACAGGGTCCTCATTCCATGAAAAATCACAGCGATGGCGGCCGTCTCGACTTCGAGGACGAAGGATTCGCTGTCCTGCCTGCCTTCCGCATCGGCCGCGACGACGCTCACCGTCCTTTCGGGGTCGCGGCGGCTTCATGCCCGCTGGCGACGGCGAGGACGGCCTGGCCCGGGCCGCTGGCCTGGATGTCCAGCCAATCTGGGGCGTTCTGGAGGGACCACCCGATGGTATCCTGGTCGCCGCCGACGGCTCCGAAGACGGTCATGGGCAGGGGTTCGCCCGTCGCCAGCCTGACGGATTCGGGGGCGACGTCGATGTCGATGGGATCGCGAAGGATCCGGGAAAGCGTCTGGGTGACGCCGACGACGAAGCCGTTCCTGACTGCCTCGACGGCGATAGCGAATTCCGTCCCCGCCGGGGCGTCGGGCGTTCCGGACACGGCTCCAGTGGCGGCGTTCACCGAAAGGCCCGGCATGAAGGACCCTTCGGCCTGGCGGAACGTCAAGCCTTCGTTCCCGTCTTCTACCGTCAGTCCGATGGAGACGCCCTGATTGACCGTGAGGCCGAAAGGCGAAGGGACATCGAGGGCGATCGTCGCCGGGTGCAGGAGCGAGAAACGTCAACAATCTCGGCAATCTTACATTATCGTCATTATGCCACCCATTTCCGACCCTCAACAAGATGCAGCGGTGTCGTCTGGGGTAGTTCATGGATCATGACGCTGGGACAGACCTTCCTAGCGATTTCGCACAGATGCTGATGGTGCGTGAAGTAGATGACCTGACCCACTTCAGCCATCTGCGCGAGCAGGCGGAACGCTTCAGCCGCCCGGAAGTCGTCGAATGTCTCCATGATGTCGTCCGCCAGGAAGGGCACGGGGTGATGCGTCGACACGAATTCATGGTATCCGGCCACGCGGAGCGCCAAATACAGCTGGAACCGGGTGCCCTTCGACAGCGTGGCGGCGACCTTCGACCCGCCGTCCGCGTCCACAGCCACAAGAATTTCATTATCCTTCTCCGGCTGTGTCGCTAGGCCATCGTACCTACCGAGGGTTATCAGATTGAATGCTTCGGAGGCGCGAGCCATCATGGAACTTCTGTGTCGGTCCCTGTATAGCCTGAGCGCCTGTTCAGCCGCCGCTATTCCGATCCGCAGTTTCAGGTATCGGAGCGCCTTCTCCTGGATTTCGAGGGCGACCGTATGACGACGCTCCTCGATGCGTGCAACCGCGTCATCGTCCCCGATCGCGTTCACTGCGTCGACCGCTTTGCTGTACTCGGTGAAAAGCTCGCGGCTCCGTTGATCCTGATCTGTGAAGCGGCCTTGCAGTTCCGCAAGCTCCGCCTCAAGCGCCGCCCTGTCGGTGTTCTCCAGGCTTTCCTCGGCTTCCCGAACCGTCGAGGCTTCGACCGCGCTCATGATGTCCGCGCTCGCCGCATCAGCTTGCATTTTGAGCGTCGCCCTTTCCTCCAGCTGCTTCAGCACAGTTTCGACTTCCGGCAGCGTGGCCACGCCAAAGATTTCAAGGATCCTTGCCTTGCGCCGTTCGTGGATCTCCATCGCCTCGGCGAGATTGCGTTGCTTCTCCTGAGCGGCACTGAGCTCTTTTTCCTTCTCAAGCCGTCGGTCTCTCGCGGACTCTGCGAGACGGACGCGGCTCTCCACCGATGAAGCAAGGTCCAGCTCGGAAGACGCATCTCCGGGGATCCCCAGATCGTCCGCGAGCCGGCGGACCTCGGCGGTGAAACGTGCCCGGTCCTTCTCCATCTTCGCTACCCGGTCCACCAAGCCGCTCTTTTTCTCGATGAGGGAGCTGAGTTCCCCAATCAGTGGGAGAATCTCACGGACCTCCGAGACTGATCGCGGGCCGGAATCCGCGAGCCAGGAATTCGAGCACACTTCCGCCCATTCGGACTTCCAGTTCTGATCCTCGGCAACAACTCTTTCGCGGCCACGTTCGCGTTCCGCCAGTTCCCGCTGGCGGTCAGTAAATTCGCGCCGGAGCTGTCTGGCTTCGGAAGCCTGGTCTACGGCTGCCTGTGCAAGTTCCAGCAGGCGCTCGAAGCTCGTGTTGCGATCATATTTCACGGCCGCGGCATCCATCGCCGCCTTCAGGCGCTCGCAAGCTGCTTCTCCGTCCTCCTTTGCTGCCCTCCGGTCTTCCTCGGACGAGCAGACGTCTCCGAAGGCCAGAATTGCGTTCTCGCGCGTCTTCAGCCACGCCTCGAGCTGTTCGATAGAGAGACTGGGAGGAGAGCCCGGGAACAAGCGCGCTACTGCTTCGGCAATCTCGCCTTCAATACGGTCCAGGGCCGACTTTGCTCTACCGAGTGCGTCCCGGGTACTGGTGATGTCCGCGTCCATGACTGCGGCCGCCTGCACGCCTTGGCGCAACTCCGCGAGTTCTTTCACATGCAAGAAACGGGCATTTGTGGCAAGGTCATCCTGCTGAAGCAAGGCTTCAAAGCGATCGGCGGAACTTGCGTCCAAAGTCTTCCGGTGCTCGGACCATGCCTGGTTTCGCGCCGCTCTTATTTCCGCCGCCTCGCCGTCAGTAACGACGCCGCCGATGTTCTCAAGCGCTTTGAGCTTGGCTTTCAGGCGCCCACGCTCGGTCACTAGGCGCTGCAGGTCCCGGTCATGCCGTTCCACCTCCTTTCGCCACTCCTCCATTTCGGATTTCCAGCGGTCGATGGTGAACCTGCCAGGCACTTCCATGTCCAGAAGTTGCCGCGGATCGCCCTCCCACGGCTTCAGCTCTCGCAGCCATCGGAAAAGCGTCTCCTGATGCGTAGCCAGCGCTCTTTCGGCCAGGCGCAGGCGAGTGCGATAATCATTGGCGCGGCATGCGGTCACGGCCGACGCGAGGGCAGCTGCTCCAGCATCTTCGGTAATCGCGGAACCTGCCGTGGACCCAGCCGCCTCGAGCTTCGCCCGCGCTTCGTCGACTCGTCGCCGGGCATCCGCCACTTCGGCCTCTGCCGTCCGCAGCGAGGCGACAATACCGGAGCGGCTTTCCAGGAGATCCCGCAGGGCGCCGACAACCGATGCGCCGAGAATCAGCCGCTCGGCTCCAGTTTCACGCTCGCAGCCCATCCGGCGTAGGATGCCATCAATTGCCACGTCTGTTTCACGTATTTTCAGAAGACGTTCCGGTATATCCTTGATGGCAGTTAAATATCTTGCCTTTGAGTCCGAAAGCCGAGAGACCTTTTCGGACAGAGCCAATGCAACCTCGTCTACGGTCCCGTCCTCCATTTCCAACGAGAGTTCACGGATGCGTTCGGCAATAGTTCTTGAACGAGTGGCCAGTTCGACTTCGGTGGTGCGGAGCTCCGACAGTTCGTCGGCAATCCCAAGCGGAGCCTCCGGCAGGGATTCAAGTTCAACGAGTTGCTCGCGTGCTAATCGAAGGGCTATCAAGCGGGGAAGGGCTGCCAGCAAGCGCTGGATTTCAGTGATCCGCGCCTGTGTCCGGCCACGCTCAGTGATTGCCTCTTCATAAAGCTTGGCGGCGCGGTCCCTGACGGCCTTTAGCTGGCCGTACCGGACGGCAAGGGTATCGATCCTCCCGCGTTCTTCCTTGAGGCTTTCTAGTTCCTTCTTCAGGTCTCCGAGCTCCCCGCTGCGTGCCCGCTTGCGGTAGAACGCGTCTGCCTCGCTTTTCACCTCACCGAGCCGCCGGCCGAGGTCGGCTAATCCGGCGCTGGCAGAAAAAAGGAGCTCTCCGAGGTCACCCTCGCTCGCCAGGATGCTCTCGCCGCCTTTCTCGAGTGTGTCGTCATCAAGCGAGAACATCGTGCGGTAGGAGTCTCGATCCATGCCGCCGAGTTCGCCTCGAAGCACAGCTTCCGAAATTGGCTGGTTAGCAGAGTCAAGAAGGCTGTTTTGCGGCCTCTTGATACGGAAGACCTCTCGCTCTCCGGTCGACAGGTCCAAGGCTGCACCGAGCCGCATCGAAGGGTATGGGTGCAGGAAGGCGTATGGGCTTCGCGTTTCTATGCCGAACAGGAGGTCCACCACGGCGGCCAGCGTAGTGGATTTTCCAGCTTCGTTGGGTCCATACACGATGTGTAGGTCGGGATAACCATCCGCCCGCGGGCCGAAATTGATGGCGTGGTCCGTGAATTTTCCATAGCGGACGAGGTCGAGGCGGCGAAAACGCATCATGCGATCTCCCCTTCGGTATCGGCATGCAGCCGGGCGATCACATGGTCGGCGCCCTCGGCCACCAGCTCTTCGACGATCGCGCGAAGTTCGGTTTCGTCCTGACCAAGGACGTCACGGCATTCGGCAGGCAAGTGTCCTCGTAGTTCCTCCGCGGCCTCAAGCGCGGCAGTCTTAAAGGCCTCGGAGCCGGCGACTTCCTCGGAGATCAAGCGCCGCAGCTCTAGTAGCGGGTCGCCAGAAGCGCAATTCGTATCGGTTGGCGATCGGCTCTGCACATCGAGCTTCTCCACCCAGCAGCGTCCAACCAATGAGGCCCGCTCATCGGCTTCAGCCTTTAGAAGGTCGATGTCGCGCAGCATCCTCCAGGCGAGGGATGAGGCGCCGGTGAGCCTGACGCGGGCAACGAGATGGTCAGAGGCCGCCGCCTCCCGCGCCAGTTCCAGCGCCCTTCCGATTTCCTTCGCCAGTGCAGGCCATTTGTCGATGCCGTTGGCATCGACTTCGACACGCTCGAACTGCGCAACGCTGGTTGGGCGCTCCACAATCTGGATCGACATGTCGTCGGCCACCGTGACGAGTGATACAGACTTGATGCCGGACTCGTTGATGTCCCGCCCTTGCGGCATGCCGGGCATAACTACCGTGCAATTCCCCTCGTAGACCGAGCGCTTGTGGATGTGTCCCAGCGCCCAGTACTGGAAGCCTGTCGTCTGCAGGTCCGCAAGGGTGCACGGAGCGTACGGGTTGTGCCCGCTCGATCCCGTGAGGCTGGTGTGCAAGATACCGATGTTGAAAGCGCCCTCGACGGCGGGCTGGTATTTCTCGACTAGGCTTTCCGGCGCATGCGGTTCCGCGAAGCTTAGGCCGTGGATCACAACGGGGAAGTCAGTGGGCATGCGTTCGACATGGATCGCCTCCGACCATTTCTCGAACACCTTCACCGTGTCCGGAAACGACAACTCCTTAGTGATCTGCGAGACGGCGTCGTGATTCCCGCGGATGATGAAGACAAGGATGTCTGCCTCGTGGAGTCGGCGGAACTGCTCCGCGAGGAAATGTGCCGTCTTCATGGACGTCTGTTCGCCATCGTACAGGTCACCGGCCAACAGTAGGGCGTCTACCGCTTCGCGAAGACAGAGATCGACAATGCGGACGAACGCTTGCCTTGTCGCGTTCCCGATCATCTCGGCAAGCTCCGGGTTTCTCAGGGCAAGTGACCTAAGCGGGGAGTCCAAGTGGATGTCCGCTGCATGCACGAATCGGTACGCCAACTTTCCGGCCTCCCGCTTCCAGGTTGATTCCCGAACACGAACGATCGCACGCCTAGCGGGGGAGGACGTCAGATTCTGACATGGTTCCCCAAGAAAACAGCATCCTCAGAGGGTTTCTTCGTCGAGGAAGGACATGCCGCCAACATGTTTGCTGGTTGCAGGAACTGCGGTTCTTGGGCAATCCGAAGCTTATCGATCAACGGAAAGTTGCATCGGTGATGCTCAGAAAATAATATCGATGCCTATTTGGGCTGGGAGGGCTTGATGGCTAGTAAAGGTGAATTGGAGCATGGTGGTTCAGAGCTCGCACGCATTCATGCGAAGAGCAACCGCCGGAAAGCGGAAGCCTATTGGTTAGGGTTTTTGGAAGGCGTCCTTGCTAGCGAGGCTATTGAAGTCCGGGAGATCGCGTCGATCCGGACGGAGGCCGAGCAGTTCCTTCGGCTGTTCGGAGACGCCGATGCCGCCGATCTTATCCAGGATCTGGATACCTCATACCGCAATTACCACCAGCAGATTTTCGACATCATCGCTGCCATTGTCGACTGGCGCGCGAAGCCTTTTGCAAACTCCACCGACGTCAAGGATTCCTGCAATCGGTTCTTTGGGTTTTGTGCCGGGATCGCGTGTGACGGTCGCTTGAAAATAAAAGAAGTTGAAAGCTTGATCCAGCGGGTCGACCAAGTTCCCATCCTCCGAGAAGACCCAAGAATAGTCTCTCTTAGACGGGTGGCATCTGAGGCGATTTCAGACGGGCACCTTTCTGCAGACGAAGAGGCTGATATCGGTGAATGGATCGCTCGACTGGTAGGGGATAGCTGTCTCGACACCGGATTGGCCACCTATGGGAACATGCCCGTCATCGAAGGCGTGCTGAGAGATCACAGAGAGCTGAGATTCCAAAATTCTGGCTTTGTCATCACAGGTGCCTTCAGCATCGGGCCCAGAAAGCTCATCGAACGATGGATCATTGAACGAGGCGGAATGGTCGCCAAAGGCGTTTCTCGCAAAACCGACTATCTCGTCATTGCCTCTGCAGCGTCGCGGGATTGGCTCCATAGCCACCAGGGAGCCAAGATCATCGAGGCACGCAGGCTTCGGGAAATTGCCGGACGTCCGCATTTCGTGGAGGAGGTCACGTTTCAGCGTGCGTTGGAGGAGGCGGTGTGACCCGAGTATTGCTGCTGCGGGTTTGGGCGCGATGGAGACATGAGTTCGCATTCATTGGACATGCGACCTTTTTTGTTGACGCCCTTATGTGTCGCAGTGGAACGGTCGCGGGAAGAGCAAAATGAGTGAGGCTGCCGTCGCTAGACCGCAACTCAGTGGCGTTCGGGGGATCATGATCGGCGACGCCTGATGGGGGGAGGGGGCACTGAGCATCACATAGATCGATTTTCCGCAACGCCTGACTCGTGACTGCACGGTCGAGCGACAAGAACACACGCGCCAAATTGAGCCAAGAAGGATGCGGCATTCTATGCAACACGCAGACTTGATGGAGCTTGTTAAACAGAAGGTTCAATCTCTTCGTCCGAAACTGCTGGATCTCAGTCGTCGCAACCCATTGCTTGCGACAAGGTTGTCTCCGCGTTCGAACTCTCATATCCGCATCGTCGACGAACTTCCGGAGGTCCTCTTTTACAAGCTAAACAATGGCCAACCCATGCGGTTCGTCCCGTTACCCGAGATCGACGCCGATCCGCGTGACGAAGACACCAAGGCATTCCGCGACGCACTGGCGAATGCCCGCATTACGGACGAAACCTATCAAGCTGAACTCGACGCGATCGAACGTGATGCCGAGGACTATTTGGACCGGACCCGCGCCATCGAGCGTGCGTTGAAGGATCGCGTTCGCGAGGAGCTCGGCCTCCCTCCCAGGCCCCGGAAGGCCGACGTCAATCTAGTACAGCACGCCCGGAATAACGGCATTAGTCCCTCCTATGAACTGCCCTATCCCGAAGAGGCCACGGAGGACGGCCGTCACGATGATGACGACATCCAAACGCTGTTGCTTCCCAAGGATCTTGAGCGAAAGCTCAACGCCATCAGCTCGAAATGCCGGACGTGGATACAGGAGACCGGCATCAATGTGCTCCACGTCGCGTTCGGTTTCCTTGAATGGTCCGAGCCGAATCAGACCGAAACCTCATTTGCGCCCCTCATCCTTTGCAGCGCGCAGATTGAGAAGAAGCGCACCAGGGTAGGGAGCGAATTCTGGATTTCCGGAACCGGAGAAGAGCCGGAGATCAATGCCGTCTTGGCTGAGAAAATGCGTCTGGAGTTCGGCATTGAGCTTCCCAGGTTTGAAAGCGGCTCGGTCGAGGACTACCTGGCCGAGATCGCCGAGATTGCCCCGAAGCACATTGCCTGGCGGGTACGCCGGCAGGTGGCTGTTGGGGTTTTCCCATCGGCGAGGATGGCGATGTATCATGACATCGATCCCACTCATCCAGCGTTTCCCGACAATGACATAGTCCGATCGCTGCTTGGCGGAACAAGTTCTGAATCCACGTCGCCCTTTGCTGAGGAGTACAACGTCGACGAGCCGGACATCGAAGGGCGCGTCCCCTGCATTGTCCTCGATGCCGATTCCTCCCAGTTCAGCACGCTCGTTGATATCGCAAACGGTAAGAATCTTGCCGTTGAGGGCCCTCCGGGAACCGGAAAATCCCAAACGATCGTGAATGCCATCGCCGCCGCGTTGGCCGAAGGAAAGAAGGTCCTGTTTGTCGCCGAGAAGCTGGCGGCTCTCAATGTCGTCCGCTCTAGGCTCGAATCTGTGGGTCTGGGGGAATTCCTGCTGCCTCTGCAGGCAGAACGGTCGACAAGGGAGCAGGTTGTTGCATCGGTCCGAGCGCGCGTGCAGATGCGACCCCCTTCCGCAATCCGGGACTACGACAGGAAGCTTGAGGAATTTCGGCGTATTCGTGATGAGCTCGCGAAATACATCGAATTGCTCACCACGCCGTTTGCGGACAGTGGTCTGACAATACATGAAATCCTTGGGAAAAGCATCGCGACAAGCTCCTGCATTGAGGACGTGCCCGCCGAGGTGCTTTCAGGTTGCGACATACCGGAGAGCCTTCTGAGCGTGGCAGGGATCGATCGCCTGAAGTTGCTTGGGACCGCCGTGGAGAAAGCAGCCCGGGCGGCGGCACAGGCGGCTCCTTACTGGAAGTCTGTCGGGTTGGTTCATGCGGAGCGCTTCACGGTCGAAGAGGCCTGCCATCTAGCGCTGAATTCTGCACGCGCATACAGGGACGTGAGCGAATTGCGGGCGGAGTTCGCGGCCTACGGCATTGATCCGCGAGCTAACGATGAGACGCTGGAGGTTTTACAGAAAACGCTGCATAGGCTCTTGAGTTTGCCAAGCGAAGTTCCGCAGGAGTTGTGCGCGCGGTTGTTGGATGGTGGCACGCTTGACCGACTGTCCGCGTTTCTCAGCGGTTGCGACGAAACTCGCGAATCTGAGAATGAGTTGTCGGAAATACTCGAGGCCGACCTAACCGACGAGACCTTGTCGCTGGTGAAGCGAGTTGCTGAGGTCTGCGCCAAGGCGTCATTGGAAACCCTGGACCTGCCCGAGCTCGAGGCCGAAATCGCCATTCGCCGTGAGACGTTAGAGAAGGCGAGGGGCCTCGAGGCCGTGATGGCTCCGCTGGTCCGGGCGTGTCCGGAGGCGGCCAACTGGAGCTTTGAAAGTGTTTCGAAGGCTCATGAATCGATAGTCGCGGCCGGACGGGATGCCCTGATGTGCCGGAACACGGCAACTGCAGATCCCGCTGCAACGATGATCCTAAGAAAGTTGTGTTCCGAGGGGCGTGCGCTTCAGGCAATGAGGCGCGAGCTCGAAACTTGCGTTTCGCTAAGCGTTGAAGTGTCGCATCAGGATCTGGCGCAAGCCATCTCCTCCCTGAGGTCGAGCGGCATCTTTGGGTTTTTGTCAAAAGAGTTCCGACAAGCCAAAAAGCTGGCTCGTTCCCTCTCGAGATCGAGCCGTTTCAACAAGCACGAAGCGTTGGAGCAACTGGAAGCGCTCGCGTCCTATCGACTTGCTGAGCGCGAGTTCGTTGAGAACCCTCAGGCCATCGCCCTGTTTGGGCTGCACTTCAGGGGCTCCGGAACGGACTTCTCGCTATTCGAACGCCTTGTTCAGTTCTATGAAGTTGCTCAATCCTTCTCGACTCCCGAGCTTCGTTCGTTGCGCACTTTCCTGCGTGACTCGGATATCGATGATCTGGAACTCGTGCCCGCCATCCCCAGCAACGTTCCGGTTGACAGCCTCCAGACCCTGCAGCGAGATCTCGTTGTCGCTCAGCGGGAGCTTGATGATCTGACTGCCGCAGTCGAGGCATTGCGGCCACTGCTGAAGGCTTTCCGGAATCCGGTGTCTTTCGACCCCAATGCATTGCCGGAGCTTGCTAAAAGGCTGGAGGCGTACATCACCAGGCGAGCGAAACTTGATCAGGACGAAATTGCCGCCAATCTGCTTGGCGAAATCTTCCAGGGCGCACGGACACCCACCGCTTCTCTCCGCGAGGCATGTGCCTGGGCGGGAGATGTGTCGGGGCATCGCGAGGAAGTGGCTGCTGTCCTGGCGAAGGGCCGGTCATTGGAGGCGGTCGAGCACATTGGGCGAGTGCTGGAGGCACGAAACCGCGCACGCGGTTTGCTATCCAAATTGTGCGAAACCGTGCACCTAGATGAAGCGCATTTCACCAAAGACCGTGACGACCATGAGATCGCTATCTTCCTGGAAGGCGCGGCCAGCGACCAGGACGGGCTGTTTGCCCATGCTGGACTGGCCACGGCCCTGGAGGAGGTCAAGGGCACGGGAACGCATTCGCTGGCCATGTATCGGATGCGGGGGGAGGATCCGGACGGGTTGGCGGCGCAATTTGAAGCCTTGGCCGTCCGCAAGCTCTCTCGCGCAGTCTATGCCGAGCACGGCTCAAAGCTCACTCGCTACTCGGGAAGCCGCTTGGACGACCTGCGTGCCGCCCTTGCGAAGCAAGACAGGCAGATTATACAGCTCGCGCGTCAGCAACTGCGGTGGAAGCTTTATGCGGCGGCGAAGCCACCATTCGGCAACGGTACCGGGAGAAAGTCGACCTGGACGGAGATGGCGCTTATCGACAATGAGATCAATAAGCAACAACGTTTTATCTCTGTACGGGACCTTACGCAGCGCGCCGGCCGCGCTCTCTTAGAGCTGAAGCCTTGCTGGATGATGTCACCGCTGGCCGTGGCGCAATACGTGCCGAAGGATTCTATCACGTTCGACCTGTGTATCATCGATGAGGCGTCCCAGATGCCGCCGGAAGCAGCTATCGGGGCACTGCTTCGATGCAAGCAGACGGTGGTTGTGGGCGACACCAACCAGTTACCTCCAAGCAGCTTCTTCAAAAAGATGATCGATGACGAGGAGGCGGACGAGGACGAGAGCGTACTCAACGAATCCATCCTCGAAATGGCAAACGCCACCTTCCGTCCGGCAAGGCGCCTGCGGTGGCACTACCGCTCGCGCCATTCCGGGCTCATCAAGTTCTCTAACCGTGTCGTCTATGATGACAATCTCATAGTCTTTCCATCGGCGGCCGAGTCGATGGCACGGATGGGCATCGAGTTCAGAGCCGTCGACGGGCTCTACAAGGCAGGGACGAACCCCATCGAGGCGCGGGCCATGGTCGACGCCGCGCTCGAGTTCATGCGCACCGATCCGGATCGTTCCTTGGGCATCGTGACCCTCAACCAGAAACAGCGTGACCTGATCGCCGAGGAATTCGAATATGCCCTCAGCCGTGACCGTCACGCATTGGAGTACGTCGAGGACTGGAAATCGAGACGCGATGGTCTCGAGGAATTCTTCATCAAGAACCTCGAGAACGTGCAGGGTGACGAACGCGACGTCATTTTTATAGGCACAGTGTACGGACCTGAGGTGAGGGGAGGGCGCACTCACCAGCGCTTCGGTCCCATCAACGGCCTGGCAGGGAAACGGCGCCTCAACGTGCTGTTTTCCCGCGCAAAAGAGAAGATCGTGACGTTCTCCTCGATGACGGCTGCCGATATCACAGCTGATGAAACGGGAAATGTCGGCGCTTACATGCTTAAGCGGTGGCTGGAATACTGCGCCAGCGGGGTGCTCGAAAGCGGACAGGAGACATCGCGTGAGCCAGACTCCGATTTCGAGGTGTTCGTTATGGATCAAGTGCGAGCTATGGGCTACGAGCCTGTGCCCCAGGTCGGTGCAGCAGGCTACTTCATTGACATTGGAGTCAGGCATCCGGACTGGCCGCATGGATTTGTTATGGGAATCGAGTGCGACGGCGCGAGTTACCACTCGGCCAAGTCCGCGCGTGATCGGGACCGGCTACGGCAAGAAGTGCTGGAAGGCCTTGGCTGGAAGCTTCATCGGATCTGGTCGACGGACTGGTTCAACAATCCACGTCGCGAGGCCGAGCGTCTTCGAGCCGTCTTGTCTTCCCGGATGGAGGAACTGAAATCGCGCGAAGCGGCATTTGCTGTGCCGCAGGTCCGTAAGGAACCATCACGTCTTATCCAGTTGCCCGAACCACGGCGGGAGCCGGCCGAACCCCTGTTCGATCGAATAGCTTCCGAGGTCCCGGCGCTGCCGACTGCCAGTTCCCGGAACGATCAGACGATCGCTGTCGGAGACACTGTCAGAGTTCGGTACCTCAATGGCGACTGTAAGGTCCTCGAGCTTACCATCAGCAGGGAGAAAACCGATCTTGGTAACGGGCTGGTGTACTTTGAGGCGCCTATCGCCAAGGCCTTGCTAGGCGCCGAGGAGGGGGACGAGGTCGAGCTGCTTACGAAGACGCAGGTTCGTCGCGCAGTCGTCGAGAGCATTATCAAGGCTTCTGATTAGATCGTCGACGCTTGCCAGGTAATGGTCCGAATTCCGGTCCAGGAACAGGGCGTGCTATGATTTATCGCGCCATTGACAATGTCGGCGACGGTTGAGTTCTTCCTCAGCGAAAACAGTGATCTGCTGGCCGCCAGCGCTTCATCCGCACGACGCTGAAGCTTCATCGACACCTTTGCCCGGCGCATCGTCGGCTGGCGGGTGAGCCGGACGGCGCATGCCGGCTTCGTCCTCGATGCGCTCGAACAGGCGCTGCATGAACGACGGCCGGTGCGCGGTGGCGGGCTCGTCCATCACTCGGACCGGGGCGTGCAATACGTCTCGATCAAATACACCGAGCGCCTGGCCGAGGCCGGCATCGAGCCCTCGGTCGGCAGCGTCGGCGACTCTTACGACAACGCACACCACGCAGGATGAACAGGTCCGACAGGGCGTCGATGACGTCGGTCGAGTTGAGCTTGCGATTGATGCGGATTGCAAGGCATTCCCTGGTGAACTCGTCGATGATGTTGAGCATGCGGTATCTCCTGCCATCGTGGGTCCGACCCTCGACAAAGTCATAGGACCAGACATGGTTAGGGTGCTCGGACCGCAGCATCGCCGTGATCCTGCGGTAGCCGTAGCGCCCATACCGGGAAGCAAGCCGGATGATATCGGCCGCCAACGCATCCTCATCGGCTCGGCCGTGCGGCTTCTTGCGCTGCGTCGAGCGGTGTTGGCCCAGGACCTTGCAGGCAAAGCGCTCCGACACGGAGAACTTCGCCATGACATGATCGACGCAACGGCGGCGGCGAGCGGGGCTCAGAAGTTTTGCATTCGCTGCCCTTCGGGTCCCGAGGCAGCCTCTTTCAAGATCAGCTTCTCGAGTGTCAGGTCCGACACCGCCTTGCGCAGCCGGTCATTCTCTTTCTCGAGCTCTTTCAGGCTCTTTACCTGGTCACTCTTCAGTCCACCGAACTCCTTGCGCCACCGGTAATACGTAAACTGCGTCACGCCGATTGAGCGAACCGCTTCTCCGACAGATCGGCCTTGCGACAACAACACGTCGACCTGGCGCAGCTTCACCACGATCTCTTCAGGTCTATGCTTCTTCTGGGGCATTCCAACGTCCTCCTACGGCTCAATAGGCTACTTCAGGGAGGACCACTTTTCAGGGGGGCAGACCAATCCAGCTGCGAGACACGCATTTTCGACTCGACTTCCGCATTGGAACAAAATAGGAACATTGTCCTTGTTCCAAGGAATGAGCACGGTGTCCAAGGGGGATGTGGCAGCGCTGCGGGCAAGGATCGCGGCGATCGAAGGTGTCGGGCGGCGGGTGAAGGGAGTCCTGCCATTCGGTCTGGAGGCTATCGACTCCAGGCTTCCAGGCGGCGGGCTCGCTCTCGGCGCGCTGCACGAGGTTGCTGGAGGCGGAAACGGAGCAGTCGATGGAGCCGCGGCCGCCCTGTTCGCGGCGGGCATCGCCGCTCGAACGAATGGCAAGGTCCTGTGGTGCATTACAAGACCCGATCTCTTTGCTCCGGCACTCGCCCAGGCAGGGCTGAAGCCGGATCGCGTCATCTATGTCGAGGCAC
The DNA here is from genome assembly GCF_025398195.1 of Chelativorans petroleitrophicus. GTDB lineage: Bacteria > Pseudomonadota > Alphaproteobacteria > Rhizobiales > Rhizobiaceae > Chelativorans > Chelativorans petroleitrophicus. The sequence continues at coordinate 4 of NZ_JAODNV010000030.1, read as the reverse complement.
ACGA
>NZ_JAODNV010000003.1 GCF_025398195.1 Chelativorans petroleitrophicus | reverse complement strand
GCTTGAACAACCCGACCCTACCGGAAAAACACTGGTGACCGCCGCTATCCTGCTACACCACGCCCCGGGACATCATCTCGCGTTACCGTTTATGGATAAACGAGCGTTTCAGCCTGCTGTCGGTCCTGAAGCCAGATACAGCGTCTTGCGCCACAGGCTATGGTCGTACCTTGGCCCCAGCATTCCCACCCAGAATGCGAACTTCAGCTCCGCAACGATGGTGTCCATACAACTGCCCAATTTGCTTACTTTGGCTTCTATCGAGGGGCGGTAAATAGGGAGTGCGGGATGAGAATCTTTCGCTTAGGACTGGTGTTTCTTCCAGCAGTGCTGGTGATGCTGGCGGCGCCACCCCTCGCGGCCGCCGAACAATCGTTTCGAACCCGATATGATGTGAGCCTGTTTGGTCTTCCCATCGGCCGGGCGGAGTTTGAAAGCAGGTTCAACGGCCACTCCTTCTCTATCGCGGGGCGCTTCAGGAGCGCCGGGTTTGCCCGCATCTTCGACCGCACGGACGGCACGGTCCAGGCATCCGGCCGCATCGGGACAAGGGCGAGTCAGCCTAGCCACTATGCGCTCGATTACCGCAGCGGGAAAAGGCAGAAGAAAACCACCATCCGCTTTTCCGGTGGTGCGGTGAAGGAAGCGACGAACCAGCCGGAACGCAGCCACCGTGGGGCGGATTGGGTCCCTGTCAGCTCTGACCAGCTTGCCGCGGTTTCCGATCCCTTGAGCGCCATGCTTCTGCCCGCGGCAAGCACATCCGAAATCTGCAATCGTACCATCCGGATGTTCGACGGGGAGATCCGGGCTGACCTGGTGCTGGAGCCAGCCGGGTCCCGCGAAAGCTTCCGCAACGCCGCCGTCACCTGCCGGGCGCGGTTCGTGCCGGTCGGAGGATATCGCAAGGGCCACTCGTCCATAGCCTATCTGCGGGACCGCGCCCGCATACTGATCGGCTTCCAGCCGGTGCCCGAGCAGAACCTCTACTCACCGGTCGAGGCAACGGTTACAACAAAGATCGGAACGGTGCGCATCAAAGCGCGCACGATGTGAACCCAAAGACAGGAACAAATGGATGGGGCGTGCCACGTTGATCGGCTTTTCCGCGGTTGCCATGTGGGCGCTGCTTGCGCTGCTGACCGCGGCCTCGGGCAATGTGCCACCCTTTCAGCTTTCTGCGATAACCTTCTCCATCGGCACGGGCGTGGGCCTTGTCGCGCAGGCGCTTTCTCCGGACTTCCGTAAGCGCGAGAAAGTGCCGGGAGCCGTGTGGCTCATCGGGATCGGCGGCCTCTTCGGCTATCACTTCCTCTATTTCACGGCGATCAGAAACGCCCCGGCGGTCGAGGCAAGCCTCATCGCCTATCTGTGGCCGCTGCTGATCGTGCTGGGCTCCGCCCTCATGCCGGGAGAGCGCCTTGGCTGGCATCATGTCGCGGGCGCCCTTTTCGGCCTCTCCGGCGCGGCGCTGATCGTCACGAAGGGCGGCAGCTTCACTTTTGAGAGCCGTTATGCGCTGGGCTACGCAACGGCGGCGGCCTGCGCGCTCTTCTGGTCGGGATACTCCCTTCTGTCGCGGCGCTACCAGGCAGTGCCGACAAGCACAGTCACATGGTTCTGCGCCGCCACCGCTGCGCTTTCTGCCTTCTGCCACCTCGTGCTTGAAGACACCGTATGGCCGGCGGGTATAAGCGAATGGCTTGCCGTCCTGGGGCTTGGCCTATTGCCGGTGGGCGCCGCCTTCTACGCCTGGGACTTTGGGGTGAAACACGGCAATATCCAGGTTCTCGGCGCGGCGAGCTATGCGGCGCCGCTTCTGTCCACTCTGATCCTGATTGCCGCCGGCCGCTCCGAGCCAACTATTTCGACGCTCGCGGCCTGTCTTCTCATTACCGGCGGTGCCGCGCTAGCAGCCAAGAACATGATCCTGCGGCGGAAGGAGCCGGCTGCCGAAGCGGTACCTTCCTGAACCTCAGGCATCAACGAAACGCCGGGGTTGAACAGAACCCGGCGCCTTCCTAGAATACGTCCTTGCGCTTGCGGATTTCTGCGAAGACCTCCTCGTCGGAGGCGTTTTCCATGTCCAGATTGCGGCGGATGGCCGGGTCGTGCCAGCGGAGGAACGGGTTCGTGGCCAACTCCTCGGCAAGCGTGGTGGGCAATGTCGGCTTGCCCTCGCGTCTCAGCGCCTCGACCTTTCTCGCCCGCTCCTTCAGCGCGGAGTTGGTCGGATCGACGGTAAGCGCGAATCGCGCATTGCTCTCCGTGTATTCGTGGCCGCAATAGATCACCGTCTCAGGCGGCAGGGCGGCGATCTTCTTTAGCGATTCCAGCATCACGGGCGGCTTGCATTCCAGGAGCCTTCCGCAGCCGAGCGCGAAAAGCGTATCGGCGGTAAAGGCGATGCCCGCATCCGCGAAGTGATAGGTTATGTGGCCGGCCGTGTGGCCCGGCGTCTCGATGACACGCGCGCTCTGCCTACCGATCGATACGGTATCGCCTTCCTTCACGCGCCGGTCGATCCCGGGGATTCTGTCGGCCTCCTTTTCCGGGCCTATGACGGTCAGGCCGAAGCGCTCCTTCAGCACCGGAATGGCCTCGACATGATCGAGGTGATGATGCGTGACCAGGATGGACGATGGGGTCCATCCTGTGCGGTTGATCGCCTCCAGAATGGTACGCTCCTCCGGCGCATCAATCAGCGCCGTCTCTCCGGTCTCAGGGTCCCGGGCGAGGACGCCGAAATTGTCGCTGCGGCAGATGAACTGTTCGATCTCAAGCGTCATGGGTTCCTCCATTCTCTGAGACATAGGCCCCGAACGGCGTCTTGTCACCCACTCGATGGCGCTTGCGGCGATGGTGAAGGCCGCTTACCGTTTGGCCATGAGCGCGGATATCGTCAACCTGCGAGCCTTCTATAGCAGCCTGCTTGGGCGGCTGGCGGAGCGCTCCATCGCCTCCGCACTGGCCGCGATCTGGACCAAGCTGCCGGACGAGCGGCTCGTCGGCCTCGGCTATGCGCTACCGTGGCTCGAGCGGCTGGGGAGCGATGCCGAGCGGGTGCTCGCCTTCATGCCGGCGCGGCTTGGCGCCCTTCGCTGGCCTGCCGGCAAACCGACGGCATCTGCGCTCGTATTCGAGGAAGAGCTGCCGCTTGCCGATTCGTCCGTGGATCGCATCCTGCTCGTGCATGCCCTGGAGCACGCGGAGGACCCGCGCCGCATGCTCATGGAAATCTGGCGGGTGCTTGCGCCCGGAGGCAGGCTGGTTGTCGTGGTGCCCAACCGGCGAGGCCTTTGGGCGCGTTTCGAGCACACGCCCTTCGGCACCGGCCGGCCCTATTCGCGCGCCCAGCTTGTCGAAATCCTGCGCGAGACGAATTTCACGCCGGGGGTGTGGGCGGATACGCTGCATTTTCCGCCCGCACAGCAGCGGTGGATCATGCGGCTGCATCGCGTGCTGGACCGCATGGGCGACCGCTTCTGGCCGCTTTTTGCCGGCGTTCTTGTGGTGGAAGCGGAAAAGCGGCTTCTGCAGGGCGTTCCGGTGACCGCCCGGAAGGTGAAGCGGGCGCTGGTTCCGGTGCTGACTCCGCAGGGCGTGACGCACAGGGAAGGCGCAAACGCACGGCGGTATACGCCCTGCAAGGGGTCGTCGCCAAACTCGGCCTGAACCAGCCCGAGAGACTATTGCTCCTGGATCGCGTAGCCTGCGCCTCTGATGGTGCGGATCACATCCGGCAGGCGCCCCTGGTTCACAGCTTTGCGCAGACGGCCCACATGCACGTCCACCGTGCGCTCGTCGATATAGATCGTCTCACCCCAGACATTGTCCAGAAGCTGGGCGCGCGAGAACACGCGGCCTGGATGCCGCATCAGGAACTCCAGCAGGCGGAACTCCGTCGGCCCCAGCCGGATTTCCTGCTTGCGCCTGAAAACGCGATGCGACTCACGGTCGAGCATGATATCCCCCACCTTTAGCACGGTGGAAAGCACTTCCGGCTTCGCCCTTCTAAGAAGCGCCCGCACCCGGGCGATGAATTCGGGCGTTGAGAACGGCTTCACCAGATAATCGTCCGCGCCGGTGGAAAGCCCGCGCACACGGTCGCTCTCCTCCCCGCGCGCCGTCAGCATGATGATCGGCAGGCGCTCCGTCTCCGGGCGCAAGCGCAGGCGGCGGCAAAGCTCTATTCCCGAGACGACCGGCACCATCCAGTCGAGCACCAGAAGGTCCGGCACGTTTTCCTGCAGGCGCAGTTCCGCCTCGTCGCCGCGCGTGATCACTTCGACCTGATAGCCTTCGGCCTCGAGATTGTAGCGAAGGAGCACGCAAAGCGGCTCGTCATCCTCCACCACCATGATCTTCGGCGCGATCATTCCGTTGCCTCCGCGCTCACGAGTCAACAGTCATCTGCGTTTCGTCCAGCTTCGGCCGCTGGACGGGAAGCTGGCTGCCGGTCAGGACATAATAGGCGTTTTCGGCGATGTTCGTCACATGGTCGCCAATACGCTCCAGGTTCTTTGCGCAAAAGAGCAGGTGCGTGCAGGCGGTGATGTTGCGTGGGTCCTCCATCATGTAGGTGAGGAGCTCACGGAAGACGGCGGTGTAGTGGACGTCGATCTTCTCGTCCCGATCGCGAAGCTCTACCAACGCATTGGGCTGTCGCTCCACATAGTGGCGGACGACCGCCTGCACCTGATCAAGCACCATGCCGGCCATGGTGTCGATGGAATGGGTGAGGCTGTGCGGCGTAGCGCTTTTGCCGACGGCGCCCACCCTTTTGGCGATGTTCTTGGCAAGATCCCCTATGCGCTCCAGGTCGGCTGCCATGCGGATGGCGCCGACAACGGCGCGCAGATCCTGCGCCATGGGCTGGCGCTTGGCGATCAGGGTCACGGCGCTTTTGTCAAGCTCCGTTTGCCGGGCATCCATGACGACATCGTTGGACACGACGCGCTGGGCTAGCGCGTTGTCGGCGTGAAGCAGCGCGCGCGTGGCGGCTTTGGTCATCGCCGCGGCAAGGTCGCCCATGTCGCGGATGAGGCGGTCAAGATGCTCCAGATCCTCGTCGAAGGAGGTGACGATGTGCTGGGCCATGGGATCCATCCTTTTGAGATGCGCCTGCCTCAGCCGAAACGGCCGGTGACGTAGTCCTGCGTGCGCTTGTCCTCGGGGTTCGTGAACATCTTGCCGGTCGGCCCCTCCTCCACCAGCCTGCCCAGGTGGAACATTGCCGTGCGCTGGGAAACGCGAGCGGCCTGCTGCATGGAGTGGGTGACGATCACGATGGTGTAGTTCTCGCGCAATTCGTCGATCAGCTCTTCCACCCGAGCGGTAGCGATGGGATCGAGCGCCGAGCAGGGCTCGTCCATCAGGATCACCTCCGGCGAAACCGCAATGGCGCGGGCGATGCACAGCCGCTGCTGCTGGCCGCCCGAAAGGCCGGTGCCCGGCTCGTTCAGGCGGTCCTTCACCTCGTTCCACAATCCCGCCTTCTGAAGGCTCGTCTCGATAATGGCATCGAGCTCGCTTCGGGAGCTTGCCAGTCCGTGGATACGCGGGCCGTAGGCAACATTCTCATAGATCGATTTTGGGAACGGGTTGGGCTTCTGGAACACCATGCCCACGCGCGCCCTGAGCTCCACCACGTCGATCTTCGGGTCGTAGATGTCCTCGCCGTCTAGTGTGATGGAACCTGTGACACGGCAGATGTCGATCGTGTCGTTCATGCGGTTCAGGCAGCGCAGAAAGGTGGACTTGCCGCAGCCCGATGGGCCGATCAGCGCCGTCACCTGGTTCTTGCGGACGGCCAGATCCACGTCGAAGAGCGCCTGCTTCTCGCCGTAGAACACATTCACCCCCGATGCCTGCATCTTCACCGTTTCGGTGCGAGCGGAATCTCTGTTGATGGCGTCTTCCACGGCAGCTTCGGCCAGCATGTTCATCTCCCAGCTCCTTACCAGCGACGTTCGAACCGTTGCCGCAGATGGATGGCGATAGCATTCATGACGATCAGAAAGCCCAGCAGCACGAGGATGGCCGCCGAGGTGCGCGAGACGAAGCCGCGCTCGGGGCTGTCGGCCCAGATGAAGATTTGCGTGGGTAATGCGGTGGCCGGGTCCATCACGCCGCCGGGCGGCGTTGTTAGAAAGGCGTTCATGCCGATGAGAAGCAGCGGGGCGGTCTCGCCCAGCGCCTGGGCAAGCCCGATGATCGTGCCTGTCAGGATGCCCGGCAGCGCAAGCGGGAGCACATGGTGCAGGATGACCTCGTGCCGGGAGGCGCCGATGCCGAGTGCCGCCTCGCGGACCGAAGGCGGAATGGACTTCAGTGCCGCGCGCGTGACGATGATCATGGTGGGCAGCGTCATCAGTGACAGTACGAGGCCGCCGACCAGAGGTGCCGAGCGCGGCAGGCCGAAAAGCTGGATGAAGACGGCAAGCCCCAGAAGACCGAACACGATGGACGGAACGGCAGCCAGATTGTTGATGTTGACCTCCACAAGGTCGGTCCAGCGGTTCTTCGGCGCGAACTCCTCCAGATAGATGGCCGCGGCAATCCCGACCGGGAAGGAGACAAGGAAGCAGACAAGCAGCGCGTAGAAGGATCCGACCAGCGCACCGGCAAGACCGGCAAGCTCCGGAAACCGGCTGTCGGAATTGACGAACAGGGCCCAGTTGAAGAGGGTGGAGACGAGCCCCCTCGCCTCGAGGCTTTCGAACAGCCCGATCTCGAAATCGGAAACGCGACGGCGGTCCTCCGGCAGATTGCGGTCGATCACGCCCTTGTTGAGCTGGTCGAAGGGATCGGACGCCGGAACCTCAAGGGTGAAGCTGCGGCCGACCAGTTCTGGATTGGCCACAACATGGTTGCGGACCATATTGGCCGTTCCCTTGGAGAGAATGTCACCAGCCGTCCGCAGTTCACTTCTGCTTTCAAGCTCCGGAAAGAGCTGCTGCACGGCATTCGTGATCACTGCCCGGTAGTTGCCCGAGGTGGGGTCGCCCGCCGGCACATTTTCCGGATCCGCCGTGAACTCCACCGCGATATGGGTCTGGACAAAGGCGCTGTAGCCCCCGACCACCAGCGAGGCGATCAGGATGCCGAGCAGACCGACCGCAACGAGGACGGAGACGAGCCCGTAAATCCGAAGCCGACGATCGGCGGCATAGCGCCGCCTGCGTCTTGCCGCAGCCTGCGGCGAAGACCAGTCGAACGGTTCGGGCACGGTTGGCGCGGCGCCGGACATGGCTTCTACTCGTATTTCTCGCGATAACGCCGCACGATCCTGAGCGCCGCGACGTTCAGGTACAGCGTCACGACGAATAGCACGAGGCCGAGGGCGAAGGCTGAGAGCGTCTTGGGGTTGTCGAAGGCCGTATCGCCGATCAGCATGGTCACGATCTGCACGGTCACGGTCGTCACGCTGTCGAGCGGATTGGCTGTCAGTGTCGCCGTGAGCCCGGCCGCCATGACGACGATCATGGTCTCGCCGATGGCCCGGCTTGCCGCCAGCAGAATGCCGCCCACAATTCCGGGAAGTGCCGCCGGAAGAAGCACGCGCGTGATCGTCTCGGCGCGCGTGGCGCCCAAGGCAAGCGAGCCATCGCGCATCGACTGCGGCACGGCGCGGAGCGCATCGTCGGAAAGCGAGGAAATAAAGGGAATGATCATGATTCCCATCACGCCGCCTGCGGCAAGGGCGGAGTTGGGCGAGATAGCGATCCCCATCATGGAGCCCGCCTGGCGGATTGCCGGCGCGACGACGAGAACCGCGAAGAAACCGTAGACGACGGTCGGCACGCCGGCGAGGATTTCGAGAACTGGCTTGACGATGCCGCGCACGCACTCGCCCGCAAACTCCACCAGATAGATGGCGGAAAGCAGGCCGATGGGGATCGCCACCAGAAGCGCAATGGCGCTGATGAGCAGCGTGCCCGTGAAGACGGGAACGGCACCGAATGCTCCGGTTCCTGCCACCTGGTCCTCACGGATGGCGATCTGCGGCTCCCAGTTGAGCCCGAAGAAAAACTCCTGCAGCGGCACGAGACGGAAGAACTGCATCGCCTCGAATGTGAGCGAGACGATAATGCCTCCCGTCACGAAGATCGCCACGGCGGCCGAGGCGATCATGACGATGTCGAGCGTACGTTCGAAGCTCTGGCGCGCACGGAAGCCGGGTGCCATGCGGGCGCGCGCGAGATAAAGGGCGAGCACCATCATGGCGACTGTCACCACCACCATCGCCCACCGGGCGATGGCTTGCCAGCTCTGCAGCCTCTCTGCGGCGGTACGGATTTCCGGCGAGGGTTCGGTGAAGATGCGGCCGGAAGCCACATTCCTGATCTCGCTTATGTAGAGCGAAAGGCGCGAGGCGGAGGCGCCTTCGGTCATGCTCGCCGGAAGCGAGGCAAGCACCAGATGATCAATGATGGTGTCCTGGAACAATAGCCAGAGGACAACGAGAACAGATGCAGGCAGGCCGACCCAAACGGCGGCAAAGGCGCCGTGATAGACCGGCCGGGAATGAAGCTGCGCGCCCTGCGCGGAAACGAAACTCTTCGCCGTCGTTCGGCCCACATGAAATGCAGCGAGCGACAGGGCCAGAATGACGAGAAACAGATATCCGGTCACGGGCGGAAGCCTGGTTCTGAGGTTCCAGTCCGCCGCGCGGACTTTCCCGCGCGGCAGGCAAGCGGTCGAAAGCCTTACTGGGTGAAGCGCGTGAAGTTTTTGCCTTCGATCGCGGCCTTCCGGACCTCCTCGCGGCGCTGATCGTCGAGCGGGATAAGGCCGCGCTCCTCAAGGTAGCCGCCAGGGCCCATGGCCTCCTCGGAGACATATTCCTCGACGAACTCCTGCAAGCCCGGGATCACGCCGCGATGTACGTTCTTGACGTAGAAGAACAGCGGGCGGGCGACCGTGTAGCTCTCGTCGGCGATCGTCTCGGGCGTAGGCTTCACGCCTTCCACGGCAACCGCCTTCAGCGTGTCCTGGTTTTCATAGAGGAAGGAGTAGCCGAAGATGCCGAGCGCGTTATGGTCGGCCTGAAGGCGCTGGACGATGAGATTGTCGTTCTCACCCGCCTCGATGAAGGGGCCGTCCGTGCGCATGCGCTGGCAGACCTCCTCCTTGCGGGAAGCCTCTAGCGCCTGAATGGCGGGGAACGCCGCGCAGCCCTCGATCATGACCAGCTCGACAAAGGCATCGCGCGTGCCGGAGGTAGGCGGCGGGCCGAACACGGTGATTTCGGCGTCGGGCAGGGACGGGTCGATCTCGTTCCAGCGAGTGTAGGGATTCGGCACCACCTTGCCATCAACCTCAACTTCGGCCGCCAGCGCCTGGAAAATCTGCGCCTTGGTCAGATCCATCTCCGGGCCGTCGACCGAATGCGCGATGGAAAGGCCGTCCGAGCCGATCTGCACCTCGGTGATGCTGTCAACGCCGTTCTGGACGCACAGCTCGTATTCGCTCTGCTTCATCGCGCGCGAGGCGCCAGTGATGTCGGGATGGTCCACGCCCACGCCGCCACAGAAGATCTGCATGCCGCCGCCCGTGCCGGTCGATTCGGTGACGGGCGCCGCGAAATCGGTGATGTTGCCGAACTCCTCGGCAACGGCCTGCGTATAGGGAAAGACGGTGGACGAGCCGACGATGCGGATCTGGTCGCGCGCCTCAGCGGCGCCGACGCTCACCGTCACGGCCATCGCCGAGACAGATGCCGCAAACACGATGCGTTTCATAGGGGCTACTCCCTGTCCATTTTCCGAGCGACGCCAGTACAAGGCGACGGGAGAGCCCATAGCGATCTTGTGTAACAGTAAGATGACAGTCCGATGTCAGACGGATGAAGCCGATCGGCCCGTACAGGCCGCGGGCGGCGTCAGGCCCAGACCGGGTGTTCACCGTCGGGGCGGCCGGACCAGCGTTCGATCTTCTCCAGCAGGGTTCGCGGGCTGATGGGTTTGGAAAGGTAGTCGTCCATGCCGGCCTCCAGACAGCGCTCGCGATCGCCGTTCAGCGCATGGGCCGTCACACCGATGATGGGCACGTGGCAGCCCCCGCCCCTCTCCTCTTCGATGGAGCGGATCGTCTGCGCCGCCTCCAGCCCGTTCATCTCGGGCATAGACACATCCATCAGCACGAGGTCGGGCTTCATCGTGCGGTAAGCCTCCACCGCCTCGCGCCCGTTATTGACGATCGAGTAGCCAAGCCCGCTTTCACCGAGAATCTGGCTGAAGACAAGCTGGTTAACTTCATTGTCCTCGGCAACGAGGACTGTCAGCTTGCCCGCCGTTTTTTTCGCCGGCAAGGCCGCTGACTCCGGTTCAGGCCCGCTGCTCTCCCGGGGCAGCGCTGGCTCGATGCTCTCCGGCGCGCCGGCCTCACCGCAGCGATGCCGCTGAATCGCATGCACCACAGCCTCGAGCAGACTCGCCGCACGCGCCGGCTTGATGAGATGCCCGTCGATCGCAAGGTCGTGCACGCCCCCCGTCACCAGTGACTGGTCAACCGAACTCAGCAGGATGATGGGTATGTTGCCGAACCGCCGGCTGGCGCGCATGGCCCGCGCCGTCTCGATACCGCTCATGCCCGGCATCTGATAGTCTATGACGACGCAATCCACCGCGATTCCCAGATCGGCCGCCGCTTCGAGCACCTGGAGGCCCTCCGCTCCACTTTCGGCGGCACAGGCGTCAAAGCCCCAATGCGCCATCTGCTCGAGCAGGATGGTGCGGTTGATCGAATTGTCGTCGACGACGAGGACGCGCGCGCCCGTGACATCGCTGGGGACGACACGGGCCTCCGCTGCCCGCTCGGCAACGGGCAAGCTTAGCGTAAACCAGAAGGTTGAGCCCTCTCCCTCTTTGCTCTCCACACCCATTTCGCCGCCCATCAGCGCCACCAGGCGCGAGCTTATGGCAAGGCCGAGACCAGTTCCCTCATGCCGTCTCGTGGACGAGGCATCGACCTGACTGAACTTGTCGAAGATGATGGACAGCTTGTCCTCGGGGATGCCGATTCCGCTGTCGGTCACGCGAACGGTGAGCCGGGTGGTGCCGTCCTGCGTTTCGCCCGTAACGTCCACCAGCACATGGCCGCGATCGGTGAACTTGACGGCATTACCCAGAAGGTTTGTGACGATTTGGCGGATGCGCCCGACATCCCCGATGAATATCTCGGGCAGTGCCGGATCAATGCGCACGATCATCTCCAGCTCCTTCTCCTTGGCGCGCGAGGAGACGAGCGTAGCGACATCCTCCACCGCTTCGGCGAGATTGAAGGGCTGCGGATCGAGCACGAGCTGGCCCGCATCGATCTTCGAAAAATCGAGGATGTCATTGATGATGGTGAGCAGCGCGTTGCCCGACTTGACAATGATGTCGGTAAAGGTCTTCTGCTTGGGTGAAAGCTCCGTCTTGGCCAGTAGCTCCGCCATGCCGAGAATACCGTTCATCGGAGTGCGGATTTCGTGGCTCATATTGGCCAAGAACTCGGATTTGGCGCGGTCGGCGGCGACGGCCTTCTCCTGAGCGATGCTCAGCTCCTCCTGACGCCGCTTCAGCTCGGTCACGTCCATGGTGGAACCGATCAGGTAGAGGGAACCGTCGGAGGCCACCAGCGCATCCTTGTGGGCGATCTGGTAGCGCGTGTTGCCCTCCGCGTCCGTCACGCTCTCCTCGATCTCCCGCCGCTTGCCGGAGCGCAGCACGGCCAGGTCGCTTTCCATGAACTGTTCGCCGAGCTCTCCGAACAGCTCCACATCGGTCTTGCCGATGGCGTCTTCCCGGGCGACACCCAACAGATCGCTCCAGCCCTTGTTGACATACATCAGCCGAAGGTCCGCACGCTTGGCGTAGATGGCGACGGGCACGTTGTCGACGAGGTTCCGGAAAACCTCGTTCTCGCGCATGCTCTCCTTCAGCTCCTGTTCGTGGGTCTTCAGTTCGGTGATATCGACGCGCACGCCGACAAAGGTGCCGTCCTCGCCGCGCGTGTCGATCACCTTGAACCACCGGCCGTCCGGATTGCGGCGCTCATAAATATTCTGGCGCCGGTGGTACAGCCTGGCAAAGCCCTCGATCCATGCTTCGCGGTCGCTGTCGTAGAGCCGGTCGAGCTGCGGCTCGCCTACATCGCGGAAGTAGCCGGCGTCGTGAGCAAGCTCGAGCGCCTCCCGCAGCGGCTTGCCGGGCTGCATGGCAGGTGCCAGCGCCGGAAGCGCGTCATGGATCTGCCGGTTGCCAAGAACGAAACGGTCGTCCCTGTCGTAGATGATGACGCCGGCGGGGAGCGTGTCGAGCACGGCGGCAAGATGCGCACGTGCCTCCTGCGCATCGCGCTCGCGGCGCTTCAAGTCGGTGATATCGAAGATAGTGCAGGTGACATAGACCCTGCCGCTTCCGGTCCGCACACGGTTCTTGCAGACAAGTCGGCTGCGGCCGATGCCCTGAAACTCGAAGTCCTCCTCCACACGGTATTCTTCGCCGGTCTCAAGGACTCGCCGCTCGCTCTCCTCGAAGAAGCGCGCCTGTTCTTCCGGAAGGAAGTCAGCGGCCTTCCTGCCGATCATCTCGCCGGGTTCGGCATCGAACAATGCGGAAAAAGTCCTGTTGACCAGCACGAACCTGAGAGCGGTATCCTTGACGAAGATTGGCGAGGGCAAGCCGTCGAGGATCGCCTGCGCGAGCTTCGAGCGTTCGAGCGCCGAGCCGATTTCCATCTCGCGCTCGCTTCTCGAATCGGCGTCGCCGGGATCGACTGGCTGCAGCGTCGCTTCAGGCTGCCGGAGTGCCGTGACGTCCGTGCAGATTACGATGGTGCAGCCGTCATCCGTGGGCTGCTCGCGCTGCAGGACGGAACGGCCGTCGCCGAACGCCATAAGAGTCCGGCCACCGCGCCGGGCGCACCTTTGGGCAAGAAGCCTGTCGCACCACGCACGGGCGCCTTCTCCTTCAGGCGCCCAGAGACCGCGCTCCAGACCCGCCTCAAGGAACGCGCGATACGTGGTGCCGGGCTGCAGCACATCCTCAAGCCCGGGATGAATGGCCCGCATAGCCTCGTTGCAGCTGACCAGCCGGTCCTCGCGGTCATAGCGGGCGACCCCCTCGCCCATCTCATCGAGCAGCTCCGCCAGGCGGTCGAACTCATCCGCCACGGCACAGCCATCCCGATGCGCAGACCCGAAGGGGAACCGGTTATATTCGCCCCCAAACCCCAATTCAAACCTCTCCAGTCTCTTCGGGAGCGAACAGAATGGACGCCAAGGATTAACGTTTCGCTAAGCTTAACAGAGCGTAAGCGTCTGTCACTTGCGTGCCCCGCAAGGCATGCCGCCGCCCGCTCCCCCGGTTAAGGGTTTTGGAGCTAAGCCATTACAAACGTGTAATGTTTCTGCCGAATTGTTGCCACAATCGGGTCAATTCTCCCGGGCACGCACTACATCGCACCCGATCGGGGCATTCACATGGATCACCAAGCGGGGAGGTAGCCATGGCGTCTGCGCATTTATTCTCTGCGCGTAAAACGATCATAACAACATCCCTCGTCACGATGGTCATTGCAGCCGGCCTTGCGCCGACATCGCCCGCCTGGGCGCAGACGGCCGGGGAAGAGCCGCGTGCGGCCAGCGAGGAGCAGGTGAGAGGCCTGTGGCTGACGACGCCCTATCCGGTCTTCTTCGCCCAGACTGACGAGGAGGTGGAAATCGACCTCGCACTCACCAACAAGGGCCTGCCGCCGCAGCGGGTTGAGTTCGATGTCTCCGGCCTGCCCGAAGGCTGGCAATGGGAGATCGAAGGCGGCAGCAAGCGCGTGGGCGCCGCCATCGCCGCCTCGGACGGAACGGTCGATCTGTCGCTGAAGCTCAAGCTGGCCGGCGGCGAGACCGGGCAAACCTATCAATTCACCATCACTGGCCGGACGGGCAGCGAAACCTTGGAACTGCCAGTCGCCCTCACCCTGACCGAGACCGAGCCCGCACGGCTGACGCTGGAACCCGAACTGCCGGCGCTGCGCGGCACCGTCCGTTCGAACTTCGACTATCAGGTTAAGATTGCCAATGAGGGCCAGGAGGACACGGTCGTCAATCTCGTGGCCGAGGCCCCGAGCGGTTTCCAGGTCACCTTCAAAGAACGCTATGGCTCCCAGGAGCTGACCAGCCTGCCGCTGGCGGCCGGCGAGACCAAGAACCTATCCGTCTCCGTCGATCCTCCCGAAAACGCCCAGGCCGGCCAGTATCCGGTTCTGGTCCGCGCGGCGGGCGACGATGCGTCGGCTGAAACGCAACTCGTCCTTGACGTTACGGGGCGGGCCGAGCTTTCGCTTTCGGGACCCGGCGGACGGCTTTCGGGCGACGCGACCGCGGGTGAGGAGCGCAGCTTCACCTTCACGCTCGAGAACCGCGGCACTGCCCCGGCGCGCGCGATCAGCTTCTCCTCCAGTCCGCCGTCAGACTGGACCGTAGAGTTCAGCCCGAAAGAGATTGCTGAGCTGCCGGCCGGCGAAACCGCGGAAGTGTCCGTTACCATGACGCCGTCGGAACAGGCGATCGCGGGTGACTATGTGGTTACTGTGCGGGCCAATGGCGACGGCGTCTCCGACAGCGCCAATTTCCGCGTCACCGTGCGCACCTCGACCGTGTGGGGCGTTGCGGGACTGGGCGTGATCGCCGCGGCGGTTGTCGTGCTCGGCTTTGCGGTAACGCGGTATGGCCGGCGATGAGCACGGTGATCGAGACGAAGGGCCTCGTCAAGCGCTACGGACGCATCGCCGCTGTCGACGGGGTCGACCTTACGGTGGAGAAGGGCGAGGTCTTCGGCCTTCTCGGACCCAACGGCTCGGGCAAGACCACAACCATCCTGCTCCTGCTTGGCCTGACCGAGCCCACGGCCGGTACGGTGCGCGTGCTGGGGCTTGATCCGCTGCGCAATCCGCTCGCGGTCAAGCGGCGGGTCGGCTACATGCCGGACCAGATCGGTTTCTACGACAATCTTACAGGCCGGGAGAACCTGCTTTACACGGCACGGCTCCTGGGGCTTTCAGGTGCCGAGGCTTCGAAGCGTATCGACGAGGCGCTTGAGCGCGTGCGCCTTGTCGAGGCGGGCGAGCGGCGCGTGAGCACCTATTCGCGCGGCATGCGCCAGCGGCTGGGGCTTGCCGAAGTGCTGATCAAGCAGGCGGAAATCGCCATTCTCGACGAGCCAACCTCCGGCCTCGATCCCCAGTCCACGCAAGAGCTTCTGGATCTGATTTTGGCGCTTTCGCGCGAAGGCATGACGATCGTGCTCTCTTCCCACCTGCTTGCAATGGTGCAGAGCGTGTGCGACCGCGTCGCGCTTTTCAGCCGCGGCCGCATCGGCCTTTCCGGCAGGGTGGAGGATCTGACGAGCGACGTGCTGGGCGGAACGCATGTGGTGGAAGTGGAAGCCCAGGACGTCGACCTTGCACAGGCGCTCGCGGACGCGCCCCACATCACGGGGGTCACGCAGCAGCGCCCAGGCCTGTGGCGCGTCGACGCCGACGAAGACGCCCGCCCCGAGATCGCCCGGCGCGTGGTAATGGCCGGCGGGCGGCTGACGGCAATGTCGATCCGCCATACGACGCTGGACGAGGTCTATGTCCGGTTCTTTGAGGAGGACAGGCACCATGCGGCAGCAGCGTGAGGGATCGCCCTTTACGGGCCTTGCGACGGTGGCGCTGAAGGAAGCCGCTGACCACATGACGAGCGCGCGCATCCATCTCGTGATGCTGCTCGTGCTGCTCACCGCGGTGGGCGCCGTCTATGCGGCGATCGGCCAGATCACCGAAACGGTGAGCCAGGACCAGTTCCTGTTCCTGCGCCTTTTCACCACCGCGCGCGAGCCCCTACCCTCCTTCGTCGCCTTCCTCGGCTTCCTTCTGCCGCTGGTGGCGATCGCCTTGGGCTTCGACTCCATCAACGGCGAATACAACCGCCGGACGATGTCGCGCATCCTATCACAGCCGATCTACCGGGATGCGCTTCTGACCGGCAAGTTCCTTGGCGGCCTTCTGGTGATCGCCATCTGCTTGCTTGTGCTGTGGCTGCTTGTAACCGGTCTCGGCATCCTGCTCGTGGGCCTGCCGCCCAGCGGCGAGGAGGTGCTGCGCGGCCTTGCCTTCCTGCTTGCATCCTTCGTCTATGCGGGCGTGTGGCTGGCGGTAGCCCTGGTTTTCTCGACGTTGTTCCGCTCGCCCGCGACCTCGGCGCTCGCCACGCTCACCGTATGGCTGCTCTTCACCATTTTCTGGCCAATGCTGGCGCCCCTGATCGCGGGCGCGCTCGTGCCCGTCGATCCGCTCAACCCGATGACGGCGGTGGATCTCGTGGAGGTGGAGCGCGCAATCTCGCGCATCTCTCCCAACACGCTGTTCGGGGAAATGACGCTCGCGCTGCTCAACCCGGAGACGCGCTCGCTCGGCATTGTCTTCTCCAATCAGCTAAGCCGTGCGCTGATCGGCGCACCGCTGCCGGTCTCGCAAAGCCTCATGCTTATCTGGCCGCAGCTTGCGGCGATGATCGCCGCGCTCCTGGTGCTCTTCACGGCGGCTTATGTCTCGTTCCAGAGGCAGGAGATCAGGGCCTAAGCGGAGACAACAATCGCACCAGCCAAAGCACGAAACGGCAGCCGGGGAGCCGCCGTTTCGTTTACGGGCCGCCGGCCAGAGAGCCGATGACCACCATGGCCAGATCGTCGAGATCGATCTCGCCCTCGACCAAAAGCTTGCCGTTCCTGCGCCTGACGGTGAGCGTGCCGGGCCGGTTTTCCGCCTGGCGCTCCAGCTCGCCAGCAATGGCGTCCTTCACCTTCTCTTCGAGGCCCGGACCGACATTCCTGGAGGTCATATCGCGGGCACCCACTTCCAGAAGACGCCTTCTATCCGCTCGGGATAGTATTCGAACTCGCATTCGAAGCGGCGGCCATAGCGTTTTGCCGCCTCGATGGCCGCTTCGCTGATCGGGTTCATGCCCGTCCCCGGCGCAAACCATTCCTCGAGCAGGTCACCCGGTACATAGGCCCCTATGCGCAGGGGAAGCTTGGCAAGCACAATATCCATTTCCTCGGGTGGCATCGCTTGCTCCGGACCGTTCTGCTGTCCGTCCGCAGGATAACATGAGAAGCCCTGCGTTCACAGCATCCGCCGGCGGCGGTGCATCGCTTGTGCCCAATCCGAGGCAGCAGTTGGCAATTCGCGATTTGCGAGGAAATGGCACTCCCAAGGGAAGTCTGTGTTTCCATTCAAAACAACGGCTTAGGACGTCCAACCCCACAGAGTCCCGCAATTGAAAAAATTGGGCTTTTTCGGGGATTGTCCAACCGGGACGGGCCACCGGATAAGCAAACCGCCGCTCCTGTTGGCGCAGGAAACGGCGGCGGAAATCTCGAAAACTCTCCCAAGGTCTTCGGTAAAGGGTTTTACACCGCCTCGCCACGGGACGCAATAGCTGAGCGGTTCCCGATCATCGCCACGCACTTCGGCATTGAACTGCTGGAGGCGCAGGGATGATCTACCCCGACCTCACCACCTATCGCGGCCTGAACCAGTCGCAAATCGACTGGCTTCTGAAGGCGGGTGTGTCCGTCGAAGCAATGGTTCAGCCCGACGCGATCCTCATCGCGCATGGCCGGAAGGCGCATGACGGGCGGTTCGAGGATGACGGCGAGGGCCCGCCTTGGCTCGCCTTCATCGAACTGGAAGATTGCGTCTACTGGCAACCGCGCACCGGCGAGCTTTGCACGTGGAACGGGCGGGCTTTCGCTCTGGGCGAGGCCGCCATAGACGACGCCGCGACATATGCACTTGACGGTTGGCTGAACATCTTCGCGGACCCGCTCGACTGGCTTCGGGCGGGCCGTCACGGCTGTGTTGTCGTCGACTGGACCCAGGCTTTTGACCGCCTTCGGGACGCGCCGCGCATAGCCGTAGCAGAAACCATCCTCCTTCAGTTTCGACGCCACATGCAGCCGCCTCGCCTGCCGGAAGTGGCCGTCATTGCGAGCACGGAAAGGGCCGCAGCATGAACGACAAAGTCATCATCCCGCTTGACGAATATGAGCGCAGGCAGGCTAAGAGGCCGCGCATCAAGCGCGTCGACACCAACAGCCTGATGAGCAAAGAGTTCGAGCCGATCCGCTGGACGGTTCCGGGCTACGTTCCGGAAGGCTTCTCAGTGCTGGCCGGACGGCAGAAGCTTGGCAAGACCTGGCTTGCGATGGACATCGCCATTGCCGTGGCGACGGGCGGCATGGCGATGGGCGCCATCGAAGTCGAGAAGGGCAACGTGCTCTATCTGGATCTGGAAAACGGCGAGCGCCGCATTCAGCGCCGAATAGCCACGCTCTTTCCCGGCAAGCTTCCCGACCTTTCAGCCCTGGAATGGGCAACGGAAACGCCAATGCTTGATAACGGGCTGATCGACGCGCTGGACGACTGGCGTCTGTCGGTTCCGAACCCTCGCCTCGTCGTCATCGACGTGCTCCAACGCATCAAGCCTGCCGGGAAGGCGAGCCGGAACTCCTATGAGAACGACTATTCCATATGGGCGCCGCTTCAGAAATGGGCGACTGAGCACGGCATCGCCGTTCTGGGCCTTCACCACACCCGCAAGGGCGGTGCCGACGATCCGCTAGAGGCGCTTTCCGGCTCGAACGGCCTTTCCGCCTGCGCGGACACCACCTTGGTCCTCGACCGCGACGGCAACGGTACGACGCTCTACGTTCGAGGCCGGGACGTGGACGAAAAGGAAACCGCTCTGAGCTTCACAGACGGCCTGTGGAACATCCTCGGGGATGCCAACAAGGTGCGCACGACAGACGAGCGCCGCGCCATTCTCGACGTGCTGGCTGAGAGCGACGAGGCAATGTCGCCTTCGGAGATCGCATCCGCACTCGGCAAACCTCTTGGCAACATCAAAAAGATGCTGTTCGTGATGACGAAGGCCGACGAGGTGGCAAAGGAAGGGCGCGGACGTTACCGCCATCCTGATAACATCGGTAACCTCGGTAACTTCGGTAACCTTTCAGAAGAAAGCCAAGGAAAACAACAGGTTGGAGAGGCGGCAAAGGTTACCGCTCCTGGCACTGCCGGTAACCTCGGTAACTTCGAGGTTACCAAAGTTACCGCCGCACCTGGAACCGGTAACCTTCACAGCGGAAAAAAAGTCAATGAAATCAATGGCGATAGTTCAAAGGTTACCAAGGTTACCAAGGTTACCGGTGTTATCGACGGCGAGGGCCAGCCGAACGTTAGCGATGTTAGCGATGTTAGCGACGTTCTAGATGATGACGGCCTGAGCGACTTTTTGATGAACCCGGTGTGAGGTGCGGTCACTGTCAACGTTGACAGTGACGCTCCCCTGCGCGGCAGGCGAAACCCTGAACGTTCCGAGAACAAACTTGCTAATCCGTGCGTGATACCCTATATTCACGCAATAAGTTTGCGTATAACACGGGAAACGCGCATGGTTTCCGTCGCATCACTGGCCGCACGTGCATTCGATCGGATCGCCGCCACGGTGTCCGACGCGGTGATGCCCTGCACGCTGACCCACCAGGAGCAAGGCGCCTACAATCCCGGCACTGGTGAGTACGACATCATCACCACTCAGACCGATGGCCGCGTGGTCTTCGCCACGGCTCAGCCGATCGATGACATGTTCCCCGGCTACGTCGCCGCGCCGGGCGAGATGCTGGTCTATGCCGAAGGCTTCGACTTTGCGCCCGTCGAGAATGACGGCCTGTCGATCGGCGGCACGGGCCATACCGTCACCGAAGTGGGCGACATCGCAGGCGCATCGGGCGCGTGGGCGCTCATGGTGGTGCGCTCATGACGGCGAGCAAGCGCAAATCGGTCCCAATGGTCGGCACCTCCCTGGGAGGGGGGGTCGGGGGGGCGGGCTGTTCCTCTCTCGCTCCCGATCCGGAATCCGCCGCGGAAAAGGCCATTGCCTTCCTCGAGACACTCAGAATCCCCGAGGGGCCGAAGGCCGGGCAGAAGCTTCGCCTTGCTGATTTCCAGAAGCGGTTTGTGCGCGGCGCTCTCGCTCCCGAAAACATGGTGGCCGTTCTTTCAATAGGCCGCGGAAACTCGAAAACGGCCACGTCTTCCGCAATTGCGCTCGGCTCCGTCATGGGCATCTGGGACAAGCAGCCCAAGCGGGAAGTGCTCTTTGCCGCCAGAAACCGCGACCAGGCCAAGATCGCCTTCAACTTCCTGGTCGGCTTCATCGAAAGCCTGCCCAAGCGGGAACGTGAGAGATTCGTCATTCGGCGCGGCTCCCGGCTCGAGGTGGAATACACGGGCAATGGTGGCGGGCTTGCCCGATGCATCGCGGCGGATGGCCGTTCGATCCTGGGCGGCGCTCCGACACTCGCAATTCTTGACGAGCGCGCGGCTTGGGAAAAGGAGAAGGGCGACGCGCTCGAAAATGCCATTCTGTCCGGCCTGGGAAAGCGGAACGGCAAGGCGCTGATCATCTCGACCAGTGCGCCGGACGATGCGAACACATTTTCGCGTTGGTTAGACGAACCGCCACCCGGCACGTATGTGCAGGAACACCGCCCGCCTTTCGGCTTGCCGGCTGATGATGCGGAATCGCTCCTGGTCGCCAATCCGGGCGCTGCCGAGGGCATCGGTGCTTCGCTGGAGTGGTTGCAGGCACAAGCTCGCCGGGCGATCGCAAGGGGTGGAAGCGCGCTGTCATCGTTCCGCAACCTCAATCGCAACGAGCGCGTTTCGGCCGAAGATCGCTCCGTTCTGATCACCGTCGACGAATGGCTGGCGGCCGAAGTCTCTCCCGAGGAACTGCCGGAACGGAAGGGGCCGTGCATCCTTGGCGTTGATCTTGGCGGCTCCCGTTCCATGTCGGCCGCTGCGTTCTACTGGCCTGAAACGGGACGGCTGGAGGCTTTGGGCACATTCCCGAGCACTCCCAGCCTTGCCGATCGCGGCGCGTCCGATGGCGTCGGACGGCGCTATGTCGAGATGGCCGAACGCAAGGAGCTGTTCACGCTTGGCGACAACACAGTGCCGCCCGGCCCTTGGCTGGCCGAAGTGGTGAAGCTGGTCGAGGGCGCTTCCATCGCCTGCATCGTGGGTGACAGGTTCCGCCACGCTGAGTTCGTTGAGGCCATGGCGAAGGCGAACCTTCGCGTGCCGTTCATCTGGCGTGGGTTCGGCTGGAAAGACGGTGCGGAGGACATTGAACGCTTTCGTCGCGCGCTGTTCGACGGGCAGGTGAAAACCCTTCCTTCCCTGTTGCTCCGCTCCGCGTTCTCGGAAGCCGTCACGCTGGTTGATCCGGCAGGAAATCACAAACTGGCGAAAGCCCGCTCTCTCGGGCGCAT
Organism: Chelativorans petroleitrophicus; assembly: GCF_025398195.1. Taxonomy (GTDB): domain Bacteria; phylum Pseudomonadota; class Alphaproteobacteria; order Rhizobiales; family Rhizobiaceae; genus Chelativorans; species Chelativorans petroleitrophicus. The sequence goes on along the minus strand of NZ_JAODNV010000003.1, from coordinate 165,365 downwards.
AGACGCCGCTGCGGCGACGGTTCTTGCCGTGGCTGAGGGCGCGCGCCGGCTTGCCCGGCCTGTTCAGTCGGGGAGGGCCGTGTTGTGGGCGTGAAGCGTTATCACCGTCATAGCGATCATGTGACGCGCTCGAAGCGATGGAAGGCGCTGAGGTTTCAGGCACTTCGCCGCGACGGCTGGAAATGCGTCGAATGCGGCGCACGCGGCCGTCTGGAGGTTGATCACGTCAAGCCCGTTCGTGACCGGCCTGACCTCGCATTTGCGCTGGATAACCTCCAGTCGCTCTGTGTCGCCTGCCACTCCCGAAAGACCCGACTGGAATGCGGCTTGCGCCGTGACGATCCCGCCCGAATGGCGTGGAAAAACATCCTGCGCGGAATGCGCACTGAACCTAGAAAGGAACTTATAAAATGCTGGAAAGTGTAAAGATTTCTCGCCGTCAGAGTGAGATCAGGCAGGCGCTAGCCGAGCTCGTCGGTAAGCCTGAATTGACCGAGGACGAGACGCGTTCCATGGAAGCGCTCGACAAGGAATATCGGCAGAACGAAACCCGCTATCGCGCGGCGCTCATTACCGAGGACGAGGAACGCCGGGAAGCCGGCGCCGACCTCGAAAACCGCTCGGATCGTGAATATGCCGAGCTGATCGACCAATTCGAGCTGAGGCAGGTCGCCTTGTTCCTGGACGAAGGCCGGCAGCTCGACGGGCCGACCGCCGAGGTGGTGCAGGAGCTTCGCAGTCAGGGCGGCTATCGCGGTATCCCGGTTCCGTGGCAAGCGCTGGAGCGTCGTGCCGGCGAGACCATCGCTTCCGGCACGCCTGACCCGGTGCAGACCAGGCCCATCATCGATCGACTGTTTCCGCAGTCCGCCGCCGCCCGCATGGGCGCGCAGATGATCAACATCGACCACGGCGAAATCGAGTGGCCGGTGACGACGCAGGGCGCCACGACCGGCTGGCAGGCCACGGAAACCGGCGATGTGGGTGCTGCGCAGGCTTACCAGACCACGGATAAGCCGCTGGCGCCGAACAACACGCTCGGCACGCAGATGACCATCACGCGCAAGACGCTCAAGCAGTCCGGCGCGGCGTTGGAATCCGCGGTGCGCCGCGACATGAACAGCGCCATCGGCGCCGCGATGGACAAGGCGGTGTTTCTCGGGGCCGGTGCTTCCGGTGAGCCCGAGGGCGTGCTGACCAATTCCAGCTACGGCATCACCGAAACCGCCGTCTCGGCTGCCGCTTCCTGGGCCGCGTTCCGTGCCGCCGTGGTGCGCTTCCTGACGGCGAACGCGGCTTCCTCGCCGGATATGGTCAAGCTGCTCATTCGCCCGGAGGTGTGGGACGCGCTGGACGATACCATTTTCGACGCCGGCAGCGGCATCACCGAGTGGGACCGGCTGGTCAAGCACATTCCCGCTTCCAACATCACCATGTCGTCCAATGCCCTCGATGCCCCGGCCGGATCGCCGGCCGAATCGAGCGCGCTGCTCACCGTCACCGTGGGCGGCGTGGCGCCGATCTTCATCGGAACCTGGGGAGCCGTCGATTTGATCAGGGACCCCTACACCAAGGCCGCCAGTGGCGCGCTGGTGCTGACTGCCCTGGCGACGATGGATGTCACCGTGGCCCGCCCGGCGCAGCTCGAAATCCTCACGGGCATTCAGTAATGCTCTTGCACGGTGGCGTCATAGGCGAACTGGAAATTCGCCGTTCCAAACGTGGCGGGAGGCGGCTTAAGGGCCGCTTCCCCTACGGCAAGCGCGCCGTGCTGTCTGACGGCGGGCGCACTGGCCGGCCGAAGAAAGAGCGCTTCGCTCCGAGGGCCTTCTCGTACCGCGTGGAGGCCCCGGACAAAGAAATCCATCTCTTGATGGGGCATGACTTCAACCGGCCGCTTGCTTCCAAGCTGACCGGCACGCTCCAGCTGAGGGACACGCCGGAGGCGCTGACCTTCACGGCAGACATAACGCCGGAAATCGCGGCCACTTCCTACGGCCGGGATGTGCTGGCGCAAATCGACTCCGGCCTTGCCTACGGCATCTCGCCGGGCTTCCGCATTCCGCCTCGCCGGGCTGTCCCGAATGCCGAGAAGATCGAACAGGAACCGGATGACGGCACGATTGACGAGGACGGCGAGCCGCGCCGTGGCGCGATCATCCGCACGATCCTTTCGGCCTTGCTGTACGAGCTGAGCATCGTCACCCGGCCCGCCTACAAGGAATCGACTATCGAGACCGAAGACGAGCCGGGCGAGGAAGAGGAAGACGGCGAGGAAGAGGACAACGAACAGATCGCGGCCAGGAACTGGGAGATGACCAAATCCGGGCTGATCGTGCCAGAACCTCCCGACGCCGGCCTGAGGCGTGCTCTGGCGCGGTGGAGGGCATGACGATGGCGACGACAATTCGACAGACAGAAAGCGCGCCTGCGGCGTATCCCGAGGCCCCTGACGGGCTTTCCGAGGCTGCGCAGGCGCTCGACCCTGACATGATCTGGCAGCGGCTCGAAAGCTATATCGCTTGCCGCTGGACAGAGCGGGCCGTGATCTGGGTTGTCGAGGGCTGTGGCGAATGGCATCCGCCGCTCGCACCGGCCACGATCACGAAGGCGGAAATCTGGAGAGATGGCGTGTGGGTTGAAGTCGAACCCGCGCTATCGCCTTCGCCGTATGGCGGCTACGTTCTGCCCGGTGATGGCCCGTACCGCTTCACGGCAACGGTGGGCGGCGGCTCTCCAGCTCCCGAGGTTCCCGCCGCTGCTGAGGAGGCGTTTCGCCGGCTGGCTGAATACATGGCGGCCGACAAGGGCACGGCAGGGGCAAGCTCCGAAAGCACGAGCGTCGGGCCTATCTCGATATCGTCGCGCCGTTCCCCGAGCTGGATCGCGCAGGCAATGCAGAACTCAGGCGCGGGCGACCTCCTTCGCCCATATCGGAGGGTATGACCTTGGGCATTTTCGATTGGTTCCGTCGCTCTCCAGCGACTGAGAAGCGCGCGGCCGCATCCGGTTTCACTGCTGAGGTGATCCAGATGCGCGAAGCGTACATTTCGGGCAGACGAGGACTTGCCGAACTGACGGCCACGGCTCAGGGCTGCATCAGCTTGTGGGAAGGCGCGCTATCGCTGGCGGATGTTTCCGGCACCGATCTGCTGGATCGGCGGTCCATGGCGGTCCTGGCCCGTTCCTTGGCCCTGCGCGGCGAGGCGGTGTTCAAGATCGCAGAGGACGGGCTTGTGCCGTGCAGCGACTGGGATCTTCGTACCAGAAACGGAAAGCCGGTGGCCTACCGTGTCAGCATCCCGGAAGCCGGTGGCGGCACCTCCGAAACACTGCTCGCTGGCGAAGTGCTTCACGTCCGCATCGGCAGCGATCCGGCAGCACCGTATTACGGCCAGGCACCGCTGAAGCGGGCATCGCTGACGGCGGGGATGTTGAACGCGGTTGAGGCCGCGCTAGGGGAAGTGTTTGAAAATGCGCCAATTGGAAGCGCGATCGTGCCGTTTCCTGAAACGCCTGAGACCGACCTGGGGTCGCTCGGGCGCTCGTTCCGGGGCCAGCGTGGCCGCGTCCTGCTGCGGGAGAGCGTCCATGTTCATGCCGCTGGCGGCCCCGCACCGAATCAGGACTGGAAGCCTCAAAGCGTCTCGCCGGACCTGGAGAAGTCCATGACGGCCGAAACGCTGGAGGCCGCAAGGGGCGCCATCTGCGGTGCCTTTGGCGTGTTGCCGGCGCTCTTCGCCTCGAATGCACAAGGCCCGCTTGTGCGGGAGGCTCAACGCCATCTCGTTCAGTGGACCCTTCAACCGATCGCCGCACTTATAGCCGAGGAAGCTTCCGAGAAGCTGGGCAGCACCGTGGAAATCGACGTGCTGCGGCCGGTGCAGGCTTTCGACGTGGGCGGCCGCGCTCGCGCACTGTCCACCATCGTGCAGGCACTGGCGCAGGCGAAGGAATCCGGATTGTCGGCCGACGAACTGAATACCGCGCTGACCCTGGTGAACTGGGGACAGAACGACAAGGCGGCGTAGAGCAACAAGGCTGGCCACCTCGCGCATGTGCGGAACGGCCGGGATTAGACGGCGAGTGCCCGGTGCTGCCACCGAAAACCCCGTCGGCCTGTGGGGCGCTCTCCCGCCCGCGATAGGCTCCGGCAGTGCCGGATGAGGGTGGTTTCAGTAGGCCGGGGGCGGGATGCTCCCGGCCTTTTAGTTATCCCCTGCAACGTGCACGCCGTCAGCAGGATGCAGAGAGCACCATAGTTGACAACCGTGCATGGGAGGAGTATTTCCATCAACGACAATTCTTATTGGGGTGTAGCAGAATGGCGACCTCTGGCGAACTGGCGCACACATTATCCAAATCGCTCGGCTTCAAGCTGGGCACCGTCAACTATTACGGGCAACACCTTCGCGACGCCGGGCTTCTGGCCAAACATGGGCGGGGCACATCGGCGGCGACCATGACTGAAGAAGACGCCATCAATTGGCTCGTAGCTATGTGCGCGGCGGAAACTGCAAAATCCGCGCCCGGTGTTGTTGAGATGACTTTGACGACCCCGAGATCAAGTGAGCGTTGGTTCAAGGGGAGCGCCGACGACGTTACGACGCCGGAAGGCAGGCCGACCTTCTTGGATGCAAAGAATGTTCGTGAACTTTTGATGAGCATGCTTGCCGATGAGAAGGCCGGTAGGCTCGACCCCGTCCACATCCTGCTCGACTTCTACGCGGGCGGCGGTGAAGTCGAACTGAACGCATTTGGTGTTGACGAAGACTGGGGATTTGCCTGGGCCGTGGATCTGCGGTTCATCAGGACGCTAGGTTCTGGCGTAAAAGTCCGGTACCGCGATCCTGACGAAACGCCGATAGACGCGAAGCGCCAGACGATCAACCGCATTTGGCGTGGCGTTTTCGAGGACATAAACGCGATCCTGACTGCTTGAAATAATGGCAAACCGGCCCGCGCCTTTTACGCAAGCCGACGTCACCCGCGCCATCAAGGGCGCGCTGGCCGCTGGCGTGCAGGTGCGGGAGGTGATTGCCACTGCGGAGGGCGTTCGCATCATCCTCACCGGAAACGACAACGCCCGTAAGGGCGATGATTGGGATGACATCCGAAATGCGGCGCCGTAATCCCTATCCCGGCGTTACGCGCGTTGTCGACCGCCACGGCAAAGAGCGCTGGCGGTTCAGGATGAAGGGCAGGCCGTCCAGCTACCTACCCGGCCCTTACGGCTCAAAAGAGTTCGAGCGGGCCTATTATGCCGCGCTTGATGCCCGGATCGAGGTTGCACCGCGTTTCGATCCCGGCACGTTCAATTGGCTTGTCGAGCTATATCGGGCTGCGCCTGATTTCCAGAACCTGAAGGCTCGTTTCCAACGCAACCTCGCGCTGGAAATGGAGCGTTTCTGCCGCGAGCATGGCCATCGTTCCGTTGCCGGGCTGGACGCGGAAATTGTCGAGATACTCATAGGGCGGAAGGCAGGAACACCCGCCGCAGCGAACAAGCTTCTGAAATTATTGCGCCGACTGTGCACCTTCGCGGTGAAACGCAAGATCATCCGCACTGATCCAACCTATGGCGTGAAGCCGATCCGGTACGCGACGGACGGCTATCACGCATGGACGGAAGCGGAGATTGCCCAATTTGAGGCTCACCACGGCACTGAAAGCAAGGCTGTTTTGGCTATGCGCCTGATGCTTTACACGGGCGCTGCGCGGCAAGACGTGATCCGGCTCGGCTGGCAGAACGTAAGGGAAAACCTGATCGTCTACCGTCGCCATAAAACGGGCGGCGAGGCCGTTGTTCGCATTCACCCCGAGCTTGCCGAAGTGCTGGCGACCATTCCCGGCGACAAGATGCTCTTCCTGACCCATACGGGCGGGCGGCCCTACAAGCCCGAAACGTTCGCCAATTGGTTCAAGGACCAATGCCGCGCCGCTGGACTGCCACACTGCTCGACCCATGGGCTGCGGAAGGCGGGCGCGACACGGCTCGCAGAGCACGGCGCGACCGAATTTGAGATCATGACCTTTCTTGGCCACAAGACGCCAGACGAGGCGCGAACCTACGTGAAGACGGCAAATCGCGTTCGGCTGGCCGACTCTGCGGCTGAGAAACTGTTGTCCAACCACGTCGAAAGGTTGGACATTAACCGCCGTAAGGCACTGAAACTAAAGAGGAAATAGAGAATGATGGCACTCCCAAGGGGACTCGAACCCCTGTTTCCGCCGTGAGAGGGCGGCGTCCTAGACCGCTAGACGATGGGAGCGTCTTGAGAGCCGCGATATAGTCGTGATTTGCAGCAAATGCAACAGCCCAGCGCAAGACTCATACAGGCTTCTGTACCGGCTCAAGAAGATCCCATAGATTGCCGCAGAGATCAGCGAACACGGTCACCGTGCCGTAGGGTTCCTTTCGCGGCGCCTCGCGGAACATGACCCCTTGGGCGCGCATGCGGTGATAGTCGCGATCGAAGTCGTCCGTATGAAGGAACAGGAAGACGCGGCCGCCGCTCTGCCTGCCGATTGCGGCTTCCTGCTTGGGCCCTGTGGCCTTGGCTAGAAGCAATGAGGCTCCGGCGGCTTTCTGAGGGCTCATGACCACCCAGCGTTTGGCCGGTCCCAGTGGCGTATCCTCGATGAGATGGAAGCCGAGCTTGTCGCGATACCAGGCGATCGCCTCGTCATAATCGCGCACCAGAAGCGCGGCGAGCGCAATGCGGCGGGCGGCGGTCACTGCCCCTTCCACACCACGGAAAAGCGGCCCACCGGCTTCGCGGCGTCCATGTCGTAGAGGTGGATCGCTTCGCTGCCGTCCTTAAGCCTCAGATGCAGCGTGAGCTGGTTCCCGGACACAGCATGGGAGAGGATGCGCGCACCGGCGGGCAGAGCGATTTCGCCCTCAAGCGGTTCTTCCGACGGCACCGGCGAGACCGTCGAGGCAGGCGAAGCCGCACTGTCCTGCCCCGGTGTCAGCGATTTGTAGACAAGCGCCAGCACCACCGCCATAACGGCGGCAAACAGGATGGTGAGGTTGATGGCCATGAAGCGCACGAGCTTGCGGCGGACACGCTCGGCCGCCGGATCCAGCGGCTGGTCCTCCTCGGTTTCGTGCGGCGCGTTGGGCCCGTCCATCGATCGGTCTTTCACTCGCAAGGGCTTCGGCAATGAGCGACCCTGATAGCGAAGCCGGCGCGGAATGGAAAGAGGTGGAGGTTCAGGCGGCAAGTGCCGGCAGCCGTCTCGACCAGTGGCTCGCGGCCGAACTTGCACCCGATCTTTCGCGCAGCCGCGTTCAGGCGCTCATCCGCGCTGGCCTTGTGCGGCTGGGAGACGAGCCGGTGACAGAGGCCAAGCGCAAGGTCGCAGCAGGAGAACGTTTCGCCGTTGCGCTGCCGGAGCCAGAAGCGCCGGAGCCCGTGGCGGAGCCGATCCCGCTCGACATCCTATACGAGGATGGCGATCTCATCGTCATCAACAAGCCCGCCGGGCTCGTCGTCCATCCTGCGCCGGGAAACCGGACCGGCACGCTGGTGAACGCGCTGCTCCACCATTGCGGCGATGTGCTTTCGAGCATCGGCGGCGCGCATCGGCGCGGTATCGTGCACCGGCTCGACCGGGAGACGAGCGGTGTGATGGTGGCGGCCAAGACCGACGATGCGCACCGTGCGCTGGCTCAAGCCTTTGCCGATCACGGCCGGGAAGGCGAACTTGAGCGCGCCTATGTGGCGCTGGTTTGGGGTGTGCCGAAGCGGCTTGCGGGCACGGTCGACGCGCCGCTCGGCCGCGCGCCCCACGACCGCACGGCGCGCGCCGTGGTGTCAGAAGACCAGCCCGACGCGCGCCACGCCGTCACCCATTACCGCGTCTTGGAAACCTACGGTCCGGGCCTGCCCGAAGAGAAGATTGCCGCGCTTCTGGAATGCCGGCTCGAGACGGGCCGCACGCACCAGATCCGCGTTCACATGGCGCATATCGGCCATCCGGTGGTGGGCGATCCCGCCTATGGCCGTGCCTATCGCAGCAAGGTGCGGCGCCTGCCACCTCCACTGGCCGAGATGGTTGCCGCCTTCCCGCGCCAGGCGCTGCATGCACGTCTGCTCGCCTTCCGCCATCCGCGAACCGGCCAGTTGATGTGCTTCGAAGCTCCCGTCCCGGAAGATATGCGGGAACTCATCGCGGCTTTCGTCCGTTTGAACGGGTGACATCGCCGGTAAAAATTGCATTCCCGTCACGATTTGTTGACTGGGACGGTAAGCTTTTCTTTTTCCTTATTCGTACCTATATGTGAAATGGCGTGGTGCGCGTGCGGCCACGCAATTGCCCGCCTGTGGAGGGGGCTCCAACAAATCAAGGAGGGTGCTACATGGCCCAGACGTTGCCGAGCATTGTTTCGGGGGAGGGTGGCCTCGCCCGTTATCTTGAGGAAATCCGCCGATTTCCCATGCTGCAGCCGGAAGAGGAGTACATGCTTGCGAAACGCTATCGCGAGCATGGCGACACCGAAGCTGCGCACAAGCTTGTAACCAGCCACCTGCGGCTCGTGGCGAAGATCGCCATGGGCTATCGTGGCTATGGCCTGCCCATCGGAGAGGTCATCTCCGAGGGGAATGTCGGCCTCATGCAGGCCGTCAAGAAGTTTGAACCCGAGCGCGGCTTCCGCCTGGCCACCTACGCTATGTGGTGGATCAAGGCCGCGATTCAAGAATACATTTTGCGCTCGTGGAGCCTGGTGAAGATGGGCACCACGGCGAACCAGAAGCGCCTGTTCTTCAACCTGCGCAAGATCAAGGGCAAGATCCAGGCGCTAGACGAAGGCGATCTCAATCCCGAGCAGGTGGCCGAAATCGCCACGCGGCTGGACGTGAGTGAGGAGGAGGTGATCTCCATGAACCGCCGGCTCTCCGGCGACGCCTCGCTCAACGCGCCGATCCGCGCGACGGAAGGTGAGTCCGGCGAATGGCAGGACTGGCTTGTCGACGAGCGCGAGAGCCAGGAGGAAATGCTGGTCGAGCAGGACGAGCTGGAAGCGCGCCGGCGCATGCTGGAAGACGCGATGGGGGTGCTGAACGAGCGCGAGCGGCGCATCTTCGAGGCGCGTCGTCTGGCTGACGAACCGCTCACGCTCGAGGAGCTCTCGGGAGAGTTCGACATCAGTCGCGAGCGCGTGCGTCAGATTGAAGTGCGCGCTTTCGAGAAGGTCCAGCAGGCCGTGAAGGCTTCCGCCAAAAAGCAGGCGGAGGCCACCCGTGCCGCGCAGGAAGAGGCTCGCCGCGCCGCCATGTAGGGCGGCGCGGTTCTCCCGTTCCTATCCGCTGGTTGCGGCGCGCCAGCTCTCCATTGCCTCGCGGAAAATGCGTTCACCCGGCGTGCCCTTCTCCAGGGTGATCAGCGCCCGTCGGCCCGAGGCGTAGACGAGCGGAATATCGATCCAGTTCTCCCGCACCATCAGCGTCGAATTGGTCTGGATGTCGGCCTGCCGGTCGCTCAGCGCCACGAGGAAGAAGCCATCGGCGATCTTCGCCGGAATGCCGAGAAGCGGGCTCCCCGCATCCTGCTCATTCCGCTTCATGGCGATCCGCGAGACATTGTTAATGCTGCCACCCGGGAAGTCATCGGGCGTAAGGAAGATCAGCTCGATGATGTGGCTTGCCGGCAGCGACTGATCGACATTGCGCCGGATCGTCATCCTCAGCTGCAGGTCACGTCCGGGAATTGTGGCCTCGGCACGGATGACCGGCTCGGGGGGCAGTTCGTTGCCCGGTGATTCCTCGGCGATCGACCACACCACCGAGCCGTCGTTGGCAGAGCCTTCCGAAGTGCTGGTCCGTTCTTCATAGAAAATGGCCCTCTGGCCGACGGGGATACCCTCCTCGGCCTCATTTGCCGCATCGTCCGTTGCGGTATTGCCTTGGGTTGCCGCCGCAATGGAGGTTCCTTCGCCCAGCGTCGGCTCGCCGCCTGCGGGGCCTTCGTCCACTTCCCGGCCGTCCGGCAGAAGGCGTTGAGTGAACTTCCGGGACTGCTCCGTAGGGGCTGCTTCCGGCTGAGGCTGCTGCGGCGGCTCTGCGGCAGCTTCTACGGGCTCGTCTTCACTCGGCGTCTCGGTCGGCGCCTGTTCTGACGGGGCGGTATCGCCACTCAAGGAAGCAAGAATATCGTCAAAGTCTCCAAGGCCCGCGATGCGTGCCAGATCGTCGCGATAAGCCCAAGCTCCGACGCCCGCCCCAACTAGCAGCAGAAGTACCAAAAGCACGGCGACGAGCCTACCTGCCCCGCGGCGCGCAGGCTGCACGACGCCAGGCGGAGGCGGCATGATCTCCTCAATGGGCTCATCCGGCCTTTCATCGCCCAGCGACTCCGTCTCATCCGAGGAAACCGCTGGGATATCCTCCTCCGACTCGTCGTCCCGTGTAGCCGTCAGGAAGTCCGGCGGCGGGTTATCCGACGGCCTGTCGAAGGTTTCTTCCGGAGGCGTCTCGACCTGCGGGGCGTAAGCAGTATTGACTTCTTCCTCATGCGCCTCGGCCTCAGCCGCATCGGCGCTGACGGGCTCCGGGCTTGCCGCAGCAAGAGAGGAGAGAGGCGAGGCCTGCGGCTCGGGAGTCTTTTGCCAGGTCGCGCTGTTCAGCTCCGCCAGCAGCTCTTCCAACTCATCCCTGGCCTCAGGCGCAGCCGGTGGTGGCGCGTACTCCGCCTCCACCTTGGCAATGGCATCCTCAAGCATCTGCTTCTGGCGGGCTGCGAGCTCGGGTGAAGGGGGCGGCGTTGCGGCAGCTAGCTTGGCCTCGATGGTCGCGCGCGCCTTCGCGTAAATCTTTTCGCGTGCCTCAGGCGTGTTCTCCTTCAGGGCCTCAATGGCCTTCCGCAAAACCGCAGCAAAATCCGCCATTCCTGAACGTCCAATCTACTTTATTCGGGCAGATCAACTTCTCCCGCAACCTGCACGAAATTGTGGTGCGTCGGCAACATATCCCGGCCAATCATACGCTCACTTCGACAGAAACCTCACCGGGACCGCCGTAGACTCCTTCGTCTTGCAGGACAAGGATTCCCTGCACGCTAATCTTGGAACGGGTCTGTTACAAGAATGGCGTCCTCCCGCTCGGGACTGGTGGAGAGGATGGCTACCGGCGCTCCGATCAGCTCTTCGATGTGGCGCACATACTTGACTGCCTGGGCCGGCAGGTCATTCCAAGTGCGCGCGCCGCGGGTTGTTTTATTCCAGCCTTCCAGCGTCTCGTAGACCGGCTCAAGCCGCGCCTGCGCCCCCTGACTTGCCGGCAGATAGTCGATCACGCGGCCGTCTAGACGGTATCCCGTGCACACCTTGATCTCTGAAAGGCCGTCGAGCACGTCGAGCTTGGTCAGCGCAATGCCGTTTATGCCGTTAGCCACCACGGCCTGGCGGACCAGCACCGCATCGAACCAGCCACAGCGCCGCTTGCGGCCCGTGACCGTGCCGAACTCGTTTCCGCGCGTGCCGAGGAATTCGCCGATCTCGCCCGTCTGCTCCGTTGGAAAGGGCCCCTCGCCCACGCGGGTCGTGTAGGCCTTGGTGATGCCGAGCACATAGCCAACGGCGCCCGGCCCGAGGCCCGAGCCGGTCGCTGCCTGTCCGGCAACGGTGTTGGAGGAAGTCACGAAAGGATAGGTGCCGTGGTCGATATCGAGCATCGTGCCCTGCGCCCCCTCGAAGAGGATGCGGCTTCCCGCCCGGCGCGCCTCATCGAGAATCTTCCAGACACGGTCCACGAAGGGCAGCACCTGGTCCGCCACGGAGGAGAGTTCTTCCATGATCGCGACATGGCTGACTTCCGGATGCCCAAGCCCGCGCCGCAGCGCGTTGTGATGGGTAAGCAGCCTGTCCACCTTTGCTGGCAAGGTCTCCATGTCGGCAAGGTCCATCGCGCGGATCGCGCGGCGGCCGACCTTGTCCTCATAGGCAGGTCCGATGCCGCGCCGCGTGGTGCCGATCTTCGTGCCCGTATTGGAGGCCGCGTCCTCCCGGAAGGCGTCGAGCTCGCGGTGCAGCGACAGTATCAGTGCGGTGTTCTCGGCGATCTTCAGGTTTTCGGGCGTGACTTTCACCCCCTGAGCCTCAAGACGCTTGAGCTCCGCCACGAAAGCATGCGGATCAAAGACCACGCCGTTGCCGATCACCGACAGCTTGCCCGGACGCACCACGCCCGAGGGCAACAGCGAAAGCTTGTAGCTTTCCCCATCAATCACCAGCGTATGGCCGGCATTGTGCCCGCCCTGGAAGCGCACCACCACGTCGGCGCGCTCCGAAAGCCAGTCAACGATCTTTCCCTTGCCTTCGTCGCCCCACTGCGAGCCGACGACAACCACATTCGCCATGAAATCCTTCCTTCAGGAAAGCCACCCATACTTATGGTGTCCAAATGTGGCTCTATAGCCCCCCGCGCCGCTGGATGCGACCCTTCTTTCGCGCTCCATGGTCCTGCCGCGGGGATTTCTTGCCGCCACTTCGATTTACGGGCGGCGACGGAGGCGCTATTGCCTTCCGGTCTTCGAGATTGTCCCGGAAACCGCGCATGCACACCAAGGCCTATGTCTTGCTGCTGGCCACCACCCTCTTCTGGGGCGGCAACGCCGTTGCCGGAAAGCTTGCGGTAGGACATGTGTCGCCTTTTGCGCTTACCACGCTGCGCTGGCTTCTAAGCCTTGTCGTCCTGCTGCCCTTCGCTATGGGGCCCCTTCGCCGCGACTGGCCGAAGATCCGCCGGTCCCTGCCGTTCATGGCCATGCTGGGCGTGTTGGGTTTCACCTTCTTCAACGCCGCCATGTACAGCGCGCTGCTCTTCACCTCGGCGGTCAATGTTTCCATCGAGCAGGCGGCGATCCCCATGGTCATCATCGTGCTCAATTTTCTCATCTTCCGGGTGAGAGCAAGCCTGCTGCAGCTTGTCGGCTTCCTGCTTTCGCTGGCCGGCGTTGCCCTGACGGCGAGCCACGGCGATCTTACGCGGCTCGCCTCCCTTGACGTCAACACAGGCGATCTCCTAATGATGCTGGCGGTCGTGTCCTACGGCATCTATACGGTCGCGCTGCGCTTCAAGCCCGATATCCACTGGCTGAGCACGATCACGGTACTGTCCGCGGCCGCCCTGATCAGCTCCCTGCCGTTCCTCGCCTGGGAGTATGGCAGCGCCAGCCTTCTGTTTCCCGACACGCCCGGCTGGCTGATCGCGGCCTATACGGCCATATTCCCTTCGGTCCTGGCGCAGGTCTTCTACATCTGGGGAAACGAAATGATCGGCGCCAACCGCGCGGGGCTCTTCGTCAACCTAGTGCCGATTTTCGGCACGCTGCTTTCGATCCTCATCGTCGGCGAAGCCTTCCAACCCTACCATGCGGTGGCGATGGGGCTGGTCTTCTGCGGCATTTGGCTTGCCGAATACAGCGGGCGGAAGATGACGGGCACCGCACCTCATGTGCGCGCACCCTCTGGAGAAAAGTGACCGGCAAAGCTGGAAGCAGCAACGCCCATGGTAGAAGGCCCCGGTTTTCTTCTGCCGGGGCCTTCGCCGTCGTTATGCGCTCACGTCAAAGTGCAGGCGCTTGGCTGAAAGGATCGAGCCGCTGGCAAGGAGCTCCTGTATCACGTTTTCAGGGAATGGCGCGTCGAGATAAAGCAGCGCGATGGCATCGCCCCCCGGCCGGTTGCGGCCAAGCTGGAAGTTGGCGATGTTCACTCCGTGCTTGGCGCACACCGTGCCCAGAAGACCGATGATGCCGGGCGTGTCGTAGTTGGTCGTATAGACCATGTGCTCGCCCACTTCGGCGTCGAGATTGATGCCCTTGATCTGGATGAAGCGCGGCTTGCCGTCGGAGAACACCGTGCCGGCGATGCTGCGCGTCTTGCTGGCCGTCTTGACCGTCAGCTTGATATAGCCGTCGAACACGCCGGACTTGTCGCGCTTGACCTCCGAGACGATGATGCCGCGCTCCTTGGCCATGATCGGGGCCGACACCATGTTGACGTCGGAAACCTGCGGCCGGATCAGCCCCGCCAGGGCAGCGCTCACGAGCGCGCGCGTGTTCATCGCCGCGGTGGAGCCGTCGAACAGCACCTCGACCTCGCGGATGGAGTCCTCGGTCACCTGGCCCACGAAAGCGCCCAGCACCTCCGCGAGCTTGATGAAGGGTTTCAGGCGCGGCGCCTCCTCTGCGGAGATCGAGGGCATGTTGATGGCGTTGGTGACGGCACCCTTGATCAGGTAGTCCGACATCTGCTCAGCAATCTGCAGCGCCACGTTCTCCTGCGCCTCGGTCGTCGCCGCGCCCAGATGCGGCGTGCAGACCACGTTCGGCAGGTTGAAAAGCGGGTTTTCCGTCGCCGGCTCGACCTCGAAGACGTCAATGCCCGCACCCGCCACCTTGCCGGACTTCAGCGCCTCGACCAGGTCCTTCTCGACGATGAGGCCGCCGCGCGCGCAGTTGATGATGCGCACGCCGTCCTTCATCTTCGCGATCGCCGCCGCATCGATGATGCCGCGCGTCTTGTCGGTGAGCGGCGTGTGGAGCGTGATGAAGTCGGCCCGCGCGAACAGCTCGTCCAGCTCCACCTTCTCCACCCCGAGCTCCTCGGCCCTCGCTTCCGAAAGGAACGGATCATAGGCCACCACATGCATCTTGAGGCCGATGGCGCGCATGGCGACCACCGAGCCGATATTGCCGCAGCCGATGATGCCCAGCGTCTTGCCGGTGATCTCCACACCCATGAAGCGGTTCTTCTCCCACTTGCCCGCATGCGTGGAAGCGTTGGCCTCGGGGATCTGCCGCGCCACGGCGAACAGCAGGGCGATCGCGTGTTCGGCTGTCGTGATGGAGTTGCCGAAGGGCGTGTTCATCACAATGATGCCGCGGCGCGAAGCGGCAGGAATATCGACATTGTCAACGCCGATGCCGGCGCGGCCGACCACCTTCAGATTGGTTGCCGCATTGATCAGCTTTTCTGTCACCTTGGTGGCCGAGCGGATGGCGAGGCCGTCATACTTGCCGATGACGGAAAGCAGCTTCTCCTTGTCCTTGCCGAGCTCGGGCTCGTAGTCGACCTCGATCCCGTGATCGCGGAAAATTTCGACGGCTGTGGGAGAAAGCTTGTCCGAAACGAGGACGCGAGGTGCCATTGAGGGCTCCTTTCAGATGTGTGCCTTGAAATTGGGGCGGCCGCACGGGTGCTGCCGATGAAAGCTCAGGCGCGTTGAAGTGCCGCCTTTTGCGTTTGGAAAGCCCAGCCAAGCCATGGCATGAGCGCTTCGAGATCCGAGGTCTCGACCGTGGCGCCGGCCCAGATTCTGAGTCCCGGAGGGGCATCGCGATAGTGGCCGATGTCGTAGGCCACGCCTTCCTTGTCGAGGGCGGATACGATCCCCTTGGCAAAGGCCGCCTTGGCGTCGTCATCGAGCCTTGCCACCTCCTCGTCCACGATGGACAGGCACACGGAGGTGTTGGAGCGCGTGGAAGGATCCTCCGCCAGATGCGCAAGCCAAGCGCTTTCGCCGACATAGCGGTCAATGACGGCGAAATTCGCGTCGGCTCTGGCGATCAGACCGTCGAGCCCGCCGATGGACTTCGCCCATTCAAGAGCGTCTAGGTAGTCCTCCACGCACAGCATGGAGGGCGTGTTGATGGTCTCGCCGCGGAAGATGCCTTCGATCAGCTTTCCGCCCTTGGTGAGGCGGAAGATTTTGGGCAGCGGCCAGGAGGGCGTGTAGGTTTCCAGCCGCTCGACGGCGCGGGGGCTCAGGATCAGCACGCCATGCGCCGCCTCGCCGCCTAGAACCTTCTGCCAGGAGAAGGTGACGACATCCAGCTTGGCAAAATCGAGCCGCTGCGCGAAAGCCGCCGACGTCGCGTCGCAGATCGTCAGCCCCTTGCGATCGGCGGGAATGAAATCCGCGTTCGGCACGCGCACGCCGGATGTGGTTCCGTTCCAGGTGAAGACCACGTCGCGGTCGAAATCCACCGCGCTCAAGTCCGGCAGCTTGCCGTAATCCGCCTCGATGCGGCGCACATCCTCAAGCCTGAGCTGCTTGACGACATCCGTCACCCAGCCCGCGCCGAAGGATTCCCAGGCCAGCATGTCGACGCCGCGCGCGCCGAGAAGAGACCAGAGCGCCATCTCGACGGCGCCCGTATCGGAGGCGGGGACGATGCCGATTCGATAGTCGGCTGGCACCTCGAGCACCTCGCGCGTCAGTTCGATGGCTCGGGAGAGCCTTTCCTTGCCGATTTTTGCCCGGTGAGAACGGCCGACCGCGGCATTCTTCAGCGCCTCCGGCGTCCAGCCGGGGCGCTTTGCGCAAGGTCCAGAGGAGAAATGGGGACGGGCCGGACGGATGTCCGGTTTGGGGAGTGTGCTCATTTTGATCTATCCTTCCAGATAGCACGCCCCTCGGTGGGGAGGGGTGGCCCGCGGACGTCGTTAGCGGAAGCGCCCAAAAACCGCAACCCCAAATGCGATTCGGTCACACCTGCCGTGCAATCGTGCCTCCTCCCATTGCCGTTTCCTCTGAGAAGCAGATAAGTTATGGGCGTGGTTTGCTCCCACGGAAGGACCGGACATGGAAGAAAACTACGATTCGTTTGCGGTCACCATCAGCACCGTCTTTGGCGCGATCATCGTCGGCGGCCTGATGGCTGCGGCGCTTGTCTATGGCGAGCGCGACGCCTTCTTCTTTGCCCTAGGCGCAGCCACGGCGGCATGGCTGGCGGGCTATGCCATCTTTTTCGACCGGCCGCGCACTTTCATGGCTCTGGTCGGGATCGCCGTGCTGATGTCGCTCGGCGCGACGATCATCCTGGCCTTCTGAGACGCCTTCCAGACATTGCGGAATGAAAAAGGCGGGCTATCCGGCCCGCCTCTTGGGGCATTTCTTTATCAGCTCACCACAGCTCAAGCCGCAGGCCGAGACGCACCTCGTGGGTCGAAAAGCCCGGGTCCTGCCCCTGCAGTCCCGTCGCCCCCGCAGTCGCACTGGCAGCGTCCCAGCCGAACATGTCGCCATCGTCGATCTTCATGTAGCGGTAGCCGAGATCGACCTTCATGTTGTCGGAGATGTCGTAGGTCAAACCGGCCATTAAGGCATAGGTGAAGCGCCAGTCCGATTCGCCCG
Source organism: Chelativorans petroleitrophicus (assembly GCF_025398195.1). GTDB lineage: Bacteria > Pseudomonadota > Alphaproteobacteria > Rhizobiales > Rhizobiaceae > Chelativorans > Chelativorans petroleitrophicus. Next base: position 148,218 of record NZ_JAODNV010000003.1, on the reverse strand, counting down.
GATGGGTTGCCCCCGGATTTGCGACGCATGGCACCCCGCCGCAGAAATTGCGGCTGCGCAGATCGTCCCAATGCAGATAGGTGTAGCCGAGGCCAGCGCCCACATAGGGCGTAAAACCCACGAAGGTGCCGAGATCGACATAGGCATTGGCCATAACCGCATAGGCCGCGAGATCGGCCTCTCCTTCCGTGCGGCACGCCGGGCCGAGGCTCGCATCGCACGGGCCGGAGCCCGTGAAAGTGGAGCTCAGCCGGTCCACCGTCACGTCCGCTCTCAGCATGTCGGTGAAGGAATAGCCGACGCCCAAGCCGAAAGTGAATTCGTCCGAGAGATTGGCGGAGGCAGCAGTGTGGCTGCTGTAAGTGCCGACGTCAAAGGTCCGGTAGGTGAAGTCGCCTTCCGGCCTTGTGCTTACATTGTAGCCGATGTCGCCGCGCAGATACCACCCAGAGCCGATCTCCACCGGCCTCAGATGCGGCGCATGCTCAAGAACCGGCAGATCGTAGTCTGCGGCCAAGGCAGGGACCGTCAGGCAAAGGGCCACGACCGATGCTGCAGCCGGCAGGCTCAAGGACTTGTGCATGAGATTCCCCACTCCGCGAATCGCGGCAAAGACCCCGCGGGCCTCCGCCGCTTAGAGAGGGATTGTTAACCATGGTGGTTAAGGACGGGTTAAGGATAACGAACCATTGACACGAGCTGCCCGCACAAAGCAAACCGCCCGGCGAGGTACCGGGCGGTTTGAGATAAAAGGGTGATGAAACGCTATTTGTAGATCGGCGGCTCGTAAGGAGGCTCGTAGGGTGGCGGATCATAGGCCACCACACGAGGCACCGAGCAATGAAGGCTCGGACCGCCCAGCGCGTAGCGCAGGCCGGCGCGCACCTCATGCACGTTGAACCCGTCGTCGAAGCCGGGCCCCACACCGAGACCGGATTCCTCGAACATGCGTCCGCCCTCGATCCGGGTGAAGCGATAGCCCGCGTCGAGCTGCAGGTTCTCCGTCAGGCAGTAGGAGGCGCCCGCCATCAGCGCCCAGGCGAAACGCCAGTTCGAGGCACCCTCGTGAACGACAAGGCCGGTTGTCGCGTCGTTTACGAGATCATCCCACTGCACATAGGCGCCGCCGATGCCCGCGCCGACATACGGCGTGACGCCATGATACGTGCCCAGATCCACATAGGCGTTGGCCATCAGGAGCAGAGCGCTGAAAGCGGATGTGTCCACGGAACTGCACGGACCGCCACCGGGGGTACAAGAGACACCCGTCGTGGTACCGCGGAAATCCGCGTCAAACCAATAATCGGCCGTGAAATCCGTGCGCAGATAGCGCGTGATCTGATATCCGACGCCGCCGCCGATCGACAGGGCGCCCTTCAAGTCGGTGCTGTCGAAGTCGTCGGTATCCGGATCGGGAGCGCATCCGGGGCACCCGTAGGTGATGTATTCGGTGCCGCGCAGATCCGCCCAATGATAGTTGATGTCGCCGCGCAAGTACCAGCCGCCGATGGCGACCGGCTTTTCGATGATCTGAGGTGGCGGCGGAACCACCACCGGCGGCTCATAAAGATCCGCAGCTTGAACTGCCGTTGCAAGACCCAGCGCAGCGGCCGCAACAAGCGGTACCATCCCCCATTTCAGCATGTTCCATCCCCCTGATGCCGCTGTGCCCCCACAGTCCGGCCGGTTGAATCATGCTGAAGATTGCAGGAAAAAAGTTAAACTGCGCTTAACCTTAACAAGCGGGCTTGTTTAGCCGGCGGCAGGGTTCAGGCCGCCGACTTCGCCTCCGAAATGGCGCCCACGATTTCATCGACGACCGACTGGACGAGTTCGGGGTTGTCGCCTTCCGCCATCACGCGGATCAGCGGCTCTGTACCGGAAGGCCGGATGACCAGCCTGCCGCTGTCGCCGAGCTTCGCCTGCGCATCGGAGATCGCCGCCTTCACGGGCGCGCTTTCCAGAGGCTTCCCGTTGCCGGTGCGCACATTCTTGAGCACCTGGGGAACCGGCTCAAACTTGCGGCAGACCTCGCTTGCCGGCCGGTTCTCCCGTTTGATGCAGGCAAGCACCTGCAAAGCCGTAACCAGCCCGTCGCCGGAGGTCGAGAAATCGGACAGGATCACGTGACCGGACTGCTCGCCGCCGACATTGAGGCCGTGCGCGCGCATATGCTCCACCACATAGCGATCGCCCACCTTGGTGCGATGAAGGGCCAGGCCGCGGCTAGCCAGGAACCGCTCCAGGCCAAGATTGGACATGACTGTGGCCGCGATGCCGCCGCCCGTAAGCCGTCCCCTCTCATGCCAAGATTGTGCGATCAGCGCCATGATCTGATCGCCGTCGATCACGTTGCCGTTCTCGTCGACCATCACCACTCGGTCGGCATCCCCGTCGAGGGCGATACCGATATCGGCGCGCACCTCGTGCACCTTCTTGACGAGGCTTGCCGGATGGGTGGACCCGCATTCCAGATTGATGTTGAGGCCGTTCGGCTCCACATGGATCGGCACGACCTCCGCGCCGAGCTCCCACAGCGCCGCAGGCGCGACACGATAGGCCGCGCCGTTGGCGCAGTCGATGACGATGCGCAAGCCCGAAAGAGACAGATCGCGCGGCAGCGTGCGCTTGGCCGCCTCGATATAGCGGTCATGCACGCCATCGATGCGCTTGGCGCGGCCAAGCATGTCGGCATCGGCCAGCGCGAGTTCGACATCCTTGTCGAGCATGGCCTCGATGCGCGCTTCGATTTCGTCGGAGAGCTTGTAGCCGTCCGGACCAAACAGCTTGATGCCGTTGTCCTGGAACGGATTGTGCGAGGCCGAGATCATAACGCCGATATCGGCCCTCAGCGAGCGCACCAGCATAGCGACAGCCGGCGTCGGGATGGGCCCCAGCAGAAAGACGTCCATGCCGGCCGCGCAGAAGCCCGACACCAGCGCATTCTCGATCATGTAGCCGGAAAGGCGGGTGTCCTTGCCGAGTACCACCCGGTGCCGATGATTACCGTTCTGGAAGGTCAGTCCCACGGCCATGCCAACCCGCATCGCCACCTCGGCGGTCATGGGAAATCTGTTGGCGCGGCCACGGATTCCGTCGGTCCCGAAATACTGTTTCGACATGCTTTTGCGTACCAATTTCCTTTGTCGCAAGGCGCCGGTCTCACCTGATATTTGCCACAGCCCCGGGCGGAGGGACGTATCAATTTATGTGAGGGGATGTAATTGGTCCAGATGAACGGGCGATTGTCCACTATACTTAAAATTGGGTAATTGTTCGATCATCCGGCTGTAGACAGCGGCTCAGGTGCATGCACATGAGCGGGATTTGCCCGCTCATGTGGAGGTCTCGGGTCTCACGCAGGGATTTCAGGAGGAAGAGAGTTCGAGCCTCAGCCCTGCGGCTGAGGCTCCATTCCGGCATCAGGCTCTTCGCCGCCCTTCTTTCCCTCTTTGCGCGCACCGGCCTTGGGCACGGTCGAGCCGCGGGAAGGCGGCGTGTCATCGCCTAGATCGCGGGCGGGCTTCTCGCCCCGGATGATGGCCCGGATCTCCTCGCCCGAAAGGGTCTCATATTCGAGTAGCCCTTCAGCAACGGCGACCCACTCATCCCGCTTGGAGGTGAGTATCTTGCGCGCTGTATCGTAAGCCTCGTCGATCAGGCGGCGCACCTCGGCATCGATCTTCTGCTGCGTTTCCTCCGACATGTTCTGCTGGCGGGTGACGGAATGGCCGAGGAAGACCTCTTCCTGGTTCTCGCCGTAGGCCACCTGTCCGAGCTTGTCGGAGAAGCCCCACCGCGTCACCATGGCGCGGGCGAGCTTCGTCGCCTGCTCGATGTCGGAGGCGGCACCCGAGGTTATGTTCTCCTTGCCGAACTTCAGCTCTTCCGCCACGCGCCCGCCCATCATGATGGCGAGCCGCGAGATCATCCATTTGTAGCTCATGGAATAGCGGTCGCCTTCGGGAAGCTGCATGACCATGCCGAGAGCGCGCCCGCGCGGGATGATGGTTGCCTTGTGGACCGGATCGGCTGCCGGCACGTTGAGCGCCACGACCGCGTGGCCGGCCTCGTGATAGGCCGTCAACTCCTTTTCCTCCTGGGTCATGGCGTGCGAGCGTCGCTCGGCGCCCATCATGACCTTGTCCTTGGCGTCCTCAAACTCCTGCATGGTGACGAGACGCTTGTTGCGCCGCGCAGCCATGAGAGCCGCCTCATTGACGAGGTTGGCGAGGTCCGCACCGGAGAAGCCCGGCGTGCCGCGGGCGATCGTCTTCAGATCGACATTGGGTGCCAGCGGCACGTTCCGCACATGCACCTTGAGAATCTTTTCGCGGCCCGCAATGTCTGGGTTCGGCACCACCACTTGGCGGTCGAAGCGGCCTGGACGCAGCAGTGCGGGGTCGAGCACGTCAGGCCGGTTGGTGGCGGCGATCAGGATGATGCCCTCATTGGCCTCGAAGCCGTCCATCTCGACCAGCAGCTGGTTCAGCGTCTGCTCGCGCTCATCATTCCCGCCGCCGAGACCCGCGCCGCGATGACGGCCGACAGCGTCGATCTCGTCAATGAAGATGATGCAGGGCGCGTTCTTCTTCGCCTGGTCGAACATATCGCGCACACGCGAAGCGCCCACGCCCACGAACATCTCGACGAAGTCGGAGCCGGAGATGGTGAAGAAGGGAACGTTCGCCTCGCCGGCCACAGACCGCGCCAGCAGCGTCTTGCCCGTTCCGGGAGGGCCGACGAGCAGCACGCCGCGCGGGATCTTTCCGCCAAGGCGCTGGAACTTCTGGGGATCACGCAGGAATTCGACGATCTCCTCCAGATCCTGCTTTGCCTCGTCTACGCCAGCCACGTCCTGAAAGGTGACGCGGCCATGCGCCTCCGTCAGCAGCTTGGCCTTGGACTTGCCGAAGCCCATCGCGCGCCCGGAGCCAGACTGCATCTGCCGCATGAAGAAAATCCACACGGCGAGGATGAGGATCATCGGCAGCCAGGAGATGAAATAGCCGAGAATGGAGCTGGAACCGTCGGTTTCCGGCCGCGCAGTGATCGTCACATTCCGCTCTTCCAGCCGCTCGACCAGAGTGGGATCGCCGGGCGAATAGGTCTGGAACGGCGTGCGGTTATCGACGTAAGTGCCCGTTATCCGGTTGCCTGTGATGGTAACACTCTCAACGCGGCCATCGGCCAATTCATCGAGAAACTGGGAATAAGCGATCTCGCGTGTAGCGCCTCGCTGCTGCGGAGCCTGGAAAAGGTTGAACAGCGCGATAAGCAGAACCGCGATAATCGCCCACAGCGCGAAGTTTCTGTAATTTGGATTCATGTGCGTTCCATAGGTGCGCCGAGGCCGGCATCGTCCGTGGCACTGTAGTGCCTAACATAGGGAGCAAGCACAACGTTGCCAAGCGCCGCAGCGGCCTGATTCCGACTCTGAAAAGAGATGGTTATCATCCGACTTCCTTTTTGTGGCTTCGCCAAGGCAGCGGCGGCAGAGAGGGCGCGCCGATGAGCCTGCCTACGGCCTCCGCGGGAGCAAGATCGAAAGAGGGAAGAAGTTCCGACCACGGCCCAAGGATCGGCTCACAGGCGACATGGGGCGAATCCGTTGCACGCGCGAGCCGGGCCCCGCCTTTCCAAAGGCCAGGCTCGGCCGCCAGCGCCGCGCGGACAAGCTCGGCAGGTGCATCGAAGCCCGACACCTCCGCCTCCCGCGCGTAGTCCTGCCCGAGAGCCGCAACGGCAAGATCCTGAGCTGCGTCTCGGGAGCGGAGGCGATACCGTCCGTCCCAGTGGACTTCCTCCGAGAGCGGCACCCGCGGCAGGTTGCGCAGCTCCCGATGGAAATGGAGATATCCATGCCGGCAGGTCACCACCGACCTTGAGAGGGTGGTGCGGCCCCCCTCGCCCGTTTGGGCGAGCAGGTTCGCTGTGCGCTCCTCGTCCGGCAGATGCGGCGTGCCTCCGGCGACGGCGAGCAAAATGCGCAGCACGTAAAGGGCGCTCTCCCTGTCCGCCCCCTTCAGATCAGCGAGCGGGAGACGGAGAAGGCCGGGAGCAACCCCTTCTGCAAGCGCAGCAATGAACGCGGCCGCCCGGCGGCCAGCCTCTTCGCGCGCCGCAGAGGCTTCCCGAGCCCTCGCCAGAAGCGAGGGAACGGCCTCCTCGCCAAGGTCCAGCCGGATGCGGCTTCGTTCGAAGCGCCGGTCACGATTGGACGGGTCCTCAATCCATTCGATTCCGCGCGCCTTCAGGAACATGCGCAGCGCCTGCCGCCTCGTCGCAAGCAAAGGACGTACAAACCAAACGCCACCTCTATAGAGCGTGGCGGGCGCGATGCCCGCGAGCCCCCTGCCCTCACCGCGGGCGAGGCGCATGGTGACGGTTTCGGCCTGATCGTCGACGGTATGCCCAGTCAGCACCAGATCGGTGCCTGCTTCACTGGCCGCGCGGGCAAGCAGAGCCAAGCGCGCCCGGCGGGCCGCTTCGGCAATTCGCGTGGCAGGTTTCGGCCCTTGCCAGGCAAGCACACGATGGGCGATCCCATACTCGCGGACAAGGCAGCCCACAGCATGCGCCTCCTCGGCCGATTCGGCACGCAGACCGTGATCGACCGTGACGGCCAAGAGCGACGGCGCATGCGCCTGCTTTCGCAAATAGTCCTGAAGAAGAAAGAGAAGGGCGAGTGAATCGCCACCGCCCGAAACCGCGACGACCACGGTTTTACGTGCGGAAAAGTCAAAAGGGGAAAAAAGTGCGCCCGGGTCGGGCAAGGGTGACGCGCTCAACAACCCGCGAGCGCCTGTTCCCGTTTGACGCGCTCCTGAAGAGCGGCGGATATGTCGGGATAACGGTGGCCGATCTCGGTATAGGTGGCGCAGGCCACGTCGCGCTGATTGAGGGCCGCGAGGGCGACACCCAGCTTGAGCAGCATCTCCGGCGCCTTCGGGGAGTTCGGATAGTTGCGGTTTGCCTGCAGAAAGATTTCCGCCGCCTCGCGGTAGCGATCCTGGCCGAGCACGGCCTCGCCCAGCCAGAAATTCGCGTCGGCTACCTGCTCACCGTCAGGGAAACGTTCGAGATACTGGCGGAACCCAGCCTCGGCCATGCGGTAGTCGCCCGACAGGATGAACCCATACGCATTTCGATACGCCTCGTCGGGATTGTTCGCGGGGGGGAGCGCGGCGACCACCGTGTCGTCGCTCACGGGCGTGCCTTGCAGCAGATCGATGGGCTGCCCCCCAGGAGCGGTTGCGACTACATTGCCGTTTTCATCGAAGGTGATCGTGCCGAGCGTGCGCGGCGGCTCGCCGCGCCGGACAATTTCCACGCCCGGCAGCGCATCGTCGGGCCCGACGGGCGGCCGGGACGCGGTGGCGGGCGCGGTGTCGGCAGGGCGGGTGGGCCCCGTCAGTTCCGAGCGCCGCTCGGATGGCGGCTCGCCCGAGGCGGTGCCCTCAAGCTGCTGGAAGCGGAACTCGGTATCCTCCTGCATGCGGCGCATCTGGTCCTGCATCTGCAGTATCTGGAAATTGAGTTCCTCCACCAGCCCGTTCAGGCGGCGGATCTCTTCCTCAAGGGCCGTGACGCGCGGATCGGCCTGCGCCAGGATCAAGGGGCTCGCAGGCGCCGGCTGCGCCGAGCGAACAGGGGATGCGGCCGTGAGCGGCATAGCCGCGACCGTCCCCCCCGTGACGGTCATGAAAGCCAAAGCCGCAATTCCGAAAATGAGTCTTCGGGAAAGCATTCCGTTCTCGCTTTCAACAGCAAACGATCGGGCGGATGGTCCACCCGCCCATTCCCTATCAGGTCGCGAGACTTCGGCCAAATTTTGATTTAAACGAGTCACAGGGGCGAGGCGGAACACGGGTAAGCCCGGACAGGCCTGACCCAACTTGCTTTCCGCCGCGTCCTCGCCACCGTCTATGTCAGGTTCCGGCTCCGTTCAGCACCGTGACGGCCCGGCGGTTCTGCGACCAGCAGGAGATGTCGTCGCACACGGCCACCGGCCGCTCCTTACCGTAGGAGATGGTGCGGATGCGGTTTGCCGCAACGCCCCGCGAAACGAGGAAGTCCCTCACGGCCGCGGCACGGCGGGCGCCGAGCGCGAGGTTGTATTCGCGCGTGCCGCGCTCGTCGGCATGGCCTTCGATCGTGATCGCATAGGAAGGATACTGGTTCAGCCATTGCGCCTGGCGAATGAGGGTGGCCTGCGCGTCGGCGCGGATGACGGAGGAGTCGGTGTCGAAGAAAACGCGGTCGCCCACGGAGACGGTGAATTCCTGCTGCGATCCGGGCGCGGCCGTACCGCCTAGACCTGCCCCTCCCGCCCCCAGGCCAAGATCAGCGGCCGTGTTTGGAATCTGATTCTGCGTCCGGCATCCGGCAACCGCCAGGGCGGCGACGAACGCAATGACAGCCGGATGTTTCGTCAGGCTTGCAATACGGCGCATTGCCGTTAACTCCCTCGCATTGGAAGAAATTCCTTTAGCGCTCAGTAACCATGCAAGGGTTAATGCACGCTCAAGGAACAAGGTTAATGTTTCGTTGCGTCGTCCCCTCGGCCCGATGGAGGAACGTGAATCAGGCCCATTTGCGGACGGTAAGCGCAAATGCGGCTGAAAGGCGGCAGGACTATTTCAGCAATGGCGACCAGGCCGGGTCCGAGGCGAAATTCGGCGTTGGAATAGGCTGTTCGTTGCGTCCCGTCAGGTCAATGGAATAGAGCTTAGGCCCGGCCGATCCAGCATCCTGCCGGAAGAACATGATGACACGGCCATTGGGCGACCAGGTCGGGCCCTCCTGAAGGAAGCCGGTCGAGAGAATCCGCTCGCCCGAACCGTCGGTGCGCATGACACCGATCTGGAATTCGCCGCCACTCTGCTTGGTAAACGCGATCAGGTCGCCGCGCGGCGACCAGACCGGCGTCGAATAGATGCCGTCGCCGAAGGAGATCCGCTGCTGATTGCTGCCGTCAGCGTTCATCACATAGATCTGCGCGCGGCCGCCGCGGTCGGAGGTGAAGACGATGCGGTTGCCGTCGGGCGAATAGGAGGGCGAGGTGTCGATGGCATTGGTGTCAGTGAGCCGCGCGGTGTTGCGGGTGCGCAAATCCATCGTGAAGATGTTGGAATTGCCGTCATCGCGCAGCAGGCTCATGATCACCTTGTCGCCGTTGGGCGAGAAGCGCGGCGCGAAGGTCATGCCAGGGAAATTGCCCACCAGCTCGCGCTGGCCGGTCTCAAGCTGCAGCAGATAGACCTGCGGCTCGCCGCTTTCATAGGACATGTAGGTGATTTCCTGCCGCTCCGGCGAGAAGCGCGGCGTCAGCACGATCGAACGGCCATCGGAAAGATAGCGATGGTTCGCGCCGTCCTGATCCATGATGGCGAGCCGCTTGACGCGGTTGTTGCGGGGCCCCGATTCATCAACATAGACGATGCGGCTGTCGAAATAGCCCTTCTCTCCCGTGAACTGCTCATAGATCGTGTCTGCGATGATGTGCGCGATGCGCCGCCAGTTCTGGGGATCGGCGAAGAACTGCTCGCCCACGAGCTGCTGGCCGGCGAACGTGTCCCACAGCCGGAATTCGGTCCTGAGCCTCCCGTCCGGCTCCCGCGTCACACGGCCAGTGACAACGGCCTGCGCATTAATGACTTTCCAGTCCTCGAAGCGCGGCGCCACATCAGGATTCGATACTTTTTCTATAAAAGCCGCTTTGTCTATGGGCGCGAAGAGGCCGGAGCGCCGGAGGTCCGCCGCCACCACGCCGGAAACATCCGCCCCCATGCCTTCAGCCGAAAGAAACTCAGTAATGGCTATCGGCACGGGTTCGACAACACCCTGGTTGATGTCGATCTCGACCAGAGCGCGCGCCGGAGCGGCGGCCAGCGCGATCATCGCCAGGACCAGGCTTGCGGTGGCGAGGATTGCCTTCAGGGAATTCTGCATCAGCTCGTGCCTCTCGGTTACTCGGAGCGGGAACCGGTTCGGATCAGAACATATCGGTCGGGTCGAAATGCACAATGACGTCCGCCCAAGCGCTGTACTTCTCGGCGGGCAGATCGTAGGGGCCGCATTGCAGGATGGCACGGCGGGCCGATTCTGCTGCCGCGCGCGCGATGCTGGAGCCGTCCCCGCCGGAAATGACTTGCGGGCTGCCCTCCACCGCGCCGCTCGGATCGAGCCGGAACTTCAGGGAGACCCTAAGGTTCTCCGCGTCGAGCGCGCCCACCGGCACGTTCCAGCAGCGCTGGATCTGCGCGCGCAGCGCGTCCATCTCGCTCTGCGTCAGCTTCTCGCCGCCTGTGGTCTCCCGGCCGCCCAGGGCTGCCTCCTGCTGCGACCGTTTGGCACCGCCGCCGGAGGCTTCCTCCTTGTTGAGGAGGGCCGCCACCTGATCGAGCAGCTCCTCATTTTTCTTCGGCTCGCTGCGCGTCTGCGCCTGTGCCGCCTTGGCCGGCTCCTCCGCCCGCTTCTGCTCGGGCGCCTTGGCCGTCTGCGGCCGGGGCGGCTGCGGCCTTGCTTGCGGAACCGGCGCCGTAGGCGGCAGATTAAGGCTCTCTGCCTCGGCGTTCTCGGCCACCAGCGGGTCGGGCACCGGGTCCGGCGTGATTTCCCGGCGCGGCTGCGGCTCCGGCGTCCGCTCGGTCGCCGCAACCTGCGTCTCCCCTGTCGGAGCGGGCACTTCCTCGGCGGCAGGCTTTTCCTCGGGCCTCGGTTGCGGCCTTTCCGCCGCCTTGGGCTCGGAAGCGCTTTCCACCGGCCTCGGCTTCGCATCGGGTGTAGGCGGCGGCTTCAGATCGGTGTCCGCTTCGCCCACCTTCTGCGCGTTTTCCACCGGGTCCGGCCTGCGGGTCGGGGCGGGCGCCGGGCGCGGAGCGACCGCGGCCTGCTTTTCGCCCTCCTGGATCTGGGTCAGGCTCTCGACCGGAATGATATCGACGGGCAGCGATTCCACATCCGCCACCTCATATGCGCGCGGCGCCGACAGCGAGAAAAGCCCTATGCCGAGGAGCGCAGCGTGAAGCGTAACCGATGTGGCAAGGCCGGCCTTCATGGATATCAGCCGTCCTGTTCCTGCAAGGTGACGAGGCCGAGATTGCGGAAGCCGGCGGCAGAAATGCGCGCCATCACGCGCATCACCGTTCCGTAATCGGCGGAGCGGTCGCCCCGCACGTAAATCCGCTCTTCATAGCCGGCCTGCGCGATGGCCTGGAGCTTGGGCACGACCTCATCCAAGGGGATTTCCGTTTCCTGGAGGAAAATCTGCCCTTCATTGTTGATCGAGACGGTGATCGGCTGCGTATCGGCGTTGAGCGCCTTGGCTTGCGTCTCCGGCAGGTCGATGGGAACCCCTACCGTCAGCAGAGGTGCCGCCACCATGAAGATGATAAGCAGAACGAGCATCACGTCCACGAACGGCGTGACGTTGATCTCCGACATCGGCTGGTGCCGCCGGCCGCGACGCCGGCGCCCGTTCGCGCCGCCACTGGGTGAAGCCACCGACAGGCCCATCAGGCATACTCCTCGGCACGGGTTCGCGGCGCCACCTTCTCATCGATTTGCCGCGACAGTATGGCGGAGAACTCGTCGGCAAAGCCTTCCATCCGCGCGCCGAGACGGCCCGCGTCGGCCGTCAGCTTGTTATAGGCGATGACGGCCGGAATGGCCGCGAGAAGCCCCATAGCCGTCGCCAGCAGTGCCTCGGCGATGCCGGGCGCCACCACGGCAAGATTGGTGGATTTCGAGCCGGCAATGGCCTGGAAGGAGGTCATGATGCCCACCACTGTGCCGAACAGGCCAATGAAGGGCGCGGAGGATCCGACCGAGGCGAGAAAGCCGAGCTTGCCCTCGAGCCGCTCCATCTCGCGCGCCAGCGCGAGGTCCATCGCCTTGTCGATGCGTGTCTGCAGCCCGAGCGGCGAGCGCGCGCCCTTCTCGAAGCTTTTCTTCCATTCGCGCATCGCAGCGACGAAGATCGCGCCCATTCCGGTGGTCTTGCGCTCGGAAAGCGAACGGTATAGCTCCTCCAGCGACTGACCCGACCAGAACACCTGCTCGAAGCGGTTAAGCGCTCGGCGCATGCGCGCATAGGCGAGCGTCTTGTCTACGATGATGGCCCAAGTCCAGATCGAGGCACCGAGAAGCCCGATCATGACCAGCTTCACCACCCATCCTGCCTGCCAGAACAGCGCCCAGATGGACAAATCCCCACCCGGCGCGGCGAGCGCTACACTTTCCATGACTTAACGTCCTTGCAAAAACCGGGCATAGATGCTTGATCCGTCTTTGACCGCCTGCTCCCACCCGACCGAGCTGCGGTGCCCCGGCGGGGCCCCCGTCCGCGCCTTTTTTCGAGAAAATTTGGTCAAAGGAAGGCGCAGGAGCTGCCGTTGGCGCCTTTATTCTGATGGCTGGTTATAGTTAATTAAGCGTTAGCGCCGGAAGGCGTTCTGCCGCATCCGGAGAGCCGCGCGCGGGCGATTATTGCGGTCGCCGCACGAAGAGACCTGCCCATTCTTTCGGAAAACGGCGCGGCCTGCCGTCAGCATCGACGATCGCGGCCTCGACCCGAGCCTTCACGAGAAGCTCGCCCTCGCGCGAAAGCTCCTGGTCCATGAAGATGCGCGCGCCGGAAACCCTCTCCACGCGCGTGTCCACGGTGATGATGTCGTCCATGCGCGCAGGCCTTATGAAGTCGATCTCCATGCGCCGCACCACCCAGGCAAGCCGCTCGCCATGCCTGCCATCGGCAAGCTCCGTATGATGCACGCCGGTAAGGCGCAGGAAATCCGAGCGTCCGCGCTCCAGGAATTCCAGATAACGTGCGTGGTAGACGACGCCGGTGAAGTCTGTATCGGCAAAGTAGATGCGGGCCTTTAGCCGGTGGCCGTCCGGCGTCAGCTTTCCGCTGATTCCCGCGGTCAGGTCGTCATCCTTATCAGCCATAGAGCATTGCCTTTAGATTGACCGTTACGGCGCAAGGCATTTCTCGGCGATCAAAGCCCATCCTCCCCTTCCTCGAACAGGCTGATCTGCGTCTGCGCGAGATCCTTCGGAGGATTGAGCCCAAGATGCCTCCATGCCTTGTCGGCCAGCACGCGTCCGCGCGGAGTGCGCTGGATGAAGCCCTGCTGGATGAGGTAGGGCTCGATGATGTCTTCGATGGCGTCGCGCGGTTCAGACAGCGCGGCGGCAATGGTCTCGATCCCGACAGGCCCGCCGCCGAAATTCTCCACGATCATGGAAAGATAGCGCCGGTCGAGCTGATCGAGCCCAAGCGAATCCACCTCCAGCCGCGAGAGCGCGGAATCGGCGATCTCCCGCGTGACCTTCTGAGCGCCCGCCACGGAGGCGAAGTCGCGCACACGGCGCAGAAGCCGGCCGGCAATGCGCGGCGTGCCGCGGGCCCGCCTTGCGATCTCCTCCGCCCCATCTTCGGTGAGCGGCAGGCCCAGGATGCGCGCGCCGCGCTCCACGACCGCCTTGAGCTCCTCGACGGAATAGAACTCCAGCCGGATCGGAATGCCAAAACGGTCTCGTAGAGGCGTGGTGAGCAAACCCAGACGCGTGGTTGCCGCCACGAGCGTGAACTTCGCAAGGTCGATCTTGACCGAGCGCGCCGCTGGACCTTCACCAATGATCAGGTCGAGCTGATAGTCCTCCATGGCCGGATAGAGAATCTCTTCCACGGCCGGATTGAGACGATGGATCTCGTCGATGAACAGGACGTCACGGTCTTCGAGATTGGTGAGAAGGGCCGCCAGATCGCCCGCCTTGGCGATCACCGGCCCTGAGGTCGCACGGAAGTTCACGCCAAGCTCGCGCGCCATGATCTGCGCCAGCGTTGTCTTCCCCAGGCCAGGCGGGCCGACGAAGAGCACGTGGTCGAGTGCCTCGCCACGCCCGCGCGCCGCCTCGATAAAGACCTTCAGATTGGCGCGCGCCGCCTTCTGGCCCACGAACTCGTCGAGGGTCTGCGGCCGCATGGTCGCGTCCGCATCCTCGCCGCGCTTGGCTGCGGAGATGAGGCGAGCGGCATCGCTCATGACAGAAGCTCCATACCCTCGTTCCGGTTTGCCGCCCCTGCATCCAACGTCACCGCGCGGATGCAGACGGCTTTGATGTTGCACATCGCAATCAGCAGCTCCGGAAGATGATCAGTGCCGTCTTCCTTTGCCGTCTCGACGGCCGCGGCAACCAGTTCCTGCTGTTCGAATACAACATCGTTCACGTCGAGCAACTCGCTGAGCAGTGCCAGAACATCATTACGGGGATAGCCGTAGGTGCGTCCGAACGACCAGACAAGCTCCAAAAAGCATACACCGGCTCGCCGGCCGAACGGCGCGCAAGCAGGCTTTGGGCCTTTGCGAGCTGCCCCCGATCGTCACCGACAAAGAGGCGCAGCAGAACATTCGTATCAACCCCGATCATTCACGTGCGCGCAGTGCCTGCTTGGAAGCGCCGGCAGCAATGCCCTCCTCGACCCCCTGCAATGTCTTCGGCCCGGAGTAAGGATTCATGCGGAAACAAGGGAAGCTCATCGAGCAAGCTCCTTCAGCCCAAGCCGGATCAGGGTTCCCGTATCCGCTCCCTCGCCGGCTGTCTTCAGGGCCGCTGCAATGGCGTTTGCCGCCACGTCGCGCGAATAGCCCAGATTGGCGAGAGCGGAGACGGCATCCGACACGGGTGCTGGCGCTACGCCCTCGCCCAGCTCCTGCTTGAGGCCAATCGTGACGGCTGCTTCGCCCGCGAAAGCCGGCGCCTTGCTCTTCAGCTCCGTGACGATGCGCTCGGCGACCTTGCGGCCAACGCCCGGCGCGCGAGCCACCATGGCCACATCCTTGAGCGCAATAGCATTGGCGAGCTCGGCAGGCGTGAGGGTCGACAGCACCGAAAGCGCCACCTTGGCGCCGACCCCCTGAACATTGCTTTGCAGCAGACGAAACCATTCGCGTTCGAGCGCCGTCTGGAATCCATACAGGCGGATCATGTCCTCGCGCACATAGGTCTCGATGAAGAGCGTGACCGCGGCCCCCACGCCCGGAAGGGAGGAAAGGGTGCGGGCAGGGCAATGAGCGACATATCCCACCCCGCCCACATCGATGACGACGTGATCGTCGCCGATTTCGTCCACAATGCCTTTGAGCTTTCCGATCATGCCTGTGCTTCCAGGGCCAGCCGTGCCGCCGGCGTTTGGCGGTGATGCGCATGGCAGATGGCGATGGCGGTGGCATCGGCCGCGTCGTCCGTGTCGAAGCTGGCCCGGGGCAACAGCACCTTCACCATCATGTGGATCTGGCGCTTGTCGCCGTGGCCGACTCCGATCACTGCCTTCTTGACGGCGTTTGGAGCGTATTCGGCCACGCGCAGGCCCGCGCGCGCCGGAACTAGCATGGCAATTCCGCGCGCCTGGCCAAGCTTCAGCGTCGCCACCGCGTCCTTGTTGACGAAGGTTGCCTCCACCGCCGCTTCGTGCGGGGCGTGCGTGCCGAGCACGTCCATCAAACCGTCGTGAAGCTGGCACAGCCGTGTCGCAAGATCGGATTTGTCGTCCGAGCGCACAGTTCCCGCCGCAACGAAGCGAAGCGAGTTGCCCAACGCTTCGATGACCGCCCAGCCGGTGCGCCTCAGCCCCGGATCAATTCCGATGATGCGAATCGCGTCTGCCATGATGCCACCATAGCCGCGCGCAGCACCCTGCCGCCAGTGAACTTCTAGACGCCGCCACGACGGCGCCGGAGCAACCTTGCAGGCGGCGAGGCGGAGAGGCGTCAGACCCGCCCGAAAGCGGTCTGAAGCAGGGTGATCTGATCGAAGACAGGGTTGACGGAACGGGATCTGTCAGGCGCGGCAGCAGCCCCCTGACCGTAGATTTCCTCGTCCATACGGCGCACCAGCGCCTCAAGCCGCAGGGAGCGCTCCACGAGAGAACGGAACCGTTCGGGCAGTTCCCCCCAGGCCGGCGCGCTCTCATAGGCCGAGGCCGTATCGAGCCGTACTTTCTGCTTTTCGGCGGCCACCTGCTCGCGCGTCATCTCACCGCAATTGGCGGCCCGCTGCAGAAGGAGCCAGGAGGCGAGTTGCATCAGCCGGGTGGTGAGCCGCATCGACTCGGCAGCATAAAGCGCCGCGGCCGCCCGCGACAGCGTCTTTGCCGCCGCCCGGCCTTCTCCGTCGAGATATTCCGCCGTCTCCTCGACCAGGCCCATGCCCTCATTGTAAAGCGGCTTGAAGGACGCGGAGAAAACCCGCCGTTCCGCCAGCCTAACCATGTTGGCGCCGCTCGTACTGCCGATCATCCTGCTCTGCCCACCTCTCGCCGAAGCGTCTATGCGTCCCGTCGGTAGCGGAAAATGCGCCGCGCCGCTGGCGAACGCAAGCCCCTTGCTTAACGGAAAGTTAACAGGCCCCACGAGACAAAAAAAGAGCCGCGGATGCGGCTCTCAGGAGTTAAACAGGGAGGCGTCAAACAGAATGGCTCCAGCCACTCGGTAAGAATCCAGATCACTGGATACGCACAGTAAACACATGTAAGGCTTAACGGGCGGTTAATGAACCGCCCGGTCTTCAATTAAAATTTCTGTGGAAACTTTGCACGGACACCCCTTAGAGCGTCTTGGCCAGTTCCCGCAGACGGAATTTCTGGATCTTTCCTGTCGATGTCTTGGGAATCTCGGTGAAGACCACATGCCGGGGGCATTTGAAGGAGGCGAGCAGCCGCCTGCAATGCGCTATGATCTCTTCCGCAGTGGCGTTCGCACCGGGTTTGAGCTCCACGAAGGCGACAGGCGTCTCGCCCCATTTCTCATCGGCACGGGCCACCACGCCACAGGCGGCGACGGCCGCGTGCTTATAGATCGCATCCTCCACCTCGATCGAGGAAATGTTCTCGCCGCCGGAGATGATGATGTCCTTTGAGCGATCCTTGAGCTGGATGTAGCCATCCGGATGCAGCACGCCCAGGTCTCCGGAATGGAACCAGCCTCCGGCGAACGCCTCGTCCGTGGCCTTCTTGTTTTTCAGATACCCTTTCATGACGATGTTGCCGCGGAACATCACCTCGCCGAGAGTTGTGCCGTCGGCGGGCACCCGCTGCATCGTCTCCGGGTTCATCACGGTCAGTTCTTCCAGCGCGGCGTAGCGCACGCCCTGCCGCGCCTTCCGGGACGCCTGGCCCGCACTGTCAAGCTCATTCCACTCCATATGCCACTCATTGACCACCGCAGGGCCGTAGGTCTCCGTGAGGCCGTAGAGATGGTTGACCACGAAGCCGGCCTCCGTCATCGCGGAAAGCACCGCCTCAGGCGGTGGCGCGGCGGCGGTATTGAATATCACCGTCTGGGAGAACGTCCGCTTCTCCGCCTCGCTTGCGCCAAGCAGCGTCGACATGACGATGGGCGCTCCGCACAGATGGGTCACGCCGTGGTCGGCGATGGCGTCATACATGGCCTTGGCCCTGACCCAGCGCAGGCAGACATGGGTTCCGGCCGTGAGCGCCAGCGTCCACGGAAAGCACCAGCCGTTGCAGTGGAACATCGGCAATGTCCACAGATAGACCGGATGCTGGCTCATGTGGGCGTGAATCGTGTTGGCGTAGGCCATCAGCGCCGCGCCGCGATGATGATAGACGACGCCCTTGGGATTGCCCGTCGTGCCTGAGGTGTAGTTGAGCGAGATCGCATCCCACTCGTCATCCGGCATTGCCCAGGAGAAGCCTTCGTCACCCGAGCTTACGAACTCCTCGTAATCGTGGCTGCCGATACGCTCGCCTTTCGGATAGGGTGCGTTCTCGGGATATTCGGGGTCGTCATAGTCGATCACCAGCGGTTTCACCGTCGCCCGCGCCAGAGCATCCCTCATGACGGCGGAGAATTCGCGGTCAATGATGACCACCTTGCTTTCGGCATGGTCGAGCTGAAAGGCGATCACCGCGGCGTCCAGCCGCGTGTTGATGGAGTGCAGCACCGCCTTTGTCATCGGCACGCCGAAATGCGCCTCCAGCATGGCCGGCGTGTTGGACAGCATCACCGAAACCGTGTCGCCCTTCCCGATACCGTGCCGGGAGAGCGCAGACGCGAGCTTGACCGAACGCCGCCAGAAATCGCGATAGCTTGTCCGCTGCCTGCCGTGAATGATGGCCGTATGGTCGGGAAACACCTTGGCCGCACGCTCAAGCAAGGTGAGCGGCGTCAGCGGCTGATAGTTGGCCGGGTTTCTATCGAGGTCCTGCTCATACGGATTTTGGCTCACGGCTTCCCCTCCCAACATAGCGGAGTCGAGACCCTATTTCTAAACCACAAGCGCGCGGACCTCACCAGCCCCAAAGGCCGGTGACGCCGTCATGGATCAGCTTCAGCGAAACGATCAGGATCATGATGTACATGAAGGGATAGAAGATCTCCGGCCGCATGCGCTTCACGATCCAAGCGCCGGCAAGGGTGGCCAACGGCGCAAACGGCATGAGAATGGCCGAGGCCGCGAGATTGGTCGTATCGAACTGGCCGAGCGCAAAATAGGGAATCACCTTCACCGCGTTGACCACGGCGAAGAAGATCACGCTCGTGCCGGTATAAATTTTCGGATCATGCCTGAGCGGCAGCGCATAGATCTGAAAGGGCGGGCCTCCCGCATGCGCCACGAAGCTGGTGAAGCCTGACACCGTGCCCCAGAAAAAGCCTTTCGGGGGGTTGTGTCGGCTCGCCCGCTGGTCGCGCCGCAACTTGCCGATCGCCCAGCGCAGGAAAAAGAGGAAGGTGATGATGCCGACGATGAGGCGCACATGGTCCGCCGTCACGACCGCCGCGGTCAACCAGCCTATCACGATGCCCACAAACGCGCCGGGCAGCATGATGGCAATGAGACGCTTGTCGATGAAGCCCCGCCAGGTCCACAGCGAGACGATGTCCATGACGATAAGCACTGGCAGCAGGATGGCGGCCGCCTGCACCGGCGAAACCACGAGTGCCAGAAGGGGCACGCCCAGAAGAGCCATAGCTCCGCCGAACCCGCCCTTGGACAGGCCGACAAGGATGACCGCCGGAATTCCGACGAGGTAGAAATGCGGATCGGTCAGGAGAGAAATCATGTCGGCATATCTGTTGCCGCAAGGGCATAACCCGGCAATCGCGCTTTGGCGAGAGGGCTGCGCTTGATTTCAGGGCCGCTGCGCAGGAAACCGGAGAGAACGGGCTAAAGCCTCATCCGGCGTTCACCGGTCGGCGTGGCAGGTTCAGGCCCATCAGGGAAGGTGACATGAAAAACCCGCCGAAACGGCGGGCTTTCGTGTCGATCTTCCGGCCGGCACTCAGATGCCCAGGCCCTCGTAGCGCTTCTTGAACTTCGACAACCGGCCGCCGCGGTCCACCAGCGTCTGCTGACCGCCGGTCCATGCCGGATGCGTCGTGGGGTCGATATCGAGGTGCAGCGTGTCGCCCTCCTTGCCCCAGGTCGAGCGCGTCTCGTATTCCGTGCCGTCCGTCATGACGATTTTGATCATGTGGTAGTCGGGATGGATGTCGGCCTTCATCGGTCTGTCCTGATCTGCTTGCACCTTCGGTGCCGCATCTGCGGTTGCGGCAACTTGCCCGTGCGGAAAACTTGAACCGGCGACCTTCGGCCGCTACGGCTTCAAAAAGGTTCGCGTGCCTATACATCACGCGTCCGCTGGAGACAAGGCCGGCCGGGCCGGAAATCTCGAACCAAGCCGGAAGGGCTTCGCAATGGCAATAACGGACGGATCGCGGGAAACGGCAAGGCGCTCGCTCGGGCCCCTGCGCAGGCTGGTACCGTATGTCCTCCGCTATCGCGGCCTGACGGTCGGCGCGATCGTCTTCCTGCTGCTGGCGGCGGCAGCCACGCTGACCCTTCCGATCGCCGTCAGGCGGATGATCGATCACGGCTTTTCCGAGTCAGACAGCGCCTTCATCGCCAGCTACTTCTCCATGCTCATCGGGGTGGCGGCCGTGCTGGCGGTGGCTTCGGCGCTGCGCTACTACTTCGTCGTCATGCTGGGCGAGCGCGTGGTAACGGACCTGCGGCGCGACATCTTCGCCCATGTCATACAGCTTTCTCCCGCCTTTTTTGACCGCGCGCAGTCGGGCGAAATCGTCTCCAGGCTCACGGCGGACGCGACACAGGTGAAGGCGGCGGTCGGCGCCACGGCCTCGGTGGCGCTCCGAAACACCATCATGGGCGTAGGCGCAGTCACCATGATGGTGGTAACCAGCCCGCGCCTCTCACTTCTCGTCGTCGCCGCCATCCCGTTCATCGTCGTGCCAATCGTGGCCTTCGGCCGGTCCGTAAGGCGGCGGACACGCCGTGCCCAGGATGCGCTGGCCGATGCCGCCGCCTTTGCCGGCGAGCAGATCGGCGCGGTACGCGTGTTGCAGGCCTTCACCAATGAAAGGGCGGCGGCAAAGCGCTTCTCCTCCGCCGTAGAGACGGCCTTTGAGGCAGCCCGCGCCTCCATCCGCGCGCGTGCCGTACTCACTTTCTTCGCCATCTTCGCCACCTCCGCCTCGGTGGTGGCTGTACTGTGGGTAGGCTCCCACGACGTTCTGTCGGGCGCGATGAGCGCGGGCACTTTGGGCCAGTTTCTGCTTTATGCGGTACTCGCGGCGGGCGCCCTGGGCGCACTCTCCGAGGTCTGGGGCGAACTCTCGCAAGCTGCGGGCGCTGCCGAGCGCATGGGCGAGCTTCTGGATGAGGTGCCGACCGTCGCGGCACCGACCAATCCCGTCGCCCTGCCGCCGCCGCAGGGCGAGGTCGAGTTCCGGGACATAAGTTTCTCCTATCCCGCGCGGCCCAATGTTTCGGCACTGCACCGGCTCTCCTTCAGAGTGGCGCCAGGCGAGACCGTCGCGATCGTAGGACCGTCCGGCGCGGGCAAAAGCACGATCTTCTCGCTGCTCCTGCGCTATTACGACCCGGACAGCGGCGAAGTGCTGATCGACGGAACCGACATCAGGCGTGCCGATCCGAGCGCGGTGCGCGAGCGTATCGCCATCGTCCCGCAGGAGGTGACGGTGTTGGCCGCGAGTGCCGCCGAGAACATCGCCTTCGGCAGGCCCGGCGCTTCGCGCGCGGAAGTGGAGGCGGCAGCAAAGGCCGCGCTGGCGCATGATTTCATCATGGCATTGGAGAACGGGTACGATACGCCGGTAGGAGAGCGCGGCGTGACGCTTTCGGGCGGCCAGCGGCAGCGGCTTGCGATTGCTCGCGCCATTCTGCGCGATGCGCCCATCCTGCTGCTTGACGAGGCGACCTCCGCGCTCGATGCCGAAAGCGAAACGCTCGTGCAAACCGCCCTCGAGAGGCTGATGAAGGGGCGCACCACCATCGTCATCGCGCACCGGCTCGCCACAATCCTGAAGGCCGACCGCATTTTTGTGATGGAGGACGGCCAAATCATCGAGGAAGGCAGCCACGCCGATCTCGTAGCAAAAGGCGGCATCTATGCGCGGCTTGCAAGCCTGCAGTTCGAGGCAGGTGCCGATATGGTCAGGAAAGCGGCGGAGTAGAGTCTCTTACCCTTCCGTCAGCTTCAGCTCGATGCGGCGGTTTCTCGCGCGCGCCTCCGGCGTATCGGCCGGGTCGAGCGGCTGG
This sequence comes from Chelativorans petroleitrophicus, assembly GCF_025398195.1. GTDB lineage: Bacteria > Pseudomonadota > Alphaproteobacteria > Rhizobiales > Rhizobiaceae > Chelativorans > Chelativorans petroleitrophicus. Next base: position 126,606 of record NZ_JAODNV010000003.1, on the reverse strand, counting down.
AACTCGCCAAAGCCCGCGGCCACCAGCCGCTCGGCCGGCACGCCGTTTTCAATGAGGAATTTCACCACGGCGATGGCGCGCGCGGCCGACAGCTCCCAGTTGTCGCGATAACGGCCGGTTCCCGACAGCGGGACGTTGTCCGTATGCCCGTCCACGCGCAGCACCCAGTCGATCTCGGGCGGAATTTCCTCCTGCAGCTCCAGAATGGCGCCCGCCAGCTTCCGCATTTCTTCCTGACCGCTGTCGTTGATCTCCGTCTGGCCGGAGGCAAACAGGACCTCCGACTGGAAGACGAAGCGGTCGCCCACGATGCGGATATTTTCGCGGTCGGAAAGGATTTCGCGTAGGCGGCCGAAGAAGTCGGAACGGTAGCGGTTCAGCTCCTGCACGCGCTGGGCGAGCGCGACGTTCAGGCGGCGGCCCAGATCGGCGATCTTGGCCTGGGACTCCCGGTCGCGCTGTTCGGAAACGTCGAGCGCGGCCTCCAGCGCAGCGATCTGCTGGCGCAGGGCGGAAATCTGCTGGTTGAGGAGCTCCACCTGTGAGAGGGCGCGCTGGCTGATCTGGCGCTCCGACTCCAACTCACCGGTGAGCTGGCCGATGCGCTCCTCAGCCGCCTCGCTCTGCCCAGAGCCGCTGGCAAGAAGCTGCTCTAGACGGGACTGCTCCGCCTCCGCCAAGGCCAGGGAGGCGCGCAGGCTGGCAATCTGGTCCTCGGCATCCTGATTGCTGGCGCGTTCCAGAGCGAGAAGCTGCGTCAGTTCGTTGATCTGGGCGTTGAGGCGGTCGAGGACAGCATCTCGGCTGGTGATCTCCCGGCTCAGGAAAAACTGCGCCAGAACGAAAACCGACAAAAGGAACATGATGGCCAGAAGCAGGGTCGACAGCGCGTCGACAAACCCCGGCCAGTAATCAATTCCCCGATGTTGGCGGCGCGTGCGTGCCAGCGCCATCGCTTATTTTCCCCGTTCTTCCAGCGAAGCGGCAATCCGGTCCAGGGTTTCGCGCAGAGCCTTCTGGTCAGCAGCCTGGGCCTCCACCCAATCGCGCATCATCTGCTGCTCGTGGCGCATGTTTTTCACCAGTCCCGAAATGCCCTCTGCCAGCGAGGCCATGGCGGCGGCGGTGCGCGGATTGCTGCCACCGGTCTCCTGAACCGTGTGCAAGCGCTCGGCCAGTATCTTCAACTCTTCTGACGCACCATTCTTGGAGTCCGCGATGTCGGAGCTCAGATCGGTGACGGTCGAAAGCCAGTTCTCCAGCTCCGTATAGAAGCGGTTCTGCGCACGGCCCGCCTGCAGATCGAGGAAGCCCAAAATCAGCGAGCCGGACAGGCCGAAGAGCGAGGACGAGAACGCGGTGCCCATGCCGCTGAGCGGCGCCGAAAGCCCTGCCTTGAGGGAATCCAGGATATCGTTCACGTTACCCGCGCCGGCATCGAGCGACTGGATCGTGTCCCCGATGGAACCGATGGTCTGAAGCAGGCCCCAGAAAGTGCCAAGCAGGCCGAGGAAAACGAGCAGCCCGATCAGGTAGCGGGATATATCCCGGCTTTCATCGAGCCGCGTGGCGATCGAATCGAGGATCGAGCGCATGGAGGAAGGCGAAAGCGCCATAGTGGAGGAGCGGCTGAGCAACGCCTTCATGGGAGCGAGCAGCACCGGCTCCGTCGCCTCGGTGCCGGCGAGGAAGGAATTCACCCAGCGCACTTCCCGAAAGAGGCGCACGACCTGCGCGAAGGCGAGCAGGATGCCGACCGCCAGCACGCCGAGAATGAGCCCGTTAAGCCCCGGATTACTCTGAAAGGCAGTCGAAATCTGCCGGTAGAGAATGGCCGCCACGAAACCCGAAATCGCCAGGAAGACCACCATGGAATAGAGGAACACGTGAGGGCTCGAAAGGCGGCGCGGATCGAACCTTTGATCGACGATTGGCTCCTCTGCCCCCAGCGATTTCATGAAGGCCATATGCTCCTCGAATGCGATTTCCTCGCGAAAGTGGCCGAGACTCTAAACGGAATTGTGACCAAATTGAAATATGTATCGGCGCCTCGCCGGACTTCCTCCCCTGAAAGCCGTTCTTACGCTGATTTCGCAGATCAGCTGACGGGCTTCTTCAATGTTTCAAGCAGCGTCCGGTGCACCGCCTCGTTCCCGGCAACGACGGAGCCGGTGTCAAACATGTTCTGACCGCCCCCGCGATCTGTCACGAAACCGCCTGCCTCCCGGACCATCAGAATGCCGGCTGCGATGTCCCAGGGGGAAAGCGCATCCTCCCAGAAGCCGTCCATCCGCCCGGCCGCCACATAGGCAAGATCAAGCGCGGCGGAGCCCAGGCGGCGGATGCCCGCGGCCTCGGCCATCACATTACGCAGGTCCAGAAGCGCCCGGCCATGATGACCGCGGCCGAGATGGGGAATGCCTGTGCCGATGACGCAGTCCGAAAGCTGACGGCGCGCGGCCACGCGCATACGCCTGTCGTTGAAGAACGCTCCGCTTCCGCGTTCGGCTGTATAGAGCTCATCCATCGCAGGATTGTAGATCACCCCGGCGACAAGCTGGCCCTGCCGCTCCAGCGCGATGGAAATGGAGAAGATCGGGATGCCGTGCAGGAAGTTGGTGGTGCCGTCCAGCGGGTCGACAATCCAGCGGTGCTGCTGGTCGTCGCCCTCCACAACGCCGCGCTCCTCCATAAGGAAGGAATAGCCCGGCCGCGCGCGCGAAAGCTCGGTGAAAAGGATCTCCTCGGCACGGCGGTCGGCCTGGCTGACGTAATCGCCGGGCCCCTTGAGCGAGACCTGGAGATTCTGCACCTCGCCAAAATCACGAGCGAGCGAACGCCCGGCCTTCATCGCGGCCTGGACCATGACATTGATGATGGCCGAGCGCGCCATTGGATAATGTCCTCTGAAAGATGCTGCGCCGTCAGTCGGCGCGGCGCAGATAGGTTATCTCGTCCGTATCGACGACGATCTTTTCGCCCGCGGTGATGAAGGGCGGCACCATGATGCGTACGCCATTCTCCAGCACGGCCGGCTTGTAGGAGGAGGCTGCCGTCTGGCCCTTGACCACGGGATCGGCCTCGGCGACCTCGAGCGTGACCTGCGGCGGCAGCGAGATGCCGATCGGCTTTTCCTCGTAGAGCTCCACCGTCACCGTCATGCCTTCCTTGAGGAAGGCCGCGCGGTCGCCGACAAAATCCTTTTGCAGCTCTAGCTGCTCGTAGGTCTCCGAATCCATGAAGACGAGCGCGTCACCCTGCTCGTAGAGGTAGGTGAACTCCTTCTGCTCCAGACGCACCCGCTCCACCGTCTCGGCCGAGCGGAAACGCTCGTTGAGCTTCGTGCCGTCGATCAGGTTCTTGAGCTCCACCTGATTGTAGGCACCGCCCTTGCCAGGCTTTACATGGTTGGTCTTGACTGCGACCCACAGCCCGCCATTGTGTTCGATGACGTTGCCGGGGCGGATTTCGTTGCCGTTGATCTTCATTCGCTGCTCGTCCCGTAGTCACGTTGGCGCCTCAAGACCACAAAACACTCAGCGAGGCAAGACGGGGATGAAACGATAGCGGATTCGGACGCCGGCCGCCCCGGTGCAGCCGGCTCTCCTGCCCGCGCCCTTCCTCTCTTTGCTTATCTCAGCCGGTTTGCCTGCTCGCTCGCCTCCTCGATCTCCTCATCCGTCAATCCCATCAGGAAATCCTCCATAAGGGGATCGGTGAGGCCCGAGCGTTTGGCGAGAATGTACCAGGCGGCAGCAAGGATGGAGTCAGGCTCGGTGCCGATGCCTGCGCGGTAGAGCTTGGCCACGCGGTTCTGGGCCGCCGCGTTTCCGCCCTCGGCGGCGCGCTTGAGCCAAGCGAAGCCCTGCTCAGGGTCGGCGGGGCCGCCGCGGCCTTCCACGAGCCAGGTGCCAAGATCGAGCTGGGCGGTGTCGTAGTTCTGACGGGCGGCAAGCTCCAGATACCGGCGTGCCTCCGTCTCATCGCGCTCGCGTCCGCCGAAGCCGGTGGAGAGCGCCTGCGCCATCGCATATTGCGCGTCGGCTAGGCCGGCTTCGGCTGCACGCTCGTACCAGGTTACGGCCTCGCGCTGATGGGCCTCGTCACCATCCTCGACAAGCATTTGGGCAAGGTTGAACTGCGCCTCGGGCTCGCCCGCCTCGGCGGCGCTTCGCATGAGCGTGACGGCTTTCTCGCGGTCCTGCTCCGTGAAACGGCCGTCAAGCAACAAAAGAGCGTATTGGAGCTGCGCCTCGGGAACACCCTGCTCGGCGGCCCGAGCGTACCATTTGGCCGCCTCCTCAGCATCCCGCGGCACGCCAAGGCCGCGCGCATAGATTTCCGCGATCAGGGTCTGGGCGGCGGGATCGCCCGCCTCAGCGCGCGGCCGCGCCAGCTCCAGCGCCGTCAGGTAGTAGCCACGCTGAAACGCCCCGAAGGCCTCATCGAGCCGCTTCCCGAAGCGGCTCGGATCGGGCTGCGGTGCTGGAAGCAGCCGGTCCTGCTTCTCCTGCGTTGCTGCACCGGCGCCCGTCCCCTCCTGTGCCAGAGCCGGGTGACCGGCTGCGACGAGCGACAGAAGAACAACGAAGGCGGTGAGACACCTCATGGCTCGGCTTCCGCAAAGGAGGGAGCGTGCTTGTCAAGCAGCGCGTTGGCCTCGGCCACCTCGCGGGCGGGATCGGCTCCCGGCGCGAAGACCGCATTGCCGAGAGCGACGAATTCCGCACCGGTTTTCGCCACATCCACGACCGATCCCGTGTGCGAACCGGCCAGTACGATGCAGGGAATGCGGATCATCTCCGCCCACCAGGCGCCAAGCGTGAGATTGCGCGGATGCGGCTCGGGCCGCACGTCATAGCCGAAACGGCCGAAGAAGATGTAGTCAGGCTGCATCTCGCCCAGCTCCAGCGCATCGTCGCGGTTTGCCGCTCCACCGCATCCGACCATCATCCGGCCTTGATGCTTCGCAATTATCTCGGCCAGCTCCGCTTTGGAGCCTTCGAAATGAACGCCGTCAGCCTGTACCCGTGCAGCAATCCGCGGCTCTCCCGCCACCATAACGGCAACGCCGCGCGCCTGCGCCAGCCGGGTCAACGCCTCCGCACGCGCCTGGAACTCCGCTTCTTCCGCATCGTAAGGCGGGATAATGAGGGAAGCGACATCGCCTCCGGAAAGGGCAGCCTCTACAAGCGCTTCCTCTCCGGAGGAAGGCGCGGGTGCAATCAGGACGAGACGGCATCTGTCAGGTATGCTTGTTTCGCTCATGTCGCGCTCGCCCTGCCCTCGCGGCCGTTCCGGTCTGAATGGAGCATAGACGGAGCCACGGCAAGGCCCCGCTCGCTCCCTATTTGCATCTGAGAGGTATGTGGATCAAGCTGAGTGGCAGGCGCGTACTCAACGGGCGCCTGCCCTAATTTTTCTCCACGTGGCCGAGACGGCGCTCCGGCGCGACCACATCTCGCACGCGGCGCTTCAGCTCCGCGGCATCCGGAAAACCGCCGTCGCGCTTGCGCTCCCAGACGACCTCACCGTCGCAAACGACCTCGAAGATGCCGCCCGTACCCGGCCTGAGGCTCACCTCCTCCAATTCCTCGGAAAAGGTAAACAGAAGCTCCTGCGCCATCCAGCCAGCGCGCAACAGCCACTGGCACTGGGTGCAGTAGGTTATCGTTACGCGGTGGGCCATTCCGGTCCGTCAGGCTGCGCTGAGCTTCGCCATGGTCGCGTCGTCGACCTCGAAGTTGGCATAGACGTTCTGCACGTCGTCATCGTCCTCCAGCACAGCGATGAGCTTGAGCACGGACTGAGCCTTTTCCTCGTCCACAGGCGTGCCCGTCTGCGGCCGCCAGACGGTCTTGACGGACTCCGCCTCGCCAAGCACCGCCTCCAGCGCGGAGGTGACCTCGCCAATGTCCTCGAAGGCGCAGGTGATCACGTGCCCGTTCTCGTCCGACTGCACGTCTTCAGCGCCCGCCTCGATGGCAGCCTCCATCACCTTCTCGGCGTCGGCGACATCGGCCGGATAGAGGATTTCACCAACGCGGTTGAACATGAAGGAGACCGAACCCGTCTCGCCCAGCGATCCACCGGCCTTGGTGAAGGCGGCGCGCACATTGGAGGCAGTTCTGTTGCGGTTGTCGGTGAGGGCCTCGACTATGATAGCCACGCCGCCCGGCCCATAGCCTTCATAGCGCACTTCCTCATAGTTCTCCGCCTCGGTGCCGGAAGCCTTTTTGATGGCCCGTTCGATATTCTCCTTGGGCATCGACTGGGCCTTGGCGTTCTGTACCGCCAGGCGCAGGCGCGGGTTCATCGCCGGATCCGGCAAGCCGGACTTTGCGGCCACCGTGATCTCGCGCGCCAGCTTTGAAAAGATCTTGGACCGCGCCGCATCTTGGCGGCCCTTGCGGTGCATGATGTTCTTGAATTGGGAATGGCCGGCCATGGGGCTCCTTCGTCGCAAACACGTCCTGAAATATCGCGGATTTGCGGCCTTATAGTGAAAACGGGCCTTCAGGTCCAGAACGCGCGGGGCTTGCGGGCCTCACGCAATGGTTACGCGGCCTTCCATGGCGAAGAGTACCATTCTGGATTAATCTAACCGGCGCGGACCTGCCGGAGACGCCGATGCCCGTGCTTCGCCTCCTTGCCTTTATACTGGTCTTCCTGCCCGCTCCGCTCGCCCTGGCGCAGACGGTCGAGCGGCCAAGCACCTGCCTCGCCGTCGCAAACGCATTGCCTCGGGCCACCTATGTGAGCCTGCGCACAGCCGCCGGCGGGGAAAGCGTGACCATCACCTATGCCGGGCACTCCACCTACATCATCGAGACACCGGCAGGCGTGCGGATCGCCACCGATTTCTCAGGCCTGTACGGCACGGAGCCGCGGCCCGACATCGTCACCATGAACAAGGCGCATTCGAGCCACTACACGCCCTATCCCGACCCGGCTATCGAACACGTGCTCACGGGCTGGAATCCCGACGGGGACGGCCCGATACGACATTCGCTGCTCGTGGAGGACGTCTACATCCGCAACGTGACCACTGACATCCGCGGGCCGGGCACGATGGAGAAAGACGGCAACTCCATCTTCATCTTCGAGGTGGCGGGCCTGTGCATCGGCCATCTGGGCCACCTCCACCACCGGCTGGAGGATTCCCACTATGCCGCGATAGGACGGCTCGACGTGCTGATGGTGCCGATCGATGGCGGGCTGACGCTTTCGCTCGACGGCATGAGCGAGATCGCGCGGCGCCTTTCCTCCTCCATCATCATGCCCATGCACCGCTTCTCGACACCCATCGAAGCCTTTTCCACCCGCATGGGCGAGCGTTTCGACATCGCCTTTCTCGACGAGCGCACAATCACGGTCTCCATGGGCACTCTGCCCAGCCGGCCCACGATCATCATTCTCCGGGGCGTGTAGCCTCCTGCTGGGCCATGCGCTTGCGCCGCGCCAGCATGTTGAGCGCCTCGACCATGGCCGAAAAGCCCATGGCGGTATAGACGTATCCCTTGGGCACGTGAAAGCCGAAACCGTCCGCGATCAGCGTCATGCCGATCATGAGCAGGAAGCCCAGCGCCAGCATTACAACTGTCGGGTTGGCGGCGATGAAGCGCGACAGCGGCTCGGCGGCGATCAGCATAACGGTCACCGCGGTGATGACGGCGATGAACATGATAGCCAGATGATCCGTCATCCCGACAGCAGTGATGATGGAGTCGATCGAAAAAACAAGATCAAGCATGAGGATCTGCACGATGGCCGCCCCCATTCCGAGCGTGGCGGCCTTGGCAACCAGGTTTTCCTTCGGGTCGTGCGGATCGACCGAGTGGTGGATTTCCTTCGTCGCCTTCCAGACGAGGAAAAGGCCTCCGGCGATAAGGATGAGGTCCCTCCAGGAGAATCCGTGATCGAAAAGCGTGAAGACCGGCGTCGTGAGCTGCACGATGAAAGAGATGGTACCGAGGAGCGCGAGTCTTAGAATGAGTGCTCCGCTGATCCCGAGCCTGCGGGCGAGCTTCTGATTCTCCTGCGGCAGCTTGTTCGTGAGAATGGAGATGAAGATGAGATTGTCGATGCCGAGCACGATCTCGAGCACCACGAGCGTCACAAGCGCTATCCAGGCTTCAGGGCTGGCGACGAAATCGAAGTGAGAGAGAAGCCAATCCATCGAGGGTCGTCCTCCGGACAAAGGCGGCAGAGTTTGGCAGAGGTAGGGGCCGCGCGCACCGAGGTCAACGCCAGAAAGGCGGAATCGTCTCCTCCAGTCTCGGTCCCAGCCTGAGCGGCGCGATCTTCTCCGCGAGGCCGGTGCGGTCGGAGATCTCCAACCCGACGCCGCAAATGGTTGCGGGTCCGTTGGCCGCCTCGAAGCGGCCCTTCGGCACCTTGGTGATGAACCGGTTGAGCGGCTCTTCCTTGTCGAAGCCGAGCGAGGAATCGAAGTCGCCGCACATGCCTGCATCGGTAATGTAGGCGGTGCCGCCGTTGAGAATCTGATGATCGGCGGTCGGCTGATGCGTGTGCGTGCCGATGACGGCACTCACCCGGCCGTCCACGAAATGGCCGAAGCACACCTTCTCGGAAGTTGCTTCGGCATGAAAATCGATGATCGCCACATCGGCCTGTTCTCCGAGCGGGCAGGCGGCAAGCTCTTCCTCCGCCGTGCGGAACGGGTCATCCAGATCGGGCTGCATGAAGATACGGCCCATGATGTTGGCAACCAGAACGCGCGCTCCGTTCCGGGCTAGATAGAGGCCCGAGCCGCGGCCCGGCGTACCCCTAGGGAAGTTGGCGGGCCGCAGGAACCGCTCCTCGCGCGAGGCGAAGCTCAGCGCCTCGCGTTGGTCCCATACGTGGTTTCCGGTCGTGACCACGTCGGCACCGGCTTTCAGGGTTTCCTGAAAGATTTCCTCAGTGATGCCGAACCCGCCGGCGGCGTTTTCACCATTCACCACCACGAAATCGAGCCGGAAATCAGAGATGAAGCCTGGAAGCCGTTGCCAAACCGCCGTGCGGCCGGTGCGGCCGACCATGTCGCCAAGAAAGAGAATCCGCATGACCGCTCTTACCCGGCGGGAGGGAACCGGCGCAAGCCGCTCTCTGTCAGGATTTCGGGGATGATGACGTCATGGGGCTCGTCGGGCACCTGCGGCACTTCTTGGCAATCAAAGGCGATACCGACGAGACGGCGAGCATGGCCGTTTGCCTTGAGCCGCGCAATGGCGCGGTCATAGTAGCCGGCGCCATAGCCGATGCGGTGTCCGCGCCGGTCGAAGGCTGCAAGCGGCACGAGCATCAGATCAGGTTCGAGCACAGCTGCGCTTGCGTCGAGACCCTTGGTGCCGAAGCCCATATCGACAAGCGGCGCATCGGGCAGAAACTCGCGGAAGACGATGGTCTCCCGGTCGAGGATGGCGGGCAGGCAGAGGCGGGCGCCGCGCTTTCTCAGCGCCTCCATCAGCGGCCGCACATCGACTTCCGACCGCATGGGCCAGAAGCCCGAAACGGCCGTGCCAGCAGGCGGCGCAAGCGCCTCCACCCAATTCGCGAAGCTGAGGGACGCTTCGATGCGCCAGCGCGGATCGAGCGCATCGCGACGCGCGAGCGCCTCCTGCCGCAGTGTCTTTTTCAGTTCCCGGGGTGTGACTTCCATGCCCCCTTGTAGCGGAACCCGAAAGCTCCGGCGAAGCGGAAAACGACACACGCAAGGGAAGGGGGCGACATTGGCATATGGCGATCCGCGACAACCGATGGAATGCTCGATCCCGGGAACCTACAAAGTAGGTGGGCGCCATATGACCAAGTCCACGGACAAGGTCAGGGACAGCTCCCTTCAGGATCGATAAGGCCCCGGGGATGTGGATTCCTGTCGCGAGGCGCAGACCGCCAGCGCCTATATAGGCCACGAGCCCGCGGCATGCCAGCGACGACGCACAAGTTGGCGCACAATTTTTGGGCCTTCAATTGCGCTGCTTTGACCTGCCCCCCTGCGCTTCCTGTGGCGGGAAATTACGACATCCCGCAAAGGCCTCCGCAAAGAGGAACCGGTCGTTAGGCGATCCCGCGCTTGCCCACTTTCCTCTGACCGAGCGGCCTCTGCGCCTCCGCTTCGTCGCCCGCCTGCACGCGAGCCTCCCTGCCGCCGCCGAAGACGATGTCCAGGAAATCGACCAGCCACTGCTTCAGGTGCGTGTCCCAGATGAGGCGGCCACCCAGATGATCCCGGCCCGGCTGCGCGCCGGGCAGCACGAAGCGATGCGCCCCGCGCACCACCCAGCGCTGCATCATCAGGCGCGTCAGCTCCGCGTGGAACTGGATGCCCCAGGCGTTGCGGCCGTACCGGAAGGCTTGATTGGGATAATGTTCAGCGGTGGCCAGCAGCGTGGCGCCTGAGGGAAGCGAAAAGCCCTCGCGGTGAAACTGGTAGACCATCTCCGGCCAGTGCATCAGCCGGCGTCCCTCTTCGGTGGCCCGCAGCGGATACCAGCCAATCTCCACCAGGCCGTCATCACGGCTCTTCACCTGCCCGCCCAGATGCTTCACCAGCATCTGGGCGCCAAGGCAAATGCCGAGAAACGGTTTTTCTTCTTTCAGGGGAACGGCCAGCCATTCCGTCTCACGGCGGATGAAATCGTCTTGGTCGTTGGCGCTCATCGGGCCGCCGAACACCACTGCCCCGGCATGCTCCGCGAGCGTTTCGGGCAGGGGATCGCCCAGCGGCGGGCGGCGGATATCGAGCGTAAAGCCCGAGCGCTGCAGAAGCTGGCCTACCCGGCCGGGGCTCGACAGCTCCTGATGCAACACTATCAGGATCTTCTTTTCTCCGTCCCCGCCCATGGGTGCGCTTCTATTCGCCTCCCTCCCCGTCCGCCGTCCGCACGCTCTGACGCATCAGCACCCGAGTGCGCGAATCGACCCCGATCAACTCGGCAACGCGCCAGACCAGATTGTCTTCCAGCTCGTGCATCTCTCCGTCTGCAAAGACGATTTCCCACATCAGCCGGATGAACTCCGCCCGTGCATCCTCATCGAGGTTCCGATTGAGCACGCTTGTAAATACGTAGAGGTCCACCGCCTCGGCTTCCGCCTCTTCACCGGCCTTCATCAGGGCCTTCAGATCGGCGCCCCTGAGATTATAGGCTTTCGACAGCGCTTCCCTCAGCCGTTTCTGCTCGTCCGGACTCGCCACGCCGTCCGCACTCATGACGTGAATCAACAGGGCGGCAGCCGCCACGCGCGGGTCATCAACGGTGAGCTTGCCCGTGCCGTTGCCGCCCGCCGGCAGATCTCTGAGGAATGAAAGAATACGCTCGAACATCATAGGCCTTATGGAATCGTCAGCGCCATGTTTGGAGAGCGGCGGCGGAGCGCACAAGCGCCCCAAGCGGCCACCTGGGGAAAATGTCTCTTCGTGGCCACGGTTCCTCAGGCTCTGTTGCGGACGTGTCACGCCATTCAAAACAGGCGGAAGTTCCTCGAGGTGCTGGCCTCCTCCTCCGGCTCGACGCCGGGGTCGTCCGGTAGCGGAGGTCTTGGCTCTTCAGCCTCATCTTTTCCGTCCGGGATCACGGGCGTGATGCGCTGCACCGGCTTCTCCTCGATGTGGGGACGCGCCTCCCCTGCATCACGTGCGGCGCTGGCGGCCTCGTCCTTTGCCGGAGCGGGCGGGACCTTGGTTTCCCAGGCTGCCGCCGGCTCGTCCACTCGGGCATTAGACGCCGAAACAGCTTCGTCCGGCGGACGATGGGCTTCCTCTGCATTCACCTCGGCCGAGCGGTGACTGCCTTCCGGCAGCGCCGTCAGCGCCTCTTCGGCATCGATGATCTGACCGGGACGTTCCATCGGAACGCGCCACTCAAAGGCGTCGAGTTCGCCCGTCACAGGAGAGGCGGGCATCCAGCGCTCGGCCACATAGCCGTCCGCCACCCAGGCGGGATCGCGTGGCGCGCGCACGGCCTTGGCCAGCCAGTGCCGCACACGGCCCTGATCGCCCGTCTCCGCTTCCTCGATATCGGCGAGGAGAAGGAAGGCCCCCTCGCGCGGGGAAAGCCGCACGGCCGCTTCGGCGGCGGCGCGGGCCTGGGCGAACTCGCCGGCATCCAGCGCGGCGCGGGCCACCGCCAGCTCCGATTCGACGTGGTTGGGCCGGAGCCGCGCCAGCTTCCGGGCCCGCGTCAGCCGGTCATGGGTGGAATCGCCCGGCCGCGCATGGACGTAGACCTCAACCACTTCCGGATGGGGCGTCTTCTTCCAAACCGTCTCCAGCACCTTGGTCGCCCGGCGCAGATCGTTCTGCCGCAGAAGCGCGCGAGCCGCGGTCACCGCCGCCGGCACAAAATCCGGCTGCAGGCGGTGAGCCTCCAGAGCGTTGGCGCGCGCCATCGCAGGATCGCTGTCAAGCTCATCCATCGCCTGGGCAGTGAGCAATACGGCGCGGCGGCGCGCCTGGGCCTCGCGCTCCCCGGGGTGCGCGGGTTTCTGTGCCTCTACCAGCGCCAGCGCACCCTTCCAGTCGCGCTCCTCGACCCTCGCTTCCAGCGTGGCTTTCATCGCCCAGCCAAGTTGCGGCGCGGTTCTGGCGGCCTGTGCGGCGTAGTGGCGGGCGGCCTCGCGCTCGCCCATGCGCTCCGCTTCCAGATAAAGCCCGCGCAGGCCGAGAAGCCGCATCTCCGGGTCCTCGACCATGGCGGCAAACTTCTTGCGTGCCGCCTCGTGATCGCCTTCCAGAAGGGCGGCCTGAGCATCGAGCAGGTGCAGAAGCGGCTCCTGATCCGACGAGAGCAGCTTGGCAGCCTGCTTGCCCATGCGGCGAGCAAGACCCGCGTCGCCGGCACCAGCGGCAATGAGACCGGTGGAGAGCGACTGATAACCGCGATCGCGCCGCCGCGCTCTGAAATAGCGGGCCACCGCATAGGGGCTGCGCCAGAGACCGCGCAGAATCCACCACAGAAGCATGACCGCTGCGACCACAGCCACCACCAGCACGGCGGCCATCATCAGCGTGACTTCGTAGCGGTAGCCGCCGAAGGTGATCACCAGATCCCCCGGACGCTCGGCAAGCCACGCAAAGCCAAGGCCTAGAAACAGAACGAGAACGAAAAAGACGAGAACACGGACCATCGGCTTCCTCAAGCGGGGTTCAGCGCATCGGAAAGCGCATTTTCCAGCACCTCCTCGGCTGCGATGCGGGCGCGCAGCTTCTCGGCGAAATCGCTCGCGGCCTCCTTCGCCGCCGCCGGAAGCGAGTCGTACTCCGCGATCGCGGCGGCGTGATCCCCGCGCTGCACAGCGGCTTCCATGCGCGCGGCGATCGCCTCCGGCGTCTCACCTTCCACCTCGCCGACGGGACGCACCTTCACGGCCGAGCGCGCGCTCGCCATCAGCCGGTCGAGAAAGCCCGCATCCGGCGGGAGGGCGGTCGTAGCCGAAACGATCCGCGAGGCGGCGTCCGACGCCGCGGCAACCAGTTCAGCGTCAGTGGGAACTCCGGTGTCGGCATAGCGTGTCAGGGGCTCGACCGCCGCCGGATTGGGCGCAAGGGCCGTGTATGTTTCCAGTTCGCCCGCGAAGGGCTCTCCGCGCTCCACCGCCGAACGCAGCGCGGATGCCGCGACGATAAGGGCAAGGCGCGGCCCCTCGTCCTGGCGTTCCACCCGCTCCTCAAGCGCTGTGAGTCGCGAGATAATCTCATCCAGCCTTTGTGCATTCGCAGTCGCCGATTGCCGTGCTTCCTGGGCGGCCTGCTCCGAACCGGTGATGCGTTCCTCAGCTGCGGCGAGCCGCCCGCTCAGCTCCGCACTGCCCTCCGCCTGACCCGCGATCTGTGCCAGGTCGGCTAAGCGGTCTTCCACATCCGTGAGGCGCTGCTCAATGGGCACGAGCGCTGCCGCTCCAGGCGCCAAGCGGGGCACTTCCTGAAGCGCCTTGACGCTTTCGTTCAGCCCGCCGATCTGCGATTCCATCGCCGTGACCCGCTGGCGCAGCTCGTCAACAGCCGGAGCCAGCGCCTGATCTGCGGGAGGATTGGAGGCCTGCGCGCTGGCTCTCTCCTCAAGCAGCCGTGCGAGTGCACTGTCGAGCGCCTGTACCTGTTGGCGGAGACTCTCGAGGGCAGGATCGGGCGCCGTGTTTTCCGGAGAATATCGTTCGACAAACCACACGCCGCCGGCACCGGCCGCTCCGCCCACGAGTCCGGCAATCACGGCTAGCGCGGCAACGCCCGCCCTTCGCGGACGGGTGGGTTCTTCACGCTGAGGCTCGGAGGGGGCCTCACCTTCCGGAGTTGCCTGAGTAGCGCCGGCCGTCTCGGTCTCTCCTGTGTTCACAGGCTCCTCAGGCGCCGTGTCCGCCGTCCGAGCGCCTTCGCGGTCCGCAGCGCCGGTCTCTCCTTCAGCCGAGGCAGCCTCCTCGGCCTTCACCGCGACGGCCTCGTCTGCATTGCGCTCAACCGCCTCTGCCTCGAGATCAATGGTCACCGGTTCTCGGCTGGCCTTTGAATGGCGCGTTCTAGGCGTTTTGACCATCCGGCAGCTCCTGTCGTCTCGCTGTTGTGCAGCGCAGCACACCTACCACAGCCGCGCCGCCCGAAAAAAGTTGGCGCTAACGGGAAAGAAGCGAAAGCAGCGCTTCTTCGTTCGGTTCCTGCGCAATGTGCAAACGGTCCCTTGCCTCAGGCGGCAGCATTTTCCCAACTCTTTCCGAAATAGCGAAATAGGCAGATTGCGAGAACAGGCGGCATGCCGAGATTCGCGCGAACGCCTTCGCCGCGAGGGCGGAATAGAACAGCACGCCATCGACAGGCGCTTCCAGCTTCGCCACTATCTCTTCCTCGCTCGGGCTAAAGGTGATGGTGTCATAGGTCTCGACAACGAAGGTTTCGATGCCCGCCTGCCTCAACCCGTCCTGCAATACGGGACGGCGCACCCGCCCGCAGAGGACAAGCACTTTCCGGCCCTGCGCCAAATCTGCCGTGATGCGCCGCACGAGCCCTTCCGCATCCTTGCCCTCGGCGTCAACAACGTTGAGACCAGCCGCGCCGGCTACCTCGCCTGATCGTTCGCCAACCGTATAGCAGGGCTGGAGTGCGATATCCGTCAGCAATGCCTCAGGCGCATGGCGCACGGCATTGACGCTGGTGACGGCAACCGCATCAATGTAGGAAGGGTCCGGCCATTCCCTGACGGCCAGCGGCTTGATGGCCGTCAACGGAAGCTGCAAGGGTGTGAAGCCGAGCGCAGAAAGCTTTTCAGCCGTGCGCGCGTTGTCGGGTTCCGGCCGGGTGACAAGAATGCGCTGCATATCAGGACCAGCCGGCGAAGAACTGGCTGCCTGCCTGTTCACGGATTCTCGCCCCAGCTTCCGTGCCGATGTTCACAGCGTCCCGAACGCTGCCTTCGCGCTCAATCCGGTGCGCCTGGCTGCCATCCGGGGTCAGAATCATCCCGGAGAAACGAATCCGATCCGCCTCGACCGTCGCGTGCCCGGCAATCGGCGTGCGGCAGGAGCCATCGAGTGCGGCCAGAAACGCACGCTCGCAGATCAGAGCCGCGCCCGTTGCCTCATGGTGGATCGCCGCCACCATCTGACCTATCCGCTCATCGCCCTGCCGCGTCTCGATGCAGATTGCCCCCTGCCCCAAGGCCGGTGGAAATTCGGCAATGTCCATGATCTCCGAGGCAAGATGCTCAAGCTTCAGCCGCTTCAAGCCCGCGAGCGCAAGCAGCGTGCCTTCGGCCACGCCCTCCTCCAGCTTCCTTAGCCGCGTCTGCACATTGCCGCGGAATGATTCGACCTTGAGGTCCGGCCGCAGGCGTAGGGTCAAGGCCTGCCGGCGCAGGGAGGATGTGCCGAGCTTTGCCCCGCGAGGCAGTTCTTTAAGCCGGCTCACCTCACGCCCCATGAAAGCGTCGCGCACATCCTCGCGTTCAAGAAATGCGGCAAGCTCCAGCCCCTCCGGAAGCACAGTAGGCATATCCTTTGAGGAGTGCACCGCAAGATCGATGCGGCCATTACGCAGAGCTTCCTCGATTTCCCTGGTGAAAAGCCCCTTGCCGCCGGCCTCGGACAGCGGCCGGTCCTGGATGCGGTCTCCAGTCGTTCGGATGACCACGATCTCGAACGCTTCCTCCGGCAGCCCATGGGCGGCCATCAGCCGCGCGCGCGTCTCCGCGGCTTGCGCCAATGCGAGCGCGCTTCCGCGCGTTCCGATTCTTACCACATCAGTTTGCATGCAGCCATGTCCGTGCTAACCGGCATCCCTACCTATCTGGGATGGAATCTATCGGCAACAACGGCAGGCCAGACGGAATGACGCGCGTGTTGGGCATAGAGACGAGCTGCGACGAGACCGCCGCCGCCGTTGTCGCGCGCGATAAGGACGACACGCCGAGGATTCTCTCGAACATCGTGCTCAGCCAGATCGACGCTCATGCGGCATTCGGCGGCGTGGTGCCGGAGATCGCCGCCCGCGCCCACGTGGAAGCGCTGGATGGCGTGATCGAGGCGGCACTTACCGAGGCGGGCGCCACGCTAGACGAAATGGACGGCATCGCCGCCACGGCAGGCCCCGGCCTCATCGGAGGCCTCATCGTGGGGCTTACCACGGGCAAGGCCATTGCGGCGGCGCTGGGCAAGCCTCTGGTGCCGGTCAACCACCTGGAAGGCCATGCGCTTACGGCGCGGCTCACCGACGGGCTCGATTTTCCCTATCTGCTGCTCCTGGTCTCCGGCGGGCACACGCAGATCGTCCATGTCGCGGGCCTCGGCCAGTACGAACGCTGGGCAAGCACCATTGACGACGCGCTGGGCGAAGCCTTTGACAAGACGGCGAAGCTGCTGAGCCTCCCTTATCCGGGGGGCCCGAGCGTCGAGCGCGCGGCCAAGAATGGCCATTCGGCGCGTTTTGCCTTTCCGCGCCCGATGAAGGGTGAAGCACGCCCGGATTTTTCCTTCTCGGGCCTCAAGACGGCCGTGCGGCGCGCAGCCAGCGAGCTTGCTCCTCTATCACAAGCCGATGTCGCCGATCTCTGCGCCTCCTTCCAGGCAGCGGTGACGGAATCTCTCGCCGATCGCGTGATGCATTCTCTCAACCGCTTTCGCGAAACACATCCCGAGCTTCAAGAGCCGGCGCTCGTGGTGGCGGGCGGCGTGGCGGCCAATCAGGCCATTCGCGGCGCGCTCGATGAACTCTGCAGGCAGGCAGGCTTCCGCCTCGTCGCACCGCCGCTCAAACTGTGCGGCGACAACGCGGCTATGATCGCCTGGGCGGGGCTGGAGCGGCTTGAAGCGGGCATGCTCCCCGAAAATGCGCTTGCCTTTGCACCGCGTCCGCGCTGGCCCCTGGACGAGAATACCACGCCCGTTGTCGGGGCGGGAAAACGGGGCGCAAAGGCATGAACGGGCCCTGGACCATAGCCGTTCTCGGCGCGGGCGCATGGGGCACGGCTCTCGCGCTCACTGCTCTGCGCGCGGGGCACCGGGCCACCCTCTGGGCGCGCAGGGCCGACCTGGCGCACGACATCACCCACACCCATGAAAACCGCCGCTATCTGCCGGGCATCGCGCTCAACCCGCGGCTGGCGGCGCTCGATGACATGGCAGCGGTACTTTCGGGCGCGGATTGCGTTCTTGCCGCCGTCCCTGCGCAAAACCTTCGGGATGTCCTTGCCACCGCAAGCGCCACTCTGGCCCGCGACGTCCCCGTGGTACTGTGTGCGAAAGGCATCGAGCGGGGGACAGGCCGTCTCATGTCGCAGGTCGCGGCTGAAACCCTGCCGGGCAATCCAATCGCCGCCCTCTCAGGGCCGAGCTTTGCGAGTGACGTGGCAAGCGGCCTGCCGACGGCCGTAACCGTCGCCTCGCAGGATGGCGCACTCGCGGCGGAACTGGCCGCGCGGCTTTCCGCCCCCAATCTGCGCTGCTATTCGAGCGACGATCTGATAGGCGTGGAGATCGGCGGCGCGCTGAAGAACGTACTCGCCATTGCCGCCGGGGCAACCAGCGGCGCGGGCCTCGGCGCAAGCGCCGTGGCCGCGATGATTACCCGCGGATTTGTGGAACTGCGGCGCGTGGGTGTCGCCTTCGGAGCCCGACCGGAAACCCTTATGGGCCTTTCCGGCCTCGGCGATCTCATCCTCACCTGCAGCTCGGCACAATCGCGCAATTTCTCCTACGGGCTTGCGCTTGGCCGCGGGGAAAGCGTCGAGGGTCTGCCCTTGGCCGAAGGCGTCTTTACCGCGGGGATCGCTGCCCAGATCGCCCGTGAAAAAGGCATTGAAACGCCCATCATCGACGCGGTGACCGGAATATTGGAGGGCAGACTGACCGTCGAAGCCGCCATGCAGGCGCTTCTTGCCCGGCCGCTCAAGAACGAGGCAAGCTAGTTTTCAAAGGAGGGAGTCCACATGATCTACGTCAGCCAGAGCCGCGACAAGCCGGGCCACCTGCAGCTTCGTATGGAGACGAGGCCAGAGCATCTGGCCTATCTCGACAGGCTTAATGCCGAGGGCAAACTCGTCTTCGCAGGGCCGTTTCTTGACGATGAAGGAAAGCCTTGTGGCAGCATGGTCGCCTATGAGGCGGAAAGCCGCGAGGAGGCGGAGAAGCTGGCGAATGCCGATCCCTATGCGCTTGCCGGCCTGTTCGATTCCGTCGAAATTCGCCCGTGGAATTGGGTCTACAACAAACCGGAGAAGGGGTGATGGCCTACTGGCTGTTCAAATCCGAGCCCACGTCCTGGTCCTGGGAGATGCAGAAGAAGAAGGGCGACCAAGGCCAAGAATGGGATGGCGTGCGCAACTACCAGGCGCGCAACAACATGCGCGCCATGAAGATCGGTGATCTCGGCTTCTTCTATCATTCCGTGAAGGAGACGAGCGTCGTCGGCATTGTCGAGGTGATCGCGCTTGCCCATCCCGATTCCACCACGGACGATCCGCGCTGGGAATGCGTGGACATTCGCGCGGTGCGCGACATGCCAAGGCCGGTCTCGCTCGAGGAAATCAAGGCCAATCCCAAGCTCAAGGACATGGTTCTGGTGAACAATTCGCGCCTTTCCGTGCAGCCCGTAAGTGAAGCGGAGTGGAAGGAAGTCTGCCGCATGGGCGGCCTTGATCCCGCGCCGTGATCCGCAAGCAGGCGCCCAGCGAACGGGAGGCCTTCATCCGCGCGAACACGCGGGCCTCGGCTCCGCCGCATGTGCCGGAGATCACACTTCATCTGGCCGATGAGGCGTATGAACTGTGGCACCATACGCAGGAGGAGCTTGAGGAGATCGGCCTACCGCCGCCTTTCTGGGCCTTTGCCTGGGCGGGCGGCCAGGGGCTGGCGCGCTATGTGCTTGATCACCCTAAAACCGTGCGCGGAAAGCGCGTGCTCGACTTTGCCACCGGCTCGGGCCTGGTGGCGATCGCCGCTTGCAAGGCAGGCGCGGCGCATGTGCTAGCGGCCGACATTGATCCCTTTTCCGCCCCGGCCTGCCGCCTCAACATGGCCGAGAATGGCGTTGTCTTCGGCTTTACGGACGAGAACCTCATCGGCACCGAGCCCGAGTACGAGGTGCTGCTCGCCGGCGACGTCTTCTACGACCGCGAACTCGCATCCGCCATCGAGCCATGGTTCCGCACGCTTGCCCGGCGCGGCGTGACCGTCTTGGTCGGCGATCCGGGCCGCGCTTACCTGCCGAGGGCGAACCTTGAACGCATTGCCACCTACTCGGTGTCGGTCACACGTGCTCTTGAGGACGCGGAAGTGAAACAGACCACTGTATGGCGTTTCCTCTGACACCCCGGCACTAATAGGCCTGGCGCACGGACATTGTGAACGGGAGCCTGCGATGGACTTCGATGGAATGAAGACATTGTCGCAGCCATCGCCGCCTTTGCCTTCGGCGCCCCCTATTAGACGACCCTGAGCAAGCCCTGGATGGGAGCCTCCTGCATCGATCCAAGCAAAATGAAGCCGAGCGCCGTGACTTTCGTCGCCTCATTCGTCGCCGAGCTGATCATGGCATGGATTTTGCCGGCACCATCGGCCACCTGGGAACAGGTCAGGTCACGTTCTGGAACGGGGCGGTCTCCGGCGCGATTTTTTGGCTGGGCTTCATAGCCACCACCATCGCCGTCAACCACCGCTATCATGGCTTCGGCTGGAACCTCACCATCATCGGCGCGGGGGCACTGGCTCGGCGTTGCGCTCCTGGGCGGCATCATCGGCTGGTTCGACATTTAGTTCTGAGGCGGGAATATTGATGTCATTTGAATTACGTATGATGTACTAGACATCAGTTCTAATCCCTGGTATGTAACGGCATCGTCAGACTGGAACGTTCATGATTACCGCTGCCCAGATGCGCGCTGCGCGCGCCCTCCTCGGCATTGATCAGAAGAGGCTGGCCGAGCTGTCCGGCGTATCGCTTCCCACGATCCAACGGATGGAAGCCAGCGAAGGAACGGTGCGCGGCGTGGTCGATACCTTGACCAAGGTGGTCGAAGCGCTCGACCGAGCGGGCATTGAGCTGATCGGCGAAAACATGCCGAGCACCGGCGGCGGTCGCGGGGTCCGCCTCAAGGAGGCCCCTGCCAGAAACGAAACCGGCTGACGCGGCAATCAGCAGCGGATCGCCGGCAGTCTTGGCAGCCCGCTGCTTCACAGAAAGAGACAGGCACGGCAATGTCCCGAGCGCACGAGCCCGGTTTCATCGAGCTGTTCACACCCAAGCTCATCACTGTCCTTCGCGAAGGATACAATCTCAAAACACTCCGAGCCGACACGATCTCGGGGCTGACGGTGGCGATCATCGCCCTGCCGCTATCGATGGCCATTGCCATCGCCTCCGGCGTTGAGCCGGAGCGCGGCCTTTACACGGCGATCGTCGGCGGCTTTCTGGTCTCCGCCCTCGGCGGCAGCCGGTTTCAGATCGGCGGGCCTGCCGGCGCCTTCATCGTGCTGGTGCTTGCCACCGTGCAGGCCCACGGCGTGGATGGGCTCATCCTCGCCACCTTCCTGTCCGGCCTCTTCATGCTGGCCATCGGGCTCCTGCGCCTCGGAACCTTCATCAAATATGTGCCCTATCCGGTGACGGTCGGGTTTACCGCGGGTATCGCCGTCATCATCCTGGCAAGCCAGCTCAAGGATTTCCTTGGCCTCACATTGCACAGCCAGGAACCTGGGCCCCTGATCCCCAAGTTGCAGGTGCTCAGCGCGGCACTTCCCACAATCAACGCCGCGGCAGTGGCGCTCGCCGTCGCGTCGGCAGCGATCATCGTCGTCTTGCGCCGGTACAGACCCCACTGGCCCGGGTTCCTGATCGCAGTGGCCGCCGCCACGCTTGCCGCATGGGCGTTCAACTTGCCGGTGGAAACCATCGGAACGCGCTTTGGCGGAATTCCGCAGGCGCTGCCCCTGCCGGGCCTGCCGGAAATGACGATGGAGAAGGTCACTGAGGTTCTGCCCGCGGCCCTCTCGTTCGCGCTTCTGGGCAGCATCGAAAGCCTGCTTTCGGCCGTGGTGGCCGACTCGATGACCGGCCGCCGGCACCGCTCCAACTGCGAGCTGGTGGCTCAGGGCATCGCGAATATGGGCTCCTCGCTCTTCGGTGGCTTCTGCGTCACCGGCACCATCGCCCGAACCGCTTCCAACATACGCGCGGGCGCGCATGGCCCGATCTCGGGCATGTTGCATTCGGTCTTTCTGCTCATCTTCATGCTGGCGGCTGCACCGCTTGCCGCCTACGTTCCGCTGGCCGCCCTTGCCGCGATCCTCGTGGTGGTCGCGTGGAACATGGCGGAGAAGCACCAATTCGCCGCCCTTCTGCGTGCCTCGCGCGGCGATGCCGTGGTGCTTCTCGTCACCTTCCTGCTCGTGATCTTCCGCGATCTGACCGAGGGCATACTTGCCGGCTTCGGCGTCGGCGCCCTGCTTTTCCTGCACCGCATGTCAACCGCCGTGGCGGTCGACCGGGCGCACCCGATCGTACAGCCGGACCGGGCCGACAACGGCGAGCGACCTTATTCGAGCGAAATGGCGACCGACGATGACATTGTCGTCTATCGCATCTCCGGCGCCTTCTTCTTCGGCGCGGCGGCGAGCGTTGCCGCTGCGCTCGACCGGATCGGCGGACAGCCGAAGGCCTATGTGGTAGACGTTTCCGCCGTCAGCGTTCTCGATTCGACGGCGGCGGCCACCATCGAGGGCTTCGCGCGGAAGGTTGGGCGGCACGACGCCATTCTTTATCTGGTTGGCGCCAGCCGTCAGATGCGCCACATGCTGCACAAGCTCGGCCTGCACGCTCCGGCCGTCAGGTTCTACAGCAGCATGGATGGCGCAATGGCAGCGGCGCGCAAACGGCTGGGTAGGTAGGCTCCAGCCGCCTACTCGCCTTTTCCTTCCAACGAATGCCGCATGATGAGCGGCATCTGGCTCATGGTGAATAGGATGGTGATGGGCATGATACCCCACACCTTGAAGGCCACCCACGTATCGGTGGAGAAAGAGCGCCAGACCACTTCATTGACGACGGCCAGGAAGAAGAAGAACAGGCCCCAGCGCAGCGTCAACTTGCGCCAGCCTTCGGCGTCGAGCCGGAAGGCCGAGTCGAAGACGTGGCCGAGAAGCGATTTCCCGAAGGCAAGCCCGCCAAGCAGCATGGCGCCGAACAGCGCGTTGACGATGGTGGGCTTCATCTTGATGAAGGTGTCGTTCTGAAGAAATAGCGTCAGCGCGCCGAAGACGAACACCACGATGCCCGAGACCAGGGGCATAATGGGCAGGCTGCGCACCAGCAGCCATGAGGCCACGAGCGAAATGGCCGTCGCGGCCATGAAGAGGCCGGTGGCGATGAAGATCGGCCCGCCGAGTGCGGACAGTGCCGGGAATTGCGCCGCAAGCCACTCCCCGCGCGCATTGGCGAAGAAGAAAATCAGCAGGGGCCCAAGCTCCAGCGCCAGCTTGAGCACCGGGCTCAACTCCTTGCGCTTCGGGTCCGAAGGATCGCGCTCGAATATCTTGTCGGTCACTCAGGCAACTCCCGCGATCGCCTTGGCGAAATCGCTTGCAGAGAAAGGTTCCAGATCGTCGACACCTTCGCCGACGCCGATGAAATAGACAGGCAGCTTGTGCCTGGCGGCAATGGCCACCAGGATGCCGCCGCGGGCCGTGCCGTCAAGCTTGGTCATCACAAGCCCGGACACACCGGCAACATTGCGGAAAATTTCGACCTGATTGAGGGCGTTCTGGCCCGTCGTCGCATCGAGAGTCTGGAGCACCGTGTGCGGGGCCTCCGGATCGTGCTTGCGCAGGACGCGCACGATCTTCTCGAGCTCTGCCATCAGCTCCGTCTTGTTCTGGAGCCGGCCCGCCGTGTCGATGATGAGCACGTCGCTTCCGGCGGCCTTCGCCTTCTCATAGGCCTCATAAGCAAGCCCGGCGGCATCCGCCCCGAGCTTGGAGGAAACGACCGGCGAGCCCGTCCGCTCGCCCCAGATCTTGAGCTGCTCGATGGCCGCGGCGCGGAACGTGTCGCCCGCCGCAAGCATCACGGAAAGCCCGCCTGCCCTCAGCTTCGCCGCCAGCTTGCCGATGGTGGTGGTCTTGCCCGTGCCATTGACGCCAACCACGAGGATGACATGCGGCTTCATCGAAAGGTCGAGCTCCAGCGGCATGGCGACCGGAGCAAGCACCTTCTCGATTTCCTCCGCCATCACCGCCTGCACCTCCGCCCCGGAGATGTCCTTGCCGTAGCGGCCGGCCGCAAGCGCGTCAGTGATGCGCATTGCCGTTTCGAGACCGAGATCGGCGCGCAGCAGCACGTCCTCCAGATCCTCCAGGGTCTCTTCGTCCAGCTTTCGCTTGAGGAAGATGCCGGAAATGCTGTCGCGCAGCTCCCGCGAGGAACGGGAAAGCCCTTCGCGCAAACGCTGAAACCACGGCTTCCTCGGCTCTTCGACGGCGGGCGCGGGCGCTTTCTCCGCGATGCGCTCGACGCTTCGCGTCACCGCAACACGGCCCGCGTGCAACGCTTCGGCAAGGGCCTCCGGCGCGCTGGCGGCAGCGTCGGTTTCGCCGCCTTCGGCTTGAGCAGACTTGGGCGGCGCCAGTTCCTCCTTCACCGGAAGCGGGCCTGAAGTGGTGAATTGCCCCTCTCCTGCCTCCTCGACAGTTTCCGCAGGTTGGAAAAAGGCTTCAGCCGCTTCCTGCCCATCCGCCGCGAGGGGCAATTCCACTTCCACAGGTTCCGGCTGCTCTTCCTCCTCCCCGCGAGGCGGGGTTACGGCAGAAGGCTGCGGCGTTTCGGGAATTTCCGGCGCGGGTGCAGGCGATGGTTCAGGAATTTCCGGCTCTTGCGGAGCTTCCGGCGGAACTTCGGGCTGCGGCGCGGGGGGCTGCGGTTGAGGTTCCGGCTCTTCGGGCCGTGCCGGAGGCTCCGGCTGAGGCGGCACTTCCGGTTCCGGCTTGGGCTCGGAAGGCTGAGGGGCGGTTCCCCTCGTCAGCTCGGCAGGCGACGCCTCGCCGCCTGCTTCCGCAGGGCGCTCCTCAACCTCCTTCTTACCGAAGGAGAAGACCTTCTTGATGAAGCCGAATGCCATCCGTCCGATATGCCTTTACGCGGCCTGTCTGTGAAGGGGGGCGGCCTTCAGCCTCTCGCCGTCGTGGCCAGTGATCTGCGCCAATACGATCTCGCCGGGAGCGCCCGCGCCGATTGCAGCAAGCGTGAAGCCCTCGGTGCGGCCAAGGCCATCGCGCTCGATGAGAATCCGCTGCCGGGTTCCCTGAAGCGCCGTCAGATGCGCCTGATAGGCGACATCACCCTTGGCACGCAGCCTCGCCGCCCGCTCCTTCACCACCTCACGGGCAAGCTGCGGCATGCGCGCGGCGGGCGTTCCCTTGCGCGGCGAGAAGGGGAAGACATGCAGATAGGTCAGCCCGCACTCGTCGACGATCTTCAGCGAGTTGCCGAACATCTCCTCGGTCTCCGTCGGAAAGCCGGCGATGATATCAGCGCCGAAGACCACATCCGGCCGCAGACGGCGCGCTTCCTCGCAGAAGCGGACGGAATCCGCGCGAAGATGCCGCCGCTTCATGCGCTTCAGGATCATGTCGTCACCGGACTGCAGCGACAGATGAAGATGCGGCATCAGCCGCTCCTCCTCCGCCAGCGCGGCCATGAGGTCGGCGTCCGCCTCGATGGAGTCGATCGAGGACAGGCGCAGCCGCTTCAGTTCCGGCACCTGCTTCAGAAGCGTGCGCACCAGCTTGCCGAGCTTGGGGGTACCAGGCAGGTCGGCACCGTAGCTCGTCAGGTCCACGCCGGTCAGCACCACTTCCGAATAACCGTTGCCGACCAGCCGCTTCACCTGATCCACCACCGCGCCCATGGGCACGGAGCGGGAGTTGCCGCGTCCATAGGGAATGATGCAGAAGGTGCAGCGGTGATCGCAGCCGTTCTGCACCTGCACGAAGGCGCGCGCCCGACCCTCGATGGCATCGACCATATGCGAGGCCGTTTCGCGAACCTCCATGATGTCGTTGACGCGCACCTTCTCGAAGCGGTTCACGCCGAAATCGGGCAGCGCGCGGTAGCTGTTCGCCTTCAGTTTCTCCTCGTTGCCGAGGACCACGTCCACTTCCTCCATGGAGCCAAACGTCTCGGGCTCCGTCTGCGCCGCGCAGCCGGTGACGATGATGCGCGCATGGGGGTTCTCGCGGCGGGCCTTGCGGATCGCCTGGCGCGCCTGGCGCACAGCCTCCGCCGTCACCGCGCAGGTGTTGATGACCACCGCGCCGTTTTCGAGTGTGGAAAGGCCCGCTGCCTCCGCCTCGCGCCGGATCACCTCCGACTCATAGGCGTTGAGCCGGCAGCCGAATGTCACGACCTCCACCGCCATCAGGCCGCCCCTTCCGTCTCATATTCCCAAGCGCCGGTCGCCGGATCGAAACGGCCGGAAAACTCCCATTCGGCAGGTCCAGTCATGAGCACGTGATCGTCCTCGCGCCACTCTATTTCCAGCGGCCCGCCCGGCAGGGTGACCGTAACCTTCCGGCCCGTCCGCCCGGTGCGTGCGGCACAGACGGCCGCAGCGCAGGCCGCGGAGCCGCAAGCAAGCGTCAGCCCCGCGCCGCGCTCCCAGGTACGGATCGTGAGAGCTTCAGGCGAATCCACCCGGGCGATGGTGATGTTGGCGCGCTCCGGAAAGATGGGATGGTTTTCGAGCAACGGGCCGAAACGCTCGAGATCGTAGGTGTAGGGATCGTTCCCGACCCAGAAGACGGCATGCGGATTGCCTATGGAGACAACGGAAGGCGAGTGGAGCACGGGAGCATCGATCGGCCCCACCTGCAGCTCGATCGCCCGCGTGTCGCTGAATTCTTCCGAAAGCGGTATTTCCTGCCAGCCGAAACGGGGCTTTCCCATATCCACCGTGATCAGCCCGTTTTCATGTTCCTCGGCCGTCAGCACTCCGGCAGGCGTCTCGAAGGTGAAGGCGCGCCGGCCCGTCTCGGCAGCCAACGCCTGCACCACGCAGCGCATGCCGTTGCCGCAGGCCTGCGCCAGGCTCCCGTCCGAATTGATGATCTCGATGTAATTCTGCGTGCCGGGCAGGCGCGGATCGTGGATGGCCATGATCTGGTCAAATCGCGTCGCCGGGTCCGTGGCAAGCGCGCGTGCCGCCGCAGGCGACACGCGATCGGTGCGCCCGCGCATATCGGCAACAATGATCGCGTTGCCAAGCCCGTTCATCTTCGCGAATTGCGCAGCTTCCGCCATGAAATCTCCGCTGGCCAGGGACATGCGAGCTATATGGCGGATGAACGGTAAAATTACCAGCCGGCAGCCGGAGGAGGATTCAGGCGATGGCGACGATTCCGAGAACGGCGAGCAGGAACAGGACGAGCACGATTGCGATGAGGATCTTCGCGCCGGTGAGCGCTGCACCCGCGAGACTGTTGAGCCCAAGCAGGCCGGCCACCGCGGCGACGATGAGCAGGATGAGAATCCATTTGAGCATCGAAATGACCTTTCCCGAGAACAGAGGCGACGTGTAACGCCCCATTCCGCCCGGGAGTTCCGTGTTGCACGGATGCAGCGGTGGAATAAAAACCGCTATGGAAACCGGTTCTTAACCATCATTGTATGTGTTAACGTCCCATTATTGCCACTCTGTTTGAGCGAAGGGGTTGAGCCCAGGGGGCGGCAATGGGCGACAAGGAGAAGTGGATGCAACTGTCTAGAACCGAGGGGGCTTTCGCCGTTTCTCTTCTGGCGCTTGCTCTGGTTGGATGCCAGTCGGACCGTTTCGGTTCCCTGCCAACGCGCTCGCCGCAGCCGCTCCAGCCGGCCCCGGCCGGCAGCGTGATGCAAAGCCAGCTTCCTCCACCCAGTCAGCCGTCCGGCCCTAACGATTTTCCGGCCGCGCCGGGGCAGGAGAACGGCCGGCAGATGGCCGCCATCGATCCTGCGGCCGCAGCGGCATCGGCGCCGGAAATCAGCAAGAACGGCCTGCTCGGCTCCTGGAACGTCTCGTCGGGCGGGACGAACTGCCAGATGTTCCTGACGCTCACCGCATATGGCGACTCTTCGCGCGGCGGCACGCGAGGATGCTCGAACGAGCTCGCCAACATGCGCGCCTGGGACGTTTCAGGCAACCGCGTGCTCATTTTCGACGATGGCGGCAATGTCATCGCGCAACTGTACTCCAGCGGGAATGAGCGTCTCGACGGTCAGACCACGGGCGGCGCATCGGTCACGCTGTCGCGCTGAGCCCTATGAATTGCCATTGCTGCCGTGATACGGGCGGAGGAGGTTTGGCGCACCCGCCCGCCTATCGCAGCCTTAACCAACTTTAGCGGAAACACACATGTCCCTGCGCGACGGTCTTCCCACGCACCCCTCCGTCGTGCAGCGCTACTCTCATATGGTCGAAACCGGGGCAATCAGCCGCGACGCCGGGCAAGAAAAGGTCGCCGCGGCGCTCGACCGGCTGATCGAGCAGATCGCCAACCGCCGCCTCGCTCGCAAGTCCAGTGCGCTCGGATGGCTGTTTGCCCGCAACCGTAAAAACAGCGAACTCCTCACCGGCCTCTACATTCATGGGGATGTCGGGCGCGGGAAGACCATGCTCATGGACCTTTTCTTCGAGCTGGTGCCCGCGCGCGGCAAGCGGCGCGCCCATTTCAACGACTTCATGGCCGACGTGCACGACCGCATCGCCCGCCACCGGGAAGCGCTGAAGAATGGAGAGGTCACGCAGAAGGACCCCATTCCTCCGGTTGCGGAGGCTCTCGCGAAGGACGCCTGGGTGCTCTGCTTCGACGAGTTTTCCGTGACCGACATCGCCGACGCCATGATCCTGTCGCGTCTTTTCTCCGCACTCTTTGCCGAAGGTGTCGTGCTGGTGGCCACCTCGAACGTGGCCCCGGAGGATCTTTACCGCGACGGCCTCAACCGCGGGCTGTTCGAGCCCTTCATCGACATTCTGAAGCGTCACGTGTCCGTGCTCTCGCTGAATGGCGAGAGGGACTACCGAATGGAGAAGCTTGCGAGGCTACCCGTCTACATTTCGCCGCTTGGCGAGGGGGCGGACCGCCTGATGGATGAGGCCTGGAAAACCGCGACGGGCGGGAAGGAAGCACACGAGGAACAGCTCACGGTGAAGGGCCGGACCCTCGAGATTCCGCGGGCGGCGGGCGGCGCGGCGCGGTTCAACTTCGCGGAGCTTTGCGAGCGGCCGCTCGGCGCACGCGACTATCTCGCCATCGCGGAGCGCTACGACACCATCTTCATCGACCATGTGCCTGTAATGGACCGCGCGCGCCGCAACGAGGCAAAGCGGTTCATTCTCCTGATCGACACACTTTACGATCACCGCATTCGCCTGTTCCTGTCCGCAGCCGCGGCGCCGGACAGGCTTTACCAGGCGCCCTCCGGCACCGAAGCCTTCGAGTTCCAGCGCACCGCCTCCCGGCTCCACGAGATGCAAAGCCGCGATTGGGCGGCGTCGGCAAAGTCGTACCCTGAAAGAAGCTGAATCGCCGCGCGCAGATAGGGCCGCGAATGCGCAGCAGTTAAGCAGCGCATGTTCTTACGTTTACGTAAATTCCATACGATCTAAACGTTTGAAATGGTTGCGTCCCAAAGAATCGGTTGAATTTTTCGTTTGGTCCGATTATGGCAGACGGGACTTTTCGCGCCGACGAATAGTCGGCTCAAACCCTGTTGTTTGCCGGTACTGGCAGGCCGGCGTATCGGAGAAGGGGATATTTCACCACATGGCTCGCGACAAGATCGCTCTCATCGGCTCGGGCATGATCGGCGGCACGCTCGCCCATCTGGCGGGCCTCAAGGAACTTGGGGACGTCGTGCTCTTCGATATCGCCGAGGGTATCCCGCAGGGAAAGGCACTCGACATCGCCGAGTCCTCCCCGATCGAAGGCTTTGACGCCCAGCTTCTGGGTGCCAACGATTACGCCGCGATCGAAGGCGCGAATGTGTGCATCGTCACCGCCGGCGTGCCGCGCAAGCCGGGCATGAGCCGCGACGATCTTCTGGGCATCAACCTGAAGGTCATGGAGCAGGTGGGCGCGGGCATTAGGAAATATGCGCCGAACGCCTTTGTGATCTGCATCACGAATCCGCTCGATGCAATGGTCTGGGCGCTGCAGAAATTCTCCGGCCTTCCCAAGAGCCATGTGGTCGGCATGGCGGGCGTGCTCGATTCCGCTCGCTTCCGCTATTTCCTCGCCGAGGAATTTAAGGTGTCTGTCGAGGACGTGACGGCTTTCGTGTTGGGCGGCCACGGTGACACGATGGTGCCGCTCACGCGCTATTCCACGGTGGCGGGCATCCCGATCCCGGACCTCGTCAAGATGGGCTGGACCACGAAGGAGAAGATCGACCAGATAGTCCAGCGCACGCGCGACGGCGGAGCGGAGATCGTTGGCCTGCTCAAGTCCGGCTCGGCCTACTATGCGCCGGCTTCCGCCGCGATCGCCATGGCCGAGAGCTACCTGAAGGACAAGAAGCGCGTGCTGCCCTGCGCAGCGCATCTTTCGGGCCAGTACGGGGTGAGGGACCTCTATGTCGGCGTGCCGGTCGTCATCGGTGCCGGCGGCGTCGAGCGCATCATCGAAATCGACCTGAACCGGACCGAGCAGAAGATGTTCGACAAGTCCGTCGAAAGCGTCGAGAACCTCTGCAAGGCCTGCATCGAGATCGTGCCGGGTCTAAAGAAATAGGAGCCCGCTTCCGATGAACATCCACGAATATCAGGCCAAGGAGCTGTTGCGCGGATACGGGGCGCCGGTGGCCGATGGCGTGGCGATCTTCAAGCCCGAGGAAGCCGAAGCCGCGGCGAGGAAACTGCCCGGCCCGCTCTATGTCGTGAAGAGCCAGATCCATGCGGGCGGGCGCGGCAAGGGCAAGTTCAAAGAGCTGCCGCCCGACGCCAAGGGCGGCGTGCGGCTTGCCCGCTCCGTCGAGGAGGTGGTGACCAACGCCAGAGAGATGCTCGGCAAGACCCTGGTCACCAAGCAGACCGGTCCCGAGGGCAAGCAGGTGAACCGCCTCTATATCGAGGACGGCGCGGATATCGACCGCGAGCTCTACCTCTCCATCCTCATTGACCGGAGCGTCGGCCGGCCCGCCTTCGTGGTTTCGACCGAAGGCGGAATGGACATCGAGACGGTGGCCGAGGAAACGCCCGACAAGATCCTGACGCTCGCCATCGACCCCGAGAAGGGCGTAACGGCGGACGACGTGGCGAAGCTGAACGCCGCACTCAAGCTTGAGGGCGAGGCGGCGAAAGACGGCGAGAAGCTGTTCCCTGCCCTCTACAAGGCTTTCACCGAGAAGGACATGAGCCTTCTTGAGGTGAACCCGCTGATCGTTATGAAGAATGGCCGCCTGCGCGTGCTCGACGCCAAGGTCTCCTTCGACGACAACGCGCTGTTCCGCCACGAGGACATCGTTGCGCTGCGCGATACGTCCGAAGAGGACGAGAAGGAAATAGAGGCCTCGAAATACGATCTGGCCTATGTCGCGCTCGACGGCAATATCGGCTGCATGGTGAATGGCGCCGGCCTCGCCATGGCGACCATGGACATCATCAAGCTCTATGGCGCCGAGCCCGCGAACTTCCTCGATGTGGGCGGCGGCGCCTCGAAGGAGAAGGTAACGGCCGCCTTCAAGATCATCACCGCCGATCCCAATGTGAAGGGCATTCTGGTCAATATCTTCGGCGGCATCATGCGCTGCGACGTGATCGCCGAAGGCGTGGTCGCCGCGGTCAAGGAGGTTGGGCTGAAAGTGCCGCTGGTGGTGCGCCTAGAAGGCACGAATGTCGATCTCGGCAAGAAGATCCTCTCCGAAAGCGGCCTCAACGTCATCCCCGCAGACGACCTGGATGACGCGGCGAAGAAGATCGTGGCGGCGGTGAAGGAAGCGTGAGCCGTGTTCCTCTGTTCTTGGCCGAGCAGCACAGTTACACGTATACTGTGTGACGAAAGGAGCTGAGCCGTGACAAAGAACATCACTCTCGCCGTCGAGGACGAGGTCCTGGAAAAGGTCAAGATTCTCGCTGCGCAGGAAAAGACCACGGTGAACGCCATGGTCCGCAGCTTCCTGTCGGAGCAGGCGCGAAAGCTGGATATTCCGGAACGCCGGCGCGCCGCGGTGCAGCGGCTCCTTGAGCTCAGCCGGAATTCCAGAGGCAGAATGGAGGCTGGCTGGAAACTCGACAGGGAGAGCCTTCATGCCGAGCGCCTTTCTCGACACGAACATTCTTCTTTACGCGGCGGCGGGCGAGGCGAATGAACCGGTCAAGGCACAGATCGCCCGGGATTTGCTCGCCGGCATGGATTTTGGACTCTCGCTCCAGGTCCTGCAGGAGTTCCTGGTCAATGCGCAGAAGCCGTCGATCGGTCTCCCGCTCGAGGATATCGACGCCTGGCTTACCGATCTGCTCGAGTTCGACTGCGTCTTTCCCGATCTTGACCTGTTCATGCAGGGAATTGCCCTGTCACGCCGATATGGGATTTCCTATTGGGACGGCTCCATCATCGCGGCGGCCGAACGCATCGAAGCAAGAATTCTCTACACGGAAGATCTCACCCACGATCAACTCTACGGCTCAGTGCGTGCCGTAAATCCGTTTCTCGAATGACGATCACGATGCCACCTCGGAAAGCCAACCTATCGGAAGCGGCCGACCACTTCACCGTCACCGAGCTTAAGCGGCTGTAGGAGAAAGAATGTCCATTCTCGTCAATAAAGACACCAGGGTTCTCGTCCAGGGACTGACGGGCAAGACTGGCACTTTTCACACCGAACAGGCGCTTGCCTATTACGGAACGAAGATGGTGGGCGGCGTGCACCCCAAAAAGGGGGGCGAGACGTGGCGTAGCGGACTGGACAGCGCCGCGGAGCTGCCAATCTTCGCCACCGTGGCGGAAGGCAAGGAGAAAACCGGCGCGAACGCTTCCGTGATCTACGTGCCGCCCGCAGGGGCCGCAGCGGCGATCATCGAGGCGATCGAGGCGGAGATTCCGCTGATCGTGTGCATCACCGAGGGCATTCCGGTGATGGACATGGTGCACGTCAAGGCAAAGCTGGAAAAATCCAAGTCCCGCCTCATCGGGCCGAACTGCCCGGGCGTGCTGACGCCGGAAGAGTGCAAGATCGGCATCATGCCTGGCAACATCTTCCGGAAAGGCTCCGTCGGTGTTGTATCGCGCTCCGGCACACTTACTTATGAGGCAGTGTTCCAGACCACTAATGAGGGCCTCGGCCAGTCCACGGCGGTGGGCATCGGCGGAGATCCGGTGAAAGGCACGGAGTTCATCGACGTCTTGGAAATGTTCCTCGCGGACGACCAGACGGAATCCATCATCATGATCGGCGAGATCGGCGGCTCCGCCGAGGAGGATGCCGCACAGTTCATTCTCGACGAGGCAAAGCGCGGCCGGAAGAAGCCGATGGCCGGCTTCATCGCGGGCCGTACGGCGCCCAAAGGCCGCACCATGGGCCATGCCGGCGCGGTTATCTCCGGTGGCAAGGGCGGCGCGGAAAGCAAGATCGAGGCGATGGAGCGGGCAGGCATCAAGGTTTCGCCTTCGCCGGCGCGGCTCGGAAAGACGCTGGTGGAGGCAATCAGGGGATGAGTGGATGGTGAATGGTGAAGGGGCTGGAATTGGGCTGATCAACGGGCGGACAGGCATTGCCGCGACAACTTCGCCACAAAGCCCTGACACCCCCTATTCACCATTCACCATTTACTATTCACCTGAACAGGAGACCGGGCGGGGCCCGGACAGGATAGATGGCACGGCGTAACCAGGCCAACGAAGAGTTATCAGTCACCTCCTTCCTCTATGGCGGCAATGCCGCCTATATTGAGGAACTTTATGCCGACTACCAAAATGATCCGGCATCCGTTAGCGAGGACTGGCGCGCTTTCTTTGCCGCGCTCAAGGACAACGCTGCCGATGTAAAGAAGAATGCGGCCGGCGCTTCCTGGAGGAAGAAGGATTGGCCCATCACGCCGAACGGCGAACTCGTCTCCGCCTTCGATGGCGATTGGGGCCAGGTCGAGCAGCGCATCGAGACGAAGGTCAAGGCGAAGGCGGCCGAGGGCGGCGTCACGCTGACGGAAGCCCAGATTCACCAGGCCACGCGCGATTCGGTCCGTGCCATCATGATGATCCGCGCCTACCGGATGCGCGGCCATCTTCACGCCGATCTCGACCCTCTCGGCCTTGCCAACCCGCTGGAGGACTATAACGAGCTTTCACCGGAGGCCTACGGCTTCACGGAGGCGGATTTCGATCGGCCGATCTTCATCGACAACGTGCTCGGCTTGGAGACGGCCACCATCCGCCAGATGCTGGAGATCCTGCGGCGTACCTATTGCTCCACGCTCGGCGTGGAGTTCATGCACATCTCCAATCCCGAGGAGAAGGCGTGGATTCAGGAGCGCATCGAGGGTCCGGACAAGGGCGTGACCTTCACGCCCAACGGCAAGCGGGCGATCCTGCAGAAGCTGATCGAAGCGGAGGGCTTCGAGCAATTCCTAGATGTCAAATACAAGGGCACCAAGCGCTTCGGCCTGGATGGCGGCGAGTCGCTGATCCCAGCGCTGGAACAGATTATCAAACGCGGCGGCCAGATGGGCCTCAAGGAAATCGTGCTCGGCATGGCCCATCGCGGCCGTCTCAACGTGCTCTCCCAGGTGATGGGTAAGCCGCACCGGGCCATCTTCCACGAGTTCAAGGGCGGCTCGTTCGCGCCCGATGACGTGGAAGGCTCGGGCGACGTGAAGTACCACTTGGGTGCCTCCTCCGACCGCGAGTTCGACGGCAACAAGGTGCACCTGTCGCTGACGGCCAATCCGTCGCATCTGGAGATCGTCGATCCGGTGGTGATGGGCAAGGCGCGCGCCAAGCAGGACCAGCTCTTCGGGCGCAAGCGCGAAGATATCGTGCCGCTGCACGAACGCGCCAAGGTCATGCCGCTTCTGATCCACGGCGATGCAGCTTTCGCCGGACAGGGCGTGGTGGCCGAATGCTTCGGGCTTTCCGGCCTGCGTGGCCACCGCGTCGCGGGCACGGTGCATTTCATCATCAACAACCAGATCGGCTTCACCACCAATCCGCGCTTCTCGCGCTCCTCGCCCTATCCGTCCGACGTGGCGAAGATGATCGAAGCCCCGATTTTCCACGTGAACGGCGACGACCCGGAAGCGGTGGTCTATGCGGCGAAAGTGGCGACCGAATTCCGCATGACCTTCCACAAGCCAGTGGTGGTGGACATGTTCTGCTACCGCCGCTTCGGCCACAATGAAGGCGACGAGCCGGCCTTCACCCAGCCCATCATGTACAAGAAGATCCGGTCGCACCCCACGACGATCGAGATCTATTCGAAGAAGCTCATCGAGGAAGGCCTCGTCACCGAGGAAGACGTCGAGCGCATGAAGGCGGACTGGCGCGCCCATCTGGAGGCCGAGTTCGAGGCCGGCCAGTCCTACCGGCCCAACAAGGCCGACTGGCTGGACGGCGCCTGGTCGGGCCTGAGGACGGCCGACAACGAGGACGAGCAGCGCCGCGGCAAGACGGCCGTTCCGATGAAGACGCTCAAGGAGATCGGAAAGAAGCTCACCGAGGTGCCGGAGAACTTCGAGGTTCACCGCACCATTCGCCGCTTCCTCGACAACCGGCGCAAGATGATCGAAACGGGCGAAGGCATTGATTGGGCGACGGCGGAAGCACTCGCCTTCGGCTCCATCCTTCTTGAGGGCAATCCCGTGCGCCTTTCAGGTCAGGATTCGGAGCGCGGCACCTTCTCGCAGCGCCATTCGGTGCTCTACGACCAGCGCGACGAAAGCCGCTATATCCCGCTCAACCATCTGGGCCCGCAGCAGTCCTATTATGAGGTCATCAATTCGATGCTCTCGGAAGAGGCCGTGCTCGGCTTCGAATACGGCTATTCGCTGGCCGAGCCGAGGGCGCTCGTTCTCTGGGAAGCCCAGTTCGGCGACTTTGCCAATGGCGCGCAGGTTGTCTTCGACCAGTTCATCTCCTCGGGCGAGCGCAAGTGGCTGCGCATGTCCGGCCTCGTCTGCCTGCTGCCGCATGGCTATGAGGGCCAGGGACCGGAGCATTCCTCCGCCAGGCTGGAGCGCTTCCTGCAGATGTGCGCGGAAGACAATATGCAGGTGGCGAACTGCACGACGCCCGCCAACTACTTCCACATCTTGCGCCGGCAATTGAAGCGCGACTTCCGCAAGCCGCTCATCCTGATGACGCCAAAGTCCCTTCTGCGGCACAAGCGCTGCGTGTCGACGCTGGCCGAGATGTCGGGCGAGAGCTCCTTCCATAGGCTTCTGTGGGACGATGCGGAATATCTAAAGGATCAGCCCATCAAGCTGGTCAAGGATTCGAAGATCCGCCGCGTCATCATGTGCTCCGGCAAGGTCTATTACGACCTTTACGAGGAACGCGAGAAGCGCGGGATCAACGACATCTATCTGCTGCGCATCGAGCAGCTCTATCCGTTCCCCGCAAAGGCGCTGATCAACGAGCTATCCCGCTTCCGCAACGCGGAGATGGTCTGGTGCCAGGAAGAGCCCAAGAATATGGGCGCCTGGTCCTTCATCGATCCGTATCTGGAATGGGTGCTGCAGCATATCGACGCGAAGCATCAGCGTGTACGCTACACCGGGCGCCCGGCCGCCGCCTCTCCGGCGACGGGGCTCATGTCGAAACACCTGGAACAGCTCGCCGCTTTCCTTGAAGACGCGCTGGGCGACTGACCGGCACCGATACGAGACGACGGAAACAAGATATGGCCACTGAAATCCGCGTTCCCACCCTGGGCGAATCCGTCACTGAGGCCACCATCGGCCGCTGGTTCAAGGCGGTGGGCGACCAGATCGCAGCCGACGAACCCATCGTGGAACTCGAGACCGACAAGGTGACGGTCGAAGTGCCCGCCCCCGCAGCCGGCACCTTATCCGAGATCACGGTCAAGGAAGGTGAGACGGTTGAGGTCGGAGCGCTTCTTGGCACCATCGGTGAAGGCGGCGCGGCAAGAGAAAAGGCCGGAAGCACGGCCGGAAAAAGTGCGGAGGGGAAGGCTGACATGACCAGCAGCAAAGTCGATGAGACCCGCGCTGCCGGAAACGGCAGGCTCGTGGAGGTGACCGTGCCCTCGGCGGGCGAATCCGTCACCGAGGCGCAGATCGGCGAAATCTACAAGAAGGCCGGTGACACGGTGAAGGCGGACGAGCCGATCCTCGAACTGGAGACGGACAAGGCTGCGCAGGAAATTCCATCCCCGGTAAGCGGCGTCATCCGTGAGCTGCTGGTCAAGAGCGGCGAGGAGGTGAAAATCGGCGCGCTGCTGGCCCGTATCGAGGAAGGCGCGGATGCCGGAAAGCCGGATGCAGCCGCTCAGGCGGCCGGACCGGCCAGCGCCTCCACCGTGCGCGAAGCGGAACGCAAGACGGCCGAAATCGGCGGCGAGCCGCAAATCGAGGAGCGCAGGCCCCCTGCCCCGTCCGCAGCCAAGCTGATGAAAGAGCAGGATTTGAAGCCTTCCGAAGTTGCCGGCACCGGCAAGGATGGCCAGGTGCTGAAGGGCGATGTGCTGGCCGCCATCGAAGGCAGAGGCCGGGCTGCCCCCAGCGAGCCGGCTGAGGCGCCCAAGGTGAGCCGCGCCCCCTCGCCCGCCGAGGACGAGGCGCGTGAGGAGCGCGTGAAGATGACGCGCCTGCGCCAGACCATCGCCCGCAGGCTCAAGGACGCGCAGAACACAGCCGCCATGCTCACCACCTTCAACGAGGTGGACATGACGGCGGTAATGGACCTGCGCAAGAAGTACAAGGACCTGTTCGAGAAGAAGCACGGCGTGAAGCTCGGCTTCATGGGCTTCTTTACCAAGGCGGTATGCCACGCACTGAAGGAAATCCCGGCGGTCAACGCCGAGATCGACGGCACCGACATCATCTACAAGAACTACTGCCACATCGGCGTGGCGGTTGGCACCGATCGCGGCCTCGTCGTGCCGGTTGTGCGCGATGCCGACCGCATGACCATCGCCGAGATCGAGAAGGAGATCGGCCGTCTGGGGGCAGCCGCCCGCGAGGGCAAGCTCTCGATGGCCGACATGCAGGGCGGCACCTTTACCATCTCCAATGGCGGCGTCTACGGCTCGCTAATGTCGACGCCGATCCTCAATGCGCCGCAATCCGGCATCCTCGGCATGCACAAGATCCAGGAGCGCCCAATGGTGGTCGGCGGGCAGATCGTCATCCGTCCGATGATGTATCTGGCGCTCAGCTACGATCACCGCATCGTCGACGGCAAGGAGGCGGTCACCTTCCTCGTCCGCGTCAAGGAAGTGCTGGAGGATCCCGAGCGACTGGTGCTGGATCTTTGATGCCGTGGCGCGGCTGAATTCAAAACTCGAAGCGGAGGGTGCTGAGTTTCTAGTTCTTGGTCACCTGCTCATCGAAGGTATCGTTGCGCATAAGACTTATACTCGTATGCCCGGATATGACCTTATTGCGATTAACCCGGATCGTAACTCGTCAGCTCGGGCTCAAGTTAAGAGCCGATATGCCACGGATTTTGATGGCGGTTTCTTGATCAAGCGTTTTGAGTGCGACTTCGTAGTCTTTGTGGCGCTGAATCGCGGATACCGTTACGCTCGATTGGGTCAGGATGGCGGAAAGAAGCCGCCGGAATTCTACCTTTTTCCGGTCGAAACAGTGAAGTCCGCCCTTTACGAGAAAAGCAAATGGGGTAAAGCATTTCTCCGCGCTATACCCGAAGTAGATTACTTTAAGAATAAGTGGACCATCATACGAAAATTCTTGAACTCACCCCCAAACGATGGGCTGTGCCAAGCATGAACGGAAAGAAAGTCCTTCTCGTAACAGGGGGTTCGCGGGGGATCGGCGCGGCTATAGCCAGACTCGCCGCTGAGAGTGGCTACTGCGTCGCTTTCTCATACGTTTCGGACGAGCAGGCTGCCGAGGCAGTGGCGGCCGATATCAAGGCCAGAGGCTGCGAAGCCTTGGCTATGCGGGGTGATGTCGGTAACGAAGAGGACGTCCTCGCGCTGTTTCAGGCTGTCGACTATAAGTTCGGCCGTCTCGACGCGCTGGTCAACAATGCCGGCGTCGTGGACCGCAAGTCCCGCGTCGAGGATATGAGCCTCGACCGCATTACCCGCATGATGCGCATCAATGTCATCGGCTCGATCCTTTGCGCGCGTGAAGCGGTGAAGCGCATGTCGACCAGAAACGGCGGGAGAGGCGGTGCGATTGTCAATCTCTCATCCATAGCGGCGGTGCTTGGGGCGGCTGGGGAATATGTCGACTATGCCGCCTCCAAGGGCGCCATCGACTCCTTCACGGTGGGGCTTGCGCGCGAAGTGGCCGAGGAAGGCATTCGCGTGAATGCGGTCCGCCCCGGCGTCACCGACACGGACATCCATGCCTCGGGCGGACAGCCGGACCGAGTGCGCCAGTTCGCTCCGTTCATTCCCATGAAGCGGCCGGCAACGGCGGAAGAGATCGCCCGGGCGGTGATGTTTCTGCTGTCCGACGCGGCATCCTACGCGACCGGAGCAATCCTCGATGTAACCGGCGGGCGGTGAAACGCCCGCGAGAACAGGCGGTGAATCCATGGCAGAGCAATATGATGTCGTCGTGATCGGAACCGGCCCGGGCGGGTATGTCTGCGCCATCAAGGCTGCGCAGCTTGGGCTGAAGACGGCTGTCGTCGAGAAACGGCCGAACCACGGCGGCACCTGCGTGAATGTCGGCTGCATTCCCTCCAAGGCGCTGCTGCATGCCACCGAAATGCTGGCTGAGGCCCGTCACTCCTTTGCCGATCTCGGCATCGAAGTGGGCGAGCCGAAAGTCGACCTCAAGAAGATGCTCGCCCACAAGACCAGGACGGTCGAGCAGAACGTCAAGGGCCTCGATTTCCTGTTCAAGAAGAACAAGATCGACACCTTCCGCGGCACAGGCCGGATCGCAGCGGCCGGGAAAGTGGTGGTGACCGGCGAGGACGGCAAGGAGCAGGCGGTCGAGACAAAGAACATTGTCATCGCTACCGGCTCCGACGTCGCCGGAATCCCCGGAGTCGAGGTGAAGTTCGACGAAAAGGTGATCGTTTCTTCGACTGGCGCGCTTGAACTGACGAAGGTGCCGGAAACCATGATCGTGGTCGGCGGCGGCGTTATCGGGCTGGAGCTCGGCTCGGTCTGGTCGCGGCTCGGCGCGAAGGTGACCGTGGTCGAATATCTCGACACGATCCTGGGCGGCATGGACGGCGAGGTGGCGAAGCAGTTCCAGCGCCTGCTTTCAAAGCAGGGCTTCGAGTTCCGACTGGGCGCGCGGGTAACGGACGTCTCGAAAGCCAAAAACGGCGCAAGCGTGACCTTCGAGCCCGCCAAGGGCGGCGAGGCCGAGACCCTGCACGGCGACGTCGTGCTGGTGGCCACGGGCCGCAGACCCTTCACCGAAGGTCTCGGCCTTGAAGCAGCAGGCGTGGAAACGGACGAACGCGGCCGGGTGAGGACGGACGATCACCTGCGCACGAATGTGCCCGGCATCTACGCAATCGGCGATGTGATTGCGGGTCCGATGCTCGCCCACAAGGCGGAGGATGAGGGTGTGGCGGTCGCCGAAATCATCGCCGGGCAGGCCGGCCACGTGAATTACGGCGTCATCCCGAGCGTCGTCTATACGAGCCCCGAGGTGGCCTCCGTCGGAAAGACCGAGGAGGAGCTGAAGAAAGCAGGCGTGGAATACAATGTAGGCAAGTTCCCCTTTACCGCCAACGGCCGCGCGCGCTCGATGCTGCACACGGACGGCTTCGTGAAGGTTCTGGCCGACAAGAAGACCGACCGCGTGCTGGGCGTCCACATCCTGGGCTTCGGTGCCGGGGAGATGATCCACGAGGCGGCCGTGCTCATGGAGTTCGGCGGGGCTGCCGAGGATCTGGCACGCACCTGCCATGCCCATCCGACCATGTCAGAGGCCGTGAAGGAAGCCGCGCTGGCTGCCTTCTACAAGCCCATCCATGCCTGACGGGCAGCGCCGCAGTCTTCGCGGCGACCCGCGGACTGATTATTAGCGCAAGCCCACTACTGCGCGGCCGGTGCTTCGGTCTCCGGCGCGGGTGCCGTATCGCCGCTACCCGGTGCAGGGGCTACGTCCGTTGCATTGCCGCCCGGCGCGGCCGGAGCGGCATCGGCGGGTGCATCATTGCCCGGCGTGGCGGTGGTCGTATCGTCGGGAATGACGATCGTGTCCTCACCTTCCATGGCCGTTTCCGAGCCACCAAAGAAGTCCCCGCCTCCGAAGGCGAAGAATAGCACGACCAGAATTGCAGCGGCGACGGCTACCGCCACGAAGGTGCTTGCGCCGCTACTGGAGCGGACGACCGTCTGGTTTGCCGCCGGGGGAGGCATGGTTTCGTCCCTTCTCGGCTTAACGTAGGGATCGCGAGGATCGCGCGGGCCGGCGGGATCGTTCCGACTGGGGTCTACCATCGAATTTCTCCATTGCAGATCATGGAGATAATGCCGAGCCCCAAAAAACGTTCCGCTTCCGGTTGCGGCGCGCCCGCCCTACCCGCCACAGCATACGCACGGGAAAGCCTTCAATTTGGCCGCTCCCGACGGGTTTTCAGGCCGCTCCGGCGAACTTCTGCTTCTCGAAGCGCTTGCGCTCGTGAGGGTCGAGATAGAGCTTCCTGAGCCGGATCGATTTCGGCGTAACCTCGACCAGCTCATCCTCCTGAATCCAGGAAAGCGCCCGCTCCAGGGTCATGCGAATAGGAGGCGTGAGCTTCACCGCGTCGTCCTTGCCTGCAGCACGGATATTGGTGAGCTTCTTGCCCTTCAGCACGTTCACTTCTAGGTCATTGTCCCTGGTGTGGATGCCGACGATCATGCCCTGATAGACCTTCGTGCCCGGCTCGATGATCATGGGTCCGCGATCCTCGAGGTTCCACAGAGCGTAGGCAACGGCCTCGCCCGGCTCGTTTGCGATGAGCACGCCGTTGACGCGCCCGCCGATCTCGCCCTTGTACGGCTCGTAGGCGTGGAAGAGCCGGTTCATCACCGCAGTGCCGCGCGTGTCGGTCAGGAGTTCCGACTGATAGCCGATAAGACCGCGCGTGGGGGCGTGGAAGACAAGCCGCTGGCGGCCACCGCCCGACGGGCGAAGCTCGATCATCTCGGCCTTGCGTTCCGACATTTTCTGCACGACCACGCCAGCGTGCTCCTCGTCCACGTCGATGACCACTTCCTCGACCGGCTCGAGAAGCTGCCCGTTCTCATCCCTTTTCATCACCACGCGGGGGCGCGAAACGGCAAGCTCGAACCCCTCACGGCGCATGGTCTCGATCAGCACAGAAAGCTGCAATTCGCCGCGGCCGGAGACGAAGAAGGAATCCTTGTCGGACGACTCCTCCACCTTGAGCGCCACATTGCCCTCAGCCTCGCGCAGCAGGCGATCGCGGATAACGCGGCTCGTCACCTTGTCGCCCTCCGTGCCGGCAAGCGGCGAATCGTTGACCAGGAAGCTCATGGTGACGGTTGGCGGATCGATGGGCTGGGCGGGCAGCGGCTCGTTCACCGCAGGGTCGCAGAAGGTGTCGGCCACAGTGCCCTTGGACAACCCCGCGATCGCCACGATGTCGCCCGCATGCGCCTCCTCGATCGGCTGGCGCTCGAGCCCGCGGAAGGCCAGGATCTTGGAGATGCGGCCCTGCTCCAAAAGCGCGCCATCGCGCGAGAGTACCTTGACCGCCTGATTGGGCTTCACGGAGCCGGAAGCGATGCGCCCCGTGATGATGCGGCCGAGGAAGGGATTCGCCTCCAGAATCGTGCCGATCATGCGGAAGGGACCATCCTCCACCTTCGGCTCCGGCACATGCCTGAGCACGAGATCGAAGAGCGGGGCGAGCCCTTCCTCCTTGGGACCGGCGGGATCGAAATTCATCCAGCCGTCGCGACCCGAGCCGTAAAGGATGGGAAAATCCAGCTGCTCGTCCGTCGCATCCAGCGCCGCGAAGAGGTCGAACACCTCGTTGACCACCTCGTCGGGACGGGCATCCGGCCGGTCAATCTTGTTGACGGCGACGATGGGCCGGAGTCCCACCTTCAAGGCCTTGCCAACCACGAACTTGGTCTGCGGCATCGGGCCTTCGGCGGAGTCGACCAGGAGGACGGCCCCGTCCACCATGTTGAGAATGCGCTCCACCTCCCCGCCAAAATCGGCGTGGCCGGGCGTGTCGACGATATTGATGCGCACGTCCTTCCAGACCACTGAAGTGGCCTTGGCCAGGATCGTTATGCCTCGCTCCCGCTCCAGATCGTTGGAATCCATGGCGCGCTCGTCCACGCGCTGGTTGTCCCGCACGGAGCCGGACTGCTTCAGGAGCGCGTCGACAAGAGTGGTTTTCCCATGGTCGACATGGGCGATGATCGCGATATTGCGGAGCTTCATTGGTTCTCTTCGGGGGTCAGTGGAGCAGGCGTTGAGCCGCACCGGCATTTCGTTGGCCGCGCTCATACAGGTTTTTTCGCAATTGCGAAAGGGATCCGCGCGTCCTTGGGCGCGACCTGGGCTCATATGGTACTGCGGCAGCCCGCAAAAAAGGGGCGCGCGCCATCATCCGGAAAGCGAGCGGCCGACGCTGCGGCAGGAACCATGGCCTGCGGCGCGGAACGGCCTTGACCTGAACGGTGCGCTAAGGCATCGAACCGTCATTCCTCGCCTGCCCGAGTCG
The DNA here is from genome assembly GCF_025398195.1 of Chelativorans petroleitrophicus. Lineage (GTDB taxonomy): Bacteria > Pseudomonadota > Alphaproteobacteria > Rhizobiales > Rhizobiaceae > Chelativorans > Chelativorans petroleitrophicus. Next base: position 83,295 of record NZ_JAODNV010000003.1, on the reverse strand, counting down.
GGGCCGGTTCCCCTCCCGTTCATTCCGGAGACAGCCATGGCTGACGACATTACCAGTGAGACCGCGCAGACCGTTGCCGCCGGACAGCTCCGCGCTTTCATCGAGCGCATCGAGCGGCTCGAAGAGGAAAAGAAGACGATCTCGGACGACATCAAGGAAGTCTATGCCGAGATGAAGGGCAATGGCTTCGACGTGAAGGCCGTGCGCACGATCGTCCGCCTGCGCAAGAAGGATCAGGCCGAGCGGCAGGAAGAGGAGGCTATCCTGGAGCTCTACAAGGCTGCGCTAGGGATGGTCTGAGGTCTCACCCGCCCAGCCGTTCAGGCACATCGAGGTGGCGTGTGCGGCGCAGCTCTGGGAAGAGCCAGGCCCACAGCGCAGCGACGGCCACCGCGCCCACACCACCGAAGACCACCGCCGGCACGGCGCCGATGAGGGCCGCCATCGTGCCGGCACGGAACTCTCCCAACTCGTTCGACGCGCCGACAAAGACCATGTTGACCGCGTTGACGCGGCCGCGCAAGCGGTCCGGCGTCCAGAGCTGGATCAGCGTCTCACGGATGTAAACGCTGACCATGTCGGCAGCACCAAGTCCGGCAAGCGCGGCGATCGACAGCCATGCCACGGTCGAGACGCCGAAAACGGCGGTGAACACGCCGAAAAAGGCGACGAAGACGAACATGATCACGCCCGCATGATCACGGATCGGATGCCCGGCCAGCCACAGAGTGACCAGCAGCGCCCCGATGCCAGGGGACGAGCGCAGCAGTCCCAGGCCCCAGGGCCCGACCTCCAGGATGTCGCGCGCATAGACGGGCATGAGAGCCACCGCCCCGCCAAGCAGGACGGCGAAAAGGTCGAGCGAGATCGCGCCGAGCACGACCTTCTCCCGCCAGATATAGCGAAAACCTGCAAGCAGCGCCTCGATCGAGGGCTGCTCCGTCCCGGTGCGCTGGGCAGGTTTGGGGATGGAGAAGCAGAAGCCCGCCGCAGCGAGCATGAGCACCGCCGCGGTTCCATAGGCAACTTCGGCCGAAATGCCGTAGAGCAAGCCGCCCGCGACCGGACCTGTGATGGTCGCAAGGTGCCAGGCAGTGGAGTTCCATGCCACAGCGTTGGCGAAATCCTTCGCCGGAACCAGATTGGCGATCAGCGAGGCCGACGCCGGCCCCAGGAATGCGCGCGCAATGCCGAAGACAGCAAGCACCACGAAGACCGGCAGGGCGGAACTGAGCCCCCGCAACGTAAGGATCAGCAGAATGCTGGCGCAGATTGCCTCGAGCGTAACAGAAAGGCCCATGATCATGCGCCGCCCGAAGCGGTCCGCCACGGCGCCCGTTACCAGGAAGAGAAGGAGCGAAGGTGCGAACTGGATGATGCCCACCAGCCCGAGATCGAACGGATCGCGCGTCAGGTCGTAAATCTGCCAGCCCACTGCCACGGAAACGATCTGGGTGGCGAAGGAGGCAAAGGCTCGCGCCAGCCAGTAGCGGGTGAACGCACTGTGACGGAACGCGGCGTAGCGCGCATGAACGACAGGGGCTTCTGTGGTTTCCATGGGAAAAAGCGGCGAGGCTTCCTTCAACCGCGGAGATGCGGCATTGCTTCAGAATCACATGACGGCTCACCGCCTGTTCCGCAGCGACGGATGTGCAATGAGGCCTGCTCGGACGTGCAGATGACAGCGATATACCCGGAATTGCCCAATTCACCAGCCTGAAATGACATCGCCGAAATGATTCGGCAGTATTACATTGCTCCCGAGCGCAACACATCCTCCTTGGCTTCACTTCACCCGATCAATGGGCTTTTCGGCAGGGAGTTCAGTCCGATGCGCCGCAGCTGCCGCGGGCGGTGCTTGCGCGCTTCCTCACTTCGAAGCCGAGATCGACGATCGTTCCTCTGTGGCCGCGGCCGACGGCAATCGCCTCCAGTAGCATTTCCACCGCGCGCTTTCCCATCTCATAGCGGAAAGTGCGCACGCTGGTGATCGGCGGTTCGGCGGCCGCCATCATCTCAAGGTCGTTGAAGCCGCAAATGCCGAGCCGGTCGGGAACGGACAACCGTCGCCGCTGCGCCTCGAACATGACGCCCAGCGCAAGATCGTCATTGATGCAAAACACGGCATCAAGGTCCGGCGCCTGTTCGATCAGCTCGCAAAAGAGCTGCGAACCCAGGCTGACGGACGAGGGCTCGGCGGTGGTCACGACCCGCTCTTCCGAAAAGAGGCCGGCCTCGGCCGCTGCCTGCCGGAAGCCCTGGAAGCGGCGCTGCGTGCGCGGGTCCATTCTGGCGCCCATGAAGGCAAGCTTGCGGTAGCCTTGCTCTATCAGATGGATCGTGGCGGCGCGCGCGGCCTCGTAATGCGAAAAGCCGATCATTATGTCGACGGGATTCTCGCCCGTTTCCATGATCTGCACCACCGGACAGGACGCCGTTTCAAGCAGGCTGCGCCCCCTTTCCGACTGGTCGATCCCGGAGACGATGAGCCCGGCCGGCTTCTGGCCAAGAAAAACCTTGAGCAGCTTCTCTTCTTTGAGGGGCGAATACCGCGTATTGCCGAGCTGGATGTCGAAGGGGGTCTTTTCGACCGCCGTATAGATGCCCCGCAGGACATCCGCAAAAACGCTGTTGGTGACGGAAGGAATGATGACGCCGATGACGTCCGTCCGGCTGGAAGCAAGCGCCCGCGCCGCCGGGTCGGGCACATAACCGAGCAGATCTATGGCCCTGGAGATTTCCTCGCGCAGCTTGAGGGAGACCTTCTCCGGTGTGCGCAGCGCGCGTGATACGGTGATCGCGCTAACACCGACATGGGCTGCCACATCGGACAGTGTCACCTTCCTGCCGTCGCGCATTCCGCAGCATTCCTCCCATTCGCCGTTTTCATCCTAATGCAACATGACCGGCACATGCTAGCCATCGTTGCGTGACAGCGCTAACATGACTGAGTCATCAGATGAACTGCCCGAGGAGGAGCATGTGACCGAACGCTGCCGGAACGCCATCGTCATGGGTGTAAGCGGCGTCGGCAAGACTACGGTGGCGGAGCGCCTCGTCGAAGCCTTCGGCGGCCACTTCCTCGAAGGCGACAGGTTCCATCCGGAACGGAATATACGGGCCATGTCGAGCGGCATTCCTCTCACCGACGAGCACCGCTGGGAATGGCTGGCGCGCATCGCGGAGGCGGTGACGGCGCTGAACGCTGAAAGCAGCGCCCCGGCCTTCATCGCCTGCTCGGCGCTCAAACGCCGCTATCGCGATTTCCTGCGCGAAAGGATGGGGGCGTTCGCACTCATCTTTCTGGACGGCGAGCGGGAGGTGATCCGAAGCCGCCTCGCTGTCCGGAAAGGTCATTTCATGCCGGCCACTCTTCTCGACAGCCAGTTCGACACTCTGGAGCCTCCAGACCTGCTTCAGGAGAAACCCATTTGCCGGATCGATGTAGCGCCCAGCGTGGAACAGGTGGTGCGTGAGGCGATCCCGTTCTGCCGGCGGCACCTTATCGGCATCAGTGAGCGCGAATAGGGTTCATTCGGGCTTTTCGCTGCAAGACCCGAATGAACCAAATGCCTGGCTTCCCGAAGTTCGGCATGTCGCTGCTCTCCCCCGGACCGCAACTCGCCGCTCCGAAGGAACGAAACGGGAAGCCTTACAGCCCGCAGCCCCTTGCATTCACATAGACCGACAGCAGCATGGTCGTGGCGCAGATGAACAGGCGGTTGCGCTTGGGGCCGCCGAAGCAGACATTGGAAACCACGCGAGGCGTGCGGATCTTGCCGAGCAGCGTGCCGTCGGGCGCGAAGCAATGCACCCCGTCGCCGGCCGAGGACCAGATATTTCCGTTCGTGTCCACGCGGAAGCCGTCGAACAGGCCCGCCTCGCAAGTGGCGAACTCGCTCCCCGCGCCAACCTTCTTTCCGCCGTCCCGAAGGGGATAAGCACGGATTACCGGCTTGCAGTCCGGGCGGTGCGTGTGCCCCGTATCGGCCACGTAGAGGATGCTTTCGTCGGGCGAGAAGGCGAGTCCGTTCGGCTGGACCATATCGGTAATAACGCAGTCCACCGTGCCGTCGGGATCGATCCGATAGACGAACGAGCCACCGATCTCGCTTTCCGCCGCGTCGCCCTCATACTCGCTGTCGATGCCGTAAGTGGGATCGGTGAACCAGATGGAGCCGTCCGATTTTTCCACCACGTCATTGGGGGAATTGAACCTCTTGCCCTCAAAATGGCTCGCAAGCACCGTGCGCGAGCCGTCAAATTCCCGGCGGGTGACCGCCCGGCCGCGATGCTCGCAGCAGATGAGCCGTCCCATCCGATCAACCGTATGGCCGTTCTGGTTGAGGCAGCCCTGCTCGAACACCGAAACGGCGCCACTCGTCTCGTCCCAGCGAAGGAGCCGGTCGTTCGGGATGTCCGACCAGATCAGATAGCGCCCGGCGGGGAAATAGGCCGGGCCCTCCGTCCAGCGGCCACCGGTCCACAGAACCTCCACATCGGCATTCATGTGGATGAGCTTCGCGAAGCGCTCGTCGCGTATCTCGTAGTGTTCCTCCGCCATCGCGTCTTGCCTCCCTCAGAACGTGACTTTCGAATTGCGCCCGTAAACGAGCAGCATGGCGATGATCACCGCGCCGTAGATGATCTGGCGAACCGCCTCAGGCATCTGCATCATCGACAGGACCGAATTCAAGAGCACGATGAGGATAACGCCGACAAGCGTTCCAATATAGCGGCCGCGGCCGCCCAGGATATGCGTACCTCCGAGAACCACGGCAGCGATCGAGGGCAGCAGGAAGATGTTCCCCATGCCCTGGTAGGCCTGCGTGGCGTAGCCGGCGAGAAGTATCCCCGCGATGGCCGCGCACACGCCGGAGCAGACGAAGGCCCCGATGATGACAAGGCGGGTACGGATGCCGGAGAGATAGGCCGCCGCTTCGCGGGACCCCGTGGCGTAGATCGCGCGGCCGAAGGCGGTCCGGCTCAGCATCACGGCAATCACGACCGACACCAAAGCCCAGACAAAGACGGCAGAGGGGATGCCGAGCACCCTGCCGGAGGCCAGAAAACGCATTAGCGGCGTCGCATCCGTCTGCGGCGCAAAGCCGCCCGTATGGAAGACCATGAGCCCGCGCAGCACGCTGTCGACGCCGAGGGTGAATATCATGGACGGGATGCGCAGCACCGCCGCACCAAACCCGTTAAAGAGGCCCACCGCCAGCCCCACGGCGATACCCGTCGGGATCGCCATTTCACCCCCAACAGCGGTCGCCATCATGGCCGCCGTGGTCAGCGTCCAGGGGATCGACAGGTCGATGTGGCCGAGAAGTATCACCACCATCATGCCCGCAGCGCAGATGCCGAGGAAAGCGCCGGTCTGCAGCTGCTGGAGCAGGTAGTTGGGCGAAAGAAGCGGCGCCGTGCCCTGGGTGAGCATTGTATAGGCGGTGCCTATTATCAGGATGACGAGAACGAAGCCCGCGGCGATCAGGACCGGCCGTTCCTCCTCACGAATGCGCGCGATGGCGCGCGTGATGGCGCTTGCGGTCATCGGAAAAGCTCCAGCCTGTTCTTCACCCTCAGCGTGCGCAGCGCACCAAGACTGACCGCGCCAAGCAGCACCACGCCCTCGATCAGAGGCTGCAGCAGCGGGTCGATCGCCAGGATGCGGAAGTAGAACGAGATGACGCGCAGGATCAGCGCGCCCACAAGCGAGCCGATCGCGCCGCCCACGCCGCCATAGAGCGACGTGCCTCCGAGCACAACGGCAGCGATAGAATTCAGCGTATAGGCGCCAGCCTGGGTAACGTCGGCATTGCCCGAAGAGGTCTGAATAGCGAGATAAAGGCCGGCACAGGCGGCGAAGAGACCGGCGAGCGTGAAGGCGGCGATCTTGGCACGCTCCACCGGCAGGCCCGACATGTAGGCAGCCCCTTCCGCTGAACCCACCGCATAAACGGTGCGCCCCATCTGCGTATTGCGGAAGGGAAGCCAGATGAACAGCACCACCGCAAGCACGATCAGAAGCGGAACCGGGATGGCGGCAAAGGGCTGAAGCCACGCCGCCTCGCCGCCCTCGGCAAGGCCGTAGGTTTCGGCGAAGTCGAAAACCGTGTTGGTCATTGCCCAGCTGAGATCATCATCGACCTCGCCGCCGGGACGCGGCCTGATCAGCAGCGCAAGCCCGATGGCGACCGCCCCCGTGGCGAGCGTGGTGATGATGGGTTGGATTCGCCCGTAGACGACGATCAGGCCATTGACACAGCCGAAGGCCGCGCCGCAGGCAAGGGTAAGCAATGCACCGAAAAGCATCTCGGCCGGCGTGCCGGTGAGCAGCTCGGAGGCGATGCAGTTGGTGAGCGTCATCACCGCGCCGACGGAGAGGTCCAGCCCGCCGGTCAGCACCGGCAAGGTTTGCGCCATCGCCACGAAAACGATCGCCACCGATTCATTGGTGTTCTGGATGAGCACCGCGGAAGAAAAGCCGCGCGGATGCAGCATGTGGTAGACGAGGTAAAAAACCGCAAAGAGAAGAAGAGCGCCGAGAAACGCCCGATTTCTGAGCGCGGCGCTGTGAAGGCGCTTGGCGAGCCTCATGCCGCTGCCTCCGGCGCGATATTGAGCGAGGCGGCGACGATGGCCTCCTCGGTGATCCCCTCCCCTTCCAGCTCGGCGACGACGCGGCCGTCATACATGACCGACACGCGGTCGCAGCAGCCGATCAGCTCCGCATAGTCGCTCGAATAGAAAAGGACCGCCTTTCCTTCCTCGGCAAGGTCGCGCATCAGCCGGTAAATCTCCTGCTTCGTGCCAACGTCGATGCCGCGCGTGGGGTCGTTGAGCAGGATGAGGTCCGGTTCCACCATCAGCCACTTGGCGATGACGACCTTCTGCTGGTTTCCGCCCGAAAGGGTGGCAACGATGTCGCGGGGGCTGCCAAGCCTGATCCGCAGCTTCTCGATGGCAGCCGATATCGCCGTCTCCGCCTTGGCCCGGTCGATGAACGGCCCGCTGGAGACCCGCGCGAAGGCGGAGGCGAGCAGATTGTCTGCGATGGGCAGCTGCAGCATCAGCCCTTCGGTCTTGCGGTCCTCCGGCACGAGGGCAATGCGCGTCCTGGCGCTGCGGGCGGCAGCCGGCGAGGCAGGAACGCCTTCCATGCCCCCCACCTTGACCGTTCCCTCGACCTGCCGCAGGACCCCGAAAAGCGCGAGCAGCAGCTCCTTCTGGCCTTGCCCGTCGAGACCGCCGAGGCCGACGATCTCTCCGCGGCCCACCGAGAGGTCGATGCCCTTCAGCCTGTTTTCCCATCTCAGGTTCTTCACCTCCAGAAGCGGCTCACGGCGGCGCGGTTCGGGCCTGGGCGGGAACTGCGTCTCAACATCGCGCCCGATCATCAGGTGGACGATTTCCCGGTCGCTCTTTTCGCCCTTCGCGAAGGTTTCGATGTGCCGGCCGTTCCGGAACACCGAAAGGGTATCGCAGAGTGCCTCCACCTCATGCATGCGGTGGGAGATGAAGAGACAGGCGACATCCTGCTCCTTGAGCTCGGCCAGAAGGTCGTAGACCGTCTGGACGTCGCGGCTGGTGAGCGCCGACGTCGCCTCGTCAAGAATGAGCAGGCGCGGCTCCTGGCCCAGCGCCTTCGCGATCTCCACCATCTGCCGGCGCGAAAGGCTGAGCTGGCGCACGAGCGCGTCCGGATCGATGTCCTCGCAGCGGATGCGGGCCAGCAATTCCTCCGCGCGGCGGCGCTGCCTGCGCCGGTCGATCATGCCGAAGCGCTTCGGCGGATCGGCCAGCATAATGTTGTCGGCCACCGACAGATCCGGGACCAGCGAAAGCTCCTGGAAGATGCAGACGATCCCGGTCTTCGCGGCTTCAGCCGGTGTTGAGAAGCGGACCGGCCTGCCCTCCACGCGCATTTCGCCGCTGTCGGCCGCCAGCACGCCGGACATGATCTTGATCAGGGTGGATTTTCCCGCGCCATTTTCCCCGAGGATGGCGTGGATGCTTCCCTTCCGGCAGGCGAAGGCGACGTTCTCCAGCGCACGGATGCCCTGGAAAGACTTCGTCACGCCCGCCAGCTGGATGAATGGCTGGTCACTCGGCATGCGCTTTGGGCCCGGATGAAAAGGCTCTAGGACAGGCGGAAAGAGCCGCCGGCGCAAGGCGCGCCGGCGGAGCAAGCCTCACTTCACGTCTTCCTCGGTCTGGGCCATGATCGCCGGACCGGAGATGTTGACGCCGCAAGGCGGGAACTCGTTTACGGTGAAGAAATTGTCCGGCAGGTCGGACCAGTAGTTCACGCCGTCCTCAAGCTCATCATAGGTAGCCACAGGCAGTGGCACGGAAATGAGCTGGGGCATGGGATTGCCTTCGAGTGCGGAGATCGCCGCCTTCATGGCAATGGCGACGAGGCCTGGCGACTGGCCGATCGAAATGCTCTTCAGGCCTTCGTCCGCATGCTCGGCGATCAGCTTACGGAAGCCGTTTTCAGACTCGCCCGCAACCGGCACGAAGGGATGGCCGGCATCAATCATGGCCTGGACAACGCCGGTGCTGCCGCCCTGGGTGATGATCGCATCGAAGCGCTCGTGCACGGCAATGGCGTCTGCGGTCACCTTCTGCGCGGTGCCATCGTCCCAGTTGCCAACCACCTGCACGACTTCCCAGTCACCGCCGGAGGCATCGAGCACCTCATGAATGCCGACCGAGCGGTCGCGGTCGACCGAATTGCCGGGCAGACCGCGCACCTCGAGGATCTTTCCGGAGGTCTTTCCCTGCGCCTCCAGCTCCTTCAGCACGAAACGCGCCCACGTGCGGCCCATCTCGAGCTGATCCTCGTTGACCTGCATCACCTTGTCGGTGTCGAGCACGTTGTCGAAGGGAACCAGCACCACATCTTCCCGGTCCGCAAGCCGGATCACCCGGTCGAAGCCGTCTGGCGAGACCGCAATGGTAACGATCGCGTCGAAGCCCTGGTTGATGAAGTCCTCGATCGCGCCAAGCTGCGCGGGCGCATCCGTTCCGGTCGAAACGACCTTGAACTCGCTGATCTTGTCAGCCACGGAGGGGTCCTGCGCGAAGGCCTTGGCCGTCTGGATCATTTGGATGCGCCAGGTGTTGCCCACGAAGCCGTTCACGACCGCGATGCGGTAGGGTCCCTCGCGTGCAGGCCATTGAAGATATTTAGTGCTTTCATCCCACGGCGCAAAGCACTCGGGCTCCGGTCCGGGTCCTTCCACGACCTCGGGCCCTGCGAATGCAGCGGCACTCGTAGCCGCCAGCGCTGCGATGGCCATCGTCAACTTGGCTGTTATGTTCATGTTTTTCCTCCCTTAAGCACTTAAAACGCCAGTTGCTTGGTCTGCCTTTCTCCCGGCGACGCCGCAGCCGTTTCCGCGCGGAAACGGCTGCGCGTGACACGGATTTTCAATAATGCGGTCGGTAATGACAGCGCTGACATACGTGACCGGGGCGGTCCGTAAAACGCTGCAACAGTCCTCAACCTCCCATTTTCAAGCCTCCTGTCTGGAAGCATAATTCGGGCAAGCTGAATTGACAATGCTAGCGCTGTCAAATTCGCGGGGCGAGAATGTCAGCAACATGCCTGCGACCGCCGGAAGCTGGCATAGATCCCGTTAGCGGGGATCAGAACGGCACGCGCGACCTATGAATGCCCTCTTCTGCGCGAGACAAGGAGGGCTGCTACAGTTCAGCTGCTTCCAAGGCGAGAAACCTGTCCGTGATGCCTTCCAGATGGTCTTCCAGCCAGTCGGCCATCGCCTGCTCCTCCTCGAGAATCTCCCTGCAGACGTCGGCCGTCTCGGTATCTCCCAATTTCTCCGCCGCCGAAATCAGGATCCTATAGCTGGCAATCTCCATATGCTCGAAGGTGTAGCTTGCAAGGACGCCTTTCATCACCTCGTCGCCCGTGAAGATGCCGCTGAGCGCCTGGCCGAGGGCCATCAGCTTGGTTCCCACATCCTTCACGGTTGAGGTGTCGCTGCCGTGGCGGCGAAGACACTCGCGAACTCGTTCCGCCTGCCGCCGTGTCTCGGTGACGTGCTGTTCAATGCGTGCCTTGAGTTCCGGGTAACTCTCGATACGCCGCGCCAGATTGCTGAGCATGGTGATTGCCTGCTCTTCAGCGGCGTGTGCATCCTTGAGCCACGAAAGCATATGGTCTTTTGGATTTGTCATTGTGGAGCTCCATCCTCGCAACGGCGCTCGAACCTTGTGATCTTCGGGATTGTTCCGGGATTGCCCTTCAGGAAACATTGCTCTTGGGGGCTTGCGCGGGTCGCTGACGAACACGGTCTGGCGGCAGATACGCGGCTGAAGAATGACTTGCGGCCCACCGCGCCCATTCGCGGAGCGTCGATCTGTCCCGCGGCATCCATTTTGACCTGCCTCCCACCTCGCCTATAGTGCCCGCCATGCGAAAGATCGGACAGTTCATCCTTTGGGTTCTGCTGGCGCCCGGCGACTGGGTTTCCGACCGGCTCGGCGTGACGACCGATCAAAACCGGGATCTTGTCCGGATGCTCATCAATTCGCTTTTCTGGATCATGATTGCCGTCATCGGCCTTGCGATCTGGACGTCGGGCATGCCCATATTTCAGTAGCGCAAGCCGCTCCGCCCATGGGCAGCCGGTCCGCGCCCCTGGCAAACGGATAGATGGGATATCACCCGCCGCATAGCGCGCTGGTTCTTCAACCCGCGCCGGAACTTATCGGCACCGGCTTCGTTCACCCATTTGGCCTCGATGCCAAGGACCGGGGATTTCAGCCATGGCGTCCGAAACCGTTCACAAGATGCACCAGGACCGTCCGCGCGGCTGGGTGCGCTGGATCCACTCCACAAATCACAAGGACATCGGTACGCTCTATCTCATCTTCGCCATCACGGCGGGGGTAATCGGCGGTTTCCTGTCCATCATGATGCGCTGGGAGCTGGCGGAGCCTGGTATCCAGATCTTCCACGGGCTGGCGGCCATGGTCTACGGGTTCGAGGGCCCGGCGGCCATCGATGCGGGCAAGGAGATGTACAACGTCTTCACCAGCGCTCATGGCCTGATCATGATCTTCTTCACGATCATGCCCGCCCTCATTGGCGGTTTCGGCAACTGGATGATACCGCTCATGATCGGGGCGCCGGACATGGCATTCCCGCGTATGAACAACATCTCCTTCTGGCTGCTGCCGCCGTCGTTCCTCCTGATCCTGATGTCGCTTTTCGTGCCGGGCGCTTCCGGCGCCTATGGTGCCGGCACCGGCTGGACCCTCTATCCCCTGCTTTCCACTGCCGGTCAGCCGGGCCCGGCCGTCGACATGGCGATCCTGTCGATCCACATTTCCGGCGCGTCGTCGATCCTCGGCGCCATCAATTTCATCACCACGATTCTCAACATGCGCGCGCCCGGCATGACGCTGCACAAGATGCCGCTGTTTGCCTGGTCAATGCTGATCACGGCTTTCCTTTTGCTTCTCGCGCTGCCCGTCCTCGCCGGCGCGATCACCATGCTGCTGACGGACCGCAATTTCGGGACGACGTTCTTCGCACCTTCCGGCGGCGGTGACCCGATCCTCTACCAGCACCTGTTCTGGTTCTTCGGCCATCCCGAAGTCTACATCATGATCCTGCCGGGCTTCGGCATCGTCAGCCACGTGATCTCGACCTTCTCGCGCAAGCCGATTTTCGGCTATCTCGGCATGGCCTATGCCATGGTGGCGATCGGCGTGATCGGCTTCGTGGTATGGGCTCACCACATGTTCACCGTCGGACTTTCGCTCGACGCGCAGCGCTATTTCACCTTCGCGACGATGGTGATCGCGGTGCCGACGGGCGTGAAGGTCTTCTCGTGGATCGCCACCATGTGGGGCGGGTCGATCACTTTCCGTGCTCCCATGCTATGGGCGATGGCCTTCGTGTTCCTGTTCACTGTCGGCGGCGTGACGGGCGTTCAGGTCGCCAATGCGGGGCTCGACCGCGCGCTGCACGACACATATTACGTCGTCGCGCACTTCCATTATGTCCTTTCGCTCGCCGCGGTCTTCGCCATCTTCGCGGGCTGGTACTACTGGTTCCCGAAAATGTCGGGCTACATGTACAATCCCTTCATCGCCCGGCTTCACTTCTGGATCATGTTCATGGGCGTGAATGTAACGTTCTTTCCCCATCATTTCCTCGGGCTTGCAGGCATGCCGCGCCGCTACATCGACTATCCGGACGCCTTTGCGGGGTGGAACATGGTCTCGTCCTACGGCGCTTACATTTCGGCCATCGGCATACTCATCTTCCTGTTCGGTGTGGCCGAAGCCTTTGCGCGGAAGCGGCTGGCAGGCTCGAACCCCTGGGGCGAAGGCGCGACAACGCTGGAGTGGCAGCTTTCCTCACCGCCGCCGTTCCACCAGTGGCAGGAGCTCCCGCGCATCAGGTAGCAGCGGCTTACGCCCTGCCTCAAAGGCTGCGATGGAACAGGAATCCAAACCCGGCTTGATTGCCGGTTTATCGATCCCTGTCGACATGCCCGTGCGCATCATCGTATCCTGAATTTTGTCCGCAACCCGTTATCCTTCGGCGAGTCACACCGGAAGCTGACGATGGATCTTGTTCCTCTCATAGACAGGCTGGGCGAGCCGGGCACGGCCGTGCTCGGCGGTGCCATCGTCGCGCTGGTCTTCGGCTTTCTCGCGCAGCGCAGCGCGTTCTGCACGCGCTCGGCCGTGCTCGATCTTACCCGCGGTCGCGACCTGAGGGCGCTCGCCACCTGGATCGCCGGCTTTGCCGCCGCCCTGCTCAGCGTTCAACTCCTGCTGCTTTACGGTGAGCTCGATGTGGTGGAAACGCGGTTCTTTTCGACCGCGCAGAGCCTGTCGGGCGCGCTGATCGGCGGTGCGCTGTTCGGGCTTGGCATGGTGCTCACGCGCGGCTGCGTTTCCCGCCTGCTGGTTCTCGCCGCCTCGGGCAATCTGCGCGCGCTTTACGGAAGCCTCATCGTCGGCGTGGTTGGACTCGCAACATATAGCGGCGTGCTTGTCCCGCTGCGGGATGCAATCGGCGGGCTGTGGAGCACCGCACAGGTCGGCGGCAACGACATTCTGGCTCATGCCCGGCTCGGCCGCTGGGCGGGCGTGGCTCTCGGCATCGTGCTTGTCCTTGGCGCGCTGGTGCTTTGCGTCAAGGTCCGGCTGTCGCCATGGCGTACACTGGGCGGTATAGGCGTAGGACTCACGGTCGCCGCCGGCTGGTGGTTTACCTACACGCTTTCCCAGCAGGTGTTCGAGCCGATCCAGGCCGAAAGCCTTTCCTTCATCCGGCCGCTTGCCACGACCGGCGAGATCGCAATCGGTTCCGATACGATTGCCGGGCTGGATCAGGGCGTGCTCTTGGGCGTGCTCGCCGGCGCGTTTCTTGCCGCCTTCCTCTTTCGCGAATTCCGGGTGGTTACCTTTTCCGAGCCAGGCGCGCCCTCGATCCTGCGCTATACGATCGGCGCCGCGCTGATGGGCTTCGGCGGCATCCTCGCCGTCGGCTGCACGATCGGCGCTGGCTTCACGGGCGGCTCGGTGCTGGCGCTGTCTTCGATCATAGCACTCGCGGCAATGATGACGAGCGCCGCAATTGCCGACAGGGTTGTGGATGGGCGTAGGGCCAGCGCGGTCTCAAGCAAGGAAGTGCCCTCTCCGGCCGAGTAGGCCGGGCCGCCTCAGCCCGCGATCCTGACCGAGCGGTTATCCTCAAGCCGCACCACGGGATTGTGCGACAGATATTCCTCCACCACCTCCCAGATCGGCGGGCCTTCCGTACCTTCATTCACTGAGGCCCAGCCAGCCACGACATAGTCCTTCGCCGGATCGACGGGCTCTCCAGTCCGAAGCAGCGTCATGCCCGAAATGCGGCTGCCCATCTCAGCTTGAGGGTCAATCGTGTAGGCCATCCCGCCCACGCGTACCATGTCGCCACCCTGCTGGTAGTAGGGATCCTTGTTAAACAGGTTGTCTGCCACGTCCTCGAGAATGGCCTTGATCGTCTCGCCGTTCATGGTCGAGCGGTAGGCCGCGGGATAGGTCATGGCGCAGGCGTTGTGCAGATCCTCCACCGTGATCGTCTGGCCGGGCAGCAGCGAGGCCCCCCATCGGAAGCCGGGCGACAGGGCGATGTCCGCCTCACGAACCTCCAGCAGCGCCTGGCAGAACAGATCGTCGAAGGTGCCGTTGAAATTGCCGCGGCGGTATAGCAGCGTTTCGGTCGTGGCGAGCTCGCGTTTCAGCTCGGCCTCATAGGGCGCGCGCAACCGGCTGACCAGCGCCGTGGTCTCCGCATCCGGCGTGATGACGTCGGAGAAGATGGGGATCAGCCGGTGCCGGAAGCCCTTCATCTCGCCGCCCTGAACGTCCACGTCGAGGCGGGTGACGAATTTGCCGTGCGAGCCGCTGGCGATCACCAGCGTTTTGCCGACAATGACCGGTTCCGGCAGCGCGTCATGGGTGTGTCCGCTCAGGATCACGTCGATGCCGGTCACCCTGGAGGCGAGCTTGCGGTCCACATCGACGCCATTGTGGGAGAGGAGCACGACCAGCTCCGCGCCCTCCGCGCGCGCGGCCTCGACATTGGCTGCCACATCCTCCTCCCGGATGCCGAACGACCAGTTGGGGATCATCCAGGACGGGTTGGCGATCGGCGTATACGGGAAGGCTTGGCCCAAAACCGCGACCTTCACGCCGCCCCGCTCGAACAGTCGGTAGGCTTCAAATGCGGGCTCGTTCCATACCGCATCATAGATGTTGCCGCCGAGAAAGGGGAAAGGCAGCGCGTCCATGATCTCCTGGACGCGCTCCGCGCCATAGGTGAATTCCCAATGGCCGGTCATGGCATCGGGTGCGAGCGAATTCATCGCCTCCACCATGTCCTGCGCCTTGGTCTGCAGCGAGGTGTAGCTTCCCTGCCAGGTGTCGCCGCCGTCGAGCAGCAGCATATTGTCGGCGCGCTCGGCCCGGATATGCTTGATGACGGTCGCGATGCGGTCGAAGCCGCCCATCCTGCCATAGGTCCTGGCGAGCGACACGAAATCGTCCGACGTCAGCGCATAGGCCTCGGGGCTTCCGGGTTCGATATTATACAGTTTCAGGAAATCCACCCCGGTGACGTGGGGCGGAAGACCGGCCGCCTCGCCCACACCGATATTGATGGAGGGCTCGCGGAAGTAGACCGGCATGAGCTGCGCGTGAAGGTCGGTCAGGTGGACCAGCGTCACGTTGCCGAAGCTCTCGAAATCGAGCAGGTCGTTCTCCGTCAGCGCCTGCTGCGCCGCCGCCCGCGACCACTTTCCGGCAAGCCCCGAGCCGGCAATGGCCGACAGCGCCGCACCGGCCATCAAAAATTCGCGTCGAGAAAACATGCTTCCACTCTCGCAATCAAATGCCGGGCCGGCACTCGCCAGAGCCTTTTCCGCGCAAAAGCGGGTGGCGGCGGGCTGCTCGCCCGCCCGATTCTGCTACTGGCGGACCGCTGGCGTTTCGACAGAAAGCCCGGTGCCGCGCCAGGTGAGATACACCTCCAGCGCCATCAGTTCGTCGGAGAAGGCCGCCGGAGTTTCAGCGCGCGTATCGCGGATGCAGCCGCGCAGGCGGTTGTGCAGGGAGACCATGTCCGCCTGCTTGAGCCGGTAGGTCGGAAACCCATTCGCTTGGCCCTGGCTCAGATGGTCAGCGCGGATATACAGGCCGGAATTGGCCTCGTGGCAGGACGCACAGGCGAAGTTCAACTGCCCGGTGCGCAGGTAGTAGCGCTCCTTGCCACGCTCCCACCAGCTCTGCATGTCGCCTTCGGCAAGATCGAGATTTACTGGCTCGCCGAGCGACTGATGCTTGATGTAGGTCGTCAGCGCCTTCTGGTCGTCGGAATCGAACTTGTAGGGCTCGAGCCCCATGTGCTCGACGCGGCACTTGTCGATCCTGAGCTCAATATTGATGGGGCGCTGGGAATCCGCATCCCACTTGGGATAATGCGCAGCGATGCCGGCCATGGATTCGGCCGCATCGCCGTGGCAGGACGCGCAGGACTGGCCGGCAGGGCCTTCGACCGTGTTCCAGATCTCCTCGCCCCGCTCGACGTAAAGCATGCCCGGATTCTCGAAGGAATCAGCCTCCAGTTGCCGCGTCTCCGCCTCGCGGAACAGCCAGCCCGAGAGAACCTCGTCAAAGGGAAGGCCTTCCTGCGCCTTGGCCCGCGTGGTCATTTCCACGCCGTCGATGCTGAGCGTCTCGTCCACAGGCTCGGCCTGCACCGCCGAAAAGGCGAGTGCCGAAGCGACGAGCACGCCTGCGCCGATTGCGGCAAATTTTCCTCTCACGGGCAATCCCTCCCAAGCTCCACGGCGCATACACTTTACCCCGCCTTTATTCACTTCACCTCGATCTTTTCCTCGGCCTCGTAGACCGAACCGTCGTCATCGACCCAGGTGAATTTGAACGTCCCGCTTTCAGCGACCTTGGCGTTGAACTCGAAATAGGGATTGGCCGAGATCGCCGGGTCGATGTCGCACGAGAACACCGTCTGCCCGTTGAAGTCGCAGGTGAACTTGTTGATGATCTTGCGCGGGATCGTATTGCCCTCGCTGTCCTTGCGCTGGCCAGATTCCATGTCGTGGCTGATCAGCGTCTTGATCGTGATCACCTCGCCGGCCGCGGCCGTCTTCGGCACCTTCACACGTGGTCTGGGAGTAGCCATTCCAGTCGTCCTTCCTGACAGATCAGCCGCCGCAGCCGCCGATGGTCACCTTGACCTCTTTCTTGTCCATGTAGAACGTGCCGTCAGCCATCTTGGCGATGGCGATGACGTTCTGCGTCTTGGCAAGGCGCATGCGCGTTGTGGCGGCGGCTGCGCCGCTCATGGGCGTGAAACTGAAAACGACGACACCGGGATTGGGATTGCCCTCGGCCAGGATCGCAATCGATTCAACCATGTCGTCGCCGCTCATGGCGCTTTCTACACTGACAGAAACGGGCACGGTGTTTCCGTTTTCCGCGATCTCAGGAGTCTTCAGCGTGAGCTTGCCCGCCTCGGCAGGAATGATCCCGCCAGTGAACTCCTTGATCGCAACCTCGGTCGCAGCCGCATCAGCGACCGCCGGGGCCGCGCGGAAACCGGCGGCCGCGAAGACGGCCGCACCCGCGGAAAGCCCCAGGGCCTGACGTCTGTTTATCTTCATTCCTCTACTCCTTGCGCTGGCGCGCTTATTCCTTGAGCGTGGCGAGATAGGCCACCACATCCTCGACCTGCTGCGCCGTCAGGATGGTCTGGCCAACCCTGTCCTTGGCGACGTTCGCCCCCACATTGAGCGAATAGAAGCCGGGCATGACCGTCTCTTCCCCGAAGACCTTCTTGGCGTCGGCAACGATGGCGCGAAGCTGCGCCGGCTCCCAGCGGGAGCCTACCCCGTCAAGCGACGGTCCCACCGTTCCGTGGAACAGCTCCTCTTCCATGGCGGAGTTGGCATGGCAGGCGAGGCAATTGCCCAATCCGCGGTCCCTGAAAACCTCGGCACCCGCTTGCGGATCGCCGGGCACGCCCGTAAGCGACTCCGCAACAGCGAAATCCTCGAACTTGACCTGATCCGGCGGGACCGCTTCACCGGCGGGAGCGGCGGCCGCCTGCAGCGCGAAAATCGCTCCGGCAAAAATCGTCTTCGCAAACTTCATAGAACCATTCTCCCCCTGCCGTGCGCTGTGGCAGGCCAACCCCTAACTGGCCCTGCCGGACCATTTAAACGATGCATATGATTTTTTGCATATATCGCCACGGCCGCTACTCCACGTCCTGCCTGCCGGCGGCCCGCAGCTCGGCAAGTCTCCGGGCGTGGTATTTCTGGAAATGCTCGCCGTTTTCGTAGCCCTTCTGGGCGACCCACTCAAACATGTGCAGGAAGACCCATTTGCCGAAGGCGCCGGGCATCGTTGCCACCGCGGCCTCGGCGACCGACTTTCCTTCCGGCAGCTCTTCAGGGAGAAAGACTATAGTTGGCGT
This sequence comes from Chelativorans petroleitrophicus, assembly GCF_025398195.1. Classification (GTDB taxonomy): domain Bacteria; phylum Pseudomonadota; class Alphaproteobacteria; order Rhizobiales; family Rhizobiaceae; genus Chelativorans; species Chelativorans petroleitrophicus. Next base: position 65,258 of record NZ_JAODNV010000003.1, on the reverse strand, counting down.
AAAGACATAACCCCATTTGCGCGCGGCGGTCTTTTCTGTCAGCACCTCGCCGTCCAGGTCGGTGACCTCTTCGTCTCCAAACATGTTGTATTGAACGACCTTGAAATGGGCCTTGATGAAGTCGCGCACCTCCGGGTCCGCGAGAAGCTCCTCGTGCAGCTTCCGGCAATAGATGCAGCCCCGCTGCTCATAGACGATGGCGAGGCGCTTTCCCTCGGCAGCGGCTTCCTCGATGTCTTCGGCAATGTCGCGGAAGGTGATGGAGAACCAATCCTGCTTGTGCAGGCCGTCGTCGCCGATTTCGACCGAAAGGGCGGGAAGGGCGAGCACGGCATTAAACGCAAGAGCGGCAAGAATGAGTCTGAACATGGCTGCGACCTTTAACCGATGGTCTGGAAGACCGGGAACATCTCAAGCAGCCAGTAGGAAATGGTCGACATCTGCCCCGTGATGAATAGCAAGCCAGTGAGGATCAAGAGCCCGCCCATCAGCATCTCGACCTTGCGCATATGTTTCCTAAAGCACACCGCCCAGTCGAGGAACCGACTTGCGAAAAACGCCGCCAGGAGGAAAGGAATTCCGATTCCGAGCGAATAAATGGTCAGAAGTCCCGCTCCGCGCGCGGCCGTCCCCTCCGAGCCTGCAATGAACAAGATCGCCGCGAGCACCGGGCCGACGCATGGCGTCCAGCCGAAGGCGAAGGCAAGCCCGATAATGTAGGCACCAACCGGTCCGGCGGGCTTTCTGCCGACCTGAATCCGTGCTTCGCGGTAAAGCAGGCCGATGCGGAACAGGCCGAGGAAATGCAGGCCCATGACAATGATGATGATGCCGGCAATGAAGGAGAGCACGCCGAAATACTGCGCGATCGTCCTGCCCACGACGCTGGCGGTCGCCCCGAGCGCGATGAAGACCGTGGTGAAGCCGAGCACAAAGGCGAATGCGGCGATGACGATGCGGCGCTTGCGCTTCGATTCCAGGCTGTCGGTGCGCAGTTCATCGAAGCTCACGCCTGCAAGCCATGCGAGGTAAGGCGGCACGAGCGGCAGAACGCAGGGGGAGGCGAAGGACAAAAGCCCCGCCATCAGCGCTGCCCCGGCACTCACCTCCAGCATCATTTTCCGCCTTCTTGCACATGCAGCGACCGCGCCGCCGCGAAACCCCGTGGAAGATATTCAGAAATTCCTATATGTCGCAAAGCACAAAAGGACGGATCATGCGTGCGACGAAGAAAATCCTTCCGGCCTTGGCAGCGCTACTGGCCACCGCCCTGCCGCTTCAGGCGGCGGAGCTCATCATGCTGGAGCGGCCAGGCTGTGTCTGGTGCGCCAAATTCAACGAGGAGATCGCGCCCGCCTATGCCAAGACCGAGCAGGGGCGGCGCGCGCCGCTTCGCCGGGTTGATATAACCAAGGAGTGGCCGGAGGATCTTCAGGGTATCGCCAGCGAGCGCATCACGCCCAGCTTTGTTCTTATCGAAGACGGCAAGGAAGTCGGCCGAATCCGCGGCTATCCCGGCGGCGAGTTCTTCTGGTATCTTCTCGATGAGCTCATTGCAAAGCTCGATCCACCGGAGGGCGCATGAGCCTGCCAGAGCCGAAACCCGCCCGCCCGCCCGACGATTTCAAACGGCTTCTGGAGCAAGCGCGCAAGGCAAGCAACGTTCTTAAGGCGCTCTCGCATGAAGGCCGGCTGCTCATCTTGTGCCTTCTGGCTGAGGGCGAAAAGTCGGTCTCGGAGCTCGAAGAGACCATGAACATGCCGCAGGCGGCCGTGTCGCAGCAACTGGCAAGGCTGCGCTTCGACCGTCTCGTCAACGCGCGTCGGGAAGGCCGCTTGATCTACTATTCGATCGCGAGGCAGGAGGTCGAGCCGGTGATCGAGGCCCTTTACGGCCTGTTCTGTGCACCGGCGCGCAAGGCCGGGCCGAGGGGTTCGGCAGGCATAAAGCAATTCCAAGAAAGACGGATACCGGTTTTCCGTCCGCAATTGCGTAAACAATAACTTGGATCGCGCTCTTCCGGACCGATAGATCAGACCAACCCTACGCAGCCACGAACCGGTAGGCACCATCCTTGCGCTCGACCGTTCCGGCTCCCGGATGCGGCAGATGATAGCCGATCAGCCGCGCCTTCTCGACTGCCAGCCGCTCGAGCAGCTTCGCCCGAGTTGCAGCCGCCAGCTCCGGCTCCTGATCGCTACCGGCCCGCAACTCCGGCTGGGCGAAGGAGGCGAAATTGGTGACCGCGTCACCCGCCACCAGAACCGGCTCCACACCGCCATGGACCATGAAGGAGACATGGCCCGGCGTGTGGCCAGCGGTGTCCACCGCTTCCACACCCGGAATAACTTCCGCGCCGGGCTTGAACAGCCTGATGCTCTCTTCGATCCGCGGCAGCCGATTCTGAGCGCCTACGACGAAGCTCTTACGCTCCTCCGGCATCTTGTCCAGCGTATCCTCCGCGCGCCAGAAATCCCATTCGGCCTCGGCCATCCGGTAGGCGGCGTTGGGGAAGACAAGTTCATCGAAATCATCGAAGAGGCCCCAGAGATGATCCGGATGGGCGTGGGTAAAGATGACATCAGTCACCTCCGCCGGATCGATGCCCGCCTCGCCCATATTGTCGAAAAGCCTGCCGGTGGTCGGCGTGAAATTCGGACCGGCGCCGACATCGAAGACCGCCAGGCGGTCTCCGGCGCGCAGGAATGTCACGTTGCAGTCTGGACTGTAGCCGTCCGTGGGCATGCCGTTTGCGGCAAGCAGCGCCTTAAGCTCCGCTTCCGGAAGATCGGGAAAGAGAAATTCGAGCGGCAACGTCATGTGACCATCGCTGACGATGATCAACTCTCCCTCTCCGACGGCCAGCCGGCCCATAGCGCGGGCCTGCGGTAAGGCGAGCCCGGCAAGCGCAAGCGCTGCGGTGCCCTTCATCAGGTTCCGGCGTGAGATGGGCATCGGCAACTTCCCTTAAGCGCGCCCAGATGCGCAATCGACATATTCAGATTTTTGCATCCTTGATCTTTTCGGTTGCCTGGTCAACGCATGATGCTCAAGGATAGCAGGTGATCGTGCAAGACCAGAAGGAAGCGAAATGTTTGCGATCAGATCCGCGGCCATTGCCGCCGCCTTTTCCATGCTCACCATCGCGGCCCAGGCTGAAGAGGTTGTGCACAAGCTCGCCATTCATGTCGATCAGAACGATCCGGCCGTGATGAATCTGGCGCTCAACAATGCCGAGAACGTCCGACACTATTACGAGGCCAAGGGCGAGAAAGTGCAGATCGAGATCGTCGCCTATGGACCGGGCCTCAACATGCTCGTTGCCGGAGAAAGCCCGGTGGAGGAGCGCATCTCAGCCATGTCGCTCGAAAGTCCGGAGATCACATTCGCCGCCTGCGAGAATACCCACAGGAACATGGTGAAGAAGGCTGGCAAGGACGTGCCGCTGATGAGCGAGGCGGTCATGGTACCTTCGGGCGTGGTGCGGCTCATGGAGCTTCAGGCCGAGGGATATGCGTACATAAGACCGTGAGCGGGAAGGGAGGGACCTGACCATGACGATGTTGCGCGCCGCCTGGCCAGCCCTAGCTTTCGGGCTCCTGCTTTCCGCCGCCAGCGCCCGGGCGCAGGATGATGTTACGCTCTATCAGACCGAAGCACCCTTCGAGGACGTCGCTTTCGCGGTCAACGACGCCATCATCAATCTCGGCTATGTGATCGATCACCACGGCGACATCGGCGAGATGCTTGCGCGCACTGCCGAAGACGTCGGCGCGGACAGGAAGCTCTACCGCGACGCAGAGTTCTTCCAGTTCTGCTCCGCCGTGGTCTCGCGCCGTGTAATGGAGCAGGACGTCGCCAACATCGCCTACTGCCCGTACATCGTCTTCGTCTATGAGACGGAAGCCGAGCCGGGCGTCGTCAAGGTCGGCTTTCGCCGCCTGCCCGAAGGCGGAGGCCGCGACGAGGTCAACGAAATCCTGGACGGGATCGCACGCGAGGCCGCAGGTCAGTAGCGGCCTCCCCGGCACAAACGCGGCCACATGAGACGTTTTGTCCGCGCGAGACGTTTTGTCATTGCGACAACCCATCCGTTGACCCGGAGCAGCTGCTCTGAATAGTGGTACTTGCGATACCACTTTTTAGAGCGACCAATGACCAATATCCGCATACAGGCTGCACGGCCCAGACCGGAAGAGCCCCTTGTCGCCGAAGGCGTCGACCGGGCCTTCATCGGCGGAATCGTACGCGATTTCTATGCTCGCGTGCGCAAGGACGAGCGACTGGGGCCGATCTTCGCCCGCCACATCGCCGGTAACTGGGAGCCGCATCTGGAGAAGATGACGGACTTCTGGTGTTCGGTGATCCTGAAGACCGGCGAATATCGCGGCCGCCCCGTTCCGGCGCATCTGAAGCTCAAGGAGGTGCGCGAGACGGATTTCGCAATCTGGCTCGGACTCTTCCGCGAGACGGTGAACGAGCGCTGTACGCCGCAGGTCGCGGTCGTCTTCATCGAGCGGGCGGAACGCATCGCCAAGAGCCTGCAACTCGCCATGTTCTTCACCCTCACCAGGCCTGGGATCCAGGAGGCCAGCCATGAGCCGTAAACGACACGCTTATGCGGCAGCCGCCTTCATCGCCGTCTTCTGGCTCGGCATGCTGGTCGGCGTTTCCTTCCTCGCCACGCCAGTGAAGTTCGAGGCACCCTCGCTCGATCTGCCGGTGGCGCTGGATGTGGGCCGCGTCACCTTCGCGCTTTTCTCGCGCATCGAATGGATTCCGGCCGTGCTCCTTCTCGCCGTTACGGCCTTGCCGCGGCTCGGCAGCTGGATGATCGCGGGAGCGGCCGCCGCCCTCCTCCTGCTTGCGATCGAGTTCTTCTGGCTGCTGCCGGTGCTCGATCAGAGGGTGGAAGCGATCATCGCCGGCAAGCCGCTTCCGCCGAGCTCGCACCACTTTCTCTACGCCTCGGCCGAGGTGGTGAAGGCATTTCTCCTGCTGGCCGTCGGGCTCGGCGGCCTCATGCGACCGGCCAAGGGGCGCGTTGCGGAATAGCCCCATGCGCATGACGCTCCATACCGATTACGCGCTGCGCATTCTGATGATGCTTGGCGCAAGCGAAAGCCGGCCGGTCACCGTCCAGCAGGTGGCCGACTCCTACGGGCTTTCGCGCAATCATCTGCTGAAAGTGGCGCTTAACCTGCGCAACATGGGGCTTATCGCGGCCACGCGCGGCCGCTCCGGCGGCATCGCGCTCGCGCAGCCGCCCGAAGACATCAATATTGGCGCGGTGGTGCGCGCGACGGAGAACGATCTGGCGCCGGTAGAATGCATGAGGAAGGGCGGGACGTGCCTTCTGTCCCCCTCATGCCGGCTGAAGGGCGTCGTGCGCGAGGCGCTCGAAGCCTATTTCGCCGTCTTCGACAAATACTCGCTCGCCGATTTGATCCAGAACAAAGACACGCTCGGCGTGATGCTTCAAATCGAGCCGCCGCACGGCGAAGCACCGTAAGCGGCACAATAGAAGAAAGGGTCTTGAGAGTGATCGCACGACTGACCATCGCTGAACGACAGATCGGTCTTTGGCTTGCGGGGCTCGTCACGCTTGCGGGCGCAGCCCTCGGGATCGCCGGCCGCAATGACGTTCTGGGCTATCACGGCCTTCTCATCACCATTTTCGGCGCAGTCGTCGTGGTCGCGCTTCTGCGGAACATCGACGCGCCCGAACCGGATGAGAGTCGGCTTTCCGAGTATTACGACGATCCCATCCGCTTCGGAATCGTCCTCACCATGGCCTGGGCGGTCTTCGGCATGTTCATCGGGGTCTGGGTCTCCGCCCTGCTGGCCTGGCCGGAGCTGACCTTCGACGCCGCATGGGCGAGCTTCGGGCGCCTGAGACCGGCGCACACCACGGGCGTGATTTTCGGCTTCGGCGGCAACGCGCTGATCGCCACCTCGCTGCATGTGGTCCAGCGCACCTCGCTTGCGCGCCTGCCCGACCAGGTAAGCCCCTGGTTCGTGCTGCTCGGCTACAATCTGTTCTGCCTGCTCGCCGTCTCCGGCTATTTCCTGGGCATCACCCAGTCGAAGGAATATGCCGAGCCGGAATGGTATGCGGATATCTGGCTGGTGATCGTCTGGGTCGTCTATTTCGTGCTCTACATCCGCACGCTCGCCCGCCGCAAAGAGCCGCACATCTATGTGGCGAACTGGTACTACATGGCCTTCATCCTGGTCGTGGCGGTCCTGCACATCGTCAACAACCTCGCGGTGCCGATCTCGCTTTCAAGCGCCAAGGCCTATTCCCTCTTCTCGGGCGTACAGGACGCGATGACACAATGGTGGTACGGGCATAACGCCGTCGCCTTCTTCCTCACCGCGGGCTTCCTCGGCATGATGTACTACTACCTGCCGAAGCGGGCGGAACGGCCGATCTATTCCTACCGCATCTCGATCATCAGCTTCTGGGGCATCACCTTCTTCTATATGTGGGCAGGATCGCACCACCTGCACTACACCGCCCTGCCCCACTGGGTGCAGACGCTGGGCATGACGTTCTCCATCATGCTCCTCGTGCCCTCCTGGGCCTCGGCTGGCAATGCGCTGCTGACGCTCAACGGCGCCTGGCACAAGGTGCGTGACGACGCCACGCTGCGCTTCATGATGGTGGCGGCGGTCTTCTACGGCCTCTCCACCTTCGAGGGCTCGTTCCTGGCAATCCGCGCCGTCAACTCGCTCTCGCACTACACCGACTGGACCGTGGGCCATGTCCATGCCGGCGCGCTCGGCTGGGTGGCCATGATCACCTTCGGCGCGCTCTACACGCTGACACCCGCCATGTGGAAGCGTGAGCGCATGTACTCCAACACGCTGGTGGAGGTGCATTTCTGGTGCGCGGTCATCGGCACGCTGATCTACGTCTTCGCGATGTGGAACTCGGGCATCATCCAGGGGCTGATGTGGCGCACCTACAATGAGAGCGGCACGCTGACCTATTCCTTCATCGAGTCGCTGGTCGCGATGCACCCCTACTACATCGCGCGCACCGTGGGCGGGCTCTTCTTCCTCACGGGGGCTGTGGTCGGAACCTACAACATCATCATGACCATCCGGCACGAACCGTCGCTGGCGCGCCACCCGGCGGGCAAGCTCGCTGCCGATGGCCCGCTGGTGGCGGGAGAATAAGAACATGCCGGAAGTACACAGGAAACTCGAACGGACAGCCATCGGCTTCGCGCTGGCCATCATCGTGGTCTCCAGCATCGGCGGGCTGGTCGAGATTGCGCCGCTCTTCACCATCGATGAGACGGTGGAGAAAGTTGAGGACATGCGCGTCTACACGCCGCTGGAACTTGCTGGCCGCAACATCTACATGCGCGAAGGCTGCTACGCCTGCCACAGCCAGATGATCCGCACGCTGCGCGACGAGGTGGAGCGCTACGGCCCATACTCACTCGCCGTGGAGTCGCAATACGACCATCCGATGCTGTGGGGCTCCAAACGCACGGGGCCGGACCTTGCCCGCGTCGGCGGCAAATATTCCGACGAATGGCACGTGGCGCATCTGATCGACCCGCGCTCCGTGGTGCCGGAGTCGAAGATGCCCGCCTATGCTTGGCTGCAGCGCAATACGCTGAAGATCGACGACCTGCCGGCCCATCTTGAGGCCATGCGCAAGGTGGGCGTGCCCTACACGGACGAGATGGTACAGAACGCCACCCATGACGCCTTCGCCCAGGCCTTCCCCGACAGCGCCGCGGCGGAAGGGGTGGCCGAACGCTACGGCGAGGATACCAACATACGCGCCTTCGACGGCGATCCCGGCCGGCTCACCGAGATGGATGCGCTGGTCGCCTATCTGCAGATCATCGGCAAGCTGACCGACGCCCCCTATCAGAAGTCGGCGGGCGGTGAGGTCATGCAAGCTGAGGAGACCGAATAATGGACATCGGACACGACACCCTGGTCGCCATGGCCAAGAGCTGGGGCCTCTTCTATCTCATCGCGCTGTCCATCGGCGTGCTCGTCTATACGTTCTGGCCGGGCAACCGGAAGCGCTTCGCGCGCGCCAAGGTCAGCGTGCTCGACAAGGAGGACCGGCCATGGCGGTAGGCGAACGCGAGCGTGATCCCGTTACCGGTCAGTACACGACCGGGCACGATTGGAACGGCATCAAGGAGCTGGACAACCGCGTCCCGCGGCCCATCCTCTTCTTCCTCATCGCCACGGCGCTGTTCTCCATCGTCTACTGGGTACTGATGCCCGCCTGGCCTATAGGCGTGACCTACACCAAGGGCCTGCTCGGCATCGATCAGCGCCAGACGGTGGAAAAGGCGGTCGAGGAAGCCGCCGCTGCGCGGCGCGCCGCCTGGGCCGAGGACATCGCGAAGCTGGACTTCGCCGAAATCCGGGAACGGCCGGAGCTCATGCAGATCGTGCGCGAATCCGGCAGCACGCTGTTCGGTGACAATTGCGCCGTCTGCCACGGACTCGATGGAAGCGGCAATCCGGGCTTTCCGAGCCTCGCCGACCACGCCTGGCTGTGGGGCGGCGATCCGGAGATCGTGGCGGAAACCCTCCGTATCGGCATCAACTCCACCCATCCGGAAACCCGGTTCGCCCAGATGCCGGCTTTCGGCCGCGACGGCATCCTCGACCGGCCTTCCATATCTTCCATCGTCTCCTTCATCCGCAACAATGCCGAAGGGATAGAGGATCTCGGCCCGCTGGACACCAAGGGCGTGGAGGAGGGCGCGCGGCTCTTTGCCGAGAATTGCGCCGCCTGCCACGGCGAGGACGGACGCGGCGACCCGGCCATGGGCGTGCCAAATCTCATGGACGATTCATGGCTGACGGGAAGCGACCGGGAATCGCTGATCCGCACCATCTCCGAGGGACGGCAGGGCCACATGCCGCATTGGGAAGACCGGCTCAGCGAGCTCGACCGCAAGATCCTGACACTTTACGTGACGGAGATCATCAACGGTAAGCCGGAGGCCGAACGATGAAAGCCGCTACCCAGCGGCACAGGACGCGCCTTCTGGTGCTAACGGGGGTGGTCGCCGGTCTCCTCCTCTTCTTCGGCGCCAACGCGCATCTCGTCTATGTCGCGATTCAGGCGCAGTCCGAATGCGTTGACCACCTCAAGATGCCGGATGAAACTCGGCCTGGACAGTTCCGGGCCGCCAAATCCGCCTGCTAAGGGTGGAAGGAACGGGAACCATGGCAAACGACATTCACGCAGACGATTTTCAGGCCGCGGCGCTGTCTACCCGCAACCGCGGACTGCCGATCCTCGAGGCTTTTCACTGGCTTGGCGATGGCTGGCGGGACTTCACCGCGCGGCCGGGCCTCAGCCTTTTCTATGGCGTCGGCGTGCTTGCCCTTTCGGCACTTACGGTGGCCGCCATGTTCGCCGCCGGGTGGGACCATATCCTGTTTCCCGCGCTGTCCGGCTTCATGATCGTAGGGCCGCTGATCGCCATCGGCACCTATGAAAAGAGCCGCAGGCTCACCGAAGGCGAGCCGCTGGGCTTGAGGCACATACTTTTCGTGCCCCTCCGCTCCGGTGGCCAGATCTTCTTCGTCGGCCTGATCCTGGCCCTGCTCATGGTCTTCTGGATGCGCGCAGCCGTTCTCATCTACGCGCTGTTTTTCGGCCTGCGTCCCTTCCCCGGTCTCGATCACATCGTGCCGATGCTGTTTTTCACGCCGGTCGGCTGGGCCATGCTGGTGACAGGCACAATTGTCGGCGGGCTTTTCGCCGCCTTCTCCTTCGCCATCAGCGTGTTTGCCATTCCCATGCTGGTGGACCAGCGCACCGACGCGCTGACAGCCATGGGCACCAGCATGGCGCTGGTCTGGAACAACCTACCCGTGATGCTGATGTGGGGCGCCATCGTGCTCGCCTTCTTCCTCATCGCGGTTGCCACCGGCCTTATCGGCCTTGTCGTCATATTCCCGCTGCTGGGGCACGCCACCTGGCATGCCTATGCGGCAATTGCACGGAGCTGAGGGATTGACGGTCTGCTGCGCCCCGGGAGCTGATATCGGCAGTGCTAGACGCTGGCCCTCCGACGAGGAGGTGCGCCTGGCAAGCCGCGCGCTCTCCGAGCAGCTAATGCAGACCGACCTTTCCGTGCCGTCGGCTCATTGCGCGGCCTGCATCAGAGCTATCGAGACGGCGCTGCTTGCCCTGCCGGGCGTTGAGGCCGCGAGGCTCAACCTCACCACCCGCCGGGTTTCGGTCCAATGGCTGAAGGACGGACCGGTGCCGCCCTTCTTCGCGACGCTTACACGGGCGGGTTACGACGCCGCGCTCTACACGCAGGACCAGTCGGAGGACGATCCGGAGTTCGGCCGGCTCCTGCGCGCCACGGCCGTAGCGGGCTTTGCCGCAATGAACATCATGCTTCTGTCGGTATCCGTATGGTCCGGAGCGGATGCCGGAACGCGCCACGCATTCCACCTCATCTCGGCGCTGCTGGCGCTGCCGACGATCGCCTATTCGGGCCGCGTCTTCTTCGCCTCGGCCTGGTCGGCGCTGAAGCATCGGCGCACCAACATGGACGTGCCGATCTCCGTCGGGATCGTGCTCACGCTGGCGCTCAGCCTGCACGACACGCTGCGCAACGAGCCGCATGCCTATTTCGACGCCGTGGTCTCGCTCACCTTCTTCCTGCTCGTGGGCCGCACGCTCGACCACATGATGCGGCGCAAGGCCAGAACCGCCATCGTCGGGCTGGCGCGCATCATGCCGCGAGGTGCGGTGACGATCTCGGCGGACGGTACGCGCGAGTACAAGGACGTGCGCACGATCGCCAAGGGCGAAACCCTGTTCGTCGCCCCGGGCGAGCGCATTCCCCTCGACGGCACCATCACCGAGGGCCGCGGCGAACTCGACGCCCAGCTCGTGACCGGCGAGGTGGAACCCGTCAACGCCGGCCCTGGCGATCACGTCAGCGCCGGCATGCTGAACCTGAACGGATCGCTGACCATCCGCGCCGAAAGGGAAGCCGAGGAATCGTTTCTTTCCGAAATGATCCGGATGATGGAGGCTGCCGAAGCGGGCCGCTCCGGCTATCGCCGCATCGCCGACCGGGCCGCAAGCCTCTACTCCCCGGTCATCCACACGCTGGCCTTCATCGCCTTTGCCGGGTGGATGGCGGTCACCGGCGACTGGCACCGCGCCCTGACGATCGCCGTCTCGGTGCTGATCATCACCTGCCCCTGCGCGCTGGGACTGGCGGTGCCCATGGTGCAGGTGATGGCGGCGCGCCGGCTCTTCGAGCGCGGCATCGCCCTCAAGGAAGGCAGCGCGCTGGAGCGGCTGGCCGAAACTGATACGGTCGTCTTCGACAAGACAGGAACGCTGACGCTAGGCGATCTTCGGGTCGCCGCTTCCACCGTCCCGGAAAATCATCTTGAAGCCGCGGCCGCGCTCGCCTTCAATTCGCGCCATCCCGCTGCGCGCGCCATTGCGAGCCTGCGCCCGGACAGCAGAATGGCGGTGGAGGACTTTGCAGAATATCCTGGCCTCGGCATCGAGGGGAGGATCAACGGCGCAGTCTACATGCTCGGCCGGCCGTCCTGGGCCTGCCGGGGCGTGGTGTCGGACAACGAGAAAAGCATGAGCGCGCTATCCTGTGACGGCGAGCTTGCCGGAACCTTCACCTTTGCCGACACGCCCCGACCCGACGCGAAGGAGGCCGTCCAGGCGCTCTGGGAGCGGGAATTTGAGCTGGAGGTGCTTTCCGGCGACGGAGAGCGGGCGGTGGCCGCCGTGGCTCGCGATCTCGGCTTTGAGCGCTGGCGCTCGGCCATGCTGCCTGCCGACAAGGTTGCGCGGCTTGACGAACTGCGCGGTCAGGGCCGCAAGGTGCTGATGGTGGGCGACGGGCTGAACGACGCCCCCGCGCTTTCGGCTGCGCACGTCTCAATGGCCCCCGGCAACGCCGCCGAGATTGGTCGCAACGCCGCCGACCTGGTCTTCTTCAACGCTTCGCTTGCCGCCGTACCCGCCGCTCTTGCCATCGCACGGCGCGCAGGCGCCCTCGTCAAGCAGAACCTCGGACTGGCGGTGATCTACAACGTCACGGTTCTGCCGCTGGCCCTCGCCGGCCATGTCACGCCGCTGATCGCCGCCATCGCCATGTCGCTCTCCTCCATCCTCGTGGTCGCCAACGCCCTGAGGCTGCGCGGCGACACTCCAAAGCCGGTAGCAGCCGGGCGGCGGGCAGGAAAGCTCGCGGAGGCAGCCTCATGAGTTATCTCACGTGGCTCATTCCCATCGCCCTTCTGATGGGCGCTACTGCGCTTCTTGCCTTCCTCTGGTCGCTGCGCGACGGGCAGTACGAAGATCTGGACGGCGCGGCCCAGCGCATCCTGCTGGATGACGGAGAGGACCGCCCGGCGGCTGCGGGTGGTCCCCGCTACAGCCGCCCGGAGCCAGAATAGGCCGAACCGGCACGGGCGGAGCCTTCGCACCATCGGCCTTGTGCTTCTTTCGATCTCCCGTTTGAGCCAGCGCAAATATCGGGCGGGCAGACGCCGCTAAAGATGCCGGCGACACACACGTTCAGTACCAACCAAAAAGGAAAAACCATGAAAAGGATAGTTGCTGCCATTGCCATTGGAGCGGCCGCCCTGTTCGCGGCGAATGCGGGCGCAGCCGAGTTCGAAATCCATATGCTGAACAAGGGCGAGAAGGGAACGATGGTCTTCGAACCGAACTTCGTGAAGGCCGCGCCGGGCGACACGATCCGCTTCGTTCCCGTGGACAAGGGGCACAACGCGGAAACCATCAAGGGCATGATCCCCGAAGGCGCGGAGCCCTTCAAGGGTAAGATCAACGAAGAATTTACGGTCACGCTAACGGAAGAGGGCGTCTATGGCGTGAAGTGCGCGCCGCACTACGGTATGGGCATGGTCGCCCTCATAGAGGTCGGCACGCCTCAAAACGCCGAAGCGGCCCAGCAGGTGAAGCATCCAGGCAAGGCAAAGACCGTCTTTTCGGAGCTGTTCGGGCAGATGCTGGCCGCCAGATAACTAGAAGATCAGGAGCCGCCGTATTACGGCAGCTCCATTATTAAGGCCGGCTTGACACACAGAGCTGGCGAATAACGCCAAGCGGTGTTACGCCAGCGCGTGCACCAGTTCCTTTAGAAATCCCAGCGGGTTAGCCAGACTCGGGGCATAGGCCGCCAGCGGGCCGCCCCGTTCGAGCATGACCGGAAGTGGTGGCATCTCGACGATCGCACCCGCCTCGGATGCGATCAGCGCGCCGGCGAGAATGTCCCAGGAATTCACGTGCGCTTCGTAGAACAGGTCGGCCACGCCGCATGCCACGCGCACGAGGCCCAAAGCGGCGGCACCGAGGCGGCGATAATCCACCCCGATATCGTTGAGACGGCGCTGAAGAGCCTGATAATCCTCGAAACTTGTGCGCCGTGAGCAGCCCAGAATGGCGAGCGCCTCGGCGGGATCGCTGCGGGTGGCTACCGCGATACGGTGCTCGCCGCGCCAGGCGCCGCCTCCCCGCGCGGCCGCATAGACGCTCTGCGTCGTGGCATCGTAGATGACGCCGAGTTCCAGGACGCCGCTGCGGACGAAGGCGATCGACACCGCCCAGTGGCGCAGGCCGCGGATGAAGTTGGTGGTACCGTCGATCGGATCGACCACCCAGAAACCGTCCGTTTCGGGCTGGCCGCCGGTTTCCTCGCCCAGAAACCCATCCTCGGGGAATGCCGTCTTCAGGGCATGGCGGATCGTTTCCTCGCCACGCCGGTCCGCCGCCGTCACGAAGTCCTGCAAGCCTTTCCGCTCGAAGGTGGGGGCGGCTTCCGCACGGAACTGCTCGATCTGGCGCCCCACTTCGCCCGCAAGCGAGCGCGCAAAATTCAGGCGCTGTACAAGATCTTCATCGGCGGCAACGTTCAAGGGCCTTTTCTCCTTCAGGCCGTCCGGCGCCGAACCAGCGTGACGGGCGTCGTTTCCACGCGCTCCGGCGTGGACGGTTCGTCCATGCGGCTGACCAACAGGTTTATCGCCTGTTCGGCCTGCAGATCGGACGGCTGTCTTATGGTTGTCAGTTCATAGGCCGACCAAGCGGCCTGCGGGATGTCATCATGGCCGATGACCCGAATGGCCTCGGCAGCCCCATTGCCCTTCCGGCGCAGCCCGTCAATCAGCCCGCAGGCCATATAGTCGTTGACGCAGAATACGCCGTCCGCCCCTTCAAGCCTTTCCGCCGCGGCAACGCCGTGATCGTAATCATTGACTGCGACGGAAATCACCCGTGCCTCAACCTGCATCGAATAGCAGGCGGACACGAAAGCCTGCTGCCGGCAGCGCGCCGTGTAGGAGGGAGCGGCTGCGGCCACCACCGCCAGGCGCCGCGCCCCGGCCTCCACCAGGGTGGTGGCCGCCAAGCGGCCGGCGGCTGCATTGTCGGAAATCACCCGGTCGACCGAGGGAATGGTGTCGGCCTTGTTAATGAGTACGATAGGCACGCCTGCCGCCGCGAATTCCGCGCACAGCGCCGTGGGCGGCGCGTCGGAGGTGACCAGCACACCGGAGACGTTGTAGTGCAGGAGCTGGTTCATCACATGATCGGCGCTCTCGCCCTGATCCGCAGGAAGCAGGATGGGCCGGAAGTTGCGCCGGACCAGACTTTTCGTGATCTGCTCGATCTGCATGGCACGGAACGGATTGTCCATGCCGGCCGCGACCACGCCGACGAAATCGGAGCGGCGGTTGATGAGGCTGCGCGCGAGATAATTGACCCGGTAGCCGAGCTCCTTCGCCGCTTTTATCACCTTCTCGCGTGTCTCCGGCGACACGCTCGCATTGGGCGTGAAGGTACGCGAAACGGCCGCACGGGAAACGCCGGCGCGCCGCGCCACGTCGAAGGAGGTGACCTTGTGGCCCCGCACTGGCTTCTCCGGACCACCCATCAGGCAGCCACCCCGTCGATTGCCGCCCGCAGCCGCTCCGGCAGATCGGAACAGATGCCGATCACCGGCAGCCGAACGATGTCGGCGATGATCTCCGGCCGCTCCTCGTGCCAGAGCACGATCTGCCGACCGCTTTCAAAAATACGGTCCATGAGGTCGGGCGTCACTAGGTCCTGCGGGCGCTCTCCGCCCCGCTCCCAGCACAGATGCACGATGTCCGCCTCCGCCGCGTCCGCCTCGGCCAGCGTGTCCGCACCGAGACGGACGAGGACCGAAAGCGGGAAATCGCAACCTTGCCTGCGCAAGTGCCGGACGGGTTCGGTATCGAACGAGCCGAGCACGGCAAAGCGCTGGTCGCGCTCCAGCAGGTGCCGCCAGACCAGCGGCGCGGCCTCCGGCGCCTTGATCTCCACATACAGACCGGCAGAACGCGCCTGAGCCAGCGCGGCAACCTCGGCGAAAGTGGGCACGTTCACGCCGGGAAACTGCGCAAGCTCCGCCCAGCTCAGCTCCGAAATCCGCGCATCGACGCCGAAAACCCGCTGAAGATGGTCATCGTGGCTGACGACGCAGACGCCGTCGCGGGTCACCTGCGCGTCGAGCTCCCACATCTCCGCGCCGAGATCGCTGGCGCGCGCGAAGGCTTCAAGCGTGTTTTCCCTTACATGGCCGCTCGCCCCGCGATGGCCGATGACGAGCGGATACCGCAGATGCGCCGGCCAACGGAAGCGTTCCGCGAAGCTGGCAAAGCCGGGCTTGCTCAAAGGCGTTCCCCGTTTTCGGCAAACAGGAAGATGTCGTCGCTGCGCACCTTCCATTCCACCACGTCATCCAACGCGATATCGTCACGCACCCGCTGGATGGAGCGCAGCACACTGCCGTTTTCCAGTGTGATGTCGTAGAGGTTCTCGCGGCCCTGCGTCTCGATGAAGCTAACGCGGCCGCGAATGGTGGCATCGCCCTCGGTACCAAGGCTTTCCGGGCGTATGCCGATGATGACGGGCGTTCCGTCCGGCGGCACTGTCGCATTCTTCGGCACGGGCAGACGGATATCCGCGTTCTTGACCGCAAGAGAGCCGTCTCGCGCCTCCGCCTCGATGAAGGCGATGGGCGGATTGCCCAGGAAGCCGGCCACAAAAGCCGTTCGCGGGTTGCGGTACATTTCCTGCGGCGTGGCAATCTGGATGATCTCGCCGGCGTTCATGATGGCGATCCGGTCGCACATGCTCATCGCCTCCACCTGGTCGTGCGTGACCAGGATGGCGGTGATGCCCGTTTCGAGCTGGATGCGCCGGATCTCCGAGCGCATCTCCAGTCGCAGCTTGGCATCGAGATTGGCAAGCGGCTCGTCCAGAAGCAGCACGTTGGGCCGGCGCACCAGCGCGCGGGCAAGCGCCACACGCTGCTGCTGCCCACCGGACAGTTCGGCGGGTCTGCGGCCGAGCAGCCCCTCGATATGGACAAGCCCAGCGATCTCTTCCACCTGCCGCTTCACCTCCGCCTCCGGCATTTTGCGGATGCGCAGCGGGAAGGCGATGTTGTCGGCCACCGTCATGTGCGGGTAAAGCGCGTAGGACTGGAAGACCACGCCGACATTGCGCTCCTGCGAGGGAACGTTGGTCACGTCCCGGTCGCCGAATAAAATGCGTCCGCTCGTAACCCTGTGAATACCGCAGATGGCGAAGAGCGTGGTGGACTTGCCGCAGCCTGACGGGCCGAGCAGCGCCAGCATCTCCCCATCCTTGATCTCGAGCGTCATGTCCTCGATGACCTTCACGGCACCGAAAGACTTCGAGAAATGTTCGAGCAGGATACGCATTAGCCTTTGGAGCCTCCCCCGTAGATGTTCATGAGGCGATTCTGGAAGACAAAGAACAGGATAAGAACGGGCATCATGTAGAAGAGCCCGACCGACTTGAACATGTTCATGTCGAAGTTGTTATCATCGGCGATCAGCCCGGCGAGGTAGACGGACAGCACCTGAGCGTTGCCGCTGGGTGCCAGCACCTGCGGCAGGATGAACTCGCCCCAGCCGAGCAGGAAAGCAAAGAGGCCGAGCGCGAAGATGCCGGGCTTGACCTGCGGCAGGACAAGCTTGCGCCAAACGGTGAATCTGCTCGCCCCGTCCTGGATTCCGGCCATCTCGATCTCCCACGGCACCGTGTCGTAGAAGCCCTTCATGAGCCAGATGCCGAGTGGCATATCGATCGCGGCCTTCACGAGAATGACGCCGATCAGCGTGTTGTAAAGGCCCACTACCTGTAGCACGAGGAAGATGGCGACGATCAGCGTGATCGCCGGGAAGGCGTGCAGCACCATGACGCCGGCCAGGAAGTAGGTTCGTCCTGGCACATTGAGCCGCGACAGCACATAGCCCGCCATGGAAGAGATAACCAGCACCAGCGCAGCGGTGGAGGTGGCGAAGAGGAAGGAGTTCAACGTCACCCGCCAGATGCTCGGCCGCCCGGGCCGCGTCTCCCACAGGAACGACCAGTGCTCCAGCGTGAACTCGTTCGGGATGAAGGAGCCCGCCGGCGCGTTCGAAATCGTATCGACGAACAGGAACACGTACATCAGCACCAGCGGCGCACTCACGATGGTGAGCGCCAAGACGATGGGCCAGGTCCTCAAATGTCCGATCATGGCCGCCTCACAGCTCGATTCTCGGCTTCGCGACAAGCGCGTTGTAGTTGAACAGGCGCAGGTAGATCAGCGACAGCACGATGCCGATTACCACCAGGACCAGAGCCATGGCGGCACCCATGCCGTACTGGAGATTGCCGGCATAGTTGTTGAGCGCGGTGTGGTAGATCCACAGCGACCAGACCTCCGTCGCGCCTCCCGGACCGCCGTTCGTCGCCAGGAGCGTCTGATCGATGGAGGTCAGCAACGAAAGGGTCTGATAACAGGTCACGAACAGGATCGGCCATTTGAGCTGCGGCAGAATGATGTGGCGGATCTGCTGCCAGCGATAGGCACCATCCACGCTCGCCGCGTGGAACAGCGATTCAGGGATCGCCTTGATGGCCGAGGCGAAAATGACCATGCCCATCGAGGCGCCGACGAAACCGTTGATGACGATCACGAAGAACCAGGCATTGGTCGCGGTATCCAGCATCCAGTTGCGCGGCCTGACACCGAAATTGGACAGAAAGGCGCTCAGGAAGCCCGTATCCCAAGCGAGCCATTTCCAGAGCAGCACGTAGATCACCACCGGAGAAATGCGCGGCAGGAACCAGATGATGCGGAAGATGCCGGCCGGCCGATCCGGGATGTAATGGGTGGCGATCGCCAGCACCATGGCGTAGCCCGTATTGAAGATGACGAGCGTCATCGCCACGAAGAACAGTGTGTTGAAGAGCACCTGGCGCGTGGTGGGCGACGAGGCAAGACGGCGGAAATTTTCGGTCGTCCAGGTCCAGCCGGTATAGGTGCTGGCGGCAAGCGCCTCCTTCTCCTCGTCGGTCAGATCAGGATCGATCGCCTCGGCGGCCGCGATGAGCGACTCTCGGCTGGAAAACCGTGCATTGGCAAGGGAGCGGCTGAACTCCTCGGAAATGCTCTTTACAGTGCGCGTGTTCGGGCGGTCGGGCAATCCGCGGATGTCGCGCTCCAACTCACGGCGTGAGGCATATGTCTTGCCTAAAAGGCCGTCCCTGAGGCTATCGATGATGTTCTTGTCGATCCCCTTTTCCTCAAGCGCGGCAAGGCCCTGCTCATCGACCACATAGGTGGGCTGGCCCAGCCGCTCGGCGAGCTCACCCATACCGTAACGGTCGGTCAGCACGCGCAGCGTGCCCGGAGAGACCTGATAGGCGCCCCCGGTTATTCCCGTTGCCGTAGTCATATTGGTGAAGGCGAAGACGCCAGTCAGCGCCACCGGCATCAGGAAGAACAGGACGACCAGCACCACGGCCGGCAGGAGGAACAGGATTCCAAGCCCCTTGGAGCTGGACAACCAGCCGAGGTGCAGGCGGCTCTGAGCTGCCCGGACGCCAATCGGCGTCCGGGCGGACTCTGCAATGTCGCGGGAAGCGTTCATCTTTACCGCGTCAGGTCAGCGGATGACGATCGCCTCGCCGAGGCTGCTCGTCAGTTCCGCCTCCAGGTCGGAAACCGCCTGCTCCGGCGTCTTCTGTCCGGTCCAGGAGGCCTCGAGGCCGCCCCACATCGCGTTCCAGTAGGTGCCGAAATCCGTGTTGTTCGGCATGGCGTTGGCGAAGGGCAGCAGGCGCTCCGTGGCCTCACGCGCCCAGCGATCGCCTGCGTAGAGGTCGATGTTCGACTGCTGATGCGTGATGCCCAGATGAGCGGACTTGACGGCATGGAGCGTGTTGATGCGCGGTTCGGAGGCGATCTTGATCAGCTCGGCGGCGATCGCTTCCTCATCGTCGTTTTCCTGATCCGTCAGGACATAGACAAGCGGATGGGTGAGCGTGTTGGGCTTGCCGCCCTCACCGGCCGGGATGAGCGAGAAGGCGATGTTGCCGAAGAAATCCTTCAGGCCCTCCTGGTTGGTGTAACGGGCGTAGTGCCAGGTGCCACCATGCCAGATGCCGGCCTTGCCGCTGGCGACCTCGGAGTACCACTGGTCGTTGGGGGTGCCGATGTGGTTCTTGCGGGTCACGCCGGCCTCAACCGCATCGACGAAGAACTGGTAGAAGCGCTGCATAGCCGCCTTGTCGAGGACCAGCCGGCCGTCCTCCTCCATCACCCCGCCAAAGCTCGTGTAGAACTGCCAGTAGTCGGGGCCGTTCTCCGGACGCGGATAGAAGCCGTATCCGGCTTCCACAACACCCTGGTCCACCATCTTCTTGGCGTCTTCCAGAACGTTGTCGAGCGTGTATTCGCCCGATTCAACCCGATCCGGCAGCGCCTCGAGGTCCTCATCCGAATAGCCGATCGCCTTCATGTGCTCCTTCCAGAAGAAGAAGGGGCGCGACTCGGCGTCCTGCGGCAGGCCATAGAGAACGCCGCCAAAGGAAGCGATTTCGAGAAGGTTGTCATAGATGTCGTTGATGGGCCAAGCGTCGAGGTTGAGGTAGTCCTCGACCGGCACGATCAGGCCGGACTGGGCCCAGGGCGCGATGTCCTCATGGCCGGTAACCAGGATGTGCGGCGCATTGCCAGCTTCCGCGGCCAGCGTGACGGCCTGCTTGAAATCGTCCCAGGTGTTGTCGGTCTTCTTCTCGACGTTGATCGTCAGGTCTTCGCCACGGATGGCAGCTTCGCGCTCCAGGAGGTCCGCCGCGATCTCGATGGCGTCGACGCGGTAATTATCGTTAGGGCCGCTGCCGCCCGCCCACACGCGGATGGTCACCTCCTCGGCGGCCGCAGCACCCGCCAGAGATACCAGCGCAATGGCGGCAGTGGTTGTCAGTAGACGCTTCGTCATCTCGTACGTTCCTCCTTGCATTCATTTTTGGGAAAGGCGCCATTTGGGACCGATGGCGGACTGCTGCTGCCATCGGCTTCCTCCCTAGTGCCCTTCTCTGACAATCAGATGACAGATGTGCACGTGTGCATTCTTTGTGTTTCTAGCCCATCCCCTCTATATTGCACACGTGTACATTTTCACGCATGAAGACTTCCGTCAATCTTTTTTTGATGCGGCGGCAGCATCTTCCGTGCCGCAGCGTTAAGATCGTGGCGGCCGTATTCTGAGAGGCGACATGAGCGGATCCATTTTTTTCCTGCATATGGCCGGGGCGGTGGCCCTGCTTTTGTGGGCCACGCGGACCGTGCGCACCGGGGTCGAGCGCGCCTATGGCGACGTGCTGCGGCAGCGCTTGCGCCGCACGCTCGGGAACCCGCTCCTCGCCGCAACGACGGGGCTGCTGCTTGCCATCGCGCTGCAAAGCTCCACTGCCGTCACGCTGCTCATCGGCTCCTTCGCCGGCATCGGCATGCTGACGGGCCTTTCCGGCCTCCTGGCCGTGCGCGGGGCAGAGGTGGGCTCGGCGCTGCTGGTCAAGATCCTGAGCTTCGACCTTGCCCTTCTGGTGCCGGTCTGTCTTGTGGCGGGCACCGCGATCTTTCTCGCCACGGAGCGGCGGCGGTGGCGCCAGGCGGGCCGCATTCTGGTCGGCATCGGGCTTCTGCTTCTGTCGCTCGAGATGATGAATCAGGCATCCCAGCCGCTGCGCGAAAGCCTGATCGTGCCGCTGATTGTCGGCTATCTCGACAGCGATCCGATCACGGCTTTCTTGCTTGCCGCCGTCATCACCTATCTGTTCCACTCCTCGATCGCGGCGGCGCTGCTGCTCGCCACCTTCGCCGCACAGGGAATCCTGTCGCCGGAGCTCGGCATCGTCATGGTGCTGGGCGTCAATCTGGGCAGCTCGTTCATTGCGCCAATGCTCACGCGCGCCTCGCCGCCTGCATATCGCGTCGTCCCGCTTGGGAACCTGTTGATGCGCGGGCTGGGCTCGATCGTGGTGCTGGTCGCATTCCTGATCTTCGACCCGTCGCCCGCTCTTCTGGGAGCGTCTGCGGAGGATCAGGTGATCCATGCGCACATCGCCTTCAACGTGCTGATCCTGATTGCGGGCATTCCGCTTTCGCGCCTGGTGCTCAAGGCCACAGAGGGCATTGTCGCCCTGAGCGCCGCAAAACCCGAGGCGCAGGAGGAACAGAGCGCCCTTCTGGCCGAATTCAGCGCGCTCGATCCGGGCGCGCTCGAAAATCCGCAGCAGGCGCTGGCGAACGCCACCCGCGAGGCGGTGCGGATGTGCGAGACCGTAGACTTCATGCTCTCCCGCATCCTCGATCTCTACGAGAAGGCGGACAAGGAAACGATCGAGGCGCTCGAAAAGCTCGATGACACAGTCGACCGCCGCCACCGCGCCATAAAGCTCTATCTCGCCCGCATCAGCCCGCAGAACATGACGGAGGAGCAGGCGCAACGGTGCCAGGAGCTGCTTGATGCCTGCATCAAGCTCGAGCAGGTGGGCGACATCATCGTGCGCAACCTGCTGGCGCATGTGAAGAAGAAGATGGAGCGCAAGCTGCAGTTCACGACTGAGGGCTGGCGTGAACTCTCGAACTTCCATGCGGCGGTGCTCGCCAATGCGCGGCTTGCCTTCAACCTGCTGGTGGCCCAGGACGCCGAGACCGCGCGGCTGCTGGTAGCAGAAAAGGACAGGCTGCGGGAGGTGGAAAAGGTTTCCAGCGAACGCCACTTCGAGCGGCTGCGCAAGGGAACGGAAAAGAGCCTGGAGACGAGCTCGATCCATCTCGACACGATCCGCGATCTCAAGCAGATCAACTCGCTGCTCGCCACACTCGCCTATCCCGTGCTGGAGGCGGAGGGGATGCTCAGCCAGACGCGGCTGCGCTCGGCCTGAGGGAGCGCAGCCCTGCTTGCTGCCGGCTACCCGGAAGCGGGCCTTCGAGATCAAAGACCCGCTTCCCTGGACACCATTCAGAAGGCGGCGAGGGCAAGAAATGAGCCGCTCAGTTTAAAAAAGACTGTCTTTCTCATCGGTTCCTCAAAAAACAGGTGGAAAAATCAGGCCAGGCGGGCCCGAAGGAGCATCGCGAGCCGCGGCGGCCCTGTGCCGAAGGGCGGACGGCACCTGCTTCTGAAAAACCGGATTTGAGGGTGGGCCTGGCGACCTCCCGCGACTCGCCGCAAGAGGGGGGCAACGAGACGGCTGGTCGGCAGAAAGGGCTTGGAACGCTTCCTAGCTATGCCGCCCGAGGGCACACCGCCCGAAAGCAGCGTCAATGCCCGCAGACATGAGGCGGAGACCGGAGCCAGCTCCGGGCAGACCTCAGCAAGCCCCCTACGCATAAAAAATGCATGCGCTTCCCGACGCGATGCGTTTACAAATATGGCGAAACTTTGCGCCAGGCCCAATACGAGTCAATAAAAAATATAGTAATTGCAAGTAGACATATAAGTATAATTTTTCATTTTATTAGATCATCATTTTTACTTTGAACACCGTTCATGTAAGATAACTTGACTACGATATAACTATTTTCAATATAGCTCGTTGAGCCTGAATGTAGCGAAAAGATTCGCGGAACGGTTGCTAGGCTTGGGGCGGATGCTGTCCCGGCCCACGGCTGCCGACCCGCCTTTGGCAGTATGTGTGCCGTCAGCGTGCAAAAATGCCTTGCGGCGGCCGCAAACGAACTTCAGCCACTGGAATTGCCGCACTCGCGCATTCACATAGGCTGCATTCCGGAATATGCAGGGAGCCCGTCGCAGACACGGGAAGCTTTGAAGACGATGAGAGCGCTCAATCCGAAGACAATGGCCGGGCGTATGGCCGGCAGCTGGTTGCTATGACCCTGAAAGCGCGCGTCATCCCCTGCCTGGACGTGAAAGACGGCCGCGTCGTTAAGGGCGTGCAGTTCGTCGATCTGGTCGATGCCGGCGACCCGGTGGAGGCGGCCAAGGCCTATGATGCGGCGGGCGCGGATGAGCTGTGCTTTCTCGACATTACGGCGAGCCACGAAAACCGCGAGACCATCTTCGACGTGGTCGCGCGTACGGCGGAACAGTGCTTCATGCCGCTGACGGTGGGCGGCGGCGTGCGCCAGATTTCAGACATCCGCAGGCTGCTGCTTGCCGGTGCCGACAAGGTTTCCATCAACACGGCCGCCGTGAAGGAACCGGAATTCGTCGCGCGCGCGGCGGAAAAGTTCGGCGATCAGTGCATCGTCGTGGCGATAGACGCCAAGAAAGTGTCGGGGCCGGATGAGGCGGACCGCTGGGAGATCTTCACTCATGGCGGACGCAACGCCACGGGCATCGATGCGGTGGAGTTCGCGCGCCGGGTGGTCGATCTGGGCGCAGGCGAAATTCTGCTTACCTCCATGGACCGGGATGGCAGCAAGGTCGGTTATGATATCGCCCTCACACGAGCCGTGGCGGATGCTGTGCGCGTGCCCGTTATCGCTTCAGGCGGGGTCGGCACGCTTGATCACATGGTGGAAGGCATCCGCGACGGCCATGCGGCGGCGGTGCTCGCCGCCTCGATCTTCCATTTCGGAACCTATACGATCGCCGAAGCCAAGCGGCACATGGCCGAAGCGGGCATTCCCGTTCGGCTCGACCCTCCACGCCAAGCGGGGCACGCATGAGTACGTTCGATCTGGCGAGGCTTGAGGCCATCATCATGGAGCGCGCCCGCTCGGGCGGCGCTGAATCGTGGACGGCGCAGCTCTTTGCGGCCGGTATGGAGAAGGCAGCCAAGAAGCTGGGGGAGGAGGCAGTGGAGACCGTCATCGCCGCGGTCGCCGAGGACAAAAAGGCGCTGACCTCGGAAAGCGCCGATCTTCTCTACCACTGGCTGGTGGTGCTGGCGATTGCCGGCGTGCGACTCAACGAGGTGATGGCGGAGCTCGAAGCCCGCACGGCGCGTTCAGGGATAGAGGAAAAGGCCTCGCGCGGAAAGCCGCCGCATCAGGCGGCAGGATGACAGTGGCTGCAACGATATGGGCTCAAGGGAAGCAGGCACGGAAGGAACACTGATGGACCAACTCGCTCCGGCGGACCGCTATTCCCCCTACCGCATCTTTTCCGCCGACGAGTGGGCACAGTTTCGCAACGACACGCCTCTCACCCTCACCGAGGACGAGGTGCGCCGCCTGCGCTCCCTGAACGACCCGGTCGATCTCGAGGAAGTCCGCCGCGTCTATCTTTCGCTTTCAAGGCTTCTTTCGGCCCATGTGGAGGCCACGCAGCTTCTCTTCGAGCAGCGGCGGATCTTTTTCAACGCCGGCAATGCTGTGAAATCTCCCTTCATCATCGGGATTGCGGGCTCCGTGGCCGTCGGAAAATCGACCACGGCACGTGTGCTCAAGGAACTGCTTGCGCGCTGGCCCTCAAGCCCCAAGGTCGATCTGGTCACCACCGACGGCTTTCTCTATCCCAACGCGGTGCTGCGCCAGGAGGGCCTGATGGACCGCAAGGGCTTTCCGGAGAGTTACGATGTCGGCGCCATCCTGCGGTTTCTTTCAAGCATCAAGGCTGGCCTACCGAATGTGCGCGCACCGCTTTATTCCCATCTCACCTATGATGTGCTGCCCGGCGAGTACGTAACCATCGACCGGCCGGACATTCTCATCTTCGAGGGGATCAACGTGCTGCAGACGCGGGAGCTGCCCAAGGACGGCAAGGCGGTGCCCTTCGTCTCCGACTTCTTCGATTTTTCGATATATATCGACGCGCCCGAGCACCTGATCCATCAATGGTATGTAGAGCGTTTCATGCGCCTGCGCGAGACGGCGTTTCAGGACCCGAAATCCTTCTTCCATCGCTATTCGAAGCTTTCGCCGGACGCGGCCAAGGCGATTGCGAACCAGCTGTGGACGAACATCAACCTGAAAAACCTACGCGAGAACATCCTGCCCACGCGCCCGCGCGCAAGCCTCATCCTGCGCAAAGGGGCGAATCACCTCGTGGAGGAAGTGGCGCTCAGAAAGCTCTGAGCTGTTCCTGGTCAGCCAGGCGGGTTGACCCTCCTCAGCGTCAGGTTGATGCGGCCGCCGTTCTTCAGAAGGTCGGAGGTGTCGGGATAGATCCGGTCAACGCCGTGATAGGCGAGGCGCCCTTCTCCTCCCAGAACGACCACATCGCCGCTTTCGAGCCGGAAAGAGACAGTCTTGCCGGAGCGGCTGGTGCCGCCCACGCGGAAAAGGCAGGCATCACCCAGCGATATGGAGACCACCGGAGCGTCGAAGTCCTGCTCGTCCCGGTCCTGGTGCAGACCCATCCGGGCGCCCTTGTCGTAGAAGTTCACAAGACAGGCCTCGGGCGAGTGCGGATAGTCGGAGACGGCACGCCACAGCGCATAGAGCCGCTTCGGCATGGCAGGCCAGGGCCTGCCGGTTCCGGGATGGGTGTACTGATAACGGTAGCCACGCTCCCTGTCGGTTACCCAGCCGAGCGGCCCACAATTCGTCATACGCACGCTCATTGGTTTTCCGGTGCGGGGCATGGTTGGCACGAAAAGCGGCGCTTCGGCCACGACGGCACGGATTTCGGCAAGCAGAGCTTCCTGCTCCGGCCGGTCGAGATAGGCGGGCAAGTGGCGTATGCCGCTTGGAAGCGCAAGCATCAGAAGGCCATTCCTTGCAATAGAGCCGGGTTCATATTCCGCGGGAAGGCGCGATTGTTCTCCGGCGTGTGCAGCAGGGGCATCCAGCCGAAAGCGTTCAACGCGGCGCGCATCATCTCATCGATCGCGTCTGCGTCCGCGCTTTCTGCCGGACGCAGCACGACGCCCCGGCCATCGCTTCAGGCGGCCCGCTTCCTCGGCTGTATGAGGTCGCGGGCAAGCAGCAGCTCGGCGATTTGCACCGCATTCAGTGCCGCGCCCTTGCGCAGATTGTCGGAAACCACCCACATGGCGAGCCCGTTCTCCACCGTCGGGTCCTCGCGGATGCGGCTGATATAGGTGGCGTCCTCGCCCGCGCTCTCATAGGGCGTGACGTAGCCGCCGTCCTCCCGCTTGTCGACCACCAGGCAGCCCGGCGCCTCGCGCAGGATCTCGCGCGCCTCATCTGCCGAAATCGGCTTCTCGAACTCGATGTTGACGGCTTCCGAATGGCCGATGAACACCGGCACGCGCACGCAGGTGGCCGTGAGCTTGATCTTCGGATCGAGAATCTTCTTGGTTTCGGCCACCATCTTCCATTCTTCCTTGGTGAAGCCGTCTTCCATGAAGACGTCGATATGAGGGATGATGTTGAAGGCGATGCGCTTGGTGAACTTCTTGACCGAGATAGGATCGGCGACGAACACTGCGCGCGTCTGCTCGAAGAGCTCGTCCATGCCCGCCTTGCCTGCGCCCGAAACCGACTGATAGGTCGAGACCACCACGCGCCTGATCGTCGCAATGTCGTGCAGCGGCTTCAGCGCCACCACGAGCTGGGCGGTCGAGCAGTTGGGGTTGGCAATGATGTTCTTCTTACTGAAACCGTCGATCGCGTCCGGGTTCACCTCCGGCACGATCAGGGGCACGTCCTGGTCGTAGCGCCAGGCTGAGGAATTGTCGATCACGACGCAGCCCTGACGGCCGATCCGGGGAGAATATTCCTTGGAGACCGTGCCGCCGGCCGACATCAGGCAGATGTCCGTGTCGGAGAAATCGTAATTTTCGAGCGCTCTCACCTTGAGCGTCTTGTCGCCATAGGAAACCTCCGTGCCCATGGAACGGCGCGAGGCGAGCGGAACCACCTCGTCAGCAGGAAAGCCGCGCTCCTCCAGAATGTTCAGCATCTCGCGCCCGACATTTCCGGTGGCGCCGACCACAGCCAACTTGAAACCCATGTGAAAGCTCCTGTCCCTCTCTCCACTTGGCTTGGATGAGGCCCGCCGGCCGTGCGGGCTCTTCGCCTCCCCGGCCTGGCTCGGGGAGAGAGCGAGCGGGCCAAGGAAGATCAGACCGTTTTGCCGGTCGTTTTGGCCGTTTTCTTGGTAAAGCGGAAACCCCCACCGCCGTTCCCGGCAGCGTGTTGCTGGCTGACTACGATGTCTTGCGCAGGAAGAAAGGCGCGCATGACCCAGACAATCTCCGTTTCCGCGCCGGTTTTACGCCGAAACGGAGCAGAGTCAATCGGGCTCGCTGTGAGAACGGTTTCCGGCCTCGCCGCAACGTGAATTGAATGGGAAAGGGGAAAGCCTTACCGTCGGAAAAACCGGAAAAAGGAGGCGCGGAATGAACATCCGTTTGCCATTCCGTTTGGTATGCGCTCTCGCACTGGCGTCCATCCTCACAGCGCTTCCGGCCGTGCCAAGCCTTGCCCATCACGGCTGGTCATGGACGGACGAAGAGATTTTCGAGCTCGAAGGCGCGATCACGGAAATCTACGTGGGAAACCCGCATGCAACACTGGATGTCGACGTCGCTGGCGAAATCTGGCGGGTCGAGCTGGCGCCACCCTCGCAGACCGTGCGCGCAGGCTTTTCCGAGGAGGCCGCGCGGCCCGGAGATACGGTGAAGGCCGTCGGCAACCGCTCCCGCGACCATAGTGAGCGGCGCATGAAGGCGGTACGCATCATTGTCAACGGAACCACCTACGATGTCTATCCGAACCGCGTTCCGAGCCAGTAAGCGCGGCTGCGAGGCGGCCTGATTGGAGCTGCTGCAGGCAATCGAGCAGCTTGCGCCAGCCCGGGAGCTTAGGGCGTCGTTCTACGCCTATCCGCTTGTCAATGCCCTGCACATCCTAGCTGTCGGCGCGCTCTTGACGAGCGTGATCCTGATGGATCTCAGGATCCTCGGCTATCTTTTCAGGCAGGATCGCCAGCCCTTTCTGCGCCTGATGCGGAGACTGGCCCTCACCGCTTTCGGCGGAGCGGGGGTCACGGGGATCTTGCTCTTCTCCATTCGTGCGAGCGAGTACTTCTTCAATCCCGCCCTGCAACTAAAGATGGGGCTGATCCTTCTTGCCGGCGCAAATCTGCTGGCGCTGCGCGTCGTAGCGTCGGACCCGGGAGGCCTGCCTCAGGAGGGCGGGCCTTCCCGCGTCTTCGCCGCCCTGTCGATCCTGCTCTGGATCGGCGTACTGATCTGCGGCCGCTTTATTGGCTTTCTGTGAATCGCAGAAGCTCAGGCCGAAAGCTCGCGATATTTCCGTATGATCGCGTCGCCCATGGCCGAGGTGCCCACCTCGCACATCCCGTCCGACATGATGTCGCGGGTGCGCAGGCCATCCTCCAGAACGGCGGCGATCGCCCTCTCCAGCCGGTCCGCCTCCTCGATCATGTTGAAGGAGTAGCGCAGGCACATGGCGAAGGACGCAATCATCGCGATGGGGTTCGCGATGCCCTTGCCGGCGATGTCGGGCGCCGAGCCGTGCACCGGCTCGTAGAGCGCCTTGCGGCTTCCGGTCTTGGGATCGGGCGCGCCGAGGGAGGCCGAAGGCAGCATGCCAAGCGAACCCGTCAGCATCGCCGCGACGTCCGACAGCATGTCGCCGAAGAGATTGTCGGTCACGATCACGTCGAACTGCTTCGGCCAGCGCACGAGCTGCATGCCGCCCGCGTCGGCCAGCATATGGGTGAGCTCCACGTCGGAATATTTCGCTTGGTGGGTGGTCGCCACGACCTCCTTCCAGAGCACACCCGACTTCATGACATTGTGCTTTTCCATCGAGCAGACCTTGTTGCGCCGCGTGCGCGCGAGCTCGAAGGCCACGCCGGCGATGCGCTCGATCTCGAACGTATCATAGACCTGGGTGTCCACGGCGCGCTTCTGTCCGTTGCCGAGATCGATGATCTCCTTGGGTTCTCCGAAATAGACACCGCCGGTCAATTCCCGCACGATGAGAATGTCGAGGCCTTCAACCACCTCCTTCTTGAGCGAAGAGGACACCGCCAGGGCTGGATAGCAGATGGCCGGGCGGAGATTGGCGAACAGTTCCATTTCCTTGCGCAGGCGCAGCAACCCCGCCTCCGGGCGCACCTCGTAGGGAACACCGTCCCATTTCGGCCCGCCGACGGCGCCGAAGAGCACCGCGTCCGCCTCGAGCGCGCGCTGCATGTCCTCTTCGGAAATGGCTTTTCCGTGCGCATCATAGGCCGAGCCGCCCACAAGGCCTGTCTCCGTCTCGAAACCGGCGCCGAACTCGGCATTCATCACCGCGATCAGCTTCGAGACCTCGGCCATTGCCTCGGGGCCGATACCGTCACCGGGAAGGAGGAGGAGCTTGCGCGTAGCCATGGGAAGCCTCTCAGGAAAGAAAAACCGTGCCCTTGCTAAACGGCGGGAGGGTGGAGCGCAAGAGAGCTTCAGCGGTCGCGGCCGCACCTCAACGTCGTCACCTCGATCTCCACCTTCATCTCCGGCTTGATAAGGTCGCAGATGATCATCATCGCCGCTGGCCTGATTTCGCCGAACACCTCTCCCGGCACGGCGAAGACGCCCTCGACATAGGATCAGTCGGTCACGTAGTGGCGCGCGCGCACCAAGTCTGCCATATCAAACCCGGCCTCGACGAGCGCGGCGCGTATGGTCGCCACGCAATTGCACGCCTGCCCGGCGGGGTAGCGCTTGCCCGCCCTTTCTCCTTCGCTTCTCCCGAAAGCCACAGCGCGATACCGGCGTCATAGCGCAAGCCGCAGCGCTCCTCTCCGTCATCCCGGAAGCCGCGTAAGCGGCTATCCGGGACCCAGTAGCGCCATCTCCACTGCTTTGGATCCTGGCTCTCGTTTCGCTCGGCCGGGATGACGGTGGAGAGCGACTGTCTTGGAAGTCCAGGCCGAAATGCCTCACGGCTTACGCTCTGGTCCCACTTCACTGGCCCATCCTTGCGCCAGACGGGGTGGATCCTCGGCTGAGGGTTTCCCCAAGCGACTGTTCGGGCTTGGGAAAATGGTGAAGTTGGCCCTCTCTCCCACGATCTTCAAGATCTGTGTGTCGTCGGGCTTGGCTCCGCAACGACTTCCAGTGGCCGCCGAACGTCGCCGATTCCAAGTTACAGGGTCGTCGCATGACCAGAACTATGGCCGCCTCTTTCTTGCAGAACTTGATGCACAGAACCGCCGCCGCGCTCTAATGAAAATTTCGTCCCTTGGGCATCACCTGGGCGGCGGACATGGGCTTGACCACAGGCGCCAGCCGCGGCCTTGCCGGGCGGGGCATGGGGCTGGAACCGGATGGCCGGAGCGCAGCCCCGCCGGCCTCATTCCCACGGCCCTGCGGCAGATGCATGCCCTTTTCTTCAAGCAGCACGTTGAGCCTCGGACTCAGATCTTCGATCCGCTCGGCAACGACATGGATTACGCCTGATGCACTTTGCAGGCGCCCGGTCACACGCATGAAACGGGCACCCAGCACCTGCGGCCGGAACCGCTCGAAGATCTTGTGCCAGACGACAGCATTGGCAATGCCGGTCTCATCCTCAAGCGTCACGAAGATGACGCCCTTGGCGGTGCCGGGGCGCTGGCGGATGAGCACGAGGCCGGCGACAGAGACGCGGCTGCCGTTGCTCATCTGCCCTAGATGCTCGTTGGGGGTCACGCCTTCCGCATCGAGGCTGGCTCGCAGGAAGGAGACGGGATGGGCCTTCAGCGACAGCCCGAGCGCCCGATAATCATGCACGACGTGGCTGCCGATTGGCATAGGCGGCAGGCGCATTTCCGGTTCGTTTTCGGCAAGGCGCAGATCCGGGCGATCAAGTAGCGGAAGCCGTTTGGTCCCCGTGTCGTCCAGCGCCTGCACGGCCCAGAGCGCGGCGCGCCGGTCAAGTCCGAGGGAGCGGAAGGCATCCGCCTCGGCAAGGCGCGCAATGACGGATTTGCCGAGCCCGGAGCGCAGCCACAGATCGCGCACCGAATCGTAACCGGCGCCGCGTCTTTTTGCGAGCTGCTCCATATCCTGCTCCGACAGCCCCTGGACCTGGCAAAAGCCGAGTCGGACGGCATGCCGCGTCCTGATGACGGACCGCATGTCCGCATGGCGCTCCGCCACGTGGGCGGGGTCAAAGGCGGCCTCTTCCAAGGTGCAGTCCCATTCGGAAAAATTGACGTCTACGGAGCGTATCTCGACGCCGTGCTCGCGCGCGTCGCGCACGAGCTGCGCCGGCGCATAGAAGCCCATAGGCTGGGAGTTCAGGATCGCCGCGCAGAAGACATCCGGATAATAGGCCTTGAACCAGGCGGAGGCATAGACGAGCAGTGCGAAGGAGGCGGCATGGCTTTCGGGAAAACCGTATTCGCCGAAGCCTTCGATCTGCCGGAAGCAGCGTTCGGCGAACTCGCGCGGATAGCCGCGGGAGACCATGCCCTCGATCAGCTTTTCCTTGTAGTCGGTGACCGAGCCGGTGCGCTTGAAGGTCGCCATGGCGCGGCGCAATTGATCGGCCTCCCAGGGCTCGAAGCCGCCCGCCACGATCGCGATCTTCATCGCCTGCTCCTGGAAAAGCGGCACACCGAGGGTCTTCTTTAGAATGGTCTCGAGCTCGGGCCGCACATATTCCGGATCTTCCTTGCCCTCGCGCCGTTTCAGATAAGGGTGCACCATGTCGCCCTGGATCGGACCGGGCCGCACGATCGCAACTTCAATGACAAGGTCGTAGAACTCTTTCGGCCTCAGCCGCGGCAGCATCGACATCTGCGCGCGCGATTCCACCTGGAAGACGCCGATCGTATCGGCACGGCTGATCATGTCGTAGACGGGCTTTCGCTCCTTCGGGATTTTTGCAAGATCAAGCCCCCTGCCATAGTGGCGTTCCAGAAGCCCGAAGCAGCGCTTGAGGCAGGACAGCATGCCAAGCGCGAGCACGTCGACCTTGAGAAGGCCGACATTGTCGAGATCGTCCTTATCCCACTCCACCATCTTGCGCTCGTCCATCGCCGTCTTGACGATAGGCACGATCTCGTCGAGCCGATCCCTGGTGATGACGAAGCCGCCCACATGCTGCGAGAGGTGGCGAGGAAAGCCCATGATCTCATTGGCGAGGGAGATCAGCTGCTTGGTGCGGGGATCGGTTCCGGCGAGACCGGCTGCACTGGTTTCCTTCTCGCCCACCTTCGCGCTCGACCAGCCCCAGATCGAGCCTGACAGAGCCGACATCACGTCTTCGGACAGGCCGAGCGCCTTGGCCACCTCGCGCAGCGCGGAACGGCCGCGATAGGAGACGACGGAGGCGGCGAGCGCGGTGTGCTTTTCGCTGTATTTCTCATAGATGTAGGCGATGACCTCGTCGCGCCGCGAGTGCTCGAAATCGACGTCGATATCCGGCGGCTCGCCGCGGTCCTCGGAGATGAACCGCTCGAGCAGATGATCCATGATATCGGGCCCGACATCCGTGATGTGAAGGCAGTAACAGACAAGGGAATTGGCCGCCGAGCCCCGGCCCTGGCACAGGATTCCCTTTGAGCGGGCAAACCTCATGATGTCGTAGACCGTGAGGAAATAACGCGCGTAGTTCTGCCGTTTGATGAGGGCGAGCTCCTTGCGGATGAGCTTCTTCTGTGCCTCGGGCACGCCCTTTGGGAAGCGCTCTGCCGCGCCTTCCCAGGTGAGGCGTTCCAACTCCTCCTGGGGCGGGAGGCCGGATTCCGTCGGCTCGTCGGGATAATTGTGCTGGAGCTCATCGAGCGAGAAAGTGAGGCTTTCGGCAAAACGGATCGTTTCGGCAAGCGCCTCGGGGTAGCGGTGGAACAGCCGCGCCATCTCCCTGGGCGGTTTCAGGTGGCGTTCGGCATTGGCCTGAAGCGCAAAACCCGCCTCTGCAACCGGGATTTTCAGGCGGATCGCGGTCAGCACGTCCTGGAGCCGCCGGCGCTCTGCCGCGTGGTAGAGCACGTCGTTGACCGCCATGAAAGGAAGACCCACGGCCTCGGCCATGCCCGCCGCCTGAGCGAGCCGCCAGCGATCATCCCCTCGGTAGGCGGGAGCGGCGGCAAGACGCAGATTGCGACCGAACCGGTCCTTGAGCGCCCGCAGGAGAGCAAGGGTCTCCTCCTCATTCGCGTGCAAATCCGGCAGGACGGCGAGCGACATGCGCTCGCCCCATTCCAGAAAATCCTCCTTGCGCAGATCGGGATCGCCTTTCTCGCCGCGCGCATTAGCGACGGTGAGCATGCGGCACAGATTTGCCCAGCCCTGCCGGTCCTGCGGGTAGGCCAGCACGTCCGGCGTGCCGTCGGAAAAGACGAGCCGGCAGCCGGGATGGTAGCGCAGTTGGACAACCTCTC
This sequence comes from Chelativorans petroleitrophicus, assembly GCF_025398195.1. GTDB lineage: Bacteria > Pseudomonadota > Alphaproteobacteria > Rhizobiales > Rhizobiaceae > Chelativorans > Chelativorans petroleitrophicus. Next base: position 31,639 of record NZ_JAODNV010000003.1, on the reverse strand, counting down.
CGGACTCCAGCCTGATGTGCTTCGACTGGCTCCAGGCACGCACCACGCCCGCCACCGTGTTGCGGTCGGCAAGGCCCATAGCCGCATAGTCGTAGAATTTTGCCGCTACGACCAGCTCCTCCGGCCGCGAGGCCCCGCGCAGGAAGGAGAAATTCGACTGTACGGCAAACTCCGCATAGGCGGGGATGGACGTGCTCATGGGAATATCCCGTGCATGAACCAGCGCGGCATCTCTTCGACAGCACCGTAAAGCCCTTGCCGGTAGAGCCAAAAACGGCGGCCCTCGGTATCCTCGACCCGGAAGTAATCGCGCGTCGGTGCATCCTCCTGATCGTCGTGCCACCATTCCGGCGCGATGCGCTCGGGCCCTTGCGCGCGGGAAACGTTATAGATGGCGCGCCGCCAGCGAAAATTGAGCGGTGGTCCATCTGGCACCTCGGCCGCTGCCACCTCAATCGGCTCGGGGTGAAGAAAGAGGCGGATCGGCCGCTCCGGCACGCCGGATGTGCCGCCTGCAGGCACTGCGGCTTCGGGCAGGGCTGCCTTGCCGCCAGCGGCGAAGGGAAGCATCCGGACGGCGCGTTCCGGGATATGGCTTTCCACCGGCACGGGCCGCATCAGCACATGCTCGCCCAGGCGAGCGCGCACCCGATCGGCGAAAAGGGCGAGACTTTCTTCCGCGACCATGCCGTCGCCGGCAAGATCGGTTTGTACAACGGTGAAGGGCGAAGCCTTCAGCACCGAGAGCCGCACCAGCTCGAAACCATAGCCGGCGTCGATCTCATCGCGGGAAGCGGAAAACCGCTCACGGAAGAGCCTGCGGATCAGGTTCGGCTCGCGCAGCGGCAGGGTGGCGCGGACCACGTGCCGCTGCACCGCCCCATCCACCCGGAAGAGCGAAAGCTGCACCACATCGGCCCCTTCGCCGCGGCGCTCCAGATCCTGCTGCAACGTGCCAGCAAGCCCATGGACGAGGTTCTCGATGTCCTCGGCATGGACGACCGGCTCGACGAGCTGCCGCTCCGCCGAGAGCGGCGGCACGGGCAGGCGCGGCGAGATCGCCTCCTCGGCCTGGCCCAGCGCTTGGTCGAGCCGGACAAGAAGCCCGGCGCCGAAGCGACGCGCAAGCGGCGCGCGCGGGGCGTGGAGGATGGCTCCTATCGTATGGAGGCCGACGCTTTCCAGCCTGATGCGGGTCTCCGCATCGATGCGCAGGGCAGAAAGGGGAAGCGGCGAGAGAGCGTCCGCCTCCTGACCCGGCAGGATCCTCGCAAGCCCCGGAAACCGCGCCGCCGCCCAGGCTGCGCCGGCGGAGGAGGCTAGCCCCGCCCGCGCGTCAAACCCTTGGCGGCTGAGCCGGGAGAGAATGTCCTGCATCATTTTCTCCTCGCCGCCGAAGAGATGGACGCAGCCCGTGATATCGAGGAACAGGCCGTCGGACCCGTCGATGGCGACAAGCGGCGTGTAGCGGTCGCACCAGTCCGCCAGGCTTTCGAGCAGGCGGCGGTTGGCTTCCGGATCGGCCTCCACGATCTCGATCTGCGGATGCATGGCCCGCGCATCGGCCACGCCGAGGCCCGGCTTCAGCCCCAGCGCCTCAGCCTGCTCGTCGAGGGCGGCGATGCGCTGGACGTTCCTTTCCCGGTGGCTGACCACCAGGGGCGGGCGCTTTGCCTGCGGGGCGCAGCGCCACGACCGTCCCCATCGCTGCCGGAGGATGCGGTCGGTTGCCAGATGCGGGAACCAGAGCGCCAGAATGCGCTGGGCGGATTTCGCGGAAGCTTTGCTCATGAGGGTTCCATTCCAGAATAAAACGCCCCGGCCGAGCCGCACGGCTCTTGCCGATGACGACGGTGAAGGCGGGATGGCCGATTGAATCCTGCAGGAGACCGGCGAGTGAGCGGCGCGGCGCCGCGGGCTCAGCCGAAACGGTAAAGCGCAGGGGAGCGGCCGTCGGTTCCGCTACGGCCGCCTCACGGATCAGAAAGACGGGGCGGCCCAGTTCCTGCGCCCTGCGGTGCAGGCGGCGGGTCGCCGTAAGGTCGAGCCGGGCGGGATTGCCGCGGACTTCCAGAACCACGGCGCCGAAATCCTTCTGTCTTGCGGCCTCCTCCGCGACCCACAGCGCATCGGCAATATGTGCCGTACTGACGAACAGAAGACCGCCGGCGGCAAAACCGAACAGCTTTTCAAGGCCGGGAGCGTATGGGAATCCTGCCTCACGAAAGACATCTGCAAGGCCTATCCAGCAGATGAGGAACTGCTTCCGGCTCCGACCATCGGCCCGCCGCAACAGGGCGAGGAGGCCGAGGGTAAAGCCTGTCGCCGCCCCCGCATCGCGCGTCTGAAGGCTGTGAATTTCGGTCAGAGCGGCGCGCGGCACCCCGCCCGCGAGCGCGCAATCAAGTTTTGGCACACCAGTGCCGAGAAAGGCGCTGCAGCCTTCGCGGACCGCCGAGATGCCACGGCGCAGCACAACGGAATCCCCGGCCTGCGGCGAAGCCAGCCGCTCGGGCAGGCTGCCTTCGATCCTGGAAATTTCCCGGCGCAGGGCACAAATCGTCTCCTGCGCCATGGCAGACCTTGCCATGGCGTATGCTCCGGCTTCTCATATTTGTTCCTGTTATGTTCTTATCGATTCCAGAGGAGAACCAAAGAGTCAACAAGGATTTTATTCCTCGACCTCCTATGTTCAGTGCCTCCGGGAAGCCGTGAGACCGGATGCTCTCGAATCCTTAAGCGGAAACCGCTATATGCCCGAGCAAAGGATACGAAATGGCACGCATCTATCAGACACGCGCCTGGCACGACCAGCTTTCGCCGTCACTCGGCGAGTTCGAGCTTCTGGCGATGGAAACCTATGCCAATCTGCCGGAAGAGTTCCGCAAGCTCACCGGCGACATCATCATCCAGGTCGCCGAGTTTCCGACCGAGGAGGTCATGGACGATCTGGCGCTGGAGACGCCGTTCGACCTGCTCGGCCTGTTCGAGGGGCGCGGCATTGCCGAGCGCTGGAACCCGGCGACAGGCGAGGGGCCGAACCGCATCACGCTCTACCGGCGCGCGATCCTGGACTATTGGGCCGAGAACGAGGAGACCCTAGGCGATATCGTGGCCCATGTGCTGATCCACGAGATCGGCCATCATTTCGGCCTGTCGGACGACGACATGGCGCGCATCGAGGAGGCGGCCGAAAACCCGTCGCGCCCGGAATCGTAAGACAAGAGGAGCCCGGCTCCTCTTGCCCTGCAACAAAAATCGGGCCGGAAGACCGGCCCTGCTTTTCCAAGGCACCTTAATATTCGCCAAGCTTCATATCGGGCGAGTATTCGACGCTATCCACCTCCTTGTAGACGGCCTGGCCGCAGCGCATCGTCTTTGTCTCGGGATCATAGGCATAGGTGGGTGAGCCGTGCAGAAGCCAGCCCTTGTTCAGGGCTGCCGTGACCTTATGGCAGAAACTTGAATCATCCGGCCCTGTCAAGAAACGGTAGAGCTTCATTCACCCTTCTCCTTGATCTCGCGCGCCTTCTTCAGAAGCGCTTCCGCATGCTCCAGATGCAGGCGCTCGACCATCCGGCCCTCCACCGAAATGACGCCTGCGAATCGGTTCTCCGGTTTGGCGAACGCCGCCACGATGGCTTGCGCCTCGGCGATCTCCTCCGACGTGGGTGAGAAGGCGGCGTTCGCCGGCGCGATCTGCACCGGATGGATCAGCGTCTTGCCGTCGAACCCCATGGCGCGGGCGCGGGCGCATTCCCGCGCGAAGGCCTCCGTTTCGCGAAACGCGTTCCACACCCCGTCGAGAGCCGTCAGGTTTCCGGCCCGCGCGGCAAGCACGATCTGCAAAAGCCATGGCGTGAGATAGTCCCGGCTGGCGACGCGGGTCTCCTTTACAAGATCGTTTGTGCCGGCCACGAGGCAGGAAAGCCGTGCTGCGGGATCGCGGCCAAGCTCCGCGATGGAACCCGCATTGAGCAGGCCGCGCGGCGTCTCGATCATCGCCCAGAGCCGGATGGAGCGGGGTGCATCGGTCTCGTCGAGTGCTGCATCCGCATCGAGAATGTCGCGAGGGCCCTCGACCTTGGGAAGCAGGATGGCATCGGGGTGACAGGCGCGGGCGGTCAGAAAATCCTCCGTTCCCCACTCGCCCGCAAGCGGGTTGATTCGGATGACGATCTCGCATTTGGGCCGGCTGGTGCTCTGCAGGAAGGCGCGCAGCTGCTCGCGCGCCTCTCCCTTCGTGTCGGGGCTCACCGCGTCCTCGAGGTCGAAGATGATCGCGTCGCAGGAAAGCGTCGCGCTTTTTGCCACCGCCCGTTCGTTGTCGGCTGGTACATAGAGAACGGAGCGGCGGAGACGCTGAAGAGGCTCGTGCATGAAGCGCTTCATGGCCCAGCGCCGAAGTCTGCGCAAGGCCTTTGCTTGATCGCCGGGCATGATGTAAAGGGTGCCGGTACCCATACCACGAGATGAGACAGGCACGAAGGGCCATGGAGAAGTTCACAACGCTTACCGGGGTCGCAGCGCCTCTGCCGATCGTCAATGTCGACACCGACATGATCATCCCCAAGGATTATCTGAAGACGATCAAGCGCACCGGGCTCGGCAAGGGCCTGTTTGCCGAGATGCGCTACAATGAGGACGGTTCGGAAAATCCGGATTTCGTTCTGAACAAGCCGGCCTACCGCAACGCCAAGATCCTGGTCGCCGGCGACAATTTCGGCTGCGGGTCCTCGCGCGAGCATGCGCCCTGGGCGCTTCTCGATTTCGGCATACGCTGCGTGATCTCCACCAGCTTCGCCGACATTTTCTACAACAACTGCTTCAAGAACGGCATCCTGCCCATCACCGTAAGTCCCGAGGAGCTGGACAAGCTGATGGACGATGCCGAGCGGGGCGCCAACGCCACCTTGACTGTAGATCTGGAGGCGCAGGAAATCCGCGGCCCGGATGGCGGCGTGATCAAGTTCGAGATCGACGCCTTCAAGCGCCACTGTCTCCTGAACGGCCTCGACGACATCGGGCTAACGCTTGAAAAGGCCGCGACCATCGAAGCCTTCGAGAACAGATACGCCGCAAGCCGCCCCTGGGCGTGAGGTTTGCGCGGCCCGATCCGCCGGCGCGCCTTCTGGCGCAACTCCAGGAAAGGTGGATGCCGGTTTTCCGTCCGGAATTGCGGAAGGCGACTTCAATCCTTTCACCGCGAAACACTGACCGGATTGAGCGTCGGCATTACCGCTCGCTTTTGTCCTGTTACGACCCTCGTGATGCCGGTGTGCTGTCGGCATCAAGCGGCCGTGCCTCAGACGGTAGCATGACGGGAACGCCATCGCGCACCGGATAGGCAAGCCCTGCCGAAGCGGAGATCAGCTCTTTCCGCTCCGCGTCCCATTCAAGCGGCCCCTTGGTCAGGGGGCACACCAGAAGCTCAAGAAGCTTCGGCTCGATCAAGGTGCACTTGTCTCGCCCACCCGTGGGCATGATTGGCCTTACGAGAACAGAAGGGAGGAAAGCTTGCGCCGGGCCGAGAGGGTGACGGGATCGCTCATGCCCCAGGCTTCGAAAAGTTCGAGGAGCTTGGTGCGCGCGGCGTCGTCCTTCCAGGCGCGGTCCGCCTTCACGATGGCAAGCAGGCTGTCCGCCGCCGCCTCCCGTTCGCCGCGGGCGTTCTGGATGAGCGCCAGATCGAAGCGCGCCTGATGGTCGGCGGGATTTGCCGCAAGCCGGCGCTCAAGCTCCGCCGGATCGCCGAGTTCCGCAACCTGCTCGGCAAGCGCCATCCTGGCACGCACCGCCGCCACGGCCGACGCGCCCTTCTTGGCCTCGGGAACCCGGTCGAGCACCGCCTTGGCCTCGTCCGTCCGTCCCGCCTCGAAAAGCAGGTCGGCAAGGCCGGCAAGCGCATCGACCTGTTCCGGATCCTGCTCGAGCACCGCTGAATAGATTTGCACGGCGGTCTGGCTGTCGCCGGCCTCGCGAGCCTGGCCTGCCGCAGCGAGCGCCTCCTCGATCCGGCCCGTATCACCCGCCGTCAGGCGGCCGATGAACTCGCGCACCTGGCTTTCGGGAATGGCGCCCATGAAACCGTCGACGGGCCGGCCGTCCTGGAAGGCGATCACGGCGGGGATGGACTGGATTCCGAGCTGCCCGGGAATGGCCGGATGCTCGTCGATATTGAGTTTGGCGAGCTTCACGCGCCCGCGCGCCTCGCGGACGACCTTTTCAAGCATCGGGGTCAACTGCTTGCATGGGCCGCACCAGGGCGCCCAGAAATCGACCAGAACCGGCTGGCGGCGCGATTCCTGGATAACGTCGGCGGCGAAAGAGGCGGTGGAAACGTCCTTTATGACGTCCGTGCCCTGCGGGGCCGTCTGGCTAGCGCCGGCACCGGCGGCTGCGCTCCTGTCGGACCCAGCGTTCAGGCCTCCGAAGGTGATGTTCACTTCGCCTGCGCCGGTGTCGTACGGATTGTCACGGTTGCTCATCTGTGCCCCTTGCTGTGCTTGCGGCCTTCACCACCTGTGCGGCATAGCAGCCGCCTTGCGAAACGCAAAGCCGGAACGTGATGTGGCGTTCATTGCGAAAGTTTCAAGATGAGCGGCTCATGCCCCGTCGAGCGGAGGAATCGCAGAAGGTCGGCGGTGCGGATGGAAGTCGTTGCCGTATTGTGCAGCGGATGCGCATTGATGATTTCATCCTTGAGCAGTTCCTCGTCCAGCACGACGGTAACCTTGCCTTCCGGATCGTTGATGACGCCGAACAGGGTCACCGCGCCGGGCACCACCCCAAGCATCGCCATCAGGGCATCCGGCTTGCCGAAGGAAACCCGGCCCGAGGCGCCAATCTTGTGGTGCATGGTCTTGAGATCAAGCTCGGCCTCTTCCTCGGCGGTCACGAGGAAATACCGGTCCTTCTTGTCCTTCAGGAACAGGTTCTTAGTGTGCGCGCCGGGGATTTCGCCGCGCAGGCTGCGCGATTCGGCAACCGTGAAGAGCGGAGGGTGGTGATGGGTCGTCACCTCGATATCGAGCTCCGCGAGATAGCGCATCAGCTCATCCGGCGTTTTTGGCATTTGGCCTTCGTCTCCCTTGTTCGCTCCTCGGTCTCTCCTGCATGCGCAGATTCGCCTTGCCGCTCGATTCCGGCCGGCTGGCTGCTGCGCGCCGGTTCAGCCGGCCCATGTCCTTCGGCTGGCCCATGTTTTTGGCCGGTCTATGCTCAATGAGTCGCAACTTCCATCTGGGTCTACGTGCGTGCACCGGTTCCGCGCAAGAGCGCCTGGCGCCCCATGCGCCCTGGCGACCCGGGCCCGCATTCTTTCGCCTGCGGTTTTCGGGTGAGGTTATGCGAATTGGCTGTTGCAATCGGCGAGGCTTTCGGTCATATAAGCGCCGCGCGGTTTCGGACCGCATGAGCGGGTGTAGCTCAGGGGTAGAGCACAACCTTGCCAAGGTTGGGGTCGAGGGTTCGAATCCCTTCGCCCGCTCCAAAAATCCCACGGGAAAACAAGAAGTTACAAGGGCCGCCGCGAGGCGGCCTCTTGCTTTTCTGGCCTCCGGGGAGCAGCCGGGGGAGCGGCATGAGGGCTTGCCTCAGTGGCTCCGAAGCGTCCGAATGGCGGTCCAGCCCGCGTCGCCGGGGCGCTTCACGTGCCAGTATATCCACCCGTCGAGGCTCGTGTGGCGACCGTCCTTGGTGAGCGCCACCCCGCCCGCCGCCGCCGAGGGGCTCTTGAACTCCTTGCCCTCGACCAGCCACCGGCCATTCTCGATACGGCCCGTGTAGACCCGGCCATTGTACTCCATGCGCAGCTCGGTCCCGTGAGGCAGTGTCACGCCCTTGCCCGCCCAAGGGCGGCCAGATGGGGCTGCCGTCTGAGGCGGGGCAGCGGGGGCCGCTCCCTCAATGCCGAGCAGGCGGCGCAGCGCCGTGTTGGGCGGCTCGTTGAAGCTGGTGCGCTCAAGCTCGATCCGCTTGTGCACCTCGAAGTCAATCTCAATCGTTCGCATCTCGCTCATCGCATACCTCCAGGGTTTCGATGGAGAGAAGGTAACTCAGGGATTTCAGTAAATCAAGTGAAAAGAGGAGTCGCCCTGCCTCGGGGCGGCTCCGCTCGTCAGTCGGCAGTGACAGGCAGCTCGCTCAGCCGGGCAACAAGCTCCGCGTCCCGGTCCTGGCACTGCCACTCCGCGAAATCGTCGGCAAAGCATTCGAGGAGCCAGCACGTGTCCCTGGGCAGGCTCCTCCGAGAGGTGCCAGTCTCCGCGATCTTGCTCATGCCGAAGATGAGCTGGTCGTAGACCTCCAGCGAGCCACCGCAGCGCAGAACGTCCAGCGCCATCCTGAGGCACAGCGCCGCCTCCAATGAGTGGTGTGCGTCGTGGCTCTCAAGCTGGTTGATCGCCTTCGGTAGTTCCTCGAAAAGGACGCGCCAGTTAGCGGTTTCAACTTCACCTGGCATAATTGTTTCCTTTCGCTTTTTCGCCGCCCCACGACCACCGCGAGGCGTGACTGCACATCCGCACAGAAGTGGTCCCCACTGCACGGGAGCCAATACGGGGTGATTCGGAGGAGAATTGGCCCAAGTGAAGGGCCGGGGCGGGCCACTTATCGTGATGATTGGCCGGGGTAGCTCCTGTCCTGGCCGTCTCCGTGAGGAGTTGGCCCCGGTCGCCCATGAGGCCGGGGCCCTTTACTTGTTACGGACGTAGACAAAACGCGCCCCTTGCCCAGGGTGACCGGGAAGGGTCGCGACGGTTCTGCCGTCTTTCACGACATAGGTCCGGTCGGGGCCGTAGCCGGAGCCAAGCGGGCCATCCAAGCGCGGGTCAGGAGCTTTGGTGCCGTGGGCTTCGGGCGGCAGCCAATTGGCGTAGAAGGCCCGGAGGTGCGGATCGGTGCTCGCCGCGCACCCAGAGAGGGCGGCGGCGAGCAGGATGGAAGCGGCGCGGGTCACGGCCGGGCAACCACCTGAAAGGTGCCTTTCCCAACGTTCGCGACGGCGGCCTTGCCGCCCTTCCGCCGAAGCTGATCGATGCAGTTGCGAACCATCTTCGGCGTGACGCCCAAGCGCTTGGCGGTGGCCTCGACCTCGAACGCCTGATCGGCAACTGCCGCGAGGAATTTCTCCATGAGAGAGGCGACCTTGCTCTGGCGGGCGGGCTTGGTCTTGCGGGGAGTGATCTTCTTCGTCATGTCGAGCTCCTTTTCTTGTGGGCAACTCTCAGTTGCGGAGAAACGATCTCGCCAGCATGCGAGGAAGACAACAAGAACCTGCCAGCGTTAATCCGGCGCATAGGGAGAAAGGGATCGGGAGTTACGGCGACAGTCGTCACACAAACGATTTCCGGGCCCTGCGCTTCGGAACGGCTTTCCACAACATAGGCAGCGACGGATAGGGAGAGAAGAGGGCCGCGTCGGTGGTTGATTCGGCTCGACCTTGGAGATGATGGTGCCGTTTTTGGACGTGATTGGCGGCTGAAATTCAATCTGGCCTAAGTGCACTCGCTCGATGATCTGCCCTTTTGGTAGGCCCAAGGCCAGCAGGTCTGGCACAGTCATGCCGACCTGCATCTGAGCCCAGCGGGGGCCGGGCTGACGCTTGAAGTTGAGTGCCGCGATACGAGGCTCAGGCTCCGCCACGTTTCCGTGCCTCCTGCAATATTTTGCCCAGCAGGTGGCGGCGTCCAGCCTCCTCCATCTTGGCCTCCTCAACGCGGTGCTCGTGCGAGCGGCGAATGGCTTCAAGGAGGGCCTGCTGCTGGTCTATGCGGCGCTGTTCGGAAGGCTTTAGCTTTCGGTCAGCCATTGCTCCGCTTCCGTAAACGTGCGCGGGCTGCGAGATACCGGGCGATGGATGGTTCCCGGAGCCGTCGCGCCAGAAAGGAGGGCGGCTGGTAGCGGCCGTTGGTAGCTTCGTCCTTCGCAGCGAGGTAAGAGAAAAGGTCACCCGTTTTCAGGCACTCAAGGTCATGCCGGGACGCCTCGAAGTCGCCACGCACGGCAAGCATAGCGCGCTGCTGTGCCGTCGCCTGAATACGCTTCTGCGCTTCCCGATAGGCACGAGACAGCATCACTTTCCCTCCGCGAGCGCCTTGATCTTCTGCTTGGAATGGGCCGCACTCGGAGACGCCATCTCCCGCACCCGTCCGTAGCGCTCGACCACGCGGGAGCCTGCCGCCGCGACGCGGTCCATCATAGCCTCCACCGCTTCCAACTGGGCCGCATCCGTAGGTGCGAACACGTGGGCCGCCCGGTGACGTAACGTCGCCATCTGCTTGTCGGTCATGCCGGACAGGTAAGCCGGTGCATGCAGCACGGCGGCCACCGTGGTCTTGTCGCCGTCCTCCACCGCTTTCATCAGGAACGACATGCGCTTATCGCTGGGCAGCGACTTCACGTGCGCCCAAATCGCACCGGCCACCGCCAAGCCCTCGGGCGTCTTTCGACTAGGTACGTCGAGAGCGTTGGCAACGCGCGTATTGAGCGCCCCATGGTGACGGCTGAGCTCATCGTAACGTCGCTGAACTGCCCCGATCACGCGCTCCTCCGACTTTCCGACGGCCTGCACAAGCTCCTCGATAGCCCCTGCCGACACCTTCGTCGGGCGACCACCAATCATTCGAGTTTCATCGCCCAGGGGGAGGGACTTCACCGCGTCCTCCACCTGGGAGAAGGCGGTGTAGGCCGTGGTAAGGGCCTCGCGAGCGGCGGCCAGTGCCTGCACACCGATTGTGCCTTCTTGATTCAGCACCTTCCCGAAAGGGATAAGGCTGCTCGGGTGCATCGAAACAGGTACATCGGCGCGGATCGGTACGGTCTCAATCGTGTCTTCGAGCCCGGTGGTCATGACAGTTCTCCTCAGTAATCGCCGGTGGTTCGGCCGGACGTGACAATTCGTGTGGGGGAGTTGACGAGGTAGCGGAGCGCGTCGGCGGCGTGATCATTGGCCGACGTGTCCACATCTTCTGGCCGCACATCGTCGCGCGGCAGAAGCGGCAAGGTCTCCATTACGAGGCGGCACCGCTCGCTGATCCAGATGCCCGGAGTGTCCGGGTCGCCATCGCGGGCGGCGCTCATGAGCGACTTGAGCCTGGTCCAGCCGGAAATGCGGTCCTTCGTCGGCTTCTGCAGGTAGAGGCCATGGAACCGGAACTGCTCCAGCAGGGTATCGTTCTGAAGCCCGCGCGCATCGTCTCCCACGCCGTGCGGCCGGATGTTGTGGCGCTCGCATGCGGCCAAAACCTCCTCCGCCAGCATCTGCGGCGGCCATCCCTTACCCAGGGAAGGATCGTCCGAGCGGGCGCTGTGCACCTCGTCCACGACAATCCAGCTATCCTTCGGATAGACGCGGCCAGCCGGGCCAAGGAGCCCCGGCCGCCGTGGGCTGACGGCCAGAACCGCGACCGAAGGTGCGGACCAGCCCCAATCCAGAGCCACGCAGGAATACCAGCCGTGCTCGCGGAGGGGCCCAGGGGGCACACGCCATGAGGAGGTGGGGAGGATAAGGTGGTCGCCCCAAACGTCGCCGAAGAAGGCTCCAGCGAGGTCGTTCCAGTTGTTGTTGAGCCACGCCTCGGACAAGGCGCGGTCACCACCGGCAGACGCGATGATGCTGCGGGCGTAGCGGTCCTGGTCGATAGTCGGATTATCGATGAAGGTGCTGGGTGCGTAGACCCATTCGCTACCGTCGTCCAACGTATAGGGCTTCCACGGCACACGGCCATGCACGTGCATCCGGGCAATGGTCGCGTGCAGCGGGCCACCAGGGTTGCCGAGAATGAGCATGCGCGTGGGAACCCCGGCTGGGCCGCGCAGGTTGGCCCGGAGCATGTTGATGTGCCGGAGCGTGGTGAAGTTCGTGATCTCGTCCACGGCGAGGAGGTTCGCCTCCTGCCCCTGCCACTTCGCCACGTCCTTCTGCGTGGAGAGATTGCCCAGGGTGACCACCGCCCCGTTCGGGCAGCGGATGACGAAGTCGGCGCGATTGGACTGGACGCCACCGGGGAAGGCGGCGGAAAACAGTGCCTCAAGCTCATCCCAAAGGTTGGCGAGCGACTTGTAGGTGGCGCGCAAGATGAGCACGCGGGCCTTGTCCTCGTACTGCACGCAATGGCGGAGGACGATCAGCGCCAGAGCGGTGGTCTTGCCGGAACCACGGCCACCCAGGAGGGCGAGGTTGTAGCGCTCTGGCACGGCGAGGGCCCGCTCCTGCCAGGGCGTGGGCGCGGTGACCTTAGGCGTCGCCATCTGCCGCCTCCTTCACCTCTGCCTCGACCATGCGGACGTAAGCCGCCTCGTCCATTGCACCGGGAAGGTTTATCTGCACGGCGACCTCTGGCCGCTTGGGCTGGGGCGTGTCTGTCCAGCCGAGCCGGGCCTTGGCGAGGAAAATGGCCGCGACCACGTTGCCCTTGCGGGCCGCCTTCAGCAGCAGGTGGGTGACCTCGTCCGCTAGGACGGCCTGACCTCGCTCCACGGCCTCCGCCAGCGCCTCATCCTTCTTGCGCAGGACGTTGAAGGTCTGGTGGTTGATGCCCAGGCGCTTCGCTATGCTGCGGAAGTCCTGTCCCTCACCGGCCAGCTCCTCCACGAGGGCGAGACCGGCTGGGGTGATGCTGACCGGGGCGCTCTTGCCGCGTCCGGCGCGGGCGACGAGGGCTGTGCTCTTGGTGCTCATGGAGGGGAGCATACCCCTCCCTAGGTTGGGGCCACTCGCGCCATTACGCTGCAATTGTTGAGGTTATTGGTTCTGGTGATCGCGCTGGGGGAGCGGAGGGGGAGCTAGTGCAAATTTCCGATGCGGGAGCGGCCGGATCAGCTCTCTTTTTAGGGACTGAATGGGCCGGTTTCGCTGGCGCTCACTCCATGCCCAGGGAGGAGGGGAATGGAAAACAAGTCGGGAGTCTACTTCCGGCCTATATCCGACTTACAACCCGACTTGCCAATTTCCTTGCCAATGCAATCTCTTAGCTCTCTCTAAGTCGGTTAAGTCGGTTAAGTCGGGTTAAAACAGAGCCTACCGAAATCCAGCTGCCCGACCCCACCACGCCCCCTCCTGGGCAATTTGCATACGGAATAGAAACCGCCGACTTACCGACTTCCCGACTTAAAACCGACCTAACCAATTGTTCCGCCAAGGAAAAGCGCAAGTCGGGACGCAAGTCGGGAGCCGACTTAGAATGGCATCTCCTGTTCCGGGTCCCGTTCCATGCCGATCTCGATGGCCCACGTATCGACACCGGACGGCCACCTGACCTGCCGCCCATGGTGGGCCTCCCACCGCTGCCTACAGATGCCGAGGGGCGGAAGCCAGTATCCGCGATACTGGCGACGAGCGCTGCCCTCGCCTAGATACTCGCGGACGCTAGTGGCTCCTTCGCCAGCCAGAACTCGCAACGCATCCCCAAGCGCACGATCGTGTTCGGGCCCAAGGCGGTTCTCCTGCGCCAGCAACCGCGTCGCCACGAAGATCGTGCCTTCCCGCACGTTTGGGAGGAAGGCGGCCGGTGGTTCGCCGTCGCGTAGCATATTATGAATGACCATCTGCGGGCGCGGGAGGCTCATATCCTTCTGGTCCTGAAGACCTGCGGTGATAGGCCGATCCCACATGCGGAACCGCTTCTCTCCGACGGCCTGCCCCCACCACGCTCCGGTCAGCCAGCGAAACAGCGCCCGACGCCCGCCGGAACGCCATTCCTCATGCATGCGTGCGAAGTAATCGCGGTCCTGATTGTGCGGCCCAGCGTTGACGTCGAGCACGAGATTGCGACGGTCGTCCCGTTCGGCCTGAATGACGTGCTCGTCGTTCGACGCCATGATGAGCCGGAACATCTTCGGCGCGACGAAACCATCCACGCCCTTGGGTTCAACGAACAAGTCGGGCCGCGTGATGAGCGTCTTGAGCTTGGCCGCGTGCTTTCGGTTGCCGGCAAAGAACGCCTCATCCGCGAAGATCACGCTCTTGTTCATCAGGTGCTTATTGAAGTTGCCGACCACCTGCTCGGGATCGTCCAGCGTGAGTGCGTGGACGCCGAAGAACTCCATGAACCGTTCGGCCCAGAAGGTCTTGCCGGAGCCCTGCGGGCCCTTGAGCACGATAGCGGTCTCGCATGGGCCAGGGTTCCAGAACGCATCCGCCATCCAGCCGAGAAGGTACCGAAACACCACCTCGTCACTTCCGCACATGTTCTCATACATGTGGTCAAGGAACATGTCGCAATAGCCGGACGGCATCTCCGGCCCGTCAAACGGACCATCCGTGATTGGTACGGCCTCGCCGTCCGGGCCCAGGCGGGTGTCCGCCCAGCCGGGTACAAGCCCGGGAGGCCAGCCGCGCCATAAGTTCAGCACACCCTCCGGCATGTTCTCCGGCTCTATGCCGGGCAAGAACTCTGCGCGGTCGTACCGGCGGGTAAGCGGATGCTGAAGCCAGTGCTTTGCCAGCGGCCTAAGGATGGGCTTACCGTTGTCGTCGTGGCCGACCTGTACCAGCTTTTCAATATGAGCGTTGGCGAACTCCGCGAAGCTCATCGTGACAAGTTCGCCTCGGTCGTCAAACCATCCGACACGCGCCTTGTTGCCGAACTCGCGAATGACGAACTTCGGGCCGATATCGCCATGGCAGAAGTCGCCCCGCCGGGCCTCTATCAAATCATCGAGAAGCTGGAGCTCTTCTTCCGTGAGGCTCTGATGCTCAAGCCACTCCGCGATGTCCGGCTGACGCCCGGCCGCCCTGCACCGCGTGGCGTACGCATCGTAGGTGAGCCTTGCGCGGAGCACCCACGGCTGGGCACTGATGGTCTTGTCGACCTCCTCGGGACCGGGAGGGGCGTCGAAAGTGATTTCGGAGGAGGGAGGGATATTGGATACTTCGGTCGGCATAACAGTCTCCGTTGTGCTCGGTCAGCAGAAACAGGCCCGTGCTCTCCTCCACCAGCGCGGGCCATTTCATGCGGCAACTTTCCGATCTCCCCGCGAGTTGACGGCCTTCCGAGCGCGCCAGCGCCGCCAGTCGATGCCGTCTTCGGCGTTCTCAATCCGCGCCTGCATCCAGGCATCAATTTCGCTCTCGACCCAAACCACCTTCTGCGGGCCCAAGGCGACGGACTGCGGGAACTTTCCCGCCCTCATACGGTCGTATATCTCGGTGCGACAGAGGGAGACCCTGTCCGTCACCTCGCGAATGCTGATGAAACGTTCGGCCACCGCCGTACCTCCAGGCTATTTACTTGCCCGGAGGGTGGCCGATCCCGCAGATTACAACACGGGGACCATTAGGTCAGGAAATCGGGAGAATTGGCGCGAGCTCGGCGCATAGCGTTCTCGACCGTGCCCATCTCATAGAGACGCTTGCCCCTGGCATTGGTCAGTTTCTCCGTCGCAACGAAAACCAGTCGCGCCGCCGCGCTCTTGGGCTCTGTCACCCGGATGCCTCGACTATCCACCACTTCACCAAATTCCACCGTAAATTTCTCGCCCGCTGTGCTCCGCCAAAAATCGCGGAGAACCCCCACAAAGGCTTCGAGGGGAGCGAGGGGCACATTGTTTGCGCCTACACTCTGGCTGATGCCCTTCTTACGGCCGGGTGAAAACTCAATATCAGATGACGCCGAATGGGCTGCCCGATGCATCTCGCCAAGAGATGCATCGAACCGCGCGAGGATAGCATCGAGATAGCTCGACGTTTCGTCATAATCCCCGCCGTTCGAACCAGTTGAATGGGCGTGCCATGCCAGCCCGAGCCGGGTCTCCCCATCCATGTTACGCCACTCAGCTAAGGCGGCGTCGATGTACTTGAAGAAGACATGGTGTCGCTCCCGAGAGCTCTTGAGGTCCTCCAGCCGCTCTGCGTCGGATCTTGCTTCCCGCATGGCTTCGTCATGAGCCCGTTCCGCCGCCCGAAGCGCTTCGAGCAGCGCCGCCTCCTTCCCGAGGAGCGGCGCATTCTGTTGGGCCTCCTCCTCCGTCTGGCCGTTGCGTGGACGGACAGCTAGGATTGCCAGTCGAGCGGCATCCTGTTCGGTGAACCGACTCACTTCACCACCTCCATGACATGCTTGGCATAGGCGGCGAGCGCCTCGCGCTTCTCGTCTAAATATTCGTGCTTGTTGTAAGTCCTCTCCAGCCCGACCTTGGCATGCCCAAGCACCGCTTCGCTGATATCTGGCTTAAATCCCAAGCTGGCCAGCCGGGACTTGCAGGAAACGCGGAAATCATGCACGCGGTAATCGGTCAGTTGCGCTTCCGGGTCCGCCTTGCGCATGGCCTTGAGAACGGCTGCATCCAGCCGGGCCTTGGCCTTTGAGAAGCCTGACACAGGCACCTTCCCGTCCGTCGTGGAGAGCAGGTAATAATCCTTGCCCTCCCAAACTGGCAGCCCCTCAAAGATCGAAAACACCTCGTCCGCCATGGGCACAATATGATCCCGGCCGCCCTTGTAGCGAGCCTTCGGCACCTCCAGCCACCGCTTTTCGGTGTTCACCTCCGAACGCATTGCCGAAGCCCATTCACCACGCCGCTGCCCGGTGAGAATGAGCAGCTTGTACATGGGACCGAAGGGATAGCCCAGGCCATCGGCCGCCTTCCAGATGTATCGCAACTCCTCGTCTGTGAGGGCGCGCCCCGCCTCCTCGTTGGGCCCCAGTTCGTCGCGCTTAAGGCCGTGCACCGGGTTATCCACGATGATCTCGCGATCTACGGCCCAGTTGAACAACCGGGAGAGGTGCTTCTTGACCTCGCGTGCAGTGCCAACCTTGCCCTCCGCTATGAGCGCGTCCAGCACCTCATGTACGTGGGCGCGGCGGATGTCCCGGAGGGGCTTGTCCTTCCAATGGGGCTCCACGTGCAGCTTCAGGACGCGCTCCACATTCTTCCATGCCTGCACGTTGGGCTTGATCCGATCGATGAAGCGCTTTCGGACTGCTTCGAAGGTGTTGGTGTGTCGGATAAGGTTTTCCTCGCGTCGCTCGCCGCGCGGGTCCCGTCCCTCGGACGCGGCCTGCATGAGGTCGCGAGCCTGCTGCCGGGCATCCTTCAGCTCGATCGGCGGGGTGGTGCCCAGGGTGATTCGATGCTGTCGGCCGACGAGAAGACGGCCGTTCGGGCTGACACCGCCCTCGCCGGGCACCTTATAGATGACGCTGAACGACTTCACGCCGCGCGGGGTGACCCGAAGGAGGAGCCCAGGGCACGCCTCGTCTTCTATCTCCATGCGGCCGCTCGGCGGCGCGAGCTTTGGATCGTACTTCAGCCGCTCGATCCACTGCGGATTGAAGGTCTTTCGGTTCTTGCTCTTGGCCATAGGCATCTCCTGGGGGAGCAGCGGGGGAGCGAGAAGTCCCCGTTTCCGCGCAAACTAGCTCGAACTAGCTCTGCGCCATTTCCCCAGCAGAAGCAACAGCTTATACTCTCACATGTTTACAAGTCCGCACTTGCGCGGTATGGTCACCCTGCAATTGCCAAGGTTGGGGTCGAGGGTTCGAATCCCTTCGCCCGCTCCATGTTTCTCAACGAAATCAATCTTTTAGTAGGCGCGAGAAGCGGCTCCTCCTGCCTTTTGCTCCGGGGAGCGGGTTTTTACGGACCAGCGGTGCCGCCTGGCAGGCGGGGCGGCAATTGGGTGGCCAGCTGCGGGCATCTTGCGCCTCCAGTCCATTAAACGGCACGCCGCCCCTCCTATTCAACGCGCAATCACCTTCATTCAAAGCGGAATCACCTCTAAAAGATGTGCAGAAAAGAGCGCCTGCAACCTACCGTATTGCCAAGGTGGAAAAATCCCGTTTAATTTTATCACGCGGCGCTGATTCGTCTTTGGGTTGAGGCTGAGGGCAACGGCCTCATTCGATTTTGTGTTGAGCTGGGGGGATGGGGAGCTCAAATCGCCCGCCTTGGGGGAAGACGGACGGAAATCTGATCCATCATCTCGCACATCACTGTGCGGATGTGACGGCCTGTTTCGAGGCCTTGGCCGAGCTACCGGTGATCAGGGGCCGGATGGAGCGGGCGGCGGGCAGAGCCTTATCAACTCTCGATATAGCGCGTCTCGCCGTCATCACCTTCCTTCATGACTGCGGCAAGCTGCACCCCGGCTTTCAGGCCAAAGGGTGGCCTGAAGGATGGTGGTGGGATTTCCATCAGGGACATGTGGAGGCGGGAGCGGCAATCTTCATGAGAAACCGGCCGGACCGCGATGGCCAGATCGCCCGGAACCTGCACATCGAACACCTCCTCCGGTGGGCTAGCAGCGATCTTCTGGCCGCCGCATTCGCGCATCATGGCCGCCCCTTCAATGTGGAACCGGGTGCCGCAAAACGATGGGATGCAGTGCCGGAGGCGGGATATGATCCGCTTGCCGCCTCGGCGGAACTTGGCGCCATCATGAAAAAGTGGTTTGGCTTGGCCTTCACCGAAAGCGGCACGCGGCTGCCTGATTGCCCGGATTTTGCGCATCTGTTCTGCGGCCTTGTTTCGCTGGCGGATTGGCTGGGCTCGACCCGGTCAATTTTTCCCTTCGTGGCTGTGCTCGATCCCTTCTACATGGACAAAGCGCGTGAAAAGGCCCGCGAAGCGGTGCGCGGAATCGGGCTCGATACGCGGCACTGGCAGGCCGCCGTTGCCGGGCGGGCAGAGTTTGAGGCGATTGCGCCAGGGCGCATGCCCAGGCCCGCTCAACGCCTTATCGGCGAGTGGCCGCTCGATGACCAGCTCATCATCCTCGAAGCGGAGACAGGCTCCGGAAAAACGGAGGCCGCCTTATGGCGCTTTGCCCGCCTCTTCGAGGCCGGGAAGGTGGACAGTCTCTATTTCGCGCTGCCGACCCGCGCGGCGGCCAAGCAAATTCATGGGCGGGTGAACGAGGCTATAAAGCGCCTGTTCGGGGAACGGGCACCAGAGGCGATTCTTGCCGTCCCGGGCTATCTCAGGGCCGGAGAGGCGCAAGGGCAGGCTCTGCCGCACTTTGAGGTGCTGTGGGAGGATGAGCCCGACGAGGCCAAAAGGCTCGCCCGCTGGGCGGCGGAAAACGCGAAGCGCTATCTTGCTGCGCCCATCGCGGTTGGCACGGTGGATCAGGCCATGCTTGCCGCATTGACGGTAAAGCATGCGCATCTGCGCAGCGCGGCGCTTTCACGGTCGCTCCTGATCATCGACGAAGTGCATGCCTCCGACCGGTACATGACGGAGGTACAGAATCATCTGCTGAAGACCCATCTGGGGCGCGGCGGTTATGCCATGCTGATGTCCGCCACTCTGGGTTCGCAGGCGCGCAGCATCTGGCTGGCCCGCAACCGGAGGGAAAGAGCCGCGCCGCCGCTGGCTCAGGCTCTGGCCGCGCCCTATCCGGCGGCCTGGAGCAGGGATGGCTGCCGCGTGCCCGAGGGACCGGCCGCCCGCGAAAAGCGCGTCCGGATGGAACTCGTGAACTCCTGGGCTGCGGATATGGCCGCCACGCGCGCCATAGAAGCAGCGCGGAAGGGCGCGAAGGTGCTCGTCATCCGCAACACGGTGAAGGCGGCGCGCGAAACGTTCGAGGCCGTGCTGCAGGCCGGCGCCGAAGATTGTTTATGGAAAGTGGCGAAAGGGCCGGCGCTGCATCATTCCCGCTTTGCGGCGGAGGACCGGGCTCTCCTCGACATGGAAGTGGAAGCGGCCCTTTCCCCGCAAGCGGATATACGCCCCCATCGCGGCGTGATCGTCATCGGCACGCAGACATTGGAGCAGTCTCTCGATATCTGCGCGGACTTCCTGATCACCGATCTTTGCCCCGTGGACGTGCTCCTGCAGCGGATCGGGCGACTGCACCGCCATGCCCTGCCCCGTCCCGAAGGGTTCGAGGCGCCGCAATGTGTCGTCCTTTCGCCCGAGGGTGGCCTGGAGCGCTTTACGGCCCCCAGCTTCGAGAACGGCCTTGGCGGCTGGGAAGACAGGGCGCTGCGCACATTGCAGGGCGTTTACACGAATCTGCATGCCTGCGAGCTGACGCGACGGCTCGCGGCGGAAAAGGAAGAGTGGATCATTCCGCAGATGAATCGTGCGCTCGTGGAACTGGCCACGCATGAGGAGGCTATCGAGAGGCTGAATGCGGAGCTCGGCGAGCGGTGGTCCGCCTATTGGAACACCCATTACGGCAACGCCGTGGGGATGGCTCAGGCAGCCAGGATGGTATGCCTGCCGGTGAACGAGCCTTTTTCGGAGCTCCGTTTTCCCGACCTTGAAGAGAAGATTCGCACGCGGCTCGGCGAAGAGGGCGCGATGATACGCTTTGCCGGCAAAGTACGCAGCCCCTTCGGTCTCGAGATCGAGAGCATCACGCTTCCGGCGCATTGGAGAGGGGTAGAATCAACAGACGCCCTGCCCGTGGAGCAGGCGGAAAATGCACTTCGATTCCGCGTGGGGGATAGTGAATTTACTTACGATAGGGGCGGGCTTTCCAGACTATGAGACTTTATAAGTGGCAGGTTCTTGAAAACCCCAGTGGCGATAGCTATTTTGGAGCCCATCGATAAACATCTATGGGAGTTATCACATGAAGATTCGCGCTTTCTTCAATTCTGAGATCATTGCTGCTATTGGAGGAGGAGTTGCGGCATCGACCAGAGTGACGGCTGGTTTCGCATTGGATGCCGGCGCTGACGCCCCAAAACAATCAATTGGGGATAGCCCGCTGCCACTTATGATGTCCCATCATAGTGAAGCAGTTCCCCCGCCGCTAATGCGGGGAAAGTACGACTTGCCGGGGGAGAAGGATGCATAATCTTCTTTCCCGGCCATTCATTCATACAATGCCTCTTGGGCGGCTAACTCTCCCCGGCGTTCTCGCCGCCCTTGCGCGTGATGAAGTGAAGAGTTTTCCGGCGCTCCGGCCTCATCAGGGCATGTTCTGGCACATGTTCCTCGTGCAGCTTGCAGCGCTCGCTCTGCATAAGGCGGGGCGTGCTGAAATTCCGGAGGGGGAAGCACAATGGACGGAGCTCCTGCGGGGGCTCACGCCCGGCTTTCCGGGCGACGAGCCATGGCGCCTCGTGGTGGAGGACTGGTCGAAACCCGCCTTCATGCAGCCGCCAGTGCCGGATGGAGTGGAACTGAAGAGCGGTGTCGCCACGCCCGACGAGCTCGATCTGCCGATCACCTCGAAGAACCATGACCTTAAACGGCAGGTAGCACGCAGCTCTGAGCCGGAAGACTGGCTGTTCGCGCTGATCAGTCTGCAAACAGGAGAAGGCTTTGGCGGCGCCGGCAATTACGGCATCGCCCGCATGAATGGAGGCAACTCCTCCCGGCCGATGCTGACCCTGGCACCCATGCCGGAAAAGAGCCTCAGGATTTTGGCACCACGGCCCGGGGCATGGTTTCTCCGCGATGTGCGATTTCTGCTTGCGGCACGGGACCGGCTGCTGGAGCAAATCGATGACTATCCAGATGAAGGAGGCCTTGGTCTTGTCTGGCTGAAGCCTTGGCCCGAGGGAGAACAGCTCCAGCTCAAAGAGCTCGATATCCTGTTCATTGAAATTTGCCGTCGCATCCGCCTTGCGGACCGTGATGGCCGCATCGAGGGCGTCAGGGGCACGTCCCGCGCCACGCGCATTGACGCTGCTCATTGCAGGGGCGCGGTTGGCGACCCGTGGGTGCCTGTCCATGCCGGGGACAGAAAGAGTCTCACACTGGGCGAGAACGGCGATTTTCAATACTCGCGGCTGATCGACCTGCTGTTTTCAGGCAATTGGCACCTGCCGCTTCTCGCCGGGCGCGCACCGTTTGAGACGGATGAGGTGCCTTTGGCCATCGTGGCCCAGGCGCTGGCACGCGGAAACTCGAAGACAGGAGGCTTCAAGAGCCGAATCGTTCCCATCAGCAGCCGCAGGGCCCTTTGGGGCTGGGACACGGACGCGCGGGGGATTCTTCATACTCTCGCGACTGCGCAGGCGGAAACGATCAGGAGATTTGATCAGGCTCTCGCCTACTCGCTCGTACTTGTCATCGCTGGCGGCGAGCGGGAGAAGATTACACGCGAAAGCTATACATTGACGCAGGCTGCCCGCTCTCATCTCGATCGCTACGCGGATTCCATCTTCTTCGACTTCCTGTGGCGGCGTTTTGACGCCGAGGAGATGGAAGAAGACGCACGGAAAAGCGTCGAAACGGAGTTCGCCGAAAAACTCTGGGAACGGACGCAGGCGATCTTCGATCAATTCCTGCCCGTCATGCCATGCCCCACGCTCTTTCGCCACCGGGCCGAGGTCCGGGCGCGGCGGGCTCTGCGCTCCGCTGTACGCAAGAATTATCCCGAACTCTTTGAAAACAGGGAGGCTCATCGGAATGCCGCCTGAAGATGCCGTAACGCAGGCCACATCCCTCGGCCCGAAAGTGGCGTCTCTTGCCGCCAAGATGCTTGAGCTCGATCCGGGCGCCCTTGCCCGCCTCAGGCGCATGGATGTCTGCGGACCCGGAGAATTGGAGTTCTGGAAACTGGTCACCGCTGTTGATCTGCCTGGTGACGGCAAAACGCTGCGTCTCGTTAAAATCCTGGCGACATTGGCGCCAAAGGGGGAGTCCGCGTCCCGGCGCTCGTTCCATGATTTCGAGCGGCCGCTTGGCGCAGCGCTTTGTGATGCAGGCCTTTCGGAAGCTCGCCTCGCGCGGTTTCTTGCGCTGCCCGTTCAGCAGCGGGGAGAGGCACTGGAGCGGTGGGCACGCTTCCTGGCCGCGCAGAATACCGGTGCACTTAATTGCGCTGACTTCGCTTACCTCCTGTTTTCCAGCGACGTGAGGCCCGTACGTAGGCTTGCCGAAGCCTATTACCGCCAGCTTGACCGGAAGAAAGCTCAAGAAGAAGGGGAATCCGAATGACCACCGCCCGCTTCCTGCAAATCCACACATTGCATTCCTATACGGCCGCGCTGCTCAATCGGGACGACACCGGTCAGGCCAAGCGGCTGACCTATAACGGGGTAAACCGCACACGCGTTTCTTCACAATGCCTCAAGCGCCATTGGCGCATGGCGACGGACGATCCCCATTCGCTCGACAAGCTGGCGGGCTTCGTAAACTCCTTCCGCTCTCGTGAGCTGGTTACAGAACTAGTCATCAGGCCGTTGCGCGGTCGGTATGCCGACGAAATTGTCGATGCGCTGGAGCCCGCCTTTCAGAATCTCGTCTACGGCAAGGAGGCGCACAAGGGCAAGAAGAGCCGCCAAACGCTGCTTCTGGGGCAACCTGAGCTTGAGTGGCTGGCAAAGCGCGCAGAGGAGATCGCGGCCTCCGTCAGGGACGGAAGCGAGGCGGAAAAGGCGGTAGCCGAATGGGCCAAGAGCCAGAATTTCAAGGCGATGAGCGAGAATGCCAGTCTGCCGGGCGGCCTCATCGCAGCTCTGTTTGGCCGCATGGTGACTTCCGATCCGGCTGCTAATATCGACGCGCCGGTGCATGTGGCACACGCATTTACGGTTCACGCCGCCGAAGCGGATCAAGACTACTTCACCGCGGTGGACGATCTGAAGCGCGATGAGGACGACAGCGGCGCCGACACCATACAGGAGACCGAACTCACCTGCGGCCTCTTCTACGGCTATGTCGTGATCGATCTTCCCGGCCTCATCAGCAACTGCGGTAAGGACAAGGAGCTGGCGGCCTGTGTGGTGCACAATCTGGTGCATCTCATTGCCGAGGTCTCCCCCGGCGCCAAGCTTGGCTCGACGGCGCCCTATGGCCGTGCTGACCTGATGCTGATCGAAGCGGGAGACCGCCAGCCACGTTCTCTCGCCACCGCCTATCAGAAGCCGGTCCGCAACGATTTTGCCGAAGCGCGCGATGCCCTGCAGAAGCGGCTGGGCGAGCTCGATGCCGCCTATGAGACGGGAGAAATGCGCGCTCATCTTTGCACGAGCGGCGAGCTCACCGGCATCGAGAAAATGTCGCTCGGTAGGCTTGCCCGCTGGGCAGCGGAGCGGGTGGCGGAAGCGCCGGCATGATGAAGCGCTTCCCGGACAACCCGCGCTTGCGATGGCAGGAAGGTGCCTATGGCTGAACACCGCTGGCTCATCATACACCTGGAAGCGCCCCTGATGGCCTTCGGTGGCGTGACCATCGATGCCATCGGCGTGATACGCGATTTTCCCGCGACATCCATGCTGACGGGGCTTTTCGCCAACGCACTGGGCTGGCGCCGGACGGAATGGGAAAAGCACCAATGTCTGCAGGACCGGCTTGTTTTCGCAGCCCGGCGCGACCGGGAAAACCCTGCAGGCGTCCTGACGGATGTTCAGAACGCGCAACTCAAAAACGATGACAAGGGATGGACTACGTGGGGGCAACCTGAAGGCAGAGCCGGCGGGCTGAACACTTTTTCGGCACCGCACCGCCGCAGGCGGGACTATCACATGGATGCCGCTGTCACCATCGCTCTGCGCCTTGAGCCTGAGCATGAATCGCCCAATATCGAGGCACTTGCGGAAGCGCTTGACCGGCCGGCACGGCCCCTTTTCATCGGACGCAAGCCCTGCCTGCCTTCCTGCCGGCTGAACGGCGGATTCGTAACGGCGCCAACCGCCTATGCCGCACTGAAGTGCATTCCGTGCAAGGGGGCGGCACGCGCGCTCTGGCCCCTCGGCGAAGGGCCGCAGGAGGGCGCGGAGGTTCATCGCATCATCGATCTGCCCGATATCCGCAACTGGCGCACGGGCCTGCACGGCGGCGTGCGAAAGGTGGTGGAAGGGACTGTGACGGCAGAAAGGCCCGGCCCATGAGCACGCTTTTCATGATCAGCCTACCGCTTGACCTAGGCGATTTCCGGCGCTGGGCAGCCTTGCGCTCCGTCGCGCTCGATGAGGGGCGCGCCCTGCATCATCTGCTTAGCGAAACCTTCGGCAAGGGCGCACTCCAGCCCTTCCGTCTCATGGTGGCGCGCGGGGCGCGAAGGGGGATGCTCTATGCCTACACCCGCCAGGACGCGGAAAGCCTGCGCCAGATGGCGCGGGAGGTGGGGATGCCGGAAGCGGTGGCCGTGGCTGACCCGGCGCGGATCAAAGCCAAAGAGATGCCCCCTACATGGCGGGAGGGCCGTCACCTTGCCTTCGATGTGCGCATCCGCCCCGTCCGCCGCCTGAACAGCCCGCTAGAGGGCTGGAGCCGAGAGGAACAGCGCCGGCAGCTCAAAGGCCAACAGGGAAAAGGCGCCTTCAGGAAGGGAAGCGAGGTGGACGCCTTTCTTGTCGCGCGCCTGCGGCGATATCCCGAAGGCATGCCCGATGAAGAGCCGGACAATGCAGGCCTGACGCGCGAGGCCATTTATCGCGACTGGCTGGCCGAGCGCCTTGGCGGCGCGGCGGAGCTCTGCGCGGACAAGACGCGTCTGGCCCATTTCGAGCGTACAATCATCGAGCGCAATGGGCGCATCGAGGGCCCGGACGCCACCCTCCATGGCGAACTAACGATTACCGACGGTGCAGCCTTTGCCGATCTGCTTGCCTCCGGCCTCGGCCGCCACACGGCCTATGGCTACGGCATGCTGCTGCTGCGGCCGGCAGGGAGATAGCCATGCTGATCGGCCGGCTGGGGCTTGAGAAGGCACGCATCCCCCATGCCGACCGCCATGGTCTCGTCTGGCTCGACAGAGGCCGGCTGGAGGTTGAGGACGGGTGCCTGCGCTTCGTCACTGCCGGCGGAGGAGAGCTGCCTGCGGGCGATTATCAAATTCCGCATCAGTCCCTTTCCATCGTGCTCTTAGGGCCCGGATCCAGCGTCACGCATGATGCGCTCCGGCTTCTGGCACGGCATGGCTGCGCGCTGGCGACAATCGGCGAGGGCGCAGTCCGCTTTTACACCGCCCCGCCGCTGATGCCGGACACATCCGCGTTGGCGCGCGAGCAGGTGCGCCTGTGGGCGGATCCCGCCAAGCGCATGGAAGTGGCGCGCGCCATGTATGCCATCCGCTTCGACGAGATTGTGCGGACCCGCGACATCGAGGTGCTGCGTGGCCAGGAAGGCGCCCGCATCAAGCGCAGCTATCAGCTCATGGCCGAACGTTATGGCGTTCCCTGGCGCGGGCGCAATTATGATCGGGAGAACCCGAACTCGGGCGACCTGCCCAATCAGGCCATCAACCACGCCGCGAGCGCCATGCGGGCGGCGGCTGCCGTGGCCGTTGCCAGCGTGGGGGCCATTCCGCAGCTAGGCTTCATCCATGAGGATTCCGGCCAGTCCTTCGTCCTCGACATCGCGGATCTTTACCGCCACGACGTGACGCTGGACATCGCCTTCGGCGCGGCCAAGGAAGCCATGAAGACAGGAGAGCCCGTCGAGCGCCTAACCCGCCGGCGCGCGGCGCTGCTCTTCCGCCAGCGAGGGGTGATCCCCTCGATGATCGACCGGATCAAGATGCTCGTGGGCCCGGAAGGCGAAACGAAAGCGGACGTGGCCGGCTGATGCCTATGGTGGTTGTCATCACACGAGATGTCGAACCGCGCTACCGGGGCTTCCTAGGCTCCACCATGCTGGAGCTTGCCGCAGGTGTCTATGCCCATCCACGCATGAGCGCCGGCGTGCGCACCCGAATCTGGGAAGTGCTGTCGGACTGGCACCTTCAGCTGGGCCAGGGAAGCATCGTCATGACGTGGGCGGACAGCAGCGCCAATGGCGGACTTGGCCTTTTGACGCTGGGCGAGCCGCCCAAGCAGATCATCGCGCATGACGCGATGCTTCTGGTGCGCCGTGCGCTGCGCAGCTGAAAGAGCCGTCCGAAGCTCTTCCATGTTCTTTGACATTGTGTATATGAAACAATGGATTAAGCGGCAGAGGTTCCCCCGCACACGCGGGGATAGTCCCATGCTCCGGGATCACCCGGGTAAGGTGACGGTGGTTCCCCCGCACACGCGGGGATAGTCCCAAAAATTGCGAGCCGACTATCTCAGCGCCCTGGGTTCCCCCGCACACGCGGGGATAGTCCCAGATTTGTCGGTCTGCCGTGGCAGAGCGGCGGGGTTCCCCCGCACACGCGGGGATAGTCCCTCGAATGCTGCCACGTCGATACCTGCCTGCCGGGTTCCCCCGCACACGCGGGGATAGTCCCAATACGTTGGGTAGCGGGAGCAAAGTTTACACGGTTCCCCCGCACACGCGGGGATAGTCCCCTGGCTCACTGGCAGTCGTCGAGCGACCAGCGGGTTCCCCCGCACACGCGGGGATAGTCCCTCTGCGCTGGCGAGCTGGTCGACGCGTGCTGGGGTTCCCCCGCACACGCGGGGATAGTCCCGATGCAGCGTGTAGCATACTACAAAGGATGCTGGTTCCCCCGCACACGCGGGGATAGTCCCTGTCAG
This sequence comes from Chelativorans petroleitrophicus, assembly GCF_025398195.1. Lineage (GTDB taxonomy): Bacteria > Pseudomonadota > Alphaproteobacteria > Rhizobiales > Rhizobiaceae > Chelativorans > Chelativorans petroleitrophicus. The sequence continues at coordinate 4,325 of NZ_JAODNV010000003.1, read as the reverse complement.
ATCAAGTTCCCGAATGGCGTGACCTGGGTTCCCCCGCACACGCGGGGATAGTCCCCGCTTCGGGCCGGTCGGCGTGATCTTCGGCGGGGTTCCCCCGCACACGCGGGGATAGTCCCTTAAGGGCAGGGTTACAGCTGCCCTCGCCCGGGGTTCCCCCGCACACGCGGGGATAGTCCCTAAGGGCGGCCATGGCTCTGGGTTCCACATCGGGTTCCCCCGCACACGCGGGGATAGTCCCACCGAATCCGATCTAAGTCTGAAGCAGTGCACGGTTCCCCCGCACACGCGGGGATAGTCCCAAGTCCTACCTCGTGCAGGAGCGAATCTTACAGGTTCCCCCGCACACGCGGGGATAGTCCCACGAAATATGCGTAAACTTCCGAATCTTCGTCGGTTCCCCCGCACACGCGGGGATAGTCCCGTGGCAGGAAGACCGTCTTGAGGATCGAGAGGGGTTCCCCCGCACACGCGGGGATAGTCCTTGATCGCGGAATCGGCGAATGTAGTCGATCCGGGTTCCCCCGCACACGCGGGGATAGTCCCGTCGGCCACACAAAATCTTCGCAAATTTCAACGGTTCCCCCGCACACGCGGGGATAGTCCCCCGATCATGGAAAATTACACGCCGAAACGCCTGGTTCCCCCGCACACGCGGGGATAGTCCTTGCTCACCCAGTTCAAGGTCCACCAGCCGCAGGGTTCCCCCGCACACGCGGGGATAGTCCCAGCCTGAGAGCGGTTCCGTCACGGCCAAGCCAGGTTCCCCCGCACACGCGGGGATAGTCCCAAAACACGACACCGACCATCAAGTATGAAACCGGTTCCCCCGCACACGCGGGGATAGTCCCGGGCTTACCCCCGGCCGGCCGACACCACAGCAGGTTCCCCCGCACACGCGGGGATAGTCCCGGCGACGGTCAAGTGTCGCGCTCCTACGGATAGGTTCCCCCGCACACGCGGGGATAGTCCCGAGCAGCCTGCGCTGGATTCCTCGTAAGCAGGGGTTCCCCCGCACACGCGGGGATAGTCCGGCATCCGGCAGAAGTTCCCAAGCGGCGACCACGGTTCCCCCGCACACGCGGGGATAGTCCCTTCGAGGCGCTTGCGTCGGTCGAGCGTATCGAGGTTCCCCCGCACACGCGGGGATAGTCCCGCGGCATGGGAGATGTTGGCGAATGCCGAAACGGTTCCCCCGCACACGCGGGGATAGTCCCCGCGCCAAGCCGCCGCCGAGGCATGGCCACGGGGTTCCCCCGCACACGCGGGGATAGTCCCGACCTTGCGGGGCAGATCAGCTCGACAATTGTGGTTCCCCCGCACACGCGGGGATAGTCCACGTTCCCGAAGTTTCACATCTACTCGGATGAGGGTTCCCCCGCACACGCGGGGATAGTCCCCTCAATCGCATCAAGCGCGCTGCTGATGCTCGGGTTCCCCCGCACACGCGGGGATAGTCCCTGGCATGAGCCGCGCCCCTGTGCCGTCACAGCGGTTCCCCCGCACACGCGGGGATAGTCCCTTGAGAGACGGGGAGAGGATCTGTCCGACCTGGGTTCCCCCGCACACGCGGGGATAGTCCTCGTACATTTAGTACTTGACTCGTAATCGTACAGGTTCCCCCGCACACGCGGGGATAGTCCCTCATCGCCAGAAAATGCTCATTATCGTAGCACGGTTCCCCCGCACACGCGGGGATAGTCCCTGGAAGTAATGGTGGCGGAGCTATGCCCAAAAGGTTCCCCCGCACACGCGGGGATAGTCCCAGCGGCTTTGCCGGACGCCACTCGAGCCATGTGGTTCCCCCGCACACGCGGGGATAGTCCGGGCGAATCCGTCGAGCTTGCTGGCAACCCATTGGTTCCCCCGCACACGCGGGGATAGTCCCTCTGGCGAGGTTGTTCCTCACGCAGCCCCTGGGGTTCCCCCGCACACGCGGGGATAGTCCCGAATGGGATAATGCCATTTGGGACGAGAGCTTGGTTCCCCCGCACACGCGGGGATAGTCCCCGCCCGTGCCGGTTTGTCCGATGCAGATCGCCGGTTCCCCCGCACACGCGGGGATAGTCCCAAAGACCGCACGCGCGGCCGCGAATGGGACAGGGTTCCCCCGCACACGCGGGGATAGTCCCCGCGCCACGGCCTCCCGCGATTGCGTGACAGAGGTTCCCCCGCACACGCGGGGATAGTCCTCACAATCTTCACGCCGGCCGCTTCTGCCCGCGGGTTCCCCCGCACACGCGGGGATAGTCCCCTAGCACATGGGCGGCGCGCGCCAAATCAAGCGGTTCCCCCGCACACGCGGGGATAGTCCCTGTGGGTCAAAGGGGGCACTCAGAGGCTTCGAGGTTCCCCCGCACACGCGGGGATAGTCCCCCTTTTGTTGTTGACTGTTGGATTATGCGAAAGGTTCCCCCGCACACGCGGGGATAGTCCCGGTTGAGGAGGGGATCCGCGCGAACGAATACCGGTTCCCCCGCACACGCGGGGATAGTCCCGCTGGACTCGCCCGCAAGGCTACTTTGGCGCAGGTTCCCCCGCACACGCGGGGATAGTCCCCACATTCGAGCGCCTGAGGGAGATCATGGACAGGTTCCCCCGCACACGCGGGGATAGTCCCGGCACGGGATCGGCCTTTGACGAAAACACAGTGGTTCCCCCGCACACGCGGGGATAGTCCCGATGGTTTCCCAAGAAGAATACGACCGAGACCGGTTCCCCCGCACACGCGGGGATAGTCCCGAATGCGACAAGAAGGGCAGCAATGGCGCTGCGGTTCCCCCGCACACGCGGGGATAGTCCCTCGACAGGCTGCAGCTTCTGCAGTTCGGCAAAGGTTCCCCCGCACACGCGGGGATAGTCCCACCCATGTCACGCACGGTCTTCGCCGGGCGCGGGTTCCCCCGCACACGCGGGGATAGTCCCGCGTCAGCGGCCTTCTATGGCCGAAATAGAGGGGTTCCCCCGCACACGCGGGGATAGTCCTTATCAAGTAGCTCTCGCTAGTGCTGCGGCCGAGGTTCCCCCGCACACGCGGGGATAGTCCCCAGCACCAGCTTGCCGTTCTCGATTACGGGATGGTTCCCCCGCACACGCGGGGATAGTCCCCATATCGCAAGCTTCATTGACGGTTTCGGCATGGTTCCCCCGCACACGCGGGGATAGTCCCGTGTACTCCCTGACGTATGCGTACACAAGTATGGTTCCCCCGCACACGCGGGGATAGTCCGCCTTCCGGGTTTTGGTCTTGGCTTGTCCGGCCGGTTCCCCCGCACACGCGGGGATAGTCCCCAGTCCGCCGCGTTGTAATGCTCGTCGTACTCGGTTCCCCCGCACACGCGGGGATAGTCCCGGTGAAGTTTCGCGTCTTGAATTCCCAAATCAGGTTCCCCCGCACACGCGGGGATAGTCCCCATCTTGACGGCGGAAAGTTCCGGGAGGTCGTGGTTCCCCCGCACACGCGGGGATAGTCCCCAAAGCAGACGAGACGCCAGAGTTCAAAACTTGGTTCCCCCGCACACGCGGGGATAGTCCCCGGTCTTCCCCTTGCTCTTGTTAAGAGCCTGAGGTTCCCCCGCACACGCGGGGATAGTCCCACGCCGGCGGCGCGGCCCCCGGCCGGTCGCCGGGTTCCCCCGCACACGCGGGGATAGTCCCGCCGTTTGCCAGCGCGGCGTTTAGCGCCAGTAGGTTCCCCCGCACACGCGGGGATAGTCCCTGACGCATCTGATCGACAGAGCCGCAAAAGCGGGTTCCCCCGCACACGCGGGGATAGTCCCCGGAGAAGCCATCACGCCGACTGTGACGCCAAGGTTCCCCCGCACACGCGGGGATAGTCCCATATCGAATATGGCCGCAGCTTCGCAAGGGGCGGTTCCCCCGCACACGCGGGGATAGTCCCTGGAAGTAATGGTGGTGGGGCTATGCCCAAAAGGTTCCCCCGCACACGCGGGGATAGTCCCGTCAATCCCAAAAAGCGCTGCTACTTCGAGGCGGTTCCCCCGCACACGCGGGGATAGTCCTTGCAGAGAAGTTCCTTGCTGAGAAGTACGGCTGGTTCCCCCGCACACGCGGGGATAGTCCCCGTGGCCATTACATCATGGGCGGTTGCCTCGCGGTTCCCCCGCACACGCGGGGATAGTCCCAATCACCCGCATACTTCGTGGCGAACGTTCTCGGTTCCCCCGCACACGCGGGGATAGTCCGACGAAAAGAGGCCGCCGATGGCGCCGAAAGCCGGTTCCCCCGCACACGCGGGGATAGTCCCGTTCTTCTCGGTGGCGCCCGCCGCTTGGAATGGGTTCCCCCGCACACGCGGGGATAGTCCC
>NZ_JAODNV010000029.1 GCF_025398195.1 Chelativorans petroleitrophicus | reverse complement strand
CGGCGGATTGAGAGCCGTTCGTGATCGGGATCAATCATCATTCTCCTCCGATCCAGGCTCAGCGATCGAAGGCCTTGGCCAAAAAATCCCGCTCGACGACCAGCTGGCCGATCTTGGCGTGCAGCTTCGTCACCTCGGCCTCCCAGCCGGCCTGCGCATCTGAAGCCTTGTCGTCGAATGCCTTGGACAGGTTCTCGATGGCTTGCCGTTTCCACTGATGCTTCGTCGCCAGATCCGCGATCGTTCGCTCCCCGCGGATCGCCTCAAGCGCGACCTTGGCCTTGAACTCGGCCGTAAACCGTCTGCGTGTCTTCATGCTCGGAAGATCCACCTTATGCCCCTGTCTCGGAAACCGGGACCACCTCACTGCCCATGCCGCTATGAGGCCTCACGCAAGAACCCTGAATTGCGTGGAGTCTTCCAAACCGGCGCCGTGTTGACGGGAAGACACGACATGGGGTGCCTGGTTCGCTCGCCTGGATGTCATCTCAAGAAGCTGTCCGTCCGCTCCCAGCCTCCCATACGGCATCAGGTAAACCTTGGCTCGCTTCAGAGCAGATGGTCCAGCAGTCGCTCGGGCAATCGACATGGCCTGACCTGAACATATGGGCCTAGGCCAGCCACCTGGGCGCTACGGCCCTGCCACTGCGCTCAATCTGGGACCTATAACTATTTTGCTGTCCCTCAGATGAATGTCACATAGTTCTCTCAGCGTGTCTGGGAACCTTGGGCATTCGGATGGAGACCTTTTGCTCGCGACAAGCCCATATCGTTCCGATCAAGACCGGGCTAGCCAAAGAGGCCTGTCACCGAGACACCGGGCGGCGGATCACGCGCAGCGTTCCACTTGGACCGCCGCCACAGAAGAAGTGGTCGCTGCCGCCTGCCTCAAGGCCGGATACAACCACTTTATCGGGCATTGAAATGCGCTCCAGAACTTCGCCCGTTTCCGGATCCACACGCCGCAGCTCGCTTTCGTCGGCTTCCCAGGTGCCGTGCCAGAGTTCGCCATTTGCCCAGGTCACGCCGGTGACGTAGCGGTTGGACTCGATCGTTCTCAATATGTCACCGGTATTCGGGTCGATCTGGTATATCTTGCGGCCTTGGTATTGGCCCACCCACAGCATGCCCTCTGCCCAGGCGAGGCCGGAGTTGCCTCCACCACCGGGAGCGGGCAACGTTGACAAGATCCTGCCAGTCTCGGGATCGATTTTCTGGATCCGATCTTCCGCGATCTGGTAGAGGTGCAGGCCGTCGAACGCGGTTCCCGCATGGGCGGCAATGTCTATCGCGTGCGACAGCCGACCGAGCGATGGGTCGAGCGCGTTGAGTTTGTCTCCGCTGGCAAACCAGACGTGACGCCCGTCAAAGGTCACGCCGTGAACATGGTCGATGCCCGGAAACGGTCCGAATTCTTGAACGACTTCCGCTGGCTGCTTCTTCATGGCACCCATCCTATTCACTTGGCAGCGAACCTGGGAGCAACAATGCTGTCGGGAAATCGAGAACCGGCGGCGTCATCCAGCGGCGCGCGCGGCCCTGGCCGATTGCGCGCACTTTTCCCTCGCCTTTAGCTCGTCCAGGGCGCGCTGGACGGTTCGCGCACTGACATTGAGCGCCAAGGCAAGGGCAGAACTCGGCCAGCTCTCTCCGTCCGCCAGAAGCGCCAGCACGGTCGCATGACGTTCCTCCTTTGGTGGTGCCAGCACTGCTACACGAGTGGCCTGTCGGGCCTGGATAACAAAGCCGTTTGCGGTCGCATTAATGGTGGCGACACCCCCAAGCTCGGCCCGCAGACGGGCCATCTCTACGCGCAGTCGCGCGCGATGCGATTCGTCCGAGTAGCGTGAGCCGAAAGCGCTGGCGATGAGTTCGCCTCTAGGCACATCGTCCGGCCATCTTTCCGCCAAGGAACGTGCAAGGGAAAACAGAACCGGGCGGGTGGTCAGCGGCAAGACGGTGCCCTGGTTCCGCAGAACGTATCGACATGCATCGACCACAAGGGTGTCCGATGCCAGTAGATCCTCGACCTCTGCGAACGACAGCAATTGCTTCCTTCCACCGGAAATCAGCAGGGCAGCTGATCTGGTCATCGAGAGCCTCATGTTCCGCACTTCGGCTAACAGTGCGGAAATGCCTGCTTTGCGGGCTTCCGTCTCGGCTCGAGCCAGCGCTTCGCGAGCAACTCTGGCGCGGAGGCGCCGCAGGGCGATGCCGCACTCCGCGAGGTGGTATGTGGCACGCAATGACGGCGGCAGTGCTGCGATGTCGATGTCCAAGAGTAAGCGTTCTGCCTCGTGTATCTGGCCGACGAGCAATAGCCGCCTCACCTCAAGGATGGCCGCATGCGCGGCATTGATCCGATCGCCTTGTTTCTCGAGCAAGGTGCGAGCAGCGTCGAGCATTGTAGGTACAGCAGCGAGATCGCGGGAGACGAGCGTGATCTCCGCCTCGGCGACGACACACCTCGCTTTCGCCACCGGGTTCCTTTGCCCGAAGGCACGCGCTGCCCTTCTTAGCGCCAGTCTGGCGCGCGGAAGGTCACCAATCTGAGCCATGGCAATCCCGCGCAGAGCAAGCGCGGGTGGGTCGTCGCGCAGGGACACGCACTTGAGCGCCAGCAGAGGGTCGCCTGTGGCAAGGGCATGAGCCGCAGCGGCCATCAGTGAGTCCATCGCCAATCCCGCCACACTTGTAACTCTCGCTTCTGCGTCATGGAGACTAGACAGCCAAGGTGCCGCGCTGAAGCGAGCACACGCAAATAGGTGCAAAGACAATTCGTCGATGTCAATCGTGAAGCCAAGACAAGATCGATCCCGAAAGCTTCTTATTGAACATCACAAATCTGCTGCCCTTTGTGCAAACTTGAGGAGAGTTTGATTATGAACATGCACATCGATATCAATGAATACGCTATCATCGGAAAATCGAATACTCTGATTTTCAGGCGGCTTGTTCCCACGTCGACTGGCGATGTTTGGACATGGCTCACCGAGAACCATCGTCGCAGGCAGTGGCTCGCCGACGGAGAAATGACCCTGTCAGAAGGTACAGAGTTCGAGCTCGTCTGGCGTAACGACGACCTCGACAAGGCTCCCGATGAAATCGTCGAGGGCACCTCAAGCTCGCACAGCATGCGCTGTGTCGTCACAGAAATCGAGCCTGGGCGGGCGCTCTCTTTCACCTGGATGAACAGCGGCGGCGTCAGCTTTGGTCTTGCTCAGAAAGGTGCCGGGACCGTGCTTGAGATCGTCCACAAGGAGCTGCCGGATCGTGAAAACCTCATCAGGATCGCGGCTGGTTGGCACGCGCACCTCGACATCCTCGACGCGCGAATTCGTGGAGTCCGACCCGAACCCTTCTGGGAAAGCTGGCGCCGGCTCAGGGCCGAATACGACCAGCGGATCGCGGCGTGACCATTACCGGCAAGGCGTTTCGGAAAAGGAGAATTTCATGCGCAGGCTCATTTCTGCAGTGAAGATTTCACTCGACGGGAAGATTGAAGGCCCTGACGGTTATGCGGACTGGGTGAAGGCGTGGTCAGAAGACTATGGTCTTACGCCGCAGATCGATGCCTGCCTGCTCGGTGGTGGAATGTATCCGGGCTATGAGCAGTACTGGACGGCCATGCAGCGGGCTCCCGACGAACCTCTGCCCATGACCGGACAGAAGCCGACCGCCAAGGAGATAGCCTGGGCGAAGCTGATCCCCGAGTTGCCTCACTATGTTCTTTCATCGACGCTGAAGACCGCGCTCTGGCCGAACACGCGCTTCCTCCGCGGAGTCGACGAAGTGGCCCAGCTCAAGAACCTGCCCGGCAAGGACATTTATCTCGTTGGCGGGGCGCAGGTCGCATCGTGCTTGATCGACGCCGGACTGGTCGACGAAATCAGGCTCATAGTGCACCCCCTCCTTGCAGGCGCAGGAAAGTCGCATTTCGAGGGGCTGGACGGTCGAAAGCAACTCGAGCTGAGTGAAGTGAGGCAGCTTGAGAATGGTCTGGTGTACTTGAGGTACGGTTTGATCTGAAAGCGCATTGCTTGCTTGAAACTGACTTCCAGGGCCGCATGTGCCACTCTGTCCGACAGGCAATCAGCGATAGTGCGTTCAACTGCGCGGCGCTGTGGGGGCGCATACGACTTGTTCATGCGGTTCCTGAACGTCTGCTGCTCGACAATTGCGTGGACGGAGAACAACCAGCAAATCGGGGCGGCTAGCTCTTCATCACTCATGGAAGAACGTCGACACATATTCAGCCCACGGCTGTTCCAGTCGTCCGCTCCCTTCTCGCACCTCGTGATTGCGGGGGACATCGGTATCGTATCCGGCATCATTGGCCAGGACGCTGCCAGTGGCGGATTGGTGAGCGAGGACGTAACCGCACAGACGCATGCAGCTTTCGACAACCTCCAGATAGCCTTAGAGGATGCTGGTCTGTCGCTGGCGCACCTGATCTCCACGCGGCTTTATCTGCTCGACTATCGACATTTCGAAGAGATCAACAGCGTCTACAGGGAGCGCCTCGCTGATCCGTATCCTGCACGGACAACCCTTCAAGTGTCCGCGTTGCCGCTGGGCGCCAAGGTGCAGATCGAAGCCATCGTCACCACGAGGTGACGCAAGCGGCTCCCGGAAGAGCCCGCGTTTCCTCTGAGCAGCTGCTGGGCGCAGTGGTAGGTCGACCTCGCCTACCGGCCGCGCCGACCTAGGTTGTTGACGATGATCACGCCAGAAAGTGCCAGGCAGTCACCCAGAAGCGTCGTTGCCGTCGGCGTCTCGCCCAGCAGGCCCCAGGCCATCATCGTCGCACAGGGCGGGATGAGGTAGAGAAACATGCCTGCACGCCCGGCGCCGAAGCTGCCGATCGCGTAGGTCCAGCATGCCTGGCCTATGATCCCCGGTCCCACGGCGAGGAATATTACGACGAGCCACGTCTCAACGCTGGCAACCTCCACTTGAGCCGCGGCCTCACGAAGCCACGGAAGCAATGCGACCGCTCCTGACAGCAGCACCCATGCAGTCAAATCGAACGGTGCCAAGTGATCGAGCAGACTGCGTTGTAGCACCGAGTAAATCGCAGCGCAGGCCGCAGCGCCAAGCACGAGGCTCGAACCGGCGCAAAGGTGAAGCCACCTGGCTGTCCCCAAGCAATCACGGCCACGCCGGCAAAGCCGACCATCGCGCCCAGCCAACTCCAGCGCGCAAAGACCTCACCAAGAAAAACGACGGCGAGCAGTGCCATGAACAGCGGCTGGGTGTTGACAATGAAGCTGGCCGCCCCAGCGGACACCTCGGCCTGTCCCGAATTGAGCAGGATGTTGTAGGCCGCAATCCCGAGTACGCCGCACAAGGCGACCCGTCCAAAATCGCGTCCCGAAAAACCGCACGGCCGACGCCACAAGAGCCATGCCAAGGCGAACAGCGCCGCAAGGGCAAAGCGCAACGACGCCAGCGGCAACGGGTCGATTTCGCGCAGGGCATAGCCGATAGCCGGAAACGACGCTGCCCACGTCGATATCGTCCCGACAACGGCAAGGGTGGGAAGGATAGGAACAGCCATGACACACGCTTGCGAAATTGGTCGTCGCCGATGTGTACCTTGAGAAAACCTATTGACATATGGCGGGGTTAAGCATTCAGCTGTGCGCATGGTGCACATCTCGGCTCTTCCGCCGCTCGATTATTTGCAAGCAGTCGTGGCCGCGGCGTCGCTCGGCTCGTTCACCGCTGCCGCCGAGCGGCTTAGCATCACCCATGGTGCTTTGAGCCGCAGGGTGGCGGCGGTTGAGCATTGGGCTGCTGTACGCTCTTTACGCGTCACGGGCGTGGTGTCCGCCTCACTCTTGAGGGTGAGCGGCTGGTGGCCCGGATTGAAGCGGCCATCGCAACTCTAGAGGATGGCCGCCCGGCCCGCCAGAAAGGCAACGAGCTTCCGGTGATCCGAGTCGGGGTCGTCGCATCCTTTGCACGGTTGTGGCTGGTGCCTTGTCTGAACAGGCTCGAGGGAGAGCCGCCGGATCTTCGCATCGAGCCGGATGTCGACACCCGCCACATGACACTTTCCGATGCCCGCATTGCCATCCGGCTTGGAAGGGGCGATTGGCCGGGAACTCGCTCAGAGCCTCTCTTCGATGAGACTCTGGTCGCTGTGGCTCATCCCGCTGTCGCCGAAGCGTTGGGCAACGATCCTTCGCCTGAACGCCTGATGGAGCAGCCTCTCCTGCACGATGCCTCCGTTGAATCCTGGCGCACATGGCTCTCAGGCATTGGAGTCGACTATGTCCGTCGTCCTCAGGATCGCATCCTGCAAGGCCATGATCTCGCGCTCGCTGCCGCCGCATCCGGCCTTGGCATTGCGCTTCTGCGAGACCCCTATGGCCTCGCCTTCTCCAATCGGCTCGGCCTGGTAGCCATTCATGATCACCGGGCAAGAAACCCGAACCGGTTTCACATCGTGACCCGCCCCGGCCAGCGCCATCCGGCTATTCAGCGTCTGGTCGACCGGCTTCACGAACTGGCTGGCGACATTACGGGCGGTTACAGTCTTGCCGACCCATAGGTCGCCGTCGACGCGCCACCAACGCTGCAACTTCTGCCGGGAGTGAAGGCGAGACTTGAACGCTATGCCCTTGTCGCGTCGAAGGTTTGCACGATGCGCCAACGCCCATCGATAAACTCCTCATTGGTCCACCGAAACGATGAGGCCGTAATGTCCCGGAAGATCCATCGCCGTGAAACCTTCACTTCAGGGGTTGTTTCCAGAAGGATGGTGTCGTCGATCCCACGCCCCGTGAACGTCAGCACCGCACTGCGCATCGGGCCGATCCAGTCGATCGCCATCCGCCCAACGCCGGATCATAGAACCGGATGCTCGTGCCGTATTCATAGTCGTCCTGGCCGCGCTGGCCACGGGATGGAACGATCCAGACATCCTGAATGGCGCGTCCCTCAAGCACGCGTGAGAAATGCCATTCGCCGTCTTGCCGGCGGACAAGCTGGCCGCTCTCGTCAAACCATTTCACTTCCAGATGCCAGCTTCCCAGCAAAGGTTCGAACAGTCTCTGGCTGCTTGGAATGTCCGGGTGAACAGCATCGGAAACGAGTGCATCAGCAAAGGTGCTGGTGTTCAAGTCAGCATCTCCGAAATGTTAGTCTTCAGATGGGACCATGAACGCGACTGCGCTAAGTTAGGATTGTAGTCAGTCAACGAGAACTTCCACAGTCAGGGAGGGCTCAGCTGCTGACAGGCTTGTCAGGAATTCCGTGGCTCCAAAGACGGAGGCAGGGGGCAGAGCCCCGGTTGCCCTGAAGTCTCCGATCGCGATCCGCTCGACAGCTTCGCCGATCAGAGGTGCAGTGAAATGGTAGATATCCTTTCCACGAGCCAGGAGCTGGCGATTTCCCTTGCGACCGGTGACGGCTACATGGATCGTAAACTGCTGCGCCGATCGGCCTGATGCATCGACAGCCGCTGGTGCAGGCGTCTCAGGGTTTCGCACGTCGGAGAGTGCGTTCCTAGTCAGAAATGTTCTGAGTTCGGCCAGCGGCAGGTGACGAAAGATGACCGGAACCTCCGAGAACGGCAGTTCTACGACCTCTTGCTCCTGCAATGGGGGAGGAAAGGTCCAGGTCATATCCCTAGGTGGAGTGGTGATAGGCACGAGTGCACCTCCCGATACCATCATGCGGGGTGCAGTATTCTTTCTGCCGGTTTCACGCGTACCTTGCGTTGGGTGCCAGTAGCTGAGCGCGATCGCGATCGTGACCGCATCGTAGTCTGTCACGCTTTCCACAATCGAAGAAACGAGCAGATCCGCAAATCCGCCGAAGAAGGCCATGGAAGGAAGGAAGATGAGTCCCCTTTCGCGGGCGGCGCTATCGAATTGTGCATATATGTCTGATGTACTTACCTGTTCCGCACTGACGTCCAGGTAGTGCGCGCCAGCCCGGATAGCAGCTGGGGCAACGTATCGCGCCGTGTCCAGAAACGGTCCGGCGCAGTTCACGACGATGCCTGCCCCGGCGATGGCACGATCAAGGGCCGCGACATCGTCCAAGCGTGCTTCCCGTAGTTCAAGCCCAAGTCGGCCGGAGCCGGCAGCCTTGAGGCGGGTCCTGCTCCGCCCTATCACGATTGGCTCAAGCCCCCGATCGAGCAGGTTGCGCACCACGAAGCGGCCAGTGTGTCCAGCCGCGCCCACAACAGCTATCTTCATGCGTACAGCCTGTAGTGAAGAGGTCATCCCTTTGCGCGAGATGCGGGAGGGCAAGGGCAAAGGCCGCTTGCGCCTACACTCACCGGATTCTGCGTTGCAGACCCGGCAAGATGCCTGGTCCTGCTCACTCCGCAAGCCGATCAGGGAGTGGCTTCAGCGGATAGTGCGCCCAGAAGAATGCGTCCGAGGAATGCATGTCGGTGAGGAAATTCTGTGCTTCTACGATCTTGCCGTCGCGAAGGCGGAACATCAGCGCGTAGAGCTGGTCGATCTCCGGTCCCTCGCCAACGTTTGACCAGCCTCGATGGATGTCGACAACCAGGTCACCCTGCGCCTGGAAGAAGATCGGCTCCGCGCTGAAGCGGCCTTTGGCAAGTTCGCCGAAGAACGCCATCACTTCGTCGCGCCCCCGTTTTTCGCCGGCGAGAGGATGATGCCCGGGAATGCGCCAGACGACATCCGGTGCGAGATAGGATCGGATGGCGTCAAGGTCGCCTGCGGCGTGAGCCGCGTAGTAGTCCTCGATGACCTTGAGATTGCCTTGTCCCACCTCGTCGGCGGCGGCGTGGTAGGGCGCGACAGCGATTGTGGCGACGGCCAGCAGCATCTTGAACGTCCTCATGGGAAACGACCTCCTGAAGTTGCAGGTATGCCTCTTTGTTCGGGTGAAATTTCCCGTGCGCCGGCCCGGAGAAAAACCCGGCGCGTCCTACAGGCCTATGAGGCCCGGCCTAAGAATGGGATTTGGGCTTTACTGTTCGAAGGCCCCGCTGGAAGCCGCCTTGGCGAAATCGACGAAAGCTCTCAGCTTCGGGGGCATGAAGCGGCGGCTGGGGAAATAGAGGAAGAGCGGGTCGTAGGAAGGGCAGTATTCTTCGAGCACCTTCACCAGGGACCCCTCGCGGAGTGCCGTTAAGGCCATGCCCTCGAACACGAAAGCGAGCCCGACACCGCGCCTGCTGCATCGACAACTAGAGGTAGCGTATTCAAAGAGAGACAAGGGTCGGGAGTGAACTGAATTTCACGTCCCGCCTGGATGAAGTCCCGGGGCCGGATTGACCCGTTCCAAGGAAATTTCAGGGCGATGCAGCGATGCTCGCCTAGCTGAGACGGCGTCTCGGGGACACCGTACTTCTGCAGGTAATCGGGGTTTGCAATCACCGCATTCCGCAGCGGCGGCCTCAGCCTCACGGCGATCATGTCCTTCTCGATCAACTCGCCGATGCGCACCCCGGCGTCAAAGCCTTCGGCGGCAATATCGGCGAATCGGTCGTCATAGACGATGTCGAGCCTCACATCGGGAAATGCCGCCATGAAAGGTGCCAGAATTGCGTCCATGAGCAGCGGGCCAGCTATCCAGGGGAGATTGAGGCGCAGCGTGCCTGACGGCCGGTCCCTAAGGTCCTTGAGCGCTTCTCCTGCGGTGAGGATGTCCGCGACTGCCGGGCGCACGCGTTCGAGGTAGAGTTGGCCCGCCTCGGTGAGCCCGACGCTCCGCGTGGTTCTGTTGAACAGGCGCACTCCCAGGCGCTTTTCGAGGTTGCGAATGGTCTCGCTGAGCGAGGGAGCGGTGATCCCTAGCTCCTGCGCGGCGCGCGTGAAGCTGCGGGCCCATCAGATCCATGGCGAGCGCGGTTTTCTCCTCCTGCGCGGCGCGCGTGAAGCTGCGGGTCTCCGCAACCCGCAGGAATGCCAAAATGCCGTTGAGCTGGTCTTGGCGCATTGTGAGGCAATTCCGAATGACCTGGTAGAACTATAGGCGTTTTTCCGATGCAGGTCAGGACCCATGTTCTTCATGTTTTTCGCATTCCGCCTTTTGCGAGGTGGAAACCTTGGTCGCCTCATCGCACTGGTACGTGGTTGTTCTTCATGTTTTTCGCATTCCGCCTTTTGCGAGAGCCGCTGTTGAGCGAACGGTGAGGACCGCCGCAACCTTCCTGTTTGATCGCAACAGATTCTCCCCCACCGCACAGCCTTCTTGGCAACCTCCGGTCATAGACCGGAGATTTCTCTCAGTCGCCAGTCCATCGATCCCAGCGACGATCGATGCGCCGATGCACGCGATATTCAATGCGCGCATCCCGGCGCGCTGCGGCTCGTGGGGGAACGACAGCGCTGTGGCTGTGGATATATACAGTCGCCTCCGGAACGAGGTGATACACGCTGGTAACGGGCACGGGGTGTCCGGTGGCCGTATAAGAGATGTACCTGGCAGACACCCATCCGCGATATCCGGCCCAGGCAACATCGCACCAGGATGAATGCGGGAGGCAGCCAATGATTGAGATCGGCTGGCTGACCGGGATGACGGTAACGATCGGGTGCTGGGTGCCAGGACCGGCGCGCAGGTTGATCGTACCAGTCGTAACGCCAGGATGCGCAGCAGCAATTGTGCAGGACATAATCAGGGCAGCCAAAGTGAGAGGGACGGTAAGCTTCATTTCTGTACCTCCGGGGTAGTTGCAAGGGGGGAAAGATTGTCTTTGAACCGACCAGGATCACCGGCGGCGAAGGGTTCTCAGTTCGCGGAGCGACAGTTGCCCGTCGCCATTGCGATCGGCCCGCCGGATGCGGTCGGGAATGAAGTTGGAGAACTCGGCGCGAGTGATTCGGCCGTCTCCGTCAGTGTCCATCGCCACGGCGTGATCGGCCAGATTGGAAAGCCGTTCTGTTGTTTCACGCGCCAGGTTGGCCTCCTTGAGCACGGCGTGGATTTCCGACTCATCGAGGATGCCATTGCGGTTCGTATCGAGGCGTTCGAACAGTCTGGCGCGGGCAGCCGAGATTTCCGAGAACTGGATCGAGCGATCGCCATTCAGGTCCATCTTGCGTAATGCCTCCCGGACACCTGGCACATCGGACGCGAAGGCGCTGTGGCCACCAACGAACAACAGCGCGACAGGCATGAGCAACTTGAAGGCCATTTGATCCTCCTGTGATGCCGCTCGGGGCGGATCCCATGGGCCTTCTACGTGTGGGGTACCGCTCTCCTACGCCCGGTGGGACGAGAAAATTCTTCTGGAGTAGCGTAGGAGCGGGTGCCTTTCGGCGTATCGCCCATGTCCGCTTCCGAGCGGCTGATCGAGGATGAAAGGATCCCTGCATGAAGAAGACGGCTTCATTTGTGTTCGCCGCTTTAGGTTTCTGCACTGCAATATTGGGAGCAGCCGACGCCCAGTCGGCACCGGGAACGGCTCTGCTCGATCGTCTGGATACGAACGGTGACGGAGCCTTGACCCGAGACGAGATCGCTGCAGCGCGCGAACGCCTCTTCGAACGCCTGGACTTCAATCGCGATGGAAATCTCGACGCCGAAGAGGTTGGACGGTTTCAGGACGCCGTCATGGATCGCGCAGTCGCGCTTCAGATCCTCCTTGGTGCCCAGTGGCGGCGCATGGATTCAGATGCCGACGGCACAGTCTCCAGGGAAGAGTTCCGGTCGCGCGCCTCGTTTTTCGATCTCGTCGATCGGGACGGTGATGGAAGGCTTTCTTCCGCCGAATTTCTCCTGGTGCGCAACATCCTATCGGGCCGGCCCGACCGTTGATTGGAATGCGACCAGGATACTGAAAGGAGACCACACTGGCCAATGTTGCATTCCCAGCAGAAGTTCACCGGAATCCGGGCCGTTGGCGGCAGGACCATGGTGATCGGGCAAGAACGTCAAAGCCGTCAGGCGATGGCCCGCAGGCCTTCGGCCGGGTGAACCGCATGGCGATGACACGTAGTGGGGAGACAGATGAGGATGATCATCTCCTTGCTCGCATCGCCGCGGGCGACAGGGCTGCGCTTGCGCGACTCATCGATCGCCACGGGCGCGGGTTACGCATTTTTGCCGCCCGCTTTCTCGGAGGGAACGCGGACGCCGAGGATGTCGTGCAGGACGTGTTCGTGGCCGTATGGAAGCACGCCCACCGTTTCGACCCGCTTAGGGCGCGTGCGACCACCTGGCTCTACCGGATTGCCGCCAACCGCTGCATCGACATGCGCCGCCGACGAAACCTGCGCGCCTTCCTTGGCCTCGAAGATGTGCAGGAATCGCTCGCGGACGATCGCCCGGATGCGGAGGCTCATGTCAGCGCGAGAGCCGAAATCTCCGCAGTGCGCCAGGGCCTGCTCCTACTACCGGCGCGGCAGCGGATGGCGTTGCTCCTGCGTGTGGTCGCGGACTTCGATGTTCCTTCCATCGCGGAGGTGATGGGGACCAGCAGGGGATCTGTCGAACAACTGCTTGTACGAGCCAGACGTTCATTGCGGGGTCACATCGAGAAACCCCAGAACGATACCATGCCAACAGGAGGACCTCATCGTGACACAGGAAGAGTATGAGGCACTAAAGCGCCGCTTCGGCCCTCATCCGTCGCGATGGCCTGCACCGTTTCGCCAGGAGGCGGAAATCTTCCTTGCTACACGACGCGGGGACGCAGTGGCAGATGAAGACGCCTACCTCGACAGGCTCGTTCTCGAAGCCTCGCTCATGGCGTCGGACGAGCGCGTCCTGCTCAAGAAGGTGCAGCACAAGATAGAAAGACGCCGCGCCTTCCCGATCTTGGATTTCGCTCAATGGTTGCCAGCCGGCGTGGCAGGTGGCGTGGCAGTTCTCGTTGGTTCCTTGATCGCAGGCTACGTCACTGGAGGCACTCGGGACACGCTGGATGATCTCTTGCTCGCACTCGCTGCGGGAAGCCCTGCCGCTAGCACCCTGGAAGCACTGCCCGAACTCCTGGCAGAAGAACTGAACCTGGAGACATTTCTGTGACGCGACGCGCGTGGCTTCAGTTTGCCCTTGTTTGTGCTCTTGGGCTTTCGGTGACTGCAAATGCCTTTCTGCTTGGTTTCGCAATGAGAAGCCGGGACGGGGGGCGCGACCTCGGCCTGCTGGGGCAGGACGTCTTGCAAGTGTATCCTGCCCAAGTCCGAGCTGAGCTCCGCGATATCCTGAGTGAGAACCGGCCGCGGATACGTGATGCTCTTCACGAACTCAGGCAGGCACGCTTGAGCCTTGCCCGTGAAATCAACGCCGAGGAGCCCGATGAAGCAAAGGTTAGGCTCGCAATGGAAGAAGTCCGTCGAGCCACCACCGCACTGCAGGCTCTTGTCCAGGAGCAACTTCTGGAGGCCCTGATGCGATCGAGATCGAACAGGTAGATGCCGGCGACACGGTTTGTCGCCGTCGGGAGCCTGCACGAATGCCGCGTAGTAGTTCGAGCGTACTGTTCGCTGATCCCTGGTGCGCCGTTGTCGACGCCATTTGCGCAAGCCGCTGAATGGAATGCGTCGAATCGGAAGCTTACTGGCTTCTTTCCCAAGACCGGACAGTCCGCTATCCGCCCCTTTTCAGGCAAAGTTTGCCCGGACAGTTGCACTCAAACCACCGACTTGCGCTGCGCCGCCTCCCTGAACCACTGCGCACTGAGCTTCGGCGTGCGCTTCTGTGTCTTGAAGTCCACGTGCACGATCCCGAAGCGATCACCATAACCGTTGATCCACTCGAAATTGTCCATCGCGCTCCACACGAAACTTCCCTTCAACGGAATGCCTTCGACAGTGGCACGGTGCTGCCACGTCATGCCGTTTCTCAAATACATCAGCCGATCCGAATCATAGACGTTGCCATCGGGGGCGACCTCGTCTGCCGCCGCGCATCCGTTCTCGGTGATGTAGATCTCCTTCGGCTGCCAGATCGAATGCAGGAGCCTGGGTGCCCAGTATTGGGACTCCGGCGACAGCCGGTGCCAGTCCGAGAACATCTTCGGGTGCGAGATGCTGAACGGCACCTCCCGGTATCCCGGCGGATCATCCGACGCCTCGACGACAAGCAGGGGGATGTAGACGTTGATGCCGACGAAATCCACCGGCGTCCCGATGATCTTCATCTCTTCGTCGGTAAACTTCGGCGCATCATTTCCGGCCGCCTTCAGGTAGGCGTCGTCATAGCGGCCCTCTAGCATTGGCCCGAGAAAGTATTTGTTTTGAGCCCTGGTGGCCGCCTCGGCGGCCTTTATGTGTTCGGGGGAGTCGATGATCGGCAGGGCGTGGCCCATGTTCTCGGCTGGCCCCACTTTTGTGCCGGCGCGGCCCATGGCGCGGATCGCCTGGACGGCGAGGCCATGGCCCAGCACCGCATGGTGTCGAACTTGGTTGAGCGGTCCGTCTTCGAGCAGGATACCGGGAGCGCTCATCAGCCGAACGGTCCGGCCTTGCACGTGCAGTTCGACGCCGCGGTGTGCTGTTTCCGTCACCTGCTTGAACTCGTTGATGGTGAAGAAATGTCCCACCCGGTCGCCAAGGGCCTTCGCGACCACGCCTGCGTACTCCCCCAGGGCTTTCGCCGTTTCGGCCGACTGCCAGCCTCCATATTTGTCCTGCAGGGCCTGCGGCAGGTCCCAGTGATAGAGCGTTGCGAAAGGTTCGATGTCGGCTGCCTTGAGCTCGTCCACCAGCCGATCGTAGAAGTCGAGCCCCTTCTGATTAAGCTGTCCGGTACCCTCCGGGAAGATGCGCGGCCAGGAAAAGGAGAAGCGGTAAGCCTTCGCGCCAATGTCCTTTATCAGCGCAACGTCTTCCTTGTAACGGTGATAATGATCGATAGCGACATCGCCGGTGTCACCGTTTTTGATCTTTCCGGGCGTGTGGGCGTATCGGTCCCAAATTGATTCGCCCTTGCCATCCTCGTTCCAAGCCCCCTCGATCTGGTAGGCCGCCGTGGCGACACCCCAGAAGTAGCCTTCCGGGAATTGGCGCGAGTCGGCCTGTTCCCCCGCTGTTTCAGACCAGTTGCGGGTGTTTGTGCGACGGCCGACACACCCATCGGTGCCAGCAGTGCCGCGCCGCCAGAAAGCTTCGTGAATTCCCGGCGGTTGAAGCGGAATGACATTGGTTCCTCCTCTTGAGCGCATCCACTCGACAGCAGGGTCGGCCGTGTTCACGTCAAACGGCTCACATCCGCTGGTCGGCCCGGCAAATTCGCGCTGCTGTGTTCCGCTCTGCCGTCGCGCAGCGCACGGGCACTTGGATGCTTGGAACTGGCGCTTGAAGGATGTCCGGCTAGCGCCCGAACAGCCGGCCTTCCAGTTCCGCGCTTCCGGTCAGCACCAGGTCGCCGGCGGATTTGCCGAGCGCGATCTGGTAGGTGCCTTCGGCAATGCGCCACTGGTTTGCCTTGGCCTCGAACCGCGCAAGCAGGCGTGGGTCGACTGTGAGCGACACCTGCTTCGACTCGCCCGGTTTCAGCACCTCACGCTCGAAGCCAAGCAACCGCATACGCTTCTCGTTGGGCGCAGCGGTGAGATAGAGTTGTGGTACGTCTGCGCCTTCCCGGTCTCCGGTGTTGATGACGGTGAAGGTCGCGGTGACGGTTTCCTCGCTGGACACGAGACTGGCTTCCGCTTCGGACGTCGGAGCGGGCGCATCCGCGGCAGTCGATGTTACCGCCGGCCGCCCGGTTCCCTTCGCAGCGGTTTCAACGGTGCCATCGGATATGCGGAGGTTGCTATAGGCGAAATTCGTGTAGCTGAGGCCGTGCCCGAAAGCGTAGAGCGGCT
This sequence comes from Chelativorans petroleitrophicus, assembly GCF_025398195.1. Classification (GTDB taxonomy): domain Bacteria; phylum Pseudomonadota; class Alphaproteobacteria; order Rhizobiales; family Rhizobiaceae; genus Chelativorans; species Chelativorans petroleitrophicus. The sequence continues at coordinate 4,866 of NZ_JAODNV010000029.1, read as the reverse complement.
TGATATCCCTCTTGGCATACCAGCGGTAGCCGACCTCGGCGCCCTCGTCATAGCGGATGGTGACGGGTGTACCCCATGGCGTGCCGAGGCCGGACAGCGTCGGCCGCGGCGTATCGGCAAGTGCGACCGGCCAGGTGACCGGCGTGCGTCCGGACGGGTTGACTGAGCCGGCAAGCACCTCGGCGATTGCCTGAGCACCCGCCTGCCCCGGATACCAGGCCTGTACGATCGCCCTCACCTTGTCGCGCCACGGCATGGAGACCGGATTGCCGGTTTCAAGCACGACGATCGTGTTCGGGTTCGCCGTGGCGACCGCGTCGATCACCGCATCCTGGCCCCAGGGCAGCGATAGATCCGGCAGGTCGAACCCCTCGCCCTCGACGCGAATGCCGAACGCGATCACGACGTCGACACGCCTCGCGGTCAGCGCGGCCTCGGCCGGCGTATAGCCTGGATCGAACTCGACCTGCGCATTTGGAAACGCCTTCTGCAGTTCCTCGACCGGCGAAGGCCGGAACAGGAAGAGGTTGCGATGCTTCCCCATGACACCGGCACCGCCGATCTTGCTCGTTGCGGCAAAACCGCCGACGGGCGCAACCGCGCCGGAGCCCGTCCCGCTGATCACCCCTTGCTGGGCATAGCCGCCGATGACGGCGATCTTAAGCGGCTCGTCGGCAGCAAGTGGCAGCACGCTTTCGTTCTTCAGAAGCACGATGCCCTGGCGCGCAATCTCCAGCGCGATCTCGTTGTGCGTCGCCATGTCGACTTCAGGAGCTGGTCCCCATTTGTCGATGCCTACCGCATAGGCAGAGCGCAGGATGCGGCGCACCATGTCAGACAGACGCTCCTTGGGGAGCTTGCCTTCCTCATAGGCCTGCCGCAGCGGACGCGTGAACGGCTCGGTGTCCAGGCCCCACATGAACGGATCGGCCTGGGCACCGGATTCTTGGTCCAGGCCGTGAAGCGCGTACTGCCATTCCGGCGTCGCACCCCAGTCCGACATCACGTAACCTTTGTAGCCCCAGGTACCCTTCAGTACCTCGTTGAGCAGGTGATCGTTGCCGCCGGCAGAAACGCCGTTGATCTTGTTGTAGCCGCTCATGATCGCGCCCGGCTGGGAGCGTTCGATCGCGATCTGGAACGCGAGCAGATCCGACTCGCGATGTGCCGCCGGGTCGATGATCGCGTCGAGCCAGTGCCGGTTCGTCTCGTTGGCGTTGAGCGTGTAGTGCTTGAGGGTGGAGATGACCTGCTGGCTCTGGATGCCGTTCACCTGCTCGGCGGCAAGAACGGCGCTCAGCAACGGATCTTCGCCGTAATACTCGAAGTTCCTGCCGTTGCGCACCTCACGGGTGAGGTTCATCCCGCCTGCGAGCATGATGTTGAAGCCCCGGCTGCGCGCCTCGCGCGCGATTGCGACGCCGCCCTCGCGGGCAAGTTCCGGGTTGAAGCTCGAACCGACGACGATCGACGCGGGGAACGCAGTCGCTCCCGGGTCGTTCGGCCGATAGCCGGGGTTGGTGATGCCCATGCTGGCGTCGCTGGATTTCAGGTCCGGGATGCCAAGCCGCGGGATTCCGGGCGTCCAGCCGGCACTCTGGTTTTCGACATGCGCAACGCGCTCGTCCGGAGGCAGGGTGCCACCGGCCACATTGCCGAGAATACTGACGAGGAGCGAGAACCGCTCGTCATCGGTCATCTGCTGCTCGGTTCGCCGAGCCCGCACGTCAGCTTCCGATTCCTGTGAAAATGCCTGCACGCTGCCGATGATCAGGGGCAGCCCGGCAACAGATGAGAGCAACCTTTTCATGTCATCCTCCCTGGGGTCCTCAGCCTCGTCGGCAGCAGTCGAGGTCCCCCATACTCGGCCCTGCAGGCGAGGATGGGTTGCATGTTCTTCATTATCAAAACTGCGCGGCTGGGGCCAGAGAGGAAGCCGTCGCGACAATTCCTTAGCGAATGGTAATCAGACCCAGGCATGCGGATACTTTGATTATCCGCATTCCGACCCCAGCTGCAGCGCGTCAGACGGGGCGCTGCTGTTCCACCTGCTGAGCCCGCTCTACGAGCGCACCAGCGTCGTCATCACCACCAACCTCAGCTTCAGCGAGTGGGCGACCGTCTTCGGCGACGCCAAGATGACGACGGCGCTGCTCGATCGGCTGCTCACCCATCACTGCCACATCCTCGAGACCGGAAACGACAGCTTCCGCTTCAAGAACAGCTCAGCCCAGACCACCGACACAAAGAAGGATAACCAAGGCCTGAGACCCAAACCATACATGAAGGCGGGTCACTTCTCGGCGAAAATCCCGGGTCAGCTCTCAGCGGAAATCAACACTGAATCACCTGCCTCGGGTTTTGAATCCAATTAACGCAAATTGTCTCGATTTGAGATGAGTTGCCGACACATCGAGACAGCGTGCGGACACGTCATCTGACATCTTTTCGAACGAAAGCCTCGAGAGCTGAGGCATGCGTTCGACAGGAACGAGTTTGCTGTTGGCGTCGCGGCAGCATTGGAGAGGGGACGGAGTCTGCCTAGGCGCAGCGCCGCGTTCTCAAGGCACTTGCCAAAACAAGAGTAAACACGGCCCAGGCTGTCGCACCATCACTCCACCCCGGCTACTGCAGCAGCGGAGGGAAATCAAAACGCGTCTTTCCGGCAAGCTGACGGCTGACGATTTGATCTAGCTCTCTGATTTTTGGGTTGAACAAGTCGGTCTGGCTTATCGGCACGATGAGGTGGGCCTGCGCCCGCGAGAACGCCACGTTCAGAAGGCGGAACCCGCCAGGAGAGTTCAGAAACGACTCATGGGCGCTGACCGGGTCGAAAATCACGATCTTGCGTTCCGATCCCTGGGCACGATGGACAGTGCTGACCTTTATCCTAACGTTCCGCTTGCGCAGCATCTCGGAAATCAGGGCGCGCTGCGCCCTATACGGGGTCAGGACGACGATATCGTCCTCGTTGGCATAAGCTCCCCGCAGCTCGTCGATCAGCTCGGTGATGAAGACGGCGGAATTGAAGCGTATCGGGCCGTTGTAGGTCTTTGACCAGGTGTACTCCGCCTCCAGGCGCTTGAGAACGACGTGGGGAACGCTGCGTCCCTGAATGAAGTATGGCTCGCGTGACTTCCTCCATTCGGTATCATTCCGGGCTTTCGCGCATAGCCTCAGCTTCTTCTCGTAAAAGAGTTCCGACACGGCTTCGCCGATGTCCTGGCACATGCGTGACTGCTCGTCGAGGAACACTGAACGGGCCCTTTTTCGTAGGACGTCGAACGCCGTCTTCTCCAGGACACGCTGCGCAGACTTTTCCTGGACGACAGGGGCAAGCTGCCGGGGGTCGCCTGCAAAGACGCACCGCGGCGCAAGCCCGCCAAGGACCAGCGCCGCGGGAAACGGAATCTGGCTGGCCTCGTCGGTTACGACCAGGTCCCAGTCACGCTGCTTCAGGTACTTGTGGAACCCAAGCGCTGTCGCCGTGGTCATCGCGATGACGCGGTACCTGAAGATCGCGTACTTGAGCTCCCTTCCCAGTTCCTGCCGGAGCTCCCTGACCTTTCTCTTCCACATCGCGTACTTGAACGCGTTCTTCCTGTCGGGCTCCTCAAGCTCCGCCATCTGTACCCTGATGGCTTGTTCGTAGATTCCCGGCTCCAGAAGGTACTGCCTGTAGGTGTAGTTCTTCACGTCGAAGCGCGAGCCGAGTCGTTTCAGCGACTTGGCGACGTCCTCCTTGCCAAGCCTCTTCAGCCAGTCGTCGACCGAAGTGATGGCAGCGTCAACCGCGATATTTGTGGGGCCGACGATAAGGACCTTCCGTTCGGGAAACCTTGCGAGGAAATTGGCTACCATGGCCCCGAGCGTGAAGGTTTTGCCCGTTCCGGGCGGTCCGTCCACCAAGGCCAGCGGATAGAGAGCGGCGTCGATGGCCTCGGCCTGCTTTTCCCTCAGGGGACTGAATTCCTCCGGAAGTTGGAGCGGCTCGTCCAGTGGCTTCTCAGCCGTGCGCTTCAAGACCTCACGCGCTGTGCGAAGGCCGGATGACGTTTCCCAAACATCGATGAGGGGTTCCAAGAAGTCCTGAAGGAAGAACTTTATTTCCTGCCCCGCGACAGGCGGATCGCCCCACCGGCGCTCCACCACCACGGAACCCTCCTCAGGATTGACGAAGCTCACGAAGCCTCTCGCTTCGTACGGCTCATGGTCCGTGGTCCATTTGCACCTGGCTTCCTCAAGGCTCTCGTCGATTGCTCCGGACCTGTGCCTTCTCGCGCTGGCAAGCTCAATGCGAAGAACGTCTGCGTCCCTCTCGACAGCTTTCACCACATACGTGACGCCTCTGGCAACAAGCTGCCTTTCCGCCCGCAGCGCTGCCAAGATATCGTCCTTGCTGATAGCCTTGGAGTTCTTCTGCTGGCTGGCTTGTGGTTTCTTGACTGCCAGCCTGGCCTCAGGCGTCCTCATCCCCCCTACCCAAAGCGAGTCCCTTCGCGGCGCCCTTAAGGAATCGTTTTGAGCGACCGCTTCGAGATGCAGCAATTAAGCGTTGACAAGACCCTCTCGTCAATCTGGCAGGGAATGCTGAATCGAACACCTCAGATTCTGAGTAGCCTGCTTCGAGCTCTGAATTGAATTACCGTAAATTGTATCGGATTTGGGCTGAGTGGCCGACACATCAAGACAGCGTCCGGACAAGTTTCGCAATGCGCGCGATGCTGCGCCGAGACAGCTGCGGCTGCTTCGGGGCAGGCCGACGCCGCTGTGTCGGCCTGCCGCGGATCGTCTCCTTGTTCTCGCGCAGTGCCGTCTCCTTCAGTGCGATCGCCCTCCTTCCCCATCCGGATGCGGGTGAGATGA
>NZ_JAODNV010000028.1 GCF_025398195.1 Chelativorans petroleitrophicus | reverse complement strand
CACGACGATACCCAAGGAAAAGGCCAAGGCGTTTGTTCGCAAACTGACCGAGACCCTTTCCGGCAATCATGATGTCGGCAAGGTCGACATGGTAGACCGCCTGAACCGCCAACTGGCGGGATGGGCGGCCTTCTACAAGTTCACCGACTTCACAGCGCGTTGCTTCCGGCGCATCGACACTGTCGTGTTCTGGAAACTGGCGCACTGGCTGGCGCGAAAATATCGGTCACGCATCAAACCCTTGATGCGGAGCTGGTATCGAGCGCCAGAGGCGGGCAAGGCAAAAACTTGGCTTGTCTATGGACGAAGTGAACGTGGAAACCGTGTCGGCAAGGCGCTGCGCCGAATGGTAACCAGCCCAAAGGCGCAGTTCCGGTGGCGGAATCCGGAGAGCAATCCATATATCTTCCGGAGCGAACCTCGCAGCACCGTCACCTCAAATTATCATGACGTTGCCATGGCCATGGGCCAAGATTGAATAGAGAGCCGTATGCGCTGAAAGGTGCACGTACGGTTCGGGGAGGAGAAGCGCAGCAGCGCTTCTTACTCCACTCGCCACCTGGTCCGGGTTCGTCTACGTGGCCTTCGTGATCGACGCCTACGCCCGGCGCATCGTCGGCTGGCGCGTCAGCCGGTCGGCGCACGCGGGCTTCGTGCTCGACGCACTGGAGCAGGCCCTGCACGATCGTAGGCCCCTCTCGGGCAGCGGCCTCGTCCACCACTCCGACCGCGGCGTGCAGTACCTGTCGATCAAGTACACCGAGCGGCTCGCCGAGGCCGGTCTCGTGCCATCTGTCGGCAGCGTCGGCGACAGTTACGACAACGCGCTCGCCGAGACGATCAACGGGCTCTACAAAGCCGAGGTGATCCATAGGCGCGGGCCGTGGCGGTCGCTGGAAGCCGTCGAGTACGCGACCCTCGAATGGGTCGACTGGTTCAACAACCGCCGCCTGCTCGCGCCGATCGGTAACATCCCGCCGGCGGAAGCCGAAGCCAATTACCACGCCGGCCTGGAGGAACCGGCACTCGCAGCATGACTCAAACGAAACGGCCTCCGACAATACCGGGGCAGTTCACTGTTGATAAGAAATGCCTCGTTGAGGCCTGTTAAGATGCCGCGATATGGCTTCGCTCCTGCGAATTCCGCTAGGGGAATGCCGCTGCCGCGAATCTTGCGCATCAAAGAGGCAACAACGGGAGGTTCAAGCACCCAGCTCACCTTGGTGAAGTGCGCACGAGGCAACGGATAGGTGGCCTTGCTCACGGCTTCATCGAGCGCCTTTTCAGGGACATCGTCGCGCGGAATGACGCAGACCTGAGTGTCTTCCGGCGCGTCCTCTCCGGACGGCTTGCGTACAACAATCACGGACGGGAAGACGTCTGCGTCGGGGAAGAACTTCTTTGCGTGGCCGAAATCGGCAACGAACTCGATCCAGGCCTTGTCCGCGAAAAGCTGGCGCAAGCCCTCCGCGTAGCCAGCGCGCATCCACTTGTTGGTTACGACATACGACAGCCGCCCCCCTGGTTTCAGAAGGCGGAGATCCTGGTCGAAAAAGTAGACATAGAGGTCGGCGCTTCCATCGTAGCTGTCCGGAAACGCGCGCTTGAGTTGTGATTTGTATGCCTTGATCAACTCTTGCCGGACGTAAGGTGGATTGCCCAAGATAACATCAAACCCGCCGTGCAGTTCTGCGCTCTCCCATCGCGTCCAAACACCCGGAAACGCAACCTGCCAGTTCTGGAACTTCTCCGAGCGGATAAGCTCTCGCGCACGGCTAAGAATGCCGGCGAACCGCTGCGCCAGGATGCGTACGCCGTCGCTCAACTGGTCGAGTACATTCTTGGCCTGTGGGTGGCCGTCGCCTACGTCGGCAGGTCCTAACGTTAAGCGGCCGCGCGCGATTTCAAACGGATCGCCATATTGGCCATCAAGCCAAGCCCGAACGGAAGACTGATCCTCCTTGTCGAGCTTTAGCCAGTCGAGGGCGTAAAGAATTTTTATAATAGGTGCAGAAGCGTGGCGAGTGCACCGAAACATCATTGACCGACATTGGACTGCCGCATCGCGCACATTCGCTCGCTGCCCGTTCGCCACAGAAGTAGCAGACATCGATGTCACCGCTCTGCACATAGGCCGGCTGGCCGCAATCGGGGCAGTCGTTGACGATCGGCTCGCCCCCGTCCTTCGCGGCCAGGAAGTCATCCCCGCCATGTATCGCCTCGACGACGATTTGCACGAAATGCTCCGCGGCAACGTCGCCATCGCAGGCGCGACACTTGCCCTCGATGGATGACGGGTCGTCATTGGAGGCGTCGCTCTGGTAGAGCAGCGCCGATCCGCAGTGGGGGCAGCTCAGCTTTACGTCAGCACTGAGTTCGTCGTGCCACGGCAGCGGCGCGAGGGTCGCGTAGCAAGCAGCCTTCTGCGCCTTGAAGAACCTTTCTTCTTCAAGCATTGTCTCCCAGGCGGCTCCGAGCAGTTGCGCCGGACTCCGATCGAGGATCTCGCAGAACCCTTCGACCAGCGGAAAACACGAAGCGATGACTTGGCGAATCGTCGTATCCTGCGTGGTCGAATGGAAGTGCTCAAACTCGTTGCGCAGTCGTTGCAAACCGCGAATGTCTCCTTTGGGCCATTCCAAATCGAATTGTTTGAACCTCTCTCGCAACTCGCCGAGGTCGATTGTCCGGTAGCCCTTCGGTACGATCGTGACGCCGCCAGCCTCGTTCGGCTCGGGCAAGTAGCTGGTGGCGAGCACTTCCATCGGATCCGCATCGGGCGCCTGGTCGAGTAGGCACTGCTTCCCGAGCAGCAGGACGCCTGCATAGAAGTTGCGGACGGCACTGATGGTGCGGCGCGGGTCGGCGGACTTGTAGTCCTCGATTCCGAGCTGAATGGAGACGACTGTCAATAACCACAGAATCGGGACCCTGTTTTTTCTTCCAAAAGGGACCCCCTCAATGTGATAGAGGCACGGCAGTGAGCACCCGATCAGGCGTAGCTGGTCGGGGTTGCACAGCCTGATCGGGTGCGACTGAGTTGTTTTTCGGCTTTAGCTTTGAGAGCGGCTCTTGAAGCGCCAAGACTCATTTCCAGTCTCGATGATTTCGCAGTGATGGGTGAGACGGTCAAGAAGGGCAGTTGTCATTTTGGCATCGCCAAAGACGCTTGGCCATTCGCCAAAGGCGAGGTTCGTCGTGATGATAACCGATGTTCGCTCGTAGAGCTTCGAGACGAGATGGAAGAGCAACTGCCCGCCAGCTTGAGCGAAGGGGAGATAGCCGAGTTCATCGAGCACGACGAAGTCGAGCCGGGTCAGGTGGTCGGCGATACGACCCTGGCGACCGGCGCGGCTCTCGATCTCGAGGTTGTTGACCAGATCAACGACATTGAAGAAGCGACCACGCGCACCGTTGCGGATGAGCGCACGAGCTATGGCGATGGCCAAATGAGACTTTCCCGTTCCGGTTCCACCGACCATAACGACGTTGCGCTGATCGGCGATGAACGCGCCACCCGTAAGGTCGCGGATCAGGTTTTCGTTGACGGGTGTACCGGTGAAGTCGAAGTCATCGATATCTTTTGCCAACGGCAGCTTGGCGACAGTGAGCTGGTATTTTATGGATCGGGCCTGCTTCTCCGATACCTCTGCCTGCAAGAGATCGCCGACGATCCTGGGCGGTTCATGCTGCCGCTTGATGGCAACGCCCATAATTTCGTCATAGGCTGACCGCATTCCGTAGAGCTTCAGCGTCCCCATCAAGTCCAGAACCTCGGTTCGTTCCATGGCTGCTTATCCTTCTTAGAGTGTCATAGCGGGCGCAATCGGCGATCGGCTCATGAGCCAGTTTCAGCGCCTGTGGAATGGAAAGGATCGGGTCCGGCGCAGGATCGCGGCTACGGGCCAGGATGTTGAGGATCACTGCAGCTGATGAGACGCCATGATCGAGAGCTTCCTGACAAGCCGCCTCGACAGCGTTCAACCCATCAGTCAGGACACAGGTAAGGATCGACACCATCTGCCGATCGCCATCAGCGACAGCTTTGAGCTTGCGGCGTACCTTCTCCATGGCAGATGGCAGAACCCAGCCATGGAATGGGGCTCCGTTGCGTAATCCACCGGGCTTGCGTGCCAGCACCGGAACATAGTGCCAGGGATCATAGATGACCTCGCCGCGGCCAAAGCAGCGGGCATGCTCGCCAACGACTGCGCCATCCTGACGGATGACGACACGGTCGGCATAGGCATGGATCTCGACGGGTCGGCCGACAGCGTTCGACATGACGGAGTATTTGTTGTTGTCGAAGCGCACGGTGCAGGTCTTCGATACCGAGGCAGGAATGCAGTGAAAGCCATCGAAGCGTCCGGCATAGGGGATGAAGCTGGCTCGCTCTTCCTCAAAGACCTCCCAAATCGTGCGCTCACCTTGCTCGGGATGCCGGTGGGCCCTTGCATAGGCAACGCATTTATCAGCCAGCCAACCGTTCAAATCATCAAGGGTCTTGAAGCGCAGCCTCGGCGTGAAGAAGCGCTCCCGCACTACGCCAACCTGGTTCTCTACTTGCCCTTTCTCCCAACCGGCTGCTGGCGTGCAAGCTTCCGGCTCGACAAGATAATGCCCGCACATCTGTAAAAAGCGGCGGTTGTAGCGCCGGTCTCTGCCGATGAAGATCGCGTCCACCGCTGTCTTCATATTATCGTAGATGCCACGCGTGCACGCCCCTCGAAAGAAAGCAAACGCTCGGTCATGCGCATCGAAGACCATCTCCTGGCTCTCGCGCGGATAGGCTCGCACGAAGAACATCCGGCTATGGCAAAGCCGCATGTGGGCGACCTTCACCGTGACTGTCACCCCGTCAAGAAGTACGACCTCGTGACTCCAATCAAATTGGTAGGCTTCGCCTGGCGCAAAGCGCAAAGGAATATAGGCTTCGGCAGCTGAGCTGCCGCGGTCCCGTTCCCATGCTTGTGCGTGCCGCCATACTGAACTGTAGCTACCTTCGTAACCAAGTTCACGAAGTTCCTCGAAGATCCGAATTAGAGTCAGCCGTTCACGTCGCGGCTTGGCGGCATTGGCAGACAACATCTGGCCAAGCTCTCCTTGCCAGGAACCCATCCGTGGATAGGGCTGATGCTTGCGCTCATAGCGGAACTCCGTCTCGCCTGAACGCAGAACCTTGCGAACAACCTTCCGCGATACCTTGAGCTCGCGGCAAATCGCCTTGATCGACTTCCCCTGAACCAGTGACAGTCGACGTATCTTTGCAATCGTCTCCACAACCAACATCCAAAAACAAATGCCTCCGATCGATCCGGAGGCATTTTGATGACCCCACGTTAAGGGGTCCCGTTTGGACGAAAATTACCCCTTAAACAGGGTCCTCTTTCCATGAAAAATCACAGACGACAGCATTGTGCAGCAGGTGCGGCGTGACGGTATCGATCATAGGCGCTGCTCTCTTGCGCATGGCGTTGCCGAAGCTCTACGGCTGTTCGCGAATATAGTCACGCAGGCGCTATCCGGCAGCGCCACTTCCGCTCTTGCGATTCTCGACAAACCTAGGCAACTCCGAGACCAAACGTGTCTGAGCACTCATCGGATGGACCCTCGGGGCGTCAGGCTTTACGGGAACTTATTCTTCTCGCTCCCTCCGGTCTCGCGCCAGAAATATCGAGCTCCGATTCCAGCGTCAGCCACTGCGTCGGACGTCCATCCTCAACGCGGGTCGCTCATTGTGGGGCGGAATGGCCAAGCGGATTGGCGAGCGCTCAATGATTGCGTTTAAGCGCTCGTTCCAGCCGATCGCCCAGCGCATCGAGCCCGGTGTGATGCACGTTCTCCCGGAACGCGTTCACGCCGATGTGCTTGCCGATCAGCTCAATGCGCTTGACGCGGCTGTCGAGCTTGATTTTGCGCAGCCGGCCGATATGGACGCGATCAGCACCGTACCCCTCAAACAGCTCCAAGACCTCCACACCTTGCACGAGCCCTTGCCGCCAGATCAGCGGCCAGGCTTCAACCGGCAGGAGTTCGCCATTGTCACCAAAGAGATCGGCAAGATCCGCTTCGGCCTCGAATACTAGACGCTGGAGCACCCATAAGGCGTCGATCCGCGCACGCTCGGAGCGGGCACCCTTTGCCGCGTCAATTGCGGCGGCAATCTCGGCATGTTCGAGGAGCCGCGGCCCTTGCTGATTTGCCGTCTTTTCAGAGTAGCCGGCACGGATCGCTGCCCGAGTAGCGTTCATGTCGATCAGATATTCCTCGACGAACCGTGCTTGTTTCGGTGTCAGCATGCGCTTGTTCAATGTTGCTGATTCACGGCGACCAACTTTTACCAACGTCTACACTCGGACAGTTGTCACGTATTGCCTCCAAATGGATGAGCACGAACGACAGCGAGCCGGTGACGACTAAACGGGAGCGCTGCCAGCCGCTGAGCAGCTCAGCACGGTTGGCCGGGACGATGGTCCCGGAAACTCCATCCAGCTCTGGTGAACTTTCCGGCAAACCTGCAGAATACCGACCCGGCTGTCGTCGGCGGCGGGCGGAACTCTCGCCCCATGCTCCCACTGCCGGCCTCCTTCCACAATCCCCTAGGTGCAACGGCGAGAAGGTGGCGCGACAGCTGCGTGGTGCTCACATTCTCCCGGGCCCCAGTAGATAGGTCGAGTATGCCGCCAGGATGCGATCAAGCGGCGTTTCTCTGACTCCAGGGACGATCGCGGATTGGCGGAATTGTTGAGCAAATCACAACGCTATAGTCAAATTGGAGCGCGATTTTTCCACCTCATCTTCCGTGCTGCTGCCACCTGGAACTTGTTGGCACCGGTTCCGATCCAATTTCAAAAAGCTTCCGGATGCATTGCTAGTTTCGCAACAAATTGGCGGTTCCAGCGCTTATAGAGAAATAACCGGTTCCACCAGTCCCACTGGTTCTAATGACTCAGAATCAACGACCTAGCCTGGAACCGGCTCAGGCCGAACCGATGCCAGAAACTTTAGAACCTGTTCCAGTCCCGCCATCGAGCACGACAAACAGGTTCCCGCGGAACTGGTCGCATGAAAAAAAGCCGGCAAGGATCACCTGCCGGGTTTCGCGATGAAGATAACTTCACCAGTCGTATAAGGATTGCGGTTCGTCAGGCGGTCCCTCATGTATGGGATCACCTGGTCTCCACCAACGAGCGCGATGCGGATCGCCGCGAAGGTACGCCTTCACCTTCCTGCCGGCTTCGTCTCGAAGGCCTGCGTCTCTCCGTTCGAAACCAAGTCCCGCCATTGCGGCCCGCATAAGGGCGTGATGTGCCTTCGTCAATTTGTTGATGCTTTCTGCACCATCGATCCCGACCAGCTTCCAAAGCTCAACGGCTGGGATCTTAAGGGCCCCCTCGGGGATGCGGCTTTCGAGCAGTTCCAGCCATGGTCCGAAGTCCGACGCTTCGCGCACCACCTCTGCTGCAGCAGCTTTCAGCTCGGGATCGTCGAGCCACAGATTTTCAGCACGCTCCGCCTGCACGGCTTCAGCCCACAGCTGGTCGCGGATGGCCGCGATTTCGGTAGGATCAGCCTTGATAACCCGAACGATCCAGAATCGGCGATTGCCCGTGAGATCGCTCAAGTAGCGGCTTTCGTTCGTCGTTCCGAAGAGTACGAATTGCCGCGGTCGGGTGACCGCAAATCGGCCGTATGCGAGCCGCGCCCTGTCATGTGTGGTCGAGATGAAGGACTTCACCCGATTGGTGTCGCGTCGCCCCAGGCCATCGAGCTCGGGCATCTCAGCGAGCCATGCCCCGGCCGTCCTTTCGATCGTGATCTTAGGGTCGGCACCGATTTCAAGCTGGTCTGTGAACCAGGCCTGGTCGGGGCACAGGGCGCGGATGCCGGAGGATTTTCCGAGATCCTGCGCGCCCTCCAGCACTAGCATCGCGTCGAACTTGCAGCCGGGGTGGATCACGCGGCGGACAGCTGCGCACAAGATTTTCCGTCCGAACGCCCGATTCAAGGGTGTGTCCTCCGCCCCGAAGTAGTCAACCAGCCAATGGTCAAGCCGGTGAACGCCGTCCCAGCGCAGGCCGGCAAGGTAATCCAAAACCGGATGATACGCTCGCCGCTCACCGATGAGCGACACGGCATCGGCAATTTTGTCCTTTGCCGGCTCTTTGTTGTTCGAGGCGTAGGCCACCGTAAAGCGGATCTCCGCGAGCCGTTCATCGGTTATGGGGATGATGCCGTTGGGGCCGTGAATTTCCAGCTCGTAGGACAGCCGATTGCGCTTGACGAACCACTGCCGATCGGCCAACCAAGCCTCAAGCTCCACGTCAAACCGGTCCACGCCCATGATTTGGCCTACGCGGCCCAATGGCCCAGGCGCGCTCCGTATAGCGAGCACAGAGCGCGCTTCAGGGGCCGGCCGCGACGAGCTTGGCGCTGGGGCAGATCTGGCAGGACAAGGAGCACCTCCAGCAGCCCCGCCACGGCCAGGCACCGGTATGTCGAGTGGATCAACGTCCATCGGTCGTCACCGGCTCTTCCGATGCGGACGCCACCCCACTGGCGGCGTGGCAAACGGGAGACGACCAATCTTATGACGCCGTTTTATTTCCTCGTGGATGCCCAGCCGGGCGATAACCCCAGCCGCGATGCGGCGCGCCTCCGCACAATAGCGCGGGGTGTCTTTGTGGAGAAGGTGCTCGGCAATGTGCTCGATCCAGGTGTCTGGCTCGACAATTTCCACGACCCGGCCCGCGCGCACACGGCAAATGGGGCGGTAGGCCCGATCGAAGACAACGTGACTACCGCTCTCCTCAGTCCACCAGCCACGCGGCGCGAAACACCAATAAGTACGCCGTATGAGGTGCAAAAAACCATCTGAGTTGGCGTCGGAGAGGAATTCACCCCTACTGAAGTGGATATTCATTTTTTTCGCCTTTCGCTTAGATATGTGAGTTTGCGACGGGCGAGGAATTCTGTAATTATTGCAGCGCCACGCTGCGAACTACACCTCACCCCTCAACCACCCCCGGTTTCAAGAATTGGAGCCGGGGGCGTTCCATTTTGGAGTTGCCCCGACCTCTAGGTCTGCGCAGTGGCTTCACTGGTCGAACGGCGGGGCGTCCCAATTATTTCTGTAGCCCATCGATCGAGTTCCTCGATGTCGTAGAGAACACACCGCGCGCCTACTTTACGAAAGGCAGGCCCGCCACCAAGGCACGCAAGTTTGGCAAGAGTACCGGGCGTGCGTTCGAGACCGTGGCGCTGCTTAAGGTATGCAGACGCTTCGGCGCGCTTGATGCGTGGTGGGAGCCTTGATGTGTCGATCTCTGCTTTCAAGGTGTCAGTCACGGATATGCCCTCCAGTCAATTACCGGGCATGTCCATAAACCGGGAATGGTTAGCACGGCGAACAGGTATGATCCTGCGATGGGAAGCCAATCACCGTCCCCACCAACAAGCCATGGAAGTTGACGACGGTAAGCAGTGCCGCCGCCAACATTGCACTGACGACGCTTTCCAGGTCATAGGCGAGCACGAAAAATCAGAACGTAGACGTGCCAGACCTCTGTCACTAGCGGCAGTAGCACCGCGATCGCCGCGCGGGCAGTTTGAGGCAGACGAACTGGTGCGCCGCTTTATGCCCTTCGCTGATGAGCAATGGCGATCGCGGACAGGTCGCTCGCGACGTCGCGGGGGTTACCAGCCGCTTCCTTTCGCTCGGAGTAGCGGTCGGTCAGAACTTCAACATGTGGCCGTACCAGAACCGTGAAGCGCACCAGTTCCTCGACTACATCGACAATCCGCTCGTAATAACTTGAGGGCCGCATTCGGCCGGCGGCATCGAACTCCTGGAATGCCTTGGGAACGCTCGACTGGTTCGGAATGGTGAACATCCGCATCCAGCGCCCGAGGAGCCTGAGCGTGTTCACCGCATTGAATGATTGCGAGCCGCCGCAAACCTGCATGACGGCCAGTGTCCGCCCCTGCGTGGGCCGAAGGCCGCCCATGTTGAGCGGCAGGTGGTCAATCTGCGCCTTCATGACACTCGTGATCTGGCCATGTCGCTCCGGGCTGCACCAGATCTGTCCTTCCGACCACATTGCAAGCTGGCGCAATTCATGCACGGCAGGGTGGTCATCCGACTTTACCTGGTCCGGGAGGGGTAGATCGGAAGGATCGAAGATGCGCGGCTCGCCCCCATAGTAGCGTACGAGGCGCGCCGCTTCTTCTACGACCAGACGAGAGTATGATCGCTGTCGGAGCGAGCCATAGAGCAACAGAATACGGGGTGGGTGGTCCATACCGCCGTGAGGCAATCCGAGCGCCGGGCGAGGAAGAGCATAGCGCCTGTCGAGCGCGGGCAGGAAATCAGGGTCAGGAAGCTCACGAACTCTCATGATCTTTCACCATTGGGTTGTTGGTGAGGGGGCAGCGGGCGACATTGGCGTCGCGGAAACATTCAGCCCAGCGCTTCATCGGGGGGACTTGGCTTCTCGTGAACTGCGCAAAAGGCCAGTAACGCCGAAAGGCAAATAGCGCTTGACCAGAGCAATGCGCCGGACCCGTAGGTCTCTATCAGGACGCCGAATGCCAAAGGGGCGCCGGCTTGCGCAATGCGGGCCGGTGCGCCGAGCAGCCCGAGGCGATACCCGTAATTCACCGAGCCAAACACCGCGAGCGGCACCGTGCCCCTCGCGATCGTAAGTATGCCGTTTCCCGCGCCATGCAGCAGCGTGAAGGGCATTGCAAGCCAGCCACCGAGACCCAGAAGCAATCCCGCACCCACAGGATGGGCCAGGGTAGAGAGACGGGCCGACACGAGTGGATGATAGCGGCTCATGAAGAGTGCCTCCAAGAGCCGGGCAGCCACTTGCGCCGGACCGACCAGGGCCGCGGCCGCAATAGCTTCCCTGGTGCTTGCGCCAGCCGCTTCGAGTACACGTGGCAGATGCGCCGCCATTCCGGTCGAAACAACCCAACCCGCAGCGAAGGCGAAACCGAGCAGCCACATTGCACGATCCATCGGCACGTGCGGATTGTTTGCACCATGGGTTTGGCCGCCGCTCGCTCGCTGGCGAGGCAAAATGATGAGGTTGAGCGGTAGCCCAAGACAAAGATGCGCCACCGCCCAGGCCGCACAAGTGTAGCGCCATCCGACGGCCGCATCGCCCCAGCTCGTCAGTGGCCAGCCGACAGTGCTGGCGAAACCTGCGATAAGAGTGATCCCCGTTATCGCTGAACGGGCGGACTCACCGTAGATGCGCCCCAGTGTGGCGAACGCCGCATCGTACAGTCCAAGACCCATCGCCACGCCGATGATTAGCCAGGCGAGCCACATGACAAATGGGGAGGGAGAAGCGGCCAATGTGAGTAATCCAGCGGCGAACAACAGGTTCGACAGGCCAAGGACTTCCCGCCCACCAAAGACGTCGATGGTACGCCCCACGCGAGGACCCAAAAGAGCGGAGATCATGAGAGCCGCGGAAAACGCAGCGAATATTACCGTGGTGCTCGTCGAAAGGTCTCGCGCGATCGGGTCGGCCACGATCGCGACGAGGTAGTAGCTCGAGGCCCAGGCCAGGGTCTGGCTGGTCCCAAGCGCAGCGATAAGGCTCAATCGCTGCCGCTGTTCTGAACTAGCCACAGCAGGAAGCAGGGGCGTTGGCGGTTCGAGCAGGCGCGCAGCAACTCACATTTGTCGCTTGTTCTGGTGTGGAGCCACAACAACTGGCGGCACTACCTGGGTCGAGAGATGACCCGGAACACACACCAGTATCCGGCAGCTCCAATTCGACCCGCTCTGCAGCCTCGCGGTCACCGGCAATGTCGGCGACGATGGAACGGACCTGCTCATAGCCCGTCAGCATGAGGAAGGTTGGCGCGCGGCCGTACGACTTCATGCCGGCGATGTAGAAACCCGGTTCTGGCTGAGCCAGCTCACGGGCGCCGTGCGGCCTTACGGTGCCGCAGCTGTGTACGTTCGGGTCGATCAGTGGAGCCAGCGCTGGCGGGCATTCGAGGGCGGGATCAAGGCTGATGCGCAGTTCGCGTGCGAACGAGAAATCGGGCCGGAACCCCGTCGCGACCACGAGCTCATCGACAATGACATGGCGGTCGCAGCATGCTGATCCGGTGCCGATCCGAAGACCGGCTTCGGTTTTCGTGATGTGCGTTGCCTGGAAGCCGACTTCCATTGCAAGCTTGCCGTCCTTCACCAGGCGGGCAAAGGTGGCGCCTAGCTCACCCCGAGCAGAAAGCTTGTCGTTGGCACGACCGCCAAAGGCTTTCTCCGGGTTATTGCCGCGCAGAAGCCAGATCGGTTGCGTTCCCGGAGCGCTTTCGGAAAGGCGAACGAGATCGATGAGCGTGCCAATGGCCGAGTGCCCGGCGCCGAGCACCGCCACACGTTTTCCGGCATAGCGCGATCGGTCCTTGCCCAGGACGTCAGGCATCGCATACGCGATGGCGTTCTGCGCCTCGTCCTCGCCAATCGCGGTGAGCCCGTTGGCGCCGGCAGGATTGGGATTGAACCATGTTCCGGATGCATCGATGACGCTATCCGCTTCAAGCGAAAGCGTACCTGCGCCGTTCCGGTATCGGATTGAAAATGGCGCGCTTTCGCGACCCTTGGTTTTGACCTTGTCGAAACCCGCGCGGCTGATCGCGACGACGCGGCTGGACGTATGTACGTAATCCCGGAGCGCCGTGCGCTCGGCTAAGGGCGCCAGGTACTGCGCAACGAGTTCGCCGCCGGTGGGATAGTGCGACGGCTCCGGTGCGTTCCACCCCGCGTCTTCAAGCAACTTCCGCGCCGCTCGGTCCACGTTGTATTCCCACGGGGAGAACATGCGGACGTGACTCCACTGGCGTACCGCCTCGCCCGCATGAGGCCCGGCTTCCAGCACGATGGGCTTCAACCCGCGTTCCAAGGCGTGCGCGGCCGCTGCAAGACCCACCGGGCCGGCTCCTATGATGGCCACGGATTTCGCTCTGCGCTGTTCCATTGTCGGCGCTCCTTGTCAGACTATCGATGCGGACCGGGCTCTTCGCTTTGGATGCTGATGTGGCGGGCACGCCGAGTCGACACAGCATTCGGCAACGAGAAAGTCGACCAAGCTGTGCATCACATCGTAATTGGCTCGGCAGATGAGCGTCGTCGACTGCCGCTCCTGCGTGACCAGCCCCACCAAGACTAGGGCCTTGAGGTGATGGGAGAGCGTTGACGGGGCAATTTCGAGCTTTGCCTGCAGATTTCCGACGGACATCCCCTCTTCGCCCGCACGTACGAGAAGGCGGTAAATCTTGAGGCGAGTGGGATTGCCCAACGCTTCCAGGTGTGCGGCTGCGTCATCTGTGTTCATACGGACATCGTATGCTCGCTCGCTGCAACGAGTCAACCGTATTTCTAGAATTATCGAAATAGACGGCGGCAGGCGGATATTGGTCGCATCGAAAGATGTTGACGCAGCCCGTCGAGCCCTATATATCGACTATCGTCGAATAACGATAAGAGGGACCCGTGCCTGCGGTAAAGGTGCGCAAACGAGAGTCGCCCGCTCTCTTGCCAGGAATTGATGCTGATCTTGCGATGCTCGCCAAGGCGCTGGGTCACCCGGCCCGAATTGGTATCGTGCGGCTGCTTCATGAGAGGCAGTCATGTATCGGCTGCGATATTGTAGATCGGGTTGGTCTTGCCCAATCGACCACCTCTGAACACCTGCGCATTTTGAAAGCCGCAGGCATCATCACCGGCGAAATCGAAGGTCCGCGGGTTTGCTACTCCCTCAATCCCACCGCGTTGGTGCCACTGAGGTCCTTTTTGCAAGCTGTCATCGAGTCTGCGCTGCCATCGGCGCAAACTAAGAAGAGCTGACGAGGCTATCGATGTCCACCTTCGAACGCTATCTGACCGCATGGGTCGTGCTGTGCATCGTGGCCGGCGTCGCGCTGGGGCATGCCTTCCCCGATGTCTTCCAGGCCATCGGTGGCGCTGAGATCGCCAAGGTGAATCTCCCGGTCGCTGTTCTCATCTGGCTTATGATCATCCCGATGCTGGTGAAGATCGATTTCTCCGCGTTGGGCCAGGTGAAGGAGTATTGGCGGGGCATCGGCGTGACGCTGTTCATCAATTGGGCGGTGAAGCCGTTCTCTATGGCGGCGCTGGGGTGGCTCTTCATTGGCTACGTGTTCGCGCCCTACCTGCCAGCCGATCAGATCAGCAGTTATATCGCCGGCCTGATCCTGCTGGCGGCGGCCCCCTGCACCGCCATGGTATTCGTGTGGAGCAACCTGTCGGATGGCGAGCCGCACTTCACGTTGAGCCAAGTTGCCCTGAACGACGTGATCATGGTGGTCGCGTTCGCACCCATCGTCGGCCTATTGCTTGGGCTCTCCGCCATCACGGTTCCATGGGAAACGTTGCTGCTGTCCGTGGCCCTCTATATCATCGTGCCGGTCATTATTGCGCAGGTAGTAAGGCGCGGTGTGCTGTCGGGTGGTGGTCAACCGGCGTTGGCGGCGCTGCTTGGCAAGCTCCAGCCACTCTCTCTAATTGCTCTACTGACAACGCTGGTGCTGCTGTTCGGCTTCCAGGGTGAGCAAATCATCGCCCAGCCACTTATCATCGCCATATTGGCAGTGCCGATCCTGATCCAGGTCTATTTCAATTCGGGACTGGCCTATCTGCTGAACCGGATCACGGGAGAGGCCCACTGTGTAGCTGCGCCATCGGCTCTCATAGGCGCCAGCAACTTCTTCGAGCTCGCCGTCGCGGCTGCTATCAGCTTGTTCGGCTTTTCTTCCGGAGCAGCGCTTGCCACCGTTGTGGGCGTGCTCATCGAGGTGCCCGTCATGCTGTCGGTCGTGAGGATCGTCAATGCCACCAAGGGCTGGTACGAGGCAGGTCCGGCTGTTCAGCGCCGCGCCGACATTGCGCGGGTTTCGGCCAACGAGCTGACGGACTCTGTCAATGGCTGAAACGATGGACGTTGTAATTTACCACAATCCCGATTGTGGAACCTCGCGCAACGTACTCGCGATCATCGAAGCGGCTGGATATCGGCCCACGGTAATCGAATATCTTAAGACTGGATGGACCAAATCTCAGCTTTTTGGACTTTTTGCTGCTGCCGGCCTAACGCCACGCGCTGCATTGCGCGAAACAAAATCACCGGCCCGCGAAATGGGACTACTCGAACCTACAGTCGAGGATGAGACACTGTTGAACGCTATGGTCGAGCATCCGGTGCTCGTGAACCGCCCCATCGTCTGCACAGTGAATGGTGTCCGCCTGTGCCGGCCGAGTGAGACAGTACTCGATCTATTGAATCGTCTACCGCCTGGACCATTCTACAAGGAGGATGGCACGCTTCTAATCGACGCCGACGGGCGCCGCGTAGTTGGAAATCCGTCAAATGAGCGCTGAATATCGTTACGACGTAATTCTCGCGCACTCCCCGCATGAAGACGCGAAGCCCAGGTCAAGACCTCTGCGAAATTGCACGTGAGATCAGTAGCAAGGCCACCATGGAAGGCTGCCCACGCGACATCATAGGGTGGGCGCACGGCCGTGAGCGCTGGGATGCCAGCTAATAGTGCGGCTTCAAAGCATTCTCGTAACCCGCGGCCGAGACTTTCGGCGCGACCGAAGCGATTGATTACGAGAAGGTCGACGCGATCGGCGATCGCCTGTCGAATGGCGATCTCGGATTGGGCCAATCCCCCTTCATCCAGCCGGCATCCGCGGGCACACGCTCCGCGGTCCTGCCAAATGTCGAACGTTCGACCCGTTCTTAGGTCTACGACATGGACGCTAGCCGCGCAGTTGCCGCCGCGCTCGCCTCTGGAAACCTGCAGCAAGCCTCCAAGTCGCACCCCAGAGGCGGCCAGCCTTTTGCAGGCGGTCACGAGAAACTGGTCGATATCGTCGCCCCGCTCGTAGTGAACGGCGGCCAGCGGTGACATGCATGCCGACGAATGCATCATCGATTCCCCCGCAGTGCAGTCAGAGGCCCAACCCGCCTTGGGTTGTGCCTCCGACTAAGAACGATGCGTACTCCTCAACCCACCTTATAGTGCGGCGATTTGAAACTCAGGTGCTTCACACTGTCCGGTGCCTTAGATAGAGGTCGGATGTCAGCCCAGGTCTGCTTGTAGTTCGGCAGAATGAGCTCGTTGGTACCGGCGTTTACGACATTGCCCTGCACACCCGTCGGATAGGCGAACAGCATGAAAGTCTGGCCCTTCTTGGCGCTCGGCGCTGGGTAGACCATCGCCTGCGTGGAACCGTCATCGTTATAGATCTCGACCAGATCCCCCTGTCCGACACCGAGCTCTTTCATGTCCTCCGGGTTCATTTCGATGAACGGGTAAGGGAAGCGATCCATCACGAATTCGTTGTCCTGGTCGAGGTAAGCGTTCTGCCAGACGAGGTTCGTGCGACCATTGTTGATGAGGTATTTGAATTTTGCCTTCTGCTCCTTCTTGCCGGGAGCCTGCAAGCCACGCCACTTGGCCTCCATGAAGCTCGCTTTGCCATCCTTGGTGTCGAACTTGCCATCGGCATAGAGGCGCTTCGTACCGACGATCTTGCCGCCCTCAAACCCAACTGCAGGTTCCTGAAAACCGTTGGTGCCCATGGCGCGCAGCCGCTCGTAGGTGACGTGCTCACCGCCTTTGGCAACCTTGTGGTAGCCGTCCATGAAGGCGTCTTCTTCCGTTTTCCATTCGAAGCCCTTGAACTGATCGGCATATTTGTCATCGCCGATTTCGCGCAGAACACGTTCCATGTGGTTGGCGATGCGGGCAGCGATGAGGCAGTCTGGCATGGCTTCTCCCGGCGGGTCCATGTAGCGCTCGGTGATGCGCATGCGTCTTTCACCGTTCATAGAGGTGAGATTCATCTCACCCGATGTGGCGGCAGGCAGCCAAACGTGGCAGGCCTCGCCAATCTTGGTCGGCACGATGTCGACGTCGACAGCGAAGAGGCCGCCTGCTTTGATGGCTTCGACGATAGCAGCGACTTGCGCAGCACGGTCGCCCGCCGGCACCGCATTCATGGCATCCTTCACCATGTCGGTGCGCTTCTTGTAGACCTGCTTGAACTGGTGAGCGTTAAGCGTGGTCTTGTAGTGATCGCAGCCCCAGATGTGGTGCACGCCGCCCTTGCCCTCTATCAGTAGCTTGTCGACGTAGGCTGCCGGACGTCCGACGTGGGCATCGGAAGGACGCGCATAGCCTTCCTGGTGGCCGCCCATACGAACGCAACCGCCGCCCGGCCGGCCGATGTTGCCGGTGGCAAGCGCCACGTTCACGAGGGACGCGTTGGTGCGATAATTATCATTGCCCCAGATCAACCCCTTCTCGTAGGCGAACATCGTCCGGCGACGCTTTCCGTTCTTCGGCGCCGCGATCCACTGCGCTGCCTTCTCAATGTCGGCTTCTGGAACGCCGCAGATTTTCGCTGCTTCCGCCAGCGTCGTCTTGTTGGCGGCGAGGGCCTTGTCGAAATCTTTGGTAGAGGCAGCGATGAAATCCTTGTCCTGCCAGCCCTTCTCAGCGATGTAGGTCAGCCAAGCATTGAAGAGCACCATGTCCGTGCCGGGCTCGATCGGAAGGTGCAGCACGTTCTCCTTGCCGGCCTCGGCCTCACAAGCTGCGATCGTCGCAGTTCGCCGTGGGTCGACAATGATGATCTTGCCTGAGGCATGCTCCTCGTCGGGCAACTGCTCGCGCTTCTTGTCGAGGCTGGTGCCGCGCAGGTTCGGGATCCAGTGGTTGAGGAAGTAGTTGGTCTGCGTCTCCAGCGGATTGCAGCCCACCGCCACGATTGTGTCGCAGAGCTCCGCGTCCTCGTAGCAGTTGTTGAGTTCACCTACTCCCATGTCGCGGGTGGCGTGCACCTCGGAATTGTAGGCTGGGCGATTGTGAATGCGGATATTCTTCACCTTCATCGCGCCGAAGTAGAGCTTGCCGGTGCCCCAGGTGTTCTCGTAGCCACCGCCGGCGCCACCGTGATCGAAGGCAGAGACGAATAGCCCGTCCTCGCCTTGGTCCTTTATGACGGCGACCGTCACACGGGCGACGAGATCGAGCGCATCCTCCCATGAGGTCGGTTGCATCTGGCCGTAGCGCCAGACCATCGGGTGCGTGAGGCGCTGCTGCTGGGTTGCGCGGGCGCGTGAGTAGCTCATCTCCGCCATGCGGGCGCCGCGTGCCGAAGCGAGCCCCGAGTTCACGACGCAGCCCTTGTCCGGTTTGATGACGAGGTGAACGTCTTTTCCGTCCTGCTGCACGATATTGTACATCGAGGGCGCATACCACGCCTCGGTCTCGGCCTGCTGCTGCTTTGATAGGTCCACGCCGAACGCATTCTGGCTGGGCTCCGTGCCGCCCTGCTTGTTCACGGGCCACGTGTAGGCGTGGTAGCCGCAGCCCACGATGCAATAATGGCAGACCACGGTATGCTTCTTAGCGTCTGCGGGAATGATCGGCAGACGGTCGATGTGGCGCTTGAATGCCATGGATCAGTTCCTCCCTCAGAGCACGTTCGACAGGCGGCCATAGATGAGCTCGTCCACGCCTTCAGCGTAGATGTCGCCCTTGTCATCGACCCGGAGTGCGAACTGCGGCAGGTTCTGCGTCGCTTGGCCCATAATCTGGAGCCCGCCCTTCTCGCAGTCGAACAGCGAGTAGTGGCCAGGGCAGCTCAGCGTCTTGTCCTCAGCGACGTAAACTAGCGGAAAGCCCTTGTGTGGGCACAGAGTCGAGAAGGCGACGATGTCGCGATCGGGGCCGACGCCGCCGTCGACCGGAGTGCCAAGCTTAAGGAGAACACCCGGGCTGTCCTCGTCGGGATAGCTGATGTGCAGCGGCTCGTTGACTTCAAGTTCGCTGATGTTGGCCAGCCGGTTCGAAGGATACTGGACGCGGGCCGGCAGCGGCTTTGCCTTGCTCGTAGATGGAACGACCGCCGATGCGACGGCCTCTACTGTCGCCACGGCGCCGCCGCGCAGGAACTGGCGACGCCCGACGTCGACCAGCTTGTTGCAGCCTTTCATTGGATCGCTCTCCCTATCGCTTCAGAGACAGGGAAAGCATCGCAAGCGATGTGCCAATGTTGGTGGCGCGCAGAATGCGTGAAGTTTCAATAGCTTGCGGTTAGCGGACTCGTGTAAACCGTTCGGATATCCCAACGCGATTGATTGCCACGTTCGGAAATCTGAACATCACTCCTCTTCGTCGCCAGACCCGATACCCAACCGACGCATTTTTTCCCAGAGTGTCGTCCGTGATATGCCGAGGAGTTCCGCCGCTCGCGTCACGCGACCGGCGGACTCCCGAAGGGCGCGCTGGATTTGACGCCTTTCAGCGACTTCGCGCGCTTCGCTGAGAGTTGCCAGCGGCGCAACAGTTTCGCCGTCGCGACCTGTTGCTTGCTCCGGGAACAGGTCGGTCGGCATGATCCATTGCCCGTAGGACAATGCTAAGGCCCGCTCCACTCTGTTACGCAGCTCCCGGACGTTTCCCGGCCATGAGTGCTCCAGGGCAGCATCAATGGTCAGCGATGCAAACCCGCGTACATCGGAGTTCAGTTCTGCGCTGAATTGATCGAAGAACAGCTCCATCAGGGTCGGAATATCTTCCGGTCGCTGGCGCAGCGCCGGAATCTCTATAGAAACGGTGTTGATGCGATGCAGAAGATCGAGGCGGAAGCGCCCATCACGCACCGCCGCGTGTAGATCGCAGTTTGTCGCGCATACAAGCCGCGCCTTGAATGGGATCTTCCTTTCCCCACCCACGCGCGTGAAAGCCCTTTCTTCGATGAGTCGCAGAAGCTTGGCCTGTAGTGGAAGCGGCAGCTCCGCGATTTCATCGAGAAACAACATGCCTCCGCCAGCGCGCTCGGCGTAGCCCTTGTGCTGTGCGTGTGCTCCCGTAAAAGCGCCTCGCTCGTGTCCGAACAGCTCGCTTTCCATGAGATCCGTAGGCAATGCTGCGCAATTGACAGCAATTATTGGCCTATCGGCGCGCGGCGAGATGCCGTGGAGAAACCGCGCACACACCTCTTTGCCCACACCTGTCTCACCGGTGAGCAGGACGGGGCTCGTCAGCGGTGCGACGCGGCGCAGCATCTGCTCAACGCGCTTCATGGCTTCGGAAGCGCCGAGCGTTCCCTCGGGCCGCACCTGTGACCATGCCCGGATCAGACTTCGCGCTCGGTCCATGAACGTCTCTAGATCGAACGGCTTTGCGACGTAGTCGCCAGCACCGGCGCGCATAAGCCGGACCGCCTCGTCGATATCACCAAAGGCCGTCATGAACAGGAAGGGCGGCGCGCTCCGCGTTTGTGCGATTTCGCTGAATAGCCGATCACCTGTAGTATCGGGCAGGCGGATATCGCACACGACAAGATCAGGACTTGTTGCCTTGAGACCCCTGATCGCCTCAGAGCCGGATTGCCACCAATCGACATAGGCCCCTTCGAGCGTGAGGCTCTGCACGAGACTTTCGCCCATGATGGGGTCGTCCTCAATGAGGCCTATTACGCGGCCCTCAAGCGACATGACTGAGCTCCTGTGTCTTAGCGAAAGGCTTTTTCCGCTCGGGGATCTTCAACCGGACCGACGTGCCTCCGCAAGCGCGGGTGGTTGCTTCAAGCTGGCCCCCGACTTCATACGCAAAGCGCTTCACCATCCAGAGCCCCAATCCGCTGCGTGGAGCCACTGGGGCTGGCTGTGAAAGTGGGGCGTTGATGTAGTCCAGAATGGCGCGTGGCATTCCAGGACCCTGGTCACGAACTTCAAGCTCGATTCCATCCTGCGTCGCCGCAGCTTCAAACGACACTGTTCGATTGGGCTCTGTTGCGGCACAAGCGTTGAGAAGCAGATTGAGTGCCGCATCCCGTACTCCACCAACGGGTACAAAAATCTCCCGGTCCATAGCATTGCGCCACTCAAGCTGCAGGTTTTTGCGCTTAATCTCTGGCTGCAATAGCAGGGCCAGGTCATCGACGTCGGTCGCCGTTAACGGTCGTTCGTCCTGCCGATGCCGATAGGTCGCGAGGCTAGATCGAACAATGTCCCGGATGCCGAGGAGGCCTTTTTCGATAAGCCGAATCGAAGTCTCTCGTACCGCGGCGCGATCACCGTGGCGTTTGAGGGAATCAACGGCATTCAGCATCCCGCCGATGGGATTATTGATTTCATGGGCCATTCCGGAAGCCAGTCGTCCTAGAGCGGCAAGTCGCTCCTCCTCGGCCAGACTTTTTAGCAGTCGTTCGCGCTCGGCCACGGCTTGGACAAGCGAATTGTAACGGCGGAAAAGCTGACCGAATTCGCTTTCCGGCCGGCCGATGAGCTCGACCGGAACGGGCGTAACGCTACCTGCCGCGCCGGATCGCATGCTCTCTGACAGTACGCGAATGGGGCGCATCATGCGGCGGACCGTGATGTAGCCGATGATGGCGAACAGCAGTGTGAGCGTCGTGTTCGAGGCAATCAGTGTTGCCAGGACCTCCCGCCGTTCTTCGATTAGAGTCCCGATGCGCATCTCGGCGTAAATCGCACCGACAACCCTGTGCTGATGGACGAGCTCGCGCTTTACGTGGAAAACGCCATGGTCCTCATAGGTGGCGCTATCTGAAGCTCCGTTGAGTCTGGAGCGAACCGGATCCGGAAGTTCGGTCTGCAGCGGGAAGGCTCGCGGTTGGCTCGATGCGATGACGCGTCCGACAGGATCGGTGACAGTCGTCCAAGCGATATCCAGACCCTCGTAGCGCTGCGCTGCGCGGTCTAGCGCATCGTAGACCTCCCAGATGTCCTCACGCAGTACATGCGGAATGACGGCGGATGAGATCCCGTCGAGGTAGGCGTCGGAGAGCTCAGTGAGGTGTCTGTTCTGCGTGTCGATCAGTCTGGTCAGCACGCGATCGGTGACGACAGCACTCACCGTCACCATCATCAACGCAGCGAGCACCGGCACACGTAGCGCCAGGGGCCACTGCAGAGGATTGAGCCTCGTGAACTTTGGCCGTCGAACGCCCATCAGCCGAGGCTCCGTACTAAGGCGAGCTTCGCTGCGATGCCATCGAACACCGATGGCTTGGCATCACTGAACCCGTCGAGCCGCAGCTCCTTCAGAACCTCCGTACCCAACGGATCGCTGTTCATGTCCAACAGCGCACGCTTGAGAGCCAGTGTCTCCGGCGTGTCCTGGGATCGGCGAGGACAGGCCACAGGCGGAAACCCGAGCAGCTCCGATCTCTCGAGCACCCGGGTACGCCCGGTCAGCTCCGGCTCGATCTCGGAGATCACCTCCCATACGTAGCCATCAACGCTTCCGCTCTGCGCCAGCCCCGAAGCCACGGCTCTGACCACGTTGCGGTGACCGTAGGTGAAGAACGAGTGCCGGAAGAATTCCTCCGGCCGCCATTGCCGTTTCGCGAGCGCGGCGCGAGTTACGAGGTACCCAGAATTACTGTTCGGGTCTGAGAACGCGTGAACATCGCCCTTGAGATCATCCAGGCTGGAGGCGTGACGGTCGGCATCGACGATGAGATACGATCGATAAAGCGGCTGTCCCCGCCAAACTGGAACCGCCACAAGGGCTAGCTCCTCGCGATAACTCACGAACGGATATCCGCAGATCCAGGCGGCCGTGAGCTGGCCGGAGATCAGCAGTGACGTGATCTCTTCATAGGTGCGCCGCTGAACGAGCACGACTTCCAAGCCGGTTCGCCGGGCGAGAAAGGTCCTTAGCTGATCCAGCAGCTCGAGATCGTTGCTCAGGAAAACAGGGGTGAGGCCAAATTTGATTCCTCTGGTTGCGGCTTGGACGGGCCCAGCAATGCTGGCAGCCGCTGCAGCAGGAGCGGCTGTGAGAAGCTGTCGGCGCGTCAACGCGCAGAATGGGGGCAAAGCTTTTCCTCCTTTGCGCTGACAATTGAATGTCGCGCTCTCCTGAGATTACCACCCGAGGGGAAGGTAAGACAGGCTCCCACTGGAGCGAGCAGATCTTGCAGGATTGGATGAAACGAACGCCCATTGTGTCGAGAGCAGAGACCTAGGCTGCGTATGCGGTGGCCGACAGGCAGGTACTGAGTGGGCCTGCGACGGGCCCGTGCATCCGGAACCTCTCGATGCCTCGCCCGGCAGCGGTTTGATCACCGACCTGAGCACATTCCCAATACTCACTGCCGCCAGCAGCGGCCCCGGCGGGTAGTCCGCGAGCAGCAGGCCCACCAGCACTGCTTCCGACTACATCGGGAGGATGGCCGAAGCGGCAAGTACAGTGAGGAAGGGGCCAGCGTAGGCGGCAACGTCGGTCATTGCGTGACGTCATCCGAGTGGGACCTTACGGGTCTGCATTGGCGAATAGCGAGGCCGAGCGCACCAGAGTGGCAGCAGAAGTGAGTAGCTTGGGAGAATATCAGGCCGACCCGAGGCTCATGCCTAGCTTGAGCTTGTTCATTAGAAGCACGGTGCCCTGGCCGCTGGCCTCAATGCCTGATCAGACGCTGATACGTTGACGACTTACACGTCTTTGACTGAGAACGGCGGTGAGAAACTAGTCCACGGAAGCGGCGGCATGGAGCTGCTGCGGGCGGCGTAAAAGTCGTCCACCC
>NZ_JAODNV010000027.1 GCF_025398195.1 Chelativorans petroleitrophicus | reverse complement strand
CCCGCCCCTCGCACCCGGCAGACATCTTCGGGCAAACTTTGCCTTCGCATCGAAACGAATAACGTCTTCAAAGTGGCCGAAATGTCCGCTTCGCGCCCCGTTCCTGCCGTTCAAGCAACTTTTGCCGATACCTGAAAGCGGTCCTTCTCATCTGGCGCGACCACGTAGAAACTGGGATTTGTGACTGGCGGGCGTCTGATCTCCACGATCCAGCTCCGGCAAGAACTAGAAAACCCCTCGCCGAGGGATTCACGCTGCACATGAAAGTGACGACGGCGAGGAGAGCGAATTGAAGTCTGGGCGTCGTTGCGCCGCCGGGATTGACACCGTGAGCTGGTTAGCGATGGGCGTGTAAATATCGATATCTGCGCCCGGCGCGCGATTCTGCGGAATGCACCAGCAGCCCCCGCACCGTTTCCGGCCAGAGCTCCGTCCGAGCAGCGATGACGCCCCTTTTGAGAAAACAGGCAAGGTTTGCCCGGATGCCCGAAACGAGCGCGCCTTCTCGCCCCCAATAAGGCCAAGGTGCTGGCGGCGACCCAATGAGTTCACGCCAAGCGATCTGCCAACCCCATTGCCCGAGCCCGCTCCGCGATGCCTTGCAACGAATGGGGCCAAGTTGCACAAGAGGGGAATGCTCGAGCCCAACCCATTTGAACCTCCTGCAGGCGGGCACCATATCGTCCCGCGCCGTGCATTGCTGGAATCGCTGGAGAAGGCGGGCCCAAGGCGACTGACCGTCATCCAGGCGCCGGCTGGCTATGGCAAGACGTCGCTCGGCGCGCAATGGTACGATGTCCTGCGCAGGAAAGGCTACCCGGTAACCTGGATAGCATTCGATCCCAAGCACCGGGAGCAGAGCCAATTCATACTGGCGATACTCGATGCCGTCATGCCGCTCACGCCCGAGGGCGGAGCGCTCGACGCGAGCAGCCTGGCCCCCTCCTCCCTGCTTGCGGTACTGAGAACACGGCTACGCAAGCTGGACCGGCCCGTCGTGCTGTTCCTCGACGACTATCACTTCGCGCAGAATGACGCGACCGAGAGCGTCTTAGCCAGGCTTCTGGCGGACCGCTCGCTCGCACACGTGAAATTTGTCCTGATGTCGCGGAGCATGCCGGGCTTCCCCATCTCCGCACTCCGGGTGAGCGGCGAACTGAGGCTGATCAACACGGACGACCTGGGATTTACCGACGAGGAAGCCGCCGAGTTCTTCGCCGGCAGTGGCGCGGGCCTTTCGGGGGAACAGGTCCGCAGCCTCAATCGTCGTACCGAAGGCTGGGCGGTCGCGCTGCAGATGGTTCGTTTGCTTGTCGACGACAAGGGTAGCGGCGATGCCATCCCTGCCTCCTATTCGGGCGCCAATACCGAGATGGGCGCTTATTTGTCGGAACAGGTGTTTTCCAATTTGCCGGCCTCGACGCAGCGCTTCCTCACGCTCACCGCATGCCTGCCGGCCTTCAGCCGCGAACTCGTCGAGGCGATTTTCCCCGGCGAAGAAATGGCGGTGGAATTTGCCCAGCTCGCCGGCCACGCCCTTCCGGTCACCCGGATCGCCGGTCGCGGCGAATGGCTGCGCTACCACCCGGTCTTCCACGCATTCCTGCAGGACGAGGCGACCCGGCGCAATCTGGACCAGAAGGAGCCGGTTCGTCGGGCCGCCCTGTGGCTGGAACAGGCTGGCGACAGCGAGGCCGCCATGCGCCACGCGCTCCTGTGCGACGACGTCGATCTGGCGGCACGCATTGTGGAGACCGCGGGCGGCTGGCGTCAGGTCTATTCGACCGGCCAGGGCCGGGCGGCAATCTTTCACGCCATCCTCTCGCGCGCCGCCGAGATCGACCTCTTGCGCTATCCCCTTACGACGCTAGGACTGGCGGTGGTGAGCGCCAAGGCCGGGCAGCTGCCCCTCGCCGACGAATATCTCGCAATTGCCGAGCACGCCGTCGCAGGCTGCAACGATGCAGACCTCCGGCGCGACCTGCGCGTGGTGCAGGTGTTGGTCGCCCTTTACACCGATCGCTGGGTGAGCTCCGCCGACCTCGCCGCACTCGAGAACGACCTCCTCGACATGCGCGACATGGAGATCGTCACGCGCGCCCTGGCGCTGAACATGCTATCCTACAACTACCTGATACGCAGCGACCTCGACCGCGCCACGCATTATGGTCGGCTGGCAATCCATGCCTTCCGCAGCGGCGGTGCCGAGTTCGGTGCGATGCACCTCCATACCCATGTCGGACAGGCGGCGTTCTTCAGCGGCGACTTTGTCGATGCGGGGACGTCCTACGATCGCCTCATCGAGGAAGCCCAGTCCAACATCGGCAAGGGAAGCGACCTCGATGCCGTCGGCCAGGTCCTGAAGGCCGAACTGAGATCGGTCCAAGGCGACATCGACGGCGCTGCAGAGATGCTCACCTGGGCGCTGCCACATCTTGAAAGGCACGACACCTGGTTCGACCTGCTCGCTGCGGGCTTCACGAGCCAGCAGCGCATCCATCGTATCCGGAAGGACGAAGTCGCCGCGCATGCGTCCATCGACCGGGCGCGTGCAACGGCCCAGCGGCGCGGCTTCGAGCGGCTGACGCGCCTCATCGACGGCGAGCGGGCTGCGCTGCTCCTCGCCAGCGGCGATGTCGAAGCAGCCGTCCGCTATGCTGAGGCGAACGGCTACGGCACGAAGGCGATCGATGCCGACCGCGCGAACAACCTCGCGACCCACCTTCGCGGTACGACGCCGGCGCTTCTGTGGGTCCGGCTCTTTCTTGCGCTGGGCGAGACCGCGCGGGCGCGCGCCACTTTCGACCAGCTGCGCATCCGCCAGGCGCAGAAGCCCCATATGCTGCGATCGATCGAACTGGCGCTTCTCGACATTCGCCTGATGCTCTCAGAGGGCGATACCTCGCGCGCCGCAGCCCGGCTTTCCGACCTGCTCTTGTCTACGCCGGTCGCAGACTGCCCGACGCTTGTCCGGATCGAAGGCAATGCCTTCCTTGTCGGCCTGAACAGGCTGGCAGGTTCTACGGCGTTTCCGGACGTCGTCAGGCAACGTCTGCAGGCATTGCTCGGTGACACGACGCCGGAAGAAGCGGAATCCGCGGCCGGACCAGCAAGCTGGCTGACCGACCGCGAGCGCGATGTCATCGAACTGCTCTGCACCGGTGTCAGCAACAAGGAGATCGGCCGCCGCCTGGCGCTCAGCGATAACACGGTGAAGTTCCACCTGCGCAACATCTACGCGAAGCTCAACGTGCACACGCGGACAGCCGCGGTCATGGCTGCTCGCGACCTCGTACTGAAGAACCCTACCCGTTCGGGTAGGGTTGCGCCGCTGGCGCACCCTACCCATCCGACCGGCTACCACTCGAAGTAACCGACTCATAGTCTGCTCCGGTCCGTTCCCAAGCCGGAGCTTAGCTGTCGTGACTACCGTATCCGTCGACCCGGTGACCCAGGAAATCATCGAGGGCAAGCTTATCGCGACCGTCGATGAAATGGGCATCGTGATGGCGCGCACGAGCATGAGCCCCGTCATCTACGAAGTGCTCGATTTTGCCTGCGGCCTCCTCACTTCCGAAGGCGAACTCGTGGCCCAGATGAACGGCATCACGCTGTTCACCGGAACGTTCGGGACCCAGGTGAAGGCGCTCATTGAGCGCTTCAAGGGCAATCTGGCGGATGGCGACATCCTGCTCACCAACGATCCCTATTCAGGCGGCACACACGCCTGCGACTTCGCCATCGTGAAGCCCATCTTCTTCGACGGGGCTATTCTCGGCTATGCCATCAATGTCGCCCACTATCTCGACGTCGGCGGGTCGGTCCCGGGCAGCCTTGCGCCGAATGCCGTGTCGGTGTTTCAGGAAGGGCTCCGCCTGCCGGGCGTGAAGATCGTTCGCTCGGACGTGTTCTCGGATGAGTTGCTGCACATCATCGGCGAGAACGTCCGTTTCCCGGAAATCGCCCTCGGAGACCTTACCGCCCAGGTGGCCACCGTGCGCGTTGCAGCCCGACGGATGACGGAACTGGCGACGAAGTATGGCGAGAAAATCGTACGGCAGGCCTTCGTCAACCTGCTCGACAGCAGCGAGCGGCAGAGCCGCGCCGCGATCGCCGCCCTGCCCGACGGCACCTACCACGCCGAAGACGTGATCGACGGCGACGGCGTGACCGAGGACCCGATCCGGGTGAAGGTCGCAGTCACCATCGCCGGCGACCGGATCATCGCCGATTTCAGCGGCAACCCACCGGCGGTGGCCGGCCCCATCAACTGTGCGCGCGGCGCCCTGCAATCGGCAACGCGCACCATCGTGAAGGCACTTGTCGCGCCGCAGGCGCCGTCGAACGAAGGCTGGTTCCGTCCGCTCGAAGTCGTTGCCGAGCCTGGCACGATCTTCACTGCGGAAAAGCCGTCGCCGACTGGCTGGTACTACGAAGGCTCGGTGCATGCTTCCGAACTCGTCTGGAAGGCGCTGGCGCCGCTGGTGCCGTCCCGCTTCTCGGCGGGTTCCTATTCCAGCCTCTGTGTCGTCTACCTGTCCGGCAAGGATCATTCCGGTGAGCCCTTTGTCCATATCGAGCCCCAGCATGGCGGCTGGGGCGCAAGCGAGGATCGCGACGGCGCCAACGCAGTGATCGCGCTGACCGATGGCGACACCTACAACTACTCCGTCGAAGCCATCGAGGCGCGCTTCCCGATCATCGTCAGGCAATACGCCCTCAACGTCGAAGGTGGCGTCGGTGCCGGCCGGCGGCGCGGCGGGTTCGGCGTCGTTCGCGACTACGAGATCCTGGGCGATGACGCTGTCGCCTATTGCAGCCTGGGTCGCACGAAGACGCTTCCCTGGGGCATGAATGGCGGCGCCGAGGGATCGCCCAATGTTGTGCAGATCATCTCCGACGGGGGCAATTCGGTCCGCAGCTACGGGCGCAACCCGCACATCCCGCTCAATCGCGGCGACGTGGTCCGCATCGTCACCGGCGGTGGTGGCGGTTGGGGCGACCCTGCCCAACGCGAACGCCATCTCGTCGAGGACGACGTGCTGAAGGGCCTGATCAGCAAGGAAGAAGCGTCACGCGTTTACGGCTTCGTGCCGGGGAGTGTAGAATGATCCGTCTTGCCACCGATGTCGGCGGAACCTTCACCGATCTCGTCGGCTACGACGAGCGGACGGGAGAAGTGTTCACGGCCAAGAGCCTGACGACGGTGAAGGACCAGTCCGAAGGCGTCCTCAACGCGATTGCGATGGCCGAAAAGAAGGACGGTCTGCGCAGCCGCGATGTCATCTTCTTTGCGCATGGCGGCACGACGGTGATCAATGCCATTACCGAGCGCAAGGGTGTACGCACCGCCCTCGTCACCACCGCCGGCTTCCGCGACGTGCTGGAGATCGGTCGAGGCAACAGGCCTGACCTCTACAACCTGCAGTTCCACAGCCCCGAGCCCTTCGTGCCTCGCAATCTGCGCTTCGAGATTGACGAGCGCATCGACGCCCGCGGCAATGTCATCCGGCCGCTCGACCTCTCCGGTCTGAAACCGATCGTCCAGAAGTGCCGCGAGTTCCAGGTCGAAGCCATCGCGGTACTGTTTCTGCACAGCTATGTGAACCCTGACCACGAAATCCAGTGCGCCCGCGCGCTGGCCGCCGCCCTTCCTCACGTGACGGTCTGCGCGAGTCACGAGGTGTCGCGCCAGTGGCGCGAATACGAGCGTACCAACACTGTCGTCCTCAATGCCTACGTGCAGCCGATCATCCAGCACTACTTTGCTCGGCTCGAGGAAGCTCTGGCACGGCAGGACCTGACCTGCCCGTATTATGCGATGCAGTCGAACGGCGGCATCTCGACCTTCGACCAGGCGACGCAAAGCCCGCTGACGCTGGTCGAATCGGGTCCAGCTGGCGGTGTTGCCGGCGCGGCCAGAATCGGACAGGTGATCGGCGCAACGGAGGTGCTGTCGCTCGACGTCGGCGGTACGACGGCGAAGTGCTCGCTCATCCACGAAGGCCGTCCGACGCTCAACAGCGAGTACAAGCTCGAACACACCCGCATCGAGCCCGGCTACCCGGTGCAGGTGCCGGTCGTCGACATCGTCGAAATCGGCTCCGGCGGCGGTTCGATCGCCCGGATCGACGAGCGCGGTGTCCTGAAAGTGGGACCGGAGAGCGCCGGTTCCGAGCCCGGCCCCGCCTGCTACGGCCGGGGCGGCGACCGCCCAACGCTGTCCGACGCGATCCTGACGATCGGCGTCTTCGATCCGGCGAATTTCGCCGGTGGCACGATGCAGCTGGACAAATCAAAGGCCATCGCCGCCATCGAGACGGTCGCCAAGCCACTGGGGCTCTCCGTCGAGGACGCCGCAATGGCGATCATCGAGATCGCCCATGCGAACATGATCAACGCGCTCAAGCTGGTGACAGTGCAGCGCGGACACGATCCTCGCGAGGCCGCGCTGGTCATCAGCGGCGGCGCTGGCCCGGCACTCGCGGCGCGGCTGGGCCGCGACCTCAACGTGAAGACCACGGTCGTGCCACCGCATCCGGGTATCTTTTCCGCTTGGGGCATGCTGGCGGCCGAGCCGCGTGCCGATTTCCGCGGTACCTGGTTCGCCGCGCTGTCCCCGGATGCCGTTGAAGAGCTGTCCAGGCGTTTCCGCCAGCTCGAGCAGGAGGCTGTCGCCTACTTCGCCAAGGGCGCGGACGCGGATATCCGGTTCACCTATAGGGTTGAGGCCCGCTACAAGGGCCAGGAACACGGCGTCTTCGCAACTTTCCAACACGGAGACACGCAGGAGACGTTTGGCGACCGCTTCCATGCGAGCCACGAACGTGCCTACACCTTCCGTCTGCCGGCCTCTCCCATCGAGATCACAGGACTTCACCTCGAGGCCGTGCTGAGCGGGCCGGTCATTGCCATGCCCAGGATCAGCGACGAGGACCGTTCCGTGGACGCGGCCTTGCGCGGCAATCGGGACGTCTATTTCGGCAGCAGCCTTGGCTGGTTGACCTGCCCGGTGTACGACCGCGGCAAGCTGCCACCGGCCGCGGTGATCGAGGGACCGCTGCTCGTCGAGGAGGCTACCACGACGACGCTGATTCTCGAACGGCAAGTCCTGGAGGTCACGGCCGAGGGCGTGTTGCTCATCCGGGAACAAACGGCAAGCTGACATGGCCATAGCGATCGGCATCGACAACGTCTCTCGCCATTTCGGCCCCCTACGGGCAGTTGACGGCGTCAGCCTCGACATCAAGGCCGGCGAATTCTTCACGCTGTTGGGATCGTCCGGTTGCGGCAAGAGCACATTGCTCAAGCTGATCGGCGGCTTCGACGCTCCGAGCGCCGGCCGCATCACCTTCGACGGCAAGGACATGGCGGGCATTCCGGCAAACCGGCGTCCCGTCAATACGGTATTCCAGGGGCTCGGCCTCTTCCCGCACATGACCGTGGCCCAGAATGTCGGCTACGGCCTTCGCCTGCGCGGGCTCCGTGGCAAGGTATTGGACGACAAGGTCGCCGAGGCGCTCGAGCTGGTCCAGCTCGCCGGCTTCGGTCCTCGGGACGTGAACCTCTTGTCCGGCGGCCAGCGCCAGCGCGTCGCCCTGGCGCGAGCGCTGGTGATGGAACCCGGCATCCTGCTACTCGACGAGCCGCTGACCGGCCTCGACGAAGGCCTCCGTCAGCAGATGCGCGACGAATTCGGGCGACTGCACAAGCGCACCGGAGCGACCTTCATCCTCGTCACGCACAACCAGGACGAGGCGCTCAGCCTCTCCGACCGCATCGCCGTGATGCATGCGGGGCGCATCGAGCAGGTCGACCAGCCGCAGCGCTTCTTCGATCAGCCGGCCAACGCATTCGTTGCCCGCTTTGTCGGCATCGAGGCGCTGCTCAGGCCGGAAACGGTGGAGCGGCATGGTGACGAGGGCATCGCCACGATCGCCGGCCAGAAGCTGCCTGTGAAACTCGCGACGACGGCCCAGTCCGGGTCGACGGTCATAGCCGTCCGTTCCGACCGCCTTGTCGTCGGCGACGGCGCGGCCCCCCTGCCGGGCGCAACGCTGACCGTCGTTGAAAGCGTGTTCCGAGGGCTGCATCGCGACGTGAAGCTGGCGTTCGCGGACGGCCAGACAATCGTGGTGGCCATTCCCGCCGACCGGGACATTCCTGCCGTCGGCGCGGCGATGAAGGTCGGCATGAAGCCGGGCGCGGCCATCGAAATCTCGAGTTCCGGGATGCCCGAGGCGGGTTAGCCGGAAAGGAACCGGCGTGCATGCCGGCAACTAATGAAGGGGAATGACGATGACGAAATGGAAAGTGCCAGACGCTCTGCGTAGCAATCTGCAGCGGCGTGATATGCTGAAACTCATGGGATCGGGTGCTGCAGCCATGGCAATGGGCGGGCTGCCGCGCATGGCAATGGCGCAGGATGCCACCATTGCGTTCTGGGCCACGGCAACGCTCGACATCGGCGACAAGTGGCAGCAGTTCGCTGAGCAGGAAGGCGTGATGCCTGAGTTCACCGACAACGGCAACGACGTCGGTCCCGTTGTGGCGCGCCTCGCGGCAGGCAACGCCAACGACCTCTTCGATCTGGGCGGCTTCCAGGGCGGCGCCGAGAGGGAGCTGGCTCGCCAGGGTCTGATCGCCCCTTGGGATGTCTCCAAGATCCCGAACTACGAAAGCGTGTGGCAGTGGGCGAAGGACATTCCCTACCTGACCCATGAAGGCAAGCAGTACGGCATCCCCACCGTCGTGAACGCGGATTCGATCATCTACCGCCCGGACAAGCTGGGTAAGGTCGACAGCTACGGCGTGATCTTCGATCCCAAGCTCAAGGGCCGCGTGGCGATGGAGGATGCCTGGATCAACAGCGCCGTCTTCGCCGCCATGTACCTGAAGGAGTCCGAGAATCAGCCGATCGGCGATCCCGGCAACCTGACCGAGGCCGAACTCGGCCTGGTCATGGAGTTCCTGATCAAGCACAAGAGGGACGGCCAGTTCCGCACCTTCTGGAACGGCTGGGAGCAGGGCGTCCAACTCGTCGCCGACGAGGAAGTCGACGCCATGACCGGTTGGGAGCCGATCGTCTACGAGGGCCGCAAGCGAGGCCTGCAGGTCGAATATGCCGCTCCAGTCGAGGGCTATGAAGGCTGGGGCAACAACGCGGTTCTGTTGAACGGCGCCGTCGAGCGCGGCATGGCAGACGTGGCGCACAAGTTCGTCAACGGCCTGCTTGGCGGCTTCTACGGCTGCGAACTCGGCAAGTCGCGCGGCTACATGGTGCCGACCGACAAGAACCTCGCCTATGCCGAGGAGCATCCCGACGAATACTCGCCGGAAGAGGTGAAGCTGCTTGCCGACCACGTGAAGGCGAAGTTCAGCGGCAAGGTGGCCTGGCAGAACTGCCGCCCCGACAACTTCCAGCTCTACGAGGAATGGTGGCAGAAGCTGCGCAACGCCTGATGAAACCTGTCCCGGCCGCGGAAAACGCCCGCGGCCGGCCTAGCGGAGCCGGCGCATGAAGGCGTCCCCGTCCACCATCTTCGGCCTGGTTTTCCTGCCTCTCGCCGCCATTCTCGTGCTGGGCCTGGCGCCGCTCGCGGTGGTGGTGGTGTGGAGCTTCTGGGCCTGGGATCCCTCGACCTACTGGATCAAGCCGGACTTCAGCCTCGCCGGCTACGCGGCAATCCTCGAAGCGGGGCGCTGGACGGTCATTCTGTCGACGCTGGTGAAGGCGCTGCTGGCCGCGCTCATCTGCCTCGTGATCGCCTACCCCACGGCCTATGCCGTGACCTTCCTCGCCAGCCGGCGGCTCGCCGTCGTGCTCCTGGCGCTGATGACGATCCCCTTCTTTACGTCCTACCTGATCCGTTCCTTCTCATGGCGGCTGGTCCTCGGCCGCACCGGCGTGGTCAATACCTTCCTGCAGGATGTCGGACTGACGTCGGCGCCGATAGACTGGCTGCTTTTCAGCGATTTCGCGGTGATGGTGGGGCTGGTGGCGTCCTATCTGCCGTTCGCGACCTTTCCGCTGGTGCTTGCCATGGGCCGCGTCGACAGCATCGTTCTGTCCGCCGCGCGCGACCTCGGCGCCGGCTTCTGGACGGTCTTGCGCACCATCCTGCTGCCTCTGACCCTTTCTGGCGTCTTCGCCGGTTTCCTCTTCGTGTTCGTCATGGTCGCCGGCTCGTCGACCGAAGTGCAGATGCTGGGAGGTGCGGGCGCCAGCATCGTGTCGGTGATGATCAACGACGTCATGCGCGTGGCCAACTATCCACTTGCCTTCGCCATCTCCACCATCGTGCTCGCCGTGATCTTGGGTCTCGTGCTGATCGGCAACTGGACCTTCGGCTTGGCCCGCCTCTTCGAGGACCGCGCCCAATGACACGCGACGAGCCCTTTGCACGTTTCGTCGTCTGGACGCTGACCCTCCTCGGCTTCGTCGCGATCTATGCGCCGCCCCTCTATCTGCTCGGCGTGTCGTTCAACCCTTCGCTGCAGCCTGGCCTGCCTTCTCCTTCGGAAGCGACGCTTCATTGGTACGCCGCGCTCGCCGGCGAGCGCGCGCTGCTTGCCGCGCTCTGGCATTCGCTGGTGATTGCGACCGGGACCGCCGTCGCCGCGACCCTGCTCTCGCTGCTCGCCGCCCTCGCCTATGTCGAACTGCATGCCCGGCGCGCGACCTGGTTCCTTGTCGTGGTACTGCCGATGTTCGTCCCTGGCGTCATCCAGGGTCTGGCCCTGTCCACAATCCTCACTCGAACCGGAATCAAGGCATCTGCCCTCACCGTTATGGCTGGGCACCTTCTATGGGCGATGCCTTTTGCCTTCATCGTCATCCTGACGAGCTTCGCCGCCGTACGCCGCTCCTTCCTGATGGCTGCGGCCGACCTCGGCGCCAGCCGCTGGCAGCAGTTTCGCGACGTCACCCTGCCGCTCATCACGCCTGGCCTGGTCAGCGCCTTCATCTTTTCCTTCCTGCTCTCGATCAACGAGTTCACGCGCGCATTCTACCTGGCCGGACGCCAGAACACGTTGCCGGTGGTGCTGTTCGGTAAGATGAATGCCGGCGCATCGCCCACAATCTACGCCATGTCGGGCGCGATTTTCCTGGTGTCCGTCCTCTGCGTTGGCGCCATCGCGGTTCGTGCCCTCCTCAGGAGGCCGCAACGATAGCGCCGCCCCGATTCGGCCTGTCCATAAGGCTGTAGCTTCCGTCCAACCCAGCGAGCCGACTGCATCATGAACGCCAGTGCACTGATCGATAGTTTCGTACCGGATCTGGTCGCGATCCGGCGTGACATCCACGCCCATCCGGAGCTCGGGTTCAAGGAGGAGCGCACATCGCGGATCGTCGCCGATCTGCTGCGGTCGTGGAACATCGAGGTCCACACAGGGATCGGCACGACAGGCGTCGTCGGTGTTCTCCACGGTTCGCGAGGCACCGGGCCGACGATCGGCCTGCGCGCGGACATGGATGCATTGCCGATCCCGGAGGAAAGCGGACTTCCCTACGCCTCCACCACCCCCGGCGTATTCCACGGCTGCGGCCACGACGGGCACACGACGATCCTGCTCGGCGTCGCCCGCTATCTCGCCCATACCCGCAATTTCAGCGGAACGGTTGTCTTCATCTTCCAGCCGGCCGAGGAAGGCCTCGGCGGCGCGCGGGCGATGATCGCAGATGGGCTTTTCAAGCGCTTCCCCTGCGACGAACTCTACGGCTTCCATAACTGGCCCGACCTCGACCTTGGCCAGATCACCGTCTTCCCGGGACCCATCATGGCCGGCGCCGACTTCTTCGACATCACGCTTCGCGGGACCGGCAGCCACGCAGCGATGCCGCATCGCTCGCGCGATCCCATCGTCGCCTCTGGTAGCCTGATCTCGAGCGTGCAGTCGATCGTCAGTCGCACCATCGATCCGACCGAAGCAGCGGTCGTTTCGATCACACGCATCCATGCCGGCTCGGCCTACAACGTCATCCCCGGGGAGGTGCGCCTGAGCGGCGGCATCCGATACTTCTCCCGCGCAGTCGGCATACAGGCTGGCGAGGAGCTCAGGAGGATCGCAGCGGGTTGCGCGCAGACCTTCGGCGTCGAGGCGGAGGTTGACATTCGCAACGTGTTCGATGTGACCGTCAACGACAAGAAAGCCGCCGAGACCGCCGCGCGTGCTGCGCGCGCGATCGTCGGCGAGGAACATGTCTCCACCACCCCCGCACCCTCGATGGGCAGCGACGATCTGGCCGACATGCTCGCCATCGTTCCCGGCGCCTACATCTTTCTCGGTCACAAGGGGACGATGCCCCTGCACCACCCGCGCTTCTGGTTCGACGACGACCTGATCCCGATCGGCGTGCGCCTGATCGCCCGCATCGTGGAAGACCGCCCCTAGGAAGGATTCCGCTTCGCGAGGGCCGCCGCTCGCCCGGATGGGCGCATTCCACCCGTCTGGAGGAGGGCCGTGTGCTTTCTCAACGGGGGAATAGCAAGAAGGTCGCCGAAGATCACCTTGACGGCCGCTGACTCTCGCACTACCGCCACACGCCGCGCATACGTGCTTTCAGATCCACGCGAACGGTCGGGTGTGGCGGCTGCCCGCCATGATCTGCCATTGGAGGCGGCCAGGAGATCTGTGAAAACCGCTCCAGCATGGCGTCCGTGATAAAGCGGGTGCGCGAGGCATAGACATGCTGGTCTCCCCTCGCCGTCTGACCGTGGACGAAGAAGCGCTGCGGTGTGATCAGGTGCAGGCTGTCCTTTGCCCGCGTCATCGCCACGTAGAGGAGCGCCATGTTGGTCTTGATCCAAGGTCTCGTCGATGAATACCAGCAGGGTCGGATCGAGGCGGGGCTGAAGGGCGCGCCAGCGCTGTCGTCGGCGGACGATGTCGGCGCGGGCCTGCTCAAGGGCGAACAGCGTCTTTTTTGAAGCGCAGCCCCTCGCGTCGCAGGAACCGCCACACCGTGTCGTGCGAGACCTTCACCCCGCGCGCCGCCAGTTCCCGCTTCAGCCCATGCAGCGTCAGGTGCGGCGTCTCATTGATCCGCTCAAGAATGAAGTCACGGTGCGGCTCCAGCCGCAACTTCAGGCGGCTGCCCATCCTGGCGGGCGCGACCGAACCGGTCGCCCGGTAGCGCTGCACCCACTTCACTGCCGACGACACGGCAACGCCGAAGCGAGCCGCCGCCGATCGGCAGCTTTCCCCGGCAAGGATCGCTCCCACAACCCCCTCGCGAAGATCATTGGAAAGAGGTGCTGTCATCCGGTGCTGGCCTCCTCTCCAGCCACCACCTGGAATCACAACGCAGCCCCAAAAGGAATCCACTCGATTCACAAATCGTCGGAAACGCTCTAAAATTGAAACCGGACCACCCTGTGGAGTAAGGCCACCCAGGCGAGGCTTGGCGACCTGAGACCGGAGGTCTCCCACTAGGTCACGCGAGGGGGGGGGGGACATGATGTTGATTTCCTGGCGCAATTCCATTCGGCTTGGACTTGCGGCCGCGAGCGTGATGCTGCTTGGCGGCGCGGCGGCTGCAGAGACGATCACGCTGCGAAACGGCGACAATCTGGCGGAAAAGGTCCTTGAGGCCGCAGACGGCGACGTGATCCGGCTCGAACCGGGCCGCTATGCCGGGCCGGTCGAAGTCGCCGGCAAGCGCATTGTCATTGAGGGCGCTCCCGGAGCGGTAATCGTGCCGGGTGAAGGCGAAGCCCTCATGGTGGTACGGGAAGGCGGACGCGTTGAACTCTCGGATCTTGCATTCGATTCGGGTTCGGATACGTCCAAGAGGGGGCTGCTCGCTGATGGCGGCTCTATCCGCTGCAGCGGCTGCCTGATCGAAGGCGCGTCGTTCCGGCAGGTACGTGTCTACAACGGCTCGCTTGAACTCGTCCGGTCCAGGATCACCGGCTCGAGTGAATATTTGGTCCTCGTGCAGCACAGCGACTCCAGCATCGAAGACACCGAGATCGACGCAGCGAAGGGCACGGCGCTGCACGTCGAACAAGCGAAGAAGGTCGATATCAGACACTCTCGAATTATCGGCACAGCGGGCACGAGGGTGCAGGGCGAGGCCGCGCAGATCCGGGTCGTCGACAGCGAGTTCGGTGCGCGGCAATACACCGCAATGTACCTCGAAATCGCCGGCAGCGCCGAGATCGAAAGGACCCGCTTCGACAGCAAAGGGCACGCGTTCGTCGCAAATCTCGAGGCCGGCACGACCATGCGGATGAGCGCCGTCGAAGCCCGCGGCTTGGATTGGGGTATCTATTTCGACCACTGGGGTGGGGAAAAGGTGTCCCATGTGACGCTCGACGACGTGCGCGTCGCTGCCGGCAAGGGGGTGGCCCTGCGCGCGGTCGACCGCATCGACCTCATCGGGAAGGATTCGATCTTCGTGTCCAGGCGCAATGCTGCCGTGATCGCAGACGGCAAGGATGTTCGGGTCCGGCTCGAAAAATCCGTCATGGCGGCCGAACGGGATCCGGTTCCGGTGCTGGTCGGCCAAAAGGAGTCGGGGAAGATCGAGGTTGTCGACTGTGTGATGTTTCCGGAAAAGAAGTTCGACCCCGGAGTGTTGCCGGACGATGACACGAGGCGCATGGCGCGGGCAATCACCGACGATGCCGCCCTTGCCGAGGAACTGAAGGCCGGATCCACCGAATTTCTGAACGGCGGAACGAGCGACCGGCTCGAGAGGGCGGCCGCGCGCGTGCGGGCAATGGCGCCAACGATCACCATGGTTTCGTTGGATATGACTGACGGCGCCGGAAGATCGCGGCCGGCGCCCTTCAACGTGGTCGGCGCAGACAGCCTCGAGGTCGTGGCCCAATCCGGAGATGGCGCGCCCGTCCCCGTTCCGGCAGGCCGCTATTTCGTCGAGTTCAGCGAAGATGCCGCCCTGGCGGCGGAGCTGGAGGTGAAGGGGGGCAGCGCAACGGCGCGGGTCGAGGTCCCCGAAGCTCTTTGGCTCGATGCCAATCTGACCGCGGATGAGCCCAGCCGCTTCACGCTTTTTCGTCCCATTGCCGCGGACAAGGTGCGGGAGGTCTTCCGCGCCAGCGTCATCCTTGATTACGCCCATCCGAACTACTACGCACGGACCTTCCGCCGCCCCGAGGCGACCGATGCGGACGTTGCGGCTGCCCTCGATGCAGCGCGGCGCCACATTTCGATAAGGATGGCGCTGGTGAGGCCGGACGCCGGAGGGGATGAGTTTGACCGCTTCACCGCATGGTGGACGGGCATCGAGAAAGCCCTTGAGATCCTGGCCAGTGCCGGAACGGCTGACGATGCGGCACGTATCGCTGCTATTGTCGATCCAGGGCACGCGCTCGGCGCCGAACGACCGCTCATCCATCTGGCCTATCTCGAACACAGGCTTGGGTTGCTGGCCAACGGCCGCGTCGCCGCCTTCGCCGATGGGCCCGATCCAAATATCGCGGTGGCGGCATTGGCGCTGCTCGACTTTTATGGCGTGGCAGGGGCGAAAGAGCGATTGTTCGCCCTGGCGTCCGACGAAAGGCGCTTCGCCGCTCTTTCAGCCAATGTCAGGGAGGACGTCGCACAGCGCCTGATCGGGCTCGACGATCCGCGCATTGCCGACATCGCCGCCGCTGCTCTGCGGCGCGCTTTGGAGGACAACGAGGCCGCCAGTCCGAACCCGGACCTTTACCATCGGTTTCTCGAACATCTGACGGTCTCCTTCGCAGCACATCTGATGGTCTTCGGAACCGTGGAGCAGAAGGCGAGCGTGGCAGAGGCTTTCAACCAGGGACTGGGGAACCTGAAATTCTCATTAGCAACCGTGCTGTCGAGCATTGCGGTCAATCCTAGGCCTTTTGTCGAGGAAAGCCAAAATGAATGGGGCACCATTACCGACCTCCACAGGACCAGTTGCGTGAACTGGCGGCTGCGCGGCGCGGCGGAGTTCGCACCGCTTTACGACATGATGGTGGACGCCTATGCCCAGTCGCGGAAGGAGTACCGGGTCCGGAATTCCAAGTCCTACGTCAATGAACGTCAGGCCTATGCCAGCGCTGCCGCTTATGCCCGGTTCAGGCTTTCAGGTTGCCGCCCGAGCCGGGAAGCCGCCAGCGCCTACTACAACGGCCAAATGAAGAACGAACCGCCCGGCGACTGGTTTGCGGTCTATTCGACAGTGGAGGAGCTTAAGGAAGTACTTCGCGAAAGCTTCTACCACACGCCGCTTGAGGCCGCACCAGTGGATGTGGCGGTTGCCGCCTGGCGACAGTTCGATCACGTGTTCTGGACGTCGTTCCGTGACGAACTCATCGCGATGTTCCGGGCCTTCACCAAGGCGGGCGATAGTGCGATCAACAGTGTCGTGGACGACGGTGTGGAGCGACGCGTCTACGTGCTGCGCCGTGTCCTGCCGGAAGAAGCCTATACGGGCGCGATCAACGGGCATCTCGAAGTGCGCCCGATTGCTGAAGACGGCAAGCTCGAGATCGGCGTGCGTCTCACGCAGGCT
The DNA here is from genome assembly GCF_025398195.1 of Chelativorans petroleitrophicus. Lineage (GTDB taxonomy): Bacteria > Pseudomonadota > Alphaproteobacteria > Rhizobiales > Rhizobiaceae > Chelativorans > Chelativorans petroleitrophicus. The sequence continues at coordinate 7,376 of NZ_JAODNV010000027.1, read as the reverse complement.
GCATGGTACAACAGTTTCGGTGGCCTCGCCGACATGATCGCCACCGGCGGCGACCGCAACCACTGGGCTCATCATGCCTATGTGGTGGACGGGCGCAAGCTGATCGAGCGCATCGAGCTTTTCCGGGACGGGCAGAGCATCTCCCTCACGGAAAAGGAAGCTCCTGACGCGGAAGGCTACTTCCGGTTTTCCACCGGGCTTGCCGCCGACGATCTGTCCGGCCTGGTTCTCGACGTGGACCTCGCGCTCTTCGACGATCGCCGCTCCTTCCAGTTCGATCTCTTCGCCAGCCGCCTCGCACGGGGCGTGCAATAGGGGGCAGCCATGAAGAAATCACCGCTTCTCGGTTCCGTTGCGCTGATCGCCTTGACCCTGCCTACCATGGCACAGGACAGGCTCTGTCGGGGTGAGCCGACAGAAGTCATCTTCTCATATTACGAAGATTCGCCTCAGCCCAAGGTCGAATGCAGAGGCGGAATCGTCGGCGCCATGGACTGCGTCGCCGACAAGATCGCCAATGCAGGCGACGCAGGTTGGATCGGTGCGACCTACAAGGTCAGGGTAACGCCCGTCGTGGAAGAGTTGCCGGACGGGTCCATGCGGGTGAAGCTTGAACTCGACAAGCCGGAATTCAGGAGCGATCCCGGCCTTCCAGCAGAAGCGCGTACGCGCGCCATTCGCGAGAGCCGCTTGATGGAAGCCAGGCTGAAGGGCTTCGAGGCAATCGTACCGCCGGCCGGCTCAGCTCCGGCCCCTGCGGAGGCGGCCGCAACCGCCGCGGATGCGCCGGACGCCAACGAGGGAGGGCTGCTCAACGTAAATCTCTTGCCCTTTGCCCCCGACCGGCCGCAGCCCAGCGAGACCATGGTCGCAAGCAAGAAGCTCCTTGATGCGATTCGCAAGCGCGAGGGCGGACCCAGGGAGGAAAAGAGCGGCGCCGGGTCCGAAGAAGCCGGAGGCTCGCTGTCGTCCATTCCGGTGCCCCTTGCAGATAACGGGTTGTTGGCTGCCGAAGGGCCGGCAAACCTGACGCTGTGCAACCCGGCGGGGACTGGAAGCGCCGAATTGCCCGAAGGGCTCGATTTCCAGATCCTGCCCGGTGACGAGCCGGGTGAATGGTTCCTCCGCTGGCGGCTGCCGGACGGCAGTGTGGCCGAAAGCGCGCTGGCCGAGATCATCGACCCGGAAACCGGCGCGACAACCATTCTGGAAGCCAATCCATTTGGAGATATACGCGAAAGCACGCTCTGGCCGGACGGCACATTAACGACGGACCGATTCTGGCCGGAAGGCGATCAGAGCACCACCACCTTCTCGCCAGACGGAACGCTGGACCATATTGTGCGCGAGCCCGACGGCAGTTTCACGCATCAGACGGTCGAGCCGGACGGCTCGATCGTGACTGAGCGTCGAGATGCGGAAGGGAAACTGATCGAAACCGTGACGCAGAGGCCTAACGGGTGGGTGGAGCGGGTCACCGGCGCCGGCAATTTTTCGGCCACGCTTGCCGATGAAGAAGGCACCATCGTCGTCGAAACCGACCGCTCCGGCAATAGACTGATTGCCCGTTTCGACAAGCATGGCAATCTGGTCGAACATCAGGGCCATGTGCCGTTTCCCTATGAGCCGGGCCGATACTATTTCGAGAAGGTGATCGGCGGCACGGATTGGGACCAGCTACCGGAGCATATGAAGCGTCGCTTCGCAAATTCCGAGCGCGACGTCGACGAAATGCTCCTGAACTGGGCGCAGCGCGATGCGGCCGCCGCACAGGAACGGCGCAAGGCGGCCGAGCGCGAAGCGGCAGATGCCGCTGCCTGGGCCGAGACCGAGCGCAAGCTTGCGGACATCGCGGCAGAGCAGGAAGAAGCCGACCGGCGTGCTGCCGAGCGCCAGGCAAAGTGGGAAAGACAGCAGGCCATCGAGGCCTCGCGAGAGAAGGCGCGCGACCTGCAACGGCAATATGACGAGGCTGCGGCGCGCGGCGACAAGGAAGCCATGCAGCGCATCATAGCCGAGCAGGAGGAGCATCACGAAAAGTCGCACGAGCTGCTCATGCCGACAGAGGAAGAGGCGCGCGCCATGGACGAGCTGGCGGCGTTGCGCCAGCAGCTTTCCGACGAGATACGGGTAAAGGCTGCCAAGCGCGCGGAAGCCGAAATCGCAGGAGCGCTCAAGGGAATGGACAGGTGGGATGCATTTACCGGGCCGGGGCAGTATCTGTCTATTGGAGCGGATATGCAGCATCAGACCAGCGCCGCCACGCGGGTGGCCCTGGGCGAACGCGCCGAGGCGCGCGCGCGCCAGGCCGTGATCGACGAAATGCTGAACGACCCGTCAATCTCCGACGCCAAGCGCGCCATGCTGCTGGATTTGAGGGAAATATCCCAGGTGAAGGAAGAGGGCGCCAGCCGGCTGCTGATGGATAACGCCCGCCTTGCAGCGGCAGGCTATGCGGCGGACGTGGCGACGGCAATTACGGGCGCCAAGCTTGTCTCAGGACTTACGACGGCCACCAATATCCTCGCGAGACAGGCCGCCGGAACGGCGCTGCGCGTGCTGCCGCGGGAAGCAGGCCGCAAGGCGGCCAGGGAATTCCTCGGCGTCGGCAAGACACTTACTGAACGTGGCATTCTTGAAGTAGCAGGGAAGGCAACGACCGGAGCGGCTGCGGGATTGACGCGCGTTGCGGTTGGCAAGGAAGCGAGCGAGACCGTCGCCCGTGCGCTCGGAACCGATGTCGGAACCCCGATCCTTGACGCGCTCAGCCGGGGTTCGAAATATGTTACCGACAATGCGGCGGTGGAGGTCGTGACGGAAGGGCTAAGCCGGGCCAGGGATGCCGTCGCATCGGGCGCTGGTGCGCTGGCAAGCCGAATCCGGCAAGGCATCGGTCAGGGGGCTGTCTCCAACAGTGCTGCAACCGCAGCCGGACGGGAGGCCAGCGGTGCGACGGTCGCGCGGGTCGCCGCACCACACCCGGCGGACGCCCTGCCGCCGCCCGTGAGCGGTCCGCAGACAGCAAGGCGTGCCGCTACGCTTGGCGACGACGCCGCGCGCGGCCGCGCCGATTGGGCACGTACGCCGCAGCAGGCCCGCGCGCAGGTAGTCGACGACATGCTGAGGAACATCGAGCAGGAGGCCGCTTCGGGGAATCCCACAGCGCGTCAGGTGCATAAGGAACTGCAGGAAGGCTCGCTAACGGTCGAACTCGATCCCGCAGCGGCGCAGCCGCACAGTTTGCTGGAGAACGGTCGTGTCATCCTCGACCCGACCGACGGAAGCAGATTGCGCTCGGGCAAGGAACTGGCCGAGCTCGCAGTCCAGTCCCGTGCTCCCCGACCAGATTCACGGATCGTGGTAGACGAGCTGTCGCCTGATGATCTGGCGCGAATGGGCGACGGTCCTGCAATCCAGCCGGGCGTGAACGACCCTACGGTCAGGATACCGCCGCCGGGCGTGAACGACCCCACGGTCAGGATACCGCCGCCGGGCGTGAACGACCCCACGGTCAGGATACCACCGCCGGGCGTGAACGACCCCACGGTCAGGATACCACCGCCGGGCGTGAACGACCCCACGGTCAGGATACCGCCGCCGGGCGTGAACGACCCCACGGTCAGGATACCGCCGCCCGCGAGCGAAAGCGTCGTTCCGGTTCCATCTGTGGTGCCGGAGCATTTGCGCCTGGCCCATTTGCCCAGCGCCCTGCGTGAGACCGAAGAACGTGCGTGGGAAGGATTATACCGCGGAGACCTCTCCGCCTCGAGGACGAACCTGCGCGAACTGGCGACCGTTGACTACTTGTATAAACTGCTGAAGCCTGCGGAACGACAACTCGCAGAAGAAGCTGCGCGGCGCATGCGAGCGTTGGGAGTGGACAATCTCGAGGCGCACTCCTATGCGGGCCTCTTCGCCGGTCGAACTGAAATAACGATGCTTCCGAGTGGGGAAGTAATCAGGGAGCCATTAGACGTGGTCACCCTTGCTGCGGAAGGACTTGCCAATTATAGAACGCGAGCAGTCTCGATCGAAGAGTTTGCGCGCGTCAACGGCATCACTGTATCCGAGGCACGTAGCGTGTTCAAACGCATAGCCAAAAGGGTATCGAAAGATTTTTCCGAAGGTGGCGTACCTGCGCGGCCCGTTGTGCCAGGAAATGGAAACTGACCTGTTGCATGACGCGATCTGGCGAATTGGCCGACTTTCCGACGATCGGCATGGAGCCGATTGCAAAGCGTGTGCGAGCATGAACTTTGCCGCGGTTGGCAGCATTTCTCTCATGTGCGCGCCCGCGCCGATTGGGCGCGTACGCCGCAGCAGGCCCGCGCGAAGGTAGCCGACGACATGACACGGGCGGAAAGCTTCTCCGTCGGCGACAGTGTCGGGCCGGTACTGTATCTGCCGGACGGAAGACTCTGGGTCGGATATATGGACCAGGCGATTTTCGGGGATGACCCGCCCGGGCATCCCGCGCGGTCGGACCTCGCCGGTCTTGCGATCGACGATCGGCACCTTCTTTCCGGAATAGTCGACGAAGACCTTGTCGCCGGCGGCGTGTTCCTGGCGCATCGTCGGCGACAGGCGTTGCTCGAAACCGCGAAACAGTTCGCAGAAGCGGCTATAGCCGTAACCGTCGGGATGGACGCTGCGGTATTCCTCCCAGAGGATCAGAAGCGTCACGCCCGGCTTCTTCAGCTCGATCGAAAGCTCAGCCCATTCAGGCTCCTGCCTTCGCCGCTGGCCCTGCTTGACCCCGGCGCGGGCGAAAAGACGATGTTCGAGCGCATCGTCGGTCAGCTCGCCGGGCAAGGGCCAGGCCAAGCCCGCTAGCGCCGCCCGCTTCAGATTGTCCTGCACGGTGCTGCGCGCAACGCCGAGCACCACCGCAATCTCGCGGCTACTTGTTCCGCTTCCGGCAAGCCGGAGCATCTGTCGTAATTGTCTCATGGTCAGCCTTCTCTTCGCCGGCATCAAAATCTCCTCGTGTACCGGGAGGCTTGATGCCAAAGTTGCTGACCCAGGGGGTATCGTTAGAGCCGAAAAACGGCCGACAATTGATTGGAATCGTGGCCGGCTTCAAATCGGAACGGTGGCCGGTAATTGATCGGAATGCCGGCCGGCTTCAGCTCGGAATCCGCACTCAGTCGCACCCGATCAGGCTGTGCAACCCCGACCAGCTACGCCTGATCGGGTGCTCACTGCCGTGCCTCTATCACATTGAGGGGGTCCCTTTTGGAAGAAAAAACAGGGTCCCGATTCTGTGGTTATTGACACACAAAGCAAGCGCTGGCGGTGGCCTGAGGACAGAACGTCCCTGAGGAGTACTGTCCGCAAGTACGGGCCCGTAGCTCATCTTTGGGCTGCAGCTACAGGTTAATTCTCTAAGCTGGGCGAGGATGCAGAGTCGATCCGAGACCCCAGTGGGCTCTCGATGCTGCGAGTTATGGGCCTAGACCGGTTCTTGAGCAGGGCACAGGGTTACCTCAAGGCAGCGATTGAAGCCGGCCTCTACGATGAGGACAGCCTGGTGCCGCTCGATCGCGTGTGGACTTTGCCTCCGCAGGTCGAGGCAACCCCGCCAGATCTCTCCCGTCCGGACAAGTTCATCGAGCTGGACTATGAAAGGCTGATTGAGGAATACGTGGACCACGACGATCCCACGAGGCCTTCCAAGGCAAGCCGTCAGCGAGCCGTTGGTCTACGTCTTTACGAACCTCCAACAGTGTCGCCTCCACCGCAGCCAAAGGAGGCAGAAACCAAGGTACAGCCTGTTAGGTTTCGGCGGTTTCTGCCACCCAGGCAGGTGACCCAGAACCAAAAGATGTAACCTGCTGCCGCTTCTGGCTTCCAGATCCTCAAAGGGGTGCATCCTGCACAGAGTGCACTGCACAGAGGGCTGTCAGAACGTCGCTTTTGCCGACATTAGCCCTCGTAGCTTCCGAGGGGGGTGACTGGCCAGTCACCCTACGAGGCTAGCGGATTTTCGGATACGGGGCGCTCCACGAACGAAGGAGCGTCCCATGACAAACGAGCGCCTGAGCTACCTTCCCCAGTACCAGAACCTCTACTGGCTTATCGGGCGGCTTGCTGGGAGCCCGCGTGCGCGGCTGGTGCCGCTGACCGAGTCCGGAATGGATTCGGTGATCGAGTGCTTGTGGGCTGAGTTAGAAGCCAACGCCCACCGGCTTCCCCTGTACCAGCAGGAACTCTTGCAGGAAACGATCACGCTTCTGCAGGCCGATGCCCTCGATCCGGAGCGCACAAAGGATCTCGCGGTGAACCTCGTAGCGCTTCACGGGTTTGCGGAGCACGGTATCCCGATCTTTTGCGACTTCGGCGAGTTCGCAAGGGGCGTGGAAATCGACCGTAGTGCCAACAAGACCACGGTAAGGTTCCTGCGTGTTCCTGTCTCTGAAGTGGGCAGGATGATCGGCGCCGAGTTGGACGCCTTGCACTGAGTTCCGGGGAACGGTGACCGAAAATCAGGCATGACGAATGTGAGTTTCAGAAAGGCGAGGATCGCAACCATGACGAAGAAGATCATCAACTCGGAACTCAAGGATGCCGCTCCGGTGGAGTTGCCCTTTATGCCAGATGCCCGAAGTACTCGGCTATCTCAGCGAGAACGTGAACTGGAAAATGATCGGTTCATGGGACGCATCGGACAAAACCGGGGTTGGTCATTATTTAAGTCAGTACGCTAAGATCGTTCATCTGCGGATAGGCACGATTATCACACACGGAACCGACTGCGGGATCGATGGTGAGATCACTTTTGAAAGTGGGCAGCAGGCTGCATTTTGCCACGTGTTAATATTTACCGGCGGCGCAAGGACTGAGGTGGTCCCGCCTGATGAGACAGTTTGGCGGGTTGGCTAAGGTGGATCGGGTTGGTTTTTACGCCGCTAGTTTCTCCATCATTTCGGTCGTAGCATAGACCTCGTCGGGTGTCCTGCCGCCGAAGGTTGAGTGCGGGCGTCGCCGGTTGTAATAGTCGATCCAGGAACCGATGCCGCGGCGGGCTTCGCTGCCCGTCTCGAATGCGCTGAGGAAGACGCACTCGTATTTGAGGCTGCGCCATAGCCGCTCGATGAAGACGTTGTCGATCCAGCGGCCGCGCCCATCCATGGAGATGCGGATGCCGGCACCCTTCAGCGTGGTGGTGAAGGCGAAGCTGGTGAACTGCGAGCACTGGTCGGTGTTGAAGATGTCGGGCCTGCCGTGCCGGGCGATCGCCTCTTCGAGGGCAGCGACGCAGAAGTCGGCATCCATGGTGTTCGACAGCCGCCAGGCCAGAACCTTGCGACTGAACCAGTCCATGATAGCGACGAGGTAGAGGAAGCCGCGCCGCATCGGAATGTAGGTCACGTCAG
>NZ_JAODNV010000026.1 GCF_025398195.1 Chelativorans petroleitrophicus | reverse complement strand
AGCTTCGTCACCTCGGCCTCCCGGCCGGCCTGCGCATCTGAAGCCTTGTCGAATGCCTTGGACAGGTTCTCGATGGCTTGCCGTTGTTGCTGCCCATCAGCGGCAGAACAATCGGGAACAGGTCAAGAATCGGATGCGCGCTCGCCTGATTGCGGGGTTCTGGCCATTCAAGCCGCCGCATGGCTACAAACATGTAGATGCCGAAGAGGGGGCAAAACCATAGTCCCAAAAGAGCCCGTCGCATCAATCGTCCAAGATGTTCTGAATGGGTTCGCTTCACGTCGGTTTCGATCGCCAGCCGAGATTAAGCGTTTCCTTGAGATGCAACCTGCGTTCCCTCGCCCAGCAGGGAACGAAGACTGGTACGACGTGATCGACCGCATGCTGCGGAACATTCTCTATACGGGACATCTCGAGTGTCCCAAATGGGGTGTATCTCTTCGGCGCGGAAAGCATCCCCCCTAATATCGCTCGAAACCTTCCGAGCGATACAAGAGAGGCTCAAGGGTAGAAAGAAGGGCGAATCCGAGCGCACAGTCAATGATGAGGATTTCCCACTCCGCGGACTGATTCACTGTGCCAAGTGCGGCAAACGAGTGGGCGGAGGCTGGTCCAAAGGAAATGGCGGCGGCTACTATGCCTACTACTTCTGTCAGAACAGGCGATGTGACCGATAAAAGAAGTCGTTGCCTCGGGAGAAGGTGGAAGAGCGTTTTGAGGCGCTCTTGCATCAGCTCATACCGTCGGGAGAACTCGCCCCGCTGGTCGAGGAGATTTTTCGAACAAGGTGGGAGGCTCGCGCAGCGGCTGTTGAGGAGACTAGGAAACAGCTGTTGCGGGAGAGGGAAGCAGTAGATCGGCAGATCTCTCAGTTCGCCGACCGGATTATCGAGACGAGGATACCCGAGGTGGTTTCTGCCTACGAGCGTCGGATCCGGGATTTGAAGCTTCGCCAAGAGGAGATCGAAGAAAAACTCCGCTACTCGACCGAACGACAGCCCGATTTCGAGCAGACCTTTCGAACCGCACTCGATTTCCTCGCGAACCCTTGGAAACTTTGGCATTCCGACCGCCTGGAGGACCGTCAGGCCGTCGTCAAGCTCGTCTTCAAAGGCAAAATCGAATACTGCGCAAAGGAGGGGTTTCGAACCGCCGAAACCACCTTGCCGTTCAATGTGGTAGCGGCAAATAGCGCAAGAAACTGGGATTTGGTGGAGCCAAGGGGAGTCGAACCCCTGACCTCTTGAATGCCATTCAAGCGCTCTCCCAACTGAGCTATGGCCCCACATTTCCGGCTCTGCCGAGCCGGCGCCGTTGCCGGCGAAGAGGTCTCTTATCGGTCTGTGACCGACGGTGCTGGCTTCTAACGCCGACCGCCGGCAGAATCAAGCCCGCCTTGCAGCGGGTCTGCTGATATTTGTCGCGCCCTCGCGCTCAGTGTTCCTCGTCGTCGTCGCTGACGCCGATAATGCCCTTGACGTCGTCCTCCTCTTCTTCCTCTTCCTCGAGGAAGGTGTCGTCATCGTCGCCCAGATCGACGTCATCGTCGAGATCGGGGATATCCGCATCCTCCGGCTTCGTGTCCTCGTCCGCCTCCTCGAGCGACACGATTTCGGGGCCATCCTCACCCAGCTCCTTGTCTTCAAGATCCTCTTCCTCGTCGATCAAGGATTCCGCAGTGGATTCGAAGAAGCTGCGCGGATAGGATTGTCCTGTATAGGGCGAGACGATCGGATCCTTGTTCAGATCATAGAATTTGCGCCCCGTCTCCGGGCATATGCGCTTCGTGCCGAGTTCGGGTTTTGCCACCGTGCTGCCTCACAATTCTTTTGGGCCGGGTTCCGGCCGAATCCAGCTCTTACGGCGGGCTAAACCAATGCCGCTCCAGCCCTGCCTTTTGCGGTCCCATAACTACAGATCAGGCGGCTGTCAAAGCGAAATGAAAACTCCGCCGCAGCCGCGTTCCCGGCCGCCTGCTACAAACGCTGGCGGGGGATGACCGCGATATTTGGTCATGCTACAGGCTCCGGTCAAGTATCCGGCTCGGAGACCCTCATGACCACCAATTTGCAAGCCCGCCCGGCACTCAGCCGTTTCTCACCCGGATTGACCGGCACAGTGCGCGTTCCAGGAGACAAGTCGATCTCGCACCGCTCCCTGATGTTCGGCAGTCTGGCTTCCGGCGTGACGCGCATTACGGGCCTGCTCGAGGGAGAAGACGTGCTGCGCACAGCCGAGGCCATGAAGACCATGGGTGCCGCGATCGAACGCGAGGGCGGGACCTGGGTCATCCGGGGCACGGGCAATGGCTGTCTTCTCGAACCGAAGGAGCCGCTCGACTTCGGCAATGCCGGTACGGGCGCGCGGCTTACCATGGGGCTCGTCGGCAGCTACGACATGGTGACGCGCTTTGTTGGGGATGCCTCGCTTTCCAAGCGGCCGATGGGACGCGTGCTCGATCCGCTGCGCCAGATGGGCGTGCAGGTGGAGGAGGCGGCTCCCGGCGACCGCCTGCCCATTACGCTCAGGGGGCCGAAGCATGCAGCACCCATCACCTACCGGGTACCCATGGCTTCTGCGCAGGTGAAATCCGCCGTGCTGCTTGCCGGGCTCAATACGCCGGGCATCACCACCGTGATCGAGCCCGTCATGACACGCGACCACACCGAAAAGATGCTCGCGGGCTTCGGCGCCGAGATCGAGGTGGAAGTGGATGCGGAGGGCGCAAGGCATATCCGTCTGCAGGGACAGGGGACGCTGAAGGGGCAGGAAATCGCCGTGCCGGGCGATCCGTCATCTGCGGCCTTCCCGCTGGTGGCGGGCCTCATCGCGCCGGATTCCGACATCACCATCGAAAATGTGCTGATGAACCCCACACGCACCGGCCTCATCCTTACCTTGCAGGAGATGGGCGCGGACATCGCCATCGTGAACCGCCGATTGGCCGGCGGGGAAGAAGTGGCGGATTTGCGCGTGCGTTCCTCCCGGCTCAAGGGTGTGGAGGTTCCGCCGGAGCGCGCGCCAGCCATGATCGATGAATATCCGGTGCTGGCGGTGGCGGCGAGCTTCGCCGAGGGTGAAACCCGCATGCTGGGCATTGAAGAGCTGCGCGTGAAGGAATCGGATCGCCTTTCCGCCGTGGCCGACGGGTTGAAGGCGAATGGCGTCGATTGCACCGAGGGCGAGGCGACGCTTGCGGTGCGCGGCCGCCCGGACGGCAAGGGCCTTGGCGGCGGCCAGGTCGCCACGCATCTCGATCACCGCATTGCCATGTCGTTCCTGGTGCTGGGGCTAGCCGCGGAAAAGCCGGTCACGGTCGATGACCGATCGATGATCGCCACCAGCTTCCCCGAATTCATTCCGTTGATGCAGCGCCTCGGCGCTGAGATCGAGTAGGAAGGCGGGAAGATGGCAGAGAAGAAAGTAGCCATGGTCATCGGCGGAGGGAGCGGCATGGGCGCCGCCGCCGCGCGCCGGCTGGCGGAGGACGGCTTTGCGCTTGCCATCCTCTCCTCTTCCGGAAAGGGTGTGACGTTGGCGGAGGAACTGGGCGGACTCGGCTTCAGGGGTTCCAACCGCTCGGTCGAGAATCTGGAGCGCTTCACCCAGGCGGTACTCGAGCGTTACGGCCGCATTGACGCGGTGGTCAACAGCGCCGGCCACGGCCCGAAGGGCGAGATTCTGGAGATCAGTGACGAAGACTGGCACTCGGCGATGGAGTTCTACCTCCTCAACGTGGTGCGCATCGCCCGTATCGTTACCCCGGTGATGCAGGCGCAGAAGTCCGGCTCCATCGTGAACATCTCGACCTACGCCACCTTCGAGCCCGAGGAGGCCTTCCCCACCTCCGGCGTCTTCCGCGCGGGGCTCGCAGCCTTCACCAAGATCTTTGCTGACAGGTATGCAGCGGACAATGTCCGCATGAACAACGTGCTGCCCGGCTTCATCGACAGCCTGCCGGAAAAGGAGGAGCGCCGCAGCCGCATTCCCATGGGCCGCTACGGTACGACCGGGGAGGTGGCGGAGCTCATTCTCTTCCTTGCATCGGACCGGTCGAGCTACATTACCGGTCAGAATTTGCGCATAGACGGCGGCATAACACGGTCTGTCTGAGATGCGTGAGCGTGTTTTCACCATCGCCATCGACGGGCCGGCCGCCTCGGGCAAGGGTACGCTCGCCCGCAAACTGGCCGCGCATTATGGCCTCCATCATCTCGATACGGGCCTTACCTATCGCGCCGTTGCCAGGGCGCTGCTTGACGCCGGACTGCCGCTCGATAACGAGGCAGCGGCGGAACAGGCGGCGCGCGGAGTCGATCTCGGCACGCTCGACCGGGAAACGCTTTCCGCCCATGGGGTAGGTGAGGCCGCCTCGAAGATCGCGGTGATGTCGGCCGTACGCCGTACGCTGGTTGAGAAACAGAGAGCCTTCGCGAAAACGCCGCCGGGGGCTGTGCTCGACGGGCGCGACATCGGCACGGTGGTTTGCCCCGATGCGGACGTGAAGCTTTACGTGACGGCCAGTGCGGCGGTGCGCGCGGAGCGGCGCTGGCGCGAGATACTCGGGCAGGGCGGAGAGGCCGATTACGAGACCATCCTCGCCGATGTGGAGCGGCGCGATGCTCGCGACATGGCTCGGGCCGACAGTCCGCTTAAACCTGCGGGCGACGCGCACTTGCTAGATACCAGCGAAATGGATATAGAGACGGCGTTTCGCGCCGCCCGTGCCATTGTCGACAAGGTGCTGGCTGCACGGAATTGAACCTGACCGGAATAGCGCTGGCGCCTTCAAAAGGAGGGCACCCGGCGTCTTTCCGGTTTCATGTCTTGCACCTATATGGATGCAGGACGCATGAACCGGTCTGCCCGCATCTTTGTACTGCGCCGGATTTGCCGCTGATCGCGGCCCCTAGGGCCCACGAGGGGCCAGATGCGAGGCTAGGCTAGACGCAACTCGAACCCGCCGGCGCTGCCCCGCACCACGGGGGCTTTTTTCAGGAGATTCAATGTCACAACTCAATCCGTCTCGCGAGGATTTTGCGAGCCTTCTTGAAGAATCCTTCACCGAGCGTGATGTCGCCGAGGGCACCGTCGTCAAGGGTGTCGTCACGGCCATCGAAAAGGACATGGCCATCATTGACGTCGGCCTCAAGGTGGAGGGCCGGGTGCCGCTGAAAGAGTTCGGCGCCAAGGCCAAGGACGGCGAACTGAAGGTCGGCGACGAGGTCGAGGTCTATGTCGAGCGCGTGGAAAATGCGCTGGGCGAGGCTATACTGAGCCGCGAGAAGGCACGCCGCGAGGAGAGCTGGGTCAAGCTCGAAGAGAAGTTCAACAAGGGCGAGCGCGTCGAAGGCGTCATCTTCAACCAAGTCAAGGGCGGCTTCACCGTCGATCTGGATGGTGCCGTTGCCTTCCTGCCGCGCAGCCAGGTGGACATCCGCCCGATCCGCGATGTCACGCCGCTCATGCACACCCCGCAGCCCTTTGAAATCCTCAAGATGGACAAGCGCCGCGGCAACATCGTGGTTTCGCGCCGCACCGTGCTTGAGGAAAGCCGCGCCGAGCAGCGTTCGGAGATCGTGCAGAACCTCGAGGAAGGCCAGGTGGTCGAGGGTGTCGTCAAGAACATCACCGACTACGGCGCGTTCGTGGACCTTGGCGGCATCGACGGCCTGCTACATGTTACTGACATGGCGTGGAGGCGCGTCAACCATCCGACCGAGATCCTGAACATCGGCCAGACGGTAAAGGTGCAGATCATCCGCATCAATCAGGAGACGCACCGCATCTCGCTCGGCATGAAACAGCTTGAGGCCGACCCGTGGGAAGGCATCGGCGGCAAGTATCCGCTGGGCAAGAAGGTACAGGGCCGCGTCACCAACATCACCGACTACGGCGCCTTCGTGGAGCTGGAGCCGGGCATCGAGGGTCTCATCCACGTCTCCGAGATGTCCTGGACCAAGAAGAACGTTCACCCCGGCAAGATCCTATCCACGACGCAGGAAGTCGAGGTGGTCATTCTCGAGGTCGATCCGGTCAAGCGCCGCATCTCGCTGGGCCTCAAGCAGACGCTGGAGAACCCGTGGGAGGCCTTCGCGCGCAACCATCCGGTTGGCTCCGTCGTCGAGGGCGAGGTCAAGAACAAGACCGAGTTCGGCCTGTTCATCGGCCTGGAAGGCGATGTGGACGGCATGGTCCATCTCTCCGACCTCGACTGGACGCGTCCTGGCGAGCAGGTGATCGAGGAGTACAACCGCGGCGACATCGTGAAGGCGCAGGTTCTCGATGTGGACATCGAGAAGGAGCGCATCTCGCTCGGCATCAAGCAGCTTGGCCGCGACGTGGTGGGCGAGGCGGTAGCCTCCGGCGAACTGCGCAAAGGCGCGGTCGTCACCTGCGAGGTCATCGGCGTCAAGGACAACGGCATCGACGTGCGGCTGGTCGACCACGATCTGGAGACGTTCATCAAGCGCTCCGACCTTTCGCGCGACCGCGACGAGCAGCGCCCCGAGCGCTTCGCTCTCGGTCAGAAGGTGGATGCCCGCGTCACCCAGTTCGACAAGAAGACGCGCAAGATCACCGTCTCTATCAAGGCGCTCGAAATCGCCGAGGAAAAGGAGGCCGTGGCCCAGTACGGTTCGACCGACTCCGGCGCCTCGCTTGGCGACATACTGGGCGCCGCGCTCAAGAAGCAGGAGAGGGAGAACGCGAAGGACGAGTAGTCCCCACGCGGTTTACCCAAGAGAAGAGCCCCGCGGCCTGCCGGCCCGCGGGGTTTTTTTTATTAGGCTGACGAAAGTTTCTCTGCCATCAATGTATACGGCTTTGCCGCCACCGCGCGACCTCGCAAGGCGGTGTGCGAACGGACGCCTGGCCGTACTCGACATCACAGGTGGAGTGGAACCGGAACCCGCTCCAGCAGGGCAGCCTCTTCGGAAAGATGCCGCGCTAGGCGCACTCCGAGCGCCATTGAGCTCAGCGTCGGATTCGCCTGGCCTGACGTGGGGAAGACAGCACTTCCGGCAACGAACAGGTTACCACTCCCGAAGACGCGGCAATCGCCATCCACCACTCCGGTGCGCTCATCGGCCCCCATCCGGACCGTACCGATCTGGTGAACGCCATCTCCGGCAAGCTCCATGACGCGGCCTATGCGCTCTCCAGCAGGAAACTGCCAGATCAGCTCCCCAAGGCCTGTTGCCTCCAGCCATCGGGCAAGATGTGCATGGGAGCGCACTACGCCTTCGGCATCCCGTTCGCTGAACCGCAGATCGAGCACCGCTTTGCGCAGGCCGAGCACGTCGCGCTCCTCCGAAAGCCGGACCCTCGATTGGGCGTTCGGCAGATGCTCCGCATGAAAATGAAGCGGATAGCGCATAGCCGCATTGTGAAAATGCAAGCCGGGAAGCCGGCACTGGGAAAAGAGACGCCTGTATAGAAATTGCGGGAGAAAGCCTGCCAACGAGGGCGCGCCGAACAAGACATTGCGCAGGTGGGCAAGCGTGTTGCCGCCATCGCCAATATTGATGCGCCTTAAGGATTCGCTGACCAGCCGTCGGCCGAGCGGAGGAAACGACAGGGCAAGATAGGCTAGCGAAAGGATCGGATCTCGGTGATCAGGGTTCCGCATGGCCGGCAGAGTCGGCCAGAACGAAACATTGGGAAGCGACGCGCGCTGCTGGTGCGCGGCACTTGCGGTGATGCGGCGGCGGGCATAGGCAATGTCATCGGCGAGGAAGAAGCCAAAGCTACGGTCAAGCCGCCGGTTGGAAAATCGGATTTCGGCAATCGCGCCGGAAAGATGTCCCATATAGTAGCGGCCGAGCGGGCCGCTGGCTCCGCCGAAGAGACCGGGATTTTCCGCCTGCACGGCCAGAAGCAGGCGCGCCGTTTCCACGCCGCCGCAAGCGAGAACGAAGGCCCGGGCGCGCACGAGGCCGTCTCTGCTGTCGCGAGTTCTGACCTCCAATGCGGCGAGCCGCTCATCCGGCCCGAACCGCATACCCGTGGCGGTAGCTCCGAGATAGGTTCTGATCAGCCGGGACCGGGCTACCGCATCCCGGTAAGCGACCAGAAAACTTGGCGGGTCGGCATAGCGCATCAGCCTGTCGACGACGAAATGGTCGTTCTCGATCACTACACCCTCGACAGGAAGCGCGAATCGCAGCCCGCAATGCGCGTAGCGGCAGGCATCGGGCAGATACCGCGCAAACTCGTCATAGGAGATCGGCCAGCGTGCGTCGCAGATGGTCCGCCGCTCGAAATCGATGGGGTCCAGCGGCACGCATCCGGCCCCCCACAGATTGGAGGTTCCGCCGAACCGCCTCTGTACCGCAAGCATCATATCCGTGTTGCGTGCGGCGTCCGCGGTGATGGCGTGCGAAAGCCCCTGAATGTCAGGCTCGATCTCAAACGTCCCCGACTCCAGGAGCGTCACCTCCAGGCCGTGCCGGGCAAGCTCCAGTGCCAGGACAATGCCAACGGGACCGGCTCCGACAACGCAAATGTTGTGCGTGCGACCATAGAGGTCCGCCGAATCGCCGATGAACATGTCGCCCCCCTTCGCGGCAACTCCTGAGTGCCGGCCGGAAACGGCCAGCCTCCTCAGTGGTAGCAGACCGCCGAGCCGGCGCGCAGAAGGCAAAATGGATGATCACGGGCTCCGCAGGCTCGGCAAAATGGCTTATATGCCAGAGGTTGATTTGTTTGCCGGAGGCGGAAGAGGTTCCGCCATCCAAGATGGAACGGGCCGCCCCTCTGTCTACCAGTGCGGCGGCTTCGTCACCGGTGCCGGCGGTGTTGCCTGCTCTTCCAGCGCGAGGAAGCGCTCGGTCAGGAGATCGAGCTTTTTCCTGAGCCTGTCGATCTCCTTCCATTGCTCCGCCACCTGTGTCGAAAGCTCCTCTATGGTCCGCTCCTGCTCGGCGGCGATCACCTCAAGCTTTACCAGGCGCTCCTCGCTCATGGTTTTCTTCTCCGCTCACGACGCTATTTCACGACCGAATTGACAATCCACAGCCGGTCTGTCGAGACTATGGCCGGTTGGCAGCCTAGTGGCCACGTGCTACCTGACCGGCCAAACCATAAGAAGCAGGGGAAGGCGGCTGGCCCATGGCGCATGCTGCAATCGAACTGAAGGGCATCGACAAGAGTTTCGGCAGCGTCCATGCCAACCGCAACATCAGCCTAACAATTCCGGCCGGCACGATCCACGGCATCATCGGCGAAAACGGCGCCGGAAAATCCACCCTCATGTCGATCCTCTACGGCTTCTATCAGGCCGACCGGGGAGAGATTTTCGTCAAGGGCGAACGCGCAGCGATCCTGTCTTCGAGCGATGCGATCGCGCGCGGCATCGGCATGGTGCACCAGCATTTCATGCTCGTGCACAATTTCACCGTGCTGGAGAATGTCATTCTGGGGGCGGAGGGTGAGCCGCTGCTTAAAACCTCCATCGCCAAGGCGCGTTCGGAGCTCAACCGGCTGGAGCGGGATTACGGGCTGGAGGTCGATCCCGACGCCATCATCGAGGATCTGCCGGTCGGCCTGCAGCAGCGGGTGGAAATCCTCAAGGCTCTCTATCGCGGCGCGGAAATCCTGATCCTCGACGAGCCGACGGGCGTGCTGACACCCGCGGAGGCCGACCATCTCTTCCGCATCCTCCTCCAGCTCAAGAAGGAGGGCAAGACCATCGTGCTCATCACGCACAAACTGCGTGAGATCATGGCTGTGACCGACAATGTCTCGGTCATGCGGCAGGGCGCTCTGGTTGCCACCCGCAAGACCGCCGAGACTACGGTGGAGGAGCTTGCGGAGCTCATGGTGGGCCGTCGGGTGCTCCTGCGCGTGGAGAAGAGCCCCGTCAGCGCTGGTGACGTGCTTTTGTCCGTCAGGAATCTGACCGTCCGGGACTCGCGCGGCGTCACTATGGTGGACGGTGTCTCCTTCGACGTGCGCGCGGGCGAGATCGTGGGCATTGCCGGCGTGGCCGGCAACGGTCAGACGGAGCTTCTGGAGACGATCACCGGCATCCGCGAGGCCGCATCGGGAAGCGTTTTCCTCGCCGGGCGGCCCGTGGCCGTAACCGGAGGAGCGGATCCGGCCGATCTGCGCGAGCGCGGCATGGCCCATGTGCCGGAGGATCGGCACCATATGGGCCTGGTCCTTCCCTTCGAGGAAAACGAAAACGCCATTCTGGGTTATCACCGGCAAAAGAAATACCTGAAAGGTCCCTTCCTCGACATCGACGCGATCCGCCAGGACGCGCGCGAGAAGATCGAGAAATACGACATCCGGCCTGCCGACTGCCGGCTGAAGACGGCAAATTTCTCCGGCGGCAATCAGCAGAAGATCGTGCTTTCGCGTGAGATGGAGCAGGACCCCGACGTGCTGATCGTGGGCCAGCCCACGCGCGGGGTGGATGTAGGCGCC
Source organism: Chelativorans petroleitrophicus (assembly GCF_025398195.1). Classification (GTDB taxonomy): domain Bacteria; phylum Pseudomonadota; class Alphaproteobacteria; order Rhizobiales; family Rhizobiaceae; genus Chelativorans; species Chelativorans petroleitrophicus. The sequence goes on along the minus strand of NZ_JAODNV010000026.1, from coordinate 15,631 downwards.
ATCGAATTCATCCATCGGCGCCTGGTGGAGATGCGGGACAAGGGCAAGGCCGTCCTGCTCGTGTCCGTGGAGCTGGATGAAATCCGCTCGCTGTCCGACCGCATCCTCGTGATGTTCTCAGGCCGCATCGTAGGCGAGCGCGGCCCCGACGCGACGGAAGGCGAGCTCGGCCTCCTGATGGCCGGTGTAGAGGGGAAGGAGGCTGCCGCGTAATGAGCGCGCCCTATGCCAAGCTGCCTGCCTGGGCCGATTATGGGCTCATTCCGCTCATCAATCTCACCGTCGCCTTCATCGTCGCGGGGCTGGTGGTGCTGCTCGTGGGTGAAAATCCGCTGCGGGCCGCGGTCATTCTCGTTGACGGCGCGCTCGGGCGAGGCCAGGCCATCGCCTACACGCTCTACTACGCGACGAGCTTCATCTTCACGGGTCTTGCCGTTGCGGTCGCGTTCCACTGCAGCCTCTTCAACATCGGCGGCGAAGGCCAGGCCTATGTAGGCGGTCTGGGCGTGGCGCTGGCCTGCCTCGCCTTCGACAGAGTGTTTCCATGGTGGCTCACCTTTCCGATCGCGATCGCAGGCGCTGCGGTCTTCGGCGCAGCCTGGGCGCTGATCCCCGCCTATCTGCAGGCGAGGCGCGGCTCCCACATCGTGATTACAACGATCATGTTCAATTTCATCGCGGCCAGCTTGATGGTCTATCTGCTGGTCAACGTCCTGAAACCGCCCACGCTCCAGGCGCCTTCGACGCGCACGTTTCTGGAAGGCGGCCAGCTGCCCAAGCTCAATTTCATGATCGAGGCGATGGGGCTTTCCGTGCGCTCTTCGCCCTTCAACGTCTCTTTCCTGCTGGCGCTGCTCGCGGCCTTCCTCGTCTGGGTGCTGATCTGGCGCACCCGGCTCGGCTATGAAATCCGCACACGCGGGCACAGCCCCAAGGCGGCGCGTTATGCGGGGATCGGCGAGGCGCGCATCATCATCGTCACAATGCTGATCTCGGGCGCGCTTGCCGGCATGATGGCGCTCAACCCCGTCATGGGCGACCAGAACCGCCTGCAGATCGACTTCGTCACCGGTGCGGGCTTCGTCGGCATCGCCGTCGCACTGATGGGCCGCTCGCATCCGGCGGGCATCGTGCCGGCGGCCATCCTGTTCGGCATGCTCTATCAGGGCGGCGCGGAACTCGCCTTCGAGATGCCGGGCATCTCGCGTGACATGATCGTCATCATCCAGGGACTTGTCATCCTGTTCGCCGGTGCGCTGGAGCACATGTTCCGGCCCAGCCTGCAGACGCTCTTTGCCACCGTCAGGCCAGCCTCGGTGGGCGCGAAAGCGGAACGGGCGGGAGGCGTTTGACATGCAGTTGTTCGACACGCTCGTCTTCCTGCTCGATTCGACGGTCAGGCTTTCGGTGCCGCTGCTGCTTGCCGCGCTCGCGGGCCTTTATTCGGAGCGTTCGGGCGTCTTTGACATTGGCCTTGAAGGCAAGATGCTGGCCGGCGCGTTCGCCGCAGGCGCGGCGGCGGCTGTTACCGGCTCCGCCTGGGTCGGGTTGATCGCGGCGGTGGCTATATCGCTGCTCTTGTCGCTGGTGCATGGCTTCGCCTCCATAACCCATCGCGGAAACCAGATCGTCTCCGGTGTGGCGATCAACTTCATCGCCGCCGGCTCCACCATCATTCTCGGCCAGGCATGGTTCTCCCAGGGCGGACGCACGCCGCTACTTTCAGACGATGCGCGGCTCGGCGCTATCCGGCTTCCCTTCGCGGAGGCGGTCGCTGACGTTCCCATCATCGGCCAGATCTATTCCGACCTTCTCTCCGGCCACTCCATCCTTGCCTATGTGGCCTTTCTCATGGTGCCGTTCACCTGGTGGGTGCTGTTCCGCACCCGCTTTGGCCTCAGGCTCAGGGCGGTTGGCGAGAACCCTGCGGCGGTGGACACGGCGGGAATCTCCGTTGCCTGGCTGCGCTACCGCGCGGTGATGTGCACCGGAATCCTCACCGGCCTTGCGGGCACCTATTTGGCGCTGTCACAGAATGCCGGTTTCGTGAAGGACATGACGGCAGGGCGCGGCTTCATTGCCCTTGCGGCCCTCATCTTCGCCAAGTGGCGGCCGGTGCCGGTGATGTTCGCCTGTCTGCTTTTCGGGTTTCTGGATGCCTTCTCGATCCGTATCCAGGGCACGCCCCTGCCCTTCATCGGGCAGGTGCCGGTGCAGTTTATGCAGGCCTTGCCCTACATCCTTACCGTCGTCCTGCTCGCCGGTTTCATCGGGCAGGCTATTCCGCCGCGCGCAGGCGGCGTGCCTTATGTGAAGGAGCGATAGAATGGCAGCAGAAGAACTGTTCCGCGCGGCCAAGGCGGCAATGGAGCGCGCCTACGCGCCCTATTCGCGCTTTCCGGTGGGGGCGGCGGTCCGCATCGAAAGCGGCGCGGTGCATGCGGGCTGCAACATCGAGAACGCCTCCTATCCCGAAGGATGGTGCGCGGAGACGACGGCTCTCGGTCATATGATCATGGCGGGTGGCGGAAAAGTGACCGACATTGCCGTCGTGGCGGAAAAGATGCCGCGCATCATGCCCTGCGGCGGTTGCCGCCAGCGCCTGTCGGAATTTGTTGCCGAAGACGCGAGGCTCCATTTGTGTGACGTCAATGGCGTGCTGGAGACCGTGCCCTTCTCATCGATCTTCCCGCGCGCCTTCGATCTGGATCCGGCGGCATGACCAAGGCCGCCGATATTCTGTCCGAACGGCTGAAGGGTCTTTCGCCCAAGCTGGCGCTCATTCTGGGCTCGGGCCTTGGCGGACTTGCCAGTGAGGTTGAGGACGCCGTCCGCATACCCTACGCCGATCTTCCGGGCTTCCCGCAAAGCGGCGTGTCGGGCCATGCGGGCGAGCTGGTGGCGGGGCATTTGGCCGGCAAGCCCGTCATCGTGCTGTCGGGCCGCGCCCATTACTACGAGCGCGGCGACGCCGCTGCTATGAGACCTGCCCTCGAAGCGCTGACGGCGGTTGGGGTGGAGGCGCTGATCCTCACCAATGCCGCCGGATCGCTGAAGCCCGACATGCCCGGCGGCTCGGTGATGATGATCGAGGATCACATCAATTTTTCCGGCATGAACCCGCTGATCGGCGAGGAGACAGACAGCCGCTTCGTCGGCATGAGCGAGGCCTATGACGCTGAGATGCGCCAGGCCCTGGAAAGCGCGGCGGCAACGGCGGGCGAGACGCTACACAAGGGTGTCTATATGTGGTTCTCCGGCCCCAGCTTCGAGACGCCGGCGGAAGTCCGCATGGCGTGCGTGCTTGGGGCGGATGCCGTCGGCATGTCCACCGTGCCGGAGGTGATACTCGCCCGCTTTATGGGGCTCCGCGTAGCGGCCTGCTCGGTCATCACTAATCTTGCTGCGGGGCTCTCGCCCGGCGAGCTCTCGCATGAGGAAACCAAGGACATGGCGCCTATTGGTGGCGCGAAGCTCGCGCGCATCCTGACGCAATTCATGCGCGATGGCGCGGCGGGAATCTGAGCATGGCGCTGCCGCAGGAAATCATCCGCCGCAAGCGAGACGGGAAAGTCCTCACGCGAACGGAAATTGCCGAATTCGTATCCGGGCTCGTCACCGGAGCATGGAGCGAAGGGCAGATCGCGGCTTTTGCCATGGCCACTCTGCTAAAGGGGATGGACCGCGAGGAGACCGTCGCCCTGACGCTCGAAATGCGGGATTCCGGCACGGTGCTCGACTGGACGTTCCTGCCGGGGCCGGCCACCGACAAGCATTCGACGGGCGGCGTCGGGGACAATGTTTCCCTGATGCTGGCGCCCATCGTGGCGGCATGCGGTGCCTATGTGCCGATGATCTCGGGGCGCGGGCTTGGCCACACGGGCGGCACGCTCGATAAAATGGATTCCATTCCGGGCTATGTGAGCCAGCCGGTGCAGGGCGATTTTGAGAAGACGGTGCGGGCCGCAGGTTGCGCCATCATTGGCCAGACCTCCGATCTCGCGCCGGCCGACCGCCGTTTCTATGCTGTGCGCGATGTCACGGGCACCGTGGAATCCGTCCCGCTGATCACCGCCTCCATCCTGTCGAAAAAGCTCGCGGCAGGCCTGCAATCGCTGGTGCTGGATGTCAAGACCGGGAATGGCGCATTCATGGCCGAAAGGCAGGATGCCGTCGCCCTTGCAAAAAGTCTGGTCGAAGTCGCCGGCGGAGCGGGGCTCGCCTCCACTGCCCTGATCACCGACATGAACGAGCCTTTGGCGACCGCGGCGGGGAACGCGGTTGAGGTGCAGAACGCGGTCGATTTTTTGACCGGCCGGGCGCGTGATGCGCGGCTCGAAGAGGTGACTCTGGCGCTCGCTGCGGAAATGCTGGTTGCCGCAAGTCTCGCCCCCGATGCGGATTCCGGACGGGAACAGACCCTGAAGGCGCTCGACAGCGGAATGGCCGCGGAACGCTTCGGCCGCATGGTGGCGGAGCTTGGCGGGCCAGCCGATTTTGTCGAGCGGGCGGAGCATTATCTGCCGCAAGCGCCGATGGAGATTGCCGTCAAAGCCGGGCGCAGCGGCTTTGTCGGGAAGATCGATACACGCGGTCTCGGCCTTGCCGTGGTGGAGCTTGGCGGCGGGCGGCGCAGGCCGGAGGATGCGGTAGACCATGCCGTAGGCCTTACGCGAATCCTCCCGATTGGAACGGAAGTGCGGGAGGGCGATGCGCTTGCCTTCGTTCATGCGCGCTCAGAGGCGGATGCGGAGTGCGCTGCGAAAGCTGTGCGCAATGCCTACGGCATCGTTGAGGAGCCGCCAGCGGTAAATACGCCGATCCTGGATAAGATCACTGCCTGATTCGCGGCCGACGCAGAAGAGTGGTGGCTACTTTGTGCCGTACATGCGGTCGCCCGCATCCCCGAGGCCCGGCACAATATATCCGCGCTCGTTCAGCCTTTCGTCGATCGAGGCGGTGAAAATCGGCACGTCCGGGTGGACGGAGCGGAAATGCGCGATCCCCTCGGGGGCGGCAAGCAGGCATAGGAAACGCAGGTTTGTTGCGCCCCGCTGCTTCAGCTTGTCCACTGCCGCCACGGCGGAATTTGCCGTCGCCAGCATGGGGTCGACAACGATCACCAGCCGGTTTTCGAGATCGCTCGGCGCCTTGAAGAAATACTCGATCGCCTGCAGCGTCTCGTGATCCCGGTAAAGTCCGATATGGGCGACGCGCGCCGCTGGAACGAGGTCGAGCATCCCGTCGAGCAGGCCGTTGCCCGCGCGCAGCACTGAAGCAAAGACGAGCTTCTTCCCCTCCAGCGTGGGCGCTTCCATCCGCGTCAAAGGCGTCTCGATGGTGCGCGTCGTCAGCTCCAGATCGCGCGTCACCTCGTAGCAAAGAAGAAGCGAAATCTCGCGCAGCAGGCGGCGGAAACCTGCGGTCGAGGTTTCCTTGTCGCGCATGATCGTCAGCTTGTGCTGGACAAGTGGATGATCGACGACGGTTACGCCCTGCATTACCCTGCTCCGCGATATTTCTGCTCAACCGGGACAATAACGGCAAAGCACGCGCCGGAACACCGTGCCCGGGCCGCCGGCCAACAATTTTTGCTTCCTCAGGCGGGCTGCTCTTGCGCGTCGAGGCGGGACAACAGCCTGCCGCGCGTTTCCTCATCCACGAAGGCCGCCTCCAGAGCCGTTCGGGTCACCGATCGCAGCGCGGTCTCGTTAAGCCCGAAATGCTCCGCGGCAACGGCATATTCACGCGCAAGGTTTGTGTGGAAGTGCGGTGGATCGTCGGAATTGAGCGTGATGCGGCAGCCGGCTGCAACAAGCTGCGGCAGCGGGTGGTGCGCGTAGTCGGGGAAGACGCCGAGAACGATGTTGGAAACCGGGCAGACCTCCAGCACGATACCCTCATCCGCGATGCGGCGCACGAGTTCGGGGTTTTCGATGGCGCGGACGCCGTGCCCAATGCGCGAGGGGCGGGTATGGTCGAGTGCGGCTTCCACGCTCTCCGCGCCCGCGAACTCGCCTGCATGAATGGTGATGCCAAAGCCCGCCTCCCGGGCAATCGCGAAGGCGCGGGAAAAGTCGCGCGGATGGCCAACGCGCTCGTCTCCTGCCACGCCGAATCCGGTGACCAGCGGGTGTCCGCACCGCGCTGCGAAGCTCGCCGCCTTCTCCACCGCTTCTGGCCCGAAATGGCGCACGCCGGTTACGATCATGCGTGCCTCGATGCCCGTTGCGGCGCGGGCACGCATGATGCCTTCGCCGAGGCTATCCGTATAGGCCTGCGCCGAAAGTCCGGCGCGCTCGGCGTGATCGGGCGAGGTGAAGAATTCGGCATAGATCGCACCCTGGGCCGCCAGCTCCTTCAGATAAGTTTCGGCAAGCAGCGCGTAGTCTTCGGGCGTACGAAACAGGCTTGCAGCCCTGTCGTAGGCGGATAGAAAGGTGGTGAAGTCGTGCCAGAAATACGCGCCGTCGCGGATGAAACCGGAGACGTCGGCGCCATATTTCCGCGCCTGTTCTTCGATAAGGCGAGGGGAGGCCGCCCCCTCGATGTGGCAGTGCAGTTCGGCCTTGAGCACCATGCGATCCCTCTCCTTTCGGGGCAAGGCCGGAAAGGATCTTTGGGAAGACCGCTCGCCGGCTCTTAGCCGTAGTCAGGAGCCTATCCGGCAGGAGAGGCAACTGAAAAGTGCCTTGCTGAAGGTCGCAGGCTTACCGTCCGTGAGGCGCCGCCGCGGCTTCCCGTGCTGAGATCATCTTGTGCAGATGCACCATCATGGCCGCGGCAAAGAGCGGCGTGAGAAGATTGAGTAGAGGGATCGCCACAAACGCCGCGATCACGAAGCCCGCGAGAAACACGGTGCCCGCATGGCGGCGGCGCAGCGCCTTGGCGTCGGCTTCGTTACGGAAGCGCATCGCGGCAAACTCAAAGAACTCGCGGCTCAACAGATAGGCATTCAATACGAAGAAGGCGATGAGGTTCACCCCAGGCAGGAGGAGCAGCAGCAGCGCAAGAAGGTTGCCGAGAATGACGACGCTAAAGAACTTGAGCGAAAGGACGATGCTGCGCATCAGCGGCACGGCCTTGCCCGGCGGGTCCTGCGGATAGCTCTCCCGCTCGACGGCCTCGGCCACGTCATCAAGGAAGATGCCGGCCACGATGGCCGTTACCGGTGCCACCAGAAGGGCCAGCGCGACCGCGAGCCCCAGACCGGCCACGATCGCGGCGGCGAGACCCAGCCAGCCTGCCCAGGCAGGCAATCCCGGAATGAGCGCATCGAGCCACGGCATGGCATAGGTATCGAAAAGCCTCTGCAGGGCGAACCAAAGACCAGCGAGGATCAGGATTGTCAGGCCCAGCGACTTGAAGAAGGCGCCGCGGAACGGTGGCGAGAAGAGCTGGCGGGCTGCGGCGCGCGCGGCATCCAAAATCATTCGGGTCGGGTTCCCTCTGAGACAAGCGTTCCGGCGCGAGATAGGGTAGCCGGCATGCCTGCGCAAGCAGCACGGGCGATCGACCCAGCTTAGCAAGGGGTTGTTGCTTCAGAAAAAAGGGGCGGCAGCGCCGCCCCAGATACACGGTCCGCTTATGGTTGCCCCGTCCCCTATCTGTTGCGCCTGCGCTCCGAAGCCGGCTGATAGGAAAGGCGTGAATGATAGGTGCAATACGGGCCGGACTCGCCCACATCATTACCGCAGAAACTGAATTCTTCGGTAAGAGGATCCCCGTTTGGCCATTTGCAGGTGCGTTCGGTAAGCTGCACCAGCTTCAGATTGCGCGAAATCGGCACCACGACATCTTCCACGGGAAGCACGTGCTCGTAAGCGATGGCGTCCTCCTGGAACTGGACCTTTAACGCGGTAGCGCCGATGGAGGTTGCGACCGGTCGCGCCACGGTGCGCTGCCGCCGCTGCGCAGCCGTAGCGCTGCTGGCAGGCGTGGCCGCCTTTTTCTGCCGCGGGGCCGCTCCGCCCGCCCGCCCGCGGCTGGACAGCTTCAGACGGTGCACCTTGCCGATGACGGCATTGCGGCTCACACCGCCGAGCTGCGCTGCGATTTGGCTCGCGCTCAGACCTTCCGCCCAAAGCTTTTTCAGCAGTTCGACGCGTTCGTCCGTCCAGTTCATCGCGAAACGCTCCTGCAAAGGCGCGCGCGGAATCCGAACCCCTGCTCCAACTGGATTACCCAGGTGGGCCCCACATTTACACGGGTATGTTGGTCCGCCGCACGAAATCTAGTTTTAACATCGCCAAACTACATTACCGGTTGACTCCGTGACAAGAGCACCTCCGGTCCGGGCGAATCGCTTTTCACGGTTTTCCCCAACTTGGCGCCCTTCGCGCCAGGAAGCGGTGAATGCTTGGCGGGACCCTCGCGTTTGCGTTGACTTCACATGGCAAAACCATGATAAAAGGCGCAGCCTTGCCGCCCTTCGGGCGGCTTTTTGGTTTGATTGGCCGGGTCATGCCGCTAAACAGCGGCACATGTCTCAGGTCTATGCTTGAGGACACTAAAACTCCGGAGAACGTCACGATGAGCGGTTCGGCGCTTTACAACACATTTGCTCGGCTCCCGCTTGCCTTCGAGCGTGGGGAGGGATGCTGGCTGATGACCGCCGACGGGACGCGATATCTGGACTTCGCCTCGGGCATAGCCGTGAACTCGCTGGGCCACGCCCATCCGCATCTGGTTGCCGCTCTCACGAACCAGGCGAGCACTCTCTGGCACGTTTCCAACCTCTATGAAATTCCGGGCCAGAACAGGCTGGGCGAGCGGCTGGTGGAAGCGACTTTCGCCGACAAGGTCTTCTTCACCAATTCGGGCGCCGAAGCGCTGGAATGCGCCATCAAGACCGCGCGGCGCTATCACTATGTACGCGGTGAGGAAAACCGCATCCGCATCATCACATTCGAAGGCGCCTTCCATGGCCGCACACTGGCGACGATCGCCGCCGGCGGCCAGAAGAAATATCTAGAGGGTTTCGGCCCCAAGGTGGAGGGCTTCGACCAGGTACCTTACGGGGATCTGGAGGCGGCCGAAAAGGCAGTGGGGCCGGACACGGCCGCCATCCTCGTCGAACCTATCCAGGGCGAGGGCGGCATCCGCGTGCCGCCGGGGTCCTTCTTGCGTGGCCTGCGCGAGCTTTGCGACCGACACGGCCTGCTTCTCATCGTGGACGAGGTGCAGACCGGGATTGGCCGGACAGGCAAGTTCCTCGCCCATGAATGGTCCGGCATAAACCCCGACATCGCAGCCGTGGCCAAGGGCATCGGCGGGGGTTTCCCCATGGGCGCGTGCCTAGCGACCGAGGAGGCGGCAAGCGGCATGGTGCCCGGCGTGCACGGAACCACGTTCGGCGGCAATCCGCTTGCCATGGCGGTCGGCAACGCCGTGCTCGACGTCGTTCTTGAGGACGGGTTCCTCGAAGAGGTCGCCCGCAAGGGGCTTCTGCTCAAACAGGGGCTTGCCGCGATCGCGGACGAATTCCCCGGCGTGATCGAGGAAATCCGTGGCACGGGACTTCTGCTCGGCATTCGTTGCAAGATAGCGAACACGAAGCTGCTCGATGCTATGCGCGCCGAAAAGATGCTAGGCGCGCCGGCCGGAGACAATGTGATCCGTCTCCTTCCGCCGCTCATCGTCAGCGAGGAGGAGATCAAGGAGGCGCTGGAGCGGGTACGCCGGGCCATGCGGACGGTTGCGGAAGCGGATGCCGCTGCGGAAGAGAGGGCGCAGGCATGACGCGGCATTTCATCGATCTTTCCGCCGTCTCGGCCGCCGACCTTCGCTTTATGCTGGATGATGCGCGGGCGCGTAAGGCGCGCCTCAAGGCAGGCGAGCGCGAAAAGCCCTTCGAAGGCAAGGTGCTTGCGATGATCTTCGACAAGCCATCGACGCGCACGCGCGTCTCTTTCGACGTGGCGATGCGTCAGCTTGGCGGGGAGACGATCATGCTGACGGGCGCGGAAATGCAGCTCGGCCGCAGCGAGACCATCGCGGACACGGCCAAGGTGCTGTCGCGCTATGTCGATGCCATCATGATCCGCACCACGGCGCATGCGCGGCTTCTGGAACTTGCCGAAAACGCCACGGTGCCGGTCATCAACGGCCTTACGGATGATACCCATCCCTGCCAGATCATGGCCGATATCATGACCTACGAAGAGCATCGCGGCAGCGTGAAGGACAAGCTCTTTGCCTGGTCCGGCGACGGAAACAACGTCCTGCACTCGTTCATGGAGGCTTCGGCCCGCTTCGGTTTCCGGCTCAATATTGCCGTGCCGGTTGGAAGCGAGCCTCAGGCTCACTATCTGGAGTGGGCGAAGGCCAATGGCGGCCGGGTTACGTTGATGCACGACCCGCAGGAAGCGGTTCGCGACGCCGATTGCGTCGTCACGGATACCTGGGTCTCCATGGGCCAGGAGCACCGCGCACGCGGTCACAATGTGTTCCAGCCCTATCAGGTGAATGAAAAGCTTATGAGCCTTGCGAAAAAGGACGCCCTCTTCATGCACTGCCTGCCCGCCCATCGCGGCGAGGAGGTGACCGATGCGGTGATCGACGGCCCGCACTCGGTGGTGTTCGACGAGGCGGAAAACCGTCTGCACGCGCAGAAAGCCGTGCTTGCCTGGTGCCTCGGATCGTGAGCAGCACAAGACTGGGCGAATTCGGATTCGCCGGCGACGATCACGTGGTGCCCTTCGCGGTCGAGGCGCTCGACGTACGCGGACGCGCCGTGCAGGTCGGTCCCATGATCGATCAGATTCTGGCGCGCCACAACTATCCGGAGCCGGTCGCGCGGCTTCTGGCCGAAGTGATCGTACTCACGGTTTTACTCGGCAGCTCGCTCAAGTTCAGCGGCAAGTTCATTGTTCAGACCCGTTCAGATGGGCCGGTGGACATGCTGGTGGCCGATCTCACCACGCCGAGCGCGGTGCGTGCCTATGCCCGTTTCGAGGAAGAACGCCTGTGGGAGGCGGTCGCGCGGGGCGAGGATTCGCCCGAGGCCCTTCTGGGCAAGGGCGTGCTGGCGCTCACCATCGACCAGGGCCCTTATATGCAGCGCTATCAGGGCATTGTGGAGCTCAACGGCTCGACGCTGGAGGAGGTGGCGCGCACCTATTTCCGCCAGTCGGAGCAGATACCGACTGAGGTGCGCCTTGGTGTCGCGCGCATCGTCGTGCCGGGTGAGAACGGCGGCGCCGAGCGCTGGCGCGCCGGGGGCCTGCTGATCCAGTTTCTGCCTGAATCGGCGGAGCGCAGCCGCATGGCTGATCTGCCGGGCGGCGATGGTGACGAGCAAGATGCGGGCAATGGCCATCCGCAGGACAACGCCTGGCAGGAGGCGCTTGCGCTGATGGCGACCGTGGAGACGGACGAGCTTCTCGACCCCACCGTCGGTGCCGAGCGTCTGCTCTACCGGCTGTTCCACGAGCATGGCGTGCGCGTCTACGAGGGCACCGACGTGATGGACCAGTGCTCCTGCTCGCGCGAGAAGATCAGGGCCATCCTCGACGGCTTCACCGCCGAAGAGATCGAGGAAAGCACAGAAAACGGCGTGATCCGCGCGAGCTGCCAGTTTTGCTCCAAGGAATATGTCTTCGATCCGGCGGAATTCGACGGCAGGTAGTCAGTTCAGGGAGACTTGTTCGCCGGGCATGTCGAGCGAGAAGGCCGGAATGTCCACCTCGAACAGATTGCCCCGATGCGTCTGCATGGTGTAGCGGCCGACCATGATTCCGGAGGAGGTGGTGAGCGGGCAGCCGGAGGTATACTGGTAGACATCGCCGGGCTGCAGCTCCGGCTGCTCCCCTACGACGCCCTCTCCCGCCACCTCCTGCACGCGGCCAAGCCCATCGGTAATATGCCAATAGCGCGACAGAAGCCGCACCGTCTCGGCGGAATGGTTGGCAATGGTGATCTGGTAGGCCCAGACGTATCGGCCCTCCTCCGGGTCGGAATGGTCCGGCAGGAAGAAGGGCTCGACGCATACTTCGATGTCGTGGGTCACCGCTCGATACATGGTCGCATCCACGGCCGCAGTTGCAAGGCCCCACCTCACATCGCAACTGATGTGACCTGCATGTGATCTATGTCGGACAAGGCGGCAGATCAATGTTGAAGCAGCGCATGCACCTGCATCTTGCTTGCCGACGCCATTGGGCGCTGCTACATGCGCGCGCATGACCGATACGCCGCTCAAGAACATCCGCAACTTCTCCATCGTCGCCCATATCGACCACGGGAAGTCGACGCTCGCCGACCGGCTCATCCAGATGACCGGCTCGCTCGAGGAGCGCGAGATGAAGGAGCAGGTGCTCGATTCCATGGACATCGAGCGCGAGCGCGGGATTACCATCAAGGCCAACACCGTGCGGCTTGAATATGACGCGCGCGACGGCCAGCATTATGTTCTCAATCTTATTGACACGCCGGGGCATGTGGACTTCGCCTATGAAGTCTCCCGCTCGCTGGCGGCTTGTGAAGGCTCGCTGCTGGTGGTGGACGCCAGCCAGGGTGTCGAAGCGCAGACGCTCGCCAATGTCTATCAGGCCATCGACAACGATCACGAGATCGTTCCCGTCCTGAACAAGATCGACCTTCCCGCCGCCGAGCCCGAGCGCGTGAAGCAGCAGATCGAGGAAGTGATCGGGCTCGACGCCTCCGATGCCATCGAGATCTCCGCGAAGACGGGGCTCGGCGTCGAGGAGGTGCTGGAGGCAATCGTCCACCGCCTCCCGCCGCCGCGCGAAGGTGATGCCGAGGCTCCGCTCAAGGCGCTCCTCGTCGATTCCTGGTACGATTCCTATCTCGGCGTCATCGTGCTTGTGCGCATCATCGACGGCGTGCTGAGAAAAGGCCAGACCATCCGCATGATGGGCACGGGCGCACGCTATCCGGTCGAGCGCGTGGGTGTCATGACGCCCAAGATGGTGATGGTCGACTCCCTGAACCCCGGCGAGATCGGCTTCATCACCGCCTCCATTAAGGAAGTGGCCGACACCCGCGTGGGCGACACCATCACCGATGACAAGCGCCCCACTGACAAGCCGCTGCCGGGCTTCAAGCCAGCCCAGCCGGTGGTGTTCTGCGGCCTCTTCCCGGTTGACGCCGCCGACTTCGAGGATCTGCGCGCCGCCGTCGGCAAGCTCCGGCTCAACGACGCCTCCTTCTCCTATGAAATGGAAACCTCCGCCGCGCTTGGCTTCGGCTTCCGCTGCGGCTTCCTGGGCCTCCTGCACCTTGAAATCATCCAGGAGCGGCTGTCGCGCGAGTTCGACCTCGATCTCATCGCCACCGCTCCCTCGGTCGTCTACCGCATGAATCTCACCGACGGTCGGCAGGTCGAACTCCACAACCCCGCGGACATGCCGGACCCGGTGAAAATCGTTTCCATCGAGGAACCGTGGATTCGCGCCACCATCCTCACGCCCGACGAGCATCTGGGCGCGATCCTGAAGCTCTGTCAGGAGCGGCGCGGTATCCAGGTAGACTTGTCCTATGCCGGCAACCGCGCCATGGTCATCTACGACCTGCCGCTCAACGAAGTCGTATTCGACTTCTACGACAAGCTGAAATCCATCAGCCGCGGCTATGCGAGCTTCGACTACCAGCTCACCGACTACCGCGAGGGCGATCTGGTCAAGATGCAGATTCTGGTGAATGGCGAGCCGGTCGATGCTCTCTCCATGCTCGTCCACCGCTCCCAGGCGGAGCGGCGCGGCCGCGCCATGTGCGAGAAGCTGAAGGAGCTCATCCCGCAGCACATGTTCCAGATCCCGATCCAGGCGGCGATCGGCGGCCGCATCATCGCGCGCGAGACTATCCGGGCGCTCAGGAAGGACGTGACGGCCAAGTGCTACGGCGGCGACGTCACCCGCAAGCGCAAGCTCCTTGAGAAGCAGAAGGAAGGCAAGAAGCGCATGCGCCAGTTCGGCAAGGTGGAGATCCCCCAGGAGGCGTTTATCCAGGCGCTGAAGATGGGGGATTGAGAAGCCTTCCCTTGGGGTTGCTCCGTACATGCCGAAGACGTGATCACTGAGCGCGAACCTCAGCGCGAATGGATCGAACGCACGGTTCGCAGTCCGGAATGGACAGTACCCGTCCAAGGCGACCCGGCGTCGAGCGCCGCTTCCGGACAATTCCCGAATATGGCGGTCGTGCGCTGCGTGTCGCCTGCTATGGAAACAGCAACGGAAATAAAATTACAGCGTTCTTCGACCGCGACGCGAAAAGACCGCGATGAAACCGACTGTAAAATACCGGCCCGAGGACAACGCGGCCTATATCTGCTTTTCTTCGGCCAAGGTGCTCGAAAGCGCAGAGGTGTCGCCGGATGTCGTCTTTGACTTCGACGCTGAAGGCCACGTCGTCGGCATCGAACTGCTGGATGCACGGTCGCAACTATCTGCAGACGTGCTGAATGAAGCGGCATGAAAGCGGCGCCTTAAGGCAGTCGGGAGCGCCAAAGAGAGGCGGCGTTCCAGCCTCTTTAAGGGTGGCAGCTGGGCAACCACCCCGCCATTACGAAAAATAACCATATCCGAATGCTCCATAATCGCCCCATCGGCTAGGGGACTTCCTGCTCCTGCAATGGCCTGATGCAACGTGCCGGAGCCGCAAGGGCACCGATCTGCATCGACTTGGCAAGGACCGGATGTCCGGACATGCCCGCACTGTGCGGGAAAGCTGGTTTCACGTGCTGGATTTCAGCGGAGGCGCCTATTCGGCGCCCTCTTTCATCTCCGGGATTTCCCACCGGCGGCTAATGTCGGGAAGGTCCGCGTCTGGTCGTCAGGATCGGTATCGCTGTCATTTCGTAGGTGTGGAATCTCCTGATGCAGATAATCTCCCAGCTTTGGCCAACTAAAGGCGACAAGAACGATCAGCATTCCCAACCAATCGGCGGGCGCCCATCGGAGTCCTCAACCCGCAGAGCGCCCGCGAACGCGCAAACGTCTACAAACGCAGAAGAGGCGTTCGACGGATCGATGATTTTCAACGAGCGGATGGAAGAGAATTTCCAGAAGCTCATGAAGATGAGGTATGGGCACAAGGGCGCAAACGAGTATCCGCCGGTGCCGCGAGCATCATCTACCTCGTTGTTCAAACAATTTCTTACCTATTATGGGCTCCTCGGCGGGATGGGCGGAAATACTCCCTTACTCAATCCCCAAGGGGCCGAGGCCATGCCGCCCGTGGCTTCCCTCGCTGGAAACCCTCCCTCTCAAACAACCGCTTTGCCTGCTCTATCAGAAACGGAATCCAGCATTGACACCGTTAACGCCCAGCTTGATCAAGGGCGACTCCAGCTCGTCAAACCGGAGATCAATGACGTCAGCCTGCCGAGAAGCAAGCGAGCGGTAATTGAGGTTGCTCCGCTGCACGGTAATCTGCCCGTGTGCCCATCCTCGCTGGTCGCTGCTCGTATCCAGGCAGCCCGCGAGCTTATGGGCAGTGCCGCCGACGGCAAAGATGATGAAGAAGTGCTTGATGCCGCGAACAGAATTCACGTTCAAGCCCAACGTCACCCTGATCGCATCTTTACAGAAGAATGACCTGCTCCCCTGGAAAGTCCTCGTTTTGAGGTTAGCCTGTTCCCTGAAAGAGGAGACGGGTAATGAAACGATCC
>NZ_JAODNV010000025.1 GCF_025398195.1 Chelativorans petroleitrophicus | reverse complement strand
GGTTCTTGAGCCTTGTGGATGCGGCGGAAAAGTTGGAGGCTTGGCGCAGAGACTATAACGAGCAACGGCCACACGGCACGATCGGGAACAAGGTCCCGGCGGCGCTCATGAAATCAGCACACGCAGCCAGCCCGTGTTGCTGATCAAGGCCGGAAAACTCAAGCGCCAGCCGAGGGCGCATCGGGGAGCGGTCCAGACGACAGCCTTTTTCAGCTTCTCGAAGAACGCCTGATAGGGGGCATGTTCCCCAAAGAGTTCATCGAGCGTCTTATTCACCTCGGCAGCCGTCTGGGCTTCAACGGCTATTATCCCGCTGAAGCCAATAAGTACAGCCACCAAGGTTGTGCCAATTAAAGTGCGCATATCATCCGTGAGGGTCTATTGTTACTGACGGAAGCCTTTCGCGCGCATGCACGATTTGGTGAGTTCTTCCTCGTCCATTCCCTGGACTATGCCCGAGCCAATTCCTTCGGCAATGGCATCGCAGCGGCTTGAATTGCGGGTGAAAATCGCTATATGGATAGCTCCCTATCAATTTGAAAGCTAATCATGCCTACCGGTCAGGAATTTGCGGCGCAGCTTGGCCGCGTCGCCCGCCGCTGGCGGACGCAGCTCGACGCCCGCGTAAAGCACCTCGGTCTCACTCAGGCGCGCTGGGCGACGCTCCTATGCCTGCGCCGCGCGGGGCCGATGTCTCAGACGGACCTCGCCGTGCAGATCGGCATCGAAGGTCCCACTCTGGTCCGTCTTCTCGATGCGCTCCAGGCCCAGGGCCTCATCAAGCGCTGCGACAGCGAGACGGACCGGCGCGTGAAGATCATTCACCTTTCCAAAGGCGCGACGCCGCTGATCGAGCGCATCGCCGCGATTGCCGACGAGCTTACCCAGGAGGTAACCGAGGGCATTCCGCCCGAAGATCTGGCGACGGCCGAGCGCGTGCTGCGCCAGATCGGGGACAGATTGGAAAGACACTGAACATGAACATGCAATTGAAATCCGCCGATATTGCTGAAACGGAGCAGGTGTCCGTCGGGGATATGGAGCCCGCGCAGTCGAGATCGTATCGCCGGCTCCTGCAGGTGTTCATCCTGCTCGCGGCCTTGGCGGGCGCCGTTTATTTAACTTATCCGTGGCTCCATTCGCGGTGGACCCATGTCGTCCTCGATGACGCGCGGATCGCCGCAAACATGGTCTCCGTGAGCAGCGAATTGTCCGGGCAGGTGACTGCCCTTCCCGTCATTGCGGGCGACCATGTGGCTCAAGGCCAGATTCTGGCGGAGATCGATGCGGCCGCGATAAGGCAGGATCTGAAAGCCCTGGAAGCGCAGATCCGCGGCGTAAAGGCTCAGGAAAACCAGCTTCGGGCGCAGCAGGACTACATCCGCGGCCAGCTTGCCAGCAAGCTTCAGGCAGCCAACGCCGAGATCGAAGTGGCAGATGCCTCGCACGCGGCCGCCACGGCGGCCCTGGACAATGCGCGCTCGCAGTTCGAGCGCGTCAATGCCCTTGCCGGCCGCAACGTGCTCTCCACCCAGCAGCAGGAGGATGCGAAGGCCAAACTCGAGGCCGCCATCCAGGAAGAGCGCGCGACAGCCGCCCGCATCAAGGCGACCGCCGCCAATCTCGAGGTCATAAAGTCGGAGGAAGCGCAGATCGGCGTTCTCGACCAGCAGATCGCCGTGCTCGAGGCTCAGATCGTGCAGCTCAACGCGCAGATGGAGCGTCAGCGCCTGGAACTCGCCAAGCACCAGATCCGCGCGGCCTTCGATGGCGTGGTGGACAGCACCTTCGTGGATGTGGGCGAATATGTTTCGCCGGGCACCCGACTGCTCATCTATCACGATCCGCAAACGGTCTGGGTGGACGCGAACGTCAAGGAAACCGACTTCCGCAAACTGGCCCTGGGCGCGCCGGTGAGCATTTCCGTCGATGCCTATCCCGATCGCGAGTTCAAGGGCGAGGTCGTCCGCCTCGGCGAAGCTGCCACGAGCCAGTTCGCCCTGCTGCCGAGCCCCAATCCCAGCGGCAACTTCACCAAGGTGACCCAGCGCCTGCCGGTACGCATATCGGTCGAGCAGGAAGACGGCCTCCTGCGGCCGGGCATGATGGTGGAGGCCAGCATCGATGTCCGTTGACGGTCTTTTCGACCGCTACGGGCCGGCCTACCGCTGGTTTGCGACCGGCACGGTCATGATCGCCGCGATCGCGGTCGTACTTTCGACCACGATCGTGAATGTGGCCATCCCGGGCGTCATGGGGGCGTTCGGCATCAGCCAGGTCGAGGCGCAGTGGATCTCCACCGGCTTCCTGGCCGCCATGACGGCAACTATGCTGGTTGCGGACTGGGCGGACAAGGCCTTCGGCCTGCGCGTGAGCATGGTTGCGGCTCTCGCCCTCTTTGCCGCCGGTTCCGTGCTGGGTGGCATTGCACCGAACCAAGCGGTTCTCACCATCGCAAGGGTGATTCAGGGTGCCGCGGCCGGCGTCGTCCAGCCGCTCGCCATGGTCCTCCTGTTCCGGGTCTTTCCCGCTGATCAGCGCGGCGCGGCCATGGGCATCTTCGGCATTGGCGTCGTCCTTGCGCCGGCGCTGGGCCCGTGGATCGGCGGCCTTCTCATCGATGCCTTCAGCTGGCGCTATGTCTTCTATCTCGGCCTGCCCTTCGCCGCGCTCGGCATTTTCCTCTCCGCCCTGTTCCTGCCCACGCGCACAAACGATGGCCCACGCCCGGGTTTCGACTGGGTGGGCTTCGCGGTGCTCTCCATTTTCCTCGGCGTTCTTCTGAACGCGCTCACCAATGCGCAGCGCGAGGGATGGACCTCGGATGCGATCCTCCTTCAGTTCCTGATCGCGGCCCTTGCCAGCGTCGGTTTCGTCTGGTGGGAGTTCAAGACCACGAAGCCGATGCTGGACATGCGGCTGTTCCAGGGCCTTCCCTTCGTCTCGGCATCACTGGTGAGCTTCATCATGGGGGCCGGGCTCTTCGGTTCCACCTATCTCGTGCCCCTGTTCGTCCAGACCATCCAGGGGCTCACGCCGACGCAGGCGGGGCTGCTCCTCATGCCGTCGGGCTTCGTGCTGGTGCTGATCTTCCCCATCGCCGGGAGACTGTCGGACCGGCTGCCCGCAGGATGGCTCATCGGCGGTGGTCTCGCGATCTTCGCCTGGTCGTCCTATCTGACGATCGACATCGACATCAACATCAGCTTCTGGACGCTGGCCTGGATCACGGCCCTGTCGCGCGTGGGCCTGGGCTTCATCTTTCCCTCGCTCACCGCCGCTTCGCTCAAAGTCCTTCCCAAGGAGCTGGTGGGGCAAGGGTCCGGCGCCATCAATTTCATCCGCCAGCTTGGCGGCGCCTTCGGCGTGAATCTCCTCGCCGTCTTCCTGGAGCGCAGAACCGTGATGCACGCCGACGCCTTCGCCGCGACGCAGACCAGCGACAATCCGGCAACGATGTCGCTCCTGAGCCACGTCGCTGGCATGATGAAGGCGGCCGGCCTGCCGGATTTTCAGCAGGTTCCGGCGGCCATTTCCTTCCTTTCGCAGACTATCGCCATCCAGGCGAACACGGCGGCTTTCCGCGACGGTTTCCTGGTGGTTGCGATCGTCTTCATCATTGCCCTTCTGCCCACCTGGCTGCTTCACCGCGCTCAGGCCCGCGGGCGATAGCGAGGAGACGGCGCGAGGGTGCCTTGCCGCAGTCTGCTCCGCTCAGGAGCTGACAAGAGAGCGCTCGTCGGAAGGCTTGAGATGGTAAGGGCGCATTCCGTCGCGTATCACCTCGGCGACCTTCTGCGCCGCCAATGACGGCGGGCGCGTGGCGGGCGTCAAAAGCCAGACGTCCATCGTCGTGAGCGGTAGAAGCGGGCGGCGGACGATCTTGTCGGCGCCATAACCACGCCCGACGAAAGGCGGGACGATCGATATGCCGGCTCCGCTGGCAACAAAATCACAGGCGGTCTCTGACATCGGGACCTCCACATGGATCTGCTTTTGCACCCCCTGGAGCTGGAAGGCGCGGTCGATCGTCATGATGGCGCAATCGTCGCGCGCCAGCCCCACGAAGCGCTCGTTGCGAAGATCCTCGACTCTGATGACCTCACGGTCGGCGAGCCGGTGACCGGCGGGAATGGCACAGTCCATCGCGAAACGGATGACCAGTTCCCGCCTGACGTGCGGATGCTCGAAAGGCTGGACGCTGAGCCCGATGTCGATCTGCTGTCCGGCGACCAGTTCAGCCACGCGCGGGCTCGCCTGGCTGATGAGCGTGACGCGGATATCGCCCTGCCGGCCGACCATAGGACCCAAGAGAAGCGCGAGGAAGCGGGCGGACATCGCCGCCGGCGCGGCAACCGTCACATGCCCCCACTCCCGGTCCCTGACGGCGCGGGCCAATCGCCGGATGCGATCAGTGCCCGTGAACAGCCGCTCGACCTCGCTCGCCAGAAGACGCGCATCGGCCGTGGGCAGCATGCGCCCGCCGCTTCGCGTGAAGAGCTTGAAGCCGCAGCTTTCGGAGAGCGATTTCAGCAGCTTGCTGACGGCGGATTGTGAAATCCCCAGACGTTCGCCGGCCAGGGTGACCGAGCCGGTCTCCATGACGACGTGAAAGGCTTCAAGCTGACGTATGTTCATTGGACCCCGTCCCGCGCGCCTGCATTATGAGCTTCTGGAATAATGTGCGGAATAAAAGCCATTTGACAATCATGAAATAGCGCCGTGCAATGCGGTCCGGAGGCCTGCGCCATAACAATCTGGAAGGAAGCATTATGAAGAAGGCGGCGATTTTGGGTGCCCTCGCGGCATTCGCAGTTGTGCCCGCGCAAGCACAGGTTCTCACCGTGTGTCTGGAGGGGTCTCCTGAAATCTTCAACCCGGAGCTCACCAGCAACGGCACGACCATATACGCGCTGGGACAGATCTATGACGGGCTTGTTTCGGTAGAGCCCGGCGGCTCCAACATCGAACCGGCGCTCGCCGAAAGCTGGACCGTCTCCGATGACGGACGGACCTACACTTTCAAGCTGCGCCAGAACGTGCAGTGGCAATCCAACGAGCTGTTCACGCCGACGCGTCCGATGAATGCCGACGATGTGGTATTCACTTTCGAGCGCATGATGAAGGATGATCATCCCTACGCGGAGGTCAGCGGCGGCAGCTATGTCACCTTCGACGCCAAGCTTGCCGACGTCCTCGAAAGTGTCGAGAAAACCGACGATCACACGGTCGCCTTCAAGTTGAAGCAGCCGCTGGCCGCCTTCATCGGCACCATGGCGCATGGCTCGCTGGCCATCACTTCGGCCGAATATGCGGAGGCAATGTTGCAAGTCGGCACGCCTGAGCAGTTCGACCTTAGGCCAATCGGAACCGGCCCCTTCCAGCTTCAGGCCTACCAACCCGACGCCGTGCTTCGTCTCCTGCCGTTCAAGGAGACATGGGGTGCTCAGATCGGTGACGAGAGCCGTACGCCACTGGTCGATGCCGTGGTGATGGCGATTTCCAGCGATGCATCGGTCCGGCTCCAGCGTGCGCTCGCCAATGAATGCCTGATCGGGCTCTACCCGAACCTTTCGGATCGGGAGACGATCGAGCAGGCCGACAATGTGGAAGCCGTCCGCACGCCGGTTGCCTCGACGGGCATGCTCCACTTCAACTTCAGGCTGGACAAATTCAAGGATCAGCGGGTGCGGCAGGCTCTTGCCCAGGCGATCGACATGGAGAGCCTGGTCGAGGTGGTCTACAGCGGCATGGGCCACGTCACCGGAGCTGTCGTTCCTCCGGCCCTTTGGGGACATGCGTCCGATATCGGACCGTGGAAGTACGATCCTGACGCCGCCAAGGCCCTGCTTGAAGAAGCGGGCGTCGGAGAGGGTTTCTCCACCCAGCTCTGGGCAGTTCCGGTTGCGCGGCCCTATATGCCCAACGGGCGGCGGGCAGCCGAGATGATCCAGGAAGACTGGGCCAAGATCGGCGTGAAGGCCGAGATCGTAACCTATGAGTGGGCGGAATACCTTGATCGGGCGCGCAAGGGTGAGGCCGAAATCGGCATGTTCGGCGGCATCTACGACTTTCCTGATCCGAGCCAAATTCCGAACAACTATCTCGGCTGCAGCTCCGAAGATAAGCCCAACCCCTCCAATATCGGAGCATGGTGCTACGAGGAGTTCAACGCGGTGATGACCCGGGCGGGCGAGATCACCGATCAGGACGAGCGGACAAAGCTCTACTATCGAGCCCAGGAAATCGTCCACGAGGAGGTCCCGGTCATCGTCCTCGGCGGCGCTGACCAGATCACCGTGGTGAACAAGTCCGTCGAGGGCTATGTGCCCGCCATTTTCGGTACGTCGCGGCTTTCCGGTGTGACCATCAAATGAAAATCGCAGTCATCGGCGCCGGGATTCTCGGCGCCAGTACCGCCTATCACCTGGCGCTCGCCGGGCACAATGTCGTCGTGCTCGACGAGGCCCATCCGGGCAAGGCCACGCTGGCCGGAGCCGGTATCGTCTGTCCCTGGGCCACGAAAGCGGCGGACGAGAGCTGGTATGCTCTCTATGCCGCGGGCGCACGCTACTATGACGAACTGATCGCAGGCCTCGCCTCGCGCGGCGAAGATCAGGTGGGATATCGCAAGGTCGGCGCCCTCGTCGTTGCCGACGATGCGCGCGAATATGATGCAGCGGCCGAGCGGCTTGCCCGGCGGACGGCTGAAGCGCCGGAATCCGGCGGATTCGAGGAAATCACGCCCGACCGGGCGCGGGAACTCTTCCCGCCCTTGCGCGCGGGGATGAAGGCCCTGCATGTACCGGGTGGCGCGCGCGTCGACGCACGGCTGCTCGCGGCCGCCATGCTGCGCGCGGCCGTCGCTTTGGGCGCAGACTTCCGCAGCGATCTTGCGACGCTTCATCTGGATCAGGGCCGCGTCGTGCTGCGCGACGGGCGCAACAAGGTGATCGAGGCGGATCAAGTCGTCGTCGCGGCCGGCGCCTGGGCCTCACACATCCTCGCGCCTCTCGGTCTTAACCATCCGGTGATGCCACAGAGGGGGCAGATCGTGCATTTGCGCCTTCCCGGGACGGATACCTCGCGCTGGTCCGTGCTCCTGCCAATGGCAAGCCACTATTTGCTCGCCTTTGACGACAGCCGGGTAGTGGTCGGCGCGACGCGCGAGGACGGCAGCGGTTTCGACTATCGCGTCACCGCGGCGGGCCAGCATGAAGTCCTGAGCGCCGGACTTCATTATGCACCTGGTCTGGCGAACGCAACGCTGATCGAAACGCGCGTCGGCTTCCGTCCCGCAGGCCCTTCCATCAAGCCAATCCTCGGACGCGTCGAAGGCATTGACGGGCTGATCATCGGCAATGGGCTGGGCGCGTCGGGCCTGACGATCGGGCCGTTCGCGGGTCGGCTGCTCGCAAAACTGGCGGCCGGGGAGACGCCCGAGATCGACCTCTCTCCCTACCGGCCGTCGCATCCGAAAACGTGAACTGAAGGAAAGAAAATGATCAAGCGCTACAGGAAGCACCGCATCATGCACGGTGCGGTGGAACACAACGGCGTGCTCTATGTCGGCGGTCATGCCGCGAACGATCTTGACCTCGATATGGCGGGGCAGACGCGCCAGATTTGCGAAAAGCTCGACAAGCTGCTGGCCGAAGCGGGCAGCGACAAGACCAGGATCCTGCACGCGCGCATCTACCTTTCCGACATGTCGGCCAAGGAAGAGATGAACAAGGTGTGGGTCGAGTGGATCGGCGAGGATCACCTGCCCTCGCGTGCGACTATCGGCGGCGCCGACCTCGGCGACCCGCGCCGGCTCATCGAAGTGGTCATCACAGCAGCCGTCGGTTGAAGTTTTTAGCGGCTGCCCGCGTGGTGCCGTCTGGATTTTACCATGAAAGAGACACGCAGAGACGACCGCTACGCCACGAGCGAGAAATTCGCCACGCTGCGCGGCATCCGCGAGGCTGCACGCAGAAAGCTCTCCGATACAAGCTGGAACTATCTTCACTGCGGCACGGGGGACGAGATCACCGCCCGCGACAACGTCGCTGCTTTCGATCGGTATCTTTTCGATGCGCCGTTGTTCACGGGCGTGAAGAACCCCGACACACGTACATCCGTCCTTGGCTATGAGCTGAGCTTTCCGGCCTTCACCGCACCCTTCGGTGGCGGTGAAACGCTCTTTCATCCCGACGGTATGCTGGCGGTCGGCCGCGCTGCCCACGCCGCCGGCATCCGTCAGATTGTGCCGGTCGCGGCGGCCCATTCGCTCGAAGAAGTGCGCGCCGCTTCCCCGGCGGCGGCCATTTTCCAGATGACCTTCTGCGGCGAGGAAACCGCGGTCATCGACATGATCCATCGGGCGAAGGACGCAGGCTATGACTACATCTGTGTGACCTTTTCCCCTATCCGCCAATGGCGCGAGCGCATGATGGAGGACAGATTCTCCATACCGGGACAGGGTGAGCCATCCAATTTCGGCCCCGGCAAATCCGACATTGCCATGCTCGCGGAACTGCTTGACTTCACCAAACCCAGATGGGGCTGGGACGAGGCCGCCAGGGTGATCGCTGCATCGCCCCTGCCCTGCATCGTCAAGGGCATCGGCAGTCGCGCCGACGCCTACCGTGCGCTGAAGGCGGGAGCCGTCGGTCTCTATGTCTCAAACTATGGCGGGCGAACCGTGGACAGGGTTCCGGCCGCGATCGACACACTCGCCGATGTGCGTGAGGAAGCCGGGCCGGATGTACCCATCATCTTCGATTCCGGCATTCGGCGCGGAAGCGACATCGCTACGGCGATTGCGCTGGGCGCCAATGCAGTGGCGCTTGGCCGCATCGCCGCACTGGGCCTCGCCGCGGATGGCGAGGCCGGGGTCAAGCGCGTGCTCGAGCTTTTGCGCGACGAGTTCTGGACCACGCTCGGCCACCTGGGTTGCAGCTCGGTCAGCGAACTGTCCCCTCATATCTTCCGGCGCAGATAGAGCCCAGGGAGTGGGGCTTTCTCCCTGGCTCTACCTTAACGGATGGAAGGTAGATGCGCAGGTGTGCAGTTTTTCCGGTACGGAGTACCAAGTCGACCGGACCACAATCGATCCGACTTCCTGCTAGGCCTGCCCAAATCCTTAGAAGGGCATTATTTCGCTGTAATCAAGTGGATAGCGCCTCAATTTCGTGACATTCATGAAGGCAATAGGCCTCATCCTCTTTGCATCTCAGTCTTTTCCTGGAGGAGGTCGTATGCCCACAGTGGAATTCTGCCCGTCATGCGCGGCGCCCCGTCCAAAGGCTGCGGTAAGGTGTCCATGGTGCCAGCGATTGTATGATGTGCCGGCTGGTCCGCCGGAGAATCTCTTCACCTCTCCTCGCGGCGAAAAAGGGAAGGTGGCCGGTTAAGCCGCGTCGAACCCAACCACCGCGTTTCCTCTCCCGCCCTGCGCCTGTCGAAGGGCGGGAGGTGCCGATTCCAAGCTTGTCGAGGGGAGGCGGTAAGGGAACGCTCATCTGCAATTGCCCAGCCAGGTGATGGGCGGGATGCATCAGTTAGAGCATCGTACCTTCAATCGATACGCACGAAACGTCAGGACCTCGCATTCGCGGCGGCGAACCAGAACCCGGCGCACAACGTAAGCGACCCGGCGAAGATTGCGGCAAGCACCGCTCTGTAGCCGCCGCTCGCCTGCCAGATCACGGCGGCGGCCAGCGGCGCGATAGCCTGCATGATGTTCGTCGGCGCGACAAGGGATCCGTTCACCGCCCCATAGGCATCGCGCGTGACCATCTCGGGAACCGCAATTCCGCGTACGATGGTGATCATGCCGTTGGCTGCGCCGTAGAGCGCCGCGATGGAGGCGATGACAACGACCTGCGCAGGCGCGTATGCGAAACCGGCCACCGCAAGCGGAAAGACGATCACGATCGCCGATCCCAGCCAGCGCACGGGCGTTTCCGACGCAAATGCCCTGATAAGAACGCGGCCGGCCACCTGCGCGGGACCGATCACCGCCAGCACCGTCACGACACCGGACGAGCCCAGACCGCGCTCGAGCAACATCGGATAGAAGTGGTAGGTCAGCGACGAGAACGCCGCCGCATAGGATATCCAGGCGAACATGAGGCCCCAGTAGGCGGGTTTGCGCATCGCGGCCGCCACCGCCACCCTCCCCGCAAGCGGCGCTGCCTCGTCTGGGCGGTGGGCACGGGCCGGAGCATCCTTACTGGGGTCGATGGCGAGGAAATACAGGACGCTGCATATGACGATATTGATCGCAGCCATGCCGACGAGCGCGCCGCGCCAGCCATAGCTGTCGATCAGGAACTGAATGACCGGGATGAAGACGGTGCTCGCGAAGCCGCCCCAGAGCGTTAGGGCGGTGATGCCCTTGCGCGCAGCCAGAGGTCCGACCCGGCGTGCGATCACGGCGAATGCCGGTTCGTAAAGTGTCGCGGCCTGCATGCAGCCGAGCACGGCCAAGACGGCATAAAAGGCGGCAAGAGTGGTGACTTGAGACCAAGCGACCAGCATCAGCCCCGCCGCGACGGATGCCCCGGCCATAAGGAGGCGGCCATGGCCACGGTCGATGGCGGCACCCACGGGATACGCGGCCGCCCCCGCCAAAAGCATGCCGCAGGTGGCCGCTCCGTAAAGCTCGGCCTTCGACCAGCCGAGATCGACCCGCATCGCCTCGGCAATCAGGGGAAAGGCATAGAACAACGTTCCCCACGAGCATATCTGCGCCGCCCCGAGGGCACTGATGAACCCGCGGGTGTCCACTGCGTCCTGAAGGGCCGTCAAGCGACGCTCGGGAACCATGCCCCGACGGCAATGGGGGCCGCCATCCCCAACTTCTCTTGGACCGCACTTACCGCAAGGCCTTGCCTTCCGGCGCGAACAATTCGGCAGAGCTGGAGGCCTGCCGGGTCGCCTGTCACCTCAAGCTGGAGTGCAACTGTTTCGAGTGTCATCGCAACAGCATTGCCAAGGCCTTTGCATGCCGTCAATTTCATTTCGATGAGTTTCGAAATAAGCACCGCAAGGTGTTAGACTAGCAGATCGATGGCCCCAGGGGACCGACGGCATATCGGCGTGGTCTTCCAAGCCGTGCTGAGGGCCGCGCACCCGACGCGAGCGCAGGCGGGCGGTTCCGGGGCGGTTGCGTGGTGGCGCCGCCCCGACGGCTGTTAAGCCTCCGCCGCCGTCTTCTTCCTGGTGCGGGTTGTCGGTGCGTCGACCGTAAGATCGACTTCCTCGAGTCTCGCGCCCGTCCCGGCATCGAACAGGTGCGCCATTCCGGGGCCGATGGCGAGTGGCAGGCGGTCTCCGGGCTTCACCGAAACGCTTCCAGGCAGCCGCGCTACCAGATCGCCATCGCCATTTGCGGCGCCCGGCAGCTTACCATGCGCCAGCGTGTCTGCGCCCAGCGTTTCGATGGCAATCACGTCGAGCTCCAGATCCGCATTGCCCGGCGCGACGAGCACGAGGTGCTCGGGCCGGACGCCGAGGATCACCTTGCGCCCTGCCTCCGGCAGCCGCGTTCCGCGCGGCTTCACCACCGCGCCGTTGGTAAGCGTCAGCCCGCGGTTGCCAGCTGATTCCGCAGGCAGCATGTTCATGGCCGGAGAGCCGATGAAACCTGCGACATAGGTCGTCGCCGGCCGGGAATAGACGGCCATGGGTGTGTCGATCTGCTCCGCCACGCCGTCGTGCATGACGACGAGCCGGTCGGCGAGCGTCATCGCCTCCACCTGGTCGTGGGTCACGTAAAGCGCTGTCGTGCCCACCGAACGCTGGAGCTGCTTGATCTCGAGCCGCATCTGCACCCTGAGCTTGGCGTCGAGGTTCGACAGCGGCTCGTCCAGCAGAAAGGCCGCCGGATCGCGCACCAGTGCCCGGCCCATGGCCACTCGCTGGCGCTGGCCGCCGGAAAGGGCACGCGGCTTGCGGTCGAGATAGGGCGTAAGCTGCAGCATCTCGGCCGCCTTAGCGACGCGGGTCTTGATATCCGCCTTCGAGAGGCCGGCGATCTTCAGGCCATAGGCCATGTTGTCGTAGACGGTCATGTGCGGGTAGAGCGCATAGTTCTGGAACACCATGGCGATGTCGCGCTCGCGCGGCTCCAGCCGGTTGACCACCCGCCCGCCGATCTCGATCTCGCCGGAGGTGATCGTCTCGAGCCCTGCCACCATCCTGAGCAGGGTCGACTTCCCGCAGCCGGAGGGGCCGACGATGACGATGAACTCGCCATCAGCGATGTCGATGCTCACCCCGTGGATCACTTCGACGCTGCCATAGGACTTTCTGACATTACGGATATTGATGGCGCTCATGGGATAAGTCCTACTTCTCGCTTTCGATCAGGCCCTTGACGAACAGGCGCTGCATCAGCACCACGACAAGGACCGGTGGCAGCATGGCGAGCACCACGGTCGCCATCACCACGTTCCAGCGCGGAATCGCGTCGGCGACGTCAGCCATGCGTTTGATGGCCATGACGATCGTATAGTACTCCGGCTTGGTGGTGATCATCAGCGGCCAGAGATACTGGTTCCATCCATAGATGAAGAGGATGACGAAGAGGGCCGCGATGTTGGTGCGCGACAGCGGCAGGAGGATGTCGCGGAAAAACTTCATCGGCCCCGCGCCGTCGACGCGCGCCGCCTCGGCCAGTTCGTCGGGAACCGTCAGGAAGAACTGCCGGAACAGGAAGGTGGCCGTGGCCGAAGCGATGAGCGGGATCGACAGCCCCGCATAGGAATCGAGCAGGTGGAGGTCGGCCACCACCTTGAAGGTCGGCACGATGCGCACCTCGACCGGCAGCATGAGCGTGATGAAGATCGCCCAGAAAGCGAGCTGCCGGAACGGAAAGCGGAAATAGACGATCGCGAAGGCCGACAGGAGGGAAATCGCGATCTTGCCGATGGCAATGGTGAGCGCCATCACGAGGCTGTTCAGCATCATTGGCCCGATCGGCGGCGCGCCGGACGTGGACACGCCGGCGAACAGGACCTCACGGTAGTTCTCCAGGGTATGCGGCCCGGGAAGAAGCGGGATGATGCCCGACATGAAGTCGTTGGGCCCGCGCGTCGAAGCGATGATCGCGACATAGACCGGGAAGGCCACGATCACCACGCCGACGATCAGCACCAGGTGCGACAGCAGGTTCAGAAAGGGTCTATTCTCGACCATCTTGTGCCCCTCAATACTGAACCCGGCGCTCGATCCAGCGGAACTGGATGACGGTGAGCGCGATGACGATGATCATGAGCACGACGGACTGCGCGGCAGAGGAGCCGAGATTGAGGCCGATGAAGCCATCCTCGAACACCTTGTAGACGAGTATGTTGGTCGCCTGCGCCGGCCCGCCCTCGGTTGTAGCGTGGATCACTCCGAAGGTGTCGAACATCGCATAGACGATGTTGACCACGAGCAGGAAGAAGGTGGTCGGCGAAAGCATCGGGAACACGATGGTGAAGAACCGCTTCGCCGGCCCTGCCCCGTCGATCGCCGCCGCCTCGATCAGCGAATGGGGAATCGCGGAAAGACCCGCCAGGAAGAACAGGAAATTGTAGGAGATCTGTTTCCAGCTCGCCGCGATGATGACGAGGATCATCGCGTCCGTGTGCGATACGACATGGTTCCACCTGTACCCGACCATGCTGAGCACATAGGGCAGGATGCCGATCGTCGGGTTGAAGAGAAACCACCACATGATGCCCACCACCGCGGGCGCCACGGCATAGGGCCAGACCAGAAGGGTCGTATATGCTCGGGAAGTGCGGACCGTGCGTTCCACCGCCAGCGCCAGCACCAGCGCCGTGACCAGAGACAGGGCGGCGACCCCGAGCGCGAAGACGGCCGTCACCTTTAGGGAATTGAGGTAGAGCGGATCGGCAAAGAGCCTTTCGTAGTTCTGAAACCAGACGAAGCTCGTCTTCAGCCCGAACGGGTCCTCACGCAGGAAGGACTGGCGGACCGCCTGGGCGGCCGGCCACAGGAAGAATATGAAGGTTATGGCGAGCTGCGGCAGCAGCAGCCAATAGGGCAGCACGCGGTTGCCGAAGATTGTGCGCTTGTTCTGCATCCTGAAACTTCAAAAAAGAGAGGGAAGCCCGCGCCTTCACGCGGGCTTCACGTCAGGGATCAGCCGACAAGCTCAGCCGTTCGTATCTTCGAACTCGCGCAGGAGAGCGTTGCCGCGCTCCACAACCGCATCGAGCGCTTCCTGTGGGGACTTGTTGCCGGACAGAAGCTGCTCGAACTCCTCGTCAATGATGTCGCGGATCTGCACGTAGTTGCCGAACCTCAGGCCCTTGGAGTTGGGCGTGGGCTCGTTCAACGTGATCTGCTTGATGGCGACATCTGTTCCCGGGTTCTTCTCGTAGAAGCCCTGGCTCTGGCCGAGTTCGTAGGCCGCCTGAGTGATCGGCAGATAGCCGGAGAACTGGTGCCATTCGGCCTGGACCTCGGGCGAGGAGAGATAGTTGAAGAAGTCTGCTACTCCCTTGTACTCCTCATCCTCGTGCCCCATGAGCACCCACAGCGTGGCGCCGCCAATGATCGAGTTCTGCGGTGCGCCCTCCACGTCGTCGTAGTAGGGGAGCATCCCGTAGCCAACCTCGAAATCCTTGGCGTTGGCCACTACACCGGCGCGCGAGGCGGAGGAGTTCATGTAGATCGCGCACTCCTGCGCGTAAAACTTCGGCGGAGCGTCATCGCCACCCACGGGGCCGCCATACTGGAAGATGCCCTCGTCCTGCCACTTCTTCAGGTTCGTCCAGTGCTTGACCTGCACCGGGCCGTTGAAGGTGAGCTCCGCGCCGAGACCGCCGAAGCCGTTCTCCAGCGTGCCGATCGGCTGGTTGTGCCAGGCGGAAAGATTTTCGAGCTGCACCCAGGAGATCCAGCCGGTGGTGAAGCCGCAGGGCGCGGCGCCCGACTCCATGATCTTCTTCGAGAAGGCCTCGACGTCGGCCCACGTCTTCGGCGGCTGTTCGGGATCAAGCCCGGCTTTCTCGAACACGTCCTTGTTGTAGTAGAGGATCGGCGTCGAGGAATTGAACGGCATCGAGAGCATATTGCCGTCCGTATCCGTATAGTAGCCGACGACCGCCGGCAGGAAAGCAGACGGATCGAACTCGGCGCCCGCGTCCTGCATCAGCTGATAGACGGGATAGACCGCCCCCTTAGCGGCCATCATCGTGCCAGTGCCCACCTCGTACACCTGCACGATATGCGGCTGCTGGCCGGCGCGGAAGGCGGCGATGGCAGCGGTCATTGTCTCCGGGTAGCTGCCCTTGTAGGTCGGGACGACCTGGTACTGGTCCTGAGACTTGTTGTAGTTCTCGACGATCTCTTCAAGCTTGGCGCCAAGCTCGCCGCCCATTGCATGCCACCACTGGATTTGCGTCTGGGCCTCGGCCAGCGTCACCGCCCCCGGAACGAGGAACGTCGCAACGGCAGCCGCCGCCATGAATTTACGCAATCTCATTACCTATCTCTCCCTTATCACTGCGCCTTGTTGCCAGCGCTTCTTCCCCGACCTCTGTTACGCGCCGATGACAGATTGACTCGAAAAGCTGCGCAGAAAACTACCGGCACATGGCCGGAGCCCCCTCCACTCGCGCATGCCCAAGCCCAAAACTGCCGGAAAGCGCCGCGGTCGAACTGTCATATGAGCATCATTATCCACCGGGGTAAAGCCCGATGCCTCCGGCGGCTTTTGCGCTATCCACCAGAAAGGGCTCTGCTTTAAGCCGCCGCTCCACGATTTCGAGCGCCTTGTTGCGGCTCTTGAAGGCACTTGAGATGACTCGAATCGCACCTCCTGCGATTTCAGACGCCGTGAATGCTGTAGTGTTCGGAGCCGTCCCAAACGATGTCCCACTTGGCTCCCGGCCTGACGTTCTGGACCACCGAGGCCTCGAAAGCTACGAGGCAATTGCCTTCAGGAGCACGGACGGACGGGTAGATCAATCCGAGATGGCCTTCCCTGCGCAACCGGTTGGCCAGGTTTTGCCCCTCGGGGTAGCCGAGCGCGATGTCGGGATTGAGTGCCGGATGATACGGCTCGTCCGTAATATCCGGAAAGTCGCCGATGAAATCGGCCAGAAGCTCCACATATCGCGTCGTATCATGGAAATGGCCTATGTAGCGGAGTTCGCGCGTCTTGTGGAACGCGACCTCGGCCGCCGACACCATAGGATCCCAGCTGCAATACCAGGCGCCCCTCGTCTCGTCGTTGAAACGATTGCCTCCCTTGCGGGTGTAGGTGAAGGCCGCGTTCACATGGGTGTTGCCATAAATACGCAGATCGTGCTTCCGGCGCTGCCAGGCCAGTTCGCGCCGATCCACATATGGCGAGCGCCCCTCCTCCGCCATAAGACGCGCGCTGGTCAGCCCCTCGATCTCCGCCAGGACTTCCATCTCCTCGTCGCTGTCCACCAGGCCGCGAAGAGCCGGAGGCTTGTGGTATGTGGCCGGGATCAGTCTGACCAGCGCGCGATCGTTCAGTGGCGTGATCTTCAAGCTCCGCCCCGCAGCGCATCCAGATAATTGCGGACATGAAGGAAATGGGGCAGACCGTTCTCGATGAGGGTATCGACAGGCCGCTTGCCCTGGAATAGCGGGCCCTGATTGGGCAGCCGCATCCATCCGGTGTCTATCGGCGGGCTGAAGTAAAGCTTCAGCGCCTTGTAGATGCCGACAAGAGCGCTGAGGCGCAGCATCTGGTCCTTGGTCAGCGTACCGGCATAGCCCGGCTTCCTCGCCCTTTTCCAAGTGCTTTCGGACATATCGGCCAGCGCCGCCGCTTCGGACAGCGAAAGCTGCCATTCGTTCGCGATATTGTTGAATGCCTTCAAGGCGACGCGAACCGTTTCGTCCGTCCGGGTTTTTTCAGCCAAGGCTTCCATAGTGCGTCCCAAGCCATGGAGTTCATATGGTCTTATATTATAGGCCATGTGAACCAAGTCAAGCCTGTGGTGGAATGCTGGTCATGCGCCAGCGGAACCGACTCTGAAGATAGGCGTTTCCCGGCAACAAAAGAAGGAACGCTTCAATGTTAAAGGGTGTGGTTCTCTGGCTTATGGGCGTCCCGCTCGTAGTCATCATACTCCTGTACCTCTTCGTTTTCTGACGCGCAGCCGGCGCGGGCACCGGCTGTTACGGTGCCCATCTGTCTCCTTTCAGTTCCGGTCGATGCTGCGTGCTTGTTTTCGCCGGCACGGTCGGAACTGTTCGCTCTCTCCTTAGTTGGGATTGGCCCAAATGGAGGAGCAGAGCATGTTCTTACGCGTCGACAAGCTGCAAATCGAATTGCCGCCACCCGCCAAGCAGGATCCCAACGCAGCCTCTGCGCTGCAGGAGTTGCTCGGCGGCAAATATGGCGAAATGTCCACCCTCGGAAACTACCTGTTCCAGAGCTTCAACTTCCGTTCCAAGAGCAAGCTGCGGCCGTTCTACAGCCTGGTGGCCGCCATCACCGCCGAGGAGCTGGGCCACGTCGAACTGGTGAGCAACGGCGTGGCGATGCTCAACAACGGCCCGGATATGCCCGACCGCGACGAGGAGGGACCGGCGGACATCGCGGACGCACCATTCGACATGATGAAGGATATACGCTTGGCGGCCGGCTTTTTCTCGCATGGCGGCGGGGCCGTACCGGTCGACAGCAACGGGCTGAGTTGGAACAAGGACTTCGTCACCACGACGGGCAACGTCATCTTCGACCTGCTCCACAATTTCCATCTCGAATGCGGCGCAAGGCTCCACAAGCTCAGGGTCTACGAAAGCCTTACCGATCCCACGGGGCGCGAGGTCTGCGGATACCTGCTCGTCAGAGGCTCGGTGCATGCTCACGCATACGGGCTTGCGCTGAAGAAGATCACGGGTGTCGAAATCGAAAAGATGCTGCCCACGCCGAACATCCCGCTCGCGAAAATTCCGGAGTGCCAGAAATACCTCGAAGAAGGATCGCACCGACGTCTCTACACCTTCAGCCCGGAGGACTACGCGGAAATCACGGCTGTGTGGGGCGGTGGCGAGGGGTCGCTTCCCGGCGATCCGCCCGGGGAGCTCGAAGTGGTCGAGGGCATGCCCGAGGGCGGCAAGATCCACGAGCTCGTGGGCGAACCGTCCGCCTTCACGCCCGATTATGCCCCCGAAGAGATGTTTGAGGTTGCGGCCAAGCTTTACAAGAAGTCGCGATAAGCTTGCCGTCCGTGGCCCGTCTCCCTGGCCACGGCTCAAGCGCGGTTCAGGTCCGGTCGGAGCCTGAACCGCTCTCCGTGCTCCTGCCGGTCAGGTGCCGCGCTGGTCGCCCGCGAGAGACGGAAGATACTGGTAGAGCCAGGTTTCCGTCAGGGCGTTTCCGTCTTCACCCTGTATGAACATCCGCATGTTAATCGGGTCCGATCCTTCGATGGTCGTGTCGAAGAAGGCGCGGTAGAGCCCGGGCTGGCCCACTACCGGATAGGAATCGGCGAGGCTGACTTCGCCGCGGGAAAGATCTATGACCGGTTTTGCATCACCCCGGGCAAGCGTGCCAAGCTTACCTCCCCGAAAATCGACAACGAAGCGCATTGAGTCTTTCGGCCTCGGCTGGCCCGGAATTCCCCCTATGCCGGTGTAGGTGGCCACCACCCTGCCGAGCTCGGCCGGATAGGGCTCTTCGGCCGTCCAGTGCAGGCGGTAGGAGAAATCGAGCGGTTGACCGGGCACGACCGGATCACCCGGGACCCAATAGACAACGATGTTGTCGTGGATTTCGTCATCCGTCGGAATTTCGACAAGCTGCACCTCGCCTTCACCCCAGTCACCTTTCGGCTCGACCCATACAGAGGGGCGGCGATTGTAGAACACCCCGTCATCCTGATAGTGGGTGAAGTTCCGGTCCCGCTGGAGCAGGCCAAAGCCTTTCGGATGCTCGTCGAGAAACGCGTTGGTCATGGTGGTTCGCGGATTGTTGAGCGGCCGCCAGATGCGTTCGCCATTACCTCTCCAGATGGCCAGCCCGTCGGAATCGTGGATTTCCGGCCGCCAGTCGACCGCCTGCATCCGGTTCGTCTCCGAATACCAGTACATGGAGGTGAGCGGCGCGACGCCGAGGCGCTCTATCGCCTTGCGGGGATAGAGAGAGCACTCGATATCCATCACCTGGGTTTCGCCCTTCACGCAGTCGAACCGGTAGGCGCCGGTAATGCTCGGGCTGTCGAGAAGCGCATAGACAAGAACACGGTCCGCCTCCCCTTCCTTCCGTTCCAGCCATATCCGGCTGAAGCGCGGGAACTCCTCCGGCTTCGGCAGGGCCGTGTCGATGGCAAGCCCGCGCGCGGAAAGCCCGTACTGGCTCAGAGGCCCGCAGGCGCGGAAATAGGAGGCGCCCAGAAAGGCCACCCAATCCGTTTCCTGCGACGACTCCTGCAGCCGGAACCCGGAAAAGCCGATATTGTCGGGCAGTTCCTGGGCGGGATGTCCTTCAGGCAGGTCGAAATAGCTACGGCGGTAAAGGATCTCGCGCGCTTGTCCGTTCTCCACCACGTGGATGCGCACCGGTTCCTGGAAGTAGCGCCCCAGATGGAAGAACTGCACGGGCGCGCCGCCCCTGCCGTCGGTCCAAAGCGCATGGCTCTTCTTGAAGCGGATTGCCTGAAACCGGTCATAGTCGATCTTCTCGAGGATGCCGGTGTGGGGTGACCGTCCATCCTGCCACGGCTCTCCGGCCATCTCGGCCGCTTGGCTTTTCAGACGATCGAAGCTGAAGGGTTCAGGGCCACCAAAGATCAGCTTCCCCGGATCGGCCGCCGCCGCGCGGGCCGTCGCCGGAAGCACGGCCGCGAGCGATGACGACAGGACAAACGATAGGATGTCGCGTCGGTTGAACTCGATCATGGAATGTCCGTCCCTTGCTCATTTCATGATGAGTTGCTGATACGCGCAGCTACTAAAGGGGCACCCCGCTTGTCATTCGCCGCCGGCGGCGCCCGCGTTGCGCTGGAGAAGAGGAAACCTGCCCCACAGGCGGGCGCGCTCCCTGTAAAGAGCCGGTATTGCAAGTGATGTGATCGCCAATAAGGCAATTGCCGTCTTGGTCCATTCGTTGAAGGGACCGTGGTGATATTCGAAGCCCTTCAACAGATAGATGACGACCACGTGCCAGGCGTAGACCTGAAGCGAATGGCGGCCGATGAGGCGCAGGAATGACAGGCTGAATACCCAGCGCATTCCCTTGCTGATCGCTCGCACCACGCGGCTGTTCGCCTCCGGCCCGGCGATGACCAGCCACGCGACCAGATAGCCCGTCGCAAGGAAGTTCACGAGATAGATGAAGCTGAACTGGACCCGGTTGTCGAGAGCCCTGAAGCGCTTCCCCATCTCCTCCGGTATGACGCCGAAGGTGAAGCTTAGACGGATGGCCATAAAAGCGAGAAACAGCGCAAGCGCCGCCGAAACGAGAGCCGTGCTTCGCGGCGTGAACACCTTTTTCCAGTCGATCTGCTGCGTCGCCGTCAGGGAGCCGAGCACCAGACCCGCCATGAAGACGATCTGCCAGGCGAACACGTTGAATGCGGTGCGCAGCATCCGTCCTTCGTGAATCAGGTCCAGAAGATAGCGCGTGCCTGCGGCGAGCGGATAATGCAGGCTGAGCTGGACGGCGACCCACAGCACGGCCGAGAAGGCGGCCACCCACATCCAGCGCCCGGTCACGCAAAGCCAGACGAGCGGCGGCGCCACCAGCATGTAGATGATGTATTGGGGCAGGATGTCCATGTAGGTGGGCTGGTAGATGAGCAGCAGCGAGGCGATCGCATAGATCGGATCGTGGCTGGCCAGATTCCACAGCCAGGGCTCCCAATAGGTGGCGGAGCTGGTGAGAACCAGGCCGAGCGCCATGATGACCAGGAGGGAGCCCGCCGCATAGCGGTAGATCTCCAGCGCCCGCTTCCGGATTTTTCTGGCACCGGCCACGTATCCTTCCTTCAGCATGCGGCGCGCATAGACCATGCCGACAAGGAGGCCGGAAAGGAACACGAAGCCCTGTGCGTCCTGCACATAGCCCAGCTCCCCGTGATTGATCTTCACCAGCAGATAGCCGCCGGTGAAGGTCAGATGGTTCAGCATCATGAAAACGAGAAAGTACCCTCGCATGCCGTCCAAAATCTCGAGGCGTCGCATGAAGCTCCTTCGGAATATGCCTGCGTCCCAACGGTCTGGGGGACTAACACAGGCAGGCCCGCCAGGCTGCATCACAATCTGTTCGCCCCGTTTGAACGTCCGTTATGCCGGGCCGGGTGCAGGTCTCGCACAATAGGCAATTTGCATCGTTAAAGGGCACTTCGTTCCTGGGGTTTCCGGCCCTGATCCGTTGTAGAGCCTGCAAAACGCCGACTCTGTGCGGCTGGCACATCCTTTGCTTTCAGAGAAGAGGAAGCTTGCAGCATGGAGGTGATGATGAACACCAGTTCAGCGCCCGCAATCCAAGGATTGCCCGTCATCGACGTCTCGGGGCTCTCGTCCTCCGATCCTGCTGCGCGTAAGGCGGTGGGGGAAGCGCTGCGCGCGGCGTGCCTCCACACGGGCTTCTTCTATTGCTCGGGCCACGGCATTCCGCAGGGTCTGATCGACGCCGTCTTTGACGAGACGCGCCGGTTCTTCGACCTGCCGCTTGAGGCCAAGATGGCCGTGCACAAGACGAAATCTTTCTGCAATCGCGGCTATGAGCCGCTCGGCGGCCAGACGCTGCAGGCCGGTGCCAAGCCGGACCGGAAGGAAGGCTACTATATCGGGCTGGAGCTGCCGGAGGACGATCCACGCGTCGTAGCGCGCAAGTTCAATCATGGCCCCAACCAGTGGCCGCAGAACGCGCCCGGATTCCGGCCGGTCATGCGCGCCTACCACGCCGCCATGCTCGACCTCGGTGAGCGGCTGATGCGCGGGCTGGCGCTCTCGCTGGACCTTGATGAAAACTACTTCGCAGGCTTCTCTCGCGATCCGATTGCCATCCTTCGCCTGCTGCACTATCCGCCGCAGCCCCCGCAGACCGCGCCCGATGAGATGGGCGCGGGCGCGCATACCGATTTCGGCGGCATCACGCTGCTGCTTCAGGACGATGTTGGCGGCCTTCAGGTCTTTGACAACAATAACGACCGCTGGATAGAGGCCGCACCCATTCCCGGCACGTTCGTGGTCAATCTCGGGGACATGATCGCGCGCTGGACCAATGACCGCTACCGCTCGACACTGCATCGGGTCGTGAATCGCTCGGGGCGCGAGCGCTACTCCGTGCCGTTCTTCTTCACCGGCAATCCCGACTACGAGGTCTCATGCATCCCGACCTGCCTGGCGCCGGGCGAAAAGCCGAAATATCCGCCCATCGCGGTCGAGGATCACCTTCAGGCCATGTATCGCAAGACCTATGCTGCGGCCTGAAGGTATGGCGGAACGTGGCGCCCTCCTACTGCACGGAAACGTCGTGCAGATGCCTGAGCTTGTCCGGATTTCTGGTGATGTAGATCGCCACGATCTTTTCCTCCGCAATTTGCAGGGCCGTTGTCTGGACAACCCCGCCGCCTTCGATGGTGATGAAACCCGGCAACCCGTCGATGATCGCATAGCGGATGAGAAGCGACGGAGACTGGCGGAACTCGTGCGCGAGCTGCTCGTGCCGTGCCATCACCGCGGCTATACCGATCAACGGGCGCGGCGAGGCGGGAACCTTGCCGCCGCCATCCGTTGAGGCCGTGACATCCTCAGCCAGAAGGGAGCGGAGCCTCTGCAGGTCACCATTACGCGACGCAGCATAGAAAGCTGCGGCAATTTCCAGCCCCTGCTCCTTCGTCACGTTAAAGCGAGGCCGTGTCGCCCGGATATGCTCCCTCGCGCGGCTTGCGAGCTTGCGGCACGCTGCGGGTTCGCGGCCGATGGCGCCCGCGACCTCGTCAAAGCTCATTCCAAAGACGTCATGGAGGAGGAAGGTCGCCCGCTCCAGCGGCGACAGCCGTTCCAGTGCGATCATCAGCGGCAGCGTGATGTCGTCGCCCGCATCCGGTTCCCAGTCTTCAACAATGGGTTCGGGCAGCCACACGCCGAAATAGGTCTCGCGTCTGCGCCGGGCGGATTTCAACTCGTTGAGGCAAAGGCGCGTGACAATGGTGCGCAGCAAGGCGGCCGGCTCGCGCACCGAAGTGCGATCTGCCGCTAGCCACCGCGCCCAGGCGTCCTGAACGACATCCTCGGCATCCGCCACCGATCCCAGCATGCGATACGCCAGCCGGACGAGGCGCGGGCGCAAATCGGTGAACGACGGATCTGACGGGATGTCGTTCATTTGCCGTCTTCTACTCCGCAATAACCTCGTCAACCCTGTAGAGGCTGGGAGCCACGGACTTCGCAAGCCCAGCGAACTGTTTTAGCTGATCCTGCGTCTCAGGCTTCTTCATGAAATCCTCAAAATGCTCCTTTGAGGCCCATTGCGCATAGTTAACGACTTTGCGGCCATCGAAACTGCTGTGAATGCTGACCGAAATGAAGCCGGGCTGATGCCGGATCGTGCTCTTGGTCGCATCCGTGAGCGCCTTGACCAACGCAGCCTGCGTTTCAGGCTCGACTTCGTACACATTGATGAGGGTCAGACGTCCTTCCTGGGGGTTGATCGTCGCCTTGCCGGTCATCATCATCTCCTTTGAAACCGTTGTTGCGCAGGACATGACAAGCAACGGCCGGGAAATGTGACATGCGCCGTCTTCGCGATGATAGTGTTCCCGCTTAACCCCCTTCATTCAGGTGCCTTCGGTATAAGGCGGGAGGAAGCGGGCGCAGGAACGCCCGCTTTATTGTCGAGAACGGCTTACAGGCTGTTCGCCGTCACGCGCTGATAGAGATAGTCGGCCGCGCTGATCGGCTCGTACTTATTACCCGGGCCCTGGATGATGGCGTCCCTGTTGGCTTGGCAGAAGAACGGCAGCGAGTAGCGAGGGCCGAGATATTCGTCCTCACGCGGCATGCGCACGCGGTGCAGCGTTGACTGAAGCTGATCGTCGCTCCAGCGCATCAGCATGTCCCCGATATTGCAGGTGATCACACCCGGCAGCGGGGGCACGTCGGTCCACTCCAATTCGCCGCCGGTGGCCTCCTTGCCCGGACAGAGCTGCAAGCCCCCCTGCCCCGGCCGCTGATGAAGCAGCGTCAGGCAGTCGAAGTCAGTATGCGCGCCGGCGCGCCAGCCCGTGAAGTCCTCGGGTTTCGCATTTACCATCGGCAGGTAATGAATGAGGCGCAGCGTGCACTGATACTCCGGCGACATCGGGTCATGCGCTTCCGTGAAGAAGTCCGGCTCGAAGCCGAGCTTCAGCGCGAAGCAGGACAGTACCTTCATACCTAGCGCCCAGTTGGCACGCTCGAAGGCGAGCATCACCGCCTTGAAGCCGGGCAGCTCGTCGCCTGTCGGCCAAAGCTTGGCCATGCGCGGCAGTGTGATCTGGTAGCTTTCCTTGTTGTCGGCCGTCCCGGTCGAGGGGCGCACCTGCGCCTTGTATTCCCAGCCGGCATTCGTGCCTTTCTCCAGCGGATACTTGGCCTTCACCTCGGGGGCGAGATTGAAGAATCGCTCGGTGTACTCGAATGCCTCGTCGATCTGGGCTTGCGGAATGCCGTGATTGACGAGCTGGAAGAAGCCGATCCGCGTCGCGGCATCCCAGAGCTGGTCCGCGATCTCCGTCTTGCGCGCCTCGAAATCGCTGAGGTCGATCTGCGGAACTTCGCGCTCCTTCACGCTGCCCATGCCGCCGAAGGTGGCTTCCTTGTTGAGTTCGACGAGACCATAGTCTTTTCGCGCCATATTGCTCTGCATCGTTTACTCCGTTTTTCGTTGCGCGGCGCCGAAGCCGCATTCCGTGAAAAGGAGCAATGTCCCGCGCCGATGGCGCTAACCGCTTCTACTCCTGGCATTTCGTGCTGGGACGGGCGCTCCCTCAGATACCGACCCGGGCCTTCTCCCTTGTCTCGTTGCGGGCGATGCGCTCCACGACCCGGCGGGCATCAGCGGCAAGCTGCTCCATGTCGAGCCACGGAAGCGCGTAATTCTCCACCACCGGCAGGCCAGCCACGAAGCTGTGGCGTAAGCGGGCACCGCCGCCAGATATGACCGGGCCGATGACGCGGTCGTGCTGGCCGAAATAGCGCGGATCGGAGAGGTCAAAGATGGCGAGGTCCGCAAGGTTGCCGACCTCGATCGTGCCGATGTCGTCATAGCCGAGCGCGCGGGCGCCGCCGGCGGTCGCCCAGCGCAGCACGCCCTCTGCCGTCGTCGCACTAACGCCGCGGACAGCCCGATGGACCGAGAAAGCGGCATACATGGCGGAGACCATGTCCGCGGCCTCGTTGGCGGCTGCCCCGTCCACCGCGAGCGAGACGATGCCGCCGAGTTCGTCCAGCATGCTTGCCGGTGCAACGCCGGAGCCGAGGCGCCAGTTGGCTTGGGGGCAATGCGCCATGGCAGTACCCGTCTCGGCCAGAAGCTTCACCTCATCCGGCTCACATTCCACCAGATGGGCGAACCACACATCCGGCCCCAGCCAATCATTGTCCGCCAGCCAGTGGACAGGCCGCTTGCCATGGTGGGTGAGCGTATGGGCGACGTAGTCCATGTTCTCCGACAAGTGGCTATGGAGCCTCAACCCCATTGCGCGCTGGGCGGCGCGCAGCTCGGAAAGCTCTCCCGGCCTCAGCGAGAAAGTGGGGGTTGTCGGGGCGAAGACCACGCGCCGCAGAGAATCCGGCGACGGATCATGCCAGCGCTTTACCGCTGCGGCGACGCTATCGATCATGGCATCCAGCGTTTCGGTGGGCAGCGGCAGGGTCCGCTCCCCGTCGAACTTGCGGCCCGTCGTCGCCCCGCCGCGGCAAAACACGAAGCGCACGCCGAAATGCCGCGCCACCTCGAACAGCACGTCGCCCGGATCAAAATCGTAGACCGGCGAGAAGAAGTAGTGGTGGTCTGCTACCGTGGTCGCGCCGGACAAGGCGAGCTCCGCCAGCCCGATCGTGGCCGAGACGCGCAGCGCTTCCTCGTCCAGCCTATGCCAATAGCTGTAGGGGACCAGCCGCAGCCAGGCCGCCAGAGCCTCGTTCATGCCTTCCGGCACCGCCTTCAGCACGCTCTGGAAAAGGTGGTGGTGGGTATTGACGAGGCCTGGCGTGACAACGGCGTTCGAGGCATCGATCACCTTTTCGCCGGGCAGCGGCTTCAGCGCGCCGATCTCCGCGATGCGGCCCTGCCTGACGCGAATGGAGCCTTCCGCCCGCGCCGCCTTACCTTCAAGGCCCGTGAGGATGCCAACAGCGCCCGTGATGATGAAATCCGTCATGACCGCTCCGGGGGAAGACTCCAGGCGAAGAAGATACGCTGGACGGCCGAGACGGCCTGGAAAAGCACCAGCGACATGGCGACGAGCACGACGAGGCCCGCCCAGGCTTGCTGCACCTGGAACATGGATGTGGAGAACTGGATGTAGTAGCCAATGCCCTTATCTGCCGCCACGAACTCGGAAACCACGGCGCCGATCACCGCCAGCGTGACCGATATCTTCAGGGCCGAGAAGATGTATGGGATCGCGAAAGGCAGCCGGATTTGGGTGATCTCGCGGATGGCAGGCGCGCGCAGGCTGCGGGACAGCTCGATCAGCTCCGGCGGCGTGGCAAGCATGCCCGTTGTGGTGGAGACGACAAGCGGAAAGAAAGTGATGAGAAAGGTGATGACCACGCGCGGCGCGTCGCCCGAGCCGAGGGCGACAATGATAATCGGCGCCACCGCGACCACGGGTGTGGACTGGATGACGACGAGGATCGGATAAAGGGCGCGCGACACGGTTTCTGATCGCGTCAGCATGATTGCAAGCGGAAGCGCCACCGCGATCGAGACGAAGTAGCCGGCAAGCGCAACCTGCAGCGTCGCCCAAACGTGCTCAAGCCACCGCGTGGCCGATATCGCCTCGAAACCGCCAACTATGCGGCTCGGGGAAGGCAGCACGAAAGGCGGGATCGCCAGGACGCGGCAGGACACTTCCCAGACGATCAGGATCGCCAGAAAGGTGGCCAGCGGCAGCAGGCCGGGCGCGCGGCCAAGGTTGAGCGCCGTTTTCCGCAAATCCATGCCCCCTTCACGCGGCGCGCTTGAGGAGGAGGCCTCGGAGGTGTGAAACATAGTCATGCATGACCTTGTTGTTCGCAGTCTCGAAGCCGCGCGGACGCGGCAGATCGATCCTCAGATTCTCGATGACGCGGCCCGGCCGCTCGCTCATGACAAGCACACGATCGGCAAGCAGCACCGCTTCGCTGATCGAATGGGTGATGAACATCACCGTCTTGGGCTGCGCCTCCCAGAGGCGCAGCAGTTCGAACCCCATCTCGTCGCGCGTCAGCGCGTCCAGGGCGGAAAAGGGCTCGTCCATCAGCAGAATGTCGGGATTCATGAACAGGGCGCGCGCGATGCCGACGCGCTGCTGCATGCCGCCTGAGAGTTCGGAGGGCAGCCGCTTTTCAAAGCCAGCGAGGCCGACCCTGGCAAGGATGGCCTGCGCCTGGAGGTGGTCGTCCTTGCTCACCCTTCCGGTCTTGTGGCGGGCGGGAAAGACCACATTGTCCTCGATATTGGCCCAGGGCAGCAGCGTCGGCTTCTGGAAAACGATACCGATATCGTCGCGCGGCTCCCGCACTGGAAGGCCGAACACCTCGACGGTCCCGCTAGTGGGGCTGAGCAGGCCCGAGGCGAGCCGCAGCAGGGTGGATTTGCCGCAGCCTGAGGGGCCAAGCACCGCCACGAATTCGTGGCGATGCAACGTCATGTCGACGCCGCGCAGGGCTTCCAGTGATCCGGTCGCAGTCCGGAACACCTGCCCAACATTGGAAAAGGATATGGCGGCCTGCGCGGTCATGCGGCTCAGCTTTCCGGCACGAAGCTGCGGTCTACGAGAGTCTCGGGATCGAGCCCCGCCTCATCGAGACCCTGCGCGGCCGCTACGCGCTTCCAGGTCGCTTGGAGCCGCTCCGGCGTGAAGACGCCCAGCCCATCCTTTTCGGTGACCTCGTTGAAGATCAGGCCGATGGTATCCTTGACCTGCCCCTCCACATTCTCGGCGCTGAGCTCGGGAACCATCGCGATGACGGACTCGGCGGCCCCGGCCGGATTGTCGCGCATGAATTCGAGCGAACGCCTGTAGGCCGCAATGAAGCGACGGGCCACCTCGGGCCGCTCCGCAAGGAACGCGTCGGAGGCCACCAGCGACGCCGAATAGAGCTCCAGCCCCGCGTCCGACCACGGGAAAACCGCCAGCTCCTTCCCAGCCGCCGCGGCCTGGGTGGTGTAGCGGGTCAGGTCCGTCATCCAGGCGATAATGACGTCGGTCGCGCCGGTCATCAGCATGGGGCCAAGGGCACCGGGATCGACCTTGTTGAGCGTGATGTCGGACTCCTCCATCCCGAGATCCATCAATACCAGCGGCAGATAGACATTGGACTCCGTGAAGGGCGACGTGGCGACCGTCTTGCCCTTCACGTCCTCGATCGTCTCCATCGTGCCCTTGACCGTGTAGAAGGCGTGGGGACCCTTGTTGAACAGCGACATCACGGCCGTCACGGGCACGTCCTCGTTGGCCCTGGCGGCCATCAGTGCGCCGATGCCGGAAATACCGATGTCCGATACTCCGGTGGCCAGCTTGGTGATCGCCTCGGAGGAACCGCGGCCGCTTTCTATGGTGATTTCGAGACCGGCGTCGGCGCAGAAGCCCTGCTGGATGCAGATGAAGATTGCCGACTTGTCGCCACCAGGCAGCCAGTCGAGCTGGAAAACCACCTTGTCGGCTGCGTGCGCGACCATGAGGGTGGAAGCCGCGAAGAAGCCGGAGAGGAGTGTCTTGGAGAGCGCTTTTAGCATCTGGTTTTTCCCCATCTGGATGTTGCCATTCCGCCATGACTCAGGGCCCCGCATCCGGCGCGCCGGATGTTGGTCCTGGTGTGAGTGTTTTGCGCGTTGAAGATCAGAAGCCGGCATCAGATACCCCGGTGTGGATTCCCGCTATGCCGAGCAATGTCCCGGGCCCGATGGGCCCTAACCGCTT
Organism: Chelativorans petroleitrophicus; assembly: GCF_025398195.1. Taxonomy (GTDB): domain Bacteria; phylum Pseudomonadota; class Alphaproteobacteria; order Rhizobiales; family Rhizobiaceae; genus Chelativorans; species Chelativorans petroleitrophicus. The sequence goes on along the minus strand of NZ_JAODNV010000025.1, from coordinate 714 downwards.
CTACTCGCAGATGGATATGCAGGAGGCGTGCCAAACGCAGAAAGCCTTGATTCCGCGAGATGTCGCTCTTGCAACACGCTCAGAGCTGCGCAAAGGACACGCACGTCACGCCTAAATAATAGGCGCAGGCCGATGCTGCCTGTTTAATAATCAATTTTGCCTTAGCCTGACCTATTAGGAGACGGCGGAACGCCGCAACCGGGTGCGCCCTGATGATAGCGAATGAACCCGCTCAAGGGGCAGTGAACGCTTCCGCGAGTGCCTTGCATTGCAGGCGGATGTCCGGAACTGCATCGATCTCAAAGAATGTGCCGCGGGTGAGCGGGCCGACTGCGAACAGCTTGCCGGAGGCGCTGCCGTCAGCATCGATGACGGCGCATTCGCGGGTCACGTCGAGGCCGAGCTTGAAGGGATCAGCCGTGCAAGCCCGCGCTCGATCAGCGAACGGATGATCGTGTGTGAGCCATCCTCGAGATTCCTGGCGATGCCGGTGCAGTCATAGATGCGCGCGATGTGAAGCGTCTCGATCTCCCGGGTTTGGCGATGCTGGATATCCGTCGCAAGGCTGCCCTCCTCTTGCCGCACGGCAAGAACCCGTGCGGCAAGTACCTTCAGGCAGCCGGTCCTCAACGCATCCTGTCAACGGCGGTGCAAAATCCGGCCACGCGGCGGCGCAAAACCAGGCCAGGTGGCAGTGGCCTGCGCCATGGCGCG
>NZ_JAODNV010000024.1 GCF_025398195.1 Chelativorans petroleitrophicus | reverse complement strand
AAACTTGTTCGTCGTCTTGCTCATGATGCTCCATCCTACTCAGGAGTTGGAGCCTCCGGCAATCCCGGCGCGGTTCAACATGAACTACTAAGCGGTATATATCTTCGGCTTCCTGCAGGAATTTATCGACTATCGATTTCCCCTCGCGGTCCCGTTTATGATTCGCTCTGAAGTTCTGATGTGGATAAGATACATTCGCGAGGGCTTTATCGTCTTCCTCGATTTTCCGATGCAGAAGCTCTGCTCGGCTCAGTCCCGTTTTTTCCTCAAGTACTTTCAGAGCTATCTTTTTTGCCTTGAACCGCTCAGGAAAGTCACCTGTCTCCAGGCGCAGCTGATCCAACAAGGCCTGAATCTTCTCATTCTTCACGGCCGTCGGATCATCTGCTTTGAGTTCGGGCCAGCCTTTTTCTATTTCCATGTAGTGGGCAGCTCGAAGCAGCAAGTCCTCCAGCGGCGACTGCTCCCGCAGCTTGTAGAAGGCCTCAGTAGCGCTGGCATCCCCGGTCGGGTGAAACTGATTTCCTGTAACCCGCTTGACAACCGTTGACACGGCGTGGAGTGCCGACCCCATCGGAAAGCTTGTGTCCAAGCCCTTGGCATCGGCCCAGGAATAAAGAAGCGACTGGAGTTCAGTTTTATCGAAGTCAGGATAATAAGCTTTCATAAGGGGGCTGTCGGCAATGTCCTTCAGCGTGAGCCCCTCCACGTTTTTCAGCACCTGACCAAAAGGGTCTAGCTGAAAAATACGCGTCTGCTCATCGACGAGCTTGTCCAGTTGTTTCGCGGCGGCCGGCTTCAGCTCCGGGTTCACGACCTCCTGCTTAAAGACCTTTATCGCTTCCCGCGACGGCATTTCGCAGCCGTTCTCGGCCACAACCGGCAAAGAGATGCTGCATGACGTTAATGCACGCGGGTCTGCATATTTTGCCCGCAGCAGCAGTGCCATGTCGTCGATGAAGTCCTTCGCCTTGGAATCAAGCCCCCTGGCTATCGCCATCCGCTTTGCTGCATCCCGGCACGGGTCTTTCCCTCCAGCAGTACCATTCTGCCAGTCAAGAACGAGCCTCACAAACTCCTTCTGAATATCGAGAAGATCCTTTTCGCCGTAAGCCTTTCCGGTTTTACTCAAAACAACTGAAGCGAGGGCGCTTTCCTCGGAACCGAATACAAAATCAGCACTTATATTATTTCTTTTCAGAACTTCACGAACTAAATTATATATTTCGTTGTCCGAAATATTCTTAGAAATTCTATTACCTTTAACATATCGCATATAATCACTATTCAAAATATCTTCCAATTTCATACCATTGGTATTTGAAAGATATCCATCAGTAATAGTAAAAGATTCTATTTTCCTATCAATATACGGTATATATGATCCACTCAAAACTGATGGCTTCCAGCTTCTCATTTCATATTCTACGTTCAATTTGTAGAAGAAACTGGAAAAGGGAGAAAAGACATATTCCTTAAAAGAATTGACATCATCCTCCGGTTCACCGGGAGGGACCCATTCTTCTTGTTTGCTATCCCAGAACGCGGGGGCGGCAGAGGCCTCGCGCGCCAGCGCAAGGATTGTACTGAGATACAAGACTTTGACACCAAATGGGAGCGGCTTCGAGCTTACATTCACTCGATAGCGGATGGTCTCCCCCAAGCGCCCCCTTGACAGTGCCTCGTCAGGCATCATGGGCGGTCCGGCTAGCTGGCGGGGCGCCGTACTATCGGCCGAACGCAAAGCGCCGCGCCCACCTGACCCTTGCGACGTCATTTTCGCTTGATGGCTGCCAATGCTCTTTCGGTAACTATCCAGCCTTTGGTCCGGCTTAATTGCAGGGGCATTTAACTTGTTATGGTATACCTTCATGGAAGCACCGCTTCATAAATTGATGAGCTTTATGAGTTGATGAATTACATGCTGCCCGCTCTGCGGCCGCCATTTTGGCTGACAACAGCCGAAGATAGCAGACTGGCAAGCAATGGGCTTTTCAGTTTGACTTATGCCCGCTGCTCGCAGGCGGGCAGCCACGCTTCAGCGTTGCGAGCGATTGCCCCTGGCCGCTGCAACGCATGACCGCATTTGTTCCCGCACGCCGGTTTGCGGCGGGCCATTGGCATTTTCCGCGCCCCGTGCAAAATCCTACGCAGATTCCTTCAGGCTGAGTTCATTACAATGCGCAGTGACGCTGACGGCCAGGGACTTTGGGCCGAAACCGCGCCGCCCGCGCCGGAAACCTCCGCTCTTTCCGGCGCGATCGTAGCCGATGTGACAATCGTTGGCGGCGGCTTCACGGGACTTTCGGCCGCTTTGCATCTGGCTTCCGGCGGCGCCAAGGTGGCTGTGCTGGAAGCGGCCGAGATCGGCCACGGCGGCTCCGGCCGCAATGTTGGGCTGGTGAATGCCGGCATGTGGGTGGAACCGGACATTCTGCTGCGCACTCTCGGCGAACCCTACGGCGAACGCCTTCTCGATCTCCTCGGCAACGCACCGGCCACGGTCTTCGATCTCATTGAGAGGCACGGTATCGCATGCGAGCCGGAACGGGCCGGAACGCTTCACTGTGCCGTCGGGGCGACTGGGTTGCGCGAACTGGCGAAGCGGGCCGAACAATGGGCTGCGCGCGGCGCACCCGTCCGCCTGCTGAATGCCAGCGAGGCTGCCGCGAAGCTGGGTACCGAAGCCTATGCGGGCGCCTTGCTCGACCTTCGTGCAGGCACGATCCAGCCGCTTGCCTATGCGCGGGGGCTGGCGCGGGCGGCCATTGATGCCGGGGCCCGGGTCTTCACGCGCTCGCGCGCGGTCGCGGTCACGCAGGAAGGCTCGCAATGGCGCGTTGCGACGGAAAGGGGCAGCATTCGCGCCCAATGGGTGATCGCCGCCACCAATGCTTACACGACGGCGCTCTGGCCGGAGCTTCGCGGCGAACTCGTTCTCCTGCCCTATTTCAACTTCTCCACGGACCCGCTGGACGGAGAGGCGGCTCGAGAAATCCTGCCGGAACGCCAGGGCGCGTGGGACACCAACAAGGTGCTGACCTCCTTCCGCAGGGACCGGCAAGGTCGGCTCATCTTCGGCAGCGTCGGCGCGCTGAGGGGGACCGGCCGGGCCGTCCATGAAATGTGGGCGCACCGGACGGTGAAGAAACTGTTTCCCAGGCTGGGCGGTGTCACCTTCCGGCACGGCTGGTACGGCATGATCGGCACGACGGCTGACAGCCTGCCGCGATTCCACCGTCTCGCGCCGCGCATCATCGCCGTCAGCGGCTATAACGGGCGGGGGATCGCGCCGGGCACGGCTTTCGGCCAGGTGCTGGCGCGCTACATCCTCGGCACCCTCGCCGAAAACGACTTGCCGCTGCCTGTCACACCTGCCGAAAGCCGCACCGCGCGCCAGGTGCGGGAAGCCGGCATCGAATGGGGCGCGCAGGCTGTACACATTATACAAACGATCGTATGACAGGCTAAATATCACAGATTTATGCAGCGAACTTCACGCCGTTTGAACGTGAAATGGCCTGCTTTACTGCTGCTGTCTCGTTCTCTTATGACGCACCCAGAACTGTAAACGTCGTAATCAGAACATGAAAGCGGCTATGCCGTAGCTTATTGCGCTATACGTTTTTGATTCAGTCCTTTTGGGGGCGGAGGCGTTTGCGCCGAATTCGCCGCATTCATTGGCCTTGACCGCGCGACCATACCGGCGCGGCGTTTGCTGCCGAGTTGCTGCGGCAACACCGGACAACCAGCCGCAGAGTCTCCGCCTGCCTGATCTTTCTTCCGCTCGACGCCCGCTATGGAGGTGACATGACTTTGCCCGTTGCCAGATCAGAGAAACCGTCCCGCAAGGCGATTGATTCAGAAGAGGCCTTGGCGGATCGTCCGCGGCTTCCCTGCATGACCTCTCTTCTCGATTTCAAGTTGCGGCGGGCGCAACTGCTGGTTCATCAGGATTTCGCAGGCGCGCTGGCGAAGCTCAAGCTGCGCCCGGCGGAGTTCTCCGTGCTCGCCATGATCGCCAAATATCCGGGGCAGAAACAAACGACCATCGCCGACAAGCTGGGCATCAAACGGGCGAACTTCGTCTTCCTGATGGACGGGATCGAGGCGCGGGGGCTCGCAGTGCGACACAAGGACAAGTCGGACCGGCGCTCGCACTCGCTGTATCTCACGGAAGAAGGCGTCAACTTCGTGGAGCGGATGGTGGCGCTGTGGCAGGACCACGAGAACCGCATCGTGGCCACCCTTGGCGGACCGGAGAACCGCGACCAGCTGCTCCACCTTCTCGACCGGCTGCTCAGCTTCGGAAACGAGGAAGGGGAATCCGACGCCGCGGGATCGTAGCGAAGGCGGGCGTGGCCGTTACCGTGCCCGAACCTGCGGCCATGTTTCAGCCGAGGCTGGCCGCCAGCAGGATAAGCCCCAAGATTAAAACCAGAAAAGCACCGAAAATCTCAATGCCCGCATGAATGCGCGCGCCGAGCCGTCCCCCTCCCGCAAGCCGCAAGGCCCGGTCCTTGGCCATAACGGCGAAACTGGCCAGCACGGACACGGTGATCGCAGTGCCTGCGGCCATTGCGAAGACGGAGGCGACGCCGCCCATCCACAGGGCGTTGAGGAAGGAGAATGTCAAAACGATCAAAGCGCCGGAGCACGGCCGCAGGCCCACTGCCGCCACAGCCGACCAAGCGGCACGCCAATCCAGGCGGTCACCTGTAAGGCGCATAGGGTCGGGCGCATGGGCATGGCCGCAGGAATCACAGATCTCGCCGGCCGCATGGTCATGCGCATGATCACAATGAGGGTGTGCATGGGCATGTGCGGCCGAGAGGCTGTGCGTCCGGCCCCCACGCAGGAGAAGCGGGCCGAGCTTGCGCCACAGCAGCCAGGCGCCGAAGGCCGCGATCAGTGCGAAGCTTGCGGTCTCCAGAAACCGGGTCGCATCGGTCATCGAGATGGCCGTACCGCGCAGCACGAGAAACACGACGCCCGTCAGAACGATGGCCGATACGGCCTGCATCAGGGCCGCGGCGAAGGAAAGCACCACGCCGCGCCTCAACGCCACCTCATTGGCAAGCATGTAGGAGGAAATGACCGCCTTGCCGTGACCCGGCCCCGCCGCGTGGAAGACGCCGTAAGCGAAGGAAAGGCCGATCAGCAGCCAGAGCTGCGAGCCGTCGTCCCGCATGGCCTTGAGCGCGCCGGTCAGCGCGCGATAGAAACGCTGCTGCTCGGCATTCACCCACTGCAGGAAACCGGCGAAAGGACCCGCCGGGGCCATCGACGGCTCGGCTGTGCCGATGCCGAGCGAGCTTTGCGCAAGGGCGGCGGCCGGAACCAGCAAGGCCGCGGCAATCGCCATTCCCGCAAAGAGGGAGGCGGCGAAGAGACCCGCTGTCTTGCGATCTGCAACATCCGGCTCTTTCGAAGCCGCGCTAGCCATTCGCATCACACGTGATCTCAAGCGTTGTCGCGAAGATCTTGCTTAAGTCATTGCCGGCCGGATCATTGAAAAAAGCCTCCGTCAGTGTCTCCTGATTCTGGGCAATGGCTTCTTCAGGGTCGGGACGGATGACCTGCCGGCTGCAGCCCGGCGGCAGGTTTTCGACGGCCATGTATTCATCCTCGGTGAAGTCGATGGCCGTGTAGAAGGTGGGATCGTAAACGCCGAAAGCGACCGTGCCTTCAAGCGGGATCGGCTCCTTCGGAAGCGATTCGAAAAGGATGATGAGCTGGTTGTCGGTAAAGTCGGCAATGAGCTCGGCCGGCGCTTGCATGGCGACGTCCTTCCCGTTCGCCGTGACGATCTGGAAGTAATTGAACTCGGCAAGCGATTCATGGACGACGCCTGCGACCTCCTGCAATTCGCCCTGATCGAGCTCAAGGTTCTTGTTCCGGTCGAACTCGATGAGAACGGTGCTGGAGAACAGATCGTCAAAACGCCATAGATGGCGCAGCGCCTCCACCTGATCGCCGTTCACGACAACATCAAGACGGGCTTCGGCGAACACGTGCGGATGGGCAAAAGCGGGAGCGGAGAGTGCGAGAAGCGCTGTAACCGTGCCCGACGCCTTACGGCAAATTGTCAGCATGCGCCACCACCCCATCGCTTTGCGGATGCGGCCTTGTCCCGCATGAAGCGGGCGAAATTGGGACCGGGCGGAGCGTCCGGCCACGCGCCAAGGACTGCGCCCGAACGGTCCGTTTGGCCGGGAAGTCAGACATACGGGCCGTCGCCTGCCTCGCTTCGGCCATTCTCCTTCATCCAGCGCGCGAGAAAATCGACCAGCGCCCGTACCCGGGCCGGAAGGTGCCTGCGGTGCGGATAGACCGCATAGACGCCTGCCCCATCGGCCAGATAGTCGTCGAGGAGGGTGACGAGGCGCCCTGCCCTGATGTCCGGCTCGGCGATGAAGTCTGGGATGATGGCAAAACCCAGCCCGGCCACGGCTGCCGCGCGCACGGCAAACGGGCTGTTCGCCTCGATCGGGCCGGACACCGGAACGTAGATCGCCGTCCCGTCCCTTTCACGGAAAAGCCAGTTGTGGCGGAACCGGCTGTTGGTATCCACGATGCAGGGTAGGTTCGCCAGATCGCGCGGATGGCACGGCAGGCCATGCTTCTCGATGAGCACGGGCGAGGCGCACAAGGGTATGCGGAAGGGAGCAAGCCGACGCGCGATCAGCGAGGAATCATCGAGCCTCGTGATGCGGATGGCCAGATCGAACCCTTCTTCCACGAGGTCCACGAAGCGGTCGTCCAGGTGAATGTCGAGCACGACGTCGGGATGTGCCACCGCGAAGTCGATGAGCGAGCGTCCGATGGGCGCATCGGCAAAAGTGCGCGGCGCAGTCAGCCGGATTCGGCCGCGAATCTCGCCCGACGACTCCCGAAGGGATTCGGCCAGCATGTCGATCTCGCGCAGGATCTCGCCTGCCCGCCGGTAATAGGTGTGGCCCGCCTCGGTGAGCGAGAATTTCCGCGTCGTACGGTTGATGAGCAGGGCACCGAGCTCGTCCTCGAGCTCGCGCACATATTTCGAAAGCAGCGCCTTCGACTTGCCAGCCTTGCGCGCGGCAGCGGAGAATCCTTCCGCCTCCACCACCTTGAGAAAGGCCCGCATGCGGGTGAGCGTGTCCATGTCTCAGGCGGCGGAGAGGATGTCGGCGGCAAGCCGGATGAGCTGACGGTCGCTGCCCGCCGGACCCATGAGGGAGATGCCGAACGGCGCGCCGTGGACCGTGCCCAGGGGAATCGAAATCTGGGGCCAGCCGAGCAGGCCGGCAATGGAGGTGAGGGCCAGGGCCTTGCCGCGATAGGTTTCCAGCTCATCATGGGTCGCGATCTTGAGCGGTCCCGCCGAAGGCTGCGTGGGCAGGATCACCACCATGTCGGGCCCCATAAGCGCGGCGAAATCCGCCTGAAAGTCGCGCCGCCTGCGCCGCGCGGCTTCGACCGTGGCCGAATCGATGGAGCGGCCGTAGGCGAAGCGCTCCTTGATTCCGGGGCCGAGGTCGCGGTCCTTCTGCGAAAGGAAGGGTCCGTGGACGCCCCAGGCCTCATAGGCCTGGATCTGCCTGAAGCAGGTGAACAGCTCTTCCAGATCTCCCGGAAGCGCAAGAAAACCGGGCGCCCTGTCAAACCGCTTCAGGACGCGGGCGAGCATGGCATCGTAGGCCGAGCGCTCCTCCGGCCCGAAGAGCCGCATTTCCAGCTCTGCGATACGCATCGGCCGGACAAGCCCCTCTGAATGGGTGTCCTCGCCAAGAAGCACCGCACCGACGGCCTCGTAGACGGCGGCGTCCCGGGCAAACCAGCCGAAAGTGTCGAAAGACGGGGCGAGCGGCATCGCGCCTTCCATGCTGATTCGGCCGTGCGTGGTCCTGAGACCAAGGAGGCCGCAGAACGAAGCCGGCGCACGGATCGAGCCATTGGTGTCGGAGCCCACGCCGATGTCCGCAAGGCCGCCGGCCACTGCCGCCACCGAGCCGGAGGACGAACCGCCCGTGACGCGCTCCCGCGCCATCACATTCACCGGCGGAGGGAAATGGGCGTTCATGCCCATCATGGAAAAGGTCAGTTCGTCCGTCTGGGTCTTGCCCATGAAACGCGCGCCCGCATCGAGCAACGCCTGGACGGCGGGCGCGGTGGTCTCGGCTATCGGGCTTTCGGCTTCCTTCTGCGGGTTGCCGCCGCCGGTCGGATAGCCCGCCACGTCGTAGATATCCTTGACCGCGAGGCTGAGGCCCTTGAGCGGCCCTTCCGCTGCGGAGGCAACCGGTACCTCCGGATAATCCAGAAACGCGTTCAGAGGATCGCGTGTGGTCGTCATCGCCGGACCTCCCATCATTGACACGACAATCGGCGGTCAAGGGAATTTTTTCAAGCTCGACAGGAATTTCCGATTGATTGTGACCGGCAACGCGCCTATATCGCGCGTCGCCCAAAGTCGCACGTGCCTGTGGGTGTCCGCCGCCCCTCGGAATGGCGAGGGAGCCGGTACGGTACCTGGACCTAACCGCTCCAGTCGGTCTTACGGCCACCCGAAGATCGAGGACATCTTGAAGCAACGACGGTGCGGGCCTTTCTGGTGTCTGCCGGTTGTCCAAAGACCGGGGTTACTAAAGAGGCACACCTTCATTGCCGGCAGTGCGGAGGGGTTTCCCATCCAAAGCTGAGGCAGACAAAGAGAGCGTTCGCGTCAGGCGCGGGTGCTCGCCGAAATGCTCAGGCGGCTTGCAACACCCGGTTTTTCCGGGCGATCGGAGGCTTCGCCTGCATCCTTTGTCCACCGCGGACCAATGGGTCCGCAGAGCTTGAGCTTGCGAACGGGCGGCCGCACCGCCCCGATGGAGAATCCGATGGCAACCCAGCGCATCCTCGACTTCCTCGCCACCCGACGACCCGAAGGCCCCTGCCTCGTCGTCGATCTCGACGTCGTGCGCGAGAACTACCTCGCCTTCGAGAAGGCGTTGCCCGATTCCAGAATCTTCTACGCCGTAAAGGCCAATCCCGCGCCTGAGATCCTGCGCCTGCTTGCTTCCCTCGGCTCCTGCTTCGATACGGCGTCCGTGGCCGAGATCGAAATGTCGCTGGAGGCCGGCGCCACACCCGATCGCATCTCCTACGGCAACACGATCAAGAAGGAGCGCGACATCGCGCGCGCGTTCGAGCTCGGAATAAGGCTGTTTGCGGTCGATTGCGTGGAAGAGGTGGAAAAGATCGCCCGCGCCGCGCCCGGCAGCAAGGTCTTCTGCCGCGTGCTGACGGACGGAGCCGGCGCCGAGTGGCCGCTCTCCCGCAAGTTCGGCTGCGTGCCCACCATGGCCGTGGACGTTTTGCGCCAGGCCAAGGCGCTGGGGCTCGCTCCCTATGGCGTATCATTCCACGTAGGTTCTCAGCAGACGGACCTTTCGGCCTGGGACCGTGCGCTGAAGGATGCCCGCTTCGTCTTCCAGGCGCTTGCCGAGAAGGGCATCTCGCTCAGGATGGTCAATATGGGCGGCGGCTTCCCGACGCGCTACCTGCGTGACGTGCCGACGGCGCAGGCTTACGGCCAAGCGATCTTTGAGGCGTTGAAGCGGCATTTCGGCAACCGCCTGCCCGAAACCATTATCGAGCCCGGCCGCGGCATGGTCGGCAATGCCGGCGTCATCAAGTCGGAAGTCGTTCTGATCTCCAAGAAGTCCGAAGACGACGATGTGCGCTGGGTCTATCTCGATATCGGCAAGTTCGGCGGACTGGCGGAAACCATGGACGAGGCGATCCGCTATCCTGTCGCCACGCCACGCGACGGCGATGAGACTGCGCCCTGTGTGCTTGCCGGGCCCACCTGCGATTCGGCGGACGTGCTTTACGAGAAGACGCCCTACCCCCTGCCCGTCTCGCTGACAATCGGAGATGAAGTGCTGATCGAGGGGACCGGAGCCTACACCACCACCTATGCCTCGGTGGCCTTCAACGGCTTCGCCCCGCTCAAGGCCTATGTGATCTAGAGAGCTGCAGGCGCTCAAATTTCGAGGATCGCATAGGGCTTTCCGCTCGGTTTCTCGATACGCTGCGCCACGTTGAAGACGCGCACGCCGCCCGGCGTGCGCCCTTCATAGACGCCATGGTGCGCATGGCCGTGCACGACCGCGTTCACGGGAAAGCGATCTATGGTCTCCGCAAGCCGGGAGGAGCCCAGAAACGGGTAGATCTCCAAGGGTTCACCCGAAACCGTCTCCTCGATCGGCGCGTAATGGACGATGGCAACAACGCGCTCCGCGCTTAGCTGGCGCAGCGCATTTTCAAGCTTCATCGCCTCGTTCACCGACTCCGCGACCATTGCCTTGATGGCGGGTTCGCCGAAGGAGGCAAGCATGCGCCGGCCAAAACCGCCGGCGAAGCCTTTCACGCCGGCGAAGCCTACGCCCTTCAGCTCCACGGACTGGCCGTCGAGCAGGTGCATTCCCGCCTCGCGCAGAACGTGCGTCACATCCTCCACGGCGTTGCATTCATGGTCGTGATTGCCGAGCACGCCAACCACGGGAATGCCGCAGCCGCGCAAATCTTCAGCCAGCAGCTCGGCCTCGCGCGGCTTTCCCAGGTCGGTGAGATCGCCGGCAAGCACCAGAATATCGGCTTCGCGGCCGATCTCGTTGAACATGGCCCGGTGGGAGACGGAGGCATCCTCACGCACATGCAGGTCGGCAATGGCGGCGATCTTCATGGCGTCTTTCCCGGAGTGCTTACGACGCGCTGCCGCCGTTGGAATCGATGTCGGCAAAATCCCATTCCCGGACGTCGATCTCGTAATCGGCGGTGGAAAACATTCTTCCGCGGCAGACGCGCACGCGCGGGGGCGGCAGCCGCCGTTGGTGATGCAGGCGGTCGAGCAGCTCGTCCATCAGCCAGGCCGGCACGGTTTCGCGCTCGCCCGGATAGATCCAGCGGAAATTCAGGAGATGCACGAGCAGCACCTCCCAGTGCACTTCCATATGGGCGAGCAGCCTTTTCCAGTCGACCTGATCGTGGGCGCGCAGGATGAGGTGTGCCACATCCGGCCCGTCATAGCGATCACGGTTCTGCACGAAGCATTTCGACCAGACGAGCTCCGTGGGACCGACGAGGCGCACCTCGCGGCCCAGCACCTTGGCCCTGCGGGCGTGCTCGAACCAGCTGTCCGAAACGGGCATGGTGCCGTTCGATGAGGCGAAAATGACGTCAAAGAAGTCTTCGCCCCGGCGGACTTTGCCCAGCCAGCGCTCGTCCTCGACCTCCACCCGTTCGCCGAGCGCCTGGAAATGGCCGAGTATTCGCGGCCAGTCGCCTGCCTTGCAAAAGATGTCGAGGTCCTTTGTCGCGCGGGAGATGCCGGTATAGGCGCTTACGGCGAAGGTTCCGGCCACGAGGAAAGGAATGCCGCTGTTCAGCAACTCGCCAATCGCATGGGCGTAGAAGGCCTCGGCCTCGGCGCTGTCCACCACAGGTTCAGCACGGGCATCGATCGCGACGGCGGAGGCGAGGCTGTGCGGATCGCTCGTCATCGGCCCTTCCTCGTTCTGCATGGATGAAAATTCGCCGCAGGCGCCGCCGGTTCCGCCGTGCACCCGTGAAGAGGGCCACACCCCGAGCCGGGGTCTCTACCGGCCCGGGCGGAGCTATTCGCGACGGGCTGCAACCACGCGAACCTTTGTGGCAAGCGGCCCCGTGTCTCCGATCTCCTCCACGTAGCGGACCTCGTCGCCCACCTGGAGCTTGTCGAAGTCGCCCTGAAGCATGGCGTTACGGTGGAAATAGAGGCTGCCGCCCTCCTTGGTGAGCAGAAATCCGTGATCCTCCTCTGGAAAGAGCTGGGCCACGTGACCCAGAAACTGGTTTTGCGAATCGTGCTGACCGGCCTTGCTGCGGCCCTGGCGCTCCTCACTTAGCCGTGCGAGCTGGCGTTCGGCGATCGCGAAGGCGTCGTTGATGGCATTGCCGAGATCGGGGTTTTGGAATTTCTGCTGCAGGCGGTCGGGCTCATAGGCAACGACGAGCGGCGCCTTGCCTGGAAGGCTTATCTCGATGCGCACCACCGGGGGCAACGTGCGTTCCACGTTCCCGGCCCGCTGGTCCACCGTGACGCGAACGCCGGTGATCCGGTCGTAATAGGCGTACAGCTTGTCCACCCGGTCGCGGATCTCCTGTTCCGCCCACTCCGATTTCTCGGCCCGGTGGAACGCGATCTGGAGAGGAATCTGCATGACATTCTCGCGTCAGGTGAACCTTTGTCGACCGAAACGCCGGAGTCGAGACACTTGTTCCGGAACTGGAACCTGCCGCCTCGGGCCGTGTTAGGAGACCGCAGACAGGGAGAAACGCACGTGGACGAGAAGCCCAAGCTTGCGGTGGCGCCGTTTCGCGGCACCGTGAACGTCATGTTTTCAGATGCCATGCTGGCATCGACGAAGGATGCGCTCCTTTTGAGGGAGGAGGGACACGATCCCGCCCTCTACATTCCCTTCCGGGACATCTACTTCGAATTTCTGTCGCCATCACCAACGGAGTATCGCTGCCCGCGGAAGGGCCAAGCGAGATATTGGGATGTGACGGCCGTGGGCGAGGCGGAACAGGATGTTATGTGGACCTATGATCAGCCGCCACCCGCGATTGGCGCAATCCGCGAGCACGGCGCATTCGACCCGCGGAAGGTGCGGATCGAGGTCCAGCCGCAAGAGGATTTGGCGCACAGGCCGCATATGCCCTGAGATGGGAATGGATGCCATGAGCGCGCGGAAAGTGCATCACGCGGAGCCACCGACCGTCGATCGGCTCCGCTCCGACATCGACGACGGACGGACGGCCGACAAGGTGCGCTTCCCGGACCCCGCCGCCGCACCGCTGGGCTCTGACGACGAGGCCGCGGGCACGCCCGTCAGCAAAGATCAGCGCAGGCAGGAAGTGGAAGCGCGGCAGCACGCAGACGCTCCGCGCCGCGAGGCGCCCGGAGCGCTCTGGCTTTACGCGCTGCTGATCGTCGGCGCGGCCTTCTTCATCGCAGGCGTGCTTACCCTGTTGCGGATGTGAGAATGGAGGAGGAAGCGATGGGAGTACCCCGTCCGATACCGGACCCGACGCCGACTCCTCCGCCGCCCGACTTTCCAGGGCCGAAACCGGTGCGGGAGCCGAACCCGGACCGGATGCCTGACGAGGAGCCGCTGCCCAATCCCGATGAGACCGACAATCCGCCACGGCGGATGAGCGGGCTGCTGTCTTACTACCGGCGGTTCTCGTAGAGCTCGCGGGTCTTCTCGTCCCGTGCCTCTCGCTCTTCCCGGCTGAGCCGACGCCGCTTAAGAAGCGCATAAATGATCACGAAAGCTACCAGGAAGGGGGCAATCCCGACGGTGAAGAACCACAGATAATCCGGCATGAAACACTCCAGAAATTTCGATTAGCGGCCGGAGGAACGCGCATGCGGTCGCGCCGCGGGAGCACCCGCGCCTGAACGGCCGGGCATCAGTTCCGCCAGCAGGCTGCGGAAAAAGGTACGAGCCTTCCCGTCATAGGGCCGCAACGACCGGAAGGGACTAATGTTCCTTAGACATCAGGCTTCGCCGCACTGACGCAGCCAGCGCAGAACCAACGATTCCCCAGCATCGAAGCCTTTGAGCGCCCGGCGGTTTCGGCGGCGGATGCCCGCCAATTCGGGAACGAGCCGGCCCTCCTCCCACCTGTCGATCACGGCAGGATGGATATAGCACCGGCGACAGACAGCGCGCGTGTTGCGCAGGCGGCGCGCCACATGGTCGACCACCGCGTTGAGCTGCCGGGCCGCCTGCCGCTTGCTTGCGGGCGTCTCCGCCTCCGCAAAAGCAAGGGCGGCAGCGCAGGTCGCGCCCCAGGTGCGAAAATGCTTGGAGGTGAAGCTCTCCCCCGCGTGCAGGCGGATGTATTCATTCACGTCCTGCGAATTGACGGGCCGGCGCACCCCCTCGTCATCGAGATATTGGAACAGATGCTGACCGGGGATTTCCTGGATCGTGCGCACGATGCGGGCAATGCGCCGGTCCGACAGCCGCAGCTTCCACTCCTGGCCTGACTTGCCGATGAAAGAAAAGCGCAGACTTGCCCCTTCGACGTTCACGTGCCGGTTTTCCAGCGTGGTGAGCCCGAAGCTGTTGTTGTCCCGCCGGTAGGCCACGTTGCCGATGCGGATCATCGTGCGATCGAGCAGCCACACGATGGAGGCAACCGCCCTTTCCAGCGGCACACCTTGCCTGGAAAGATCGCGGTCCACCTGGGCGCGCAGATCCGGCAGCGCCTCGGCGAAAGCGACAAGGCTCGAGAATTTCGCCTCATCCCGGCAGGAGAGCCAGTCGGGGTGATAGCGGTACTGCTTGCGCCCCCGCTGATCGCGGCCCGTGGCCTGGATGTGCCCGTCGGGAGAAGGACAGATCCAGACATCTTCCCAGGCGGGCGGGATGACCAGCGCCCGGATACGCGCGCGCGTCTCCCCGTCCGTGATGCGCGAACCATCCGTCGCGACATAGGCAAAGCCCTTGCCGGACCGCTTGCGGCGGATGCCGGATTCGCTATCGCTGACATAGGTGAGCCGCGCCCGGCGGGCATCCTCCATCGGGTCTGCCGCCAGCGGCGCGGGCGTGTCCGTCTTCTTCAGCATCTGCTTTTGTTCCGGGAGGCCAGCTTGGCCCCCCTAAATGAGCGGCTGGCGCCATTGTTCCGTCGCGCCCGGGCGTATTCAGCGGCCATTGGCAAAAAATCCGGGTATTGCGAGGTCAACGGTGTTGCCAAGCCGGGTCTAACACGACAAACCTGTCGATGGAGGGTCGACAACCGGGGGAGACCATGAAGCGAACGAGCAAGGAGCGCTCTGCGCCCATGGAGACCCTGCCGCCGGAAATCAAAATCCTGCTGCGCGAGATCGAGAAGGAACCAGTGCCCGAAAGGCTGCTGCAGCTTGCACTCCAGCTTCAGGAGGCGCTTGCGCGACGAAGCCGCGGAGAAGAGGCTGTCGGAACAGCCGCCCAAACCAGTGCGAGGCCGAAGCAGAAGGTGTTGCGATAGGCTTCAGTCTGGCCCACGCCGTCAGACCGTTTCCCGGCGCTTCCGGGAACGTCTTTCCTGCCGTGCCCCGGCGTCACGGAACCAGGCAATGGTCTCCTCCAGACCCTGAGCGAGAGCAACACGCGGCTGCCAGCCGAGCAGCGCCTGAGCCCGCGCGATATCCGGCCTGCGGCGTTGCGGGTCGTCTTGGGGAAGCGGCTGATAGACGATCCGGCCGGCGCTGGGCACCAGACGGCGCACCATGGCGGCCAGCTCACCCACCGTGAACTCGCCCGGGTTGCCGAGATTGACAGGCACCTTCGGGTTGGGGGCCAATGCCATCAATGCCATCAAGCCCTTCACCATATCGGTGACATAACAGAAGGAGCGGGTCTGCTCGCCCGTGCCGTAGACCGTGAGCGGCGCGCCCTTGAGCGCCTGATTCACCAGGTTCGAGACAATGCGGCCATCATCCGGGCGCATCCTGGGGCCGTAAGTATTGAAGATGCGCGCGACGCGCACATCCGCCCGGCCAAGCCTCAGATAGTCAAAGCACAGCGCCTCGGCAGCGCGTTTGCCTTCGTCATAGCATGCGCGCGGGCCAGTGCAGTTGACACTGCCGCGATAGTCCTCCGGCTGGGGGTGCACTTCCGGGTCGCCATAGACCTCGCTCGTGGAGGCCTGCACGAAACGCGCGTCGTGCCGGCATGCAAGCTCAAGCAGATTGTGCGTGCCCTGCACGCTGGTCAGCATCGTGTGGACGGGGTCGGCCTGATAACGCGGGGGCGAGGCCGCGCAGGCGAGGTTGTAAATTTCATCGAGCGGCTCGCCGATCGCCAGCGGATCGCAAATGTCGTGGCGGAGGAAGGTAAAACCCGGATGATTTTCGAGCGGCGCTACATTGGCCGGCTGACCGGTGAGGAAGCTGTCGAGGCAGATGACACGGTGGCCTTCGGCAAGCAGCGCTTCGCATAGATGCGAGCCGATGAAACCGGCGCCGCCTGCAACCAGCACCCGTTTCTGGGCTTTCGTGTTGATGGCATCCATGCACTGAATTCCTTCGGCTTCAAAGAACGAGGCTAGCCCGCCTCTGCGAGGCCCTCGACAGCAATGCCATTGAGCAGGTGGACGAGCTGACGCGCGCGGGCGCGGCCCGTATGCCGCTCAAGCACGCAGGCGCGCGCGGCCTGCCCGACGGAAAGGCGCACGGTGTCCGGAATTTTTGTAAGCGCCTCGACCATGTCTTCAGTGCCATCGGCAAGAAGGATGGACTGACCGTCGGTGAAAATCTCATCCAGACCTTCCCACCGGTCGCTCACGATCGGCGTGGCGCAGGCTGCCGCCTCGAACAGCCGCACGCTGGGAGACCAGCCGGCGGCTACCATATCGGCGCGCGTTACGTTGAGGGTGAAACGCTGCCGGCTGTAGAAGGACGCATGCGCCTCGGGCGGCAGATGCGGGATGCGCTCGACATTATCCGGCCAGTCGATGCCGTCCGGATATTGCGCACCGGCCACGACGAAGCGCTTTTGCGGCAAGCGGCGCGCCGGCTCAATCAGAAGCCGCTCCAGCTTGGGCTGGCGGTCTAGACTGTAAGTGCCGAGATAGCCCAGATCCCAGCGGGGCGGCTCGCCGGTCGGCTGATAGGCCTTCGGATCGACGGAGCAGTAGAAGGCGGCCGCCCGGCGCGCGCCGAATTCCTCCTCCAAACGGTCAAGCACCTTGCCGCCGGAAAACGAAAGATAGAGATCGAAAAGTGGCACCTGCCTGCGCGCGAGAAAGCTTTCCTCGCCCGCGGCCAGGGCGGCGAGTGTGACGGGCGTATCGATGTCGTAGAACGCAAGGAGCTGCGGCTTCATGGCCGCCACGCGGCTTATCACCTCGGTCCCTTCCGGCACGTAGGAGCCGATGATGATGGCGTCCGCGCCGCGGATTTCACCGGAAAACCGCTCGAGATCGGAAAGCGTGCGGTAGTAGGAAAGGCGGCAGAAGGCTGGAGCCGGCAGATCGCGGTGCGCCTCATACCAGGGCATGTCTCGCTCAAGGAAGTGCACGCGATGCCCTTCGCCCGCCAGTCCCCGCAGAAGCGCTCGGTAGGTCGTCGCGTGTCCGTTGCCCCAGGAGGACGACAGTGAAAGCCCGAGGACCATGATGGAGAGCGGCCTCATTCGGCAGCCTCCACGCGCGGTGGGCGGACATGGCGGGAGATGATGCGGTCCACCTCCGCGGCCCGATGCGTATAGGTGTGGTCGCGCAGGATGCGCGCCCGCGCGCGCCTGCCGATCGCCTCGGCCTCGACAGGATCAAGCCGTACGAGGATTTCGGCAACGTCCTTCCCGTCGCGCGCCACGAGAACCTCTTCCCCTTCCTTCAGGAAGAGCTCTATGCCTGCCCAGGCATCGGTAATCAGGCAGGCTCCGGCACCCGCAGCCTCGAAGACGCGCGTCGCGGGGGAAAAACCGTTCTCGGCCATGCTGGCGCGATTGATGTTGAGCACCGCCTTGGGCGTGGCGTTGAAGGCGTTGTGATAGCGGGTCGAGACATGGCCCATGTAGCGCACGTTCTCGCCCCTCGGCTTGTCGTCCCAACCCGAGCCGCCTAGCAAGAACGTCTGGTTGGGCAGCATGGATGCGGGCTTGAAGAAAAACTCGTCCACCCGCGCCTCGCGGTCCGGCAGCCGATTGCCGAGAAAGGCGAGATCGGACCTGAAGCGTATTTCCGGCCGGACGGGATAATGCGTTTCGGGATCGAGCGCATTGTATATCGGCACGCATTCGCGCGCCCCGAACGCCCGGTAACCCTGCACAACGGGCTTACCGCCGCCATAGGTGAGAACAACGTCCACCTCTTTAAGCTGCCGGTAAAGCGGGTGGTCCGCATCCGCCCGCAATTCGGCGAGCGTTGCCGGCGCATCAACATCCCAATAGATCCTGAGAGCACCTGGCCGAGCGGCGGCCAGCACGTGATCCATCAGCGCATCGTCCTCGAAGCCGACGCCGCTTGCCTTCACCACCACATCGGCCTCGCGCGCCATGGCCGCAACCTCCTTCAGCGCGGCCTTCGTGCCGTCATAGACGACGACCTTGCACCAGTTGGGAGGACAGATGTCCCGGTGCTTCTGCCGTTCGTAAACGTTGGGTTCGTAGAAGGTCACTTCATAGCCGAGGCGGGCAAGCTGGCGGATGAGGCCCCGATAATAGGTCGCGGCACCGTTCCAGTAGGAGGACAGCAGGCTGGAGCCGTAAAAAGCGATCCTGGTCATTCCGCAGCCTCCCTTGCCGCCAGCCCTTGCCGGACGCGCGCTGTTCCATGACGGGCGAGAATTTCGAAAAGCTCATCCACGCGGTGAGCGCAGCTGTGCCGGCTTCGGATCGTCTCCAATCCGGACGCCCGCAGCGCGGCTGCAAGGTCCTCATCCTCGAGCACCCGCTTCAACTGTCCCGTCATCTCGCCGCCGTGGCGGGCGTGGAGAAAATCCTCGCCTGGCCGGAAAAGGCCCTCGGCATCGTCCCAGGGCGCGCAGATGAGTGGGATGCCTGCTGCAAGCGCCTCAAAGACACGGATCGTCGGGATGCCCGGGAGCGCCTCCACATAGGGGCGGCGCGGTATGTGAACCGTCACGCGGTGCTGTGCGAAGGCGCGGGGCACATCGACATTCGCAATCCAGCCGCCATAGGAAAGGCCGGCCCGCCCAAGCGCCACCAAAGCTTGGGATGGATAACGCACGCCCCTCACCGTGCCCGTCAGGCCGAGCGCAGCTGCCGGCTCCATCAGAAATTCGCTGAGCTCGGCGGTGCGCTCACCGTCGCCCCAGTTGCCGATCCAGATGAGATCGGCCTGCTTTTCCTCATCTTCTATGGGCCGGAAAAGCCGCGTGTCGGCCGCCTCGTGCCAGGTTATGACCTGCCTGCCCCAGCCGAGGCGGCGATAACGCTCGGACAGCGTTTCGCCAAAGGCGAGCACGAGATCGTAATCGGCGAGCAGCCGCTCGCCGGTCTGGGGTTCGGCTGAGACCAAGCGATGATGCGTGTCGTGGAAGATGAGGGTGAATGAGCCGCCCTCGCGGCGCGTGCGGCTGATGCGCTCTGCGAGTGCGGGGTCCGTCCACTCGTGCACCACGACGACATCGGCATCGTCGAGCACTTCCTCATGCGGAAAATCGTCCCCATAAGGCTGCCAGACGAGGTTTGGAAACGCCTCTTCGAAGCGGGCAAGAGCTGCCTCACCCTGCTCGTTCAGCAGATTGTTGCGGCTCCAGCTTTTCTGCGGTTCCAGCGCGATGGCCGTGTGGCCGCGTGCGATCAACTCGCGCATCACGCCGCGCAGGAAATGGGCGTTGCCATGGTTCCAGTCGGAAACGAGCGAGTGGGTGTAGAAGACGAAGTTCATCTCACGCTCTCGTACGCGATGTGACAAGCTGGGCGTAAAGCTCGGCCATGCGGCTGGCCTGCACATCCGGCGTGAAGAAGCGCGAGCGGGCAAGCGCCCTCGCCCCCATCTCCGCGCGCAGCGCGCTGTCGGTCGCCAGGCGGCTGATCTCCCGGGCAAGCGCCTCCGCGTCCCGCGGATCGAAGAAGGTGGCGGCCTCACCCCACAATTCGCGATAGGTCGGAATGTCGGAAAGCACGAGGGCGGCTCCGGCGCGAGCTCCCTCCAGCACGGAAAGGCCGAAGGGCTCGTAGAGAGAAGGCGAGACGACGATGCCGGCGCGGCGGACCTGCGAGACCACTTCGTCGTGGGGAATTTCCTCCAAATGGCGTGCATTGGAGATGCGCACGGCCTGCCCGTTGGCGCCCAAAGCAGAGCCGGCCATCAGCACTGGCCAGGGAACATGCGCGGCGGCTTCGTCCAGAACGCGGGCGTTCTTGCCCTCGTCCCACCAGCGGGCGGCCGCAAAGACAAAGGGCTCCTTGTCCGCACCCTGAAGGAAGGTGCTGATGGCATTGTGCACCACCGAAAGCCGGGGCTGCTCGCCGTAGCATTGCCCTATGGCCTGCGCGTGGCTGCCGCTTGGAGTGACCACCGCATCGGCGCGCGCCATGCCGGCCGCATTCTGACGCTTCATCCATTCCCATTCCTTGGGCAGCGGCCCTTCGCGCATGGCGTGCCACCAGGTCACCACGCAGGAATGCGACACGACGAGAACCGGCAAATCCCTATCGATATCGGCCGCTTGCGAGGGCAGGTTGAGATGGAGGAGATCAACTCCCTCCTCCCGGGCCAGCCGGCAGAGCTTTTCGGGAAGCCCCTTCACGGCTGCCTCGTCGGGCGCGATCCAGTCGAGCGGTTCCTCAAGCCATACAAGCTTGCCGAGCCGCAGCGCCTCATCGGCTTGCGCCCGGGACGGTTCCGGGCCCAGCCCGGCGAAAAGAACCCCGACATCATGCGCAAGCAGGCCGCGCGCCAACTCCATGGCATAGCGCCACACGCCGCCCACCGCATCCACCGTCATCAGGACCCGACGGCGTTCGACACGCCTCTGCCGCGCAGGGAAATCTGTCGGATCATTTTCATCCGCCGAGATGCGTAGCATGTTCATGCCGTAAGCCTTTCCTGTTGCTGTGGCGGTCCCAGGCCGCGCGCCTTGGAGAACCACGAAGCAAGGTCGCTCAGGCCCTGGTGCCAGCCGATTGTTGCCTCCCAGCCGACGAGCCCCTTCAGGCGGGACGTATCGGCAACGAAATAGCGCTGGTCCCCCGGCCGCCAGGGATGCCACTCCGTGGCTGGCTCCCTGCCGGTGATCCGGGCGATTTCGCACAGCACCATGCGAAGGCTCACGGCATTGAGGTTGCCGCCGCCCAGATTGAAGGCCTTGCCGCTCGCGGCATCTATTCGGGAAAGCACGGCGCGATAGGCGGCAACCGCATCCGCAACGTGAAGCACGTCGCGCACCTGCTTGCCGTCTCCGTAGATGGAAATGCTCTCGCCTCGAAGCGCGCGGATCAGGAAATGGGCCACCCAGCCCTGATCTTCGGTGCCGAACTGCCGCGGGCCGTAGATGCAGCTCATGCGCAGCACGGCGGCCGGAACGCCGAAGGACGCGGCATAGTCGAGCACATACTGGTCGGCGGAGCCCTTGGAGCAGCCATAGGGCGTGCAGAAGGACAGCGGGCGATCCTCGCCTATCCCCTTCTGCCGAAGCTCCGGATTGGCCGGGAGGTAGCGATCCTCCAGCTCGACCATTTCAAGATCATCGAGCCCGCCGTATACCTTGTTGGTGCTGGCAAAAACGACCGGCGCGCCGCTTCCCGCCTGGCGCAGCGCCTCAAGCACGTTCAGCGTGCCGCGCGCATTCACTTCAAAATCTTCGACGGGACGCGCGAGGCTGGTGGTGACCGCCGTCTGGCTGGCCAAATGGAACACCGCCCTCGCATTCGCAAAGACAGGGCGGAGGGCTTCGATGTTCCGGATGTCGGCAAGGCAGGGGCGAGCCTTTTCGCCATAGGTCTGCCTCAGCCATGCAAGATTTTCTTCCACGCCCGGGCGGCTCAAATTGTCGAGCAGGACGACTTCCTGCCCTTCCTTCAGGAAGCTTTCGGCCAGATTGCTACCGATGAAGCCTGCCCCACCGGTGATGACGACGGGTGCGCTCTGACCGTTCGCGCCGTGCACCGCGCTCATGAGACGAGACCCCGTTCTTCAAGCTGCCGGCGCATTTGCGCGGCGTTGTCGGCGGCACCCGTCTCGCGCACCCATTCCGCGAACTCGCCGACCGAGTCTTCCAGCCGATGGCGTGGCTCGAAGCCCAGAAGCTCACGCGCCTTGGAAATGTCGGCAAAGCAGTGACGAATATCGCCGGAACGCATCTTGTGGAGGATTTCCGGCCGCAGTTCCTGCACGCCCAGGGCCTGCGCTACCAGCTCCGCCACTTGCCGGATTTCATAGGCATGGCCGCTGCCGATGTTGATCGCCTGACCGGCAGCCTGCGGACTTTCGAGCGCCAAGCCGAAAGCCCGCGCCACATCGCGCACATGCACGAAATCGCGCTTCTGCCGGCCGTCCTCGAACACGAGGGGCGACTGCCCATTGGCCAGCCTCGATGCAAAATTCGCCAGCACGCCCGTGTAGGGATTGGACAGCGCCTGCCCCGGCCCGAACACGTTGAAAAGCCGGAGCGCCACAGCCTCCACCGGATATGCCTCGCCGAAAATGAGCACCGCTCGCTCCTGAGCGTATTTCGTGAGCGCATAGATGGAAGCGAGCTCGACTGGCTTTTCCTCATCAGTGGCGACAGGTTTCAGCGGTCTGCCGTCGGTGTCCACAGGGTCCCATTGCCCCGCCTGCAGCCGTTCGCGCTGCCGCCTCGCACGGCCGAAGCGGGCGCTCTCCTCCGTCTCATAGAGGCCTTCGCCGTAGACGCTCATGGAGGAGGCAAGCACGATGCGCTGGACAGGATGGTCGATCAGGCATTCGAGGAGCACCGCCGTGCCCAGATCGTTCACGCCCACATAGCGGGCAATTTCGTACATGGACTGGCCCACGCCAACTTCCGCCGCAAGATGGATGACGAAATCAGCCCCCTTTAATGCGTAGCGGACAAGGTCGGGATCGCGGATGTCACCGATATGGTATTCTGCGCGCGCATCTTTGGGCGGAGGGCCGTCTCCATGAACCTGCGCGATCAGGCTGTCGAGAATTGCGACGGAATAGCCGTTCTCCAGCAATTCCTGCGCGACCTGACGGCCGATGAAGCCGCAGCCCCCGGTTATCAGCGCCTTTCTGCTCACAATCGCTCCCGGTGAAGATGAAGAAGGTGTCGCGCCCAAAACCTCGGGCGCTTCCATTTGTTCCCGCCGCTCGCTGAGCCGGCAAAGGCGGTGCACGGGAGGAACTTTTGCGCCTGGCTGAGGTTCGTGGGCGCAAGCGGACCGTCAATCAATCCGACGGAGGAAGACGATGACGCTGGCAAACACCACGACGGACCATCAGACAATTCGCAAATGGGCCGAGCAGCGCAGCGGACGTCCCGCGCGGGTCAAGACAAGCGAGCCGGGCGGAATCTTGCGTATCGATTTCGGCGAGCCGGATGAGAGCCTGGAGGAAATCAGCTGGGACGAGTTCTTCCGGATATTTGACGACAGAAAGCTCGCATTCCTGTATCAGGAACGCACGCAAAGCGGAGAAACAAGCCGCTTCAGCAAATTTGTAGAGCGGTAGAATATTTTTTATCTTCGGAGAGCATATATCGCACATATTATACAAATATGCGCGACATCATTACTTATCTCTACTTTATTCCTATTAATCATCAGCATGTTCTTCTGGAACAACAACATACAATTCAAAGTTAGGCCGGTGTGACGATGGTCTCAGGAGAACCGCATGCAGATCACGATGATAGGCGCCGGCTATGTCGGCCTGACGACCGGCACCTGCCTGGCCGCCATCGGCCACGGCGTGTGTTGTTACGATATTGATGCTGCGAAAATCTCACGCCTCCGGCGCTTCGATCCCCCGATTTACGAGCCGGGGCTTGAGGATGCGATGCGCCAGGCCGTGGCGGCAGGCCACCTTCGTTTCACATCGAGACTGCGAGAGAGTGTGTCGGACGCGGATGTCGTCTTCATCGCTGTCGGCACGCCCGCGGGTCCAGGCGGCGGTATCGACCTCAGCCACGTGCTCGGTGCGGCGAAGCGGATTGCGCCGCATCTGAAGCGCAGCGCGCTTGTCGTCATAAAGTCCACGGTGGTGGTCGGCACCGCACGGCGCGTGCGCGAGACGATCGCCCGCAAGCGTAGCGCATTCGACATTCGCGTCGCCTCCAACCCCGAGTTTCTGCGCGAGGGCTCCGCCATGGCCGATTTCCTGGGGCCGGACCGCATCGTCATCGGAGCCGACGACACGCGGTCGCGCAACATCCTGCGCGCCCTCTATCGGCCTCTTGCCCGCGCCGGCGTACCGGTCGTCGCCACGACAACCGGCAATGCGGAGCTCATCAAATATGCCGCCAATGCGTTCCTGGCGCTCAAGATCGGCTTCGTCAACGATGTCGCGGATCTCTGCGAAAGAACCGGCGGCGACATAGCCGATGTGGCGCGCGGAATCGGACTGGACAGGCGTATCGGCGACAGCTTCCTCGCGCCGGGGCCCGGTTTCGGCGGCTCCTGTTTTCCCAAGGATACGCGCGCCTTCGCCGCCACGGGCCGGCAGTTCGGCGCACCGCAAAAACTGGTGGAGACGCTGATTGCCCGCAATGACCAGCGCAAGGTTGCCCTGGCCCGCCGCATCCTGAAGGAAGGCCGGCTTTCGCCGGGCGGAAGGGTGGCCGTGCTGGGACTTGCCTTTAAGGCGAACACGGATGATGTGCGCGAGTCAGCTGCCCTCACCGTCATTCCAGCGCTTCAGGAAGCGGGTCTGCAAGTCATTGCACACGATCCTAAGGCAGAAGCCAATGCCCGCAGGCACATGAAGGATGTGATATGGGCCGAGAGCCCCTACGCGGCCTGCAAAGGCGCTTCGGCTGCCATCGTCCTGACGGAATGGGACGAGTACCGGCAGTTGAACCTTTCCCGCCTCGCCGGTGAGCTTTCCGGCGACCTCCTGGTCGATTACCGCAATCTCTTCGATCCGCAGGCGGTGGTGCAGCACGGGCTGCGCTATATCAGCCTCGGCCGGAGTGCCGCCCCTGCGGATCAGTGCACAGGCGTTTCCTCGCTCAAGACTTGGGACCGGCGGGTTGCAGCGCCCGGGCACGCTTGATTGCGGTTACGCATAGCTGGCCACAGACTCATCCGAGTGAGATATGCTATGGTAGCGGCATGGAATTCCTGCCGAGAGTTTACAGGAGTCCGCGATGAACACCGCAAATCTGCAGATGGAGGGCGTGTTGATGGCCGTGGCGACCCTGTGCCGCCTGTTGCGCCAGAAGGGCATCGCGGACGAGGCGGAAATAGAGGCTGCGCTTGCCGAGGCGGAGGAGGCGCTGGCCAACGACGCGCTGCGCCCTGAGCAGCTTTCGCATGCGAATGTGGAGGCAGCGCTTTTCCCGCTGCGCTTCCTGCGCGAGGCCAACCGGCGCGACCTACCGGAAGCTCACGCCGCCTATACCGAGATCGCCGCGACGGTCGGCAGAACGCGCCGTGCGGCGGACTGAAGCCGTTCTATGGCGCCAGCGCTAGCGGCCCGTTCAGGGAACCAATCGCATTCCAGCCGGTTCCTGCTCGCGGGATTTTTCGGCCCCGGACGGCAGGAACAACGGGAATGCTCCAACGTGCTCAACGCGCCGGTCAGGCTTCCGTGCGCGCCCTCATGCAGGCGGCGGTGGTAACCGGCCCGGGGCAGATCGAAATTCAGGAAATTCCCATTCCCGATCCCGGCCCGGGCGAGGTCCGGGTACGGCTGATCGGCTGCGGCGTCTGCGCCTCCAATCTCGGGCCGTGGGCCGGCCCTTCATGGATGCGCTTTCCCACCGAGCCGGGTGGCCTGGGCCACGAGGGCTGGGGCTTCGTGGATGCGCTGGGCCCGGATGTGGAAGGTTTGGAGTACGGCACCCCAGTCGCAACCCTGTTCCAGCGAAGCTATGCCCAATTCGATGTCGGCAACGCGGCCTGCGTCGTGCGGCTTCCGCCGGAACTGGCGCACATGCCCTTTCCAGGCGAGCCGCTCGGCTGTGCCATGAACATCTTCCGCCGCGCCGGCATAAGTGCCGGTCAGACGGTGGCGATTGTGGGCATCGGATTTCTGGGCGCGATCCTGACAAGGCTGGCAAGCGAGGCGGGGGCAAAGGTCATTGCGGTTTCGCGCCGCCCCTTCGCAAGGCAGACGGCGCAGCAGATGGGGGCCGCACGAACCCTTCCGCTGGACGACCACACGGCCATTATCGAGACGGTGAGCGAGCTCACCGCAGGGCGCCTGTGCGAGCGCGTCATAGAGGCAACCGGAAAGGCCGGCCCGCTCGATCTTGCCGGCGAGTTGACGGGCGAGGGCGGCCGGCTGGTCGTCGCCGGCTATCATCAGGATGGCCCACGCGAGATCAACATGCAGCTCTGGAACTGGCGCGGCATCGACGTCATCAACGCCCATGAGCGCCGGGAAGAAGCCTATATCGACGGCATGCGCGAGGCGATCGGCGCGGTGTTGTCCGGCCGGCTCGACCCGATGCCGCTCATCACGAATACGTTTCCGCTTTCCCGGCTGGACGAAGCGCTGAACGCCACGCGCGACCGGCCGGAGGGTTTCCTGAAAGCGGTGGTGAGAATGCCATGAGCCTTCCGGCCCGACCGTCTGCGAGAAGGCCAAGGCTCGGCTTTCTGGGTACCGGCTGGATCGGGCGCAACCGTCTCAAGGCCCTTGCCGACTCAGGTATTGCGGAGATCGCTGCCATCGCCGAACCTTCGCCGGAATGCCTGCGCGAGGCATCAGACCTCGCACCCGAAGCCACGCAGGTCGGGGCGCTCGAAGAGCTGATGCAAGAACCGCTCGACGGGATCGTCATCGCCACACCCAGCGCGCTTCACGCCGACCAGGCAATGACGGCACTCGCCCACGGTTTCGCCGTTTTCTGCCAAAAGCCGCTCGGCCGCGACTTCGCAGAAGCGAGCGCGGTCATCCAGGCCGCACGCACCGCCGACCGGCTGCTGGGCGTGGACCTCTCCTACCGGTACACCGATGCGATGCGCCGCATACAGCCCATTGTCTCTCAAGGCGGCATCGGCCGGGTGCAGGCGGTTGATCTCGTCTTCCACAACGCATACGGCCCGGACAAATCGTGGTTTTACGATCCCGAGCAGTCGGGCGGCGGCTGTGTCATCGATCTGGGCGTTCATCTGGTGGACCTCGCCTTATGGACGCTCGGCTTTCCAGAGGTCGTGAAGGTCGAAAGCCATCTTTTCGCAAAGGGCGAGCCGCTGCCTGCTAACCCCTCCGTCGTCGAAGATTTCGCCTTGGCAACGCTAACGCTAGAAACGGGTACGGTCGTGCGGTTTGCATGTTCCTGGCGGCTTCATGCGGGACAGGATGCTGTAATCTCCGCCGCCTTTTACGGCTCTGAGGGCGGCCTCGCCCTCACCAACGTTGACGGCTCCTTCTACGACTTCGTCGCCGGGCATTATCGTGGCACGTCACGCGAGACGATCGCCGCGCCCTCGGACGACTGGCAGGGGCGGGCGGTGGTCGATTGGGCGAGACGGCTGGCCGAAGGGCATCGGTACGATCCGCAAGCCGACCAGTATCCGCAGGTGGCGCGCGTGCTCGACCGGATCTATGGCCGGCGGGTCAGATAACTTGATTTGGCAGGCGTTAGCCGCGCGCGAGGCTCGCAGCCTGGCGCGCAAGTTCCTCCACTGCCGCCCAGTTGCCGGAGGCAAGCTCCGCGTCGGGCGCGACCCATGAACCGCCCACGCAGATGACGTTGGGGAGTGCAAGATAATCCGCGGCGTTCTTCTGCGAAATGCCGCTGGTGGGGCAGAAACGCATACCTGCGAGCGGCGAGGCAAGCGACCTCAGGAAAGCCGTGCCGCCCGACTGCTCGGCGGGGAAGAATTTCAGCACTTCATAGCCTTCGTCCCGCAGGGCCATGATCTCGCTGGGGGTCACCGCGCCGGGCAGGAACGGCACGCCCGACCGGCTAGCGGCATCAAGCAGCGCCCGGGTTGCGCCCGGCGAGACGATGAAGCGGGCTCCGGCAGCCTCCGCTCCGGCGAAATCCTTCTGCGAAAGGATCGTGCCGGCGCCGACGATTGCTTCCGGCACCTCGTCCGCCACCTGCCGGATCGCATCGAGGGCATCGGGCGTGCGCAACGTGATCTCGATAGCCTTCAGCCCGCCCCGCACCAGTGCCCGTGCAAGAGGGACGGCATCGGCGATGCGGTCGATCTTGAGCACCGGAATAACGGGCTGGCCCGACAGGATTTCCACAAGGCGCTCTGTCTTGTTCCTCATCACCGACTCCACAGAATGAACGCGGCTCTCATAGACCAATTCATGCGGCAAGTTCAAACGAAGATCGCCGCCGGCCGATGATGAACGCAACACTCCTGGCTGCGTTCAACCTGACAGAAGCCATCTTCAGCGGAATGCCGCGAGAATGCGCTGCAAGAAGGCGGCGATCGCCCCGCTCAGCCGCCCGGCGATGCCGGCAGGCTGCAGAGCCTCTCGAAGGGCTGCGCTCGTCCGCGGCCCGACGATGCCGTCGGCCGAGAGTCCATGGCGACGCTGAAAGGCGCGCAAAGCCGCATCCGTCTCGGGGCCGAAGATGCCATCGATCGCCACCCTGTGGCCGAGGCGCGAAAGCGTGCTTTGCAACTGCCGGACCGCGCTGCCGCTATCCCCCTGCATCAGCATGGCCTCCCCCTCGCGGGCACGGGCCTCCGCCAGGCGCGCATGGCGGCGATAGGCGAGCGCGAGACGCAGGTGATAGCTGTTTCTGGCATAGTCCGGGCCGTTGTAGCCCCGCGCGAAAGCGACCCAGTTGCGCTCGCGCAGCGCATCCTTGAGCCCGGCTTTCTCGATGTAGCGCAGCATGAGGCGAAGCTGTCCCTCAAGCCCGCTTCGCGCTTCCGCGACCAGCGCATCCACATTACGATAGCCGAGCCACGCCCAGTGGGCGCCCATCACCTGCCCCACGCCCCAGGACGTGGATTCATAGGCCGCCCGGCGGTCGATGGCGGCCGCGGATTCCAGCATCCTCCAGCGGGCCGCCTGCCCCGGCGGATTGCGAACCGCGCCCGCGGCCGGGGCCGCAAGCCCTTCGCGCCGCGCACGGATGCGGTCGGCCTCGGACAGCCGCCGGTCGAAATAATGTCCTTCGAAGCGGATCAGCGGCTCGGTGCGGCCCTTGATGAGCGCGTGTGTCCGGCCGCCCGATTCGACCTCGGCAACGGCAAGCAGAACGGCGGGCTCTAGGTCCGCTTCGCGGGCGGCGCGGGTGATCAGGGCGATGGTCTCGGCAGAAAACATAAGCAGGCCTCCGTTTTGGCCGATTCTCGTCTGCCCTAGGGACGCGGGGAAAAAATTCCTCGCCTTCGCCCCGATGCACCTGCTCAACGCCCTGTATCCCGCGGGGAGTTTTCTCTGAAATGCCATTTTTATCCACGGCTCTGTCCCCGCCTGCGGACCCGATTGCAATGGAAGGGCGCGGTTCCTACCTCCCGAAGGAAACCTTCCCGAAGAGGAGAACGCGATGATCGATCCGAAGAGGCTGCTCGACGAATTTCTGGGCGCACGGGAACCGGGCAGAAATTCATCGACGAAGGATTATGCCGACCGGGTGACCGGTTTCGCCAAGGACAATCCGTTGGCAGCGGGAGCCATCGTGGCGGCGCTCCTCGGCACCGGGACCGGCCGGAAACTGACCAAGCAGGCGCTGAAGCTGGGCGGCATGGCCGCCATCGCGGGCCTCGCCTACAAGGCCTACCAGAACTACCAGAACGGCAAGACTCCGGGTGACGCAGCGAGCGATAAGGAGACAAACCTTTTGCCGCCGCTCGAAGGCACCGGCTTCCATCCCGCGCAGGCCCCACAAGGGGAGAGCGAGTTCGCTTTCGCCCTGGTGCGCGCCATGATCGCCGCCGCCCGCGCGGACGGGCATATCGACGAAGAAGAGCGCCGCAGGATTGCCGCTCGTCTGAAGGAAAGCGGGCTCGACCGGGAGGGAGAGGCCTTCCTCATGAGCGAGCTGGAAAAGCCGTTGGACATCGACGCCCTTGTCGCCGCCGCAAAGACCGATGCGCAGAAGGTCGAGCTTTACACCGCCTCGCGGCTTGCCATCGAGCCCAAGAGCCGCGCCGAGCGCGGGTATCTCAACATGCTTGCCGGGCGCCTCAAGCTGCCCGACACGCTGGTCGATCACATCGAAGCGACCGTGAGCGAGTCGACAGCCTGAGCGCTGGCACCTGCCGGCGTTCTCCGCCTTGCCAATTGATCGGCCGGCGTCATAAAGTGGCGTCGCACCGCTTCAGCCGGTGCGGGCGACGGTGATCGGTCGCCTCTGCGTCAAGGGCCGAGCCGCATCCGGGGCGCGGGTGCGAGGCTTGTCCACCATCACATCCTTTTCTTCAAGCGCATCGCAATTTGCGCCGGCCATGGAGGATGTGTTGCGCATACGGACCCTGATTCTCCTTCTTCTTTTCGGCTTCGTTGCGCCGGGCGCGCAGGCAGCCGAGCGCATCACCATCTTCGCCGCGGCCAGCCTCAAGGAAGTGATGGACCAGGTCGCCGCGGATTTCGAGGTCGATACAGGCATCGAGACGGCCGTTTCGCTGGCCGCCAGTTCCGTACTCGCCCGCCAGATCGAGGCGGGAGCGCCTGCCGATGTCTACATCTCCGCTGACCGGGCGTGGATGGACTGGCTTTCCGAACGCGGCGCGATCGCGGAGGATACCCGCCGCACCGTCGCCGGTAACGCGCTGGTCATTGCCGGAGCAAATCCCCTCCCCGGCGGCGCCGATCCAGCTACCATCCTGCGCGAAGGCCGGTTCGCCATGGGTGATCCTTCCCACGTTCCAGCGGGACGCTACGCCCAGGCGGCTCTCGAACATTTCGGCCTGTGGGAAATGGCGAAGGATCGCGCGGTGTTCGGCGAGAATGTGAGGGTGGCTCTGGAGCTTGCCAGACGGGGTGAGGTGGAGGTCGCGATCGTCTATTCCTCGGACCTTCAAACCGCCGAAGGACTGTCGCTCCTCTACACCTTCCCGCCGGAAGGCCATCCGCCCATCACCTATCAGGCGGCGGCCACCGCGCAGGCGCAGCCTGCCGCGCGTGCTTTCCTCGATTTCCTGTCGAGCGAGGCAGGACAGGCGATCTTCCGCGAGCGGGGCTTCACCTCGCCAGTGTCCGAGGCGTACTGAGGCGATGGCCGAAGCCGAGATCGGCATCCTGCTTCTTTCCGCCAAGGTGGCGCTCGCCGCCACCGGTTTTTCGCTCATTCCCGCATTCGCCGTCGCGTGGCTGCTGGCGCGGCGGCGCTTCTTCGGCAAGGCGCTCCTGCAGGCGGTGGTCACGCTGCCGCTGGTACTTCCGCCGGTGGTCACCGGCTACGGCCTGCTCGTGCTGTTCGGCTCCCGCGGGCCGCTCGGCCGGCTCCTGGAGGATCTGTTCGGCATGAGCTTCGCTTTCCGCTGGACGGGTGCTGCGCTCGCCGCGGGGGTCATGGCGTTTCCGCTCATTGTCCGGCCCATCCGGCTGTCGCTGGAAGCCGTCGATCGCGGACTTGAGGAGGCGGCAAGCACGCTTGGCGCGGCTAGCCCGGTCGTCTTCCTGACGGTCACTCTGCCGCTTGCCCTTCCGGGGCTGATGGCGGGCGCGGTGCTGGGCTTCGCCAAGGCGCTGGGCGAATTCGGCGCGACCATCACCTTCGTTTCCAACATCCCCGGCGAAACGCAGACGCTTTCGCTTGCCATCTATGCGCTTCTGCAGACGCCCGAGGGTGACGCGGCCGCGCTGCGCCTGATCGGCCTTTCGGTCCTGCTTGCGGTCGGGGCGGTGCTGGTGTCGGAATGGGTGGCCAGACGCCTGTCGAAAGGAGGCGGCGATGACCGTGCTTGACGTCGACATAAGCGGCAGGAGAGGCAGCTTTACCGTCAGAGCGCAATTTCGTGCGGAGCCGGGCGTAACGGCCCTTTTCGGGCGCTCCGGGGCCGGCAAGAGCACGATCCTGAAGATGATGGCCGGCACGGCCAGACCCGATTCGGGCCGGATCGCGGCTGGATCACGCGTGCTCTTCGATTCAGAAGCGCGCATCGACCTGCCGGCGCGCAAACGCGGCATCGGCTTCGTCTTTCAGGAAGACCGGCTCTTCCCGCACCTGACGGTGCGGCACAACCTCACCTACGGGCGCTGGGCCGGAGGGCGCAGGGCGCGCAGGCCTCTGGAAGAGATCGTTGCACTGCTTGGGCTCGAGGCCCATGTGGACCGCTATCCCGATACGCTTTCAGGCGGAGAGCGGCAGCGGGTCGCGATCGGCCGCGCACTGCTTTCCGAACCGGAAATCCTTCTGATGGACGAGCCGCTCTCTTCGCTCGATCGTGAGCGGCGCGCGGAAATCCTCCCATATCTGGAGGCGGTCGCCGCCGAGGCGCACATCCCCATCATCTATGTGAGCCATGAAACGGACGAGGTGGCGCGGCTTGCAGATCGCGTTGTCGCCATCGATGAGGGCCGCGTTCGCGCGATCGGTACCGCGGCGGAGATTCTTGGCGATGCCGGCGAGGACGGCGGCCCGGTCGCAATCCTCGAAGGTCGGGTGACTGGGCACGATGAGACCTACGGCACCGCAATCGTCGCGCTTGGCGGCGGGACCATCGAGCTTTCCGAGCGCGGGCTTCCGGCCGGCGCGCGGCTGCGGCTCAGGATCCGGGCCTCGGACGTGGCGCTAGCGACAACGCCGCATGAGGGACTGTCCATTCGCAATCAGCTTCCCTGCGTCGTGCAGGCGGTGGCTCTGGAAGGGCCGTTTGCACGGGTGATGCTTTCATTCGGCAGCGAACGGATCATCTCCCGCATCACCGCGAAGTCCGCGGACGCACTCGCCCTTCAACCCGGCAAGCCGGTGACGGCCCTTATCAAGGCCGTCTCCGTCGAGCCGGCACGGTTGAGACCCGTGGTGGGCGAATAACCGGAATAGGAGCTTTCAGCGGCAATTTTTCTCGCCAAGGTTGTCGCATTAACCATTTTTTAACGGACAACGGCGATGATGCCTTTCGTCGAATCCGCTTTCCTCCTCCCAAGCAGGTTCGAACCGGGGCGGTCCCAGAGGCCGCCCCAACCTTGTTCAGGCCCTTCGCAAATCGATCCCATCCCGCCAAGCCCGATCGCCTGCCGCAGGGAACCCTCGCCGCGGCGCGGCGTTGAGGGGCGCTGAAGCGGACACATCATGGACGTAATCCTATCCGGCTACGAACCATACATCGCGATCGCGCTTCTCCTGGCGCTGTTTATTGCTTTCATCACGGAACTGTATCCGCCGGAGGTGACGGCGATTGGCGGTGCGGCCGCCTTCATGCTTCTGGGCTTCGTGCCGGTGGAAGAGGTGATGGGCGTCGTCGCCAATCCCGCGCCTGTTACCATTGCCGCCATGTTCGTGTTGTCGGGCGCGCTGGTGCGCACCGGAGTTTTGCAGACCGTTTCGGATTCGATCATCTCGCAGGCGAAGAAACGGCCGATCGGCGCGCTTCTGGTCTTCGCCCTGGCCGCCCTCCTGGCCTCGGCCTTCATGAACAACACGCCGGTGGTGCTGATCCTGATCCCCATCGTCATCCGCCTTGCGGGAGCGCTGAACGTGGCGC
This sequence comes from Chelativorans petroleitrophicus, assembly GCF_025398195.1. Taxonomy (GTDB): domain Bacteria; phylum Pseudomonadota; class Alphaproteobacteria; order Rhizobiales; family Rhizobiaceae; genus Chelativorans; species Chelativorans petroleitrophicus. The sequence continues at coordinate 8,143 of NZ_JAODNV010000024.1, read as the reverse complement.
CCACCCGGCTGCTCATTCCGCTCTCCTATGTCTCGATCCTGGGTGGCACATGCACGCTCATCGGCACCTCCACCAATCTTCTCGTGGATGGTGTAGCCCGCAGCAACGGGCTCGAGCCGTTTTCCATCTTCGAGATCACGCCTGTGGGGATCGTCACGGCAGCGGCCGGCATAACCATGCTGCTTGTATTCGGCCGTTTCGTCCTGCCGGATCGCGGCGCATCCAGCGACGAAACGACAGCGGGCGAGACGCAATTCTTCTCGGAAATCACGGTGCGCACCGAAGGGCGGTACACGCGTCAGCCGATAGGCGAAATTGCCGCCTTTCAACGGCCGGGGTTGCGCATCATTGGCGTGAGAACCGGAAACGAGGTCATCCGTTCCGGCATCAAGGAACGAACGCTCAAGAAGGGCGATACGCTGATCGTCATGGCCACGACCTCAGAGCTCCTGACGCTCAACGAGCGGGAGGAACTGCGCGTTGGATTGAGGCGCGGACCGGCCTCACAGGCCGATTCAGTGGTCGTGGAGGCGGTTGTCGCCCCAAGGCGGGCAAGCGCCGGCCGGCGCATCGCCGATCTTACCCTGGGCAGGCGCTTCGGCGTGCGGGTGCTTGGGGCGAGCCGCCATCGCCACATTCCCGGCCCCGATCTCGACAATGTGCGCTTGCGGCCCGCCGACAAGCTCCTGCTTGAGGGGCCGGCAGCAAGCTTCGATGCTCTTGCGGAGGAAGCGGACCTCGTCACCGTCACCCGGCCGAGCGGACGGGCTTTCCGGCGGCGCATGGCGCCGGTGGCCGTGCTGGCGCTTGGGTCGGTGGTGATCCTTTCGGCATATGGCGTGGCCGATATCGGCGCGCTGGCGCTGCTTGCGGTCGCGGGCATCCTGCTTCTTCGCTGCATAGACGCCGACGAGGCGTGGGACTCCATCGATGCCTCGATCCTCGTCCTCATCTTCGCCATGCTGGTGGTGGGAGAGGGTTTGCAGCAGGCGGGCAGCATCGAACTGATTGTAGGTGCCGTCGCGCCGCTCCTGGCCGATCTGCCGCCCTTCCTGACATTGCTGGCCATCTATCTGCTGACCTCAGTTCTGACGGAGGTCATCACGAACAATGCTGTGGCCGTGCTTCTGACGCCGATCTCCATCGGCCTTGCCGACCAGCTTGGCGTGGATCCCCGCCCCTTCGTCGTGGCGGTGATGTTCGGCGCCAGTGCCAGCTTCGCCACGCCCATCGGCTATCAGACCAACACGCTGGTCTATGGCGCGGGTGACTACCGCTTCTCGGATTTCCTGAAGATCGGCATTCCGATGAACATCGTGGTCGGCATTGCCGCCGTACTGGCGATCCGGTTCTTCTTCCCTATGGAATAGAGGAATCCGCAGCGCCGCCGATGCGAGGCAAACGTTCTATGGCCTCTTCGCCGCCAGAAACTCCCCGATCCGTTCGATCGCGCGCAGAATGTTCTCCTCGGAATTCGCATAGGAGACCCGGATGTAGCCTTCGCCGAGCACGCCGAAATCCGGTCCGCCGATGAGCGCCACGCCCGCCTCCTCCAGAAGCGCAGAGGCCAGCGCCTTGGCCTTCCAGCCGGTTCCCCTGATATTGGGAAAGGCGTAGAAGGCGCCCTTGGGCGTGAGGCAGGAGAAGCCGGGAAGGCCATTCAGCCCCTCGACCACGATCTTCCGGCGTGAATCGAAGGCGCGCATCATCTTCTCCACGTCGTCCTGCGGGCCGTCGATTGCGGCGATGCCCGCATACTGCGCTGGAGCATTGACGCAGGACCAGCAATTGACCGCGAGCTTGCGCACCTTGTCATAGAGCCGGTCGGGCCAGATCGACCAGCCAAGCCGCCAGCCGGTCATGGCCCAGGTCTTCGACCAGCCGTTGAGCACGATCAGCCGGTCGCGGATTTCCGGGAAGACGAGCAGGGAGGTGGCCTTCTCGCCGTCATAGGTCATGACGTCATAGATCTCGTCGGACAGCACAGCCACGTGCGGATGTGCCTCGAGCCCCTTCACCAGCTTCTCGATCTCGGCGCGCGGCGCAACGCCGCCCGTCGGGTTCGCCGGTGAGTTGAGGATCAGAAGCCTTGTCCTCGGCGTGATCAGGGACAGCGTCTCCTCCGCCGAGAAGGCAAAGCCGTTCTCCTCCCGGATCGGTACGGGAATCGGAGTGGCGCCCGTGAACTCGATCATCGACCGGTAGATGGGGAAGCCCGGATCGGGATAGAGAATTTCCGTTCCCGGCGCACCGAACATGACGATGGCGGCATACATGGTGGGCTTGCCGCCCGGCAGGATCATCACATTGTCCGGCGAGACTTCCACGCCCGTGATCGCAAGCGTGCGGCGGACCACAGCCTCGCGCGCAGCCAGTATCCCGGTTGCCGGGGTATAGCCATGATGGCCGTCGCGCAGCGCCTTGACGGCGGCCTCCACGATGTGCTCAGGCGTGCGGAAGTCCGGCTGGCCGATGCCCAAATTGATGATGTCACGGCCCTGATGGGCGAGTTCCGTCGCCCTTGCAAGAACGGCAAAAGCGTTCTCCTCGCCGATACGGTCGAAGGCAGGCACTGTCTGGAGCATGTCGGGAGTTCCGTCTGGTTCTGTCGCGCTGAGAAGCTTTTGTGAAGCTTCATGCAAAAAAGTCAATCGAAGGAGCGTCTCTTGAAAGACCTGGAACACTGGTCCCCACGCCCCGCCCCTGCCCGCGCGCCCCTTGCGGGTCGCTATGTGCGGTTGGAGCCTCTCGACCCCGCCACCCATGGAGACGGGCTATTCGCAGCATCCAGCGTGCCCGATGCGCCTGAACGCTTCCGCTGGCTGTCCGAATATCCGCCAGCGAACCGGGCCGACTTCCAGCCATGGCTGGAGAAGGCGGCCGCAAGCCGTGATCCGCTCTTCTTCGCCGTGATCGACGCGGCGACCAACGAGATCGGCGGACGTCAGGCCCTCATGCGTATCGATACCACAAACGGCGTGGCGGAGATCGGCAGCATCTATTGGGGGCCGAAAATCGCGCGCACGCGCCTTGCCACAGAAGCCTTCTACCTCTTTGCCCGGCACATCTTCGACGATCTCGGATACCGGCGCTTCGAATGGAAGTGCAACAACCGCAACGAGCCTTCCAAGCGCGCCGCGCTGCGCTTCGGCTTCCGCTTCGAAGGCATCTTCCGCCAGCACATGGTGGTCAAGGGCGAAAACCGCGACACGGCCTGGTTCGCGATCGTCGACCATGAATGGCCGGCGATCCGCCATGCGCTCGAACGCTGGCTTGCGCCGGCAAATTTCGCTACCGATGGTACACAGGTCAAAAGTCTCAAATTTTTCATGGAGAGGGCAGATGGCGGGCAGGCTGAAGGGTAAACGCGCGGTGGTCACGGCTGCAGGTCAGGGAATCGGCCGTGCAATAGCGGAGGCTTTCGTGACCGAGGGTGCGGAAGTGTTCGCCAGCGACCTCGACCGCAGCAAGCTTGAGGGCCTGCGGCGGGCGAAGAAGGCGAAGCTCGACGTGATGTCCACCCGCCGGGTCGAGGCCTATGCGGAGAAGGTGGGCGAGATTGATATCCTGGTCAACGTCGCGGGCTTTGTGCATCACGGCACGGTGCTCGACTGCACGGAGAAGGATTGGGACTTCTCCTTCGACCTCAACGTCAAGTCGATGCACCGCATGATTCGCGCTTTCCTTCCCGGCATGCTGGCGCGGGCCGAACGCCAGGGCACTTCGGGCTCGATCATCAATCTTGCCTCCGGCGCCTCCTCCCTCAAGGCCGCGCCCAACCGCTACGTCTACGGCGCCACAAAGGCGGCTGTCATCGGGCTGACCAAGGCCGTCGCTATCGATTTCATTGGCAAGGGCATTCGCTGCAACGCGATCTGCCCCGGCACGGTCCGCTCGCCCTCCTGGGAGGCGCGCGTCGAAGAGCTTGGGAAAAGCGTGGGCGGCAAGGAAAAAGCGCTGGAGATGTTCGTTAAGCGCCAGCCTATGGGGCGCGTCGGCGAGCCGGAGGAGGTCGCCGCGCTGGCCGTCTATCTGGCGGCCGACGAGTCGGCTTTCACCACGGGCACGGCCATTCCCGTCGATGGCGGCTTCACCCTATGAGCGACAACCGCCGAGCTCTGGTGGCCGCGGCCGTGATCCTGGCGAGCTTCGGGCTCATCGGGTTTCTTCTGCCGCGGATCATCCTCTCGGTGGCCGAGTTCTCGACGGCTATAGCCGTGCTCGTGGCGGTGATGTTCGTCGCCGCCTTCTTTCTGGTCTTCTGGCTGCGCGCGAAGTGGAAGGAGCGCGGCAGGCATTGAGCAGGATCAGCCTGCACCGCGCACTGGCGGGCCGGATATAGCAATGAGCGCTGAGGAGGCGGCTTCTTGAGGACCGAGCCGAGCCTCAGAGCCTGCCCGGCCGGTCGGAAACCCTCTTGAGACGGAAAGCGCGCTTGATCCTCTCAACCTTGCCCGCCGACCTTGCATCCTGCGCGGCGTTGGCAAAGCCCGCACGGACGAAGGCAAACAACAGGAGAACGACGCCTGTGGCGAAGGCGGCCAGAACCGCGCTCAAAAGCTTCTTCTGCGGCAGCGGCTGCTCCTCAAGCGTGGGCGCCTGAATAATGTCGGACGTGGTGACACTTCCTTCGAGGGCCATCCGCGTGGCCAGAATTTCCTGTTCGGTCGAGGTGATGCTCGAGATCAAAGTGGCGTAGGACTGGCCAGCCTCGCCGAGAAACGGCACCGCGCCGGTATCACCACTGACGGCGCGGTCATAGAGGCTGTCGAGCCGCTCCAGGCTCTCCCTCATGCTTTCTGCGGAACGTTCCAGCGTCTCCAGCTTCTGCTCCAGAGCGCGCCTTGCTTCGTCGCGCGGCACGGAGTTCCGGATCAGTTCGGAGATCAGTGCGGTCAGCATCGCACGCGCCGACTCGGGCGAACGGTCCTCCACGGTGACGCGGAGATATTCAGTCTCGCCAACCTTTTCCGTCTTCAGACTTTTTTCCAGAAACTCCCGCCTTGCCTCGGCAACATCGCCATAGCGCGAAACCCAATCAGCCGCCTCCAGGGCGGGATCGACGACGCTAGCGCTTTCGAGCAGCGCCGCTTCCCCTTGCGTGATCTGAAGGAGCGCCGACGAGGCGTAGCGGTCCTGCTGCGTGAAGAAGAGGAAACCAAACACGCAAAGGCCTACGACGATAGGACCGAAAACGAGAATCCTCCACGACTCCGCTATGGCAACGGCAATGTCCAGAAGGCTGATTTCGTCTTCCGGCGCTTCTATCGTATCCGTTATCACGTTCATGGAAGCCCTTTGGTCCATCTGCTCGATTCGCACATTCTTGCTTATGATAGGTTCACACTATGAGCAATTTGGGGCGCTCTCAGGGCAAGCGGCCGCGGGTTTGGCGCTATAACGTTCGCAGCAGTTCTTGGTTGCAGTCTCGCCTCTGAAGCAAACTTTTGACCGCCGACCGCTTCAGACGATGACGGATTTGCTCGCTGCAAAACCGTGAAGGAACTGCCCCTACGGTACGCGGATCGCTGTCTGGAGATGAAGCCTTCACGGTGAAACACCCACTTGCTTGCACTCAGACAAACATCATCGCAGGAGCGAAGCTGTATGCGATCTTGGAAAGCATCGAGGCCAGTTTGAGCGCGTAGCCGCGCGTCACTTTGGGATGGGTCGGCAGTGAGATCATCGAGCGCACGAGCTTCGAGATGTTGATCGAGCGGCCGGGCATCCTGGAGAAGGCTTCGAGTTCGTGCACATTTGGATAGAGCGAAAGCCCGATGTGATAGTTGTGGTCGATCATCTTCCGATAGATCCGGTCCCGCCGCTCCGGATCCACTAGGATGGGATAGTAGGTGAAGCACGAGCCCGCCCTCACCTCGTCGCTCGTCTCAGGCGCCACGCGATGGTCGGCGAGAAACTGATCGTAGATGGCGGCGATCGCGCGGCGGTGGGCGAGGCGCTTGCTGACCCCGTCGAGCTTGCGCGCAAGTTCCTTCAGAACGCCCGGCCGCGGGCGGCTGAGCACCGTGTCCTCGATCTTCTCCGTCTCACGCCGGACGAAAGACAGCGCCTCCTGCCCCGAAAAGGCGCGCATCTTGCGTTTGATCGTCGGGAAGGTGATCAGCGGGAAGACGACCGGACGCGTCGCGATGTCGTATTTCAACACGGCGAGCATGTGTTCCTTGTACTGCTTCGGGGTCAGCACGGGGTACCGCGCAAGCTCCTCGCGCATGAAGGCAGCCATGTCCTCGCGGCGGGTTGCGAGCGCGCCGCCCCAGACATAGTTCAGCGATTTGAATCCGGACATGCTGAAGATGCTCGCGTCTGTCGTGGAACCCATGCGCAGCCCGGCATAGTCTCCTTCAAGAGCGATGGCGCAGTCGTCAAACAGCAGCACGTTCCGCTGCCGGCAAAGCTCCCTTATGTCGTCGAGGCGCGCCTGATTGACGTGATAATGCGTAATAAGCACGCAGCAGACCGACTCGTCGAGGATTTCGCCCAGATGATCGATGTCGATATTGGTCGAGTTCTCGAGCGTGTCGATGAAGACGGGTTCGCAGCCCGCGAAACGCACCATGTTGATCACGTCCGGGATGGTGTGGGGCAGCATCGCAACGCGGTTGCGTCCCCCCGTCCGAAGGCGCGCGAATTTCGCGGCGAGGTGAATGCCCGCGCGGGCTCGCCCGAGAGGGATTATGTGGACTCCGCCTCCGAGGAAATCGCTGAGCCGGGCCGTGAACAGCTCCTCCGCACCATTACCCTTCTCGAGTAGCGGACGGAGGTAACGCATGGGATAGATGATCTGCTTGGGGGTTAAAAACATGTCCCTCGCTCACGTCTGCGTCCGGCTCGATTCTGCACCGGCAAGTACCGGAACGCATTTGGGAAAACGGGTTTCCTGCCGTCATGCTTTCGTTGAGGGCGCAAACTCCCGCTTATGATTCCGATCAACCTTGTGGCTGATGGACTGCGCATCCATTCAGACGCGCCCTACGCCAAAAGGAGAATGTCTGGTCGGAGGCAGCGGGGAGCTGACTGTTAACGGCTCCTTCTCTCGTTGCGGGCCAGCACCCGCTGCTGGGTAGCGTGACGTTTTGGCCGGGTCGCGGCGAGGCAAGGACGGATAGCTATGAAGCATTCGCGGAACGCCCCTCTGCATCAGGCGATCGATTCGGTCTTCCGCAAGAGCCAAAGGCACACCCGTCCCCTGTATGCGCGCAAGTTGCGCCCAAATGGGGCGCTGCGGATAACGGAAAGTGTCCGGCAGGTAGCCTGAAAGGCTTAGTTTTATTGGGATCGGATGGTGGGCGTGCCTGGGATCGAACCAGGGACCCCTACGATGTCAACATTGTGGTCTCAGCTGAAAGCGGCAGAAAACTGGGAAAGGAGCACTATGTCACAGAGCATTTTCGGCATTTTGTTCACTTTAGGTTCTGACTTCCAGGTTCATTGAACCAAAGAGCACTATGTACACTGCTCAGGCACGGCCGCAATGGTCTGCATGTCGGCACCTCTGCCGATGCGCAACACTGCACCATCGATCTCCAGCTCGATCGGCGCTGGCAGCCTGGTCGCGCGGAGCTTCGGGCGGGATAAAGATTGGGCTGCGGTTGCTTCGCTGACCGCCGGATCGATCACTGCGAGCACAAACGACGGCAACCGCGTCCTCCATCAACGCCCCACGCTTGCACGCTTGTCTGCGCCAGGTAAAGACCTGCTGTGGCCGCAAACCATGACGGCGAGCCACCTCACAATCGTGCCTAGCACTAGTGTCACCACGCCGATCCTCGCCTCGTCGTCGAGCGTCCAACGCAGCCGCCCGCCGACCCCATTGATCACCTCAAAGCGATGAACCTGCCGCTCAGACTCAAGCGTAAGGTCAAGCCCAGGCACAAGCCGATCTCCGATCCAAAAACAGAATCGGAAACCTCACAGATCAGCCGCCATCCAGGAACGTGCCCTCACAACAGCGCTTACCAAATGTCCCTCGGAACACCGCTTGCGTGAACCGCGCCGGGATTGCCGGAGGCTCCAACTCTTGAGAAGTAGGAGCCATCATGAGCAATACTGAACCGCGCCGGGATTGCCGGAGGCATTTTGGTTTGAGTCACGCTGCCATGGCCGGCTCTTCGAGCATAGCGTA
>NZ_JAODNV010000023.1 GCF_025398195.1 Chelativorans petroleitrophicus | reverse complement strand
CGCTGCGGCAAGCTGATCCGGCACAGTCCGGAAGGCACGGCGATCGCATAAGCTACACCACCTCTCGGGACATCATCCGATGTTGCATCGGCCTCACGCGTAAATTTTGTTCCGATCTATGATGCAGCGCCGGATACCTAAACCTCTTCGATATCCTCGCAACGGAACAAATACGGGTGGTCAAGCCGTCCGTTTAAGATTCTGCCCGGCAGAAATCGGCTTTATCTGCATTTTAACTAATATTGAGCAGTATCACCGACGCCGTTCTACATGGGGGTAGGTGGAATGACTGACATTTCTGACGAACTACCGAGGGAGGGGCGGTTTCATCGCTTGCAAAGATATCTTCGGCTTGCGGCTCTGATCGCCTCGCCGGCGATCTGTGTCACATGCGCCATGGCCGTCGGGTATTTTGCCCATGGCGTGATCAATGCCAAACCGGCTCCTGATGTTTCCAAGCTGGCCGTCTCGATCCTGAAGTCGGACAACGCGTCACCGGAAATGCAGGACTGGGCTTTCGAGGCGCTCGGTATTCACACTGAGGCTCCGCTGGCGGTGGGCAGCATCAAGCCGGCGCGGTGATATGCGTATCACAAAAGTTGTACCTACGCTTGGCAACTGGCGCAGGTACCTTCATGGCATGAGCGCGTTCTCAGCGCTTCAGGTGGATTGTCACCCAGCCCTCGCGGGAGTAGGTGGTGATGTGGCGGAAGCGCTGCGCGCCATAGGCGGCGAGGACGGCGCGCCGCTGACGCTCCAGGATGCCTGAGAGGATGAGAGAGCCGCCGGGCGCCAGATGGTGGGCCATTGCCGGTGCCATCTTCATGAGCGGCCGGGCCAGAATATTGGCCACGATCAGGTCGAACGGCTTCCGGTGTCCGAAGACCGGGTGATGGAAGCCGGGTGCCGTAACCGTTTTCACCCATGCCCCGGCCATGTTCAGGAGCACGTTCCAGCTGGCGACACGCACCGCCACGGGATCGATATCCGTGGCCAAAACCGGGATGCGGGCGAGGCGAGCGATCGCGATGGCCAGAACCGCACTGCCTGTGCCGAGATCTAGGGCGTTTCTCGGGCGCTCGGCCTTGAGCAGGCGCGCGATCATTTCCAGACAGCCCGCCGTGGTGCCATGGTGGCCCGTGCCGAAGGCTAGGCCAGCCTCGATCTCGATGCCGATCTCGCCTGCGCGTTTGCAGCCGTGTTCGTGGGCGCCATGGATAAGAAATCGTCCGGCTCGCACGGCATGAAGGCCCTGCAGGGAATGGGCAACCCAGTCGATGTCCGGCAGCGTCTCGCGCCCGATGGCTGGCAGGCCTTCAAGGCCGGCCAGAACATGTTTCATGCGCGCTTCGACGGCATCGGGCGTCTCGCTCGCGTAAAGGGAGACTTCATGCAGATCGCGCTCTTCGTCGATCGCGAAAACGGCCAGAGGGAATCCGTCGTCTTCAAAGGCGGATTCCAGAAGCTGATAGGCCTGGCGGGCAAGCGCGCCCGAGCATTGGAGATAAAATCGCGTCTGGGGCATCGCGCAGAAAGCGGCCGATGGAAAGATTCAGCCCTCTCTTATCAGCCGGCGCAGTTTTGCGATAGCCGTATCGGGGTTTTCCTGATGCGAGATGGTGCCGAAGAAACCGCCGTCGCGGTCAAGCAGGATGACCGAGGCGGTGTGATCCATCGTGTAGTCGCCGTCCTCCAGTTCGACCTTGCGCGCGAAGATATTGAAGTCCTTGATCATTTTCGCTACCTTCTGCGGATCGCCCGTTATCCCCGTGATCCGCTCGGAGAAATTTCCCAGATAGGTCTTCATCACCTCGGGCGTGTCCCGCTCCGGATCGACGGTAACGAAGAAGGCGCGCAGGTCCTCGCCTTCCTCGCCTAGCGTCTCGAACCAACCTTCCATCTCGAAAAGCGTGGTGGGGCAAACGTCGGGACAATGTGTGAAGCCGAAGAAGAGGGCGGTCGGATGCCCCCGGAAGGCCGCTTCTGTTATGGGCTCGCCGGTGTGGTCCGTAAGCTCGAACGGGGCGCCATAGGCTCCTCCCGCTTTACCGGCATTGTACCAGTCAAAGGCAATCCAGCCGAACCCGGCGGCCATGAGAAGGATTATGCCGACAAGAATGTAGCGCATCATGGGAGGCAATCGGAAAGCGGGAGGATCAGAGGCACCAGGCAAGCCCTGCCTCGACAAGCGAAAGGAAAAGGGCTGCTCCCTTGTCCATCCACATGGCCAGACCTAGCCCGCCAATCACCGCAAGCGAAAGCGCCGCGGCGGCAAAGGCGAGCATGAGCGGCTGATTGGCGGGCGCCGGTTTCATGCCGCGAAGGATACTCCGCCGCCGCTGCCGATTAAAGATACAAACTGTCGCAAGAATGTCAGCCGGCTTGCTCTTCCACGCGGCGGCCGCATAGAGAAGGCCATGGAGGACTTGCGTTTCACCAATCCCGAGCCACGCATCCACCCTACGGCGGAGCTGAAGTCGTGCCGGCTGGGCCGCTATACCGCGATTGCGGAGCGCGTGATCCTGCGCGAGGTGAAGGTAGGGGACTTCACCTATTTCGAGCGCAATGCCGAAGGCATTTACGCGGAGATCGGTAAGTTCTGCTCGATCGCGGCGAACACGCGCATCAATGCGCTGGAGCATCCGATGGAGCGCGCGACGACCCATAAGGTGAGCTACCGGCCGAACGAATATTTCCGCTATCGCGGCGTGGACGAGGCTTTCCGGGAAAGACGCCGGGCGAAGCGGGTGACGATCGGCAATGACGTGTGGATCGGCCACGGCGCCGTGATCATGCCGGGTGTAACGGTAGGCGACGGTGCGGTTGTCGGCGCCAATGCCGTGGTGACGCGGGACGTCGCGCCTTACATGATCGTTGCCGGTATACCGGCGCATGTCATCCGGCCCCGCTTTCCGCAGCCGGTTGCCGAAGGCCTGCAGGCACTCGGCTGGTGGGACTGGCCGCTCGGAAAGCTTTTCGAGGCATTGCCGGATATTCAGACGCTTTCGGCCGAGGATTTCCTGCGCAAATGGGCCGGAAGCTGACGGCCGCTTACCAGCTGAAAGCCCCGGAATCGGCCAGATGCACGTAAGGCGTGAGCTGCGATATTCTCTACACTTTAAATAGCAATTAAACTGATGTTATTGACTTTAGCCTCACTTATATATCCCTATGCAAGCAGCTTACCGTATCGTGACCGCCGGCGCGGCTGTAAGTTGGGGCGAAATCCATGCAAAAACAATTTCAGGAACTGAAGCAGCAGCTCAGCGAACTTTCCGAGACAATCAACAAGTTCGAGTCCGAGGCAGTGCAGCTTCGCATAATCGAGCTGTTGTTCAAACAGGCAGGCGGTCTGCAATTCGGTGAGCCCGATGAAGCCGCCTATGAAGCCGGCCCCGGCCGCGCCACGCGCCCCGCGCGCACCAGCCGGCCGCGCTCCGCCGCGACAGCCAAGCAACGTAAACGCGATGAGGTTCCGAGCGCGAGCGGCGCGGTCGCGGCTCTTTCCGGGCTGGTGGACAGCGGCTTCTTCAACCAGAAGCGCACGATCGGGGACATCGTGAAGAAGTGCCAGGAAGACTTCAACGTGCGCTACAAGTCCAACGCGTTTTCCGGGCCGCTGTCACGATATGCCAAGAAGGGCGTTCTGAAGCGCGAGAAGAACGCGGACGGCAACTACGTTTATTTCAAGTAACGCCGCCGGCTATTCGGCTCTGCCGCTTTCCCGCTTGATGGCCTCCAGAACATGGAGCCTGAGCGCTGACGACAGATTTGTCCCCTGAGGCCGCGCCCCATCCACCTCGGCGACGAGAGCCGCAAGCGTGATGCCGCGGGCGCGCGCGAGGCGCTCAAGCTCCGTCAGGAAGGGCTCCTCGATCGAGAAGCTGGTGCGATGGCCGCGTATGGCGACCGAACGCTTTTTTGGGCCGGTCATGGCCGCGTCTTGTCTCCGGCCGGAGCGGAGCGGAGATGGCGGTCGAGCCGTGCCTTCTCAAGCGCCCGCTCAAGATGCTCCGTCTCGCGCTCGGCGCGCGTGCGGCCATAGCGGCGGCGGTTTTCCTCCGCGCGGCGTTCCTTTTCGGCCCTGGCTTTCTGCTTGCGCCTCAAGCGCAGATTGACGACCTCGCCCACGGCTACTTCTTGCGGAAGGCGTCAAGCGAGACGACGTCTGCGCCCTTTGACCCTCGGTTCCCGTCTGCGGAGCTTTTCTCCGAGGGGGCCTCTTTCCTGGCCGGAGGCGCCGCCTCGGTTGCCGCGCTGGCGCTGGCCTCGTGGGTCCGTTCCGCCTCCGCCTGCTGCGGCGCCTCCGTATCCAGAAATTCAAGTTCGAAATTCACCGCCGGATCGTAGAAGCCGCGCACGGCCGAGAAGGGTATTTCCAGCTTTTCCGGAACGTCCGAGAAGGACAGCACCACCTCGAAGCCTTTCTCGTCCACTTTCAGGTCCCAGTATTGATACTGGAGGACAATCGTCATCTGTTCAGGATAGCGCTCCTTAAGCCGGCTGGAAATGCGCACGCCAGGTGCTCCCGTCCGGAAGGTGATGAAGAAATGATGGTTGCCCGGCAGACCGGTCTGCGCAACTTCCTGAAGCACCTTGCGCATGACACCGCGCAAGGCCTCCTGGGCAAGTATGTCGTATCGAATGCGGTCCTCGGGCATGGGCGTCTTGGACGGTTCTGAATCGACGGTAATTTTGCCGCATAGCTCTACTGAAGGTTAGCGCAGGCGTAAACCGATAAAGGGCAAAAAGAAAATGGATTTTCCTGCGGGCAGGCGTTCTTTGCGATTGCGGCTGACGCCGTGGATCGCGAACGGCTGGAGGCCGGAAGGCCTGTCGGGCAGTTAAATTGCGGAAAGCATAACAAAAAAAGTGGAGGCTTCCGCTTAAAACGGCAATTCCGCTTGAAAATCAAGAAGATGCGTTTTTCAGCGGAAACCCGGAAAAGCAGGAACGGGCGCAGAACAAACCGGCCGACTGTAAAACGGAAATTGCTGCCCGCTGGTTGGCAGGCGAGACCAACCCGCCGCGCCCGATCGTGCCCAACCTGCGCGAGCGCTTCTCGCTAACGGCAAAAGAGGCCTGCGACGCCATCCGACTCGCCAATGAGTTCCGGAGGGCAGGGTAATGACCGTGCGACCTCGCTTCGACAATGTTGGCGACTGGCTTGCCGCAAAGCCCCAAGGCCACTTTGTGGTGGAACGCTGGGGCAGGGGAACCGCTATCACTATTCACCGCGTCGGCTGCGCGGTTGAAACGATCCTCTGCGAGTCACCGGGCGAGGCGAACCGTATTCGGCAAAGCCTGTCAGACGAGGGGCTGTGCGGCTACGTAGCGGGAGGAGTCGCATGACCCGCCGCCGCGACAGGCGCGAATCTCGTGCGCTCAGATACCTGACACAGAAGGGATGCGCGAGCGCCCTCGACCTTGGCACTGCCGCTGTGGCTGGTGAGACGCGAGGAGCTCGGCTCCGAGATCGGGAATGGCTTGGCCTGAAAATCGGAATGCACTTCGTCAAGCGCGGGTTCGCCCGCGTAGATCGGTTCAACAGATTTGAGTGGATACCGCCTGCAAGATAGGCGGTGCCACGACATAGCCCAGCCCGTCTGTCGGGACTCGTGCTCAGCGGCTAGCCAGGCCGTTGGGGAACACGAAGGCAAAACGCACTTAGATACGTCGCGGGATACCGCCGTCCAAGGATGGGGAAGTTCCCCCGTGGCGACATGTCGGACGGTTTGGCATGTCGTCTTAGCCCGCCAGTTGTGATGCACCGGTAGCGCGAACAGGCTGACCCTCGCGCGCGCCTCGATGGACATATGTCCCCCAGAGGCAATCCGGCAAACCGCTCATGCTTTAGGCTCCATACGCCCGGCTCCGTCGAGCATGACAGTCCCCCTTCCCAAGCGGAGGGGGACGTATGCCTTCACCACCGCCCTCACCATCGAGCATGTCCCCAGCGGCGTGAGCCGAAGTGAGCGAGCCCCGAAGCGAGCGAACGAAGGCGGGAAGGAAGAAAAAAAAAGGATATGGCGGCATTGATTGCAGAAGTTTGCGCAAACGGCTATCTTTACGCAAGAAGTTTGCATGAAACCGGAGCGCCACGCATGGCTGAGCCCGTCACCCTCGAGGAGCTGAAAGCATTTGCCCGCGTCGACTTTGATGATGATGACGCCACGCTGACCACGATGCTTGCGGCGGCGGTGGAATTCATCGAGCAGGCGACGGGCAAGAGCTATTCCGATGCCGATGTGCCGGAAAAAGCGAAAATCGCCGTCATGTCGCTGGCAACACATTGGTACGAACAGCGTGAGCCTGTCGTGATCGACGCATCCGTTGCCAACGTTCCCCTGCATGTTCGCAGCCTGATTGCCCAGCTTCGCGGTGGCGTTCTGGAGCCTTGCGAGGAAACCACGGAATGACCAGTCGGGAGCCATATCGCGCGCAGCGGATCGGCAATCTTCGGGAGCATGTGACCCTTCTGGAGCGAGTCGAGGAAAGCGACGGGCAGGGCGGCACGACCGTGACATGGCATGAGATTGGCCCAATCGCCGCCCGTGTCGAGCCACTGAAGGGCGAGGAGCGCGTCATAGCCGGGCGCCTGGCGAGCCCTTATGACGTGGCAGTGCATATCCGCTATCGCGATGATGTTCGCACCGGGTGGCGTCTGGTCTACCGTGGCGAGACCCTGGACATCACATCCCTGCGCAATCTCGATGAGCGAAAGCGGTTCCTGACTATAGATTGCACAGGTGGCGCATGACGCGCTTCTACGATACGGCGCGCTGGCAGAAATGCAGGCGCATGCAGCTTAGCCGTTCGCCTATGTGCGAAGCATGTCTCACCAAGCCAGCGAAGCATGTTGATCACATCGTGCCTGTCTCGCGCGGCGGTGACATATGGAAGTCGTCAAACTGGCAATCGCTCTGCCAGGATTGTCATAACGCCAAGACGGCAGCCGAGCGCACCGGGCGGACGTGGACGCCACCAAAACACCGAGGCTGCTTTCCGGATGGATCGCCACGTGATCCAGCGCACCCATGGTACACCGGCGGGGGGCGTTCGATCACGGCATCGCCTGCTCTCACACCGGCGCGCGACCCTCAAAATTCAATTAGTTACCAAAAGTGACTGTCGGTTATGGGACTTCGAGGACCAGGGGCGAGGGCGAAGAAGAACGCGGCGGCGAAAACCCGCGCTCGCAAGCTGCCGTGGGAAAAGCGCGGGCTTTCCCGTGCTGAACGCGTGATTGCTTTCCTCGAATTTCTGCCAATAACAAAAGGAATCCTTGCCGGGCAGAAGATGAAGCTTCTCCCGAATCAGCGTGAGTTCGTGGAGAACGTCTACGGGCGGCTCGACGAGAACGGGCGGCGGAAGATAAGGCTTGCGATCAAGAGCGAACCTCGTGGAAACGGGAAAACCGGCCTGATCGCCGGGCTTTGCCTATGTCACCTCCTCGGGCCGGAAAGCGAGCCGAGAGGAGAGATTTATTCGGCGGCAATTGACAAGAAGCAAGCCGCGCTTCTGTTCGCGGAAATGGCGGCCATCATTGAGGCCGTCCCTGAGTTCGACGCTCGCACAAACGTCATACGCTTCCATAAGCAAATCGAGGTTCTAGAAGGTCCCGGCAAAGGCTCGATCTACGAGGCGTTGTCAGCGGACGTTCGGCGCGGGCACGGTCTTGCGCCCTCGCTGTGGGTTTATGACGAGTACGCCCAAGTTAAGACAGATGAGCTTTTCGATAACCTCCAGACGGCTCAAGGCAAAAGGAAGGAAAGCCTTGGCATCGTCATCTCGACCCAGGCCGCCACGGATCAGCATCCCTTGTCGGTGCTCATAGATGACGCACTGAAGGGCGCGGATTCAAGCACGTACATCCAACTCACCGCCGCGCCAGAGGGGTGCGATCCATTCGACGAGGCGCTATGGCAGGCCGTAAACCCGGCATGGGGAATCTTCCTCGACGAGACGGAATTTCGCGCTCAGGCAGAGCGGGCAAAGCGCGTCCCGTCATTCCTGCCGAGGTTCATGAACCTTCGCCTCAATATGCGCATAGAGGCCGAGGAACGGTTTCTTGCGGCGACTGACTGGCGAGCGTGTGCCGCTGAGATCGACGTCGAGGGCCTCAAGGGCAAGCGCTGCTTCCTGGGCCTTGATCTATCCTCAACCACGGACTTGACGGCGCTGGCAGCGTTCTTTCCCGATACCGGCGACCTGCTCACGTGGTTCTGGAAACCCGCCGAAGGACTCGACGAGGCCGAGAGGCTGGATCATGTCCCGTATCGAACATGGGTGCGGCAGGGCTTTATTCAGGCCACGCCGGGCCGCGCCATAGACAAGGCTTTCGTGGCGCACCGCATAGGCGGGATCGTCACCGCCTATGACGTGCAGGGTTGCGCCTACGACCGCTGGGGCATGGGCGAGCTTCAGCGCATCCTTGCCGACGAAGGCATCAACCTCGATCTGATCCCATGGGGGCAGGGCTTTCAGGATATGAGTCCCGCGCTCGACGCGCTGGAAAAGCTTGTTCTGCAAAAGGAACTTCGCCACCCGAAGAACCCGGTGCTCGACTGGTGTGTGTCCAATGCCGTGGCCGTCATGAATCCGGCAGGCGGGCGGAAGCTGGACAAAGCCAAGAGCACGGGCCGAATTGATGGCCTTCAGGCAACCGCTATGGCCGTCGGCCTTGCTTCCCGAACGCCTCCGAAGAAACAATCGGTGTACCGCTCTCGGGGCGTCTTTTCCGTGGACGTAGCGGCCTGAAGCAGAGCCACAAAGGTTACCGAGGTTACCAAGGTTACCGCTTAATGGCTTAGGCGGTAACTTTTGCCGCCTCCCCAACCTATTGTTTTCCTTAGCTTTCTTCTGAAAGGTTACCGAGGTTACCGCTTTGGCGATGCAGCGCGAGGCGGGCTGCTTCCCCTGCACGACGCAACATTCTTGCGCTATATGACTTGATAACGTAAGATTATTGCGCGACAATGCGCACTACCGGTTATTTCGTGCACGAAAGAGGAAAGAGACGCATGAAAGTTCACGAGCTTCAGGAGAAACGAGCGGCGGCGGTTGCCGAGATGCGCCGGATTGCCGACCAGGTGGAAGCCGAGTCGCGCGACTACACGGCAGAGGAAGAGAAGCGGCACGGCGAGCTCAAGGCCGAGATCACCGCGCTGGACGCTAAGATTCAGCGCGCAAAGGACGTTCAGGAGGCCGAGCGTTCCGCACCCGCCATCATCTCGGGCAATGGCAAGGACGGCGCCTTCGAGGACCGCGCACGAGAGTTTTCGATCACCACCGCCATCCGCGCAGCCATGGGCGAGCGTGTCGACGATGGCCGGGAACGCGAACTGTCTGCCGAGCTTCAGCGCCGCACGGGCCGCAGCTTCTCCGGCATCGCGGTACCTGATGAAGTTTTCCTGGCGGAAAAGCGGACGCTGACGGTTGGCGATTCCGGATCGCCTGGCGCGGCCTTCTCCCTGGCGCCGACTGTCCATCGCGGTGACCTGTTCATTGACATGCGCCGCAGCGCCATGGTTACGGGCCGCCTGGGCGCGACCGTGCTGGACGGGCTTGTGGGCACCATTGAAATCCCGAAACAGACTGGATCCAGCGCCGCCTACTGGGTGGCCGAAGAGGGAGACATTACCTCATCCGATGCGACGTTCTCGGACGTTACGCTTTCGCCTCACACCGTTGCGGCCATGACTTCGTTCAGCCGTCGCACGATGCTCAATGCCGTCCCGTCGGTTGAGCAGATTGTTCGCCGCGATCTTGCCGCCGTGGTCGCCCGTGCTGTTGACGCTGCGGCGCTCATGGGTTCCGGCTCAAACAATATTCCTACCGGCATCATCAACACCTCGAACGTTCACGCCTTATCGCTCGGTACGCCTTCCTGGGCCGAGGTGCTGGACTTCATCGCCAGCATCGAAAGCGCCGACGCCGACATCGGATCGATGGGTTGGGCCATGACGCCGAAGGCGGTTGCCAAGCTTCGCGCCACGCTGAAGGTGGACGAGGACGCGGGCGCCGGGTTCCTGATGAACGAACCGGGCAATCTCGCCGGTTATGCCGCCGTCACGACCACCGCGCTGCCCGATGTGGACGGCGATGAGGCGGACAATTCCACCGTCATTTTCGGGGCATGGTCGCAGCTTCTTATCGGACGCTGGACGGGCATTGACCTCCTCGTCAACCCCTACGACTCAACGGCCTACGCCAAGGGCCGCGTCATGGTGAGGGCGATGCAGGACGTGGACATTGCAGTCCGGCATCCGGAAAGCTTTGCCTACGCGGATGACCTTCCCGTGGGTTCGGAGGGTTCGGAGTAAGAGCGTGGAGCGCCGGGCATCACTCGAATTGCGGGCCAAGGGGCGGCGCCTGGAGGGCTATGCGGCCCTCTATGGCGTCGACACGCGCATTTCCGACTTCACCGAAGTCATCCTGCCCGGCGCCTTTACCGACACGCTGCGCGAAGGCAGGGACGTGCTTGCCCTTGCTGACCACGATCCCAAGGCGGTTCTGGCGCGGACGCGCTCAGGGACGCTCAGGCTATCAGAGGACAGCCGAGGCCTTCACTTCGACCTCGACGTGCCGAACACGTCAATTGGCCGGGACCTCCTCGAACTCGCCGAGAGGGGCGACATTGGTGGCATGTCATTCGGGTTCACTGTTCGGGACAAGGGCGAGCGCTGGACCGATAACCGGCGAGAGCTCCGGGCCGTCAACCTTCACGAGATCAGCATTGTGTCCGCATGGCCGGCGTATGAGGGCACGACCGTGCAGGCAAGGCGGCGGCCCACAGTCGCGCCTCGCCTCATTGCCGCCCGCCGCTGGATGGAGAGCTGCTGAAAATGGGCATCATTGACCGCTTCCTGGGCCGCAGGGAAACCCGTGCGGCTCCGACCTCCTGGGACCTTCTTGGGCAACTTGGCTTCCCGACCCTCACGGGCGGCCTCGTCTCGCCTGCCGTGGTGGAGGGCAATGCCGCTGCCTTCAGCGCCATCACCATCATCAGTGAAGCCGTGGCGATGCTGCCGCTCCTGGTCTATCGGAAGGAAGCCGGGGGCGTGCGCGAAGCCGAGGCGAGCCATCCCGTCGCCAGGCTCTTCACCGAGGCGCCCAATGAGCTTCAGACACCTGCCGAGTTCATCGCCACCATGCAGGCAAACTGCCTTCTTCATGGCTATGCGGTTGCCGAGATCGAGCGGAACGGCAATGGGCATCCTGCGGCCATATGGCCTATCCATCCGGGGCAGGTGAGCCTTGAACGCATTCCCGGCACCCGCCGCATTCGCTTTGAAGTTTCCGACGAGGTGGGAACCCGGCGCCTGCTACCGGGCGAGGTGTTCATTCTTCGTGACCGTTGGGACGATCCTTTCACGCCTCGCTCCCGGCTCGACAGGGCGCGTGAGGCCCTGGGCGGTGCCGTTGCGACAGAGCGATTCGCAGCCGCTACGTGGCGCAATGGAGCGCGGCTGAGCGGCATCGTGACTCATCCTGAACAGATCGGGCCGGAAGCAGCAAAGACGCTCCGGGAGAGCTTGCAAGCCCTGTATGGCGGTAGCGAGAACGCGGGAAAGATTGGCGTTCTTGAAGAGGGCATGCAGTGGAAAGAGGTTTCCGCCACGCCGCATGACGCCGAACTGTCAGAAGCCCGCCGCCTGGCCGTGCTTGAGGTTGCCAGAATCTTCAACATCCCCGCGCCGCTTCTGAATGAGCTTTCCAACGCGAACTATTCGAACGTTGTGGAGATGAGGCGCCAGTTTGCCGCTGGAACCGTGCAGCCCTGGTTGGTGCGATGGGAGCAAGCCATCATGCGCGACCTCTTCAGCGAGGCCGGACGGCGCAGCCACGAAGTGGAGTTCGATACCGATCTTCTGGTGAGGGCCGACATCTTGACCCGCTTCCAGGCGTACAGGATAGGGCGGGAAGTGGGCGTCTATTCGGCCAACGATCTCCGGCGATTCGAGAACCTGAACCCGCGCACCGATGCAGAGGCTGACGCGTACCTGAGCCCGCTCAACATGAACAGGGAGCAAACCGGCGCGCCGAAGGAGTGAGGCTGATGCTCTCCCGGTTGCCCTGGACACCGAAGCCCGAAACGGAGCGGAAGCGGAAAAAGCTACGCATCACCAAGGACAAGCGCCGCCTTCTGGTGGAAGCGGCAGCGCTTATTCTCGCAGAGGGCACACCGACGAAATTCGCCTTGGAGGCCGATTGCCGCCATGGCCTTCGCCAACATCTCTGCCTGGAAGGCTGGGGCTGGCACGAGGCCGAAACCGCAGCGAAAGAGATCGTCGACGCGGCCTTGAATCGCATCGGGGCGTATCGGCCTTCATGGAAGGAAGGCCAGCCTGAATACACCCAAGACGGCGTTGTGGTGTTCGAGCGCACACGCTGCATACGCTGCGGCTGGAAGCTGCCCGATGGACATCACAAATACTGTTCATCCATCTGTGCGAAGAACCACCAAGCCGCGATTTCCCGGCTCCATGAGCGCGAGGCAATGAACGCTCGCGTTCGCGCCTGGTACGCCGCTTGGTCCGCGAAGCAGCCCGAACAGCCATGCGAGCAGTGCGGCCAAAAGTTCCGCCCTTCCCGGCCTGGAAGGCGCTTTTGCAGCAAAGTCTGCGCAAATCGGCACAATTCAGCGATGACGAGGCGGCCATGCTGACGCTGCATGAACCCGGATGGTGCGAGCAGTGCGGCAAGCGCCTGCCGGACTTGAGGCACTGGCGGCGGATATTCTGTGATCGGAAGTGCCTGAACGACTACTTCAACGGCCTGACGGCGAAAGCCCGAGCGGAAGAGCGCGCCAGGCTCAAGTGTGTGGTCTGCGGCGAGCCGATCACGGGCGCCAAGCGGAGCCATCAGAAATATTGCAGCGAGCGGTGTCGGCAGAAGCGGAGGCGGACCTGCACTTGACAAAATATCATCAGCGGAGCATATTTGCGTAAAGTGCTCATAAGAGGCCATTCCAATGAACGCCTTAATGGACAGGAAATTGCGGTTTTCGGACGTGGCCTATGCGATCGACGCTACGCCGAAGTCGCTCAGGAACTGGCTTCAGCGTAAGCAGGTTAGCCTCACGACTTCTGAGGGTTCGGGCTGGCGTGAGTTCAACCTTGCTGATGTCGCCATATTGGCGCTCGTGCGCCAGATGGTTGATTTTGGCTTAACCGTCGAAGAAGCAAGCGATTTCGCCAATGTGATCATCATGGGGCACCGCGTCACTTATGACCCGAACGCCACGCACTTTGCCCACGCGGTCCGATTTGTTGGCGAGCGGCTTTTGCTTTGGCGCTCCCAAGGCGAATGGCTAATGCGCATCGTCGATGCTGACGAAATGAAGCCTGGAGAATATCCCGACGCCTATATTTCGATTGCTCTGAGCCCTGTTGTGGCGAGGGCAGTTCAGCGCGCTTTGTTGGGCTCCGAATTAGACGATTGGTCTGCCGAAGAGGAAGCAAGCCTCACTGCCGCTCTTGAAAAGCTTATTATCACGATCAAGGACGCCGCTTCGTCCAGCGAAGAGGGCGACGAATGATTTTTTCGCCCGCCTCTTTCCACACCCCTGATCACCTGCCGCACCATGTCGGCATGAAGCTGATTGACGGTCAAGAACGGCGAGCCGCAACTATTCACAGGACAGACTTGAAGGGGCTTGCCAATTGGCACTTGGGCGCGTATCAGGAAGTTGCGATGTGCGTCGAGGACGGGAGCCACGGGGACGCATGTCGCGCGGTCCGTCGCTTGGAGGGCACTGCGGTGATCTGTCTGTCATGTCGGCAGGCAGCATCTCTGGAGTGTGGACCCATGACCGCATGTAATAGGGGCCGTTAGTCATGGCCCGCGCCGTTCTCATAGGCCAGCGACCGCCTTCCTTTGTCTCCAAGGCGACCTTGGCGGCCGAACTGGACATTTCCGAATCGACAGTTGACGACTATGTGCAGCGCGGCCTGCTTCCCAAGCCGATAAAGATCGGCGGTTCAGTCCGGTGGTGCTGGGCTCAGGTTGAGGCGGCGCTTGCTTCAATGGCCGGTAACGGTCCGCAACCCGACAATGATCCATTCTTGGCGGCTCTGAATGAAACGGCGGCGTAGAGCAGCAGTCTCATTGCCGAAGGGCGTGCACCGCGTCGTCTCGCGCGGGCGGGAATACTTCTACTATCAGGCAGGCCGGGGCACCGACCACCAGGGCGAGCGCATAAAGCTTCCGAACGATCCGCATTCACCCGAGTTCTGGCAAGCTGTGCGGCAGGCGCAGGGCATTGTTGGCCCGGTTCCTACGGGCACAATCGGCGCCCTGATAGACGCCTACGAAACAGCATGGCCCAGCCTTCCGCGCAAGCTGAGCGAGAGCACGCAGGAAAAGTATCGCCAATCTCTGCGCGTCGTGCGGGACGCCTGGGGCAATCTCCCGGCCGATAGCCTTCGGCCTTCCCATGTGCAAGCATTGATCGAGAAGATAGGAGCCAAGAAACCGGGCACCGCGAATAATGTGCTCGATGCTCTCCGCGCTATGTGCCGCTGGGCATGTGGACCGCGCGAGCTTCTGAGCCGAGATCCGACGCATGGTGTTGCGCATTTCGATAGAGGCGAGGGGCACAAGCCCTGGACGCCTGAGCAGTTGGATTTCGCGGACAAGCATTTCACCGGCATGTTGCGCCGCGCCTACGTGCTGGGGCGCTACACAGGGCAGCGTATCAGCGATCTTGTGCGGCTTGGCTGGACCGACATAGACGATGGCGGCTTCCGCCTTCGCCAGAAAAAGACGGGCGTCGAGCCGTGGTGCCCGATCTTTCCTGAGCTGGAAGCGGAAATGGCGACCTGGGAGAAGCGGCCTGGCCCGTTTCTCCTGCAGGACAGTGGCCGACCCTTCACAACGAATCTCCTGTGGAAGATGCTCGATAAGGAGCGGGAAAAGCATCCCGAGCTACAGGGCGTTGTTTGGCACGGTCTCAGGGCGAATGCCGTCATCCGGCTGCGGCAGGAAGGCTACACCGCCCTGCAGATAAGCGATGCGGTGGGAATGAGCGTTCCCATGGTCGAACGCTACAGCCGCTATGCTGACCGGAAGAAAGGCGGGCAGGCCATCTTGCTCAGCCTGAAAGAACGGAAACAGGACAAAGCTGTAAAACGTTGAAAAAATGGAAAATGGAAATCGTGGAAAATCAAATGGATAGCGGGAAAGGAAGGAAGTGGAGGCTTCTGTTGCCAGGTGCCTCCGGACCCCGCTCAGGCCTGCGACGGCCTGAGACTTGAAGTGAAGCTGTCGCGCCGCTTACGCAGCGAGACGGGCTTCCGCATAGTTGTCGTTGGCAACTATTAGGTTCGGTCCGATAACGGTGGTACCATGCCGGGCGAAGGTCCGATCTTTACACCATCGTCGATCCTGTTTCGCCCCCATCAGAAGCCGCCCCTCCTGGCTGGCCGGCAGTTTCTGGTGGAGGCGCCGGGCACTGCCCCCGGGTCCGATTGGCTTATTGCATCGGCCGTTTATCGCCATAGTCAGCCCGAAGCTGACGCCATCAGATATAGTGAGAACCGGTTGAAATGAAAACCCCAGGGCGCCCCAAAGCGCATTTTTCGTTGACTCCACAGGGGTGATTGCCGAAGCTTCCGGCCGTGGGGCGATGCGACGTTTCGTTGCAGCGAGGGATGGGCTGAACCAGGAGAGGCTGCGAGGGAACGATATGGCTGATTATCTCGCTGATATTCGCAAGTATGACGCAACTGCCGACGCAGCGGTTGTGGACAAGATCGTCAAGCATCTGGGCATTGCACTGCGGAACCGGGACTCATCTCTGGTTTCCTGCAGCGACCCGGAGGAGCTCGCGCGCGTGCGCGAGAGATGGTGCAAGAAAAAGTTCGGCGAGACCGACGACGCCAAGTGCGATTCGATCATTGAGAAGGTCTGCGAGACGATGAGCGGCGACAGTACGAAGAGCCGTGTGACGTTCTATTATCTGGTCGCCAAGCATCTGGGGAAACTTCAGGCTATCTAGACGTGCTCGCGGCTTGGAAGCCGGAGGCATTTCTCGACCGCCGGCTTCATCCTATCCTGGAAGGAGCAACCTGATTCGGCCGCGACCCGATGCGACAATATCTCGACCTGCTCGCCCACGTCCTTGAAAACGGTGTGGACCGTGCCGACCGCACCGGCACCGGCACGCGGGGCGTTTTCGGCCATCAGATGCGCTTCGACCTTCAGGCGGGCTTTCCCGCTCTGACGACCAAGAAGCTGCATCTGAAATCCATCATCTATGAGCTTCTATGGTTCCTGAAGGGCGACACCAATGTCCGCTATCTTCAGGAAAATGGTGTGACCATCTGGGACGAGTGGGCGGACGAAAATGGCGATTTGGGCCCCGTCTATGGTGCGCAGTGGCGCTCCTGGCCGGCACCCGACGGTAGGCGCATCGACCAGATTGCCAATCTTCTTAAGGCGTTGAAGGAGAATCCTTACTCGCGGCGGCATGTCGTTACGGCGTGGAACCCGGCGGAGATTGACTCCATGGCGCTGCCGCCCTGCCACTGCCTATTCCAGTTCCACGTTGCGGAGGGGCGGCTTTCCTGCCAGCTTTACCAGCGCTCGGCTGACATTTTCCTGGGGGTGCCCTTCAATATTGCGTCCTATGCGCTGCTTACGATGATGATTGCCCAGGTGACCGGGTTGAAGCCGGGAGAATTCGTGCACACGCTTGGGGACGCGCATCTCTACTTCAACCACTTCGATCAGGCCCGGGAGCAGCTGACCCGCACGCCGAAACCGCTTCCCCGGATGTGGATCAACCCTGCGGTGGATGATCTTTTTTCCTTCCGTTACGAGGACTTCCGGCTGGAAGACTATGTCGCCGACCCGCATATCAAGGCGCCGGTGGCGGTGTGAGTATGGCTTCTGCAACAAGGATCGCACTTGTCGTCGCGATTGCGCGGAACGGCATCATCGGCCGCGCAGGAGGATTGCCCTGGCGCCTTCCCACCGATCTGAAGCGCTTCAAGGCCATCACGATGGGAAAGCCGGTCATCATGGGCCGCAAGACCTGGGAAAGCATCGGCAAACCCTTGCAGGGGCGCTTCAATGTGGTGATCTCGCGCGATCCGGCTTTCGCCGCGGAAGGCGTTGCTGCGGCGCGCTCGCTTGATGAAGCGGTCGCGATCGCGAAGGAGAGTGGTGCTGGCGATGAAATCTGCGTCATTGGAGGCGGCGAAATTTATCGTCAGGCGTTGCCTGAGGCTGACCGGCTTTACGTGACCCATGTGGACGCCGAGGTTGAAGGCGATGTGTTCTTCCCGCCAATCAGCGAGGAGATCTGGGAGGCGGTTTCGCAGGATATCGTGCCTGCCGGCGAGAAGGACATTTACCCAACGCGTTATGTGGTCTACGAACGGCGGAAGGTGTAGGCCAGCTTCCTGCGGACGGCTTCGCGTTGAAAGCACGGTTTTGCATCCCTATAACGTGCGAAAGCGAGCGCCGTCGCCTCGGAAGGCCGGCGGGTGAATGAAGGAACGATAATGCCCTGGAACAATCAGAGTGGCGGCGGCCCGTGGGGCGGTGGGGGCAGCGGCGGTCCTTGGGATCAGGGGCCGCGGGGCCCATCCGGACCGCAGGGGACGCCACCCGACCTGGAGGAGATTATCCGTCGCGGACAGGACCGCCTAAGGCGCGTATTGCCAGGCGGAGCAGGGCCGAGCCCAGCCATGATCGGCCTGATCCTGCTGGTGCTGGCGGGACTCTGGCTTTTCAAAGCCATCTACATCGTCCAGCCTGACGAGCTCGCGGTAGAGCTCCGGCTGGGAAAGCCAAAGACTGAGCTCTCGGAGCCGGGCTTGCATTTCCATTGGTGGCCTGTTGAAACTGTCGAGACGGTCTCTGTGGCCGAACGGCTCATCGACATTGGCGAGACGCGGGGCAACACATCGTCCGGCCTAATGCTCTCCGGCGACCAGAACATCGTCGATGTCCGTTTCACGGTTGCCTATCAGGTGGCCGAGCCGGTCGAATATCTGTTCAACGTGGACGATCCAGACGGCATGGTGCGCCAGGTAGCCGAGAGCGCGATGCGCGAGGTGGTGGGGCGCCGTCCCGCCCAGGACATTTTCCGCGACGACCGCCAGGGCATCGCGGAGGAGGTGCGCAGCATCATCCAGTCGACGCTTGACGAATATGGTGCGGGCCTGACCGTCAACGCGCTGTCCATCGAGGATGCGGCGCCGCCCCGCGAGGTGGCCGACGCCTTTGACGAGGTGCAGCGCGCCGAGCAGGATGAGGACCGCTTCGTGGAGGAAGCCAATCAGTACGCCAACCAGAAGCTTGGCCAGGCACGCGGCGAGGCGGCACAGATCCGTGAAGCAGCCGCCGCCTACAAGAGCCGCGTCGTGCTTGAGGCCCAAGGCGAGGCGCAGCGCTTCGTCTCCGTTTACGAGGAGTACGCCAAGGCGCCGGACGTTACCCGCCAGCGTCTCTTCCTTGAGACCATGGAAGAGGTACTTCGCGGCGCAAACAAAGTGATCGTCGGCCAGGACGCGGGGCAGGGCGTCGTTCCCTATTTGCCCTTGACGGAGTTGCGCCGGTCGCAGCCCGCTCGGGGCGGCAACGCTCAAAACGGCTCGCAGGCACAAGGGGGGAACAACTGATGTCAAACCGCCTCCCGTCCGTTCTAATTGCTTCGGCCATCGTTCTATACCTGCTTTATTCGTCGATCTTCGTCGTCAACGAGCGGCAGCAGGCCATCGTGCTGCGCTTCGGCGAGATCGTCCGCGTGGAACGGGAGCCGGGCCTTTATTTCAAGCTGCCTTTCGCCTTCTTCAACGCGGACAATGTGCAGCTCATCGAGGACCGGATCCTGCGCTTCGACCTGGACGATATCCGCGTGCAGGTCTCCGGCGGCAAGTTCTACGAAGTCGATGCCTTCATCGCCTATTCGATCGAGAACCCGCAGCTCTTCCGCCAGCGGGCGTCCGGCAGCATTCCGCTGGCCGAGCAGCGGCTAAGGACCCGCCTCGACGCCGCTTTGAGGCGTGTCTACGGCTTGCGCGGGTTCGAGGCAGCGCTTTCGGAAGAGCGCGGCTCCATGATGCGCGAGGTGGCTGAGCAGCTGCGCCCGGACGCGGCGTCCCTTGGCATCCGCATTGATGACGTGCGTATCCGGCGTACCGATCTCACGGCCGAAGTCTCGCAGCAGACTTATGAGCGCATGAAGGCGGAGCGTCTGGCAGAAGCGGAGCGCCTGCGCGCCCGTGGCCGCGAGGCTGCCGCGCGCATTCGCGCCCAGGCCGACCGTGAGGTGGTTGAAATTCTGGCTGCAGCCCAGCGCGAGGCTGAAATCCTGCGTGGTGAAGGCGAGGCCGAGCGCAACGCCATATTCGCCGAAGCCTTCCAGCGCGATCCCGGCTTTTTCGAGTTCTATCGCTCGATGATCGCCTACCAGCGTG
This sequence comes from Chelativorans petroleitrophicus, assembly GCF_025398195.1. Taxonomy (GTDB): domain Bacteria; phylum Pseudomonadota; class Alphaproteobacteria; order Rhizobiales; family Rhizobiaceae; genus Chelativorans; species Chelativorans petroleitrophicus. Next base: position 23,287 of record NZ_JAODNV010000023.1, on the reverse strand, counting down.
CGCTGGACTCTTCAGGCACCACCATGCTGCTCACGCCGGACTCGGAGTTCTTCCGCTTCTTCGGTGACCCCGAAGGGCGCAATGGCCAGCGCCAGCAGGCTCCCGGTGAAGCGCCCTTGACCGGTTCGATCGAACCGGTCCCGCCACAGCGGGAAGCATTGCGGACTGACCAGCCGGAAGCCGGGGCCGCGCAGTAGCACCGGGACCCGATAGAAGAAGTGGGGGCTTGCGCCTGTGAGCGACTTTCTTGCCGCCCTCGGCCTCGTCTTGGTCATCGAAGGGCTTCTTTATGGCGGCTTGCCGCAGCTTGCAAAGCGCATGGCTGCGGAGGTCGCCAGCGTACCTGAAGGCGTGTTGCGAGGAACCGGGCTTGCCGTGATGGCCATCGGTGTCCTCATCGTCTGGCTCGTGCGCGGCTGATCGGCGCCGTCACCTTCAACCAGCCCTATTTCCCGAGCAAGAGCCGCAGCCGATACCGCTAGAGCAGGATGGCCGATAGCCGGAGGCAGCCTTTGACGGGTTCCTATCCGGTCAGGCGCAGACGCGATTCCGCCCCAGACGCTTCGCCTGATAGAGCATCTTGTCCGCACGTCGGTAGAATTCGTCTGCCGTTTCCTTACCGTCCCAGACGGCAAGGCCCACGCTCGCGCTCACCCGGAGGCGAACGTTGCCTGCGTCCACGGCGAGCGCCGCGATCGTCTTGCGAATGCGCTCGGCAAGCTTGATCAGCCGTTCATGATTCATGTTGGGCGCGACGATGGCGAATTCCTCGCCACCCAGGCGGGCCACCACGTCGTGATAGCGCGTGAGCTCCTTCAGGCACCGCGCCACCTGCCGCAGCACCTCGTCGCCCACATTATGGCCGTAGGTGTCGTTGACCTGCTTGAAATGGTCGAGGTCGAGGACCATCAACCCCACCGGCCTCTCGATTCGGCCGAATTCCAGGAGATATTCCCTGAGCGCGTCGTCAAAGAAGCGGCGATTCTGGGTTCCCGTCAGGCTGTCGGTGAGAGCCGCATGTTCGAGCGATTCGGAGCGCGCGCTGAGCAATTCGGTCATGGCGCGCAGCTTTCCTTCCTCGCGCACCTGGGTGCGGATCAGTGGATAGATGAAGAAGATGCCGAAAATGACAGCCGTCGCCAGGAGCACGCCGGTCGTGAACAGCAGTTGCGCGAAATGGTTGGACGCGCTGCCGTGCATGATCTGGTCGTGGGTGCGCATGATGCCATAGGCGAAGAACAGCATGATGCCAGCCCCAAGGACCAGCGCAATAAAGACAAAGAAAGCAGATTCCGCCTTGTGGAAACGCATGCCCGCCCAAACCAAAACCAACTCCCTGCTTTCTCACACATGGCGCCTTACACCAGGTTAATTGCATTGAGCAGATTGGCTGCCACCACAGTAAATTCACAGGCTGCTAGGGATAACTTCCCTGCCTCGCCGCAATGCTCGCAGTGGAACCACGGTAGAAGCGGCCGCCCGTCGTTCGTCAAGCTGTGAAAAGTCAAAAACTTAGAGCGTTCCCTGAAACGCCGAAATGATGAGGTGCAAACCGCCCGAGCAACAGGTTTCAGGGCGAGTTCCGAGAAGCCAGCCCGCGCGCTGTAGGATGTAAAGCGTTGCAAGACTCTTGCCTGTGACGGGTGACGCCTTGGAGGGGGCATAAGGCCTCAGTCGCGCAGGCGTTGCCAATCCGGCCCGATTTGATGGCGGAACCACGTCATTTGCCGTTTGGCATATTGGCGCGTGGCGGCCTTTGCCCGCGCTGCTGCCTCCTTGAGGCTGATCTGCCCTGAGAGCGCTGCTGAAAGCTCACGCACCCCAATCGCTTTCATTGCGGGCATGGAGGGTGAAAGATTAAGCCGCAACAGCGCCGCCACCTCCTCAAGCGCGCCGATCTCCAGCATCCGGTCGAAGCGTTCATCTATGCGCCGTGCAAGCTCCTTACGGTCAGGTTCAAGTACGATCTTTTTTGCCGCGGCCGTATCCACCAAGGGCTGCGACGGCTCGGCTTGCCATTGGCTGATCGGCTTGCCCGAGGCTTCCATGACCTCCAGCGCGCGCACGATGCGCTGTCCGTCGGACGGCCTGATGCGCGCCGCTGATACGGGATCTATGTCCTTCAGCAAGCTATGGAGCGACTCCGCGCCTTCCGCCGCCAGCTGGTTTCGCCAGTGCGCGCGGATCGCCTTGGGGACGTCCGGCATCGGTGAAAGCCCTTCGGTGAGCGCCCGGAAATAAAGTCCGGTTCCGCCGACGAAGATGACCGGCTTCTGATTGAGGTTTTCCGCTTCGGTGAGTGCTGCCACATCGCGCAGCCAATCTCCGGTGGAATAACTCCGGCCCGGATGGACATGGCCATAAAGGCGGTGCGGAGCGGCCGCAAGCTCATCCGAGCCCGGGTGTGCCGTCAGTATCGACAGAATCCCGTAGACCTGCATGGAATCGGTATTGACGATGACGGCACCCGTCTTGCGGGCCAGTTCGAGCGCGCGCGCCGACTTGCCGCTCGCCGTCGGCCCCGCTATCAGGGTCACGTCCTTGAGCAGCCTTCTTCCTCCGGTATCAGCGGTTTTTCTCATGACCATTGTTGCGACGCTCATCTCCGACCCGAAAGCCCGCGCGCTCGATCCCTCCGTCGCGAATATGGCTGCCGGCTGTGTGGACGCAAGCCGCATTGAGTGGCTCGCCCCAGGAATTGCCTGCGACATTTGTCTGCCGGAAGGCATCGATGCTCAGCAGGCTGAAGAAGCCCTGCGCGCGGCCCTTGCCGGTTTTCCGTTGGATATCGCCCTGCAGCAGGCCGAGGGGCGGAAGAAGAAGATGCTGATTGCCGACATGGATTCGACCATGATCGAGCAGGAGTGCATCGACGAACTCGCCGACGAAATCGGCATCAAGGACCACGTGGCCTCCATCACCCGGCGGGCTATGAACGGCGAGATTGCTTTCGAGCCCGCGCTTCGCGAGCGCGTGGCCTTGCTCAAGGGGCTGGAGCTCGCGGTGGTGGACCGGGTGATCGCCCATCGAATCCGGCTGGCCTCGGGCGGCCGCGAACTGGTTGCCACCATGAATGCTGCCGGGGCGCATACGGTGCTGGTCTCCGGCGGCTTCGACGTCTTTACCGGCCCTGTGGCTGCCAAGCTCGGTTTCCGCGACCATAGGGCAAATCGGCTGATCGTGGAGGAGGGGCGGCTTGCCGGCACGGTGGCCGAGCCCATTCTCGGCCGCAAGGCGAAGGCCGATGCGCTGATGGCAATCTCCGCCGAGCGGAACATCGAACCCAGCGAAGTCATTGCTGTCGGCGACGGCGCGAATGACCTCGATATGCTGCGTCTGGCCGGCGCCGGCGTGGCCTTGCACGCCAAACCCTCTGTAGCCGCGGAGGCCCGCCTCCGGATCGACCACGGCGATCTGACGGCGCTGCTCTTTCTGCAGGGATACCGTCAGGAGGAATTCGTGTCGGGGGCATAGCCAATCCGCGAGCTGTATGCGGATAAACCTCCGTCGAGCCGAAACACAGCGTCACAAGTTCCTGTACGAGGGTTCAGGCCGGCCTGTGTGCCCGCAGACTCGCGCGAGCCAATACGAATATCACCGTAAGAAGCGCCGCAAAGCCGCCGGCCAGGATGATTGCCAGTATCGCGCGCTTGGGGAACGTTGCCCCAACCGTATAGGGCAGCCCCATGGATGAATAAAGCTTGCCTGCCTGAGTACGAAGTCTCTCCTTTGCCCCTTTCACGAGCTCCGAATAGCTGCGTGTCAGAGATGCCAAAGTTTCTGCGGCATTGTCGCGGAAATCAGGCGTCGAGGCCGCCTTGGCATCCTGAATCACTTTCTGAAGCTCACTCTCTATCTCTGCGATTTCTGCACCAATTTTCTGTTTTTCTTCCAGCATTTGCCTCGTGAAATCCGACAAATTTGCCCTTTTTGCCAATTCCACGATTTCGGAAAGACCAGTGTCCGTGATTTGAAGGGAATTCTGAAAGAAGGAGCTGTCGGACTGGGCCGCAACCGTGACAGCTGAATTTTGGAATTTATAGAGCTCCTGCAGAGCATCGTCATAGCTCGCCATCTTCATGCGAAGCTCGCCGAGCTTCAGCTGCAGGCTTTTTATGTAGGCAGATCCTACGAAGTCGTCCGCCTGGAACTGGGCGGCCATAACGGGATCGAACTGCACGGTACGAAAACGCTGAAGGGCCTGCCTTAGATCCCCGATCGTCTCGCCGTCACTCGTTTGCAGCAACGCCAACCTGTTGTCACCGGACATCAATGCCAAACCCTGATCCATGATCTGCAGACGCTGCCTGGCATTGAGTATGCTCGCTGTGGTCCGCAAATCCTCGCTGCTGGAAGTGATCTCGACCCGCGACAGGCGTGTATCCTCAAAAATACGAACGTTTTCGGAGAAGTGCTGTGACCATAGTTCAGGCAGTGCCTGTGCTATGACCGCGCCATCGTCCGGGCTCAATCCGAGCAGTTGGTGATTGACCTCAATGCGCAGTGCCGATTCGGTAACGGACTTCAGCTGGGTGCGATATTCCTCGTTGATGCTGGTGATCTCGGCTGGCGACAGATTCGAGACCGCCAGCTTTTCCTCATAGAGGCGGTGCAGCCCGATCGTGGCAGGGTGCCCGAATGTTACCGTTATCCCGTCCCTTAAATTTGTATCGTCCGGAATGTTGTAGCGCCTGCGCAGTTCCTCCAGGATTGCGGGCGCAACCAGATCTCTGGGAGAGAATGCGGTCCCATTCGGATATCGGCTGTTTTCAATTCCCCGCAACTCGACAAAGTACACGGTGGGCTCATCGATCCGCAAGGAAAGGGCTCCTATAGCGAGGGCCGTTGCAGCCATTGCAAGCAGAGGAATGAGGACGATCAGCGCCCGACCCGACCAGATGATTCGGAGGAGATCTGAAAGCGCAATTTCATCCTCGGCGCGTGGCAGCGGAACAGCGGACGCATAATCCAGCTGATTTTTTACTTGATTGAAATCCATACCCAAGTCCCCACAACTTTCGAGATAGAATATTCGGTGGGGAACCAATGGCAACTGCCTTCATCGCGTTTTCCGCTGACGCGACGCGGAAGGGGCGGGCAGCCGTTGCCTTCGCGCCTTCTCTATAAGCGAGCGGGGCCAAATTTCTGAAAAGTTTGTCATGATGTTCACAGGAATTCATTCCGCATTTAGCGGCGCACGGCTCCGTGGTTGCACGCGCTACCACCTTTAGTTGCTTGGCCGGCTATCTTTCTTTGGTTGCTTGGCCAGCTATCTTTGGCCTAATTCATCCGCAGCGTTACGAAGCGGAGTTCGCCGGTCTTGGAGGCGAGCATCAGGAGCGCATTCTTGCGTCCCTGTGCCTTGAGGCTGTCGATCTGATCGAGCACGTCCTTGGGCGTGGAGACGGACTGCAACGCGATCTCGACGATTACATCGCCGGCCTGCACGCCCTGTTCGGCGGCCACCGAATTCTCTTCCACTTCGGACACGAGCACGCCGTTTATGTCTTCAGCGAGCTCGAATTTGGCGCGGCCTTCCTCGTCCAGTTCGACCACGGTCATTCCCAAGATCTTGGCGCTCGCAACCGGCGCCTCTTCGCTCTCATCGCCGCGTTGATCTTCCCGCGCAGACGCGCTCTCGGCCTCTTCCAGCCGGCCGAGCGTCACCCGTACCGTCTGCTTCTCGCCATCGCGCAGGATATCGATGGCGACCTCTTTGCCCACAGGACTTTCGGCGACGATGCGGCTCAGCTTGCGCACGTCGTTGATTTCGATGCCCTCGAAGCCAATGACGATGTCGCCCGCCTTAAGGGCGCCGTTATCGGCCGGGCCGCCCTTTTCGATACCGCTGATCAATACCCCCTTTGCTTCGGGTAGACCAAGGCTCTCGGCGATTTCCTCTGTCACCGTCTGAATGCGCACGCCGAGCCAGCCCCGGCGTGTTTCGCCGAACTCACGCAGCTGATTGACCACGTTCACGGCCAGTTCCGAGGGAATGGCAAAGCCGATGCCGATCGAGCCCCCGGTGGGCGAGATGATCGCCGTGTTGATGCCGATGACCTCGCCATACATGTTAAAGAGGGGCCCGCCCGAATTGCCGCGGTTTATGGCGGCGTCCGTCTGGATGTAATCGTCATAGGGGCCGGAACCGATCTGCCGGTTGCGTGCCGAGATGATGCCGATGGTCACGGAGCCCCCGAAGCCGAAAGGGTTGCCGATCGCCATCACCCAATCGCCGATGCGCATGGCGTCGGAATCGCCGAAACTCACCTCCGCCAGCTTCTTGCCCTGCGGATCGACCTTGAGCACGGCAAGGTCCGTCTTGGTATCCACGCCCACAAGCTCGGCTGTCCGTGTCGTGCCATCGGCAAAATTGACGATGATTTCGTCCGCCCCGGCAATAACGTGATTGTTGGTGACGATGATGCCTTCCGCCCCGTCGATCACGAAGCCGGATCCCAGTGACGAGCCGGGGCCGGGCAGGCGAGGCCCGCCGCCTTCGTCGTTGAAGAATTCGTCAAAATACTCCTCGAAGGGCGAACCTTCGGGCAGGCGCGGCATCGGCACGCGCCCCGGACCGCGAGGGCCGGCGTTCTGGGTCGTCGAGATATTGACCACGGCGTCCAGCAGTCTCTCTGCAAGCGCGGACACGGATGCCGGACCCTGCTGTGCGGGGCGATCTTGCTGAGGTGCCGCCGTATCCGGGGTCGCCGCTGATTGAGCCAGTGCAGGCTGCGGTGCTATCGCAGTCCCCGCTATCAAGGCCGCGGCCGTCATGATTCCGCAGGTGGCACGATAAAGCCTCGGCAAGCGCATGACGGCAATCTCCCGTTGAGTCTCCCGCCGATGATTCGGCCGGAATGCGGCGTGTTTGCGGCCAGATATATAACTCTGAACGGGCGTCTCGCCACCCTGCTGTGAGCGGCGGGGTGGTGGCAGCTCTTTAGCGTGTAAAGCGGCTGGCGGGAGCGCCGATGCTTCCGAATGCCGATGGCTCATGCAGTGGGCCGGATGTCTCCGTTTCCCCGGTAAAGGTGGCTGCCCTGCCGCGCCGGCCCGCATTGCGCATCCGCTCCACAATGCGCGCAAGATCGACGTCATCAAGTCCGGCGGTATCTTCAGGCTCCCGGTTCCTGTCGCCAAAATTATCTTTCGTGCCCGGCAGGAGCGCATCCGGCAGTTTCTCGAACTTCATGCGCATGGTTGTGGCCACGCCGTCGCCGAATGCGATCGCTTCGCGCTGGCCCATGGCCGAAAGGAAGGCGAGAGTGGAGGCTGAGGAGTCGGCAATCGCGGAGCGGATGATCGCTTGGTCCTGCTCATTGGCAAGACGCATGGCGAAAATGGTCGAGCACTGCGAAAGCACGGTGGGGTCCAGATCGCCCGGGCGCTGGGTGACCACGCCCAGATAGCAGCCATATTTGCGCCCTTCCTTTGCGATGCGGGAAAAGGCATGGCGCGTCGGCGCGAAGCCGAGCCTCGGGTCGGCCGGCATGTAGCGATGCGCCTCCTCGCACAGGATGAGCAGCTTCAGCTTGCCGCCCCCCCACAGCGCGAGTTCGAAGGCGAGCCGCGCGAGAACCGAGCAGACGGAATTCACCACTTCCGATGGCAGGCCGGCCATTTCGAAGCAGGTTACCGGGCGGCCGTCGCCAGGAATGCGGAAAATGCGGCCGACGGTCTCGTGAATCGTATCCTCGATCAGATGCGAGGAGAACATGAAGCGGTAACGCGGATCAGCGAGAGCGGCCTCTATGCGGGCGCGGAGCTGCCGATAATGCGGCCTGTCGCCCTTGGACTCAAGTTGCCCCATGCGCTCGTCGATGAGGCGCAGCACTTCGGCCATCCGGTAGGGCACCGGTGTGTCGGCGGTAATGCTGCCGTCACCGCCGCGCCGGAGAAGGCCGGCCGTGCCCGGGCTGCGGTAGGCGTGCTTGGCCTGGGCGACCAGGTCGCGCAGGATTTCCACTTCCTCCGCCACTGCCTCGCGCCCGCGATAGAGCACCTCCACCAGTTCCTCCAGCCGGAATAGCCAGAAGGGAAGATCGAGTGTGGAGGTATCGATACGAACGCTGTGCTCCGGCAGCGCGGCGGCGAATTCGTTATGCGGGTCGAGGATGAGCACGCGCAGGTCAGGCCGGGCGGCGATGGTCTTGCGCAGGAGCAGCGAGACGGCGGTGGATTTTCCCACTCCGGTGGTGCCTACCACGGCGAAATGGTGGGTGAGCGTTTCGTCCACCGCCAGGCAGGCATCGATCGAGCTGTCCTGCGAAAGGTGCCCGATCGTCACGGAACGCCGTCCCCCGAGATCATAGATGGCGCGCAGGTCCTGCGCGCGGATGCGGTGGGCGAGCGCGCCGATGTAAGGGTATTCGGTAATGCCGCGATCGAAGACAGGCGTGCCGGTCTGGTCGCGCACCTCGCCGATTAGTTCGACATGAACCATGATGGGATTGACATCAGTGTCGTCCCAGCGCCGTCCCGGGCGCTCGATCGCGTAGATCAGGCCCACCGTGCGGGTCTTTCCGAGATTGATCGAGATGATCTTGCCGACCGTCCAGATCGCCGCAAGCGAAAGCTCGTCCGTTCCGATCGTGGCGGCGATGACGGCGCGGGCACCGTCGCATTGCACGACATGACCCAGCACGCGCGATTGCGGCTGATCCGCAGCGCGGCGCTCCTGCGATGTGACCTCTCCGGGAACCAGGCTCCCTTCGATATACATGTGCATGCCCCCCAATTGTTGGGACAATCCCTAGCGCAGCGAAGTTAAGGGGCGATGAGGGGGGATGGTTGCGGGACCGTTAACAGGGAAACCCGTGTAGGGAACCCGCGGGCAGCCCGGTCTGATTTGCGTTGACACGGCGTGCGGTTGGCGCTTATTGTCCCCCGCCATGATGAAGATCATTCTCGTAGTACGAACGCACATGGGCAAGGCGGCGTAGCCGCCGGGCGACAGCCGCTCATGTGCGAAAACAGGGCTCCTTCGGGGGCCTTTTTTAATGGCCGAACGACGCGACAGACCAGAACAGGATTGACGAGCGATGAACGCACAGGCGCCGGCACGAGAGGGGCAAGAGGTTGCCAGAAAGGAAATGACGGGCGCGGAGATGGTGGTGCAGGCGCTTAAGGATAATGGCGTCAAGCACATCTTTGGCTATCCCGGCGGGGCGGTGCTGCCGATCTATGACGAGCTTTTCCAGCAGGACGACATTCAGCACATTCTGGTTCGCCATGAGCAGGGCGCGGGCCATGCGGCCGAAGGCTATGCCCGGTCTACTGGCAAAGCCGGTGTAATGCTGGTGACCTCCGGCCCCGGAGCGACCAACGCCGTCACGCCGCTGCAGGATGCGCTAATGGATTCCATTCCGCTCGTCTGCATCACCGGCCAGGTGCCCACGACGCTGATCGGTTCCGACGCCTTCCAGGAATGCGACACGGTTGGCATCACAAGGCCGTGCACGAAGCACAACTGGCTTGTGCGCAACGTCAATCAGCTTGCCGCAATCCTGCACGAGGCTTTCCACGTCGCGACCACCGGCCGGCCGGGGCCTGTCGTGGTCGATATTCCGAAGGATGTGCAGTTTGCGAAAGGCATCTACACGCCGCCGCAGACGGCGCCGCGCACCAGCTATCGTCCGCGCGTCGAAGGGGACCAGGACAAGATCAGGGCAGCCGTCCAGCTCATGGCCACGGCCAAAAAGCCGATCATCTATTCCGGCGGCGGGGTCATCAATGCAGGGCCTGCGGCATGCCAGGCCCTGCGCGAGCTGGTGGAACTGACCGGCTTTCCCATCACCTCCACGCTTATGGGCCTGGGCGCCTATCCGGCCTCGGGCAAGAACTGGCTCGGTATGCTCGGCATGCACGGCACCTATGAGGCGAATATGGCCATGCACGATTGCGATGTTATGCTGTGCGTGGGCGCGCGCTTCGATGACCGCATCACGGGCCGCGTCGATGCCTTCTCGCCGCATTCGAAGAAGATCCACATCGACGTCGATCCGTCCTCGATCAACAAGAACGTGCATGTCGATCTCGCCATCATCGGAGATGCGGGCCGGGTGCTCGAGGACATGGTGAGGCTGTGGCGGGCCGGCGCCAAGGCCGACAAGGCGGTGCTTGCGCCCTGGTGGGAGCAGATCGGCAAATGGCGCGCGCGGAACTCGCTTGCCTATAAGCCGAACGACGACGTCATCATGCCGCAATATGCCATCCAGCGCCTCTACGCGCTGACCAAGGACCGCGACGTCTACATCACGACCGAGGTCGGCCAGCACCAGATGTGGGCCGCACAGCATTACGGCTTTGAGAAACCGAACCGCTGGATGACGTCAGGTGGGCTCGGCACGATGGGTTACGGATTGCCGGCGGCCCTGGGTGTGCAGATCGCGCATCCCGATGCATTGGTCATCGACATTGCGGGCGACGCCTCGGTTCTGATGACCATGCAGGAGATGAGCTCGGCAGTGCAGCACAACGCGCCGATCAAGATCTTCATCCTCAACAACCAGTACATGGGCATGGTGCGCCAGTGGCAGCAGCTGCTGCATGGCAACCGCCTCTCCCATTCTTACACCGAAGCATTGCCCGATTTTGTGAAACTGGCGGAAGCCTATGGATGCCACGGGATACGCTGCGAGAAGCCGGGCGAGCTGGACGACGCCATACGCGAGATGATCGAGGTGAAGAAGCCTGTCATCTTCGATTGCCGGGTGGCGAACCTCGCCAACTGCTTCCCGATGATACCTTCCGGAAAGGCGCATAACGAGATGCTGCTGCCCGACGAGGCGACGGACGAGGCGGTGGCAAACGCCATCGGCGAAGAGGGCAGGGCGCTTGTCTAGTCCGCGAAGAGAGCCCTTTGGACGGAATGACCATGCATTCATAATGAGAACCAGCGCATGAACGCTCAGCTTCAACCGACAGGCTCCGCCTATTTCATCGCCGAACAGACCGAGAAGGACGAGACGCGGACGCTCGCCGTTCTCGTCGACAACGAGCCAGGCGTACTGGCACGCGTCATCGGCCTGTTTTCCGGACGCGGATACAACATCGACAGCCTCACCGTCTCCGAAACGGAGCACGAAAAGCACCTTTCGCGGATTACCATCGTGACCCGCGGCACGCCGCACGTATTAGAGCAGATCAAGAACCAGCTCGAACGCATCGTACCGGTACACCGGGTCGTGGATCTCACTGCGATGGCGCGCGAGCGCGGGCAGGAGCGTCCGCTTGAACGCGAGCTTGCGCTGGTGAAGGTCGCGGGCACGGGAGATCATCGCGTTGAAGCGCTCCGGCTCGCGGACGCCTTCCGCGCGCAGGTGATCGACGCCAATACGGAGCACTTCATCTTCGAGATCACCGGCCGCGTGTCGAAGGTCGAGCAGTTCATCGCCATCATGAAGCCGCTCGGCTTGGTCGAGGTCTGCCGCACCGGCGTGGCGGCGATGAATCGCGGCCCCGAGGGGATGTGATCAAGCCGAACCGGTGGAACTTCGCTTAAAGGTGGGGCCAAGCGCCGAAACGCGCCAGGCAGCGTACGCTACGGAACGGCCGTTGCGGCGAGCTGAAGTTGCCTACGTTTACGGGTTGAAACCCCCGCGACGAACGAAGTCGTAGATCAAATCGGTAACCTCCGCATGGAACGGCATCATGTCGGCCGAGGTCTTCATAGCTCTGCTGGTTTTTTCCTTCGTGACGTCGGTGACGCCGGGGCCGAACAATCTGATGCTTCTCGCTTCAGGTGTGAATTTCGGCTTCGTTCGCACCGTTCCGCATGTGCTGGGAATAGCCGTCGGCTTTGCTTCGCTCCTTGTTGCAGTTGGCCTGGGGCTTGGGGCGCTGCTCGTTGCCTATCCGCAGGTCCATCTGGCGTTGAAGATTTCGGGCGCCGCCTATCTGCTTTATCTTGCCTGGCGGATCGCCATGTCGCGCGCGGTCGGCGCCAATGGACAAGGCCGCGCCCGGCCAATGACGTTTCTTGAAGCCGCCGCCTTCCAGTGGGTTAACCCGAAGGCGTGGGTGATGGCGATAACGGCCATGGCTGTCTACACCAACCCGCAGGAACCCTTCCTTTCGATCCTGCTCGTGACACTGACCTTTACGCTGGTCAATTTCCCGAGTGTTTCGGTGTGGGCAGGCTTCGGTCTGGCCCTGCGCGGCTTTCTGTCCGATCCCGTTCGGCTGAAATGGTTCAACATCGCAATGGGAATCTCGCTCGCGGCCACGCTCTGGCCGATGCTGCAATAGGGCCGGTAGGCCTATCGGTTCAGGCCAAGCCTACTGCTCCGCCAGGAAAGCGGCGAACTGGGCGAGGGCCGCGTTCCAGTTGATGGTGATTTCGTTGGTGGACCAGCTCTCGATGTCGTCGATGTAGCAGCGCTGCGGAGCGCAGCCGGCAAGCCTTTCGGCCGCGAACGGATCCTGGAGGGCGGCGTTGGGGCCACCTGCAAGCGCGCCCTTCGGCGGATGGGGAAGCGAGGGATCGACCTGGTGGGCGAACCAGCCGGAATGCTGGTTCTGCGCGTAGTGGCTGCCATATCCGGTGATATAGGAAATGCCGAGCGCGTTGCGGCCTAGGAGATAGTCTGCACCCTCCAGCGCGGCCTCGCGCAGACGCGGGTCGCGCGTATAGTCGTAGGCGCGGGCCACGATGGTGCCGATCTGTGCGAAGGAATGGTTGGAGCCCCAGCCATATTCTCCATTTGAGGGCACGTAGATCTGGCCGAAGGCACGTTCCTCCTGCAGTGCTGCAAAGCGCCGCCCCGCTTCCACGATCGAGGCGCGGAAGAATGCGATCTCTTCTGCCGACAGCGCATTGGGCACGAGGCTGAGCGACATTCTGCCGAGCGGTGCGACGAAAGCCCAGTCGAAGCCATTGTCGCGGAAGACGTCTCCCCGAAAATAGGGCGAAGCGACAAGCGCGTCGCGGTAATGCACCGCGCCCGTGGTGATGAAAAGTTCGGCGGCCGCCCAGTAGAACTCGTCTGCAACATCGTCGTCGGCATAGGGACCGCCGCCCATATTGTCTGTTTCTGGTGCATGGAGATCAGGATGGGCCTGGGCCGCATGCCAGGCACGCTCGGCGGCCTTGAGCAGGCGGTTTGCGAAGGCCGGATCGTATTTGACGAACAGACGCGCGCCCTGGGCCGCGACTGCGGCCAGGTTGAGTGTGGCGGCCGTGGAAGGCCGGTGCAGCCTACGCTGCTTGTCGTCCTCGTGGGGCAGCGAAGGCAGGCCGGTCCATTCGGTGTCGTGCACCTTGTGATGCGCCATGCCCGCCAGCGGCTTGCCTTCGGGTACCTGCATTTTCAGGAGAAATTCGAGCTCCCAGCGGGCCTCGTCCAGCACGTCCGGCACACCGTTGCCCGCCTCGGGAATGGCGAGCGCACCGTCGGCAAAATGCGCGAAGGAGGCGCCGTCCACGTAAAGCGCGCGCTCATAGGCGCTCATGAGCTGGGCGACCGAAATGCCGCCATTGACCAGATATTTCCCATGATCGCCCGCGTCGTACCAGCCGCCGGTAACATCCAGCGTGTAGTCGCAGGTCCAGGGAACCCCATAAACCCGTTCCGAGCGTTCCGGGGAAAGGCAAGGGACGCCCCGGTCGCCCTGATTGATCTCGCCCTTGCCAGGCGCCGAGATGTGCCCGGCCGGCCTGGCATAGGCTTCGCCGGCAATCGCGCCGTCGATAGCGATACCGGAACGCACGGGATAGAAGTAGTTGAGCGCGTCGCGCGCAAGCGCCTCATAGAAGCCGCGTCCGATGGCGAAGGGGAAGCTTACCTCGCCGTCCGCTTCGATGCGGTAGCCTTCTCCGGCCTGGGTGAAGCCGCTGAAATCGATGACATGGACGTTGAGCCGCGCCGTGGGATCGACCCCGGCCGGGCGCGTCATGCCCGAAGCGACCTCTTTACCCTCAGTGTCCAAGAGGCGCCACGCAAGAGCGGCCTGCGCCTGCGCAATGAGCGTCGCCCGCTTCGGTCCGTCCGGCACATACCCCACCTGATTGACGGTGATGCGCGGCTGCGCGGCCATTCCGGCCCGGGTTCCGCCGCCGGAGGCCTGCAGGAGGGCGATAACGACAAGCAGCGCAGCCGCACCCGCCGTCACCGCAAGTAGGATTCCTCGCCCCATTCCGCCGCTCTCCGTTTCGATGAAACTTTTCACGGCCTGCCTTACATTGCGTAAAGGGAAGTCGGGGACGAGGCAGTGCCCGCAGTGACCTATTCACCGCGCGCAGAATCTGGTTTGTGGGGGCATGAAGTTTTCACCGCAACAGGACGAGGCGCTGAAAGCCGTCTCCCGTTGGCTGAGGGAAGGGCGGTCCCAGATCTTCCGGCTTTTCGGCTATGCCGGAACCGGCAAGACGACGCTTGCGCGCTACTTCGCGGAGCATGTGGACGGCGATGTGCAGTTCGCCGCCTTTACGGGCAAGGCCGCGCAGGTGCTGCGCTCCAAAGGGGCGACGAATGCCCGTACGATCCATTCTCTCATCTACCGCCCGCGCGGAGAGGAGGAGGTGGAGGACGAGACGACGGGCAGGACAACCATGTCCCCCACCTTTTCCCTCAACCGCCAAAGCCCCGTGGCCAAGGCAAAGCTCGTCATCATCGACGAGTGCTCGATGGTGGACGAGGAGCTGGGCCGCGATCTCATGTCTTTCGGCACGCCCATCCTGGTGCTAGGGGACCCGGGGCAACTGCCGCCGATCTCGGGCGGCGGCTTCTTCACCGAGCATGAGCCGGACTATCTGCTGACCGAAATTCACCGCCAGGCACGCGACAATCCGATCATCCGGCTGGCGCTCGACGTGCGCGAGGGGCGGGAGTTCATGTATGGCGACTATGGCACCGCGCAGGTGATCTCGCGGCGCGAGGTGACCAGCGAGACGGTGCTGAAGGCCGATCAGGTCCTCATTGGGACCAACCGCACGCGGCGGCGCTACAATCAGCGTCTGCGCGAACTCAAGGGCTTCACCTCGCATCTGCCGCAGGCGGGCGACAAGCTGGTCTGCCTGCGCAACGAACCGTCCAAGGGGCTGCTTAACGGTTCACTCTGGAAGGTGATGACCGTCTCGCGCGAGACTGTGAAGCCGGGCATCAACCTGCTGGTTTCACCGGAGGAAGACGATCCCGACCGCGGCGTGGCCAAGATCAAGCTTCTCAAGGCTGCTTTCGAGGACCCGGAAGCTGATATCCCCTGGCAGACGAAGAAACGCTACAACGATTTCGATTTCGGCTACGCGCTCACAGTCCACAAGGCGCAAGGCTCGCAGTGGGACGAGGTGGTGCTGTTCGACGAAAGCTTCGCCTTCCGCGACACACGCCAGCGATGGCTTTATACCGGGATCACCCGAGCTGCGGAGAGGCTCACGATCGTGCGTTAGCAGCAATCCCGGGAAAAGCGGCAGCGGTTTTCCGGCTATGCCGGACCCGGCAATGGCCTTGCGCCGATCCATTCCCAGGCGGAAGCGACTTCTTCAAGCTCGAAGTAATTCATCTCCATGGAAAAGAACGGCCGGAATATCGAAATCATGGCCTTGACCCAGCTCGGCCCGCCGACAACCGCATATTTGCGGATGTGCTTGAGCGCCTTGGTCTTGCCCAGCATCGTCTGCTCCTTCCATGCGGCTGCCCAGTCGATGCCTTCATAGTCATGCATGATCACGATGACGTCGATCTTGTTATGCAGCTCATAAGCGCCTTCGAGCAGACCGTACATGTTCTCTATGTCGGAGGCCGTGATATGCCCGGTGACCTCGAAGGCGTAGGCGTCGTCGCGGTCCGTTTCGATGCGGCGAACGCTGGGCGGGGTATCGTTGATGGACATGCAGCGTTTCTCCCGATGCTGCCGATGCGCGGCTGTCACCCAAGACAACGCGAATTGGCCCTGTCGGTTCATCGCAGAGCCGCTATAGGGATGAGCAAGCCAGAATGTTACAGGATTTTTCCATGCCGGCAAAGCTCTCCGTCAATCTGAATGCCGTGGCCATGCTGCGCAACCGCCGCGATTTGCCGTGGCCAAGCGTCACCGGGATCGGGCGCATTGCCCTTCGCGCCGGGGCGCATGGACTTACGGTCCATCCCCGGCCCGATCAGCGGCACATCCGCTTCTCGGACCTGCCTGAGATCCGCGCGCTCATCGATGATGAGTTTCCCGACCGCGAATTCAACATCGAGGGATACCCTTCGGAAGAATTTCTGCGACTGGTGGAGGGGGCGGAACCCGAGCAGGTCACCCTCGTGCCTGACGATCCGGCTCAGGCCACGTCCGATCATGGATGGGATTTCGTGCGGGACGCGGATTTCCTCCGGCCGATCGTCCGACGGCTGAAGCAGCGGGGCTTCCGCGTCTCGCTGTTCTGCGACCCGGATGTGGACGAGGCCGCACTCAGGGCGGCCAAAGCGACCGGCGCCGACAGGGTGGAGCTTTACACAGGCCCCTACGGCGCCTGCCACGACAGTCCGGAAAAAGCCGCCAAGGCTCTCGAAACACTTTGCAAAACGGCAGAAAGAGCGGCCGCGCTGGGCTTGGCCGTCAATGCCGGGCATGATTTGACGGTCGCCAATTTGCCTGCCCTTGCCGCCCGCATTCCCGGATTGGCCGAGGTCTCCATTGGTCATGCACTTACGGCCGATGCCCTGGAGCATGGCATGGCGGAGACTGTGCAGCGTTTCCTCAGGGCTGCGGGCCATGACCTTGGGCAAGCAGGTTGAGGCTCCGGTCCTCCGGGCATAGGCGCACACCAACTGTGAAACCGCGCATGGCCACGCGACGGCTTGAAAGCCGCCGCAAGCTGTGTCAGAACCGTACCGTACGGTACGCATAGAGGCGCGGAGTTGACCGAGCAGCGGGAAAAGGGATTCACGCCGCGCCAGCGCGCGGTTCTGGAATGTGCGTTGGAACTGCTCGTGGCAGGCGGCGAAAGGGCGGTCACGACCGCGGGCGTGGCCCGTGCGGCGAGCTGTTCGAAGGAAAGCCTCTATAAGTGGTTTGGTGACCGCGACGGCCTGCTTGCGGCCATGATCGCTTATCAGGCAAGCAAGGTGCGCACCTTTGCGAATGAGGGCGAGGCGGTGGATCGCTCGCGCTTTAGGGCGCGTCTGGTGGCCTTTGCGCGGGACCTGCTGGATGTGCTCGCAGGCGATGTCTCCCTCGCGCTCAACCGGTTGGCCATCGGCCAGGCGAGTCGTGATGAAAACCGTCTGGGCAGGCTTCTTGTCGCCCAAGGGCGGCGGCGCATCGACGAAGGTGCGATCGCGTTGCTGGAGGCCGGGAAGCGGCACGGGCATATCAACTATGAGGACCAGGAAGAGGCTTACCGCACCTTCTATGGCCTCATCGTGCGGGACCTCCATGTGCGCATGCTGCTCGGCGAGGAGGAGGTCCGGAGACCGGAGGGTTTCGCCGCACTGGCGGAACGGGCGGTAGACCAGTTCTTCGCACTCTATCGGGTGCGGGAGAAGGAGAGGGCGGACCCGGCGTGAGGCCGTGCGCCGCAGGCTGAAAAGGAAGGAAGAAGGAATGCGTGTCTATTACGATCGCGACGCCGATCTGAATCTCATCAAATCGAAGAAGGTCGCCATTATCGGTTATGGCAGCCAGGGCCGCGCCCATGCACTGAACCTGAAGGACTCCGGCGTCACCGAGGTGGCCGTGGCCTTGCGCCCGGGCTCGGCAACGGTGAAGAAGGCCGAGGCCGATGGCTTCAAGGTGATGAGCGTGGCGGAGGCCGCAGCCTGGGCAGACCTCATGATGATGGCCACACCCGACGAGTTGCAGGCCGGCATCTACAATTCCGAGATCGCGCCGAACATTCGCGATAGCGCGGCAATCGCTTTCGCGCATGGTCTCAACGTGCATTTCGGGCTAATCGAGCCCAAGAAGACGGTCGATGTGCTGATGATCGCGCCCAAGGGGCCAGGCCACACGGTGCGCGGGGAGTACCTGAAGGGCGGCGGCGTGCCATGCCTGGTTGCCGTGCATCATGACGCATCGGGCAATGCGCTCGATCTTGCCCTGTCCTATGCCTGCGGCGTGGGCGGCGGACGCTCCGGTATCATCGAGACCACCTTCCGCGAGGAGTGCGAGACCGATCTCTTCGGCGAGCAGGTGGTGCTGTGCGGCGGTCTGGTTGAACTCATCCGCGCCGGCTTCGAGACGCTCGTTGAGGCCGGTTATGCGCCGGAGATGGCATATTTCGAGTGCCTCCACGAGGTGAAGCTCATCGTCGATCTCATTTACGAGGGCGGCATCGCCAACATGAACTATTCGATCTCCAACACGGCCGAGTGGGGCGAATATGTCTCGGGCCCGCGCATCATCACCGCCGAGACCAAGGCGGAGATGAAGCGCATCCTGAAGGACATCCAGACGGGCAAGTTCACCTCGGAATGGATGCAGGAGTGGCATTCGGGCGCGGCCCGCTTCAAGGCCACCCGGAGGCTGAACGACAACCATCAGATTGAGGAAGTGGGCGAGAAGCTACGCGCGATGATGCCGTGGATCGCCAAGAACAAGTTGGTCGACAAGCAGAAGAACTGAGGCGTCGGTTTCGCCTTCAGGCAAACATGAAAATGGCCGCGGACTGGTGCCGCGGCCATTTAACATTCACGCCGTTGCGTTTAACCCCAATAGGGCGAGCGGCACTGCTTGCGCGGACCGTTATAGGGCTGGAAGGTGTTGTCCCAGTCGCGGTAGGAGCGGTAGCGGCTGTAGCACCACCTCACATGGGCGACCGGCAGGGGCCCCGCATAGCGCGGCCTGACATGGACCCGCGGTGGCGCATAATAGGGCGGATGCACGATCACGGGCGGCCGGCCGGTGCCAAACTCGAAGTAGAACCCGGTACGCGGGCGGAGGTGATGCCGGTGATGAGGATGGAAATGCCGACGGTGCCAGTGCCGCCTACGATGGTTCACCCGCTCGACCTTGCTGGCGTCTGATGTTACCACCGTCTCGAGCGTCTTGGCGACGCCGCTTCCGGCGATAGCCGAGGCCTGGCTGGGCGGCGCCCAGACAGCCATCCCCAGAGCCATGAGGCCGGAGATGGTGAGCATGGAGAAGGTGTGCTTCATTTTAGAAACTCCAATTCACTCACTGCGGGCTGACCCGCACATAATTTCCTGCAAAAAAACCAAACCGCTGATGAACACGGCATGAACGCGAAAATCGTGCGCTCGCCGCCCCTCCGGACGCCCGCATCGCTCGGTTGTCTTTTTACGGGAAAGAGGCAAGAGTGCGGCCATGTCGGTGCGGATCGCTACCTTCAATGTCGAGAACTTAATGAACCGGTTCGATTTTTCCGGTTTCCGCAATGAACTGCAGCAGGACCGCGCACTGACGCTCTTCGAGATCAAAGAGGAGGCCGAGTATCGCGAACTAGAGCGGGCGCGCACCATCGCCCTCACGGACGATACGCGCCAGCTTACGGCACTCGCCATTGCGGCCACGCGCGCGGACATTCTGTGCCTGCAGGAAGTGGACAATCTCGCCGCCCTCAAAGCATTCGAGTACGGCTATCTCTTCAAGATGATCGGCAGCGGGTATCGCGAGAAATACTCGTCGCCCGGCAACGATGTGCGCGGAATCGACGTGGCCGTCATGATGCGGCGCGAGACGGCGGACGGTCAGCCGATCGAGTTTGAGCGCCTGGCGAGCCACGCGCATATCACCTTTGACGATTTCGGCCTTTATACGCCGGAACTTGAGGCGCTGGGCGTCGGACGCACGGAGCGGATATTCCGCCGCGACTGCCTGGAGATCGACCTGCGCATCGGCGGCGTGCCACTCACCCTCTATGTTGTTCATTTCAAGGCCATGAGTCCGCCCCGGAACGGTATGGACGGACGGCAGGCCTCAATGCCTTTCCGTATCGCGGAGGCGGCGGCGGTGCGCCGCATCATCGAAGAGCGTTTTGGACCGGGCAGGGCTGCCAACAAGCGCTGGCTCATCTGCGGGGATCTCAATGACTATCGCGAGCGGGTAGTCATCGAGGGGGATGCATATAGCGGCTGGCGCTTCCGGGTCGCACGGGAGGCGCAGTCAAGCGTCAACGTGCTCACCGAGGGTGGCTTTTGCGAGAATATTGTCGAACGTCGGCCCGAGATGGATCGCTGGACGCTCTATCACACGCGCGGACCGGAGGAGCGGCATTTGTGCCAGCTCGACTATCTGCTTCTTTCGCCCGCGCTTGCGCGCACCAATGCCAGGGCCGTGCCGGACATAGTGCGGCAAGGGCAGCCTTGGCGGACGATCTTTCCGCCGGGACAGGAGGTGGAGCGCTTCCCGCGCACGGGATGGGACAGACCCAAGGCTTCCGACCACTGCCCGGTGGCCGTGACGCTCGATCTGGTCTGAATGGCGGGTAGGGACACTGCTATATGCACCGGGCGGTGCGCCTGTTACAGAGGCGTTCGCCCGAAATGCATTCAAGGAGGGAAGAGTCAGTGAGCGCTCGTCGGTACATGATCTATGACGTGTTCTCGCAGCGGCGGCTCGAGGGCAATCCGCTTGCGATCGTTCTGGATGCGGATGGCCTGGATGACGCCGAGATGCAGAGGATCGCCGGCGAGTTCAACCTGTCGGAAACCGTGTTCGTCCTGCCGCCCGAAAAGTCGATGCACACGGCCCGCATACGCATCTTCACGCCGGGCCGGGAGCTTCCCTTTGCCGGCCACCCGACCGTCGGCACCGCGATTGCGCTGTCGCAGCAGGTGGGCGAAATCGGCCAGGGTGGGCGCACCTCGATCCTCGTTCTGGAGGAAAATGTCGGCCCGGTCCGCTGCGCGGTGTCGAGCGGCAAGGGCACCGTCTTCGCTGAATTCGACTTGCCGCGTCTGCCCGAGCGCGTCGAATTCGAAGCGCCTTCCGAAGTGGTGGCGGCCTCGCTCGGCCTCTCGCATCACGAGATCGGGTTCGAGAATCACGTGATCAGCGCCTGGTCTGCCGGAGTGCCCTATGTCTGCGTGCCGGTCGCCAACCTCAAAGCGGCCGGCAGGGTGCGGTTCGATACCCATCTTTGGGCAGATCTTGGGCCGCAGGTCGAATCGGTGACCGCCTATCCCTACATCTATTGCCGCGAGACGGTGAATCACGACTGCGCCTTCCACACGCGTATGTTCGCTCCGGGCGACGGCATCGCCGAGGATCCGGCGACCGGATCGGCGGCAGCGGCCTTCGCCGGTGCCATACTCAGCCATGATGCACCGGTGGATGGCGAGCACGGCTACTGGATCGAGCAGGGGATCGAGATGGGTAGGCCGTCGCGCATCCGGCTGGAAATCGATGTCGCGAGCGGCGCGATCACGGCGGGCCGCATCGGCGGCAGCGCGGTGAAGGTGGCCGAGGGCAAACTTTTTCTTTGAGCCGCTTTGACGCCGAGCAGCCATATACTATATGGACCGCCGAATGGAGGCACGGGCGCAGCCCTCCATTCATGAAGGTGCCGGAACGGGCTTGCGCGCCCGGGCTAAACACGGTAAGAGCGCCCCGTTCCGACGGTGTCGCGGAGCGTTTCGGGCGATTGCTGCAGAATGGCGGCGCCAAACAGGGCGGGTGATTAGCTCAGTTGGTAGAGCAGCTGACTCTTAATCAGCGGGTCGCAGGTTCGATCCCTGCATCACCCACCAATTTTTTCAAAGACTTAGCAGAATCCATTCTGACACGAAGGTAGTGTCATTCTGACATTCGTTGCTGCTTGGTTCGTGCCTCACGCCTGAGCCGCGCGGCATCGAGTCGTTGCTTCTGGGTCTTCTGAGCGTACCTGAGCAGCGCGGCAGAGGTGAGATGGCCGCTCAAGGCCCGCATCTGGGCATCGCTCAGTCCTGCGTCGGCGCCTTCGGTGATTCCCCCGTGACGCAGTCCACTGAACGTCACGTCTGGCGGCAGGCCTGCTTCCTCTCGGATCTTGACAAACTGGTGGCGGAAATAGTCCGGCTCCCAAGGGAGATGGGTCTTCCTCTTTCGATCCGGCGTCTCGCGAGTTGTTATCACAGGCCCGTAGCGTGGAGCCCGGTCCAGCCTCTCCATAAGTTCAGGCCACAAGGGGGTGCCATCTTCATCGTAAAGCGGAATGTCGACCAGCTCTCCGGTCTTGTGGTGTATTATCCTTACGACATCCGGCCGGTCCGCGGGACGGTAATGGTTCCAGGTCAGTCGCTTCAGGATGTCCTCCTCTCGCATCAGCCAGTAGTACGCAATCATCATCGCGGTCCCAATGCTGTATAGTCCGAACCTGTCCGCGACCTCGACCATGCGCATGAGTTCATGATGCCGGACGAGGCGGGTGGGCTTCGCCTTGTACTTCAGTTCCATCTTTGCGAAGGGATTCTGGAACGGAACAATATCCGACTCAGCCCGATGGACAGCATTCCATGCACGTCGGGCTATGACCATCGCCTTTACCGCGGTTCGGGTTCTTTCCTTCCCGCCAGGCTGTGTGGGCTTCTTGAGCGCTTCGTATAGGAGGTCGGCCACGCCCGGCGTAACCGAGTTCAGATGCACGTTCCCCAACCGACGACCATCCTTCAGCTGGTAGTTCGCGAGCCTTTCAAGCACATAGCTGTAGTCTGCCTGGGTTTTCTCAGCAATTCTCCGATACTGGGGGGTATCTTGGAACCTGATGACCAGCCAACCAAATGTTCCTTTCAAGTTGCGAAGAATCGGCTCTGGATCGGAGCCCTTACGCCACGCGTCGAACTGCGGGTTCAGGACATCGTCACAGCGCTTCTTTGCTGTTGCATAGTCCGATCCAAGAGCTTCGCGGGTGAGGGGGCATCCCTTCTGGTCGGCCCACGTGGGTAAGTTCCAGTAGTACGAAACCACGCCCTTCTTCGTGCGCTTCGCAATCATGTAACGGGGCCAACCTAGAGGTTTTGAACGAGGCATTAGATCAGCCTCCGGATGTCCTCCAGCGGAATCGGATACGGTGCTTCAAGCCCGTGGAGCCTGGCGATGTCGTTCTCAAGTTGGCTCCGATGCCACTTCGGATGGCTTCCAGGGATCTTGACCGGCGGGCTGTAATGGCCAAGCGCGACCTTACGCAGGAAGGAAGAAACGCTCGGCTCATCGCAAAATGCTGCTGCGGTTTCCGCTCGCATCTGCAATGGCCAGGACCCAGGCGGAGTGGATACCAGGACGGGCCGGTTCACTGACCGCACAGCAGCCTGAAAGGGCTTTGTGCCGAACCGATTGCGTACAATCATTGAACCGCGCCGGGATTGCCGGAGGCTCCCCCTCTTGAGATTAAGGAGCCATCATGACGAAACGGAACGGCAATACC
>NZ_JAODNV010000022.1 GCF_025398195.1 Chelativorans petroleitrophicus | reverse complement strand
TCTCCTGCTCAAGCTCGCGCAGCCGCTTCATCTCCGACGGCATCATGCCGGAATACTTCTTCTTCCAGTTGAAGTAGGTCGCCTGGCTGATCTCCGCCTTCCGGCAGATCTCCGCCACCGTCGTCCCGTCCTCACCCTGCTTGATGATGAACGCCTTCTGCGCGTCCGTGAACTGCGATGCCTTGATCACTTCCGCTCCACTCCCAGCCAGGAAATGGCGCGGAAAATTCCAACACGATTCGAGGGCATTCTCGGGAGGCAGACCAGAACTTGTCGGGTACTGTCGCTGTCGATGACGAAGCTGCTCGCTCGTCTCCCAACCGATCACGGGGACGCGGCATCCAAATGGAGGATCGTAATTGGCTATGGATGATTCTGGCGGCAGATTAGGTGCTGCGTAGGAACTCCACTCTTATCTGATCAGTCCTGCTTCCACTCCCAGGTGTCTGCCGACAAGCTAAAAAATAAATCCACCGTCTGTTTATCAGCTTCCGCCTCAAGAAGCATTGTCCAAATACCTTTCTCTCCCCGACAAGCGAAGGGTGCCACCCCCGCCAAGAAGCGCGGCCCAAGACGCGGTTTCAGAACCATGACGGCACCAATGTCAGGGCGACAAATTATACGTTCAATCAAACCCCGAATAAGATTGGAAAGCCGAATCCTGAGGGCTCTTCGACCTTCTGGGTCATATGAACTTTCGATTCGCCGAGTGAGGTCTGCCACGTCAGTGAGGCGTCGAACGAGCCCTGGGTCTGCGGCGAGTTTCGATGCCTCTTCCTCAGCCTTGCGAAGTCTTTTTCTCAAAGCCTTGACTTCATTTGCCACTGCCGTGAAGCGTTCGACGGCTGCGTCATCACCTGTCTCGACGAGGGCAAGAAGACGTTTGCGCCGCTCCTCGGCATCGGCTAGCTCCGCTTGAAGAGCAGCAACTTTATCAGTTGCCTTGGAAGCATCCTCATCTAAGGGAGCGAACGCGCCGACTTCAAGGAAACCCAATCCGGTCAAGACAGCCACTTCCAGTTTCTCGACACGCCATCGGCGCGAATTGGTGCAGCCCGTGTTTCTTAGGTTGCTAGAGCAGCAAAGATAGACGCCTCCTTTCGGGAGGCGTCCCTTATTGACGATGTGCATCGGACTGCGGCAGATACCGCAACGCCCCAGTCCTTGAAGCAAATGGACAACATTTCCTTTTCTCCCAGACGCATCCTTCCGTCGCTCTTGAACAGCAGCTTGCGCCCGCCAGAACGTCTGCTCGTCAATGATGCATGGATAGTAATCCGAAATGGAGTCTCCATCCGGTTTTCGGTTCCGCGCCTTGTGAGTGCCACTGTGGGGCTGATACTCACCTAACACAGCTCGACTCTCGATGATCTTCGCGATACTCGACGTCTGCCACCCATTTTTGCCCCGAAAAGGCGGGATACCTTCCGCATTCAGACGGCGGGCAATTTCTCGTCGGCCTGCTCCCTCAATTGTCTCCTGAAATATCCGACGCACAATTGCCACGCGATCAGGCCGTTCAATAAATCTCCCGTCAACAAGCTGCAGCCACTCCGGGCAGCGCCGGGTTAGTGGCTTCTTTTCGGAACGGGCCGCTTCTTTCTTTCTTCGCCACGCTTGGCCGACACGCTCGGATTTTATGCGGCTCTCGTCGTGAGCGCGTGCCATAACGGCTAGTGAAATGATCAGCGGTGTCCAGTCACCTCGGAGACGTTCGGCAGAGTACTCCTGGCCATCGGATAAAGTGACAACTGTGATGCCGGCTCGAATCAAGTCAAGAAGCCGAGATGCAGCGTCAATAACAGTCTCGCGAGAAAGACGGTCCAAGCTTTCCACAATGAGATAAGAGCCGCGGTCGATCTGGCCAGATTCTACTAGATCGAGGAATCTTCGCAGGGCCCCGATAGTATGGTTCGCGCCGTCATAAGCTGAAAGGCCTAAGTCGCTAAGTGTGTCATCCAAAGCAAGATCACGCTCTTTGCACCACGCTTCGGCTGCTTCAATTTGCCGTCGCAAGGAATCGCCCCTCGCCTGCTCAGGCGTGGAAAAACGGATGTAGGAATATACCTTTGCCATGTCGGACTCATTCTCTCTGCTCGTATATTAATGTATCATAACTTTCTGATGGTGGGGCCGCCCGGCGCGGGGAAATCCATGCTGGCGCAGCGGCTGCCGTCGATCCTGCCGCCGCTTTCGCCGAAGGAGCTGCTGGAAGTATCGATGATCGCCTCGATCGCTGGCGAACTGGCCGATGGACGCCTTTCGGACCGGCGCCCGTTCCGCGCGCCCCATCATTCGGCCTCCATGGCGGCAATGGTGGGGGGTGGCCTGCGCGCGCGGCCGGGAGAGGTCTCGCTTGCTCATCATGGCGTGCTTTTTCTCGACGAATTGCCGGAGTTCACGCCGCAGGTGCTCGATTCCCTGCGCCAGCCACTGGAGACCGGCGAATGCGTGATCGCGCGGGCCAACCATCGCGTGAGCTATCCGGCGCAGATCCAGCTCGTGGCGGCCATGAACCCCTGCCGCTGCGGCATGGCGGGCGAGCCGGGGCATCGCTGTGCCAGAGGGCCGCGCTGTCAGGCGGACTATCAGGCGCGCATCTCCGGCCCGCTGCTTGACCGCATCGATCTGCGCATCGATGTGCCGGCGGTGTCGGCAGGGGACCTGATCCGGCCGTCGCGTGCGGAGGCAAGCGCAGCCGTGGCGCAACGTGTGGCGCGTGCTCGGGAAATCCAGAAGGAGCGCTATGCTGCGCTCGGCCTGCCGGGTTCCACGATCAATGCGCGCTGCCCGGCGGCACTGGTGGAGCAGGTTGCGGCGCCCGATGCCGCGGGACTCGCGCTCATCGAGGATGCGAGCGAGAAGTTCGGACTTTCGGCCCGCGCCTATCACCGCGTGCTCAAGGTGGCGCGCACGCTTGCCGATTTGGAGGGCGTGGAACGGGTGGGCCGTATCCACCTGGCCGAGGCGATCTCCTACCGGATACCGGGAGAGAGGCTGGCGCAAGCGGCATAGGGCAGTGCGTTGCCGGGGTATGGTTGCGCCTCGCGTGAGGACGGAAATGCGGGGCCTGCGTGCAGTGCCCGCGCCGGGTCGAGTGAAGGGGGAGGTTGAGGTGAACTAGCCCTGCCACTTACGGTCTCTCCACCCGCCGCTCCACCACCGGCGCGACGGCAATGCGATGGATCGGACCGGACTCGCGATTGAAGTTTCGCGCAGCGGCTTGGTAGTGCCCGCCTCGGTGCCTGTTCGTGCCTTGGTAGGCAGTGATTTAGGGCTGACCTGCCTCGTCCGCCTGTCAAGCGAATATCAGCCGAGCGAGTATTCGGCATAGTGCTTTGACCCCATGGAAGTGCGGGAACATTGTCATTTCCGTCCGGCTGCTGATATTCGGGCGCGCTCAGACCGATTGCCATGACCTTGAACAAGCTGCCTGACCTGCCCGTCACCGCCGTGCTGCCCGCACTCGAAGAGGTCCTTCGCGCGCGGGGCAAGGCCGTGCTGGTTGCCCCGCCGGGTGCAGGCAAAACCACGCTCGTGCCGCTCGCGCTTCTTGGGGCGGAATGGAGCCGCAAAGGTCGCATCGTCCTCCTGGAGCCGCGCCGCCTTGCCGCCCGCGCGGCGGCAAGGCGGATGGCCGCCCTGCTCGGCGAAGAGCCCGGCAGGACCGTGGGCTATGCCATGCGCATGGAACGCAGGATATCGGCGGATACGCGCATCCTGGTGGTCACGGAGGGCGTTGCCGCGCGAATGCTCATCGACGATCCGGGCCTCGAAGACGTGTCGGCCATCATTTTCGACGAGTTTCATGAGCGTTCGCTTGATGGCGATTTTGCGCTGGCGCTCGCGCTTGACGTGCAGGGCGCGTTGCGGCCCGACCTACGTCTTCTCGTCATGTCCGCTACGCTCGATGGCGCGCGCGTGGCCGGTTTGCTGGGCGGTGCGCCGGTGCTGGAAAGCGCGGGCCGCAGCTTCCCCGTCGACATCCAGTATGCCGAGCGTCCGCCCGAAATGCCCGTGGAAGCGGCGGTGGCCGCTGCCGTGCGCAGACTGCTCAACGAGCAGAGCGGCAGCATCCTCGCCTTCCTTCCCGGCCAGCGGGAGATCGCGCGCACCGAGGCGCTGCTTCGCGATCGCCTGCCCGCCGATGTCGATCTGATGCCGCTGCACGGTGGTCTGGACGGAGCGGCCCAGGACGCGGCCATCCGCCCCGCTCTGCCCGGCAGGCGCAAGGTGGTGCTGGCCACCTCGATCGCGGAGACGTCCGTGACCATCGACGGGGTGACGGCGGTGGTGGACAGCGGCCTGTCACGGCTTCCCAAATACGAGCCCGGCACCGGGCTGACACGGCTTGAGACGGTGCGCGTCTCGCGCGCTTCGGCCGATCAGCGCGCTGGCCGCGCGGGGCGCACGGCGCCAGGCACGGCCCTGCGCCTGTGGCGCAAGGAACAGACGGCGGCCCTCCCGGCCTTCACGCCGCCGGAAATCCTCGAGGCCGACCTTTCCGGCCTCGTGCTCGACTGCGCTGCCTTCGGCGTGACCGATCCGACGAAGCTTCCTTTTCTCGATCCGCCGCCTGCACCGGCGCTCAAGGAGGCCCGGACGCTGCTCGAAACCCTGGGAGCGCTGGACGAGGCGGGACGGCTGACGGAGGAAGGCGCTGCGGTCCGCCGTCTGGCCCTGCCCGTACGGCTTGCGCATATGGTGGCCGTGGCCGCCCGAACCGACCAGGCAAAAACGGCGGCGGAGCTCGCCATCATCCTGTCCGAACGCGGGCTGGGCGGCAACAGAGTCGATCTCGATGAACGGCTTTCCCGCTTCAGCACCGAGCGTGGCCCCCGCGCGCAGGCGGCGCGGGCGCTTGCCGCGCGGCTCGCGCAGATGGCGGGCGGCAGGCAGGATGAAGCGCCTTCAAGGGCAGGCCCACTTCTGTTGCACGCGTGGCCCGACCGGGTCGCCAGCGCGCGCGGGGAGTATGGCCGGTTCGTGCTTGCCAATGGTCGGGGCGGCATTCTCGATCCCGCCGAGCGGCTGGCCGGGGAGCGCTATCTCGTCGTAGCCGATCTGCAAGGGCAGGCGCGCAATGCGCGCATCACCGCCGCCGCAGCGATCAGCGAGGAAGAGCTGCTGACGGGCCTTGGCCACAGCATCGAAACGCAGATGGAAACCTTTTTCGACAGCGAAAAAGGTATCGTCCGGCAGCGCGAGAGGCGGCGGCTCGGGGCCATCGTGCTGTCGGAACGCACCCTGCCTCCGCCTAAGGGCGAGGCTGCGGATCGCGCGCTGCTTGAAGCCGTGCGTGCCCACGGGACAGGCATCCTGCCCTGGCACAAGGAGACAGAGGGGCTAAGGGCGCGGCTTGCCTTCCTCCACCGCACCCAGGGCGCGCCCTGGCCGGACGTGTCGGAGGAGGCGCTGCTTGCCCAGCTCGAGGAATGGCTGCTGCCCTTCCTCAATGGCGAGGCAACCATTTCGGCAATCTCCAGCCGTGCGCTGGCGGACGGGCTCATGGCGCTGGTGCCTTACGAATTGCAGAGGCGCCTCGATGCCGAAGCCCCCAGCCACTACGAGGCGCCAACCGGCAGCAGGGTTCCGATCCGTTACGAAAACGGCGAGGCAATCCTCGCAATCCGGGTGCAGGAGCTGTTCGGCCTTACCAAGCACCCGGCGATAGGTCACGGTATTCCGCTCACCTTGGAGCTTTTGTCGCCGGCGCACCGGCCGATCCAGAAGACGCGCGATCTGCCCGGCTTCTGGCGCGGCTCTTGGGCGGACGTGCGAGCCGAAATGCGCGGACGCTATCCCAAGCATGTGTGGCCGGAGGACCCTGCGGCGGCGTTGCCCACGCGCCGGGCGAAACCGCGGGTGAAATGAGTATCCGGAGCTATATGCCGGCTTTGCCGTTTCCACCGGAGTGCCGCTTGCTGTAGAAGCCTTGACATGCTTGAGGAACTGAGAGCGCCCAACACCCGCTACAGCCGCAGCCTGCGGCTGTCCACGCTGATCCGCCTCAGGTGGCTTGCCATCGTCGGCCAGAGCGCGGCTGTTATGGTGGTGGCCTTTGTGATGGGCTTTCCGCTGCCGATTGCGCCGTGCTTCGCCCTGATCGCGGCGTCCGCCTGGCTCAATCTCTATCTGACATTCCGCTATCCGGGCGCCCATTTGCTGCCGCCGCTCGCGGCGCTTGCCATCCTCACATTCGACGCTTCGCAGCTTGCAGGACTCCTGTTCCTGACCGGGGGGCTCACCAACCCCTTCTCGCTGCTTATGACCGTGCCGGTGGTGATCTCCGCGACCTCGCTGCCGCTGCTTTGGACCGCGCTGCTCGGCGTGTATGCGATCGGGCTTACCTGCCTGCTTGCGGTCTTCCACCTGCCGCTGCCGTGGTATCCCGGAACCGAACTTGCCATGCCGCTGGTCTACGTGGTTGGCATGCTGATCGCCATCGTCTCCTCGATTACCTTCACCGGCATCTATGCCTATCGCGTGGCGGAGGAGGCACGGCTTCTCGCCAACGCGCTGACGGCGACGGAACTGGTGCTGCAGCGCGAGCAGCACATCTCTGCCCTGGACGGGTTGGCTGCCGCGGCCGCGCATGAGCTCGGCACGCCCCTTGCGACCATCGCTCTGGTGGCGCGGGAAATGGAAAAGGCGCTGGGCGAGGATCCGCGCTTTCGCG
The DNA here is from genome assembly GCF_025398195.1 of Chelativorans petroleitrophicus. GTDB lineage: Bacteria > Pseudomonadota > Alphaproteobacteria > Rhizobiales > Rhizobiaceae > Chelativorans > Chelativorans petroleitrophicus. Next base: position 39,514 of record NZ_JAODNV010000022.1, on the reverse strand, counting down.
AGGACGTCACGCTTCTGCGCTCCCAAAGCGAGCGCTGCCGCGAGATCCTGAAGCGGCTGACCAGCCTTTCCTCGCAGGGCGAGGAGCATCTGGCGCGCTTGCCGCTCACCTCCCTTATCGAGGAAACGGTGGCACCTCACCGCGATTTCGGCATCGAGATCCGGATGGAGCCGGGTGAGGTATCGGGTCCTGAGCCCGTCGGCCGGCGCAATCCGGGCGTTCTCTATGGCCTCGGCAATCTGGTGGAGAACGCCGTCGATTTTGCCCGGTCACAGGTCACCATCAAATGGTGGTGGAACGATGAGACTGTGCGGATTGTGATCACCGACGACGGGCCGGGCTTTCCCGCCGAGATCATCGACCGGATCGGCGAACCCTATATGTCGCGACGGCAGCTTCAGGGAACAGGCGGCGGCGGGTTGGGATTGGGGCTTTTCATTGCCAAGACGCTGCTCGAGCGTTCCGGCGCCACGATCGAATTCGCCAATGCTGGCGGAGAGGGCAAGGGCGCCACGGTGGACATCCGCTGGCCGCGGGAAAGGTTCCTGGCTGGGGAGGGCGCTTTCGTCCGGCCAGGGGAAAGACTGGAAAAACGCGGCGCAACCGCCTAAGTTTGAAGATGAAAGGGCAGACAGCCGATGAACGCTACAGCGACAGAACAGGCTCATCCCCTTCCCGCGGGGGAGCGCACGCTACTTATCGTCGAGGATGACCGGCCGTTTCTGGCCCGGCTAGCACGTGCCATGGAAGGCCGCGGCTTCCGCGTAGAAACGGCCGAATCCGTGGAAGAGGCGATCGCCAAGGTGAAAGCCAACCCGCCCGCCTTCGCCGTAATCGACATGCGGCTTGGTGACGGGAACGGCCTCGACGTCGTCGCCGCCATTCGCGAGCGGCGCGAGGACGCGCGCGCGATCATCCTGACCGGTTACGGCAATATCGCAACGGCCGTCACCGCCGTGAAGCTCGGCGCGATCGATTATCTCGCGAAGCCTGCCGACGCGGACGACATCTATAATGCGCTCATGCGCAAACCGGACGAGAAGGCCGAGCCGCCCGAAAATCCCATGTCGGCCGACCGGGTGCGGTGGGAGCATATCCAGCGCGTGTACGAGATGTGTGACCGCAACGTTTCGGAGACCGCGCGCCGCCTCAACATGCACCGGCGCACGCTGCAGCGGATTCTGGCCAAGCGCGCCCCGCGCTGAGAGTTATTTCCGCCCCCAGAGCACCTTGTAGGTTTCGTCGCGGCGGATTTCGCCGTGTTGCGTAAACACCGCCTCCATGACCGGCTCGTAGGGCAGCCCGCGATTGGCGACCAGAAACAGCCGTCCGCCGTTTTGAAGCGCGCCTGCGGCCACCTCGATCATGCGCTGGCCTATATCGGGCTCGGCGGCGCGGCTGCGATGAAAAGGCGGATTCATGACGATCACGTCATAGCGGCGTTCGACCGGCTCGCTTGTCAGATCATGCCACAGAAAGCGGCATGCCACCTGCGGCGCATGTGCGGCGAGATTGCGGCGCGCTGCCGCGAGGGACGAACTGTGCGCCTCGTAGAGATCGAGCGCATCGAGGGGAAATCTTTCGGCCAGCCGAAGTGAGAGATACCCCCAGCCGGCAGCAAAATCGGCCGCTGTACCTTTGATGTACGGCGGCAGGCTGTCCGACAGAAGGCGAGACCCCGGATCGACCGTGCCTTCCGAAAAGCCGCCGACCGCCGTCTCGTACCCTTCAGGCGTTGTCCGCGCCGGGGCGGCGAGCGCGGCAGGAATGTCGTCACTCAGCGTTTCTGGGCGGAACAGCCGGAACACGATGCCATGGTGCTTCGACAGACGGTCCTGAACTGGCAGCAATTCCTCAATGTGCCGGGCAAGGCTTTGCGCGCCGTCCCGCTTGGTGCCCGCGGCAATGATCTGCCCACCGGGCCGGACGCGGCGAAGCGCATCGGCAAGGCGCATCTCATTCTCCCGCCGGTGACGCCCGAGAAGGACGAATGCCGTATCGAAACCTTTGCCTTCGGCCTGCGGCACGACGGAAAACCCCGCCTTTTCCAGCGCTAGATAGTCGGCCCGGAAATCCTGCACGAGCAGGAAATCCGCCACAAAAAAATCTGATGGTAGGCGGAGCCCGGCGGGAGCGCCAAGAAAAAGGACGCGCTCGCCCGCGCCCGGAGCATCGAACAGGCCACGCTCAAAGGGGAAGAGCAGAGTGGGAAGGGCTTCGTTCATGCAGGCTCTATAGCAACGTATGAGAACGGCGCCAGGCCCTACATCAGATCACTCGGGAAGCGCTGTACCGGGCACCGCATAAACGAGCGGGCGCGGTGATGGCCGCGCCCGCTCAAACTCCGTCAAGGGAGATGGAGTCAGCTTTCGACCTCTTCGGTCGCTTCCTTCTTTTCCGGCTTTATTTCCTTGCCGGTCTTCTGGTCGACGGCTTTCATCGACAGTCGCACCTTCCCGCGCTCATCGAAGCCCATGAGCTTGACGAAGACCTTGTCGCCTTCCTTGACGACGTCGGTCGTCTTCTGCACGCGCTCGGGCGCGAGCTGCGAAATGTGGACCAGGCCGTCCCGCGGACCGAAGAAGTTCACGAAGGCGCCAAAGTCCGCCGTCTTCACCACCGTGCCTTCGTAGATCTCACCCACTTCCGGCTCGGCCGTGATGGAGTGGATCCATTTGCGGGCCGCTTCGATCTCCTTCAGGCTGGAGGAAGCGATCTTCACCGTGCCGTCGTCGGAGATGTCGATCTTCGCGCCGGTCTTTTCCACGATCTCCCGGATGACCTTGCCGCCCGACCCGATCACGTCGCGGATCTTGTCGGTCGGGATGTGCATCACCTCGATGCGCGGGGCGAATTCGCCGAGTTCGCTGCGGCTTTCCGAAAGCGCCTTGCTCATCTCGCCGAGAATGTGCAGCCGTCCCTCCCGGGCCTGGGCAAGGGCGACCTGCATGATCTCCTCGGTAATGCCTGTGATCTTGATGTCCATCTGGAGCGACGTCACGCCTTGGGCGGTACCGGCGACCTTGAAGTCCATGTCGCCCAGATGGTCCTCGTCACCCAGAATATCCGAGAGCACCGCAAAACGGTCGCCCTCCTTGATCAGGCCCATGGCGATACCGGCCACCGGCCTGGAGATCGGCACGCCCGCATCCATCAGCGCGAGGGAGGTTCCGCAAACCGTCGCCATGGAGGAGGAGCCGTTGGACTCCGTGATTTCGGAAACCACGCGCACCGTGTAGGGGAACTGTTCCTGCGAGGGCAGGAGCGGATGGACTGCCCGCCATGCGAGCTTGCCGTGCCCAATCTCCCGGCGTCCCGGCGATCCCAGGCGCCCCGTCTCGCCCACAGAGTAGGGCGGGAAGTTGTAGTGCAGCAGGAAGGTTTCCTTGTAGGTGCCGGTCAGGGCATCCACATACTGCTCGTCCTCACCGGTTCCGAGCGTTGCGACCACCAGCGCCTGGGTTTCACCGCGGGTGAACAGCGCCGAACCGTGCGTGCGCGGCAGCACGCCGACTTCCGCCACGATGGGCCGGACGCTCTTCAGGTCGCGACCGTCGATGCGCGTGCCCGTGTCCAAAATGTTCCAGCGCACGATCTTGGCCTGCAACGCCTTGAAGACGGCGGCCACCTGCTCCGGAGTCCATTTGGCTTCTTCCGCGCCCTCCGGCAGGAAGACTTCTTTCGCCTTCGCCTTCACCGCGTCCACGGCGGCATAGCGCTGCTGCTTGTCGGTGATCTTGTAGGCTTCCCTGAGGTCGGCCTCGATCACCTTCAGCATCTCGCTCTCAAGCTCGGAAAGATCCTCCGGCAGAAATTCGCGCGGCTCCTTGGCGGCGACCTCGGCGAGCTTGATGATGGCGTTGATGACGCTCTGGAAATTCTTGTGGCCGAACATGACGGCCCCGAGCATGACCTCCTCGGAAAGCTCGTGCGCTTCCGATTCCACCATCAGGACCGCATCGCTCGTGCCCGCCACGACGAGATCGAGCTTGCTTTCCTCCATCTCGTCTATGTGCGGGTTGAGCACGTACTCGCCGCCGATATAGCCGACGCGCGCCGCTCCGATGGGGCCCATGAAGGGAACGCCCGAAAGGGTGAGGGCGGCGGAGGCAGCGACCATGGACACGATGTCGGGATCGTTCTCCAGATCGTGCTGGAGCACCGTGACGATCACCTGGGTGTCGTTCTTGTAGCCTTCGACGAAGAGCGGCCGGATCGGCCGGTCAATCAGGCGGGAGACCAGCGTCTCCCTCTCGCTCGGCCGACCTTCGCGTTTGAAATAGCCGCCGGGAATCTTGCCGGCCGCGAAAGTCTTTTCCTGATAGTTCACGGTGAGCGGGAAAAAGTCGAGGCCGGGCTTCGGCTCCTTGGCGGAGACGACGGTGGCGAGCACCACCGTTTCACCATAGGTCGCAAGCACGGCTCCATCGGCCTGCCGTGCCACCTTGCCAGTTTCTAGGGTAAGCGGACGCCCACCCCAGTCAATTTCAACCTTGTGCTGTTTGAACATGACTTGTCCTTATGTGGCGAGGGGCCTGCACCGTTCCGCAGCGCGTGGCATCCCTCTGACTTCGTTCAGGACGAGTCACGGGCAAGACAACGGGGTGCTTGTCGAGGCTGGGCGCTACCGGGGCGTCCACAAGCATCCTGCAATCCTGCCCCATGACCTGTCCATCGGCAGCATTCCGGACATCCCTGACCAGAATGCTTTTGCCGCGGTGCCTTGCACCCCGGCATGACCGGCCGGCGGGCACCACTCAGGGCGCCCGCCGTCCGAATCAGCGACGCAGCCCGAGCCGCTCGATCAGCGTCTGATAGCGGCTTTCGTCCTTCCGCTTCAGATAGTCGAGCAGACGGCGGCGCTGCGAGACGAGCTTCAACAGACCACGGCGAGAGTGGTTGTCCTTCTGGTGATCCTTGAAATGCTCGGTCAGGTTCTTGATGCGCTCGGTCAGGAGTGCAACCTGGACCTCCGGCGAGCCGGTGTCGCCCTTGGCGGTCGCGAATTCCTTCAGAATCTCCTGCTTGCGCTCGGCAGTAATCGACATCAAACGTCCTTTCTCTATTGAGGAAACAAGGCCGCCCATAGCCGGGATGTCGGCCAGCCAGGGCCATTTGCGCGGCGCGAGGCGCGCCACAATGCGGCGCATATAGTGCATAATGACCGCAATTGCCAGCCGAAATAACGTGCGCCCTCTCAGGCGCCGGGAGCGGCAGACGCCGGCGGAGGCCGCTCCGGCAGGATGCGGTCTGCCGGAATGCGGAAAACGCATTCCAGCCCGTCGCGATGGAAGGTGCGCGATATTTCGGCATCCAGCGTGCCGCCGAGCATGCGCTCGATGATTTCGGTGCCGAAGCCGCGCTTGACGGGCCTGCGCCTGAGACGCTGCAGATGCTCCCGCCAGACGATGACCAGCACATCCTCTTCGATCTGCCATGAAACTCTGAGATACCCTCCGCGGGCGGCGAAGGCGCCATACTTGGCGGCATTCGTCGCCAGCTCATGGACGGCTAGCCCTATGGTCTGCGCGGCCTGGTTGGCGAGCCGCACGGAAGGGCCGGAAAGCTCCAGCCGCTTCGGATCTTCAGGACGGAACGGCTCGATCTGGGCGATGAGCAGCTCGCGGAGATCCACGCCGCTGGCGCCGCCGGCGATCAAAAGGTCGGTCGAACGGGCGAGGCCATAGAGCCGCTTCTGGAAGGAATCGAGGAAGCTGGGCAGCGAGCGGGCGCTGCGCGCCGTCTGCTTGGCCATGGATGCGACGACGGTGAGCTGGTTCTTGGCCCGATGCGCCACCTCCCGCATCAGGAGACGGATGTCGTTTTCTGCCGCCCTGCGATCGATCGAGGCCTCGGCCAGCGCCGCCGAGACGGTCGCCACCTCGGCAATCGGATAAGGCACGGCTTTTACCATTTCGCCCGCACCGAGCCGGTGTGCGTCATGGGCCAGATTGCGCACGGGCCTTGCGATGCGCCGGCCCAGGAACCAGGCGGTTCCGGCGCTGAGCGCGATGACGATGAAGCTGCCGGCAAGAAGCTGCCAAAGGGTACGGCGCATCGGCCGCTCGATGGAGGCGGTGGGCGCCCATACGACGACTTTCCAGCCGCTGAACGCCGACTCGTCGGTGATTGCGACGAAGGATGCAGGCGCCATATTGTTGGACAGACGAGCGATCTGCGGCGAGCCTGCGTTGAGGTCGAGAAAGAAGGGCTTGCCCACATTGGTCGACATGAAGGAGGACGCGATGACGAGGCCGTTCGCGTCGACCAGGGAGGCGTTCCAGCCGCCGCGCAACATCTGCTGGGATAAGGTGTTGGCGATGGACTCCGCATCGCGCGTCAGCATGAGTACGCGCGGCGGTTTGCCCTCCGGCACGTAGGGAAGGATGACGTTGAACCCCCAGCGCTCGGCGGTCTCCTCGAAAAAAACGCCGGAAATAACCGCCGCTCGCGCGTCGAGGGCGCGGCGCACCGGCTCGGGATCGGAAACCGGTCCGAGCGGCGTTCCGTAGGGGACGCGGGTGTTGAGAATCTGGTCGAAATTCTCGTCGAGCAGGACGAGATAGGTTCCGCTGCCGGCCAGTGCTGATTTCGCCCGCTCGTAGAAATCTTTATAGCGGCCGGAAGCAAGTGAAGGAGTGGTGGACAGCACGCGCAGCGTGGTCACCATGCCGCTTAATTCCCGGTCGATCGTCTCGGCGATCGATCCGGCCATGGCTTCCGAAAGCGTCTCCACCACCTCCCGCTGGGCGGCATCGTTCCGCTGCAAAAGCACGAAGGCGACCGCCAGCGCGGGAAGGGTGGTCACCAGGATCAGCAGGAAGAGGAAGAAGCCAATGGGCTTCGGCCCGGTCAGAAGGCCACTTAAACGTTTCCTGAAGCCGAGTTTCGTATCAGGGCTGTCAGCACTCTTTTCCACGTCGCCCCTTGCCGTTGCACGTGTCCAACCCGCATCTTAATGCGAAACTCGGTCAAGTGTTGCAATGCAAGCGGCCAAAGCGTTGGAAAACGCAGGTTCGGCCCGCAGATCAGCTAGAAAACACGCGCTTCGGCTTGAACATGCCTGCCTCGATCGCGCCGATGGCCACAAGCCGCCCGCGCGCGCTTGCCCAGGCCTCCGGCGCCTCTACCGGCGCGTCGCGGCCACGCAGAATGACAGGGTTGCCGAGCCGCAGGCGGGCCGCGGCATCGTCGGAAAGGATTATTTCCGGAAGCCCCTCGAGGGCGGCAGCGGGGTCGAGCAGCATCGCGTCGAGCGCGGCAAAGCGCTCCCGCTCGTCCGCAGCATCCCTGGCGATTTTTTCAAGCATCTCAAGCGGGATCATCTGGCTCGCCTCGAAGGGATAGACTTCCGTGCGTCGCAGGGCAGCCACATGCCCGTAGCAGCCCAGGTCACGGCCCATGTCGCGCGCGAGTGAGCGCACATAGGTGCCCTTGCCGCATTCCACCTCCAGTACCGCGCTTCCAGGGTCCGGGATGTCGATGAGATCGAGCCTGGCGATTTCCACCTCGCGGGCTGCGATTTCCACCGTGGCGCCTTCGCGCGCAAGATCATAGGCACGCTCGCCAGCCACTTTCACGGCGGAAAACTGCGGCGGGGTCTGCATGATGAGCCCGGTGTAGCGCGGCAGGAGATTGCGTATTTCCGCTTCGGTCGGGCGCTTGTCCGATGACTGCACCACCGGCCCTTCGAGGTCGTCGGTCGAACGCTCCTCGCCCCAGGCGATGGTGAAGCGGTAGACCTTCGCGCCCTCCATCACGAAGGGAACGGTCTTGGTCGCCTCGCCGAGCGCGATCGGCAGCATTCCGGAGGCAAGCGGGTCGAGCGTGCCGGCGTGCCCCGCCTTCTGTGCTGCAAACAGCCACTTCACCTTGGACACGGCCTCCGTCGAGCCCATGCCCACGGGCTTGTCGAGCACCAGCCAGCCCGAAACCGGCCGTCCCTTCTTGTTTCCACGCCGCGCCACTATTCGATCCCCTTCTGCCCGACAGAGAAGTTGCGGGGAAAATTTGCGGTCGTTCCACCTGCACCGTTCACAACCGGCTCAAGATCGCGCCCGCCGGCGCGGCGCGGGGAAACGGCGGGATTCCTGCTCATGGCCGCTCTCATTTCTTGTTCTCCTCGTCACGGCCGAGATCACGCGCCACCTCGGGCGACTTCAGCAGCCGGTCGATCTTGTCGAAGTTCTCGTAGCTGGTGTCGAGCCGGAAGCGAAATTCCGGCATGTATTTCAACTGCCTGAGCGCGGGCGTGACCCTACCGCGGATGAAGCGCGCATTGCGGTTCAGGGCGCTGATGACCGCGTCCTTGTCCTTGACGCCGAGCGGCGAGACGTAGGCGGTGGCGATCCTGAGGTCTGGCGACATGCGCACCTCGGTTACGGAAACGACCACGCCCTCCACAGCCGGATCACGAACCTCGCCCCGCTGCAGCAGTTGCGCAAGCGCGTGGCGGGCCTGTTCGCCGACGCGAAGCTGGCGCTGGGATGGGATGGAAGGAGACATGGCGGTTCAGTCGTTATTGAAAACGGCGGACAACACGGCTGCATGATACCAGGCACCTGCCGCGCAAGGGCAACGGTCGCCCGGCAATAGGACCGGCGGCCGCGGAAAGGCGGCCGCCGGTCCTATGCATCTCTTTACAGCGTACGCGTCACCATCTCGACGCGGTAGGCTTCGATCACGTCGCCTACCCGGATGTCCTCGTAGTTCTCGAAGGCCATGCCGCATTCCTGGCCGGCAGGGACCTCCGAGACCTCGTCCTTGAAGCGCTTCAGCGTCTTCAGCTTGCCTTCGTGGATCACGACATTGTCGCGGATGAGGCGCACGCCCGCGCCACGCTCCACCTTGCCTTCGGTCACGCGGCAGCCCGCCACCTTGCCGACCTTGGTGATGTTGAAGACCTCGAGAATCTCGGCATTGCCAAGGAAGGTCTCGCGGCGCTCGGGTGACAGAAGGCCGGACATGGCCGCCTTGATGTCGTCCACCAGGTCGTAGATGATGTTGTAGTAGCGGATCTCGATCCCCGCCTGCTCGGCCGCCGTGCGCGCCTGCTTGTTGGCACGGACGTTGAAGCCGATGATGGCGGCGTTCGACGTCTCGGCCAGCGACACGTCGCTCTCGGTGATCGCACCAGCGCCGGAATGGACGATGCGCGCGCGCACCTCCTCGGTCCCGAGCTTTTCGATTGCGTTCACGATCGCTTCGATCGAGCCCTGCACGTCGCCCTTGACGATGAGCGGGAACTCCTTCACGCCGGAGGACTGGAGCTGCGACATCATCTGTTCGAGCGAGCCGCGGCTTCCCGCCTGCCGCGCCACGGCACGCTCGCGTGCCTTGCGCTGGCGGTATTCGGAGATTTCGCGCGCCTTCGCCTCATTGCCGACAACCGCGAAGCGGTCGCCCGCCTGCGGCGTGCCCTGCAAGCCTAGAATCTCGACCGGCGTGGAGGGCGGAGCGGCTTTCAGATGCTCGCCGCGTTCGTTGACGAGAGCGCGCACGCGTCCCCATTCGTTGCCCGCAACGATGATGTCGCCGGGCTTCAGGGTGCCAGCCTGCACGAGAACGGTGGCCACGGGACCGCGCCCGCGGTCGAGCTTGGCCTCGATGACAACGCCTTCAGCGGTGCGGTTGGGATTGGCCTTCAGCTCCAGGATCTCGGCCTGCAGGAGAATGGCTTCCAGCAGCTTGTCGAGATTGGTGCCCTTGACGGCGGAGACCTCGACGTCCAGCACCTCGCCGCCCATGGATTCCACGAAGACCTCATGCTGGAGCAGCTCCGTGCGCACCTTCTGAGGATTGGCCTCGGGCTTGTCGATTTTGTTGATCGCCACGATGATCGGCACGTTTGCCGCTTTGGCGTGATTGATCGACTCCACGGTCTGCGGCATCACGCTGTCATCGGCCGCCACGACCAGCACCGCGATGTCGGTCGCTTGCGCGCCGCGGGCGCGCATGGCTGTGAAGGCCTCGTGGCCGGGCGTGTCGATGAAGGTGATGATCTGGCCATCCTGCTCCACCTGATAGGCGCCGATATGCTGGGTAATGCCGCCAGCCTCGCCGGCCACCACATTGGCCTTGCGGATAGCGTCGAGCAGCGACGTCTTGCCGTGGTCGACATGACCCATGATGGTAACGACCGGCGGGCGCGGACGCATGTCCTCGGGCTTGTCCTGAATGTTGAAAAGCCCCTCCTCGACATCCGATTCGGAGACGCGCTTGACCGTGTGGCCGAATTCCACCGCGACCAGTTCCGCCGTGTCGGCGTCGATCACGTCGCCGGGCTTCATCATCTGGCCCTGCTTCATGAAATACTTCACCACGTCCACAGCCCGCTCGGCCATGCGGCTGGCAAGCTCCTGGATCGTGATGGTTTCGGGCAGCACCACCTCACGCGAAACCTTCTCGCGCGGCTCCTGGTGCATCGCGCGCTTGAACTTCTCCTGGCGGCGGCGCATCGACGACAGGGAGCGGGCGCGCGTCTCCTCGTCGGAGAGCGCGGAATTGAGCGTCAGCTTGCCGCGGCGGCGTTCGTCGGTGCGCGGCTTGGCTGGCCGGGCAGGCGCCTCGACCTTCGGGGACCCGCGCTTCGGGCCGCCACGGCCGCGCTCTTCCTCCTCCTCGTCCTCGATTTCGGGCTCGGGAGCGGTTTCGACGACGGGAGCACGGCGGCGCGCCTCTTCCTCGGCGCGCTTGCGGGCTTCGGCCTCTGCTTTCAGACGGGCTTCCTCTTCCGCCTGACGGCGGGCGGATTCCTCGCGCTCGCGGCGGCGGCGTTCCTCTTCCTCGGCACGGCGTGCGGCTTCTTCGGCGGCGCGCTTGCGCTCTTCCGCTTCACGCAGCTTGGAATCCTGCAAGGCCCGACGGCGAGCCTCCATCTCCTCGGCCGACAGCTCGTTCAGCACGACGCCCGGGCGCTGGGGCGCGGGCTGTTGGGGCCTTGGCGCTTCGCGGGTCTGAGCAGGCGCGGCGGGCGCGGCCGGCTTCACCCGCACAGGGGCAGCCTGCTCGGCGCGCTCGTCAGGCCGGGTGAACTTGCGTTTCTTGGTCTCGACGACGACGGCCTTCGAGCGCCCATGCGAAAAGCTCTGACGTACCGTGCCCTGTTCCGGCCGCTTCAACGTCAGCGTCTTTTTCGGGTTGACGCTCAGCGTCTTTTCGTCACCGGTCTTCGTATCAGTCATTCCACATCCTCTGCGGCATCCGCCGCGCTCGACGCTTCGATGTCCGGGGCGGCATCCCTGTATCGAGCGAGCGCCTCGATGCGCCTCAACGCTGCCTCGCCCGGCCCCCGATCGAGCAAGGCAGCATGTATCACATTTGTCGCCCCCAATGACAAACTCAATTCGGCTTCCGAAAAGAGCCTGTATGCCGGCAACTGCCTTTTTGCGGCATGGGCGGCCGCTTTGCGTGCCGCCGCGAGCTTGCGAACGCCGTCCTCCGACGCTTCCCTGGCATGCAGGACGGCTATCGCCTTGCCTCCGCGCACGGCAGTTTCAACCTTGGTCGCCCCCAATGCCACGGCTCCGGCCTTGCGCGCAAGGCCAAGTGCGCCAAGGGCGGTGCGCAGGAGAAGAGAATCTACCTGTTCGGCCAGATCGGGAGGCGCCTTCACCGGCGCCTTCAATGCTCGCGCAAACAGATTTTTCGCCGCCGCCTTCTCGACCAGCTTCCTTTCCGCGCCAACCCAGCAGCCCCGGCCCGGCAGGTTGCGCTTGAGATCGGCAACGACCGTGCCGTCGGGAGCCGCGACAAACCGGATCAGATCACCCGGCTGTCCGTGCGCGCGTGTCACGATACATGTGCGCTCCTTCATCGCGTTTCACAAGGCCCCCGGTCGGCATGCCCTCAGCCTTCCTCCGGCTCGGCTTCCGTATCCGCCTCCTCCTCGGCAAGATCGTTCTCGGTAATCCAGCCCATTTTCATGCGGGCGGCGACTACCATCTGCTCGGCCTCGGCGCGGCTGACATCGAACTCGGAGAGGACGCCGGGGAAGAACTTGTTTTCGCCATCCTTGCGCTCCCGCCAGCCGACGAGGTCGTCCACGGCGTAGCCCGCGAAGTCCTCGATCGTCTTCACGCCGTCCTCGCCGAGCGCGACCATCATGGCCGTCGTGATGCCGGGAATCTCGCGCAGCTCGTCAGATACGCCAAGCGCCTTGCGCTTCTCATCGTTCTCGGCCTCAATACGCTCCAGATATTCGCGGGCGCGGTTCTGGATTTCCTCGGCGGTCTCCTCGTCGAACCCGTCGATGGAAGAAATCTCGCTCGACTCGACATAGGCGAGCTCTTCCACGCTGGTGAAGCCTTCCGAGGCCAGCACCTGGCCGACCATCTCATCGACGTTGAGCGCCTCCATGAAGAGCTTCGAACGTTCGGCGAACTCCTTCTGGCGGCGCTGCGATTCCTCTTCCTCCGTCAGGATGTCGATATCCCAGCCGGTGAGCTGCGAGGCAAGGCGCACATTCTGGCCGCGCCGGCCGATGGCCAGCGAAAGCTGGTCGTCCGGCACCACCACCTCGATGCGTTCAGCATCCTCGTCAAGTACCACCTTGGCCACCTCGGCCGGCTGCAGCGCGTTGACGATGAAGCTCGCCGCGTTCTCGTTCCAGGGAATAATGTCGATCTTCTCGCCCTGCAGTTCCGCGACCACGGCCTGCACGCGGCTACCGCGCATGCCCACGCAGGCGCCGACCGGATCGATCGATGAGTCGTGGCTAAGCACCGCGATCTTCGCGCGCGATCCAGGATCGCGAGCCACCGACTTGATCTCGATGATCCCATCGTAGATTTCCGGCACCTCCATGGTGAACAGCTTCGCCATGAACTGCGGATGGGTGCGCGAGAGGAAAATCTGCGGGCCGCGCTGTTCGCGGCGCACATCGTAGACGTAGGCGCGCACGCGATCGCCATATTTGAAGGTCTCGCGCGGGATCAGTTCGTCACGCCGGATGATCGCCTCGCCGCGGCCAAGATCGACGATGACATTGCCGTATTCCACGCGCTTCACTGTGCCGTTGACGATCTCGCCGATGCGGTCCTTGTACTCCTCATACTGGCGGTCGCGCTCGGCCTCGCGCACCTTCTGCACAATCACCTGCTTGGCGGACTGTGCCGCGATGCGACCGAAATCCATGGGCGGAAGCTGCTCGGCGATGAAGTCGCCCACCTGCGCGTCGGGATTGCGCGCGCGGGCAAGGGCAAGCGAAATCTGCCTGGCAGGCTCCTCGACTTCCTCCACCACCTCCATAAGCCGCTGCAGCTTCATCTCGCCGGTCTGCGGGTTGATGTCGGCGCGGATATTGGTCTCCTGACCGTAGCGCGAGCGCGCGGCCTTCTGGATGGCATCGGCCATCGCCGCAAGCACGATCTCCTTGTCTATCGCCTTTTCGCGCGCCACCGCATCGGCGATCTGCAGAAGTTCCAGTCTGTTTGCACTGACTGCCATGTTTCATTCTCCTCGGCGATGCAAGCGAACGGCGCAAACCGTTCTGCCTGCAAAATCTCATTCAATCCCGGTCGCTGCGTCCTCGCCTTCCTCGGGCTCTACGTCGCGGCGGCGCGCTTTCTTGCGTTGCTTGCGGGCTTCCTTGTCCTTCCTCAGCGCCTCACGGATGAGCGCATCCGTTAGCACCAGCTTGGCCTCGCCGATCGCATTGAGCGGAATCTCGACAAGAGGTTCCTCGCCTTCGGCCACCTTGTCGAGCTCGAGCGTCACGGCCTCGGCCGTCGTTTCCCTGATCTCGCCGCGGAAGCGCCTGCGGCCGCCGATCAGAACCGACGTCTCGATCCTAGCGAGGTGGCCGGCCGCCGCCTGAAAATCGTCGCGCCGCACCAGCGGGCGGTCGATGCCGGGCGAGGAGATCTCGAGCTGGTACGCGCCATCGATCGGGTCTTCCACATCGAGCACCGGCGAGAGCGCCCGGCTTACCTCCTCGCAATCGTCCACAGTCATGGTGCCGTCCGGGCGCTCGGCCATGATCTGCAGCGTGCAGCCATCCTGAGCAGTCAACTTCACGCGCACAAGCCGATAGCCCAGAGCAACAAGCACCGGCATGACGATCGCCGCCACACGGGCTTCCAGGCCGTTTTCGCGGATAATGCGATCGTCCTGCATGCAGTCTCAAGTCTCCCAGCCCGGCCGCGAAATCTAACAAAAAAGAGCGGGACCGGCAGGACCCACTCTTCGTCATAGCGACCAAGAATTTGACCCCTATATAGACCACCGACCGCCCGGTTTCAAGCGCATAACGCAGCTCTTGCTGCATTGCACAAACTGCATGGTTGCGTTGCAAAAAAGCCGCTACCTGCAAGGCTTTGCGCTTCCTATGTGGAAGGTACAAACAAGGAGTACACTTCCATGCGCAATCGTCGTTTCCTCAACGGGGTCGGTCAGTTCTTCGACGTGATGGGCAGCGCAATCGCCGTTTCGAGTGCTGTGCGCGAGCGCCGTCCGGTGCGTGATGCTGACCTGATTAATCTCGGGATTGATCCGCAGCGCTTCCGCGAGATCAAGTACCGCTAGCGCCTAGCGTATCAAAGTCGGATGAACGTCAGATAGGCCGGCCTACGGCCTTCGCGTATGGCCTTCATCTCATACCGCGTGCCCGGCCAGTTGTCGAAGGGGTGCCGCCAGTCATCGGCGCTTTCGGCCTTCCATGCGAAAGCGGGGTGCGCCCGGCAGTGAAGCAGCGTCCAGTTGACGTAGCTGTCGATGTCGGAGGCGAACCGGAAAATGCCGCCGGGCTTCAGTACGCGCGCGAAGCGATCGAGATTGGTCGGTCCGACGAAACGTCGCTTCCAGTGCCGCTTTTTCGGCCAGGGATCGGGATAGAGCAGGTCTATGCCTGACAGCGAGGCCTGCGGCAGCCAGTCGAGCAGACGGGTTGCATCGTCGTCATAAAGGCGCAAATTGGCGGGAAGCTCGCCGTCCAAAGCGGAGAGCAGCTTTGCCACGCCGTTGACGAAGGGCTCCACGCCGATGAAGCCCGTCCCGGGGCAGCGGTTCACTTCGGCCAGCAGATGCTCGCCGCCGCCAAAGCCGATTTCCAGCCGGACATCATTGACGGGATGCGCAAAGAGCATACGGATGTCTTCCGGCGCGGGCCGGTCGAGATCAATCTTCAAAACGGGCAGAAGTGTTTCGAGCGCGGCGATCTGCCCGGGACGCAGGCGCTTGCCTTTTCTGCGGCCGAAAAAGGCTTCCGTTGAGCGTTCGGGGTGATGGGCGGTCATTGGGTGCTGTTCAGGCATTAGTTCCCCGGGCCTCGACCTCTCCGTGTTCCGGGAACACGGAGAAGCGTATCGATTTTGCGCAATTCCGAACGGAAACCGGCTTCCACTTTCCCGGAATTGCGCTGCCCGGAGAGATGGCGCAAGCGGAGGCGCTTCAGCTGATCGCCGGTGCTCGCGACGCCTCGGCCTCACGCCGCCGCGGCAAGCGCCTGCTTCAGCGCCTTCACCAGGTCCATCCGCTCCCAGGAGAAGGACCCGTCACGCGCGCCGGGCTTGCGGCCGAAATGGCCGTAGGCCGCGGTCTTGGCGTAGATCGGTCTGTTCAGGTCAAGATGCCGGCGGATCCCCGTCGGCGACAGGTCCATGACTTGGCGGATGGCAAGCTCCACCGCCTCTTCGGAGACCCGGCCCGTGCCGTGCAGGTCCACATAGATCGCCAGAGGCTGCGCCACACCGATGGCATAGGCGAGCTGGATCGTGCAGCGGTCGGCAAGTCCCGCCGCCACCACGTTCTTCGCCAGGTAGCGCGCGGCATAGGCCGCCGAGCGGTCGACCTTGGTCGTGTCCTTGCCGGAAAACGCACCGCCGCCGTGGGGAGCAGCACCCCCATAGGTGTCGACGATGATCTTGCGCCCGGTCAGCCCCGCATCGCCATCGGGCCCGCCAATGACGAACTTGCCGGTCGGATTGACATACCACCGGCAGTCCTCCGCGATCGCCAGCCCGCCGCTTGCCAGAGCCTCACGGACATAGGGCTCGACCACCTCGCGCACCTTCTTCGAATCCCAGTCGGGATCGAGGTGCTGCGTGGATACCACAATCTCGGTGACAGCGGTCGGCTTGCCGTCCACATAGCGCACCGTCACCTGGCTCTTTGCGTCAGGCCCGAGCTTCGCGGCGTCTCCCTCGCCAGCCTTTCGCGCCTCCGAAAGACGCTGCAGGATGCGATGGGCATAGTAGATCGGCGCCGGCATGAGATCGGGGGTCTCGCGGCAGGCATAGCCGAACATGATGCCCTGGTCGCCCGCGCCTTCCTCGCCCTGGCGGTCAGCCGCGTTGTCGACACCCTGCGCAATATGGGCGGACTGGCCGTGCAGCAGCACGTCGATCTTCACCGTTTTCCAGTGAAAGCCCTCCTGCTCGTAGCCGATCGAGCGGATCGCGCGCCGGGCCGCGGCACGGAACTTGGCGGGGTTGATCACCGGCTCGCCGCGGGCATCCCTCAGGATGTTGCCCTGCTTGTCCCGCTTCAGGAGGCTGTCTGGAACGCGTACTTCCCCGGCAATGACGACCCGGTTCGTGGTTGCGAGCGTCTCGCATGCCACGCGGACCTTCCAAGGGTCCATGCCTTCCTTCTTCGCCTCCCGGTAGACGAGGTCCACAATCTCGTCGGAGATGCGGTCGCACACCTTGTCCGGATGGCCTTCGGACACCGATTCACTGGTAAAGAGATAAGTTCTGCGCGCCACGGGAAAGCCCCTCTAAGAAAAGACCGGCACAAGCGCCGCGCCGGCGGGCATCCTGTTAACCACTCGCCATCGAAAGGGTCAAGAGTTGTGGGAACCTGACGGCTACTCGCTCGACGGATCAGCCGCCAATGCCTTTACCAAGTCGAGCACCCGGCGCCGAACCTTCGGGTCGGCAATCTTGACGAAGGCTCGATTGAGCTGAATGCCTTCGGAGCTGTTGAGGAAATCGGCCACATAGGTCGCGTTCTCCTCGGCCAGCCCAGGTTGCGCGCTGCTGTCGCCCGGGGCGCCATCGAAGAAGAAGGAAACCGGGGTGTTGAGAATCGATGCGATCGCCTGCAGGCGGCTGGCGCCTACGCGATTCGTCCCCTTCTCATACTTCTGAATTTGTTGAAAAGTTATGCCCAGGCTCTCGCCCAGCTTTTCCTGGCTGATGCCAAGCATATTCCGGCGCAGCCGGATTCGGCTTCCGACGTGAACGTCGATCGGATTCGGCCTCTTCTTGCTGTTGTTCATCGATCCCTCGCCGCACGGGACATAGTGACTATTCGATACCGACGGGAATCACGCCCTCTATTAGCCGGGACTGCCCCCCAGCACCTGCGCGCATAGTCGGCACGATCATATGTGCGGGTCGTCACCCCGATGTCAATCGCGACTCTCGGGAATGCCTACACGTATGATTAAAAACAACGCAACCATCCCCAGCATTGCGGAAAAAACAAGGCCGCGCAAGGTGCTGCTGCCGCCCGGCAACATTCCATTTTCGGTCAGCGGCACCGCGACATCGATGATTCCGCGACGGCTTGCTGCGAGCGCGTCGATCACACGGCCTCGGGCATCGATGACCGCGGTCGGACCATGCGGCATGGCAAGCAGCAGAGGGAGTCCCGCCTCGACCGCGCGAAGCTGGGCCTGGCGCAGATGCTGATAGGAGACAGGCAGGCCGGCGAAGGCTGAATAATTGGCCGGATTGAGGATGAGGTCCACCCTTTGGGCATGAGGTTCGGCAATACCGGGAATTGCCGCCTCCGTGCCGATGAGCGGCAGCGCACCAATGTTTTCTGATACGGAAAGAAGTCTCCGGGCGCTGCCGGGGGAATACGACGTTTTCGTTAGGGGACTATCCGGCCCGGCACCCGGAAAGATTCCTTCGAAGGGCAGGTGATCGACAAAGAGAGCAATGTTTACCTTATCTGCCCCATCGATAATCCCATCCGTTTTGCTGATAGCGACGACTGCGTTATAGAGCCGCCGCATGCCCGCCTCTGGTCCGCTCTCTTGCCGCACCGTGCCGGCAATCAGCAGCTCGTCATCCCTGAGGCCACGGACGATGGCATCGAGCAGGTCCGGCCTTTCGGCAAGCACGAAGGGGACGGACAGCTCCGGCCAGAGAATAAGTTCGGGTGAAGCCTGTCCGTCGGCGACGGGAGAAGCGGTCAGCTCCAGATAGGTTTTCAGCGTCTCGTCGAAATCGCCGCCTGCCTCCGGAACAGGCTGCACGAGCCGGACGCGCAGAACGCGGTCCGTTTCGGGATTCATCGACAGGTGCGCATAGCCATAGCCGAGCTGGGCGGCGATCAAGATGGCCGCCAGCGTCAACCCGGCGCGTGCATGAAGCCGCGTCGCGAGAAGAGCAGGCGTTGAATAGACGAAAATGGCCGCCGCACTCATCCCTGCCACGCCCAGCACATGCGCGCCCTGCATCAGAAGCGGCACGGGCATGGCGGCAAGGCCGATGGCATTCCAGGCCAGGCCCCAGGGAAGCGCGCCGCGCAGCCATTCGGCAATCCCGAAGCCGAAGGCGAGCGCGGCTATGCGCCCGATGCCGTCGCTCCAGAGCAGGCGGGCGATCAGCGTGGCCAGACCGTAGAACAGGGCGAGACACGCGGGCAGGCCGAGCACGGCCAGGGGCAGGGCCCAGGCAAGGCCCAGGTCGCGGAGAAAGGGTGCACCCACCCACCACATGCCGGCGAGAAAATAGCCGAAGCCGAACCACCAGCCGGCGGAAAAGGCCGGCAGGAAGCGCCGCCATGCCGCTCCCGCCGCCGGTGTACCGTCAAGCAGCCAGACAAGAATCGGGAAGGAGAAAAAACCGGCCGCCGGAAAATCGAAGGGGGGGAGCGCCAGAACGGTGATTGCACCCGCCGCGCAGGCGGCGAGCCGCCGCGGCCAGCTCCACAACAGAAACACTCGTCCGGCAAGTCGCTCCATGGGCCCATCCGCAAGACGAATCAGGACACCAGACTTACCAAGCGGAAAGAGCGCCGCCAAATGCGGCGCTGCGCTGTTGGGATGGATGGCCGAAACCGGCTGAGTTGCTACGCCTCGGGTGCCTTCATTATGCGGCGGCGGCGCTCGGCCGTACGGCCCTGCACTATACGCACGCGCTTCACGCGGCGCGGATCGGCATCGAGCACATGGAACTCGAAGCCGGGGATCGCCTGCACCACCTCGCCGCGCGCGGGTACGCGGCCCAGCGCGTTGAAGATCATGCCGCCGATCGTGTCCACCTCTTCGGCGTGCTCGCCGGGGCTGAAGCCGTCTCCGATCGCGCGGGCGACATCCTCGATCTCCGCGCGCGCGTCGACGACGAAGATGCCGTCGCCGGTCTTCTCGATCATCGGCTCGTCCTCGTCGTGCTCGTCCTCAATGTCGCCGATGACCATCTCCACAATGTCCTCGAGCGAGACGAG
This sequence comes from Chelativorans petroleitrophicus, assembly GCF_025398195.1. GTDB lineage: Bacteria > Pseudomonadota > Alphaproteobacteria > Rhizobiales > Rhizobiaceae > Chelativorans > Chelativorans petroleitrophicus. The sequence goes on along the minus strand of NZ_JAODNV010000022.1, from coordinate 20,116 downwards.
CCCGTCCGTGCCGCCATATTCATCGATGACGAGCGCCATCTGGGTGCGGCTCGCCTGCATGCGCGCCATGAGGTCCGACGCCAGCATCGAGGGCGGCACGAAGAGCAGCGGGCGGACGATGTTCAGTTCGCCGATGGTGCGGTTGAGATCCACATTACCGAGCGACAGGGGCGGGTTTGCTTCCTGCTTGCGTCCACGCCCGTTCTTGGGCCGCGAAGCGCGGATGAGATGCGCCACGATATCGCGGATGTGCACCATTCCCCGCGGATCATCGAGCGTTTCCGCATAGACGGGCATGCGCGAATGCGCCCCGCGGTCGAAGACGTTTAGCAGCTCGCCAAGGGTGGTGTTGATCTCCACCGCCTCGATGTCGGCGCGCGGCACCATGACATCCTCCACCCGCAGTTCGCGTAGGCGCAGAATGTTGTTGAGCATCGCCCGCTCGATGGGCGAGAAGGACGCCGTTTCCGGCGTACTTTCCGCAAGGGCGTCGGCAAGATCCTCGCGCAGAGATGAGCCGTTGCGCAGGCGCATAAAGCCCGTAAGCCGCTCAAGCAGCGAGAAATGTCGCTTGTTGCGTTGCGGAGGTCTACTAGAGCCGTCCTCGCCTTCCGAGGGGGAGCTGGCTTCGCCGTCCGGAGGGCCGGCGGCTTCAGTTATGGAAACGTCTGTCATCGTCTTTCGGTTGTTGACCCCGGAAAGTTAGGCATAGGGATCGCCAATGGCAAGACTTTCGAGAATACGCCGTTCGAGATTCTCCATTTCCTCGGCCTCTTCAGGCGTCTCGTGGTCATAGCCGAAAAGGTGAAGGAACCCATGCACCACAAGGTGCGTGAGATGATGCTCGAACGGCTTCCGCTCTGTTTCGGCCTCGCGTGCCACTGTTTCATAGGCGAGCGCAATGTCGCCAATGTGACGCGGCGCGCCGGGCATGGTCGCGGCGGCGGGCGCGGGAAAGGACAGCACGTTGGTTGGTTTGTCCTTGCCGCGGAAACGGGCGTTCAGCGCCTGGATGACGGCATCGTCCGAAAAGAGGATGGTGAGCGTGCCCCGGCCTGCCGCTTCCGCATGGCCTGCCGCGGCCGCCACTGCGCGGACGCAGATATCGTGAAGGGCATCCTCCGGCGGCCAGTCGCCCGCCTCGACAATGCACTCGACGTCAATGCCCGCTGCAGCCTGTACCGCTACGTCAGCCATCGGTTTCGCGTTCCGGCGGGCGCTTGGGCGTCTTACGGTCATAGGCGTCGACGATCGCGGCAACCAGCGGGTGACGCACCACGTCCTTCTCGTTGAAGCGGACTGTGACGATGCCGGGCACATCCCGAAGCACGTCCAGCGCCTCGATCAGCCCGGACTTGGTGTTCGGAGGCAGATCGATCTGGCTCGGATCGCCGGTCACGATCATGCGTCCATTCTCGCCGAGTCGCGTGAGGAACATCTTCATCTGCATCGGCGTGGTGTTCTGCGCCTCATCGAGGATGACGACCGCATTGGAAAGCGTGCGGCCGCGCATAAAGGCGAGCGGCGCAATCTCGATCACGTCCGCGGCCAGCGCCCGTTCCACTTTCTCGGCTGGGATCATCTCATAAAGCGCATCGTAGAGCGGCCGCAGATAGGGATCCACCTTCTCGCGCATATCGCCGGGCAGGAAGCCGAGCCGCTCGCCGGCCTCCACCGCCGGCCGCGACAGCACGATGCGATCCACCATCCCGCGCTCCAGAAGCATGGCGGCATGGGCCACGGCGAGGAAGGTCTTGCCTGTACCGGCAGGACCAATCCCAAACACCAGTTCCGAGCGCTCCAGCGCGCGCATATAGGCGTCCTGATTAGGCGAGCGGGCGTAGACCGTGCGCTTGCGAGTGGAAATCTGCGCCGCCGCCAGCTTGCCTCTGGACTCCATCGTCGGCAGGCTGAGCTGGTCGTCCGCTGCCTGCGCGAGGCGCACCGCGCCGTCCACCTCGGACGCGGAAAGCTCCGCGCCGCCTTGCACAAGGCCATAGAGATAGTCGAGAGCGCGGCGGGCCTGTTCGGCCGCCGTCGACTCGCCCTTGATCGCGAGCTGATTTCCCTTGGACCGGATGTCCACGCCGAGCTTCTGCTCGATGCGGGCGAGATTTTCATCGAACGGCCCGTAAAGCCTGCCCGCAAGCTTGTTGTTGTCAAAGGTCAGTACGACGTGCGCCATGTCGGATGCCCCGGAGGGGCGCTTTTCGAAATCCGTTCCGGCGGTCAAACGTGTGCTCCCTTCAGGCTCTTCGTCATTTCCGCTGGCCCGCTGGCGGGCTCGCTTAGAAGGCTGTTCGGGCCGGCATGCGTGATGCGCACGCGAACGATGTCCCCCACCGTTCCGGCCCTTTCGTCGGCGACGACTGGCTGCAGCCAGGGCGAACGGCCGACGAGCTGGCCCGGATGGCGCCCCGGCTTCTCCAGAAGCACGTCGATCGTCCGGCCCACCAGGCTTTGTGCGAAGGCCTGGCTCTGTTCGGTAAGCAGCGCCTGCAGGCGCTGCAGACGGTCGTCCTTGACCGCATCGGGAACCTGATCCTCCATCTCCGCGCCCGGCGTTCCAGGCCGGGGCGAATATTTGAAGGAGAAGGCCTGCGCATAGCCCACCGCTCGCACGATGCGCATCGTGTCCTGAAAGTCTTCCTCCGTCTCTCCGGGGAAGCCGACGATGAAGTCACCCGACATGGCGATGTCGGGCCGCGCGGCACGGATGCGCTCGATCAGGCGCAGATAGTCGGCCGCGGTGTGGCGCCGGTTCATGGCCTTTAGGATGCGGTCAGAGCCAGCCTGCACCGGAAGATGCAGATAGGGCATCAGCTTGTCGAGATCGCGATGGGCGGCGATCAGCGCGTCGTCCATGTCGCGCGGGTGGCTGGTCGTATAGCGCAGACGGTCGAGCCCGGGAATTTCTGCCAGCCGGAAGAGAAGGCGGCCGAGACCCCATTCCCTGCCGTCCGGACCTTCGCCGTGCCAGGCATTGACGTTCTGGCCGAGCAGCGTGACTTCCCGCACGCCGGCCTCCGCCAGCCGCTCCGCTTCGGCTACGATCTGCGATACGGGGCGGGACACCTCCGCGCCGCGTGTGTAGGGAACCACGCAGAAGGTGCAGAACTTGTCGCACCCCTCCTGAACGGTGAGAAAAGCCGTGACACCGCGGCTGCGCACCGCCTTGCGCGCGGGAGCGGGCAGATGCTCGAACTTGTCCTCGATGGCGTAGTCGGTCTCGACCACCTTGTCGCCCGCTCGGGCGCGCCTCAGCACGGCGGGCAGGCGATGATAGGTCTGCGGGCCGATGACAAGATCGACCGCCGGCGCCCGCCGCAGGATTTCCCGGCCTTCAGCCTGGGCGACGCAGCCCGCAACGCCGATCACCGTTTCGCGGCCCTGTTTGGCGCGCTCGTCCTTGATCTGCCGGATGCGGCCGAGCTCCGAATATACCTTTTCCGCCGCCTTTTCGCGAATGTGGCAGGTGTTGAGAAGGACGAGGTCCGCCTCCTCGATCGATTCGGTGGGGCGATAGCCTTCCGCCGCCAGCGCGTCGGTCATGCGCTGGGAATCGTACACATTCATCTGGCAGCCATAGGTCTTTACAAAGACCTTCTTTTCCACGGGCCGTTCCGTTTTTGCCTCTAACGCGGCAGAACCGCCTGCAGCTTCCAGCATTACATTTTGTTCCATGAGCGCGTACTAACGTTTTTTAGCGTCAAAAAACAGGCGAATCTTCACGGGCGTATTCACGCTGGCGCAAAGCCTCGACCAGCATGCGGCGAACCAGCGCCTCCGCTCCTTTCGCTACCTCCTTGCGGTCGGACTCCGCCGCAAATGCAATGGGCGTTCCGAAACACACCTCCACATCGATGGAGCCGGAACGCAGGATCATCTTCAGATGAGGCACGAAATCCGTGTCGCCAATCCAGGCAATCATGCCGCGTTCACGCCGATCGAGCGGCAGGCCGCCGCGCCGCAGGTAGGCGATCGCAATTGGCTGCACAAACACATGCGGCTTTTCAAGCGCTTCCAGCGCCATTCTTGCCGCGCCGAATAGAGTACTCTTGAAGGGCAGAACGCGGCTCCCGTCGCTCGTCGTGCCTTCCGCGAACAGCACCATGGGATCGCCATTGGCGAGCCTGTCGGCGATCGCACGCGCCTGGCCGGGCGCGGTCTGCTTGCGCTCGCGCTCGATGAAGACGGAGCGCTGCAGCCGGGCGAAGGCTCCCAGAACGGGCCAGCCGCGCACCTCGGACTTGGCGATGAAATGCACATCCGCCAGCGAACCCAGAACCAGAATGTCGATCCATGACACGTGGTTACTGGCAATGAGCAGCGGGCGTTCCGCAGCCAGCGCACCTTGAACATGAACCCTGATGCCGAGCACCCGCAGCGTGAGGCGGTGCCAGAGGCGTGGCGCGCGCCGATCGCTCCACCAGCCCGTGCGCAGCGCGATCTCCTGCCACGCCATCAGCGGCAGGGTATAGCCCGCGACAAGCAGGATCTTGAGAGCAAGACGGATCGTGGCGAGCGCGCGGTTCATGGCTGCAATGGTCTGCGTCTAACCAAGGTCCCGGCGCATCACAAGGGCATGGGTTCTGCCGGCGGCATGGGCGTAATAGCCGGGCCGGCGCCCGACCTCGCGGAAGCCCAGGCGGCGATAGAGGGCGACGGCCGGCGCGTTGTTCTCGTCCACTTCGAGGAACAGCGCCTCCACACGGCCCGCATGCAGCGTGCGCAGGACCGCATCCATCAATGCGTGCCCTATGCCGCGGCGGCGACACGAGCGGGAGACTGTGATGGTCAGAATTTCCGCCTCTCCGGCCGCCGAGCGGGCAAGAACGAAACCCCAGGGCGGCGCATCGGGAACGCCCTCCGCCACGGCGGCGAAGCCGAACACCGTATCCTGCGAAAGCAGCGCCTCGAACTCATCCTCCGTCCAGGGCCGCGCGAAATCCTCGGCGTGAAGCGCGGAAAGCGCAGCGCTGTCCACGGCCTCAAGCGGCCGAACGACGAAGCGCCGTCGCCGGAACCCCAAGGAAAGCGCCATCATCCACCCTTAAGTGGCAGAGCAAAGCCGGATTGCGGCTTGGCGTCGGGTGGCCTGGAATAAAACGGTACAGGCCGTTTGTCGCGCAGGGGGCGAGCGGCGGCAACCGCGGCATAAAACAGGATATCCGCCGTCGCCCCGCGTGGACCGAAATCGAAGGAGCCGTCCGCGCGCGCAGCGAGAGTTTCCGCCGCTTCCCCGGCAAGCACGGGCCGGTTGGCCTGGGCGATCCGCACCGCCTCATCCTCGCCGGCAAGCCGTGGCCCATCAAGTAGCGCGCCCGCCGCATCCAGATGCATGATCGCTAGCGCCTCCGGCCGGCCAAGGGCGGCAAGCACCGACCGCCCTGGAAAGCTTTCCTTGGTTTCCGCCGCAAGGGCTTCGAGCGTACTGACGCCGATTGCGGGGATTTTCAGCGCCAGCGCCAGGCCGCGCGCGGCCGCAACGCCGACACGCACGCCGGTGAAGGAGCCCGGGCCTATCGAGACCGCCACCGCGCCTATCGCGTCATAGCCGAGCCCGGCCTTTTCCAGAGCCTCGCCGACGACCGCCATGACATGCTCGGCATGGCCCTTTCCCAGATCGACCACCGCGCGACCGCTTTCAGCCTGGGCGTCACGATCATATACGCAGGCTGCACACAATGAGGCGGCAGTGTCGATGGCAAGGATGTTCATCGTCTCTCCTTGCACTCAGGCGCTCGCAGTTGCCACCAGCGGCAGCTCGAAACGCGGCAGCACCCGCCCGGGAATGGAGCCGGAGGGAGACTGGCCAACCATCCGGGCATCCATCTTCTCGTAGAAGGCTGCTGCGCTGGGATCGGCGTCGAGCGCAAGCACCCGCGCCCCACGCTCTGCCGCTTCCTCCCTGGCCCAGTCGAAAAGCGCACGACCGACGCCCTTGCCGTGATGCGCTGGGTCGACGAACAGCTTGCAAAGCTCCGCCTTCTCACCCTCCAACGACATCTCCGCCACGCCGGCGCATTCACCATTCAGATCGGCCACGGCGATGAGGCCGCCGCCCCCAGGATCGACCGTCAGCTCCTCCCTGCAGGCGGCCATGAAAGCCTCGTCATAGCCATGCGAGGCTTTCGAGCGCAGGCAAAGCTCGGTGAGCTTCGGACCTTCGTCAGCTCTTGGCGGTCTAAGTCGGAGCATCTGTTTTCGTCTGCGCCTTTTTCTCGAGCCTGCGGGCATGCAGGATCGGCTCCGTATAGCCGTTGGGCTGCATACGCCCCTTGAAGACGAGATCGCAGGCCGCCTTGAAGGCGATCGAACGCTCGAAATCGGGCGCCATGGGCTCATAGTTCGGATCGCCCGCATTCTGCCGGTCCACCACCTCGGCCATGCGCTTCATGGTTTCCATCACCTGCACTTCCGTGACGATGCCATGATGCAGCCAGTTGGCGATGTGCTGGGAGGAGATGCGCAGCGTGGCGCGGTCCTCCATCAGGCCGATATTGTTGATGTCCGGCACTTTGGAGCAGCCTACGCCCTGGTCGATCCAGCGCACCACATAGCCGAGGATGCCTTGCGCGTTGTTGTCGAGCTCGGCCTTGATTTCCTCCGGCGACCAGTTGGGGCGCGAGACTACCGGAATGGAGAGAATGTCGGAAAGCTTGGCGCGCGGGCGGGACTTCAGGCTCTCCTGAACCGCCTTCACGTCCACTTTGTGGTAGTGCGTGGCGTGCAGCGTGGCCGCCGTCGGCGAAGGTACCCAGGCGGTGTTCGCGCCGGCCTTTGGATGGCCGATCTTCTGCTCCAGCATCGCCGCCATCAGATCGGGCATCGCCCACATGCCCTTGCCGATCTGCGCGCGGCCGGAGAGCCCGCATTCGAGCCCGATATCCACGTTCCAGTCCTCGTAGGCCGCAATCCAGGTGGACTGCTTCATGTCGCCCTTGCGGATCATCGGCCCGGCTTCCATCGAAGTGTGGATCTCGTCGCCCGTGCGGTCGAGAAAGCCGGTGTTGATGAAGACCACGCGCGCGGAGGCAGCCCGGATGCACTCCTTGAGGTTGACGGTCGTGCGCCGCTCCTCGTCCATGATGCCCATCTTCAGCGTGTTGCGCGTCATGCCGAGGGCGTCCTCGACGCGGCTGAAGAGCTCGTTCGAGAAGGCAACCTCCTCCGGCCCGTGCATCTTCGGCTTGACGATATAGACGGAGCCGGCGCGGCTGTTCATGCGCCGTCCGTTCGGGCCGATGTCGTGCAGCGCGATCAGCGAGGTGAACATCGCATCCATGATGCCTTCGGGTACCTCGTTGCCGTCGCGGTCGAGAATGGCCGGATTGGTCATCAGATGCCCGACATTGCGCACCAGCATGAGCGAGCGGCCGGGCAGGGTGAGCGGCGATCCGTCGGGAGCGGTGAGGCGGATGTCCTCATTGAGGCGGCGCGTGATCGTTTTGCCGCCCTTCTCGAAGGTCTCCTCCAGATCGCCCTTCATCAGGCCGAGCCAGTTGCGATAGGCAAGCACCTTGTCTTCCGCATCGACGGCGGCGACGGAATCCTCGCAGTCCATGATTGTGGTGAGTGCGGCCTCCAGGATCACGTCGGCAATGCCCGCCCTGTCGCCGCGCCCGATCGGATGATCGCGGTCGATGACGACGCGGACATTCAGTCCGTTGTTGAGGAGTACCACCTCCCGCAAGGCCTGAGCATCACCGGCATAACCCGCAAACTGCGCCGGGTTCCTGAGCCCGGCCGTGCCGCCTTCGGTTGTGACAACAAGCCTGCCGTTCTCCACGGCAAGCCCGGCCACATCCGCCCAGCTTGCGCCTTCAAGCGGCGCGCTATCATCGAGGAAATTGCGCGCCCAGGCGATGACCTTCTCGCCGCGCTTCGGATTGTAGCCCGCGCCGCGCTCTGCCCCGTCCGTCTCGGGAATGGCATCGGTGCCATAAAGCGCATCATAGAGCGAGCCCCATCGGGCATTGGCCGCGTTCAGCGCATAGCGGGCGTTCATCACCGGCACGACGAGCTGCGGGCCGGCGGTGACGGAAATCTCCGGATCCACATTGGCGGTCGTGATGGTGAAAGCCGGACCTTCCGGCACAATGTATCCGATCTCCCGCAGGAAGGCCTCATATGCTTCAAGGTCGTTCGGCGCGCCATGCTCGCGATGCCAGGCGTCGATCCTAGCCTGCAGTGCATCGCGCTTTTCGAGCAAGGCGCGGTTTCTGGGCGTAAGCTCGTGCACGATCTCGGAGAGCGCGCGCCAGAACGATTCCACATCAACCCCTGTACCAGGCAGCGCCTCGTCCACGGCAAAATCATGCAGCGCGCGGGCAATCCTGAGCCCGTTGATCTCTACGCGACTATCCATTTTACGTCTCCGAAAACAGCACCGGCGGTGTTTGATCATGCCGGACGCCGGGGGTCAATCGCTTCCGGCAATCCGCGGCCGTCCAGCCGCGACGGCGCGCACAATGGCTTCGACGAAGATGCGTTCCCCGTCAACATCGGCTGTTTTCAACACGCGATGGACGGTGAGGGCGGCATTCTCCGCTCCGGCCTCGGCGGCACCCCCGGCCGCCAGCCTGCCCGCCAGCTCCTCCGCACAAAGGAGCGCTTTCTCCTCATCCGGGAAATCGCGGATTTCCGCACCGGCGCTGACGCGGAACAGGCCTTCCGCCGGCTTCGTCACGTGGGCTTCGACCGTTACGCGGACCTGGCCCGCCACCGCGCCAATCGCGTTGGCGACATCCAGATGCTCGGGCAGGACACATTCGCTGGAAAAGAACCGCTTGAGACCCGCATAGTGGAGGCGGGCCGACGCGCCGAGCCCCACTACGGGTCTGTCGAGCGACACGGAAAGCCGCGCCACACCTTGATGACCGCCAAGCGCCCGCTGAAGCAGCGGATGTTCCGGCGAAACCGCGCTCTCCAGACCGTCCTCGGCAAGGGCGGTTTCCAGTATCGCCTCGGCGGAACGCCGGGTGAGGCAGGCGAGCACCCTCTCGCTGATTTCCTCCGCGCTTGCGGCGAGCGGCATGCCGCGACCGTCACGTTTGCGCGCGAAGAGTGCTGCGCCCAGCCGGGCGGCCCGGCTGTCCCAGCTTGCCTGTCTGCCCATCACGTGGGCCGCGTCCGATGGCGTGAAGCCACAGACCTGCGCAAGGCCGCGCGAGACGAGGCGCATGAGGGTGGCCCCTTCGGCGGCGGAAATGAAAAGCCGATCCAGCGGAAGGGGTGTTTTCGAGAGGCGGCGGAAAAGCCGCTCCTCCACCTCCGTGAGCCCCGCTGCGAAACGCTCCGGTAGCCCGGTGAGGAATGCGAAGCGCCCGTCGAGCCGCCCCGCATGGAGAGCCTCAAGCTGCCGTTCCAACTCCGGCACGACCGAGTCCGGATGAAGCGTCTCGGCAAGCGAGAGAGGAACGAGGCGGCGCGGTCCGAGGCGGAGCCGCGGTCCAAGGATGTCATCCTCGAGGCCCACTTCCGAATCGCCGCCGAGCCCGAAAGTGCGCATCGCCACCGCCTCGACCATCGTGCGCCAGCCGCCGACCGTTGCGCCGTCCGGGTGGAGCCGCGGCCTGCCTCCGGCAAGCAGGGCGATGTCGGTGGTCGTACCCCCGATGTCGGAGACGATGGCGTCATCGAGGCCGGTCAGATGCCTGGCGCCCACCAGGCTTGCCGCCGGACCCGACAGGATCGTTTCGATGGGTCGCGCGCGGGCGAGGTCGGCCGCGATCAAGGCGCCGTCCCCGCGTACCACCATCAGCGGGGCCGTGATCCCGCGCCTGTGGAGAAAGCCCGTGGTGGCCTCGATCAGCCGGTCGACGAGCGCGATCAAACGGGCATTGAGCAGGGTGGTCAGCGCCCGGCGCGGCCCCCCGAGCCTGGCCGAGAGCTCGTGGCTTGCGGTGACGGGTAGCCCCGTCCGCGTGCGGATCGCCTCCTTGACGGTGACCTCGTGAGACGGATTTCGCACGGCGAAATAGGCGCAGACGGCAACGCCGGTGAGCGCCGGAGCAACCGCGTCGAGCCACGAATCGAGCGGCGCAAGATCGAGCGGCATCTCGTTGCCGTGTACATCATGGCCGCCAGCGAGGAACAGAACCGGGTCGCCGCCGAGGGCGGCCTGTAGGCCGTCCTGTTTGAGGTCGGCCTCGGTAAAACCCACCATCACCAGCCCGGCGCGTCCGCCCTGGCCTTCCACCAGGGCGTTCGTGGCAAGGGTGGTGGACATAGAGACGAGCCCGATCCGGCTGCCGTCGGCCCCGGCCCGGGCCAGCACGGCATCCACGGCCTCGGAGATCCCCTGAGATAGATCATGGCGCGTTGTGAGCGCCTTCGCCTTGGCGACAAGGCCAGACGTTTCGCTGAAAAGCACCGCGTCCGTATAGGTGCCACCCGTATCTATGCCGAGAAGAAGGGGCGCTTGCCCTGTGTGGTGCATTCACTTTTGCCCAAAGGCGGATTGGCCGATGGGCTCGCTTTAGCGGAGAGGCAAAGGCCGTGCAAACACATGAGCGACGGGTTTCTGTCGGGAAAACGGCCGCCCCGGGGCGCGACGCCGGGGCGGCCTGCTGTGAGCCCCGGGAGGGAAGGGCCGCAGCGTTCCCGCATTGCGGCGGGAGGTTTCCAGCCTTCTGGCATGAAACGAGCGAACGGACTCCAGGTTCCCGGCCGGGCCGAGGCATCTGAACCGGGCGCATTTCCCGGAATCCGGGTGCGCGGGACCTGAGCGCGCATATCGCGATATTGGAGTATCGATGCTGGACGGCCGGCGTCCAGACATCTCAGCTCTTTACTGGCAAACCGTCGCTTATCCGGGCATATGCTGGCCACATGGTTGACATCAGCCTTGATGTGGTTTCGACCTTGATGTGCGATACCACGCAAATGTGTGGAGCACACAGCGGATTAAGCGTTGAAGCACCGGGCGCTATCGGCTAAGTAAGCGGCGCCGCATCAGCGGCGGCATCCGGGCACCCGTAGCTCAGCCGGATAGAGCGCTGCCCTCCGAAGGCAGAGGTCACACGTTCGAATCGTGTCGGGTGCGCCATTTACAGCACCTTTCTCTGCCCATTTTCGGCATATTTTCGGCAGAATCGGTTAGCAAGGGCCTAAGGTTTCGCGTAATTTCGGCTCATTTCGACGGGCGTCACCGTTGCCCTCCTCGAGCATCTGGAACCAGAGCACCACCGTCAGCAACACGACCGGCCCCGCGTCCGACCATTTTGACAATTTCAAAGCGAAATGACGAGCGCGCTTGAACGTGCGATGCGCCACTTTCTAAAGAGAGTTCGGTGTCGTGCGGTGCAGCCTCTCGTTTGTATCAACTGCCGTGATAGGGAGGGGGTGCAGCAGTAGAGGGTGCGGCGATACCGTAGGGTCGATTCCTCAAAGGGGGCGAGCTTGCGTAGTCGCAATAAAGGCCGCAGAGACCGACGAGTGGAAACGATTCCACCTGTTGCCGGCCAACGCCGGCTGTAGGCCGCGTCGTCTGAAGAACGCAGGGACTAGAATTCCTAGCGTTCCCGGGTGACGTCAAATCTTACGAACCGCTTCCGCCAGTTCCGGCCTCTCAAGCGTGCTCGTTACGGAAAGCAGGTTGGCGAGCTTCTCGACTTCGCTCCGATGGTTCTGGATCAGCTCGCGTGCCGCTACATACGCGGCCTCCAGACGTGCGTTGACGCGCCCGGCGATATCACGGCGTTGCATCAGGATCGGGCCAAGAAAGGCGAAGTCGCCCCCCGCGCGGGGGCGCGGATAGAAACCCAGGCAAGCCCGCGCTCTCGTTTAATGCGGGCAAGTCGCCCCCCGCGCGGGGGCGCGGATAGAAACAATCGTTGCTGATATTGCAGAGGCCCAATTCAGATCGACCGCAAATTGTAAAGTTTCATGGTGATTTTTCGGACGACAACTCGCTTGTCATTACTGAGACAGACTATTTTGAACGTCTCGAGTTCGAATCCCCATTAGACCTTCGCCTTCGAGCAGACGTGTTGGGACGATCCATCTTATTCGTCGGATACAGTCTAAGAGACTTTGATCTTCGCCTTCTCCTTTTCCTTGCCCGGCTTTTTCGATCAACTGCTAGATCTAGTTCGCGGCACGGGGTGAGTACAGAGCGACGGCTCTGCGACACGGAATGTGCATCTCATCGATCCTCCCCGGGTAAACTAGCCCCAGCCGAGCGTCGCCTCTAGGATGCTGGAGGCGAGCGAATATCCGGTGTCCTCGGCTGAATTACCCGCAGGCCGCAATTTGGAATTGACAGAGCCTGCCGTGTGTTGCGCGGCGCCGAGGTGATGGCGTGAAGCTAGAACGACAGCTTCACGCCAATTGCCCGACAGTCTGGCATCGGCCCCATAACGGACCATTGTTCCTGCCGCCTAGGCCGATACTAGGGAATCGTTTTTTGGCGCAAGCAGCCGTTTCGTAAGCTCCGCGGTGAGGTCACGAATTGCGGTTGCCGGTTCGGACAACGGAAAATGCTCGGCAGTGCACAACGACAGTACTTCGCCAATTACAGGATTGGTGACCTTCTTAATGACTATGGAGTCACCCTCGAGCGCTATTCGATCTGCGATCGCGCGCGGCATTATGGTCGCTCCGATACCCGCATGCACCGCCCGCGAAAGGGTGCGCACTGAGTCAATTTCGGCAACCACCCTCAGTTTGATACGGCGCCTAAGAAACGCCATATCAATCGCTCTGCGAACGAAATTGTAAGGCGGCGGCAAAAGAAAAGGCAGTGGTTCCAGTTGAGCGACCGCGACGGTTTCTCCGCCTAGATTCGTAGCCAAATCCTCTGGAAGAACCAGGAAGAATTCCTCGCGCAACATCTTCTCGAATTTGATGCCCTTTATTGGTCCGGTTCCATGCATCAGTGCCATTTCTAACCGGCCATTCATGAGCATTTGGCTGTAGGGCTGGCTAACACTTTCGGTTACCTGAAGCAGGATTCCCGGATATCTGGCGCGCGCCTCGGTAATAAGGTCGACAGAGATGGTACCAGCACTGCTAAACGGCACCAGTCCCACTGAGACAGGGCCTGTGAGCAATTCCCCCGCGCTTAGGACGTCGGCCTCGGCTTGAGCAATCTGACGTAACACCGTCTGGGCATGCCGATAAAGGACTTTCCCTGCATCGGTCATCGATACGCCTTGCTGAGCGCGGATGAGAAGTTTCTTGCCGAAATGCGCCTCCAGTGTAGCAACGTGCTGACTCAATGCTGGTTGCGCAATATGAAGCACGTCCGCCGCGCGCGTGATGCTGCCGTTGTCGACAATAGTTATGAAGAAGCGAAGACGCCGGATGTCCATTAGCTGCTACCCGTTTTCGCGGCATCGTATCTAATCGCCGCAATTTTGGAAACGGCGGCGCGCAAGTTCGGCCGCTTCAGGGGACGAGTGGACCGAGTTGGTTTTTGGACAGTTGACGGTGACAGGATAAGAAAGGCGTCTGCCCCCATAAAGCGATCGCTCTTGTGCCGATTCAAGTCTTCCCCCTAGGATGCACGTCAAGCGCACTTCTTCTACCATTCTCCGTAGCATCAAGGTCCGACATGAGCTTTTCCGATTACCGTACCGCACTTGTCACGGGTGCTTCTGCAGGAATGGGAGCGGCCCTAGTGGAACGGTTCTGCAAGGAGGGTCTAACAGTCCATGCCATCGCGCGTCGGCAGGATCGGCTTGAGGAGCTAGCGGCCCGCACCGGCTGCATTCCCCACGCGCTAGATATGACGGATATCGACTCCCTTACTCGACTCCTGCGGGGCTTGGAAATCGACGTTCTGGTCAATAATGCGGGTGCCGGTCGGGCGGGGTCCATTCCGAGCGCCAGCGCCGAAGACATCGATGCACTCGTCGATCTGAATGTGCGCAGCGTCCTGCACACGGTTCGTACGGTGCTACCGGGCATGATGGAACGCGACCGTGGCCACATCATTAATATCAGCTCCATAGCTGGGCACTACAATTTCGCCGGCAACACAATCTACCACGCCACGAAGGCAGCAATTCATATGCTATCCCGGCAGTTGCGTGTCGACGTGCTCGGCAAACGCATTCGGGTCACCGAAATATGCCCCGGTCGCACAGAGACTGAAATCTTCGATCGCAATCATGGGGTCACAAAGGACGAGGCGCGCGAAAAATTTTATGAGGGTTATGAGGTTCCCTCCGCCTCGCATATCGCTGACATCGCTGCCTTTGCGATCAATTTGCCAAGCTACGTAAATATCGGGCTGATCGAAGTGACGCCTACCTTTCAGGTTCCAGGCGGGCTGACCACGCTGAAGAGCAAAGCACAGTGAACGGTGCAGCTGCCCGTCTCACGAACTTCTACGAAATGTTACTCATGATCGACATCTTGATGATCGGACCCTATCCCGAATGGGACTTGGCGGACCTGGAAGCGCGCTATCGTGTGCACAAGCTCTGGGAAGCGGTGGATCGAGACGGCTATATCGCCGAAAGGTCGGAGAATGTTCGAGCAATAGCCACGCGTGGTGAGCTCGGTGCCAGCGCGAGGCTGATGAGCAAGTTGCCCAGACTAGAAATCGTGGCCTGCTATGGTGTCGGTACAGATGCCATAGACCTCGAATATGCGCGCAAACGGGGCATCCGCGTCACCAACACCCCCGACGTCCTGACAGAAGATGTCGCCGATCTCGGGATCGGCCTCGCGCTCGCGGTCTGCCGAGAAATCCCCCGGGCCGATGCCTATGTGCGCGAAGGGAACTGGCGTACTAGCAACATGCACCTCGTGACCCGTTTCCATGGCAAGAAAGTCGGTATCGTGGGCATGGGACGAGTGGGAACCGCATTAGCGCGACGCGCCGTCGCTTTCGGCTGTGGCATATCATATTTCGATATTGCTCCCCGAACCGACCTTCCCTACCCCTTCGTGGCCGATCTCGTGGAGCTTGCCCGCAGTAGCGATTTCCTGATCGTCACACTATCGGGCGGCAAGAAGACGAAAAACAGCATCAATTCTGAAGTTCTTCATGCCCTCGGGCCTGACGGTTTTCTCATCAACATCTCTCGTGGTTCGACAGTTGACGAGGCAGCGTTACTCGAAGCTCTCGAAAACAATACGATCAAGGGTGCTGGTCTCGATGTTTTTTGTAACGAACCGAACATTGACCAACGCTTCCTAAGTCTCACCAACGTTGTGCTGCAGCCGCACCACGCCTCCGGCACAGTCGAGACACGCAAGGCAATGGGCCAGCTCGTGCGCGAAAATCTCGCTGCGCATTTTTCGGGTCGGCCCCTGCTAACGCCTGTCGTCTAGGAGGACTTCGTGAAAGCGATTGTTATTCATGCCGCCAAGGACCTACGGATTGAGGATCGCGAAGTTGAAGCGCTCGGGCCAGGTCAGGTGGAAATAGCTATCGAAGCCGGCGGCATCTGTGGTTCGGACCTACACTATTACAACCACGGTGGCTTCGGGACCGTGAAAATACGCGAGCCAATGATACTTGGACACGAGGTGGCCGGCACCATTCGCGCCCTGGGTAAAGGCGTCTCGGGGTTTGCTGTTGGCGACCGCGTCGCCGTTTCGCCAAGCCGGCCTTGCAATTCCTGCCGATACTGCCTCGGCGGCCGGCAGAACCAGTGCCTCAATATGCGCTTCTACGGCAGCGCTATGGCCATGCCGCACATCCAAGGTGCATTCCGCCAGCGCCTCGTCGCACAAAGTAGGCAGTGCTACAGGATCGCCGACGGGATTTCCGCCAACGAAGCTGCCTTTGCGGAGCCCCTTGCCGTCACGCTGCATGCGGTGGATCGTGCTGGCTCGCTTCTGGGCAAGCGCGTGCTTGTAACTGGTTGCGGGCCGATTGGTGCGCTCACAATCATTGCCGCCCGCCTCCATGGTGCCCGTGAGATCGTCGCAACCGATGTTTTGGACGGCGTGCTGGCTAAGGCGCGAGAGGTCGGCGCCGACCGGTCCATAAACGTCGTGTCCGATGGCCATAAGCTTTCCGCGTACGGCACCGACAAGGGCTATTTCGACGTGATGTTCGAGGCCTCGGGCAACGAACAGGCCGTGCGTGCCGGATTAGAAGTGCTGCAGCCCCGCGGAGTGCTGGTGCAACTTGGCCTGGGCGGTGACATGGCGATCCCCCAGAACACCATCGTGGCGAAAGAGATCGAGATGCGCGGCACCTTCCGCTTTCACGAGGAGTTTGCGCTAGCGGTCGATTTGATCAACCAGCGCCGGGTCGATCCGAGGCCGCTGCTTACTGGCATCTTTCCGCTCGAAGACACCGTTCAAGCATTTAGAACGGCCGGAGATCGAAGCCGCTCCATGAAGGTGCAGATCGCCTTCTGACCTAGACTTGACTCAGGTGCCTTCCGCTTCGAGGGCGGGTGGTTAGTCAGGGCGATTTCCCAAGCGCTACAGAATGCCGAGATGGATGTTGAGGTGGCCGCGATTCACCGCGATCCGGACCTGACACCATTACGGTCCCCTATGGCTTGAGCAAGAAACCACGTGGCACGCACCCCGGAACATAACAAAATCTGATACCCCCAAACAGAACAGGCCACTTACGCGCCGATGCCCCGGGGATTAACATTTTGTGGACGGTTCGCACATGGACGAACGGCGTCATCATCCGCCGCTTGCGGAAGGGATCGCCGAACCAGTTTGTTAACCGCCTGACCGCAGCATGGATGAGGCGACAGCAAGGAAGCGCCTCGAAACCACAGGGGAATGACATGCTCTTCAATAGACGCAATCTGATCGGTTCAGCACTAACCATAGCGCTGTTCGCCTCGGCTACTTCGACTTCACTGGCCGAGATTCAGATCAATCTGTCCGACGTGCTGCCGGAATCGAACTTCATGGTCAAGAACGCGACCAAGTTCGCTGAGGCGGTCAAAGAAGCGACCGGAGGTGAAGTCATCATTTCAGTCAAGGCCGGCGGCTCGCTCGGGTTCAAGGGCCCTGATCAACTGACCGCTGTGCGCGACGGGCTCGTCGAAATGGCTGACATCAATATCAGCCAGCAGGTCGGTGTAAATCCGCTGTTTGGAGCCGAAGGCATTCCATTCCTCATCTCTTCCATGGAGGAGCTAAGAAAATACCACGAGTTCATTCGGCCGGAGTTCGAGAAACTCGCCGAGCAAAACAACCAGAAGATCCTGTATATGGTGCCTTCCCCGGCTCAGTACGTCTACCTCCAAGTGCTGGTCGACGATATAGAGGACTTCCGCGGCATTCCAGTTCGCGGCGCGGACAAGAATACGGTCGACATCGTAAGCGCGCTCGGAATGGCCGGGGTGGCCATGCCTTGGGGCGAACTTATTCCGGCGCTTGCCTCCGGCCGTGTCTCCGGTGTTGCCACCTCCGCCACGTCAGGCGTTGATGGCAAGTTCTGGGAGTTTCTGAAATACATCTATCCCACGAACCACACCTGGGGTAGCAACATGGTCACCATCAACCTCGACGTCTGGAACAAAATTCCTGCTGCACAGCAGCAAGCGATCGAGAAGGTGGCGGAAGAAATGGAACCTGGGTTCTGGGAAATCTCACGCCAAGGAGATCTCGACAGTATCAAGATCATGACCGACAATGGGATGGAGCTTGTCGAGATTTCTCCCGAGCTGCGCGCTGAAATGACCAAGCGGGGCCAAGCGCTGCAAGAGAAATTTCTTCAGCGAGTTCCTGCCGCCAAGCCCCTTGTGGAACAGTTCAAAGCCGCGGCCGGAAAGTAAGTATGTCCGACATGACTCCTACCAGGTCAGAGGGCGCGCGCGAGGCGGGGATCGTGGCGGCGGTGCAGACCGCCGCCGATCTCCTTTCGATCCTAGGAAGCTATCTGGCGGTGGCCTGCACCGTTGGGCTGACCCTCCTCGTACTGGCTGAGATCCTGGCGGCCACCCTGGCGCGCGTCATCCCCAGCGTGCCGGCGAGTATTCATGTTGGGTGGGAGTATAGCGGCTATCTGATGGGGGCCTCGTTCCTCCTCGGAGCAGGCATGACATTGCGGGCGGGATTGCAAATCCGCGTCGAAATGCTGATGCGAGCAGGCAAAGAACGATTTGCGCGGCAGTTCGAGGCGGTGTCGAGCCTCATCGGGGCCGGCGTCACGGTCTTCCTTGCAATCTCGATGGTGAATCTCACGCTGCGGACCTGGCGTTTCGGTGAAGTGTCGCAGGACAGCCTGACACCGCTGTGGATTCCGCAGGCCGTCCTTGCGCTGGGCGCTATCATTCTAGCACTCCAAATGGTCGCTCGCGTGTTTACCTGTCTGGCCGGTCGCTCTGTGGACGATCCAACCCTCGGCGCCGCCTCAGCTATCGAATGACAGCCAAGCCGACCATTCGCCGGGGACGGCTGGAATGGAGTTTTAGATGACCGCGATCATGGGAAGCCTGTTTGGCTTGCTTTTTAGTTTCCTTGCCCTTGGGACATGGATCGGTATTGCGCTCCTCGGGACCGCTCTCGGCATGGGCCTGCTGTTCCTGAGTGCTCCGCTCGACAAACTCTTCGCGCAGTACACTTTCGGCGTCCTGACGACACCCGACCTTGTGGCTCTGCCGCTCTTTGTACTGATGGGCGAATTTCTCTTCCGCACGAGGCTTTCAGCGGCGCTCTTTTCCGGCCTTGCCCCGTGGGCAGGTCTCCTGCCAGGCCGACTTCTGCACGTGAATATCGTCGGCTGCACAATCTTCGCTGCAATTTCCGGTTCTTCGGCAGCAACCACGCAGGTTGTAGGCCGCATGACATTGAAGGAATTATTGCGCCGCGGCTACTCGCCGGACGTCGCAATCGGCAGCTTGGCGGGAGCCGGAACACTAGGATTCCTCATTCCGCCGTCAACGGTAATGATCATCTACGGCGTATTGGCAGAAGAGTCCGTGCTGCGGCTGTTCACCGCCGGTTTGCTTCCCGGACTGTTACTGGCTGGCAGCTTCGCCGTTTGGGTGATGATCCACACGACCTTTCGCAGGGACCTCATACCAGAAAGCGAGCGCGCACTCGCACATATGAAATTTGCCGAGCGCGTTGCCGCCCTTCGTGAGCTTTGGCCCGCGCTCTTTCTCATCGTCTGCGTCTTGGGATCGATGTATGGCGGTCTTGCCACGCCTACGGAAGCAGCAGCACTCGGTGTTGTCGGTGCATTTCTCATCTCTTGGCTGCAGGGGGCGCTATCGCCAGCTGTCCTCCGCGATGTTTCCTTCGGCGCGGTCCAGACCACTTCCATCATGGGGATCATCATCCTCGGTGCCAGCATCCTAGGAAATGTAGCGGCTATACTCGGTATTCCTGATGCTGTCGCGGTGATGGTGTCTGACTGGAACCTGTCGCCGATCATGCTCATCGTTACCCTGATGCTTCTATATCTCGTTCTGGGAACCGTACTCGAAGGGTTTTCTATGATAGCTACGACACTTCCGGTGGTTCTGCCTATCGTCACAGCCGCGGGCTTCGACAAAGTCTGGTTCGGAATCTTCCTTGTTCTTGTCGTGGAGATGGCGCAAATCACGCCACCGGTTGCATTTAATTTCGTGATCATCCAGAGCATCACCGGCCGCAGTGCGAGCTATCTGTCGAAGGTGACAATGCCCTATCTTCTGATCATGATGGTGTTCGTGATTTTGCTGGCAATATTCCCCCAGCTCGTCTCCTTTCTCCCGAACCTCATTTTATGAGGAAAATGCTCCGTTCACTCAGGGTGTTGATTTCCGCTGAAAGCTGACCCGGGATTTTCGCCGAGAAGTGACCTGCCTTCATTTATGGTTTGGGTCTCAGGCCTTGGTTAAGGTGGGTGCTTTATCCTTAGCCGTCGAAGAGGCGTGGCATCGGCATCAGGAACCGCGCTTCCTCGGCCCGGATGTCTTCGATCGTTCCGGGTCGGACACCATGGGGAACCTGTTGCCACAGCTCCCGGCACCGCCGCTCCAGCCAGTCGTTCAAGGCCTCCAGCGATGGAAAGCGCGGCATCGGCTGCCATAGCCGGTGACGCGCATCCTGAACGTTCTTCTCGACCTGTCCCTTCTCCCAGCCCGAGGCCGGATTGCAGAACTCGCTCTCGAACAGACAATGGCTGGCCAGGGCCGAGAAGCGGGCATTGACCTGCCGCTCCTTGCCGCGCCCGATTCTGTCG
>NZ_JAODNV010000021.1 GCF_025398195.1 Chelativorans petroleitrophicus | reverse complement strand
GCTTCGGCTACCGGCGCGTGCATGTCCTGCTGCGGCGGGAGGGCTGGGCCATCAATCGGAAGAAGACCTACAGGCTCACCCGCGGGTGCGCAAAGTCTGCCGGGACTTGGTATATTCAGCCCGCGATCTCGACGCGCTTGCCGAGTCTTGCCGAGGTAACGAGCGCATCGATGAGGCGGTGCACCTTCAGGCCCTCCCGCCCGGTCACCACCGGCTGGCCGCCGTCGCGTATGGCTTCCAGGAAATCGCGCAGCGCCGCGGCGTGCCAGTGGTGCGGAAACGCCATCGGATCGGCGCCGCCGCCCGTTCCCGAGGGCTCGCCGAACCGTTCGGTCCGCCCGTCGTGATGGTTGATTTCCAGCACGCCGGATTGCAGCCGCACCGACGCGGTTTCATAGTCGAGCACGATCGTTTCGGCCTGGCCGGGATAGGAGGCCGTAGTCGCCACCACGGCGCCGATCGCGCCCGAGGCGAACATCACCCCGCCGGCGACGAAATCTTCCGCCTCCATGCGATGGAGCTTGGTCGTTCCGGCCATCGCCTGAACGGACGCAACCGGCCCCGTAAAGACCTGGAGAAGATCGAGCGTGTGGATCGCCTGGCTGATCAGGACGCCGCCGCCGTCGCGCGCATAGGTGCCGCGTCCCGGCTCGTCATAATAGCTTTGCGGACGCCACCACGGCACCAGCGCCTGCGCGCTGGCGAGCTCCCCGAACCGCTTTTCCGCGAGAAAAGACAGGAGCTTTTGCGAGGATTCGCGAAACCGATTCTGAAACACGACTCCGAGCGTCACGCCAGCACGCTCGCACAGCTCCACCAGTTCCGTCGCGTTTTCGGTATTCCGCTCGATCGGCTTTTCCAGGAGCACGTGCTTCGATGCCTCGGCGGCGCGCGCCACGATCTCCCGCCGCGCGTTGGGCGGCGTGAGAACGATCAGCGCATCGACACCTCGGTCGAAGAGATCGTCGAGCGTGACCGCCGCCTGCAGCCTGTGCGCCTCGCAGAAGCGTGTGAGCCGCTCCGTGTTCCGGGCATGGACGCCTACCACCGTCGCGATGTCCTGCAGATCCTGCAAAGCGCGCACATGCGTGCCGGCCACCATTCCAGCGCCGACAATGCCGACCTTGATCATGCTTGCGTCTCTTCCCTCGGCAGCAAGTTTAATCGTATGCTAGTATCCAGTGTGTCTGGTGGCAAGGCGCGTGATCGTGGTTTCGCCTGTTGTACACGCCGCCTTGGAACTGGCCATGCAAGGCGTACGCCGTTGAAGCGGGAACAGCGACGATCCGGGCCTGAAAGACGAGGATAATGCAGATGCCGCGCAGGAAAAGGACCCTGGCGGGTTTTGATATCGGGGAGGCGCTCGCCGGTGCCGATCTGGATCGGAGCCTCCCCATTGTCGCTCAGGTCTACAGCCTGCTGCGCGAGAGGATCATCGACAACCGGCTGCCGCCCGAGGCGCCGCTTGTGGAGGCCGATCTTGCCGCCCTCCTCCGCATAAGCCGCACGCCCCTCCGCGCCGCGCTCCAGCGTCTGGCCGCCGAGGATCTGATCGAGACCCGGCCGCAGGTGGGTTCGGTGGTTGCTCCCGTGAATGTGGGCAAGATCGTGGAGGCGGTGTTCTGCCGCAGCGCCCTCGAATGCCAGGTTGCGGAGCGGCTTGCCTCGGCACCGTTCCACCCCGCGCGTTTCGAGGCGGTACTGGCGGCTCAAAGGGAGGCCTGCAAGCGCGACGACTACCTGGCCTTCTATCGCCATGACGACCGCTTCCACGCCCTTTTGGCTGAAGTCGCAGGTGTGCCCGCCGCCTGGCGGCTGGTGCAGATCGTCAAGCCCCATGTCGACCGCGCCCGGCTGCAGCTCATGGGCTCGATCCCGGGGCGGTCGGAGCAAGCTTACCGGGAGCATGTCGAAATCCTCCGGGCGGCCTCAGAGGGCGACCGCATCGAGGTCGTGCGCCTCATGCGCGCTCACGTGAGCACGGTCTTCGATGCGCTGGACAAGCTCGCAGACTCCCCTCTTGCCAAAGCGCCCTCTGCGGATCAGCCCGGCACTCCGGCCGCCCAGCCGGCGGCCGAAAGCCTGGGCTGAGGCTGAAGCGACCTTCCCGTCCCTACGGACCCAGCCACTCAAGTGGAACCAGGGAGAAGGCAGGCACGTAGGTCACCAGCATCAGAACAAAGACGAGAACGAGTACGAAGGGCACAACGGCCTTGAATGTCTCGTTCAGGTTGGCCCGGCTCACGCGCGCCGTGGTGAAGATCAGCACCCCGAGCGGCGGCGTCAGCGCGCCGATGACGAGGTTCATGACGATCACGATACCGAAATGGATCGGATCGACCCCCGCCGCCGTGACGATGGGAACCAAAATCGGCACGAGAATGATCAGCGATGCGATCATCTCCATGAACAGCCCCACGACGAGCAGGAACAGGTTGACGATGAGCATGAGGATGATGGGGCTGTCTGACAGAAGCGCGAAAGAGCGGGCGATCTTCTGCGGCACCTGCTCGAATGCAAGCACCCAGGCAAAGGGTGCGGCAGCGGCAATGATGACGACGATTACGACCGTATCCATCACCGACTCGCGGATGGCGGCGAGCAGGTTTCCGGGCGTCAGCTTCCGGTAGAACAGGAAACCGCAAACGAGGGCATAGGCGAAAGCCGCGGCACCCGCTTCCGTCGCGGTGAAGACGCCGAACCGCACGCCGCCCACGATCAGCAGCGGCAGGATCAGCGCGGGAATCGCAACGAAAAACGAGCTCATGCGGTCTGGCAGCGATGCCTTGGGCAGATCGCCGCCGAAGCCGCGCCGGCGTGAAATCACATAGACCGTGCTTATCAAGCCTGCCGCAACCAGGAGGCCGGGTACGATCGTCGCCACGAACAGCGCGCCGACGGATACGGAGGCCAGAGACCCGTAGATGATGAGCCCGAGGCTTGGCGGGATCAGATTGGCGATGGTCGCGCCTGAAGCCGTCAGCGCGGCGCCGAAGGGCCGCGAATAGCCCCGCTCGGCCATTTCGGGAACCATCAGCTTGGCAACGGTGGAGGCATCCGCCGTGGACGAGCCCGAAACGCCCGCCAGAAGCGTGTTGGTGACCACATTCGCCTGGCCGAGCCCGCCGCGGAAATGCCCCACGAGCTTTGTTGCGAGCTCGATGAGACGGGGCGTGATGCCGCCCGCATTCATGACCGCCGCCGCAAGAATGAAGAAGGGAATGGCCAGAAGCGTGAAGGAGTTCAGTGACGCCGCCATGTTCTGGCTGACGGTGACCAGCAGAATGTTCGCGAGCGGCGCGAAGGCGGCGAAGGTTCCGAACGCCATCGCAAAGGCAATGGGAACGCCGAGGCAAACCAGAATTAGTGCTGTGATGAGCAGCACCGCGCCGCTGTCTTTCTGGTCGAAGACATAGCCTGCGCCGTGGCGAACGGCGAGATAGATCGCCAGGCCCAGAATGACGGCCGACACGCTCTGCGCCAGCGACCGGTCGGAACGCGGGAGGAGAAGGAAGAGGAGGTTCAGCGCACCGCCCACGGGAACGGCCAGAAAGAACCACCGCATGGGCCATTGCAGGGCCGGCGACACCTGAATCGCCCGCATGACATATTCGGTGCCGTGAACGACCAGCATGAAGCTCGCCGCGGCGATGACCGCGTTGACCGCTGGCGGGTGCCATCGCTGCACTCCGGCAGGCAGGCGGTTCGCAAGAATGTCAATGCGTATATGGGCCTCACGCCCCGTCGCAAGCGCCATGCCGAGGAAGGTCGCCCAGGCGAAAGCCCAGACGGCCAGCTCCTCGGGCCACGGCAGCGCCGCATGGAAACCATAGCGCATCGTCACCTGCAGCAGGGACACGCTGATCGCCACCACAAGCAGCGCGACGCAGATCGTTTCCAGGATGCGGTCGAGAACCCCGGCCACGCCTGTCAATGTCTTTTCCGATGCCACACCCGCAGGTGTGGCATCGCTATCCGCATAGGACATGCCCATCAGGTCTCCCCGCATCCAGAGCGCGACGGTCAGCCCAGATCGCGGATCTTCTTGATCATCTCAGCGGTTTCGGGACTCTTTGAGCCGAACTCGTCGAAAAGCGGCGCGGTCAGCTCTTCCATGCGCGCCCGCTCCTCCGCCGGCAGTTCATAGACTTGGACCCCAAGCGTCTTGAGTTCCTCGAGCGTCTTATCGGCATTTGCGCGGTTGATGGCGCGCTGTTCGGCGAAGACTTCCTTCGCGCTCTCGCGAACCAGCGTCTGCAGATCCTCCGGCAGGCTATCCAACCAGGCGGCGTTGACGCGAACCGCCTTGGGCAGGAACCAGTGGCCGGTGAGCGTCAGATGCGGCGCCTGTTCATAGAACTTGAAGCCTACGATGGAGAACACGTCAGAATCGATCGCGTCGATGATCCCCGTCGAAAGGGCCGAATACTGCTCCGAGTAGGGCAGCGGGGTCGGCGCAGCGCCGAGAAGCGTCCAGAAATCCACCCAGATCTTGAGCTCCGGCACGCGGATCTTGAGCCCGTTGAGATCGTCGAGCGAATGCACTGGGTTCTTGGAGAGGATGTGGCGGAAGCCTGTTTCGCCGTAGGCGACGAATTCGACACCGGTCTTGGCCCGGGCAATGTCCGAGACCTGCTGGCCGAGTTCGCCCTGCAGCACGGCATCCACATGCTCCTCGCTCTTGTAGATGAAGCCGGGCGCACCACCGAAGGCGGCGATTTCAGGAGCGATGGCCTCCTCGCTGTCGGGACCTGCCGTGGTGACCTGGATGGTGCCGATGCGGCTGCCTTCCAGAAGCTCCGACAGGCCCCCGAGCTGAGCCGCCGGGAAATGCTGGGCGTTGATGCGGCCGCCGCTGCGCTCGTTCAGCACCGTGGCCTACTTGTCGAACGCATTGGTGATCGGCGTGCCGATGCCCTCCGTATGCGCAATGCGCATCTCGTAAACGTCCTGGCCGAAGGCCCGGCCAACAAGAGCCGGCGCGGCGAGAACCGCGGCCCCTGCGCTAAGCACAAAACGCCTGTTGATCTTCGTATTGATGGTCATGTCTTCTCCTCCCGAAAGGCTTCGGAGCCCATTCCGAAGCCAGCTTTCCATGGTTGGGATACTAGAATACGCAGCCCCGCACAAGCAGCGCACTGCGCCGGAAGCGCGAAAATTCATGCCCCCTCCTTGACGTACTGGAGGAAGCGTCCGGCAACCTCTTCCACTTTCATCTCCCCGTCGAATACGATCACCCGGTACCGGGCAATAAGCGCCTCCCCGCGCAGCACAACTGTGCCCTTCAGGCGGAACGGCCCAACGGTGATCACGCCCCAGTCCGTCACGAACCAGGAAAGGTCGGCGTGATCGGTAGGGTGCGGAAACACGGCTACCCCGGCGCGGTGCCCGCCGCCGACCGGTCCTTCGTAACAGACCCATTTCGCATCTGCACCGGTAACGCCGCTTCCGCCCGTCCGTCCCTGATCGTCCCGAACAGTGCCGCCATTGGCCACGGTCATGGAGTCGGCGACGCGCAGGTTGAAATAGGCGTGGCGTGTGGGGCCCAGCGAAAAGTCGAACTCGCGCGCTTCGAGCCGCGATTCCACGTCGATCACGTGGCAGCGCTCCTCCACGGAAAGTCGAATGGTGCGCTGCTCGACCGCTGCGAGCCGTCCCGCCGGTGCCGCCCATTCGACCGGACCGCGCCATTCGATCTCCTGTTCGATGCGGCAGCCTCCGGGGCCCTCGGCGGCGAGCCTGGAGTCGATCTCGATCAGCCGCCCCGGCGCGCGGCCCTGAAACGTCTCGTCCACATAGAAATTGTAGGTGTATTCCTCCCATTTGCCGTCGGCGACGGGCATGCGACAGTGCAGGTGGTCGGCCGCGATCCAGAAGGAATTGTGATGCGGATGGTCGGCGGGGCTTTCGGATGTCACCGCAAAGCCCGCAGGCGTATAGAGGGGATAGACATAGCAGCGCTGGCGGCCCTGCGTCAGCCCGAGCACCGCTTGCCCCCCGCGCCGCAATGTCTTGCGCAAGGCGCGCGCCCACGCCCCCTTTGGAAGATCGAGCCTTTCCTCTAAGAGCGCGAATTCCTGCTGGCCCATGCTCTTCTCCTCCCAGCTCTCAGGCTATCGCCGCAGGCAACCCATTGCGGCAGCATGCCTGCCGTAGTGCCTGAAACCGTTCTCGATTGCGGGCTTCGGGCTCATCTCAGGGCGCCCCTTCTTTCAATCTTGAGCCCTTCCCAGCCGGCAAAGCGAGCGCTTCCTGCCAGTGCTTCCTCGATCCGGATAAGCTCATTCCACTTGGCGGTGCGCTCGCCGCGGCTCATGGAGCCGACCTTGATCTGTCCGGCGTTCCAGCCGGTTGCGAGGTGAGCGATGGTTGTATCCTCGCTTTCGCCCGACCGCGCCGACACGATCGTCGCAAACCCGGCTTCCCTCGCAGCCTCCAATGCAGCCACCGCCTCGGACACCGTGCCCGCCTGGTTCGGCTTGAGCAGCACGCACGTCGCAAGGCCTTTCGACGCGGCAGCCTTCACCCGCTCCGCGTTGGTGACCAGCAGATCGTCCCCGACAATCTGCACCCGGTGGCCATATGCGGCAGTGAAAGCCCGGAAGCCGGCCTCGTCATCCTCCGCAAACGGGTCCTCGATGGAGACGATCGGATAGCGCTCGATCCAGCGGCCAAGTAGCTCGCCAAGCCCGTCCGTATCCAGGGTTCTCCGTTCGAGCCCGAGCGTATACCGGCCCTTGGAGCCGAACTCCGACGCCGCGATATCGAGGACGATGAAAACATCGTCGCCCGGCATGAGCCCCGCGCCTTCGATTGCGCGCATCAGCGCGTCCAGCACCTGCTCGTTGCTGTCGAAATCGGGCCACCAACCCCCTTCGTCGGCAACCCCGTGACGCTTGCCGGCGGCTGCCATCAACTCGCCAGCCGACCGATAGACCTCGGCCGTTTTGCGAAACGCATCGGCAACGCTGCCCGCGTTGGCACAGACGACCAGGAAATCCTGGATGTCCACGCGCCCTGCCGCGTGACTGCCTCCGCCGAAGATCTGGATCTGTGGCAGGGGCACACTCATCCCGCGGCCCTGTGCTAGATAGAGATAAAGCGGCAGGCCGGCGGACGCGGCGGCTGCCTTGAGTACCGCCATCGAGGTCGCGACCATTGCGTTGCCGCCGAGACGCGACTTCTGCGGCGTGCCGTCGAGTTCGGTCAGCAGTTTGTCGATCGCCTGCTGGTCGGCTGCGTCGTGCCCGGCGAGGGCGGCGGCGATTTCGCCCTTCACGTTCCCCACGGCCCGATCGACACCGAAGCCGCCGAGTGCATCGCCCCCGTCGCGCAGATCGAGCGCCTCGCCCGAGCCCACCGAAGCGCCGGCCGGCGCTATCGCGCGCCCCACGGAACCGTCGGCCAACTCGACTTCCGCCTCCACTGTCGGTCTGCCTCTGGAATCCCAGACTGCCCGGGCTCGTACGTGTCTGATTTCGGTTTTCATGTCTTTCCTTCGTTCAGCGCTCTTTGCCAGCGCTCGTTGATTTCGCGCAGGGTTTCCACCGGCGTGGTGATGAGAGGGGCAGCGACGCGGCGGATCAGATCGCGCTCGCTTTCCTCGGTGATGTATTCGACCGGCGACTTGCCATCGACGCGGGCGAGAAAAAGCATTGGAAGAAGCGCGGCAGCCCGCCGCTCGACGTGCTCGGCCCCGGCGAACCGTGCGGTCTCGAAGTAGCCACTCGCCATTGCCTCGAAGGCGTCGAAAAGCGGGGCTGGATCGGCTGCGCGCAGCCGCTTCAGGAGAAGGTGGTTGAGGCAGAAGGCAAGATCGAAGGCCGGGTCGCCACAGGTGGCGCATTCGGCGTCGAGAAAGATCGGCCCCGTGTCCGCGGCGAGGATGTTCTTGGGGCTCATGTCGCCATGGATCAGGCATTCGCGCCGCGCGGCGGTGATTTCGATAACCTCTCGGATGCGTGGCGCGAGGGGAGGGTGGCGCAGCGCCGTCGACTCCAGATAGGGGGACAACCGGATCGCATGAAACGTCTCGCCATTGTCGAACGCGGCCCGAATGTCCGCCCGGCCGGCGGTTGCCGCGTGAATGCGGCCGATCGCCCGTCCGACCGCGGCTGCGAAGCTCGCGCTGACGGTTCCTGAAAGCAACTGACTTTTCCAGACCGGCGCCCGCTCAGGCTCGATGTAGCTCATGACGAAGAAATGGGCCGCCTCGTCATGATGGAGGATTTCCGGAACGGCTTCGGGCATGATCCCGCGCACCGTCTGAAGCCATCGGGCATCGGCCGCGTTGCGGCTGACCGGCGCCTGCCAGTCCTGCTCCACCCGAAGCTTCGGCAAGGCCCTTTTCACCGCCACGCGCCGATCGCCCTGCGCGATGGTCCAGATGTCGGACGACACGCCTCCCGTCAGCCGCTCGAAGGCGCAATCCCCGGAGGGCGCGAGGATGCCGCGCTGTTTCAGCTCGTCCGCCACCGCGCCAAGCCAGGCGGTATCCTCAACGCCTTCCATCTCAGGCCACCCGATGAAGAAGCTCACCGCCGGCAGCGAGGCGGCGGCATTGTTCAACGACAACCTCCAGGCTGCGCTGCCACGTACCCTCCGTCAGCCAGGCGAGATGGGGCGTCGCCACCACATTGGGCAGTTTCAGAAGCTCACTGTCGGGCGCAGGCGGCTCCTGCGGAAACACATCGAGCCCCGCGGCCGCAATGTGGCCGCTCTTCAGCGCCGCGACCAGTGCCGCCTCCTCGACCAGCGGCCCTCGCGCCGTGTTGACGAGGATTGCTCCGGATTTCATGAGGCCGATCCGGCCGGCGTCGAGCAGCCCTTTCGTCTCCGGCGTCAAGGGCACATGGAGCGAGACGATCTCGGCCTGGCGCAGCAGTTCTTCCAGCGGCAAGACCTCAACGGGTGTTTCGGCGGCCCTACGCGTTGATGCGACGACGCGCGCGCCGAGCGCCTGCAATACGGGCGTGAGCCGCTGCGACACCGCACCGTAACCGACGAGACCGACGGTCTTGCCACTGACCTCGCCCACGCCCTCGATGAAGCGGGAATCAATCGGCCAACCGCGCCCGGCGCGTGTCTCCGCGTCGATCGGTACGATGCGCCGCAGGCATGCGAACAGCAGCGCGAGCGTCATCTCGACGACCGCCTGGGTGTTGGTGCCGGGCATGTTGCAGACGGCGATACCGCGGGCCTTTGCCGCCTCGATATCGATGGTGTCTACGCCGACCCCGATCTTCTGAATCAGACGAAGCCGCGGTCCGATGTCCATGGTGGCCGCTCCCACCGGAGTGAGGACGTGGAGGAGCACTTCCGCATCGCTCAGCTCGCGCCGTAGAGCCTCTTCGTCGGTCGCACCCACCACAACGATCTCAACGACGGACAGGTCCACTGCCGACACGAGCCGCCGGATGCCCGAACCTATGTCGTGATGGAGAACCGCCTTCATCGCCGCTTGCTCTCAGACGGACGTGCGATGCCTCTCCACGCAGGTGGAGAGCACATGGTCGATCGGCTGCTTCCACCAGTCGTGGGAGAAGATTTCTACCTCCGAGTATCCGGCAAAGCCCGCCGCCTCGACCCAGCCGCGGATGCGCGGAATGTCGATCACGCCGTCGCCCATCATGCCCCGATCGTTGAGCAAGTCCCTGGTCGGCACGAGCCAGTCGCAGACATGGAAGGCGAGGAGGCGGGATTTCCCGGCGCGCCTGATCTGCTCCTCGAGCTCCGGGTCCCACCAGGTATGGTAGACATCCACCGCCACGCCGATGCCGCCCTGCCCCTCGGGGTCGAGGGTATCGCAGAGATCGAGCGCCTGCCGCATTGTGTTCACGCATGCGCGGTCCGCGGCATACATGGGATGAAGCGGTTCGATGGCGAGTGGCACCTGCGCCTGCCGCGCATATTCGAGCAGAAGCCCGAGCTGCTCCGCGACCATCTCCCGCGCCACGCCGATATCCTTGCTGGGGCTGCTGCCCGGCCTTGAAAACTGCGGAAGCCCGCCCACCACGAGCACCAGACACGCCGCACCAAGCGTTGCTGCCTCGTCCACCGCACGGCGATTGTCATCAATGATTTCCTGGCGCCGAGATGCATCTCCGGTGAACATGCCGCCTCGACAATAACCGGAGAGCTCGAAGCCGCCGTCCCTGATGGCGCGGGCGGCGCGTTCCAGGCCCACTTCGGCCACCTGATCGCGCCAGGGAGAAAGCCCCCTGATGCCGTGCCGCCTGCACGCTTCGATGATGGCAAGCAAGTCGCCCTGCTTGCGCACCGTGGTCGTGTTGATCGACAGCCAGCGATGATCCCTGGAAAAGTCGCGCATGGTCAGTTCGTAATGGCGGGCAGGTCCATCCAGCGGCGCTCATGCCAGCTTTGGTAGCTCGCTTCGGCGAACTGCACACCCATGGCGCCGGCTCTGAGATTCCACGGGAAGTCGCCTTCCCCGTGAAGGTGCTTGATGAAGAGCTCCCACTGGATACGGAAGGCGTTTTTGTAGGGCGACGTTTCGGGAACGCGCTGCCAGTCGCGGTAGAAGTCCACGGGTTCGGCGACGTCGAGGCTCCAGGCGCCGCGCGGTGTGTTCTCCTTGCGCTGCGTCCAGCAGCCAGCAAGGCCGGCGATGGCGGAGCCATCGGTGCCGTCCACCTGCATGACGATGATGTCTTCCTTCTTCACCCGCACGCACCAGGAGCTCATGATCTGAGCCATGGCGCCGCACTCGAGCCTAGAGATGGACATGAAGGAATCGTCGGCATCCGCCGTATAGGGCTCGCCGTTCTCGTCCCACCGCTTGCGGATCAGCGTGTCGGCATGACAGACGACATCCAGCGGGCGTCCCCCGATCGCGTTCAACATGTAGGCATAGTGCGGCTGCATATCGAGGATCATTCCGCCGCCGTCCGCCTTGCGATAGTTCCAGGAAGGCCGCTGGGCCGGCTGGTGGTTGCCCTCGAAAACCCAGTAGCAGCCTTCGATGCGGACCATCAGTATCCTGCCGAAGAAGCCGGTCTCCTTGAGCATGCGCAGCTTCGCGATGCCCGGCGCCCAGAGCTTGTCGGAGACCACCGCGTGCTTGATGCCCTTGGCCTCCGCAAGCCGGTAGAGCTCCAGAGCCTCGCTGAAAGTCTCCGCCGTCGGCTTCTCGGTATAGATGTGCTTGCCGGCCTCAATGGCTTTCCGAAGATTGCCAGGGCGGGCCTTCGTCGTCACGCCATCGAAATAGACTTCGTAATTCTTGTCCGAGAGCGCCGCGTCGAGATCGGTCGTCCACTTCTCGATGCCGTGCATGGCGGCGAGCCGGCTGACCTTCTCCGCATCTCGGCCGACCAGAATGGGATCAGGAATGACGGAGCTGCCATCGCGCAACGGCACCCCGCCGTCGTTGCGGATCGCGGCAATCGACATCTTCAGATGCTGGGTGCCGCCCATCCGTCCGGTCACGCCGTTCATGATGATGCCAAGGCGACGTTCGGCCATATTTCCTCCTCCGTGGGACAGGGTCCGCCCTCCTCAAACCCGGCAGCCCGGAAATGACTATATCCAGCGCGAACGTTTGCGTCAATACGATGTATTTGGAGCATAGACTCCCGCCCAAATTAGAACACTTGTGACGCAAACGTTTGCGTGTTAAAGAGCGTAAGTTCTCAGGAGTGAGGGTGGACAAATGCGGGTCATTCGTTATCACGACGGTGCGGTGCGGCATGGTATCCTGGAGGATGACGGCACCATTCAGCCCGTCCTCGGCGGGCTGTTCGACGGCCTTAAGCCCTACGGGCAGGCCACGCACCTTGACCGGGTGCAACTGCTTTCGCCGCTCGATCCGCGCTCGATCTATGGTGTCGGCCTCAACTACGTGAAGCACGCGCGTGAGGTGAATAAGCCGCTCCCCACCGTGCCCATGCTGTTCATGAAGCCGGTTGGCACGGTCGTCGGCCCCCAGGCCCCCATCGTTCTTCCCAAGGAAGGCGGCATCGTACACTTCGAGGCGGAGGTGGCCGTGGTCATCGGTCGGGTAGCGCGCCGCGTCGACGAGCGCACTGCCGGTGAGTGCATTTTCGGCTATACTTGCGGTAACGATGTCAGCGAGCGCGTGATCCAGGGTAAGGAGATGGACCAGGGAACGCTTCTTGTCGGTAAGGCCTTCGACACGTTCAATCCCTTGGGCCCTGCCATCGCGACCGGGCTCGATCCGGAAAACATTGATATCATCGGCCGCGTGAACGGCGAGGTGCGCCAGTCGAGCAACACGAGCGACCTTGTCTATTCGATCCGGAAGCTGGTTTCCTATCTGAGCCAGGCGATCACGCTCTATCCCGGCGACGTGATCATGAGCGGCACGCCGGAAGGCGTGGGACCGATCGCGCCAGGCGATGTGGTTGAAATCGAGATTCCCGAAGCGGGCGTCTTGCGAAATCCGGTTGTCGCCGAGGAGACATGAGCGGCGCCGTAACCCTCAAGCACATCGCAGAGCGGCTCAACCTCTCCATCTCCACAATCGGGCGAGCGCTTGCCGACGATCCGCAGATCAGCCTTGCCACGCGGGAGCGCGTCAAGGCGGTTGCCGGCGAGCTCGGCTACGTGGCCCATTCTGGCGCACGTGCGATGCGCAGCGGACGCAGCACGCTGATCGGCCTCATCATTCCCGACATTCAGAACGAGTTTTACGGCACCCTCGCCAAGGCCCTGGCCGAAATCTGCGCCAACGCGGGCTTCCAACTCGTCCTCGGCATCACGGAGGACGATCCCGAATCAGAGGAGCGGCAGGTGCGGGGTCTTCTGGAAGCGCGCGCTTCCGGGCTTGTCATCACCGCTTCGCCGCGGCCCACGCGCGAGACCTTGTCACTGCTTTCGCGCAGCACCTGCGTCCAGCTCATACGCCGCACGGGCCAGCTCGAGGTGCCCTGGTTCGGTATCGACGAGGAAGCGGCAATCCACAGCGGAACCGCGCACCTGATCGAACTGGGGCATCGCCGGATCGGCTATCTCGGCGCAAGCACCACCCTCTCCACCGGCCGCAGCCGGCTAGCCGGGTTCGAGCGCGCCTTTACAGAGGCGGGACTTGAGGTCCCTCGCGAATTCGTGCGGCTTGGCCGGCCGCGCGCCGCCTTCGCCGCGGAGGCGTTCGAATCCCTTTGGACGGATGGCGAAAGGCCCACCGCCATCGTCGCCGCCGGCGCGCGGCTTACGGTCGGGCTTTTGCAGGCCGCAACCCGGCTTGGCGTGGCCATCCCTGCCGATCTTTCGGTCGTCGGCTATGGCGACGCGCCATGGTGGAACCCGAATCTCACGACCATTTCGCTGCCGGTGCGCGATATAGCGCTGGCCTGCGGCGAATTCCTGCTGCGCAGGATCCGCGAAACGGAACCGTCTTCCGCCCGCTCCGCAGCCGGGCAATCCGTCACCTTCGCTTCAGCACTCACCCCCGGCGCCAGCACGCGGCGGGTGTGAGCTTCAAAATTATCGAGAGCAGCTTTCAGATTCGGGCTAGCATCTGCCTTAGAATGACGTGGCCTTCCACACCTTCAGGATCGGTGTGAACTACAAGTTCTGACCTCTGTCAGATCAATTGGCGGCGTTTTTCGCGGCCAATTTTCTGTTCGTTCTGTTTCGGAATGGCCGCTCGTCCGGGCCTTGAAACGTGGCCGGCATCGAATAACCAGCAAGGGATAATACGCCCCGCAATCTGCACCCTTTTTGGGGCAATGCAAAACCTTCGTTTCGCCGCCAGACGCTGCCTTTCCCGTTTCATTAAATTTTTACCCATTTTTCCGAAACCGCTAAACGGTCTTCGGAAATCGCATTTGGAAAACCATGATCAAGAAGCTTGGAATGTTCTGCCTCCTGGGTAGCCTCATGGTCGCAACCGCCGGCTGCTCGACCACTGAAAAGACGATCACGGGAGCAGCCGTGGGCGGTGTCGGCGGTGCGGTCGCGGGCAACGCCATTGCCGGCAGCGGCGGCGCGCTGATCGGCGGCATCGGCGGTGCCCTCGCGGGCGGCATGATCGGCCGCAATCTCTAGAAAGAATAGGCGGCCTCTCTGAGCTGCGCGGACGGTGCGGCAACCGCTTAGCGCAATTCAAAAACGGAGGCCGGCTTTCCGTCCGTAATTGCCCAAAAACATTAACTTGGATCCTTTCCTTCTTTCCATGAAACAATGAACGGATCCAAGACCGCTCTGGTGATCATTCTCTCCCCGACTCAAGGGGAGAGAACCCTCGCTTCGACAACAAGTCCTTTAAGTTCTACCGCCCGAACACGTCGTCATAGGCCGCGACTGCGGCCCGCGCCTTCTGGGCCACTTCGGCCGCGCTCGCGCCCGGTTTATAGAGGCTGGAGCCAAGACCGAAAGTCCGGACCCCCACTGCATAGTAGGCGGCAAAATCGCTTTCGGAGACGCCGCCCACCGCGCCAACCGGCACATCGGGCGGCAGAACGGCCCGGATGGCCTTGATGCCCGATGGGCCAAGAACGGAAGCGGGGAAGAACTTCAGCGCGGAGGCGCCCGCCCGCAGCGCTGCAAGCGCTTCGGTCGGCGTGAAGACGCCCGGCATGGTCACCATGCCGTAGCCCGCCGCGCGCTCGATGACGGCCGGCTCCACATTGGGGCTCACGAGCAGGTTGCCGCCGGCGTCCCTCAGCCGGTCAACCTCCTCGACCGTCAGCACCGTCCCCGCACCGATCAGCACTTTGTCCGGCGCAAGTCCGCGCGCGATTTCGATCGAGCGGAAAGGCTCCGGCGAATTGAGCGGCACCTCGATCGCCTCGAAGCCCGCCTCCAGGAGCGCGGTGACGACGCCTGGCGCCTCCTCCGGCTTCAGTCCGCGCAAGATAGCGACAAGCTCGCGGCTGAGCCTGGGCCATTCCACCCGTTTCATGCGGCTTTCCTTTCCGGCCATAGCGCCCGAGCGGCGGCAAAAAGGCCCCGGCGCACCAGATCCTGCCCGTCAAGCGTGCGGCAGGCCAGCCCCGCGTTGGAAAAGGCGGTCTCGTAGGCTCTCGCCGTGGAGCCGCCGGCAATGAGCGTTACCTCCGCTCCAGCGTCGAGATCCTTCCGCATTGCAGCCACCTCGGCCCCGATTAGAAGGCCGGAAAGCCGTGCCTTTGCATCGGGCGCGGCATCGCCCGAAAGCAGCGAGGCCGCGCGGATGGAAAAGAGCTTTCCCGTCAGGCCCGCGCCGTCCAGCATTTCGGCCACCGCGTCGCGGAAGGCCGGCGATGTTTCATCGCCCTTTCCTGCCGCCACCATGTCGTGCAGGGTCGAATGCTGGCTTAAAAGCGCGAAGAGCTCGCCGGTCATATAGGTGGTGAAGGATAAAAGCCGGCCCTCCTCCACACGCGCCCATTTGGAATGGGTGCCGGGAAGGCAGAAGAGACCGGAGGCGCGGCTTTCCGCCCAAGCCCCTGCAAGCTGTGTCTCCTCGCCGCGCATGACGTCCTCGCGGCCCCCTTCGCGCTGGCACACGCCCGGGAGAATCCGCACATCGCGTCCGAAGCCCTCAACCTGCACGGCATGGGCATGCAGGGCGTCCAGCGGCGCGGGCGTATCCAGATAGGCGGCCTCGCGCCAACCCCCGCGCGCACCCGCCATGCCGGCCACGATCACCGGCAGCTCGGCAGGCGCCTGAAGCGCGCTGAGATGCGCCTCCAGCACCGGCCCGAAACGGTCCGGCAGGCAGGCGCGCATCCCCTCGCCGCTCGACCGCTCGCCAAGCACCGAACCCTGCGCGTCGAGCAACCACAGGCGGAAATTGGTCGTGCCCCAATCGACCGCCGCGCAAAAGGGAGCGGACGTCATGTTCCGTCTTAGGCGTTTTTCAGGTCAGCGGGCAGCAGGCTCGTCGGCATGTCCTGGAAAGCCACGGGTCGCAGGAAACGCCGGATCGCAAGCGAACCCACGGAGGTGGTGGAGGCATTCGTACTTGCCGGATAGGGCCCGCCATGCATCATGGCGTCGCTCACCTCCACGCCCGTCGGGAAGCCGTTGGCGATCAGCCGTCCCGCCTTGCGCTGCAGGATCGGCATCAGCGATGCAGCAAGCGCGGTGTCGGCATCGTCCATATGCAGCGTGCAGGTAAGCTGGCCTTCGACGCCCCGCGCGATCTGGCGCATCTCCTCCTCGTCCTTAACGCGCACGACGATGCCGAACGGCCCGAAAACCTCGTTGTGGAGTTCGGGATTGGCCAGCCATTCCTCGCCCGTGGTCTCCAGAAGATCGGGACCCACGTAGCGCCCCTCCG
The DNA here is from genome assembly GCF_025398195.1 of Chelativorans petroleitrophicus. Taxonomy (GTDB): domain Bacteria; phylum Pseudomonadota; class Alphaproteobacteria; order Rhizobiales; family Rhizobiaceae; genus Chelativorans; species Chelativorans petroleitrophicus. The sequence continues at coordinate 36,423 of NZ_JAODNV010000021.1, read as the reverse complement.
CCTTGGAGGTCAGCCGCACGCGAACACAGTTGAGGCCAACGACGCGGTCGCGGCCCTTCCGGTAAGCCTCGGCGATGCCAGCCGTCAGCATGGGCTGTTCGGTGATCTGTTCGAGCGCCTTTTGCGCGGCACTCATGAATGTCTCGACGTCGCCGCTGTCGATTGCGACGGCCACGCCCGGATTGGTGCAGAACTGCCCGACACCCAGGGTTAGGGAGGCTGCCCAGCCCTCGCCGATCTTCTGTGCGCGGCTGGCAAGTGCCGCCGGCAGCAGGAAGACCGGGTTGACGGAGCCCAGTTCGCCGTAGAAGGGAATGGGGTCTGGCCGGCTGGCCGCCAGATTAAAGAGCGCGCGTCCGCCTCCTGTCGATCCCGTAAATCCGACGGCGCGGATCAGCGGATGGGTCACGAGCGCCTCGCCTGCCTCGCGGCGGTTGCTTTGGACAAGCGAGAAGACACCGGGGTGCTGGCCGGTCTTCTTGATGGCTTCATGGATCGCCTCAGCCACCAGTTCGCCGGTACCGGGATGCGCCTGATGGCCCTTCACGACCACTGGGCAGCCGGCCGCCAGCGCGGAAGCGGTGTCGCCGCCCGCCGTCGAAAAGGCCAGCGGGAAATTCGACGCACCGAAAACGCCCACAGGCCCCACGGGAAACTGCATGAGCTTCAGGTCCGGCTTGGGCTGCGGCTGGCGCTGCGGGTCCGCAGGATCGTGGCGGCGGTCGAGATAGTCGCCCTTCTCAATATGTTTGGCAAAGAAACGAAGTTGGCCCGTCGTGCGGCCGCGCTCACCGTTGATACGGGCCTCAGGAAGGCCGGATTCGCGCGTGGCCATGGCTGTGATCGCCTCCGCGCGCGCCTCGATCTCGTCGGCGATGGCGTTCAGGAAGGCTGCACGCTCGGCACGGCTCGAGGCGCCGTAAACCGCGAAGGCCTCTTCCGCCGCTTTCACCGCGCTGTCGATCTCGGCCGCCCCGCCCGCGGCAAATTCGTATGAGGGTCCCGTTACCGGGTCGGAGGTGAAGGTCGTCTCGCTTCCCACCCACTCCCCGGCAATCAGATGTTTTCCGCGTGGCTTGAAATCTTGCGACATGATGCGCTCCTGAGAAACTGAGGATTGCTGGGTGAGGAACCTGTTCTCTAGTCGTGAAAAGCGTCCACGTCCACTGTCCGCCCGATCATAAATGCATCGGAAACGAGCTTGAGCGGCGCAAGGTCCACATCGCTCTCGCCCGAAGCGAGAAGCCCGGCGAAGCGCGCGTAAATTCCGTCATACTCGGCTTCGAGGCCGCCCGGCCGCTGCTCTCCATCGATCGACATGCGGCTGCCGCCGTCGGCAAGCACGAGCAGGCCCGCATCCGTATCGACGCGGATTTCCCAGGTCTGCGGCCCTTCCTGCCTCCAGTCGAAGTCGGCCGTGACTTCAAACCCTGTCACGCCGCGCATGGTGAGCTGAGCGGCAATGGGCGTCTGGCAATTTTCCGGCACCTCAAGGGTCGCGTCCGTCACGAAGACGGGCGGCGCGATGGCCGTCAAAATGGAAAGCGCGTTGATGCCGGGATCGAACACGCCGAAGCCGCCCGCCTCCCAGATCCACGCCTGCCCCGGGTGCCAGCGCCGCACATCTTCCTTCCAGACGATCTCCACATGGCGGATCGTCTTTCCCGAAAGCCACCGCCGCGCGGGCTCGACACAGGACGCAAAGCGCGAATGCCACGTGGCGAACAGAACGACACCCTTCTTGCGGGCAAGGGCGACGAGCGCCTCCACCTCCCCCACCGTGGCGCCCGGCGGCTTTTCGAGCAGCACGTGACGGCCGGCCTCAAGCGCCGACACAGCCATTTGCAGCCGCGGCCGGGGCGGCGCGCAGAGCGAGACGGCGGCGACATCCGGACGGTTGCGCAGAAAGGCCTGGATGTCCGTGAAGTTCTCCACGCCTTCAACCCGCTCGTTACGGCTGATTGCGGCGGCAAGCTCGAATGCGCCGGAACGGGCGATCGCGGGCAGATGCTGATCGCGCGCGATCTTGCCGATACCGACGACGGCAATTTTCGTTGCGGCCATCCCAGACCTCCTGCTCACGGCTAAGACCGGCGCAGTGGCTTGTCACGCACGCCGGAAAGTTGGTGGTGCTCCGGCGGCTTTCCCTCAGAGCGCCGTGACCGCGACCTGCCGCTTCTCCTCCTGGCCCAAGCGATTCTTGAGCGGAAGGCCGAAATCCGGGGCAGAAATTTCGAACACGTCTCCCTCGCGGCAGGCAATGCCATCGGCGAAAGAGAGCGTGGCCGTGCCGAACATGTGCACATGCAGGTCACCCGGCTGGCGGAATAGCGCATATTTGAAGTGGTGATGCTCCAGATTGGCGATCGTATGGGACATGTTGTCTTCGCCGGATAGGAACTCCTTCTCCCAGATCACCTTGCCGTCGCGCCAGATACGCGACATGCCCCGGATATCGGCCGGAAGGTCGCCCACCAGAAGTTCCGGCCCGAAGGACGCAGGCCGCAGCTTGGAGTGCGCAAGATAGAGATAGTTGATGCGTTCGGTCACGTGGTCGGAAAACTCGTTGGCAAGCGAGAAGCCGATGCGATAGGGGCGGCCATCCTTGCCGATCACATAGAAACCTGCGATCTCCGGCTCCTCTCCTCCGTCGAGCGCGCAACCGGGCGAGACCAGCGGATCGCCGCTCGCGACGGCAGCGATACCCGTTCCCTTGTAGAACCATTCGGGTTGCACTCCTTCCTTGCCAGGCGCTGGTTTGCCACCTTCTATTCCCATGCGGAACATCTTCATGGAATCGGTCATGCCCTCCGTATCGGCCTCGGCGTGCATGGCGTCGCGCGCCGAGGCGGATCCAAGATGGGTCAGCCCTGTGCCGGTAAGATACATGTGCGCCGGATCGGGATGGCGCACGGGCACGTCAAGCGCGCCGTCAGCGGCAAGCCTTTCCAGCTCCACCACCTCGCCCAGCCCGTGGCGCTCGATAACAGCGGCAAGCTCGAGGCCTGCCTCGACCGCCTCGAACGCCAGGCCGTAGGTGCTTTCGGCACCATTGACCAGACGCGCCTCTTCACCCCGGCGGCAGATGACGCCGCCCTTCTTCAACTGCGATAGATGCATGCAATGCTCCGCTGCGCTGACCGTTTCCGTTCCCTACCCGCATCAAAGACCACCGCCACACGCAGCGCAAGGTCTGCCCGCTGAAAGTCTGGTGTGTTACGCACCGCCAGCGGTTATAAGCGCCGAACGAACGCCAGAGGAGTTGAGCAAGGGAGAAAAGGCCATGATTTTGTGCTGCGGGGAAGCGCTTATCGACATGCTGCCGCGTAAGACGGCGGATGGCGAAACGGCCTTCGTCCCCCATGTGGGCGGCTCGATCTTCAACAGTGCGATCGCGCTAGGGCGCCTGGGCGCGCCCGTCTCGTTCTTCTCGGGCCTGTCGAACGACCTGTTCGGCAAGAAGCTTCAGAACGCGCTGGCCGAAAGTCAGGTGGACCTGCGCCACGCCCGGCTGTCCGACCGGCCGACGACCCTTGCCTTCGTCACCCTCGATGCCGGTCATGCAAGCTACGTCTTCTACGACGAGAACTCGGCGGGGCGCATGCTGGGCGAAGCCGATCTTCCCGCCCTTGATGATGATGTGGAGGCGCTTCTTTTCGGCGGCATCAGCCTCGTGGCCGAGCCCTGCGGCACCACTTACGAGAGATTGATGGCACGCGAGAGCGGCCACCGCGTCGTCATGATCGATCCCAACATCCGTCCCCTCTTCATCAACGACGAAGCCCGGCACAGGGCGCGCCTCAAACGCATGACGGCGATGGCCGACATCGTGAAGATCTCGGAAGACGATCTCGACTGGCTTCGGGGTGCCGCCTCGCCTCAAAAAGCCGCCCGCAATATGCTGGATGCAGGCGCGAAGCTCGTCGTGATCACCGGCGGCGACAAGGGCGCCACGGTCCATTGGCGGGGCGGCAGCCTTCAGGTGGAAGCCGTGAAAGTCGAGGTCGTCGATACGGTGGGCGCAGGCGATACCTTCAATGCCGGCCTGCTTGCCGCCCTGCATGAGGCTGGCCGCTTGTCGAAAGAACGCGTCGCCGCGCTCACGGAGAACGAAATAAGGGCCGCCCTGTCCTTCGCCGCCCGCGTGGCGGCCGTTACCGTTTCGCGTGCGGGGGCCAATCCGCCCTGGCGCAACGAGCTTTGAACGGCGCTACGCCGCCCACCCTTCTGCGATGAAAAAGGGATTGGCAAAGGTCGCAAGCTCGCCACCCGCCTGCACACCGTAGGTGAGCGGCGCACCCTCCAGCGTCCGCGTGTGTCCGCCCGCGGCCCTCAGAACCGCGTCGCCCGCAGCAGTGTCCCATTGCATGGTCCGGCCAAAGCGCGGATAGAGATCGGCATCCCCCCGGGCAATGATGCAGAACTTCAGCGACGAGCCCACCGATACCGTTTCGGCATCCGGATAACGGGCGATGAAGCCCGCCGTCTCCGGTGTGGAGTGGGAGCGGCTGGCAACGATGGTCGGTGGCGTACGTCCCGGCCGTGTGCTGATGGCCCGACGGGCGAGCGCGGACTGTCCTTCCACCCGTACCTCGGATGCCACACCCGGACGCCCGGAATAAAGCAGTGCATGAGCCGGCGCATAGACCACGCCGATGCGAGGGATGCCTCGCCTGATCAGAGCGATATTGACGGTGAAATCGGGCCGGCCGGCGATAAATTCTCGCGTGCCGTCAAGCGGATCGACCAGAAAGAAGTCCTCTTCCTCGCAGGCCCGCAGCAGGCCGTCCGAGGCTTCCTCTTCCGACACGCAAGCCACGCCCGCAAGCTCGGTACGCAGGCCCGAGAGGATGACGCGCTCCGCCTCACGGTCGGCCGCCGTCACCGGCGAGGCATCCGCCTTGTGCTCCACATGCACTCCGGCCTCACGATGCCGCATGATCTCGCGGCCCGCGGCAAGCGCAAGGGACTCAAGGAGCGCCAGAACCGCCGCTTCGTCTTCAAGAAGGGATGTCACCCTGTTCAGCAATAGCCGCGCTCCCTCAGCCAGCGCTCCAGTTCGTCCGCGAGCTCCACCGGTGAACGGCCCACCGTCCGCAAGTGGACGTCGGGCTCTTCCGGCACCTCATAGGGGGAATCCACGCCGGTGAAATTCTTGATCTCCCCTTTCATTGCACGCGCATAAAGTCCCTTCGGGTCACGCTTAGCACATTCCTCGAAGGGCGTGTCGACGAAAACCTCCACGAACTCGCCCTCGTTCATCAGATCGCGCGCCATGCGCCGCTCAGCACGGAACGGGGAGATGAAGGAGACGAGCACGATCAGCCCCGCATCGGCCATCAGCCGCGCCACCTCGGCCACCCGGCGGATGTTCTCCACGCGATCCTCCTCGGTGAAACCGAGATCGCGGTTCAGCCCATGGCGCACATTATCGCCGTCAAGGATATAGGTATGGCGCCCAGCCGCGTGCAGCCTCTTCTCCAGAAGGTTGGCTATGGTCGATTTGCCGGAGCCGGAAAGCCCGGTGAACCACAGCACCGCCGGCTTCTGGTGCTTGAGCGCGGCGCGCGAGGCTTTCGTCACGTCGAGCGCCTGCCAGTAGATGTTCTCCGCGCGGCGCAGCGGATGCAGGATCATGCCCGCGCCCACCGTGGCGTTGGTGAGCCGGTCGATCAGGATGAAGGAGCCGGTGGTGCGGTTCTGCGCAAAGGGATCGAATGCGATCGGCGCCTGAAGCGAGAAATTGCAGACCCCCACTTCGTTCAGTTCCAGGCACTTGGCGGCCTCCCGCGCAAGGTTGCCGACATTCAGCCGGTGCTTCAGATGGCTTACCGTCGCGCTCACCTCGTCGGTTTCTGTACGCAGGAGATAGGTGCGGCCAGGCAGCAGCGGTTGTTCCCCAAACCAGACGACATTGGCGGCGAACTGGTCGGCCACGTGCGGTTGAGCCTCGGGCGCCACGAGCATGTTGCCGCGCGAGACCTCCACCTCGTCAGCCAAAAGCAGCGTGACCGCTTGTCCCGCCACCGCTGTTTCGAGATCGCCGTCATAGGTGACGATACGCTTCACGCGCGTACGCTTACCGGACTTGGCGACCACAACCTCGTCGTTTACCGAAATGGCCCCGGAAGCGATGGTTCCCGCAAAGCCGCGGAAGTCTGGGTTCGGACGGTTTACGTATTGCACGGGGAAGCGGAACGGCTGCGCCGCCGCCTCGCTCTCCACATCTACCGTTTCCAGATGCTCGATGAGCGACGGGCCGGTATACCACGGCGTGTTTTCTGAAACCGCGGTGACATTGTCCCCATGGCGCGCGGACAATGGGATGGGCTGGATCGTGGCAAAGCCCACATTCTTGGCGAACGCCTCGTAATCCGCGGCGATACGCCGGAAAACCTCCTCGTCAAAACCGACGAGATCGATCTTGTTCACCGCCAGCACGATATGCCGGATGCCCAGAAGCGAGGCGATGATGGAGTGCCGCCTGGTCTGTTCGAGCACGCCCTTGCGCGCATCCACGAGAACCACCGCCAGGTCCGCCGTAGAGGCTCCGGTGGCCATGTTCCTCGTATACTGCTCGTGGCCCGGCGTATCCGCGACGATGAACTTGCGCCTTGGCGTGGCGAAGAAGCGGTAGGCGACATCGATGGTGATGCCCTGCTCGCGCTCGGCCTCCAGCCCGTCCACCAGCAGCGCCAGGTCGATGCCCTCGCCCGTCGTGCCGTGCCGTCTCGAATCCCGCTCCAGCGCCGCGAGCTGATCCTCGAAGATGAGCTTCGTGTCGTAGAGAAGCCGACCGATCAGCGTGGACTTGCCGTCATCCACCGAGCCGCAGGTCAGAAAACGCAGAAGGGTCTTGTTCTCCTGGCTGGCTAGATAGCCGCGAACGTCCACCACTTCGAGCTCGGCGAGCGGCTTTTCGGCAAGCGTCAGCATCAGAAATACCCCTCGCGCTTCTTCTTTTCCATGGAACCGGCCTCGTCATGGTCGATCAGCCGGCCCTGGCGCTCGGAGGTACGCGCCGTCAGCATTTCAGCCACGATATCTTCCAACGTCTCCGCATCGGATTCGATGGCGCCCGTAAGCGGGAAGCAGCCCAGCGTGCGGAAACGCACCATGCGCTCTTCCACCTTCTCGCCGGGCAGGAGCTTCATGCGATCGTCGTCGACCATGATCAGCATGCCGCCGCGATTCACTACCGGGCGTTTCCTGGCGAAATAGAGCGGCACGATGGGAATGTCTTCCTGGAGAATGTATTGCCAGATGTCGAGCTCGGTCCAGTTGGATAGCGGGAAGACGCGGATCGACTCGCCCCTCCCGATCCGCGTGTTGTAGATCTTCCACATTTCCGGGCGCTGGTTCTTCGGGTCCCAGGCGTGGCTCGCATTGCGGAAGGAAAAGATGCGCTCTTTGGCGCGGCTCTTTTCCTCGTCGCGCCGTGCCCCGCCGAAGGCGGCGTCGAAGCCGTACTTGTCCAGGGCCTGGCGCAGAGCCACCGTTTTCATCACATGTGTATGCACATTGGAGCCGTGCTCGAAAGGATTGATGCCCTGCCTCACCCCCTCCTCATTGACATGCACCAGAAGCTCGATGCCTTTCTCCGCCGCCATTCTGTCGCGAAACGCGATCATGTCGCGGAACTTCCAAGTGGTATCCACATGGAGAAACGGGAATGGAGGCTTGGCCGGATAGAAGGCTTTCATGGCCAGGTGCAGAAGCACCGATGAGTCTTTCCCAATAGAATAAAGCATTACCGGTCTTGAGAAACTTGCCGCTACTTCGCGGATGATATGTATCGACTCGGCTTCGAGCCGCTGGAGGTGAGTAAGCTCTGCCGGCATTTTCTGAAATAAACCTTTGCGAAACCAACGCCGCCGCCCGATGTCACTGATCACGGGATACCACCCGCTTCCCCGCTCTCTCAAGGCGGCCTAGCCTAAAGGCTGAAGCCGCATGATCTTGATTTTGCTTAATCGCGGGCTCAGGAGGAATGTTCTTCCGGAGATGCGCGCCGTTCCCCTTTCAGGCCGGTCAGGCCCCGGCGGCGGACCGCAGCGAGAGCAAAGGAACGTCAATCTGTCGCGGGCATTGTGCACCCGTGAATTTGGATACCGGTCACCCCATTTGCGTCGCAATGACTGCCGAAGTACTACAACGAACGAAAGAGCAGGAGAGACAGTATGGGTGCTCCTTTTAAGGCATATGATATTCGCGGCCAGATTCCCGGCGAACTCAATGTGCCATTTGCATATCGCTTCGCTCAGGCAACCAGCCAGGCGCTTTCACCCAAATCGGTGGTCGTGGGCCACGACATGCGGCTCGACAGTCCGGCGCTCGCCGGCGCCCTGACACAGGGCCTGCTCGACAGTGGCGTGGACGTGCTGCCCATCGGCATGTGCGGCACGGAGGAAGTCTACTTCCACACCGCGCGTACTGGCGCCGATGCAGGCCTCATGGTGACCGCGAGCCACAATCCGCCCGATTACAACGGCATAAAGATGGTGCTGAAGGGTGCAGCCGCGGCTACGCCCGATAACGCCTTCAACGCGATCGAGGAGCTGATGCGCGCCGATCGCCAGTTCCCCTCCGCTTCCAGCTATGGCGAACGGGGGACCCTCCATCCTGCCTGCGACCGGAACACCTATATCGAGCGCCTGCTCGGGGAAGTGGCGGATGAAGAGCTGAAGCCGCTCAAGATCGTCTGCCACGCCGGCAATGGCTGCGCAGGCCCGATTATCGACCTTCTGGAAAAGCACCTGCCCTTCACCTTCATCAAGGTGGACCACGAACCGGACCCGCGCCTGCCCAACGGAGTGCCCAATCCTCTCCTGCCGGAAAAGCGCGAGAAGGCGAGCCGTGCCGTGGTCGAGCATGGTGCTGATCTCGCCATCGCGTGGGACGGCGATTTCGACCGCTGCTTCCTCTACGACCACAAGGGCCGTTTCGTGGAAGGCTACTATCTCGTGGGCATGATCGCGCAGCGGATGCTGAAGAAAGCTCCGGGCAGCGCCATCCTCTACGATCCACGCCTGACCTGGAACACGATCGACATCGTCGAGAGCGCCGGCGGCGTAGCCAAACCCTGCCGCACGGGACACGCCTATTTCAAGGCCATGATGCGCGAGGAAAATGCCATCTATGGCGGCGAGATGAGCGCTCACCATTATTTCCGCGACTTCGCCTACTGCGACTCCGGCATGCTTGCCTGGCTCAACGTCGTGTCGGAACTCTCCTCTAGCGGCGCGCAGCTTGCGGACCTTCTGGAAGAGCGCATCGCCAAATTCCCCTGCTCCGGCGAGATCAACTTCAAGGTGGACGACGCCAAAAGGGTGCAGGAGAAGGTGGCCGACCACTATGGGCGCTACAATCCCACAGTGGAGACGATCGACGGCCTCGGCATGGTCTTCGACGATTGGCGCTTCAATCTCCGCGCCTCCAACACCGAGCCGCTTCTGCGCCTCAATGTCGAAACGCGCGCGAACAGGACGCTGCTTGAGGAAAAAGTCGCAGAGCTGCGCGGACTGATCGAAGGCCATTAGAAATGCGTAATCGGGGGCCCTCCTGCGGGAGGGCCCCTATTCGGCTAACCCACCTTCAAACCCCAGAAGGTTGTGCCGTCGGCTGCAAAATAGCCGTCCGCTCCGCGGAAACAGCCCTGCAGTTCAACCGCATCGTCCTTCTCCAGAGTAACGAGGGTGGAAAGGCACAATGCCGTTAGAAGGGACTCATGCGGGCCTGAAATCTCTCCCCGCGAACCTTTGACTTCCGTGGCGCCGTTCAACACCAGCCTCGCGCTCATGCGCGCGTCCGCACTGTAATTGATCTTGTAGAGCAGCGATGCCCCGAACAGATACGTACCATCGACCGGCGCAATAAACCGGTTCGTGCCCGCATCGAAACAACCCTGTTCATTATAGTCGGCGTTGTTGATGCCGATCTTCGTCCACACCCCTACGCCCACATAGTTGTCGTAATTGGTGTAGGCCTTGAAGCGCGGCAGGGCCTGCGTGGAGACGATGCCGCTTTGCCGGTCCACATGAAGCGCCTCGTGCCACTGGCTGCCGTCCGGGCTGACCCTGATCGAAAGATCGTCGGAACCTGCAAGGCCGACCTCCGCGCGCCCGGACCACCCGGATTGCATAAGCAAGGAAAGCACCTTCTGGGGGCCCTCTTTGTTCAGCGTGTAACGCAGATTGCCGTCACCTCCTTCGGCCTCGATGCGCGCGGCCCACAACGCCTTGTTCAGCTTGGCGGCGAAGACGTTCTGCGCGTCCGCCTCGGTTCCGATACCCAGGAGCTCCACATGCTGAATCTGCTTCAGGATATCGATCCAGCTGCTCCCGTCCCAGACCAGAAGGGCCTGCTCGTCCACAATCCATGCGCGCCAGCCGGGGCGTGGCGAAAGGAAGTTCCAGGCTCCGTCCTGAAACGCCGCGATCTCGCCCTCGCGGCCTTCCCATGCTCCGGTGGCTGGGGATGCGATGATGTACCGGTCACCCTCGGCAGGTTCGGCGGGAGGCGCAGTCAGATCGCGGTCGAGCACGCCAAGCTGCACGATCGCGTCGAGAAGCTGCAGGCTTTCATTGTGGGTGACGTGCTTCTGCGCCTGGGAAGGCAGGATGAAGGGCAGTTTGAGATTTGCGGTCTCTTCCATGACGGATTTCCTCTCGCGTTCGGCTCCGCAAAAAGGATAAGGCTTACCGTGGACGCGGGGATAAATGCCAGCGAGTGTGCCGCCCTCTATGGTTCTCTGCCGCATCTTTGGCGGTTGCAAATTCGAAGCGGGTGCGCTCTTGGTAACCGCGAGCAGCGGGCATGCCCGGCTTGACTTTGGCCGCGACCGGCCAAACCTGTTTGCAGAATGGCCGTCCGGCCGTGAAAGGTACCAATCAAAGGGCGGATCGATGAAAGACAGCTGCTGTGCCCCAGGCCGTCAGAGCCAGCCTGCTGAGGCCAAGGTGCAGTCGGGGCCGGAAAAGCAACAGCAGCGCGCGTGCGGGTCGAAAGGCAAGCCCCCTTCGGAAGACATCGTCTGGCTTGAAGGGGGGCGCAGCTACTGCGGCACGACCCGGGTGGTCATAAAAGGAGATGGCGAGGAGCGCCGGCCAGCAAGAGTGCGCCCGTTCGGCATCGAGCGGTTCGCCGTCACCAACAGGCGCTTCGCCGAGTTCGTGGAAGCCACCGGCTACAGGACGGAGGCGGAAACCTTCGGCTGGTCCTTCGTCTTCAAGGACGCCCTCGACCCGGAGCAGCGCGCCAACACGCTCCGTGTGGCCGAAGTGCCCTGGTGGCACAGGGTGGATGGCGCCGACTGGCGGCATCCTGCCGGTCCCGGATCGTCCATTGACGACATCCTGGACCACCCGGTGGTCCACGTCAGCTGGAATGACGCGGCGGCTTTTGCCCAATGGGCGGGCGGGCGGCTGCTTACGGAAGCCGAATGGGAATTCGCCGCCCGCGGAGGAAAGGACGTCATCTATCCCTGGGGAAACGAAGACCCGCCCGACGATGCGCCGCGCTGCAATATCTGGCAGGGGCGGTTCCCCGACCACAATCTGGTCACCGACGGCTATGAGACGACCGCACCTGTAGACGCTTTCGAACCGAACGGCTACGGCCTCTTCAACATGGCCGGGAATTGTTGGGAATGGTGCGCGGACCCGTTCCGCGTGCGCTCCCTAAGTGCGGCTGGCAAGGCGCGCGACGCCGCCGCGCGGCGGGACGGTGAAAGGCTGCTCAAAGGCGGGTCTTTCCTCTGCCACCGCACCTATTGCCACCGCTACCGCATCGCCGCCCGGATGGGCCGCCCGCCGGACACGTCGAGCTCGCACGCTGGCTTTCGCATTGGCTATGACGCCTGACAGCTTCTTCAGCGACAGCGCTCCGCTGAAGCCGCAGTCCATCCATTCACTATTCAGGGAACCTGAAGCCGGGTCACTGCATTGCCCGGCCGGCCGGAATTTGACTCCTCCCTCTCAAAGTCATACTATTTTGCAGACGTCTTATTTTTGTGACGGGATCGTGTCGGCCGTTGCCCCGCTGAAATTCAGGCTGGATGGAAAGCCTCTCTACAGCCAGATCGCGTCGCTCATGCGCAGGCGCATCGAGTCGGGAGAATGGGCGCCGGGCAGCCGGATACCGTCTCTTGAGGAACTGGTACGCGCCTTCGACGTGGCCAGAGTGACGGTCCGGCAGGCCGTCGAGATCCTCGAGATGGAGGGCCTCCTGATCCGGCAGCAGGGGCGCGGCACGTTTGTGGCCAAGATCCTGCCGGAGCGGCGCTGGCTGCAACTGGGCGCCGATTGGGCGGATATTCTGGCAAGCGTCCGGGAGCTGTCGCCCCGCATGCTCGCGCTTGAAGACGCCGAACGGCCGCCGAAGATAGAGCCCGGCGAGGGCATCCTGGCGCCCGGCTACCAATACATGCGGCGCGTTCACAGCCGGAACGGCGAGCCCTACTGCCTGCTGGACGTCTATCTCGACAAGCGCGTCTACGACCACGCGCCCGAAACGTTCCGGAACCACATCGTCCTGCCCCTGCTCGAAACCATCGGCGGCGTGAGGATTGGCAGGGCACGCCAGACGCTTACGATCGGCACGGCGGATGTGGAAACCGCCCCCCATCTGGGATTGCCTCTCAACGCTCCGACCGCCGAGGTTCGCCGCGTCATCCAGGACGAGGAAGGGGTCGCGATCTACTGCGCGGACCTTATCTATCGCGGCGACGCGGTGCGGCTGGAGATCGACCTTCTCAATCGGGGACGGACCTGACCTTTTTCAAACCGGGAGGAACTGATGGCATATTTTGACTTCTGCAAGACCTTGACCTTCTCGGCGCTGCTCGCGCTGGGCCTGGGTGTGGCTCAGCCGGCCGCTGCGTTCCCTGACAGGGAAGTGACCTACATCATCCCCTTCAACGCGGGCGGCGAGTCCGATGTGACGGCCCGCCTACAGGAAGGGCCCTTTCAGAAGATCACCGGCCAGAATTTCGTGATCCAGTACATGGTCGGTGCGGGCGGAGCCACCGCCTGGTCGCAGCTCAACGGCATGCAGGCCGATGGGCACCTCATCATGGGGATCAACCTGCCTCACCTCTTCCTTCAGCCCATGGAGGGCACCGTCGGCTACAAGACGGAAGACATTACTGTTCTCAATGTCTTCCAGCTTACGCCCCATGCGCTCATCGTTCCGGCGGACAGCCCGATTGAGACCCTTGAGGACTACATCGCCGAGGCCAAGGCGGCGCCCGGCGCGATTACCGTCGCCGGAACGGGCTCGAACTCGGCAAACCAGGTGGCGCAGCTCACCTTCGACAAGGCCGCAGGCATCGTGACGACCTATGTTCCCTTCACCGGCACCGCCGCGACCACAGCCGCCCTTCTCGGCAATCAGGTCCGCGCGCAATGGGGCTTCACGACCGTCGCGGCGGAACAGGGCGAGAATGTGCGGATGCTCGCCGTCGCCATGGAGGAACGCCATCCGCTGTTCCCCGACGTGCCCACCTTCAAGGAGAAGGGCATCGATCTCGTCGGCGGCGCCCATCGCGGCATCGCCGTGCCGAAGGACACGCCGGAGGAACTGCGCCAGCAGCTTTCTGACATCTTTTCCCAGATCAACAGCGACCCGGACTTCCGCAGCAGGATGGAAGAGGGCGGCTATGTGCTCGTTGATATCGGCTATGAGGTGATGGACGAGTTCATGAGCGAGCTCGGCGCGGAATATATCGAGGTTGGCAAGCTCCTCGGGCTCGTGAAGTAATCGCAACCGAAAAAAGCCTCCGGCGCGGGAATCCGGCCGGAGGCATCAACCGAGACCCTGTGGCAATCATGATCTTGGAGCACCTTGCCGCCTCCCTCTCGGTGGCCAATCTCCTTCTGGCGCTTGCCGGCGTTACCGCCGGCACCGTCATCGGCGCGCTGCCCGGCCTGACGGCGACGATGGCCATAGCGGTGCTGACTCCCCTCACCTTCACGCTGGAGCCCTCCTCGGCGCTCATCGCGCTCGGTGCTATCTACACGGGCGGCATCTATGGAGGATGCTACGCAGCAATTCTCATCAACACGCCGGGAACGCCCTCCTCCATCGCCACGACGCTGGACGGCTTTCCGATGGCGAAACGCGGCGACGGCGACCTCGCCCTGACACTGGCCGTTCTGGCATCCGTCTTTGGCGGCATAGTCGGCGCTCTCGCCCTGCTGTTCATCAGTCCCCTGCTTGCGAAGGTGGCGCTTGCTTTCGGGCCGGTTGAATATTTCTGGCTCGCCATTCTCGGCCTCACGCTGGTCGCGGCCCTGTCGGAAGGCAGCCTTATCAAGGGCCTGATCGGGTGCTGCTTCGGACTGCTCATCGCATTGGTGGGAACGGCCATCGTTGGCGGCGATACCCGATTTGTCTTCGGCACGACGACCCTGCTTGGCGGCGTTGATGTGATCGTGGGGCTCATCGGCCTTTTCTGTATCCCCGTCCTGATCGACCTGGTCGCCACGCCGGAGGCGCATCTGAAGATGAGTTCCGATGTGCGCGGATTCCGGCTGAAGGAAGCGCTCTCGATCGCCTGGAAAAGCAAATGGAACATGCTGCGCAGCTCCGCGCTCGGCACGATTATCGGCATCCTGCCGGCGGCCGGTGGGCCTGTCGCCTCGCTGATCGCCTATGCCGAAGCGCGGCGCGCCTCGAAGCGCCCGCAGAATTTCGGCAAGGGCGAGCCTGACGGGCTTATCGCCTCCGAGAGCGCCAACAATGCTACGGTGGGCGGCGGCCTGATACCGACCCTGACGCTCGGCATCCCCGGCACCCCGGCGGATGCGATCATCCTGGGAGCGCTTCTTGTCCACGGCGTGCGCATCGGACCGAACCTGTTCAGCAATCAGAGTTCGATCGTCTACACTTTCATGTTCGGGCTGATCATCGCGACGATCATGATGCTGCCCGTCGGTCTGATCCTGGGCCGCTACTTCTACCGCTCCATCATCGTCATTCCCAAGGCCATTCTAGCGCCGGGCATCGCCTTCCTCACCATCCTCGGTACCTATGCCGTTCACAACAACATTTATGAGGTCTGGCTGATGCTCGGGCTCGGCGGCGTCGGTTGGATACTGCAGAAGATGGGCGTGCCTCCCGCCCCGATCGTCCTCGGCCTCGTGCTCGGCCCCATTGCCGAACAGGGCTTCGTCCAGGCATGGCTGATCGGCAACGCCACCGGCAACGTCCTCGGCATGTTTTTTGGACGGCCGATCTCGATCGCGATCATCTGCGTCGCACTCCTGGTCTTGTTCTATCCGGCCATAACCGCACGTTTCGCAAGGAGGGTGCCCGATGAAGGCGCGTGAAATGGACCGTTCCGGGCTCGTGCTGGCGGCCGGCTCGGCAGGCCTTGCAGTCTATGTAGTTTGGGAGGCTCAGCGCTTTTCGCCGCTCGCCTCGGTGTTCCCGCGATTCATTGCCATCGTGCTCATCGTCGCGGCAGCCGCGCTCACCCTCTTGATTTTCCTCGGTCGTCAGAAGCCGCCGAAATCCGGCACCGGCTCGAATGCAAGACGGCTGGCGCTGGTGGTTTCCATGGTCGCCTGGCTTGCCCTCGTTCCCGTCGCCGGATTCCTGGTTGCCTCCCTGTTGGGATTTGCCGCCGTGGGAATGGTGGCGAAATATGATGACTGGTCCGTCCGCCGCTGGCTTTCCTTCGCCCTGGCTACGGTGATCAGTGTCGGACTTTTCTGCTTCATATTCTCGCAGCTGTTGAACGTGCCCCTGCCGAAGGGATTGCTTCCCCTATGAATACCTCCGTTTCCGCCGCCCGCGAGGCGACAGGCTTCCGCACCTTCACCGTCATGGATGGAGAGGCGCTCGTGTTGCGCGCACCGACGCCCTATCCGATCCGCACCGCCTTCGGCACGATGCACGACCGCCCCGCCGTACTCATCCGTATAACCGATGAGACGGGAACGGTCGGTTGGGGAGAAGTCTGGTGCAATTTTCCCTCGGTCGGCGCCGAGCACCGCGCACGCCTCATAAATTCGATCCTGCTGCCGCTGCTCAAAGGCAGGACGGTGGAGAATCCGGAAGCCATCTTTGCCGAACTCTCCTCCCGCACGCGGCTGCTTGCTCTTCAGTCGGGGGAAGCAGGCCCATTCGCGCAAGCCATCGCCGGAGTGGATATTGCCTTGTGGGACATTGCCGCCAAAAGGCTCGGCAAGCCTCTCTGGCAGGTGCTCGGCGGCAGGGGAGCGCCGCAGGTTCCCGCCTATGCCAGCGGCATCAATCCGGAGGCGCCAGAGAGGGTCGTGGAAGCTCAACACGCGCGCGGCTTCAGGGCGTTCAAGCTGAAGGTCGGTTTCAGCCGGGAGACTGATCTTGAAAATGCCGCCCGCGTGCGCGCGGTCATCGGTCCGGACATGCCTTTCATGGTTGACGCGAACCAGGCTTGGGATTTGGACAAGGCAATCGAGATGGCCCGCGCGCTCGAGCCTTTCGCACCGCAATGGCTGGAAGAGCCGCTTGCGGCGGACCGGCCTCTGTCCGAATGGCAGACCCTCGCGCAGAAGACGACGATCCCGCTGGCCGCGGGAGAAAATCTGCGCGGGCTCTCCAGCTTCGACGAGATGGTTCAAAGCAACGCAGTGGGTGTCATCCAGCCGGACCTTGCGAAATGGGGCGGCGTCTCCGGCTGCCGGCGCGCCGCCCAGCGCATTCTCGAGGCAGGCAGGCGCTATTGCCCCCACTTCCTCGGCGCGGGCGTTGGGCTTCTTGCCTCCGCGCATCTGCTGAAAGCGGCAGGCGGCGACGGGATGTTGGAGGTCGATGTCAACGACAACCCGCTGCAGCGCGAGCTTCTGCCGCCCTTCCCGGAAATCGCGGACGGAAGCGTGAAGCTGCCATCGGAGCCGGGCCTAGGGATCGTCCCTCGTGAGGAGACGATCGCGCGCTACCGCACGCTCTGACGGACGGAACAGGCGCCAACGCGACGGCGTAGCCGAGGACTGAAATCCCTCACCATTCCGCATAGGTGCCGTCCGGATGCGTCCAGTCGGCGTCGGGCAGGCGCCAGTCCTGCTGCTTGGCTTCGATCGCATCGGTGTCGAGCGTGATACCCAGCCCCGGAGCGTCGTTAACCGCAAAAACGCCGTCCACCGTCGTAAGCGGCGTAGGATCCTTGAGGTAGTCCAGCAGATCGGCCTTGGGCAACCCTGCAAATCCGGCGTGGTAATGCAGGCCCAGGCTCTGTTCCTGAATCACCACATTGGGGCAGCAGAAGGCCACCTGCAGGGAGGCCGCCAGCGAAACCGGCCCGTTCGGACAGTGCGGCGCGACGGCCACGTCGTAGACCTCGGCCATGCGGGCGATCTTCTCCAGCTCGAACAGGCCGGTGATCGACACGTCCGGCTGGATGATGTCGATCGCCCCCGTATCCAGAACCCGCTTGAACTCCCAGCGCGAGACCAGCCGCTCGCCAGTGGCGACGGGAATGGAGCGCGCCGCGCGCGCCAGCATCTTCAGCGTTTCCTCGTTCTCCGGCGTCGAGCTCTCCTCCACCCACATGGGATGGAACTGCTCCAGCTCCGCCAGCAACGGCTTCAGCGCGGCGCGGTGGACGCGCCCATGTAGGTCCAGCGCGATATCAAGCTTGTTGCCGAAAGCGTCCCGCAGCGCTCCCATGCGCGCGGCTGCGGCATCGATCAGGTCCCGCTCGCCGACATGGCCGAGCGCGGGCGTCGCGTTCATCTTGACGGCCGAGAAGCCCTCCTCGATGCGCTTGCGCGCATGCTCGACGACATCATTGGGGCTGTCGCCGCCGATCCACGCATAGGCGCGGACATGCTTGCGCACGAGGCCGCCTAGGAATTCGTGGACGGGCATTCCCGCCCGCTGCCCCTTGATGTCCCACAGCGCCTGCTCGATGCCCGCCGCAGCGGTGGCGAGCACCGGGCCGTGGCGAAAGAATGCACCGCGCCGCAGCCGCTGCGCGATATCCTCGATCCGCGAGGCATCGACGCCCGCAAGATTGGCCGCCATGTCCTCGATGGCGCCCACCACGGCGCGCGCCCGTTTCGGGATGATGGATTCGCCCCAGCCGGTGAGGCCGTCATCCGTGGTCACTCGGACGAAGATCCACCGCGGCGGAACGCGGAACGTCTCGATGCTGGCGATACGCGCCATGACCTGCTCCCTGTCGAATTGGCCGTTCAGATCCGCAATGCCGTTCGTGCGGCGGCGCGGATCAGCGCAGCGTCACGCTGCTTTCCGGATCGAAAAGATAGAGATGCTTCGCGTCCGCGCGGAATGTCACGGAATCCCCTGCCCTCACCTGCTGCTCGCGCGGCACGCGCGCCGTCAGCGCGCCGCCGTCCACAACGAAATGGACGTATTGCTCCGAACCCAGCATCTCCACCGCCTCCACGGTCCCGTGAAGCAGGATGTCGGCCGTATCGTCCTCCTTGTTCGTCAGCGAGAGGCGTTCCGGGCGAATGCCCACCGTCACCTTGGCCTTGCAGTTCCTGTGAAGAAGCGTGCGCTGTGCCTCGGTCAGGCGCACGCGCCCTGCGGAGGGCTTCGCCTCGGCCGAGGCGACCGGGCAGTCGAAGAAGCCCATGGCCGGCGTCCCGATGAAGGAGGCGACGAACTTGTTGTCCGGGTTGTCGTAGAGCTCGTCCGGCGTGCCGACCTGATGGATGCGCCCATCGGCCATGACCACGATGCGGTCGCCCATCGTCAGCGCCTCCACCTGGTCGTGGGTCACATATACCGCCGTCGCGGCGACCGCGCGGTGCACCTTCAGGATTTCGGTGCGCATCTGGACGCGCAGATGCGCATCGAGGTTCGACAGCGGCTCATCCAGGAGGAAGACCTTGGGATCGCGCACGATGGCCCGCCCGAGCGCCACGCGCTGACGCTGGCCGCCCGAGAGCTGGCGCGGCCGGCGCGCCAGATAGGGGGCGATGTTGAGCATTTCCGAGGCCCTGCGCACGCGCCGGTCGATCTCGTCCTTCGGCATCTTCCGTCGCTTGAGGCCGAAGGCCATGTTTTCGTACACCGTCATGTGCGGGTAGAGCCCGTAATTCTGGAAGACCATCGCGATGTCCCGGTCGCCCACATCGACATCGTTGACGAGCGTATCGTCGAAATAGAGATCACCCGCGGTGATGTGCTCCAGACCCGCTATGATGCGCAGCAGCGTCGTCTTGCCCGAGCCGGAAGGCCCGACCAGCACGATGAATTCGCCGTTCTTTATCTCCAGGTTGCAGTCGCGAAGAACCGGCACATTGCCGTAGTGCTTCTCGACATTGCGCAGCACGATTCTGGTCATTCGGGATTTCCTGATTGTTCTTGCTCGCCGAAGGACGACTGGAACGGGTCCGGCCTGCGGCTGATGCTGCGGCCGCCATCGACAGGCAGCGCCGCACCGGTGATG
Organism: Chelativorans petroleitrophicus; assembly: GCF_025398195.1. GTDB lineage: Bacteria > Pseudomonadota > Alphaproteobacteria > Rhizobiales > Rhizobiaceae > Chelativorans > Chelativorans petroleitrophicus. Next base: position 17,018 of record NZ_JAODNV010000021.1, on the reverse strand, counting down.
AAGGCGGCTTCGGCAGAAGCCAGAAAGGCGACGGCCGCGGCCACTTCCGAAGCGTGGCCCTCGCGGCCAAGCAGCGCGGCGGTCATGGATGCGGGTTTACTGACGGTTGCCCCCTCGGCCAGGGTCTGTTTGAAGGAATCCGTCGCAATCACGCCCGGCAGCACCGCGTTGACGCGGATGCGCGGCGCAAGCTCGACCGCAAGCGCGCGGGTGAGCGCAGCGATGGCCCCCTTGCTTGCGACATAGGCCGCATAGGTGGGCACGGGAAGATCCGCCTGGATCGAGCCGATATTGATGATCGCGCCCGCACCCTGCTCCTGCATGGGTCCCGCCGCCGCGCGGCAGAGGACGGCCGTCGCCGTTACGTTCACCGCGAAAATCCGCTCGAATTCCTCCTCGGACGCCTCCGTGAAGGCACGCCGCTCGCCATGAAAAGCCGCGTTGTTGACAAGGATGTCGAGCCGGTTCCAGTGCGCGAGCGCGACCGGCACCAGTCGCGCGCGGTCCTGCGCGCTGGCGAGATCCGCCGCGGCCGTTTCAACCTCCGCCCCTTCCGCGCGCAGCGCTTCGGCGGCGTCGGCAAGGCGGACTTCATCCACATCCGTCATCAGGACCGCAGCCCCTTCCGAGGCAAGCCGTCCTGCGATGGCAAAGCCGATGCCGCCTGCCGCTCCGGTGACAAGCGCAACCTGGCCGCCGAACCGCCCGGCAACCTTTCTGTCTGGACTCACGTCAGGCACCGGCGACGGCTCCCGAGGTAAGCCCGCGCACCATAGACCGCTGCACGGCGAAGAAGGCGATCATCAGCGGCAGGGTGGTGATCGTCGCCGCAGCCATCATGCCGCCCCAGTCCGTCTTGAACTGGCCGGTAAAGGTAAGCACCAGCGCGGCCGGCAGGGTCTGCTTCTCCATCGTGGTGATGAAGGTCAGCGGGTAAATCAGATTGTTCCAGGCTTCCATGAACACGAACGTCCCGGTGGTAAGAATGCCTGGCATGATGAGTGGCACGACGACCCTAAGCAGGATCTGCCAGCGCGGATAGCCATCGACGCGAGCGGCTTCCTCCACCTCGATCGGCACCGCATCCACGAAGCTCTTCATCATCCAGACCGCGAAGGGCAGGCCGAACGTGGTGAAGCCCACCACGAGGCCGGTTCCGGTGTCGAGAAGGCGTGCGTTGAGCAGGAGAAGATAGAGCGGCGCCAGCACCACTACCATTGGCAGCATGCGGAAGGCGAGGATGGTGTATCCCACCGTCCCGGCAAGCCGGAAGCGAGCCCGCGACAGCGCGTAGGCCGCGGGTGTTGCGATGACGACGCAGACGACCGCCGTCAACAGGCAGCTCAGGACCGTGTTAAAGAAGAAGGCGACGAAAGGCAGCGAGGTGCCCGTCAGGCCGATATAGTTGGCGAATGTCGGTGCCTCCGGCCATAGCGTCGGGTGGAGGCGCGTCGCCTCCAGCTCCGTCTTGAGCGACGTCGAAAGCATCCAGTAGATCGGCGCCAGGCTCCAGAAGAGCGCGAAGGCGATCGCCGTCCAGCGCACGATGCTTCCCGGCGCCAGACGCGGGCGCGAGATTTTTGTTGCCGTACTCATCGTTTTTCCATCCGCAGCGCTCGCATGTAGAGCCAGGCGAGCGCCATCAGCATCACGAGCCAGATGACTCCGACGGCCGATGCATAGCCGAACTCGAAGCTCTCGAAGGCCAGCCGGTAGACATAGATCACCAGCGTGCTGGTCGAATATCCGGGACCGCCCTGGGTCATTGCCCAGATCTTGGCGAAATCGTTGAAATTGGAAATGACCATGAGGAGGCTGCTGATCAGCAGCGGATTGCGCAGGAACGGCAGCTTGATGTGCCAGATCATGCCCCAGGTGCCCGCCCGGTCCACGCGCGCCGACTCGATCACCTCATTGGGGATGGCCGAAAGCGCGGCACTGACGAGCAGGAAGAAGAACGGCGCCATCGCCCAGATGTTGGCGACCATCACCGCCGGCAGTGCGAGCATCGCCGAATTGAGCCATGGCACCGGGTCGTTGATAATGCCCGCCCAAAGAAGCACGGCGTTGATGATGCCGCCGTTCTGCAGATACATGTAGCGGAACAGGAACGCCACCACGACGAACGGCACGGCCCAGGGCATCAGAAGCAGCGTGCGCACGGCACGGAAGCGCGCGCCGCCGAGGTTTTCGGTAAGCAGGGCTAGGACGAGCCCAAGCAGCGCGGCAATGCCGACACTGCCGAATGTGTAGATCGCAGTGTTGAGGAGCGACTGCCAGAAGACGGAATCGGCGGCCAGCTTCGCGTAGTTCTGCGCGCCGACATAGTTGGCCGGAGTGAAGTCGAGCAGGTTGTAATCCTGCACCGACAGAAGGATCGTGTAGACGACGGGATAGCCCACGACCACCGCCATGACGATGAGCGTCGGCAGGACCATCCAGTCGAGCCATGGCTCGCGCCGGGCACGGGGCCGGGCGCGAGCATTTGTCGTGATAACGTCGGCAGTCATCTTTACTGCGGGAGCTGCTGCTGGATCGAAGCGGCAATCTCGTCGATCGGCTTCGTACCCGTGACGGCCTCCTGCACGCCAGCCATCACCGCCGTCGCGGCGGCGGCGAACTCGGGCCCGTAGGGCTGCGGCGCCAGCGTCGGAATAATTTCCTCGGAGAACGCCTTGAAGACCGGCGCGCTCAGCACTTCGTCAAGCTCGGCATTGCCCGTCGACTTGATCGAAGGCAGCGAGGAATTCACGCTCGTCGTGTAGTTGGCGATCGTATCGGGCGAGGTCGCCAGATACTCGATGAACTTCCAGGCCGCTTCCTTGTTCTTGCTGGCGGAGAACATGATGAGCTGGTGCCCGCCCTCGAAGGTCGTGGCCTTGCCGCCACCCACGGGCAAGGTCGTCACACCCCAGGTCTCGTAGAACTCCTCGTCGGACATGCCGCTTGCCGCCTGCATCACGCCCTTGAGCAGCACCTGGTCCCAGATGAAGGCGACATTGCCCTGCGCTGCAAGCGGGCGGAACTCGCCAATGCGGCGGCCCGGATCGATGTAGCCGGCCTGCGCGATCTCGCGCATCCAGTTAAGATAGGCCTTCATCTCCTCAGATTCGGCACCGGTCGCGCCCTCGCCCACGGGCACCGCACCGAAGGACTGCATCCACGGCCAGTTGGAGCTCAGCGCGAAGGGACGGTTGGTCGTGTCGATCGCAAGGGGAATGACATCCGGCTGGCTCGACTTGATCGCCGCCAGGGCCTCATTCAGCTCGTCGATGGTGCGGGGCGGGTTCTCGGGATCGAGACCGGCTTGTTCCATGATCTTCTTGTTGTACCAGAAGCCGGCTGGCGACTGATTCCAAGGGAAGGCGAACAGCGATCCGTCCTTGTCGCGAAGACCGGCGTCGGCGCCAGACTTCAGATTGGCAGCAAGCTCGTCGCTGACATAGCTGTCGAGCGGCTCGAGCGCCCCGGTGGAGCCAAGCAGGACCGTATCGTTGCCGGCGATCTGCGCCACATCCGGCGGGTTGCCCGACCGGGCGCGCAGGACGAGCTGCCGCGCGATCTCGGAGAAGGAAATCGCCTCGCTGACGATGTCAATATCCGGGTTCGCGGCCTCGAAATCGGCAATTACCTTCTCGATGCCGGGCTTGGTGGTTCCTTCGGCTGCCGCCCAATTGGCAAAGGTGATCGTGATCTTTTCCTGGGCGGAAGCCGTCACGGCCATTCCCGCAGCAATGCCCGCAACGGAGACCGCGGCGAGGAGCTTCAGAACGCTTTTGCGGTTTCGAATCATTCCAACCTCCCTGGACGAATGCGACCAGCCGGAAGCACCCCGCCTCCGCCGTCGCCCACTTTCTTATATAAGACATAAGATATAAGTTGTGGCAATGCGCTTTGGACGGCGTTAAAGCCATTTCTGAAAGCCAACGGGATTTTGGCGCCAAGGGTCCGAGAGGGAGAAGAAAAATTGGATTTGCCGCTGAACGCTTTCAAAGAAAATATGACGCGCAAACCGCCGATGATTGGCGTCTGGGCCATGAGCGGCAGTGCGGTGGCCGCCGAGGCGCTGGGCTATGCGGGCTACGATTTCATCGTCCTCGACATGGAGCATGCGCCCAACGACCCGCCGCGCACGCTGGGACTTCTCCAGGCCGTCGCGGGCACGCCCTCCAGCGCCGTGGTGCGTCTGCCGTGGAACGACCCGGTGATCGTCAAGCAGGTGCTTGATTTCGGCGCTGAGACGGTCATGTTCCCCTATGTCCAGAATGCGGAGGAGGCGCGAAAGGCCGTCGCGGCGACGCGCTATCCCCCGGAGGGTATACGCGGCTTTGCCGGCATGAGCCGCGCCACGCGCTATGGCGGCGTGAAGGATTATGCCCGCAGGGCGGTGGACGGGATCTGCGTCATCGTTCAGATCGAAACGCAAAAGGCGCTTGGCAACATCAGGGAGATCGCAGCCGTTCCCGGCGTTGACTGCATCTTCATAGGGCCGGGTGACCTCTCCGCCGACATGGGCTTCATCGGCCAGCCGGGCCATGGCGAGGTTCAGAAGGTTCTTGCCGATGCCGCCGCCCGCTGCGCCGAGCTCGGCAAGCCCTGCGGAATCCTCGCGGCGAATGCGGCGCAGGCTCGCGATTATCTCGCCTACGGCTACAGTTGGGTGGCCTCGGGCTCCGACCTTGGCTTGCTGATGTCAAACGCCCGCAGCGAGCTTGCAACTTTGAGGAGCGCTTGAACGCCATGCGGACCCTGACGCCGAAGGTGGAGCGGATTGCCTCCTACACCGCCCTTGTCGGAGAAAGCGCGATCTGGGATAGGCGCGAGGAGGCTCTGCTGTGGGTTGATATCATGGGGCGAAAGGTGCTGCGCACACGGCCCACGAGCGGAGAAACAGAAAGCTGGGACTTCCCCGAAATGACGGGGTTCGTTCAGCCCGCCGATGACGGAACCCTGCTCGTCGGCCAGCACGACACGATCCTGAAGTTCGATCCGGCCGATGGAAGCCGGCGCCTGTTCACCCGACTGGAGGCCTCCGTCTCGGGCAACCGCACCAACGATGCATGCTGCGACGTGCAAGGCCGACTTTGGCTCGGCACCATGCCGCTGCCCGAGACCGGGCTCAAGCCCGTGGGAAAGCTCTTCCGGATCGACAGCGATGGCAGCATCACCCTGATCGAAAGCGGATTGACCATTCCCAACGGCATCGCCTTCAGCCCGGACGGCCGGACCGTCTATTGGGCCGACACGCCTCTGACACCCTTCCAGGTCTGGCGTGCTCGCTACGATCCGGAGACTGGGATGCCGGGCGAAAAGGAGCTTTTCGTTAAGCTGCCGGAGGGAGGCGGTCGCCCTGATGGCGCGACGGTCGATGCCAGCGGATGCTACTGGCTCGCCGCGGTGCGGGGATCGCAGCTGCTTAGATACACGCCCGAAGGAAAGCTCGACCTCACCGTCCGCCTGCCCGTGGCGCGCCCGACAAAAATCGCCTTTGGCGGCTCCGACATGAAGACGATGTTCGTCACATCGCTCAGCGACGGTCTTGCGCCCGAGGAGAAAGGCCCGCTCGATGGCAGCCTTCTGGCGCTGGATCTCGGCATCCAGGGCCTGCCGCCCACGGAGTTCGCTACGCCGGGGGTTGAAGGTTTTGCCCCAGCCTAGGAATAAGCTGGCGCGTTCCGTTCCGCCAATGACCAACGCCAATGGTTTGCGGAAGCCGACATGTCTTGCCAATATCTCCCCCCTTTTTGCGGGGGAGAAAGCATCTTCTTGGGCTTAGCGGAGCTAAGTCCAGAGCGGGGACTAACGGAGATGTCACCAACTCCCGGCCATTCAGCTCAGGTCGGATGCGTAGTGCATCGAATCGGTGAGGCAGCGTGACCGGCGATACTCCACCGGACGCTTGTTAAGATCGAAGGCGACGCGCCTGATTTCCAGAAGGGGCGCCCCGATCGCGCAGCCAAGCTCGGCGAGGTCGGCCTCGCCGGCGGCCACCGCCTTCAGCTTTTCGGAGATGCGGGTGATCGTGATGCCCCAGCGCTGCGAATAGAGGCGGTAGACATTGTTCGGGATTTCCTCGAGCTCCCCGAGATCCACAAACTGCGCCACGGGCAGCGAGAGGATCTCGCGCATGATGAGCTCCGATCCGTGATAGCGCAGGCGCGAGATGCGCCAGACCTCGGCCTTCGGTTCAAGCTCCAGCGCCTCGCGCTCCTCCTCGCTCGGAGCGGCCGAGCGCACATCCAGCACCTTTGAGACCGGGAAAAGCCGCTCGCCGGAATCGGGGTAGAGCCGGAAGAACTGAAACAGGATGCGGCTCTCCTCATATTCCGCAACGAAGGTGCCTCTGCCCTGCCGGCGCACCAGAATGCGCTCAGCCGTCATCGCGTCAAGCGCCTTGCGGACAGTGCCCTGGCTTACGCCAAGCTCGCGCGCAAGCTCCTGCTCGCTCGGGAGCATGGTCCCCGGCTGCCAGCGCCCGCTCGCCAGATGCCGGGTGATCTCCTCGCGCACCTGCTGATAGAGTGGGCGGAAGCCCAGTTTCGAATCCGCGCGTGCGTCCATCCGCGTCAACCACCTCCGAATTATTCATTTAGCAATAGCGAAGTCCGATTGACAACGCTACAGTTTCGTATCTTATGTCTTATATAAGATTAAGGCAGCCAGGGAGAGAAGGGTGAGCGCACCGCATCTTTTGGTTCACGATAAGCGCGACAATGTCGGCGTCGTAGTGGTCGAGGGCCTGAAAGCCGGTACCGAAATGCTCTGTGTGGTGACGGAGGACAATTCGAGCTTCACGCTGAAAGTGATCGACGACGTGCCGATCGGGCACAAGGTGGCGCTGACCGACCTCAAGGTCGGCGATACGGCGATCAAGTATGGCGAGGACATCGGCCGCATCGTCGCCGACGTCGCCAAGGGCGGACATGTCCATGTCCACAACCTGAAGACCAAGCGCTGGTAATGGAGACGCGCCTTTCACTCGAGCCGCGTTGCAGAGCCCGTTTTTGGTAGCGGGCCACTGGTTGGCGCGCTTAAGGCCGGACGCCGCGGAATGGAGTGAAGCCGAAGAATCCCAACCGATACGGGACATAGAACGATGCCTTCCAAATATTCCAACCTCACTTTCAAGGGCTACCGGCGCGAAAACGGCCGCGTCGGCGTGCGCAACCACGTCGTGATCCTGCCTGTGGACGACATTTCCAACGCGGCCTGCGAGGCCGTGGCGAACAACATCAAGGGCACGCTGGCCCTGCCGCACGCCTACGGGCGGCTCCAGTTCGGCGCCGATCTCGACCTGCATTTCCGAACCATGATCGGCACGGGCTCGAACCCCAATGTGGCGGCAGTGGTCGTCATCGGCATCGAGCCCGGCTGGACCAAGAAGATCGTCGACGGAATCGCCGAAACGGGCAAGCCGGTGGCGGGCTTCTCCATCGAGCAGAACGGCGACCTGAAGACGATCATGGACGCCTCCCGCAAGGCCAAGGAATTCGTGCACTACGCCACCGAACTGCAGCGCGAGGAGTGCTCGATTTCGGAGCTGTGGGTTTCGACTAAGTGCGGCGAGAGCGACACGACGACGGGCCTCGGCTCCTGCCCCACCGTCGGCAACATGTACGACAAGCTGCTGCCCGAAGGCATCTATGGCGTCTTCGGAGAGACGTCGGAGATCACTGGCGCCGAACACATCGCTAAGGCCCGCGCCATCAATCCTGAGGTCGGCGAGCGCTGGTACAAGGTGTGGAAAGCCTATCAGGACGAGGTGATCGAGGCGCACAAGGTCGATGATCTTTCCGAGAGCCAGCCGACCAAGGGCAACATCGAAGGCGGCCTGACGACCATCGAGGAAAAGGCGCTCGGCAATCTGGAGAAGATCGGCCGCACGTCCCGCTATATCGACGTTCTGGAGCCGGCGGAGACACCTAAATCGGGTCCCGGCCTCTATTTCATGGATACGTCCTCGGCGGCTGCGGAATGCGTCACGCTGATGGCGGCGGCCGGATATGTGGTCCACACCTTCCCCACGGGCCAGGGAAACGTCATCGGCAATCCGATCGTGCCGGTCATCAAGATTTCGGCCAATCCGCGCACCGTCCGCACGATGAGCGAGCATATCGATGTCGACGTTACCGGCATTTTGCGGCGGGAGCTCACCATTGACCAGGCCGGCGATCTGCTGATCGACAACATCATCCGCACCGCCAATGGCCGGCACACTTCCGCAGAGGCGCTGGGTCACCGCGAATTCGTGATGACCAAGCTCTATCGGAGCGCCTGACCGCCGCAGAAGGCCTCGATAATGACCGTCCAGATGTGGCCGCTGGCCGGGCGCGGCCGGCTGAGAACGCTTTGTGCGCTGACGCCGGGGCTCGTTCTTCCGCTGACGGTCGCCGCGGCCGCCTTCTTCGCGGCCGGGGCGACCGGCGCGCCGGTGATGCTCTTCGCGCTCGTGATCGGGATCGCCCTCAGCACCGTTTCGGAGGACGCTCGCTTTCATGCGGGGCTTTCCTTCGCATCGAGGCCAGTGCTGCAGTTCGGCGTCGCCCTTCTGGGGCTCAACATCTCGGTCGCCCAGGTGGCAAGCCTCGGCGGCCAAACCCTTCTTCTGGTGGCCGCAGGCACCGCGGTCTCGATTGCAAGCGGCCTTGCCCTCTCGCGTTGCTCCGGCCTGCCGCGGGCCTTCGGCGTGCTTGCAGGCGGGGCGACGGGCATTTGCGGTGCCTCGGCTGCCCTCGCTATTTCCTCGACGCTTCCGCCCTCCCCTCATCGGGATCGGGACACGGCCTTTGTCATCGTCGCGGTCACCACGCTTTCGACCATCGCCATGGTGGCCTATCCACTGATCGCGCATCTGCTCGGCTTCAACGACCGCCAGACCGGCATCTTTCTCGGCGCGACCATTCACGACGTGGCTCAGGTGGTCGGCGCCGGCTATGCGGTCTCGAACGAAGCGGGCGAGACGGCCACCATCGTCAAGCTGTTCCGCGTGGCCCTGCTTCTGCCGACCGTGCTTTCCATCACGCTCCTCACGCGCTCGCGCGCCCCGACGGACGGAAAGCTCCCCTGGCTTCTGCCGCCTTTCGCCATCGCCTTCGCCGTGCTGGTGATCATCAATTCGGCAGGTATCATTCCGGCAGGTCTGCGGAACGCCGGCAGCCTGGTTTCGAGTTGGTGTCTTGCAACGGCCGTCGCCGCGATCGGCATCCGGACCTCTATTGCGGCGACGCTCAGAATGGGATGGTCGGCATTGGTGGTCCCCGTGGGCGCAACCCTCGCGCTGATGGCCTTCGTCATTGCAGTTGAAATCATTGTGGGAACCTAGCCATGGCCGAAATCGTGGTCAGCGAATTCATGGACGAGGCCGCACTCGACGGCCTCAAGCAGCGCTACAGCGTGCTTTACGATCCCGGCCTAGTGGACGCGTCGGACCGGCTTCACGCAGAGCTTGCCGAGGCGATCGCGCTCATCGTCCGTAACCGCACGCAGGTGCGCGCGGACCTGCTCGATCGCGCGCCTCGCCTGCGCTGCGTGGGGCGTTTGGGCGTCGGCCTGGACAATATCGATCTTGATGAATGCCGGCGGCGCGGCATCGCGGTGCATCCGGCCACGGGCGCGAACAACCTGTCCGTTACCGAATATGTGATCACGGCGGCGCTCGTTCTTCTGCGCGGAGCCTGGTTCTCCTCGGCCGCGGTGGCGCAAGGCCTGTGGCCCCGGCAGGCGCTGATGGGCCGCGAGCTTTCCGGCCGCACCATGGGCCTCATCGGCTTCGGCGCGATCGCCCGGGAGGTCTCAACCCGCGCGCGGGCGCTCGGCATGGAGATTGCCGCCTTCGATCCGCATGTTGCGGCGGACGACCCCGCCTGGCAACAGGCTCGCAGAATGGCCTCCCTTGACGAGCTTCTCGGCCTTGCCGACGTCATCAGCCTCCATGTCCCGCTCACGCCGGGAACGGCCAGAATGATCGGCGCGGAACAGATCACGCGCATGCGGCCGGGCGCCATCCTGATCAACGCAGCGCGAGGTGGCATCGTGGACGAACAGGCCGTTGCCGAAGCGCTGAAGGCCGGCAGGATCGGCGGCGCGGCTCTCGACGTGTTCGAGACCGAACCGCTCACCGCCGAGGCGGGGGCGAAATTCGCCGGCATTCCCAATCTCGTGCTCACGCCGCATATTGCAGGCGTGACGGAGGAATCGAACGTCCGCGTCAGCCAGGTCGTCGCGGAGAAGGTCATGGCAGAGCTGGAGGGTACGGCATGAGTGAGGTGCGGCTTTCTCCTGCGGAGGTCCACGCGCTCATCAAGGACGCGCTCGTACGCTCCCGCACGTCGGAGCCGAACGCCGCCTCGGTTGCCAGCGCGCTCGTGGAAGCGGAGCTTGCGGGACAGAGCGGACATGGTCTGCGCCGCGTTGCGGCCTATGCGGCCCAGGCGAGAGCCGGCAAGGTTGACGGCTTCGCAATCCCTTCCGTTGAAAAACCCCGCCCCGCGGTGCTTGCCGTCGATGCCGCCAACGGATTTGCCTTTCCCGCCCTCGACCTTGCTTTCGAGCCTTTGAGCGAATGCGCGCGCACCCAGGGCATCGCACTGGCGGGCTTTCGCAGGTCGCATCATTGCGGGGTGGCGGGCGTGATCGTGGAGCGCTACGCCCGCGCGGGACTTGTCGCACTGATGTTCGCCAATTCCCCGGCGGCCATGGCCCCATGGGGATCGAACCGCCCCCTTTTCGGCACAAATCCTATCGCTTTTGCCGCGCCGCTTGGGGGAAAGGATCCCGTTGTCGTGGACGTGTCGCTCTCCAGGGTGGCGCGCGGGAAGATCATGGCGGCCGCCCAGAAGGGCACACCGATTCCCGAAGACTGGGCCTTCGATGCCGCTGGCCGGCCGACCACCGATCCCAAGGCAGCCTTGGCGGGCACCATGGCGCCTCTCGGCGATGCCAAGGGCACCGCGCTGGCGCTGATGGTCGAACTGCTCTCCGCCGGGCTGACGGGCGCCAACTACGCCTATGAGGCAAGCTCGTTCTTCGACGACAAGGGAGATCCGCCGGGCGTCGGGCAGACCATCATCTGCATCGATCCCGCCGCGTTCGGCGGCTCCGCCATTGTCGAGCGTTTCGCCGCCATGGCAGAGTTGGTCGCCGGTGCGCCGGGCGCCCGCCTTCCAGGCCAACGCCGGCATACCCTTAAGGCAAAGCTGCTTGAAGAAGGTATCGCGGTCGAACAGGCCCTGCTGGATCAGATCCGGGCCATCGGCTGACCGCATGGGCGCGGGCGGACATCTGCACGCCGTCAGCACAGCTTGGCCATGGCGACGGCTCCGCCCACAAGGAGGTAATGCCGATGGGATTATTCCCGATTAGCATTACCCTTGACGCGAAAAAGGACCCCGGACGAGCTGGCGACTTCGAATCCGAGTCCTCTTCATGTCAGGGGAGTGCTGAAAGGCTCGCTCTCACTCCAGTCCAAATATAGTGCCCTTTTCAAGATTGTCATGAAGGCTGTGCCCGAGGCCTTCGCCTCGGGCACAGCCCTATTCGAACAAAGCATCACTGGTATCGTAGAGTTGCGGCTGCTGCCGCCGGCTGCCCGTATCCCTGCCTTTCGGGAAAGGACCGTGCTCCAGAATGAAGGAGGCAAGCTCTTCGTCATCGAGCTGGGCGGCCGCGTCTTCCACCGTAAACCAGCGGCGCTGACGCTGGTCTTCCTCAGGCCAGTGGCTCAGCGTTCCGTAGACTTTCATGCTGAAGACCGTGATCCGGCGCGAAACGCGCGAGCCGTTCTCCAGTGTCGTTGAGAGCTCGTAGTCGGCCACCGGCTCGGGATAGGTGTCACCGATGATGCCCGCCTCCTCGAATGCCGCCCGCGCCGCGGCGAGGAACGCCGGCTCGTTCTTTTTCGGGCGCTCTTTCGGTATGGTCCATCCGCGTTGATTGCGCGCGGCGACGAGCATGATCCGCGTGGACCCGTCGCGCCTTGTCCGCCAGGGAAGCACGCCACACTCCTCGATTGCCGGACTGGGCGCTGCGGCCATCGGTATCGTGGTCGACAAGTCTAACGTCACTGCCTGCCTCCTTCCAACACGCCGAACGGAAAGCGGCGAATAGATGGAAATCCGGCATTGGCCGGCTTGACGGTATGCAGAGAAATCGGAGCCCTGCACCAGGGACAATGACTGGCGGCAAGGGGCAGAGGGTGGTTGCAGCGCTGGCAAAACAACCGGGATCTGAACGGGGCCATAGACACGCTCCATCAAAGCAACGCGGCTGACGTTGCAGAAATGAACCGCACTTTTGTTTGGCTGGTCCCGGAGCGGCGAAGTTTGTTGCGGTCTTACGGGTTCATGAAGGCGTCCGCTCCGGGTTTGGAGCGCGCCTTATCAGTAAGCCTCGATATGCGAACAAAAACTTCCATGCACATGCCTCTCATATGGGCATGCGGGCACGAAATGTGAAGGGCCGCCGAAGGCTTCCTTGCCTCTTGAAAAGCTTATACGTCACACCGGGTGCGTAAATGGAACTTTCCGAATCTGACTATCGATCGGCCCTGGCCACAAAATAGGTGACGCTGTTTCCCCTCTGCTCCAGCACCATGTTTGCCCGGGCCAGACTTTGCGCCTGTTCATGTGCTGCCGCGGTGAAATCGTGGCGCAGACGGGTATGGGGAGGTGGCCCCCAAGCACCGAACCCCTGGTCAAGCACTATCGTGGCACCGGCCCCGTTTCCAAAAAGGATTCTCAGGTACCGGCCGTGCGGCACATCCTTCTGGTGCAGCTTGACGTCAAGCTCGCGCAATGTGCCAAGGCGTTCGATCACGTCGCGCTGATCGTCCGCATCCCGCCAGTCATGCCAGAGAAGCCACGGCTCTCTGGATGAATCGGCTTCCCGCGGCGGGCGCGTCTGGATTGACACGGCCGTGTCCCGGGCGCCTGAGGCTGCTGCCAGTGCAGCGAGCGTATCGATCAGCAGACGTGCAACCAGCGGAGAACGGATATAGCCGTCCAGATATGTGATCCGGGTGATCGGATGGGCGTGCCAGGCTCCGCACTGCTTGAGCAATTCTATAAACTCCCGTGCTGCGCGGTTGCCAAACGATGCCAGGTCACTATCGAGTTCCCTGCCGATGATCCTCATCTTGGTATCGGACGGAGCAAGCAGACTGTCGAGAGGCACTTCCACGCTGGAAATGCTGATCTGCCCTCTGGCTTTCGCCACTGGACGACGGACTGGCGTTCCCCATCCTTGCCCCATCAAACGTGGATGCTCTTCCGTTGTGGCCCAGATGACCTGGCGCCCCTGGCCTTCGACCACGGCGATGGCCACCGATCCGTTTGCAAAGGAGGGTGGCTCAGCTTGCACAATTGAGGCCTGACGTTCGAGAGCGAAGTCCCGAAGTGCCTGTTTCTCTGCTGATGTCAGTTGATTGAGTTCGCCGGCAGGGAGAGCAAGCCTGACCTTGTAACCCTTCATTGACCATGACAAGAACTGGTCTCTGGGCCTCCAGGCTCCGGCTGCCTGCTGCGCATCCCAGCGCGGCAGGAAGATCGTCACGCTTGAACAGGCTGCGCGCCCCAGTTCCTGCTGGATCTCGTCGAGCAGCGAGATGGAGAGCTCTGCCCCGCCCATGAAAATGTCCTGCTCTTCGAGTTCGTTCGGCAGTCTGAAATGGGTGCGCAGGAAGTCGAGAGCAGCCGTCCGGTCAAGTCCATCCTTTTCCGCCGGCGCGTCGGATGTCAGCACGCACGCGGGGCAGCCGGCGATGCACCCTGGTGTCTTGCAGTCCAGTACTTCTTCGGCACGCATGAGGACAGGCCGCATCAGGGCCTCAAAGGTCGTGCAGAAACCTCCGCCACCGGCGGTACGGTCAAAGATGAAGATTGAAGTGGACGTGCCACCAAGGTCGTTGGTACTGGGCCCGACGGCAAATCCCATCTCGTCAGCCTCGATGCCCAGCTCCTGCGCCAGGCCTTCCCTGATTGCGATGGCCAGAGCATTTGCAGCCGCACGCTTCAGTCCGTGGCGTGGCTGAATCTCCAGAACGTCCGTCGTGATCTCATGCCCAAGCGCAAGTCGCGTCTTGATCGCGAAGGGACGCTCGTTGCCCTGACAATAGCTCTCCCCCTTCAGGAAATTCAATGGTTTGTGGTTGACGAGCGCGAGTGGAATAGCGCCCTTGTCGTCGAGAGAATGAGCTGCAGCCCGGCCGCAGTGAAGGCAGATGGCATACCCGGAACCGCCAGCGCCACCCTTGTTCGAAAAATATACGAGGCCCTCGCGCGTGCTGCGGAAGCGTCCCAACTCCGGGGCGGGAAGACTTCGCCATGGGGTCCCGCGAGTGGAGACAACCGGCTCCTCCGGCTCGACATAGGTCGGGGTGTCGGTTTCTGCATGAGCCTTTTCGCGGGGATCAACCTTGAAACCCGCGGGCCGGAGGAACTCCGTCCACTTCACGTTGGGCGATCCGCAAGCGCTGCATTCCTGTGGAGGCTTGCCCCTCTGGATGTCTGAGGCTCGGCAATCCTGACATTGCCAATGAAAGCGCAGGTTTTGGATTTCTGCCAGCTGTTCCACACTCGCCGGCCGTTTCCAGTTCAAGGTGACGCCCGCCGACCTGTAGACAAGGCCATCGATGACAACTTCGGAACCCGGTGCGTAATCCCGGATTGCCAGATCGAGCGACCGCTGCGGGCCGGACGCTCGCTTGAACCGCGACCCGTCTTGCGTGTTCTCATCTTGCGCGCGGAACTGCTTTCCGGGCACGAAGGTCACCACGTTGTTTGGGAAACCATGCCCAGGCAGAAATCCTCTGTCTGCTAGGCTGCTCAGCAGGAACTCGCCGCACAGTCTCTTGAGCTCTTTGTTGAGCCGGCTCATGGCTTGCTGCGGCGCCTGCTCTTCCTTGGCCAGGGCGACGAGATTTTCCCATTCCGACACAAAGTCCGCCGCGACATCCCGAATGGCCTCCCGTGTCTGCTTAATGAGCGTTCTGTTACCCTCCAACACTGACCTTATGGTGAGACGGGCAATTTGGTCCTGGTGAGCGTGGGCAGTCGTCGGCCGGTCAAGCCACTCCATGAAGCGCTCAACAGGCCTTTCCGCCTTCAGCGGACGAGGCTCCTTTGTACTGACGGGGCATCCCATGAAGGGGCCGACCTGCATCTTCAGAGGATCGCCTGCCCATTCCCGCATGAATGCGGCGAGCAGATAGGCATTCACGTGGCGCTGGAC
The DNA here is from genome assembly GCF_025398195.1 of Chelativorans petroleitrophicus. GTDB lineage: Bacteria > Pseudomonadota > Alphaproteobacteria > Rhizobiales > Rhizobiaceae > Chelativorans > Chelativorans petroleitrophicus. The sequence goes on along the minus strand of NZ_JAODNV010000021.1, from coordinate 1,793 downwards.
GATGGGCCGGCTGTTGAGCGTCACCTTGGGGACCGCCATGCCTCTTCCGAGGAAGCTGGCCGGATCACGAAATGCTTCCCAATCGAGCGGGCGGTCCTTGCAGAAGGTGAACGCGAGCGCCACCGATTGATGCCGGCGGCCTGCGCGACCCACGCGCTGTCTGTAATTGGCGATAGAGGGCGGTACATTGGTCATCATCACGGTCGAAACCGAACCAATGTCCACGCCCATTTCCATCGTCGTGGAGCAGTTCAGGATGTTGATCTTGCCGTCCTTGAAGTCCTTCTCGTATTCGCGAAGGCGGCTGTCAGCCTGCTGGGCTGAATGCTCTGCAGACCGTGCATAATCGGCGAACAGAGCAATTCGGTCAGACAGATTGTTCCAGCACCCCTTGTCCTGGAGCCACTGGATGGCCGGATCATTCCGGAGCCATTCCCGGATGATCCCGCGGTTTTCGGAAGTGTCCTGCGCCCCCAGCAGGGGGGTCGGATGGACCGGCAGGTCAATCGGGATGGCGCGGGTGGGCTCGGGTGCATCCGCCCGCAAACCGTAAGGGGTGAGACCGAATGGGGCCACGTCCAGGATGCGGCGCGTTACCGGGCAATAGAACCCCTTTGTGAGAGGCGCGACATAGGTCTTGCTGAAATCAAACATGCGCCGTTCTGGGTCTGGCGCGAAGGTTGACTGCAGTTGGTGCCATGCTGCGTGGAGACACTCGTCGAGATCGGACCGATCACTTGGAGAACCGAGATCCAATTCGAGCCCCCTAACAAGCAGTGCCACAGGGCGGGAGTTGGGACTTGCCCGCCCGTACCCGTTAGGCCATGCGCGCCGACGCTTGTCGCCATTTGTATCTTCTTCTGGGCCAACGAACGATCTAGGACGGCTTCTGTGTGCGATCCAGTGCAATAGACGACGATCGATTGCCACCGCGTTGTTGTTGCGAACAAAATGGGTGAGCACAGCATCCAGGTAAGCACGCCAGTCTTCGATGCTCTTCCCTCTCCGCCGGAATGGTTCCGGCAGCTGCACTTTTTCAAGTGGAGGGGTGCGCAGCTTGGCAAGGCCCAAAGTCTCGATCGAGTTTGCACGCTTGGGACGACGTGAAAACTCCCGGAGAAGCAGGAATTCGGAGACCTTGTGAGGATCGGTGAACACCTCCTCATCTCTCTGCTGCCACAGTGGCAAGATCCACTCTATGACCTCAGTTCTTTCCGCCAGCCGGTTGACGAGGTCCGGCCATGCAATACCGTTCGCATCACCGCCATTGGCCAGTTGCAGCTGGTGTTTGTAATCCTCGATCATGCCCTGAATTACAGGGTCCGGGTCGGCCCCACATGCCGCTTCAAGGGCTGCAATGCGCCTCTTGAGTTCCTCGATCTCGTCGGAGCTTCCTGATTGATACGTTCTCGATGCCTGAACCTGGTGATAGATGAAGGAGCGGACAAAGTTTCGTTCCGCCTCCATCTGAAGCTTGGCCGCCATTCGGGCAGTACCCTGCCGGCTGTCCGTGAAGGAAAGCAGCTGCCGCCCTCTGCCGGGCAAGGTTTCGGCCTTCGGTTCAACTCCTTCCAAAAGGATGGGCGCGACGGTGGTCAACATGAATGGTGCGCCGAACCGGAGCGGTCTGAGAAACGCACGGCGATGCGAATCCTTGCGAACGGGCCCGCAATGCGGGCACCCGTCGTCGCTGGAACTGCTTTCGCAGAGGAGGGTCTGAACCGCGCCGGGATTGCCGGAGGCATTTTGGTTTGAGTCACGCTGCCATGGCCGGCTCTTCGAGCATAGCGTAG
>NZ_JAODNV010000020.1 GCF_025398195.1 Chelativorans petroleitrophicus | reverse complement strand
CCACCATCTCCATGCAAATCAGCTCCCAGATGGAATCAAATCTCAGCCGAAAACGCGAGGTAATTCGAGGAGTCCAGGTGCCAAGGGTTCCGTTTGCTTCAGGCCACCAGTGGCACACGGTCGAAAAGGCCCTCGTAAGAAAGCACCAGCCCAGTCTCATCCACCGTCAGGTCGGCCTCGAAGCCGGCAAACAGACCGAGATCGGCGTAGCGCAGCCGCCTCAGCCCCTGTCGGTCATAGCGCTGCCGGGAGCGTGCGACCGTGAGTGCCGGCCCGTTGATGAAGACGATGTCCCGGGTAAGGCTCGCTCCGTCCGCCTCGGGCACCCTGCGGATCAGGAAGGTGTTGCAGAACGGGGTGACAGAGAGATCCGGCTCCTCAGCGCCCTCGAGATCGGGCCGGAGATGGCCGTCGACCTTCCAGCCTGTTCCGGATCGCTCCACATACAGCGTTCCATGGCCCTGCGCGCTCCAGCGCTCGATCCTCGCGGATTGCACGCGCCAGTCCAGGCCGAGTCGCCAATGGTGGTCGAGGCGGAAGCCGCCGGCTTCAAGGCAGAGCACCGTGGAGGCGGCGGTGATGCCCTCGGGCCCGATCGCCAGTTCCAAGCGCTCCAGCCCTTCAACGTCCTTTCTGTGCCAGAAGAGGACGGAATGTCTCAAGCGCTCGTGTCCGTCCTCATCCATGCCCGTTGCCGCCGCCCTCGTAAAGCTCCATCCGGCGGTAGAAATCGGCAAGCTGCTTGCCGCGCTCCGGCTTGAAGCTGCGGCCCGTATCCTTCATCACCGCAATACGGTCGATGCGGAAGGTGCGGAAATCGTCCCGCAGCTCGCACCAGGCGACCAGCGTCCACACCTTGCCCCAGAACCACAGACCCAGGGGGTGTACGTCGCGCTGGGTCGAGCGGCCCTGCTCGTCGCGGTAGTCGAGAGAAAGAACCCGGCGCTGCTCCACCGCCTTTTCCAGAACGTCGATGGTCTGACGCTCGGCGTCGCTGATCACCCAGTCAGGTGTATGGATCTCGGTTCGCGCGATACGTGCGCGCTCCGACTCCGGCAGCACCGTGCCGATCTTGACAAGAGCTTCCTCCGCCGCGCGCGCCATACCGGCGCCGCCGAAGGCGCGCACCATGCGCGCGCCTGCCACCAGCGCAACGATCTCGTCACGGGTGAACATCAGCGGCGGCAGCTCGAAGCCTTCGCGCATCAAATATCCGACGCCCGCCTCGCCGTCGATGGGAACTCCCGTCGATTGCAGGTCGGCAATGTCGCGATAGATAGTGCGCTCGGAGACCTCGAGCCGCTCCGAAAGCATGCGCGCGGTCACCAGCCGCCCGCCGCGCAGATGCTGAACGATCTGGAAGAGCCGGTCCGCACGCCGCATGGAGGCTGCTCCTCAGGTGAACTGTCCGAATGAACCGCCTGACATGGAAGTCTCGAACCGAACGGCCATATTGTCGAGCGAAAAAAGCCGGCATCGGAACGCTTCCCATGTCGTCCGCCAAAGAGTGACACATCCCTCCTGACAGCATTGTGTCAGGAGGCTGCACCCCCTCCACGCTAGGGTGACTGCATCCCTGCTATCACCCGTCACTCCTCTCCGTCTCGGCTTCGCCTCGACACCTCTCCTCCACGCGGAGGAGAGGAAGGGTAGGAAAGGCATCGGCGGCCGTTGGCCTCGCAAATCGCAGACGCTGGCAACTGGCAGCGAGGTTGATCGAGGGGTGAGAGGGAATTCCGGGACAAGCTAAAGGAAGATTTTCCTTTCCTCCTCCACGATCTCACTGATAAAGTCTGCCGCGATCTGGATGCGGCGCATGGGCCGCACCAATTCATGATAGACGAGCCAGTAGCTGCGGCGGATCGGCCTTACGAAGGGGACCGGCACCAGATCGGGAAATCCGCGCGCGATGAAAGAGTGCAGAATGCCGATGCCTGCGCCGGCGCGTACCGCCTCAACCTGGCCCATCGCCGAGGAGACCGCGAAGGCGGGGTCCCACGTCTCCGACACTTCCGAGGCATAGTCGAGGGTCGGGCTGAAGACAAGGTCGGGCACGTAGCCCACGAGCCGGTGTCTGGGAAGCGTTTCCGTGCTGTCCGGCAGGCCGTATGCGTCGGCATAGCTCCTGGAGGCGTAGAGCCCCAGCGAATAGTCCACGAGCTTGGCTGCAACCAGCCGGCCCTCGTTGGGCCGGTCCACGGTCACGGCAATGTCGGCCTCCCTCCGGGAGAGCGAGAAGGAGCGCGGCACGGGCACGAGCTGGATGATAAGGCCCGGATGGCGCTCCGCCAGCCGCCAGAGGCGCGGCGCCAGGAAAGCCACGCCGAACCCGTCCGGCGCGCCGATGCGCACCGTCCCCGCGATATCCTCCCCTTCGCCAGCGATTTCGGCGCGGGCCGAGATCATCTCCGCCTCCATCCGCTCGGCATAGCTGAGCAGATGCTCCCCCGCCGGCGTCAGCTCCGTGCCGGTAGTGAGGCGCCGGAAGAGCTTCGCGCCCATCGCCTCCTCTAGAGCGGCCACGCGACGGGAGACAGTTGCGTGATTAAGCCCGAGCCGCCGCGCCGCTCCCAGGATCTGCCCGGTGCGGGCTACGGCGAGAAAAACCTTCACGTCGTCCCAGTTCATGGTTCCGCATCCCGTGATTTTACGCACTCCTGCTCCTAGCTGCTCTCTATTTTCTGCACAACGGCTTCGATTTTCCTCGCGTTGCAATCCACCGCCCGAAGGGAGACAATTCTAACAATCAGGAGCAGACGAAGGAGAAACCCCATGGAGGAGATCGGCCATTTCATCGGCGGCCAGCGTGTGGCGGGCACCAGCGGGCGCCGCCAGGCGGTCATGCAGCCCATGGACGGCTCGGTGCGTGCTCACGTGGCGCTCGCTTCGGCCGCCGAGGTACGCAAGGCGGTGGAGAATGCAAAGGAAGCCCAGCCGAAATGGGCCTCGGTCAACCCGCAGCGCCGTGCGCGCGTGCTGATGAAGTTCCTCGAGCTGGTGCACCGGGAATATGATTCATTGGCCGAGCTGCTTGCCCGGGAGCATGGCAAGACCATTGCGGACGCTAAAGGCGACATCCAGCGCGGACTGGAGGTGGTCGAATTCTGCATCGGCGCGCCGCATCTGATGAAGGGGGAGTTCACCGAGGGCGCCGGCCCCGGCATCGACACCTATTCCATGCGCCAGCCGCTCGGCGTGGTAGCAGGGATCACGCCCTTCAACTTCCCGGCCATGATCCCGCTGTGGAAAATCGCGCCCGCGATCGCGTGCGGCAACGCCTTCATTCTGAAGCCGTCGGAGCGCGACCCCAGCGTGCCCATGCGTCTTGCCGAGCTTTTTGTCGAGGCGGGTCTGCCAGCCGGTGTCCTCAATGTGGTGAACGGCGACAAGGAAGCGGTCGACGCCATCCTCGACGATCCGGATGTTCAGGCAGTGGGCTTCGTCGGCTCCACGCCCATCGCCCGTTACATCTACGGGCGGGCGACGGCGAACGGCAAGCGCGCGCAGTGCTTTGGGGGCGCGAAGAACCATCTGATCATCATGCCCGACGCCGATATGGACCAGACGGTGGATGCGCTGATCGGCGCGGGCTATGGCTCGGCGGGCGAGCGCTGCATGGCCGTTTCGGTGGCCGTGCCCGTCGGCAAGGAAACCGCCGACCGGCTGGTCGAACGGCTCATTCCCCGGGTGGAGAGCCTGAAGGTGGGTCCGTCGACCGATTCCAGCGCCGATTTCGGCCCGCTGGTAACCAGAGAAGCCCTCGAGCGCGTGAAGGGCTATGTCGATCTCGGCGTTCAGGAAGGCGCCAAGCTCCTGGTCGATGGCCGGAACTTCAAGATGCAGGGCTATGAGAACGGCTTCTACATGGGCGGCTGCCTCTTCGACGAGGTGACGCCGAACATGCGCATCTATAAGGAGGAGATTTTCGGGCCCGTTCTCTCCGTGGTGCGCGCCAATACCTATGAGGAAGCCCTGGCGCTGCCGAACGATCACGAATACGGAAACGGCGTGGCGATCTTCACCCGCGACGGCGACGCGGCACGCGACTTCGCCGCACGCGTCAATGTGGGCATGGTCGGCATCAACGTGCCGATACCCGTACCGATCGCCTACTACACCTTCGGCGGCTGGAAGGCTTCGGCCTTCGGGGACCTGAACCAGCACGGCCCCGATGCCTTCCGCTTCTACACGAAGACAAAGACCGTCACAGCCCGCTGGCCATCGGGCATCAAGGCCGGCGCGGAATTCGTCATTCCCACCATGCGATAGACGGGAAAGGCGCTCCCTTCTGCAAGGGGGCGCCTTTCTCTTTTTTCTTCCTATTCGATTTCTTGCTATTCAATCACGCCGCAGGCAATCCGGTCGCCGGCTTCGCCCGAGGGCTGGCTCTCATAATCGTCCGGCGAGCCATGCACGACCACGGCCGAGCCGTCCTCATCCATCAGTGGACTGTCATCACCGGAGATGGAAAGCTCGTCGGTAAAATACTCGATCTTCAGCACACCATCCTGTCCCACGTGCACATTCGGCCGATCGCCAGCGTGCGGACCTTCGGGGTTCATGATGCCGTGGGCGTTGTCGTCATCGCCAACATAGTGGCCTCCGGCTGATTCGAAACCGCCCTCGGGGTCGCATTCGCCGGTTTCGTGGATGTGAAAACCATGCGCTCCGGGCGGCATACCGGTCATTTCTACGGTAATATGCAGTACCCCGGACGGCGTTTCGGCGAAGGTGACGGTACCGGCCTCGTTGCCTTCCGCATTCATCATCGTCGCCGAAGCTTGCCTGTCCTGGGCGTGGGCGACGGAAAAGGCCATCAGGACCATGAATACGGCAGTGGATGTCGCTCGCATTGGGCTCTCCTCGCAAAAGCAATCGGGGAATGTGCCGCCGGCGCGGGAAAAGAGCAGGGAGAGAGCGAAGGCGCTGTCCAATCCACGCATCAAATCGCCCGCACAGCATCCTGAAGACTTCGGGCCCCAGCGCGCCAAGCTTCACATTCCTTCCATAAACTGGCCCGTGGCGTGTTTGTTTCATGAGCGCGGAGGGGCATTCACCGGCGCGAGAGAAGCCAGACGCAGCCATGAGAGCCGCTTCGCCTCAATGCTGCGTGGGGCAACGTGGATTTTTGCTTCCGGAAAGGATGTCCGAAACAGGATCAGTGCCGGTTCATTTCCACATTCATGAGAACACGGCCGTAGTCCAAATTTGATGTGCCACTGCTCCGGACGGATAACCGGTATTCGCCTATCCCGCGATGACGCTATCTGCTTACGCTTCGAGGAACGCGGCTCGCACTCTACGCCCTTCGCAAACACTGGGGCCAGAAACAGATCAGGCAGGCACCACCACAGTGCCTGCCTGACGGCAAGAGTAATGATTTCACGCGCCAGCGGCTTATGCCGGCAGGAGCGCGCCTTCCAACGTGGTGAGCTGACCCAGAAATTCTTCCGCGCGCGTCCGCGTCTCGTGGTCCTTCGCCCCCTCGACTTCCGCCCGCACTTCCTGGATGCGCCGCGCGAGATCCGCGCGGTCGAGCTCCGCCACGCGCGTGGCGGATTCAGCGAGCAGACGGCAGCCATCCGGCGTGATGTCTGCAAAGCCACCGAAGACCACGAATTCCTCCGTGCCGCCGGAGGCATTCACCACCCGGATCACCCCCGGCTTGATGCTCGTCATGGTCGGCGCGTGGCCGGCCATCACGGTCATCTCACCTTCGGTGCCCGGAATCACCACCTGCTCGACTTCCTCCGAAAGCAGGAGCCGCTCGGGAGAGACCAGTTCGAATTTGAAGGACTGTGTCATGGATTGTCAGCGAATAGCGAATGGCAAATCGAATTGTACACGCCGCTCGCCGGTTCCCTATCCGCTGCTCCCTATTCCCTGTTCGCTTCTATGCCGCTTCCGCTGCGAGCTTCTCGGCCTTCTCGATGGCGTCCTCAATGGTGCCCACCATGTAGAAGGCCGCCTCCGGCAGATGGTCGTACTCGCCATTGACGAGACCCTTGAAGCCGCGGATCGTATCCTGCAGATCGACCAGCTTGCCGGGCGTGCCGGTGAAGACCTCGGCCACATGGAAGGGCTGGCTAAGGAAGCGCTCGATCTTGCGCGCACGCGCCACCGTGAGCTTGTCCTCTTCGGAAAGCTCGTCCATGCCCAGGATGGCGATGATGTCCTGAAGGGCCTTGTAGCGCTGCAGCGTCTGCTGCACGGCGCGCGCCACCTGATAGTGCTCTTCGCCGACGATCATCGGGTCGAGCATGCGCGAGGTGGAGTCGAGCGGATCCACGGCCGGGTAGATGCCCTTCTCGGCAATGGCGCGCGAAAGCACCGTGGTTGCGTCGAGGTGGGCGAAGGAGGTGGCCGGCGCCGGGTCAGTCAGGTCGTCGGCAGGCACGTAGATTGCCTGCACCGAGGTGATCGAGCCCTTGGTTGTCGTGGTGATGCGCTCCTGCAGCGCGCCCATATCGGTGGCGAGCGTCGGCTGATAGCCCACGGCCGAGGGAATACGGCCGAGAAGTGCCGACACCTCGGAGCCCGCCTGCGTAAAGCGGAAGATGTTATCCACGAAGAACAGCACGTCCTGGCCCTGGTCGCGGAAATATTCCGCCACGGTCAGGCCCGTGAGGCCGACGCGAGCGCGCGCGCCAGGCGGCTCGTTCATCTGGCCATAGACCAGCGCAGCCTTGGAGCCTTCGCCGCCGCCCTTTTTGTTGACGCCCGATTCGATGAATTCGTGATAGAGGTCGTTGCCCTCGCGGGTGCGCTCGCCGACCCCGGCGAACACGGAATAGCCACCGTGGGCCTTCGCAACGTTGTTGATCAGCTCTTGGATGAGCACCGTCTTGCCCACGCCGGCGCCGCCGAACAGGCCGATCTTGCCGCCCTTGGCATAGGGGGCCAGCAGGTCGAGCACCTTGATGCCGGTCACGAGAATCTCGGCTTCGGTCGACTGCTCGGTATAGGCGGGTGCCGGCTGGTGGATGGCGCGCATCTCCGTCGCGTTGATGGGACCAGCCTCGTCCGTCGGCTCGCCGATGACGTTGATGATGCGGCCGAGCATCTCCGGGCCCACCGGGACGGTGATCGGTCCGCCCGTGTCGACCACCTTCTGGCCGCGCACAAGACCGTCGGTCGAGTCCATGGCGATACAGCGCACGGTGTTCTCGCCCAGATGCTGCGCCACCTCGAGCACAAGGCGGTTGCCATGATTGTCCGTCTCAAGGGCGTTGAGAATCGGCGGCAGATGCTCCTCGAACTGCACGTCGACGACGGCGCCGATGACCTGCCTGATAATGCCCGTCGGGCCGCTGGCAGCGGCGCGGAGCGTCGGCGCATTCGCGGCGGCCGCCGGGGCGGAAGCCTTACGCGCGGTTCTCCTGGCCGTAGCCTTGGCGGCGGGTTTCTCCGCGGCCGCAGGCTTCGCTGCCGCCTTGGTCTTGCTCTGGCCGGCAGGGGCCTTCTTGGGGGTCGCTGCTTTCGCCATTATCTAACCCTTCCTCAATCCGCTAGAGCGCTTCCGCGCCCGAAATGATCTCGATCAGTTCCTTGGTGATCTGCGCCTGGCGCTGGCGGTTGTAAGTGATCGACAGCTTGTCGATCATCTCGCCGGCATTGCGGGTCGCGTTGTCCATCGCGGTCATCTTGGCGCCCATCTCGCCCGCCGCGTTCTCCAGAAGCGCACGGAAGATTTGCACCGCAATGTTGCGCGGGATGAGATCGGCCAGGATGGACGCCGGATCCGGCTCATATTCGTAGACCGCCGTCGCTTCCCCGTTCGAAGCCGCCGCCTCGGGAGCGGCTGCAGGAATGATCTGCTGCGCCGTCGGAACCTGGCTGATGACCGACTTGAACTCCGAATAGAACAGGGTGCAGACGTCGAACTGCCCGTCCTGAAACAGACCGATCACCTTCTTGGCGATCTCGTCGGCATGGATGAAGCCGATGCGCTTGACCTCTCGCAGCTCGATCCGCTCGATGATGCGATCGCCGAAATCCCGGCGAAGCATATCGTAACCCTTCTTGCCGACGGTCATGATCTTGACGTCTTTCCCATCGGCAAGCAGCGCGCGCGCATGTTCGCGCGCTTTCCTGGCGATCTGGCTGTTGAAGCCGCCGCACAGGCCGCGCTCGGCCGTGCAGACGACGAGCAGATGCGTCCGGTCGCTGCCGGTGCCGGTCATGAGCGCCGGCGCGTCGCTGCCGGAGATGGAGCCGGCGACATTTGCAAGCACCGCGCTCATACGCTCCGCATAGGGACGGGCGGCCTCGGCAGCCTCTTGGGCGCGGCGCAGCTTCGCCGCGGCGACCATCTGCATCGCCTTGGTGATCTTCTGCGTCGCCTTGACGGACGCAATCCGGTTGCGAAGGTCCTTTAGCGAGGGCATGCCGTGTCCTGCCTCAGGCGAAGTTCTTGGCGAAGGCGTCGATCTGCGCCTTGAGCTTCTCGCGCAGCTCGTCCGAAAGCGCCTTCTCCGTGCGAATCGCCTCCAGCACCTCCTTGCCTTCCGTGCGCATATGCGCAAGCAGGCCCTGCTCGAAGCGGGTGACGTCGCTGAGCGCCAGCTTATCGAGATAGCCCTGCACGCCGGCGAAGATCACGGCCACCTGCTCTTCCGTTTTGAGCGGCGAGAACTGCGGTTGCTTGAGCAGTTCGGTGAGACGTGCGCCGCGATTCAGGAGGCGCTGCGTTGCCGCGTCGAGGTCCGAACCGAACTGAGCGAAGGCGGCCATCTCGCGGTACTGGGCGAGCTCGCCCTTGATAGAGCCCGCGACCTGCTTCATCGCCTTGATCTGCGCGGCCGAACCCACGCGAGACACGGACAGACCCACGTTCACGGCCGGGCGGATGCCCTGGAAGAACAGGTTCGTCTCGAGGAAGATCTGGCCATCGGTGATCGAGATCACATTGGTCGGAATGTAGGCCGACACGTCATTGGCCTGCGTCTCGATGACGGGCAGCGCAGTCAGCGAACCGGCGCCGTTGTCGTCATTCATCTTGGCCGCGCGCTCGAGAAGGCGCGAATGCAGGTAGAACACGTCGCCCGGGTAAGCCTCGCGGCCCGGCGGACGGCGCAGAAGCAGCGACATCTGACGGTAGGCGACGGCCTGCTTGGAAAGGTCGTCATAGGCGATCACGGCATGCTTGCCGTTGTCGCGGAAATATTCGCCCATGGCGCAGCCGGCAAAGGGCGCGAGGAACTGCATCGGCGCAGGGTCGGATGCCGTCGCGGCGACGATGATGGAGTATTCCAGGGCGCCGCGCTCTTCGAGCACCTTCACGAACTGCGCAACGGTGGAGCGCTTCTGGCCGACGGCCACATAGACGCAATAAAGCTTCTGGCTCTCGTCATCGCCGTCGTTGAGCGGCTTCTGGTTGAGGAAGGTGTCGAGAATGATGGCGGTCTTGCCGGTCTGACGGTCGCCGATGATAAGCTCGCGCTGGCCGCGGCCGATCGGGATGAGCGCGTCAATGGCCTTGAGGCCCGTGGACATCGGCTCGTGCACCGACTTGCGGGGAATGATGCCCGGCGCCTTGACGTCCACGCGGCGGCGCTCCGTGGCCTGGATTGGGCCCTTGCCGTCGATCGGGTTACCGAGCGCGTCCACCACGCGGCCGAGCAGGCCGGGGCCCACCGGCACGTCCACGATGGAGCCCGTGCGCTTGACCGTGTCGCCTTCCTTGATGTCGCGGTCATTGCCGAAGATCACGACGCCGACATTGTCGACCTCAAGGTTCAGCGCCATGCCGCGCACACCGCCGGGAAACTCCACCAGTTCACCGGCCTGAACGTTGTCGAGACCGTAAACGCGAGCGATACCGTCACCGACGGAAAGCACCTGGCCGACCTCGGAGACCTCGGCTTCCTTGCCGAAATTCTTGATCTGGTCCTTGAGAATTGCGGAAATTTCCGCCGCGCGGATATCCATCAGCCGACCTCTTTCAGTGCAAGCTTAAGCGTGTTGAGTTTCGTCCTGAGCGACGTATCGATCTGGCGCGAGCCGACCTTGACCACAAGACCGCCGAGAAGGGACGGATCCACCGTGACCTTGATGGCAACATCCTTGCCAACGACGTCCTTGAGTGTCGCCTTGAGATCCTTGATCTGAGCGGGCGAAAGCGCATGGGCAGAGGTAACCTCGGCCGCCACCTCGCCGCGCGCCGCGGCAGCGATCTCGCGGAAGGCGCGGATCATCTGCGGCACGGCGAATAGACGCCGGTTCTTCGCCACCACGCGCAGGAAATTGCCGACGAGGCCACCGATATTCGCCCGGTCGAGAACAGCCGAGAGCGCCTTGAGCTGCTCATCGGCCGAAAAAACGGGACTCTTGATCAGGCGCTGAAGATCCTCGCTGCCTTCGATCAGGGCCTCGAACCTGCCGAGATCCGCCTCGACACTCGAGACCGCGCGCTCTTCTTCGGCCAGTTCGAACAGCGAGCGCGCGTAGCGTCCTGCCACACCGGAGATCATCGAGCCAGTTTGCGCCACGGGATTGGGTCTCTTCTCACGGGTTGAGGCCGAAGAATTGCACTGGAGCCGCCGGCAGCTCGGGCAAAACCCCTGGCCATGATTGACAGATTCCCGGCAACAGGTGTACGGGCATCGCCGTCCCCCAGCCGAAAGCCGAGAGCCGTCTAGCACAGGCTTTCCAGACTCGCAACACGGGGATTTTCAAGGATCGGCACCCCTTTTTGTCGCATGCCGCCGGCTGACTGCGGGGCATCAGCGGATGAAACCGAGCGCGAAGGCAAGAGGCGGCACCGCCAGCGCGAGCGTGGCGAAAAGGCCGATCCAGATCGCGAAACTGCCGCCGCGGTCTGACGCAATCGTTATGATGCGACCGAGAGCCGCCAGCGCCCACGCCGCGCCCAGCGCCATATAGATGAGCGGCTGGGCGAACAGAATTGCCGCAAGGCCGACTCCAAGATAGAATCCGCCAAGCTGAGCGCGCGCCGCCGCAAGCCCATCCGCCCGCCCGTCGACTGGCCGCAGTCCAAGTCCGCGAAGCGCACGCCGGGGCGCGATGAGACTTAGAAGGCCGAGCAGGCCGGTGATCACCGCAGCTGTCCACGCCAGCCACTCGCCCTGGCTGTAGGGCCAGGGAAAGGCGAGGTCCATTCGCTATCCTCCCATTACTGAAGCTGACGAATCGCCTGTGCCGTAACATTCCATACGGCAGACTTCTGTCAAAGAAAGCTCTGGGGATCGATATCCACCTGCACGCGAACGGAGCCGCGCGGCCGCTCCGCCGTTGAGATCATTTGCCGCAGATAGGCCTGGAGGTCCGCCCGGCGGGAGCCGTGCACGAGCAGGCGGAATCGATGCCTCCCGGCCACCAGCGCCAGCGGGGCTTCGGCGGGACCCAGAATGTCGATCTCGGCCGCGGCCGGCGCCGCACGCCGGAGCGCGCGCGCATGGTTCTCGGCCTCGGACCGGGTCGCGGCACTCACGATGATGGAGGCGAGACGCCCGAAAGGCGGCAGGCCGGCCCGCTCGCGCTCCGCGATTTCGCGCTCGTAGAAGGTTTCCGCATCGCCCGAGACGAGCGCGCGCATCACCGGATGCTCAGGCTGATAGGTCTGTAACAGGCCAAAACTCTTCTTTCCCGAACGCCCCGCCCTGCCGGTGACCTGGCTTAAGAGCTGAAACGTGCGCTCGGCCGCGCGCGGATCGCCATTGGCAAGCCCTAGATCGGCATCCACCACGCCCACCAGCGTCATCGACGGAAAATTGTGACCCTTGGCAACGAGCTGCGTGCCCACAACGATGTCGGCCTCGCCTTTGGCGATGGCTTCCAGCTCCAGCCTCAGCCGTTTCACGCCTCCCATGAGATCCGAGGACAAGACGATCGTGCGCGCCGCGGGAAAGTGGCGGTCCACTTCCTCGGCAATGCGCTCCACGCCCGGACCGCAGGGAACGAGATGGTCAAGCGCGCCGCATTCGGGACAGGCCTCCGGCTGCGGTTCATTGTGGCCGCAATGATGGCAGACGAGCTGGTGGCGGAAGCGGTGCTCCACCAGCCAGCTCGAACAGTTCGGGCACTGGAAGCGGTGCCCGCACACACGGCAGAGCGTGAGCGGCGCATAGCCGCGCCGGTTGAGGAAAAGCAGCGCCTGCTCCTTGCGCGCCAGCGTTCTCTCGATCGCCTCGATCAGCACCGGCGAGAGAAAGCCCCCGCGCTCAGGCGGAGAGCGGCGCATATCGATGGCGGCGAGTTCCGGCATCGCCGCATCGGCAAAGCGGGCCGGAAGCACAATTCGCTGATAGCGGCCCTGATCGGCATTCACCCGGCTTTCGATGGAGGGCGTGGCCGAGGCGAGCACGACCGGGAAGTTTCCGATATGGCCGCGCACCACGCTCATGTCGCGGGCATTGTAGAAGACCCGGTCCTCCTGTTTGTAGGCGGGATCATGCTCCTCGTCGACAACGATGAGGCCGAGCTCGCGGAAGGGCAGAAACAGTGCCGAGCGGGCTCCGGCGACCACCCGCACCTGGCCTTCCGCCACCTGCCGCCACACCCTTTCCCGCTTTTTCGGCGCAAGGTCGGAATGCCATTCGGCGGGCTTTGCCCCGAAGCGGTCGTGAAAGCGCTCGAGGAAGGCCTGGGTTAACGCGATCTCGGGAAGCAGGATGAGCACCTGTTTCCCCCTTTCAAGCGCTGCTGCGACCGCCTCGAAATAGACCTCCGTCTTGCCCGACCCCGTCACACCGTCCAGCAGAGTGACGCCGAAGCCGCCCGCGCTCACACGCTCCCGCAGGCGGTCGGCGGCCGCCTGCTGGTCAGGCGTCAGTTCCGGCCGTACAAAGGCCGTGTCAGGCGGCGGCACCACCGGGCGCGGCGGGATTTCCGTGCGCTCGAAAACGCCTTGCGCCATCAGCCCGTCGATGACGCTGAGTGATACGCCCGCCGCATGCGCGAGGCCGGACCGCGTCCAGGCCTGGCCATCGGCGGCAAGCGCCAGCACGCGCTCGCGCGCCGCCGTCATGCGGTCCGGCTCTCTGCCGGTGAGGCGCAGGCCCTCGACAGGTGGCTCAGGGTCGAAGGCGGCCGGCGCACGCAGCGCCATGCGCGCCACCATGCCGGGAGGCGACAGCGTGTAGCCAGCCACCCACTCGATGAAGCGGCGCATCTCGGCCGAAAGCGGTGGGCAGTCGAAGATCTCGGAAATCTGCCGCAGCTTGCCGGGCGCCACCGGCTCGCCGTCGCCATCCCAGGCCACGCCCGCCACCTCGCGGGGCCCGAGCGGCACGCGCAATATGGCGCCCGGTGCGACGGTGGCGCCATCGGGCACGGCATAGGAGTAGGGCCGCTCGGCAGGCATGGGAAGCATCACCGGAATCACGCGCCCTGGGGCCGAATCTTGTTTCATAGGACGTGACCTTGCCGGTTTCTTGGATTAGAGCAAGGCCGAGCATGAATGCCGGGCCGGGCGGCTCGGCGAGCGGGACAAAGGAGAGTGCCATGAAGTTTTTCGTCGACACCGCCGATGTGAGTGAGATTCGCGCGTTGAGCGAAACCGGGCTGCTCGACGGGGTGACGACCAATCCCTCGCTGATCATGAAATCCGGCCGGCCGATCCTCGAGGTCACCAAGGAGATCTGCGAGATCGTCGACGGGCCGGTCTCGGCCGAGGTTACCGCGGTGGGGTTCAAGGAGATGATGCGCGAGGCCGACATCCTCTCCAAGATCGCCGACAACATCGCCATCAAGGTACCTCTCACCATGGACGGCCTCAAGGCCTGCAAGGCGCTCACCTCCGACGGCCGCATGGTCAATGTCACGCTCTGCTTTTCCGCCAACCAGGCCCTGCTTGCCGCGAAGGCCGGCGCGACCTTCATCTCGCCCTTCATCGGCAGGCTGGACGACACGGGCCTCGACGGGATGGAGCTGATCTCTGAAATCCGCACGATCTACGACAACTACGACTTCGAGACGCAGATTCTCGCAGCCTCCATCCGCTCCGTGAACCATGTGAAGCAGGCGGCCCTGATCGGCGCTGACGTGGCAACCGTCCCGCCAGCGGTGCTCAGGGCGCTGGTCAAGCATCCGCTGACCGACAAGGGGCTCGAAGCCTTCCTCGCGGACTGGGCGAAAACGGGCCAGAAGATCGCTTAAGACCCTCCAAGCGCAGGCGCTCCCGGCGCCTGCGATACCCTTATCCGCCTGCGTGGTGGCCAAGGGCGGCGGTGATCCCGATCGCGGCGAGGGCAACCACCGCGATCTTCCAGAAGTCGCTGCGCTTCTTCAGGCCCGGCAGGCCGAGCGGCCGGATGACGTGCAGGATCATGATGGCCACGATCAGGAGCGACAGTAACTTGGTCATTCGGCGGGCCTCTAGCCTAGAGTACCCGCTTTGAGCGTATTTTACGGCCTCTGTCAAAGAAGCGTCCAGCGCTTTCCGGTTGGCGCTTGACGCCACCCTACCCCCGGACCAGTTTCAACCGGACGAAGAATTGAGGTGAACCATGGCACTCGATGGGAAAACAGCAATCGTGACGGGCGCGGCCGCCGGCATCGGCCATGCAATCGCGGAACGCTTCCTGCGTGACGGCGTGCGCGTCGTGATGGCCGACATCGACGGGGAGAAGGGCGCCCGCGCCGCTCGCGATCTCGCGGCGCTCGGCGAGGTTCACTTCGTCAAGGCCGATGTCGGCAAGACGCTCGACGTTCACAATCTGGTCGCCTCGGCCATGGACCTGCTGGGCGACATTGACATCCTCGTCAACAATGCGGGCATCGTGCACGGAGCCGATTTCCTCGACCTCAAGGAAGAGGATTTCGACCGGGTTCTCCAGGTCAATCTGAAGGGAAGCTTCCTGGTGGGCCAGGCAGTGGCCCGCTACATGGTTGAGAAGGTGAAGAAGGGCGGTCCAGCCGGCGCCATCATCAACATGTCGTCCGTCAATGCGGTCTTCGCCATCGCGAACCAGATTCCCTATTCCGTCTCCAAGGGCGGCGTGAACCAGCTTACGAAGGCCATGGCGCTCGCGCTTGCGCCCTATGGCATCCGCGTCAACGCCATCGGGCCCGGCTCCATCATGACCGACATGCTGGCGAGCGTTAATGCCGATCCGGCTGCCCGCAGGCGCATTCTCTCGCGCACTCCGCTCGGCCGCATCGGCGACCCGAAGGAAATCGCCTCCATCGCCGCATTTCTTGCCTCCGATGACGCCAGCTACATCACCGGCCAGACCATCTATGCCGACGGCGGACGGCTGCCGCTTAACTACACGGTCGAAGTGCGCGAGGAGGATTAGATCACCTGGCGTTTCATGGAAAACACCGGAATGATCCAAGTCTTTGATTTCTTTCGCGCCATTCCGAACGGAAAACCGGCAGCCGCGTTTCCCGGAATCGCGCATGCGCGCTGCTGACGGCAGGCTGTCAGCGGGGGTTAGGGATAATCCTCCGGCATTCAGTCGGAGGATAACAAGTCATGACCGTGACACGCTTCTTCGCAGGAGCTATCGCACGCTTGACCAGCAGAAGCCGGCTTCACCGGCGCCGCAGGCTGGGGCAGCAGATCATGAATGACCTGCCACCTCATCTGCAGAGAGACATTGGCTGGGACCCGTGGGCCCGCCAGTTGAGGCGGGAGCCGCTTCCGCCATGCGATGTATGAGCCTGTAGCCGGCCGTGCGGACGTTCAGGCGCTTAGCGCCCGGCCCGCGCGCCCTCGATGGCAAGGGCAAGCAGCGTCTGGCGGCTGACGGATGCGGCGACGGCCGGATGCTGGCGGGATTTCAGCACCGCGCCCTGCAGCCGTTCCGCCGCCGCCTGCAGCATGGAGAGCGTCCAGCGCTCCACCGCCTGCTCCACAGCGCGGCGGCGGGCGAAAAAAACAGGCGGGCGCGCCGAAGCCACGGCGGCCGCCGGCGACTTGCCCTCCGCTTCCACCTGCGCCCGCATAAGCTGCAGCCCCTGTACGTGCCGAAGAGCGGCGGAAAGCATGAGGAAGGGCGGGGCGCCCGCTGCCAGATGCCGGGTGAACAACGTATCGAACTGCGCTATGCGGCCGCACATCACGGCATCCACGGCCTCGTCCGCGCCTGCGATGGAAACGTCACCGACGGCGGCGCGCACATCCTCCACCGTCACATTTCCGGCGCCGGCGCAGTAAAGGGCAAGCTTTTCCAGCTCCCCGCGTGTGGCGAGCCGGTCGCCCCCAAGGCTGGCCTTGAGCAACTGCCGCGCCTCGAGCGAAATGGAAAGCCCCGCGGCGGAAAGAACATTGTCGATGACCGAGTCGAGGCTGCGCGCATCATCGCTGTAGCAGGGCAGCGCCATAGCCCGCTCGCCGCGCTCCACCGCGGTGCGTAGAGCCGCATTCTTCTTCAGATCCCCCGCCTCGATAAGCACGAGACAATCCGCGGGAGGGTCGGCGACGAGCGCAGCAACGTCCGCAACCAGCGCATTCTGGCTCCCGGCATTGCGCACCCACACCAGCCTGCGATCTGCGAACATGGGTACGGTGCGCGCTTCGTCAACCAGCTGGCCGGGCTCGGCAATTTCCGCCCCGTCTATCTTGACCACACAGAAGGGATCGTCGAGCGGCAGGCCCGAGCGTTCAGCGAAAAGCCGCGCCCTCTCCGAGACGAGACCGCGATCCGGCCCGTAGACGAGCACGACGGACATGCGCGGGTCCGGCCGCGCAAGCCAGGCATCGACTTCGTGGGCTTTTTTCTGCGCCATGTCCCAAGCATCTAAGGGAAGGCCGTACGGATGTGAAGCGCCGCCTGCCTGCAGCCGGGGAGGAATGATTGGCGGCGCTGCCCCCTGTGCCTATTTTAAGGATCTGGCAACGGGCTGCAGGTTCGATTGCCCGGAACGCAAAAGCTTGATATTAGGCTCGTATGGCTGAGCATATGGAACCTTTCGCCTTCAGGGGCTTCCTGCTGCAGGACGTCAAACGCCTGCCCGGCCGCTTCTTCGCGCGAATTTCCGGCTCACTTCTCTGCCGGCCTGCCTGAGCGGACAGATGCCGCGCCTCATGCGGCTTTCCCTTCCGCAACCGCCCGAGGATTTCCGAACATGACCGAACCGCGTACGCTTTATGACAAGATCTTCGAAGACCATGTGGTCGACCGGCAGGATGACGGCACCTGCCTGATCTATATCGACCGGCATCTGGTGCATGAGGTGACGAGCCCGCAGGCCTTCGAGGGCCTGCGCATGTCAGGCCGCACCGTGCGCCATCCGGAAAAGACGCTCGCCGTCGTCGACCACAACGTGCCCACCTCGCCCGACCGTATCTTCGGCATCAAGAACGAGGAAAGCCGCATTCAGGTCGAGGCGCTGGCGAAGAACGCCGCCGATTTCGGCATCGAATATTACAACGAGGCCGACCGCCGGCAGGGCATCGTCCACATCGTGGGTCCCGAGCAAGGCTTCACCCTGCCAGGCATGACCATCGTGTGCGGCGACAGTCACACCTCCACCCACGGTGCTTTCGGTGCGCTGGCGCACGGCATCGGCACCTCCGAAGTGGAGCACGTGCTGGCCACGCAGACGCTGATCCAGCGCAAGGCGAAGAACATGCTCGTTCAGGTGGATGGCAAGCTTCCCGAAGGGGTGACCGCCAAAGACATCATCCTCGCCATCATCGGCGAGATCGGCACGGCGGGCGGCACGGGCCATGTGATCGAATATGCGGGCGAGGCGATCCGGTCGCTCTCCATGGAAGGCCGCATGACGATCTGCAACATGTCGATTGAGGGCGGTGCGCGCGCCGGCATGATCGCGCCCGACGAAACCACCTTTGCCTACATCAAGGACCGTCCGCGTGCACCGAAAGGTAAGGCCTGGGACATGGCCCGCGCCTATTGGGAGACGCTGCACACCGACGAAGGTGCCCATTTCGACCGTGTGGTGAAGCTCGATGCGGCCAACCTGCCGCCCCTCGTCACCTGGGGCTCCTCGCCGGAGGACGTGGTTTCCGTCACTGGCGTCGTTCCGGATCCCGATCTGATTGAGGATGAGACCAAGCGCCTGTCGAAAAAGCGCGCGCTGGAATATATGGGCCTCACCCCCGGCACGAAGATCACCGACATCGCGGTCGACCGCGTCTTCATCGGCTCCTGCACCAATGGCCGCATCGAGGACCTGCGCGCGGTGGCGAAGATCGCCCAGGGCCGCAAGGTTCACGAGCGCGTCAACGCCATGATCGTGCCGGGCTCAGGGTTGGTGAAGGCGCAGGCCGAGGCGGAGGGGCTCGACAAGATCTTCATCGAAGCCGGCTTCGACTGGCGCGAGCCGGGCTGCTCTATGTGTCTAGCCATGAATGACGACCGGCTGAAGCCCGGCGAGCGCTGCGCGTCCACCTCGAACCGCAATTTCGAGGGCCGCCAGGGCTTCAAGGGCCGCACGCATCTCGTTTCGCCCGCCATGGCGGCGGCCGCGGCAATCGCCGGCCATTTCATCGACATCAGAACCTGGCAGTAAGTCGTTTCGCCGCCAAAGCCGGTGCGGCTTTGGCGGCGGCCTCCCCATTCCGGTATCTTCTTCAACACGGGCTTCAGTAAACGGAGCCGCCTCTTGCGGGCGGCCGCTCGCGGAGGATTCTCACCGCATCGTCAGGCCTGCACCAGCGGCCGGAAACAGGCGACGACCTCCTCATAGACCTTTCGTTTGAAGGGAACGATCAACTTCGGAAGCTCGTCCATGGGCTTCCACGCCCAGGCGTCGAATTCCGGTGCATGGCCGCCGGGCGGCGGATTGATGCTGATCTCGCTCTCATTCCCTTCGAAGCGGAAGGCAAACCATTTCTGCTTCTGCCCGCGATAGCGCCCCTGAAGCGCAACGCCCACAAGGTGTTCCGGCAGCTCATAGGTTATCCAGCCCGGCGTCTCGGCGAGAAGCGAGACGCTGCGAATGCCGGTCTCCTCATAGAGTTCGCGGCGCGCCGCCTGAAGCGGGTCCTCCCCTTCGTCAATGCCGCCCTGCGGCATCTGCCAGAGCATGGTGGCGCCGTCAACTTCGCTCGCGCGCTCGCGTATGCGCCGCCCGGCCCAGACCGCGCCTTCGCGATTGAGCACCATGACGCCCACGCAGGGCCTGTAAGGCAGATCTTCGGCTTTTATTCGCGTCATTGGCCAGTGCGCTCCGGATCGAAGGTGACGGCGGACACGGGCACAAGCTCGATGCCCCGTTTCGTGACCTCACCCGCCCAGGCGGCGACCGTATCCACGGTCACTTCCAGGGCTGAACCGCCGCCCACGGCAAAGCCACGCGCGCGCGCGATCCGCTCCAGCTCGTCGAGCTTTGCCAGAATCGCCGCGCGCTCACGTTCGCCATCGATCACCGCATCGCCGGCCACGAAGGGCACACCCTTGGCAAGCGCTATTTCCTGCGCCAGGCTGCGCGCCGAGGTGCCATCATCGAAATAGGCAAGCCCGCGTTCATGGAGCACGTCCATCAGCAGGGTCATGGCCTGCCTGTCGGCGGTGAACCGGCCGCCCATATAGTTCATCACGCCCACATAGTTGGTCATGCGCGACAGCATCCAGCGTAGGTTTTCCAGATTCCGCTCAGACGAAGCCTGCGTCAGCAGCGTATAGCGGCCGGGATTGGTTCCAGGATATCCGAAGGGCTCCATGGGTACCTGCAGTATGAGCTCATGCCCTTCGCGCCTTGCCTCCTGCATCCACCGCATCAGGCTGTTGCCGAGCGGCGCGAAGGCCAGGGTGATCTCCGAGGGAAGTTTCGCGATCGCTTCCTGCGTACCCGTTTGGGAAATTCCGAGACCGCCGATGACGACGGCAATCCGCGCACCCCGCGCGCCGGACCACGGGCGCGCATAGGCGTCAAAAGGCCTGCGGCCATCGGGACCGCGCGCGGGAAGCGGTCCCGTTTCCGATTCCTCGATGAGGGCGCGGTCGGGAAGATGGGCAAGACGCGGATGCTGCCCAACGGATGAGGGATCGCGGATCACGATCACGTTACGGGAGGAAAGTTCCGCGTCCGGGCCAAGCCGGATGAGTGAAGGATGCACCCGATCCTCATCCGTAAGCAATGTGCCTCCAGCCGGGCGGGCGGACTGGCTTTCCGCCCTTGCGCTACTGTCTTCGGCTGAGGCCATGGTCTCCGGAGGTTCACGGAACGGCCGCTCGCGAAGCGCCACGGCGCCGGATGTGGCGAAAATGGCCAAGCTGCAGAACACGAGCAGAATGCGGGACCAGGGGAGCGACACTGCCTTCCCACGCCGCCGGCTCTGGCCAAGTGGCTGGTCGATCCCGTCGCCGACCGGTTCCATGCCCCTGCTATCGCCCCGCCCGTTCGTAGAGCGGCGCATCCCGTTTTCCCGGGATTGCGCCGACATTGTTATCGGTTCATCACCGCCTTATCGGGGCTAGGCGGAAAGGCGGGATCCGTCTTCTCGCCGCGCAGCAGATCGAGCGCGTAGGCAAGCTGCACGTCTTCAGCCGGGTCTTGCGGCACATAGGCGATGGAGCCGGAACCCTCCTCGCTCTCCGCCTCGCCGCGGATATGTCCGGGCAGATCCGATTCGCCGCGCGCCAGATCACGGCCCTGGAGTTCCTCCGGCAGCGGCTGTTCGACCTTGATATCAGGAGTGATCCCCTTGCCTTGGATCGACTGTCCCGAAGGCGTGTAGTAGAGCGCCGTGGTCAGCCGCAGTGCACCGTTCTCGCCAAGCGGAATAATAGTCTGCACCGATCCCTTGCCGAAGGAGCGGGTTCCTAGAATGGTGGCGCGACGGTGGTCCTGCAACGCGCCCGCCACAATTTCCGACGCGCTTGCCGAGCCGCCATTGATGAGGACGATGAGCGGCTTGCCATCCGTCAGGTCGCCAGGCTGAGAACCGAAGCGGGTGATGTCGCTGGGCTCACGCCCGCGCGTAGACACGATCTCTCCGCGATCAAGGAAAGCGTCGGAGACATTCACCGCCTGATCAAGCAGGCCGCCAGGATTGAGCCTCAGATCCAGAATGTAGCCCTTGAGCTCGTCCTCGGGGACCTCCTTGCGAATTGCCTCGATGGCGTTGCGCAGATCGTCCGTCGTCTGCTCGGTGAAGGAGCTGATCTTCAGGTAGCCGACATCGCCGCCCTCGACGCGATACTTGACCGCCTTGACCCTGATGATGTCGCGGATGATGGTAAACTTCAGTGGCTCCGCTTGCCCTTCCCGCAGGACGGTTAGCTCGATCGGCGTGTTGACGAGCCCGCGCATCTTGTCGACGGCTTCGTTCAGCGTCAGGCCGCGCACCGGCTCGCCATCGATCTCGGAGATGAGGTCGCCGGCCAGAATACCGGCGCGAGCAGCCGGGGTGTCGTCGATGGGCGCGACGACCTTCACCAGCTCATCCTCCATGGTAACCTCGATGCCGAGACCGCCAAACTCACCCTTGGTCTGCACGCGCATGTCCTTGGCGGCCTCGGGATCGAGATAGGAGGAATGCGGGTCGAGCGAGGAAAGCATGCCGTTAATAGCGCTTTCCACCAGCTCCTTCTCGTCCGGCGGCGTCACATACTGAGCGCGCACGCGCTCGAAAATATCGCCAAAAATGGCGAGCTGCCGATACGTTTCCGACCCCGCCGCATTGGCCACCGTTCCGTTCGTCCCGTAAACCAAGCTCATGACGGATGCGCCCATCAGCGCGCCGGCGAGCAAGAGCGACATTCTACGTATCATTTCCCGTCCTTCCAGATAGCTCCCGAGCCCACCAATGCTTCGGGTCGATCGGCTTTCCGTCTTTCCTGAACTCAACATATAGTTCAGGCACCGCACCCACGGTAGTGGCGGCGAGACTCGCGAGGCGGGCCTCACCCATGATCCCGACCGGCTCGCCCGCCAGAACGGCCTGACCGATGGAAACGTTCAGCCGATCCATGCCTGCCAGCACGATATGATAGCCGTCGCCGGGGCTCAGTATCAATAGCTGACCGT
Organism: Chelativorans petroleitrophicus; assembly: GCF_025398195.1. Taxonomy (GTDB): domain Bacteria; phylum Pseudomonadota; class Alphaproteobacteria; order Rhizobiales; family Rhizobiaceae; genus Chelativorans; species Chelativorans petroleitrophicus. Next base: position 49,539 of record NZ_JAODNV010000020.1, on the reverse strand, counting down.
AGGAGCGGAAAGGCCCGGCGTAAAGGACCGTACCGTCCGCTGGTGCCGTGACGATTGCGCCTGATTGTGTCCTTAGAATGTCGCCCTTGAGCTGGCTTCCCGTGCCGTCATCCTCTCCGAAACGCTTGGAGAATTCGCCGACGACCGGCAGCGGCACGAGCCCAGCGCGGCGCGCAAAGGGAAGCGTTTCGGCAAGCAGGCTTCCCTCCCCCGCCTGCTCGCGCGCCTCAAGCACCTTGCGCAGCGACTCGATCTCCTTTTCGAGCGAGGCAATCAGATCCTGCAGACCTTCGGCGCGCGCGGCGAGCTCCTCCGCCTGGGCGCGTTCGGCCTCCATGCGCGCTTCCGCCTCGGCATGGATGCGCCGCTTCTCCTCCAGAAGAAGGGTCAGGCGCTGCTTTTCCTCCGCCTGAGCGAGGCGTCCTTCCGTGAGCCGTTCCTTCTCGGCGGCTATGGAGGTTTTAATGCGCGATAGCGCGCGAAGGTCGGAAATCAGCATTTCCGTCTCGGCGCGCAGTTCCGGCACCACCGCGCCCAGAAGAATGGCGCTGCGCACCGATCCGAGCGCATCTTCCGGCCGCACGAGGATGGCTGGCGGCGGACTGAGCCCCATGCGTTGGAGCGCACCAAGCACCTCCGCCAGGATGCCGCGGCGGCCCGCGAGCGAGACCTTCAGGTCGTTCTCCCGGTGGACAAGAACCTCCAGCCGGTTCTCGATATCATCGATGTCCTCCGCGAGCTTGCGCTCCGTCTTCACGGCCTGGATCAGGGCCGCCGTCAGCGCGGCGCTGTCATCCTTGAGAGCGGCGATCTCGGCGGCAATCTCGGCCTGCCGCTTTTCCGACAGCGCCAGCTGCTCCGAAACGCGGCGATATTCTTCGACCTTCTGGTTCTGCTGCAATTCGAGCTGATCGACGGCCTGCGCGCCGGCGGGCTGTGCGGCTAATGCAATAGCCGCCGTAAGGAGCGCCCCTCCCCAAGAGCCGACCGGTCGCACCTTCACCTCGCCGTTGCGAACACGCGCCCACCTTTAAAGATAGATCGTTAAGGAATGATCAACCATCACGCACCGGAATAAGCGTTCAATCGCATGTTCCGCGATGGAACCACAACCCCTTTGATCGCCGGTTGTTCACGGAAAACAGGGCTCGCGGCTACTCGCGATGGTACGGATGGCCGGAGAGGATCGTCACCGCGCGATAAAGCTGCTCGGCCAGCATGACGCGGACGAGCTGGTGTGGCCAGGTCTGTGCCCCGAAGGAAAGGCTGAGGCCGGCAGCCCGCTTCAGCATCTCGTCGTGGCCGTCCGGCCCACCGATGGCGAAGACGAGATGCCGGGTCCCCGAATCGCGGAATCCGGCAAGGCTTGAGGCAAGCTCTTGTGACGGCAGGTTTTTTCCACGCTCATCAAGCAGCACCAGCAGTGCATCTTGTGCCGCATCCTGAAGCTTCTGCGCCTCCTCGCGCCTACGCGCGTCCGCCGTTCTTGCCCGGCTTTCGAGGATTTCACGCACGCCCGCGAATTCAAGGCCGACAGCCCCGCCGCTCCGGGCGAGGCGCTCGAAGTACCGTTCGGCAAGTTCCTTTTCGGGGCCGGCCTTCATGCGGCCTACCACGTGGACGGTGATGCGAATGGGTTACCTCGATCAAGTTCCGTAGCGGGAAGATGGCACGCACGGATGCATCAGCAGCAGAAGGAATTCCGGCCGATGATTCACGTCCGATATGGCCGGCGCGGCGCGCATCGGACTCCTTCCGGAAGGTGAGGTGCCGTCCTTCCGGCGCGACGCACGCGAAGAGGCGCTAGCTTTCGCTAGTGCACCGTTTCCTCCTCGAGATCCGGAGCCTGCCACATCTTCTCGATGTTGTAGAACTCCCGGACTTCCGGGCGAAAGACGTGAACGATGATGTCGCCCGCGTCGATCAACACCCAGTCGGCGCCCGAAAGACCTTCCACCCGCGCCGAGCCGAAGCCCGCTTCCTTCAAGGAGCGCAAGAGGTGATCCGCCACCGCCGTGACGTGACGATGCGATCTGCCGGAGGCCACGATCATATAGTCCGCCAGCGGAGACTTGCCCTGAATGTCGATGGAGACGATGTTTTCCGCCTTCGAGTCTTCCAGACTCCGAAGCGCTGTCTGTAAGGCGCGAGACAGGCCCGATTCGCTTGCCCCGGCCGGCGAAGGCAAGATGCTTGCCTTCTTCTGGAGTGCTGTTCTCAGAGTGTCTTCCCTTTCCGATAAGAACAACTGCGTCCCCTGCTTTACGCCAAGAGACAATCGATAAAATAGGCAGAGTACCCCGACAGTTTCAAGACAAGTCGTGTTTCGCACTGCAAGCGGCACTTACCGGCGGGCTGCCTCGCGCAGCGCGGTGGAGGAAAGCGATGAACGCGGGCCGTGGATGAATGTCCAGGCAGGCGGAGAAAGCCGCGCAAGCCGAGCCGCTTCCGTTTCCGCTATGCGGGCATGGCTGAAGGCCCGCGCCATGGTCGAGGACAGGAAGGAAAGCGTCGCCCCCGGCCGGTCGAAGACCGCAATCGGCACGCTTTCGGCGATCTCGCGCCAGCGCTCCCAGCGGTGAAAATCCCGCAGGCTGTCGGCACCCATAATCCAGACGAAGAACACGCCCGGATGGCGGCTTTTGACGAGCCGGATGGTATCGGCCGTGTAGCGGATGCGATAACGCATTTCGAAGGCCGTCACGCGAATGCGTGGGTCTGAGACGCGTTTTTCCGACATGGCAATGCGCTCGGCAAGCGGCGCCAGGGCGCCGCGATCCTTCAGCGGATTCCCCGGCGTGACCATCCACCAGAGCTGGTCGAGACGAAGCTTGCGGATTGCCGTCTCCGCCACCAGAGCATGGCCCGCATGGGGCGGGTTGAACGACCCGCCGAAAAGACCCACGGCCATGCCCTTTTCCACGTGCGGCATGCGCAGATAGCGCGCCGGCACGCTCTCCTCCGCCAAGGCCATTCCTCAGGGCCGAACCTGGCCGGTGCCACGCACGCGGTATTTGAAGGAGGTGAGCTGCTCCACGCCTACCGGCCCGCGCGCATGCATCTTTCCGGTAGCGATCCCGATTTCCGCGCCCATGCCGAACTCGCCGCCGTCAGCGAACTGGGTCGAAGCGTTGTGGAGCAGGATGGCCGAATCGATCTCATTGAAGAAACGCTCCACCGCCGAAGCGTCCTCCGCTACGATGGCTTCGGTGTGGTGGGAGGACCAGGTTTCGATATGTTCGATGGCCTCCCCAACGCCGTCCACCAGCTTCACCGAGATGATCGCATCCAGATATTCGGTGCGCCAATCCTCCTCGGTTGCAGGCCGTGCGGATGGGAAACGCACGCGCACACCTTCATCGCCGCGGATCTCGCAGCCGGCCGCCGCAAGAGCGTCCAGAACCGGCACGAGATGCGTGTCGGCAGCCGCGCGATCCACCAGCAGCGTCTCGGCCGCACCGCAGATGCCGGTGCGCCGCATCTTGGCGTTGACCGTGAGCGAAACTGCCATATCGAGCCGGGCTGATTTGTCGATATAGAGGTGGCAGATGCCCTCCAGATGCGAGAAGACGGGCACCCGCGCCTCCTTCTGGACGCGCTCCACCAGGCTCCTGCCGCCGCGCGGCACGATCACATCCAGATTGCCGTCAAGGCCCTTCAGCAATTCGCCGACAGCGGCCCGGTCGGTCACCGGCACGCGCTGGATCGCATCTTCAGGCAGACCCGCCTTCACCAGACCTTCGACCAGGCAGGCATGAATGGCGGCAGAGGAATGGGCAGAGTCCGAGCCGCCGCGCAGGATCACGGCATTGCCCGCCTTGAGGCAGAGCGCGCCGGCATCGGCCGTCACATTCGGGCGGCTCTCATAGATCACGCCAACGACGCCGAGCGGCGTGCGCACGCGCTCGATGAAAAGACCATTGGGCCGCTCCCACGCAGCGATCACCTGGCCGACCGGGTCCTCAAGCCGGGCAATCTCGCGGATGCCCGCAGCCATGGCCGCAACCCGCTTTTCATCGAGCATCAGGCGGTCGAGTAGAGCGGTAGACAGGCCCGCTGCCCTGCCGGCCTCCATGTCGCGCGCATTGGCCTCGAGAATGTCAGGCGTATTGGCTTCCAGCGCGTCCGCCATGGCCAGAAGCGCTGCGTTTTTCCGCTCGGTGGTGGCGACTGCGAGCGGTCTTGCAGCAGCCCGGGCGCGCGCGCCAAGCTCGTTCATCAGGGTCGCGATGTCAGCGCCCTCATGCACCTTCAGCATCGATTCCCTCCACCTTGCGCATCCTTTCACCAGCCGGCGGAGAAAGGACCAGATCGTCGCGGTGCACCATGGCCGCGCGCGCCTCATAGCCGAGCACTGCGGCTATCTCGCCGGTCTTGAGCCCCGCGATCTTTACGGCATCGCTGGCGTCATAGGCAACCAGCCCGCGCCCCGCCTCGGTGCCGTCCGGCCCGATAATGGCAACGGTATCGCCACGCGAAAACGAGCCCCTCACCGCCTTCACACCGGCAGGCAGCAGGCTTTTGCCGGACCGCAGCGCCCTCAGCGCGCCTTCATCGATGACGATGCGACCCGCAGGCTCGAGCTGGCCCGCGATCCAAGTCTTGTAGGCGCGCACCGGCGTGGGACTCGCGCGGAAAAGCGTTGCGCGCGCGCCGCGCTCAATCGCCGATATCGGGCCCGTTTCCTTGCCCGAGGCGATGATCATCGCCGTGCCGGCGGCCGTGGCGATCCGGCCCGCATCGAGCTTGGTGCGCATGCCGCCGCGCGAAAGCTCTGACGCCGCGTCCCCGGCCATGGCCATGATCTCAGGCGTGATCGCCTCCACCACGGGAATGAAGCGCGCATCCGGGTCGCGCTCCGGCGGGGCGGTGTAGAGGCCGTCGACATCCGACAGGAGGATGAGCAGATCGCAGCCCATCATAGTGGCGACCCGGGCCGCGAGCCTGTCATTGTCGCCGTAGCGGATCTCGCTGGTGGCGACCGTGTCGTTCTCATTGATGACCGGCACCGCCTTCATCTTCAAAAGCGTGGAGATGGTGGCGCGCGCATTGAGATAGCGCCGGCGCTCCTCCGTGTCTCCCAGCGTTAGCAGCACCTGGCCGGAGGTAAGCCCATGCCGGCCAAGCTCACCGGCCCAGGCGCCCGCAAGCGCGATCTGGCCCACGGCGGCGGCGGCCTGGCTTTCCTCAAGCCGGAGCGTGCGCCGGCCAAGGCCGAGCACAGTGCGCCCAAGCGCGATCGCACCGGAGGAAACCACCAGCACCTCCGTTCCGGCAGCAGCCAGCCGTGCAATATCATCCACCAGGGTGGCTAGCCACGCCCGCTTCAGGCCCGTATTGCGGTCCACCAGCAGGGCGGAGCCAATCTTGATGGTAATACGGCGGTAGGAGGAAAGCGTGACGCGTTTCATATGACTCTCTCTTCCGCCCTCCTGACTTATATCGGCCAAGCGCCCGCTCATTTCCGCCACCGCTCGTCCACTTCGTCCGACACCTCTTCCCTCTCTCGCGCGTCCTCGATCACGCGCATCAAGGCCCGCAGCACCTCCTGAACACCTTCTCCCGTTGCCGATGAGAGGAGGAACGGCCTGCGCCCCGCAGCCTTTTCAAGCGCTTTCAGCGCCTCCGCCCGTTCCGCATCTCCCAGCAGGTCAGCCTGTGAAAGCGCCAGAACCTCCGGTTTGCCGGCGAGCCCATGGCCATAAGCGGTAAGCTCCTGCCGCACGGTCGCATAAGCGGCTGCCACATCCTCCTCTCGCGCAGAGACGAGGTGAAGGAGGACGCGCGTGCGCTCCACATGGCCGAGGAACCGGTCGCCGATGCCGACACCCTGATGCGCGCCTTCGATGAGGCCCGGAATATCTGCAAGTACGAATTCGCGTCCATCGGTGCGCACCACGCCCAGATTGGGGTGAAGCGTTGTGAACGGATAGTCCGCGATTTTCGGTTTCGCAGCCGTAACGGTTGCTAGAAAGGTTGACTTGCCGGCATTGGGCAGCCCCACGATGCCCGCATCTGCAATCAGCTTCAGCCGGAGCCAAATCCAGCGTTCCTCGCCGGGCAAGCCGGGATTGGCCCTTCGCGGCGCCTGATTGGTTGACGATTTGAAATGCTGGTTGCCGAAGCCGCCATTGCCGCCTCGCGCCAGGCAATAGCGCTCGCCCACACGGGTAAGATCGCAGATGAGGGTTTCGTTGTCTTCCTCATAAATCTGCGTTCCCACCGGCACCTTTAGCACCACGTCAGCGCCCTTTGCGCCGGTGCGGTTTCGGCCCATGCCGTGCCCGCCCGTCTTGGCCTTGAAATGCTGCTGATAGCGATAGTCGATCAGCGTGTTGAGGCCATCGACCGCCTCCACCCACACGTCGCCGCCGCGCCCGCCGTCGCCTCCGTCTGGCCCGCCGAACTCGATAAACTTCTCGCGCCGGAACGAGACCGCGCCTGCGCCGCCGTCACCGGAGCGGACATATACCTTGGCCTGGTCGAGAAATTTCATATTTGCGACTTCCGTACCCGGTGTTCTGCGCCACACTCGCTGTTTCCGGCTCCCACACCCGCCCCAGCCAAGCTGTCGAAACCACCTTCCCAAGGGGGAGAAGGCGCTGCCGCCCACCGGTTGCCATGCCGGAAATTGGCTTGCGGCAACGCTGCAGCGCTTCTAACGCCCCCTTGGCAGCGGAGAAAGCAAATTCTTGGGCTTGGGCTCTGCCCAAGCCCTCAAAATCGCAGGCATCATCGCCCCTACGAGCCCCAGCTCCTGAGGCTGACCCAGGTCCTGCGGTCGAGCTGGTAGCGCTCAACGGGCACCTTGCCGGCCACCACGGAATCCATCATGCCCTGGCCGACATACTGGAATCCGCACTTGTGGATGACGCGCCGCGAGGCGTCGTTGATGACGCGGCAGGAGACATTGAGCCGGTCGATGTTCGTCGCCCGGAAGGCGAGATCGACCAGCGCATGCGCCACCTCGGTCGCGTAGCCTCGCCCCCAGTAGGGCTCGCCCATCCAGTAGCCAAGCTCCAGCCCGTACTCGCGATTGTCAAGCCCGGCGCAGCCGATGAAGGCACCACTGCCGGCAAGGGCCACCGCGTAGTGGCAGCCGGATCGGTCGCGCGAGCGGCTGCCGCGCACGAAGGCCGCGGCATCAGCCTCGGAATAGGGATGTGGCATGCGCGACAGCATCTCGGCCACGCGGCGGTTGTTGGCGAGCTGCGCCAGCTCGGGAATGTCGTCCTCATGCGGGGGGCGCAGCACCAGACGCTCGGTCACGAGAACAGGACATTCTATACGGAGACTATCACCCTCAACCTCTTCAGTTTCGGCAACCATGGCCTTTTCCTCCGGACAAAAATTTAGGGGAGACGGCGACCCATCTCCCCTGAACCTTTTCCGGATTTTCCCGGACACCAGCTCCCGGATGGGTCGCCGGTGTTTTGGTGCGGAACCGGCTACTCCGCTGCTTCGAGAATCGGGTTTACCGACACGTAGGTTCGCCCGTTCGCTTTCGTGGCGAAGGACACGGCACCCGCGGCAAGCGCAAAAAGCGTATGGTCTTTGCCCATGCCGACATTCGCGCCGGGATGCCACTTCGTCCCGCGCTGGCGCACGATAATGTTGCCGGCCACGACCCGCTCGCCGCCGAACTTCTTCACGCCGAGGCGCTTGGATTCGGAATCGCGACCGTTACGCGACGACCCGCCAGCTTTCTTGTGTGCCATCAGACTGCTCCTTTGCGCCTACCGGGGCGCTTCACTCATATATGAACGCTCACGCGCTCGAATGCAATTCCGTTTGGTCGGGCCAGAGCCCTCACTTATTGCGCCAGGGTCTTGGCCTGCTCACGCCAGTCTTTGATCTGGTCAGCGCTGAAGGGCATGGCCGCGTCGATCCTGGCGATGTCCTCGTCGGAAAGTCCGGCAAGCTGGGCGAATGTGGTGAGGCCCTGCTCCCTGAGCTGACCGGCCGCCACGGGACCGATGCCCTTGATCTTCGTCAGATCGTCGCCTTCGCCTTCCGGCGCGGTGAAGAGCGGCTTGACCTCCTTCGCCTCGGCGGACGCCTTGGCCCTCTTCGGCGCCTCTTCCGCCGCGGGCTTGGTCTCCTTCTTCGCCGCAGCAGGCTTTTCCTCGTCCTTCCCAGCGGGCTTGGCGGCCGCCTTCTTCGAAGGCTTGGCGCCGTCGAGCAGGATCTCGGAAATCCTGACGGTCGTCAGCAGCTGGCGATGGCCGCGCTTGCGGCGCGAGTTCTGGCGGCGGCGCTTCTTGAAGGCGATCACCTTCGGCCCTCTGGTGTGGTCAACCACCTCGGCCGCCACACTGGCGCCCTCGACAAAGGGCGTGCCGATCGTCACCTTGTCGCCCTCGCCCACGGCGAGCACATCGCTGATCACAATGATCTCGCCCGGCTCTCCGGCGAGCCGCTCGACCTTTAGAAGGTCGTCCGCGGCAACGCGATACTGCTTGCCGCCGGTTTTGATGACTGCGAACATCTTTCTTGCCTTTCGGTGTCCGGTCCGGCTTGGGCGCCTTGCGAAAAGTCGCCTGCCGTCTTTTTGTCAGTCGTTCAAGATCGGGCCGCGAGAGCCCACGAAATAAGCGGCGCGGGATGCGCCCCACGCCGCGGATGACGGCTCCATATCGGACATGAGGCGAAAGGTCAAGGTGAGGCGGGCGGGTTACGCTGCATTTGGCCTTGTGTCGGGCCCGCTTCGCCGTTATCTAAGCGCCGCTGCATGAGAACGCTTCAGCGCGCGGAGAGGTGGCTGAGTGGTTGAAAGCACCGCACTCGAAATGCGGCATACGGGCAACCGTATCGGGGGTTCGAATCCCTCCCTCTCCGCCATTATCTTGTAGCGAACCCGAGATGAGGCCCCACCCGCGGGCCTTTTTCTTTTTGTTTCAAAGGCGTTTAGCCGAGGCATCCGAACCTCGGAGACTGACGCCGGGTCCAGTTTCCGTCTCTAAACGGCCCTCCGTCTCTAACCGACCGAACCTCATGCCGAGCGGTTCGGCTTCGTGAAAGTCTACGTTTTCAGGTAGTTCCGCCCATCGCACCAGGGCATTTTCTGCGGCAGTTATCCCGGCTGGCGTCGCCATCCTGAGAACGCGCGATAGGCGTTGTGCGACGTATTCACACGAACCATCAAACGCCAAATCAATCGCGCAGATGCGCACACTTGTGGATCCGTTTGATCACGATGCCAGCGCCTCCAGCACGGGGCACTCCGGCACCTCTTCGCCCGAGCACTGCGCAGCCGTGGCGGCGAGCACCTTCTCTATGCGCCTGAGGTCAGCGATCTTGGCGCGCACGTCCGCAAGATGTTGCTCCGTCAGCGCCTTCACCTCGGCGCAGGTCTGAGTCCCTCGATCTACGAGCTGCAAGAGCCCGCGCAACTCCTCGATGGAGAAGCCCAGCTCCCGGCCGCGCAGGATGAAGCGCAAACGCCCAACATGGGTCTCGTCATAGACGCGGTAGCCGGATGCGGTGCGCGGTGGATCGGGCATCATGCTGATCTTCTCGTAATAACGGATGGTCTCCAGATTGCAGCCCGTGCGCCGCGCAAGGTCCGCGCGCTTCAGTCCCTTCCCGGAAACGTGATCTCCCATTCTGTCAAAAACCCCCTTGAGTCTGTAGTCACTACAGACCTTATCTTAAAATCAGAACCAAGGCGAGGACGATGACGCATGAGCACACCCGAAGCAGGAATCCAGACGGTACAAGCCGCTGAAGATGCAGACGATCGGAAGCGGAACATCTTTGCGGCGGGCGGTGTGATCGGCGCCATTCTGGCCTCGACCTGCTGCGTGGTGCCGCTGCTGTTCGTAATGCTCGGCATCTCCGGGGCCTGGATCGGCAACCTTACCGCGCTTGAGCCCTACAAGCCGTATTTCGCAGGCATTGCGCTTGTCTTCATCGGCCTCGGCTTCCGGCAGGTCTATTTCAAAGCCAAGCCCGCTTGTGTGGACGGTTCCTATTGCGCCAAGCCGCAGTCGGCCGTCATCACCAAGACTGCGCTTTGCCTCTCCACCGTGGTGATCTTGCTCGCGCTGACCATCAATTGGTGGGCGCCGCTCTTCTACTGAGACCAAACATAGGAGTAACCGCCATGAGACGCCCCCTTATCCTCGCTGCTGCCTTGCTGGCCCTCGGCGGACTCGGCTGGACCATCGGAACGGCCGTGGCCCCGGCCGCCGCCCAGTCCGCCTCCCAACAGGTGGCGGCCGCCCAGACCCGGACCTTCGCCATCCAGAACATGACCTGCGCGCTCTGCCCAGTGACCGTGAAACGCGCCATGGAAGGCGTAGAGGGCGTTCGCTCGGTCAATATCGACTTCGATGCCAAGACAGCAACCGTGGTCTTCGACCCATCGGTGACGAACGCAGACGCCATCGCCGCGGCCTCGACCAACGCGGGCTATCCGGCCTCGGTCCGAGGCTGAGGCCGATGAAGGACGCAACGATCCTCAAGACCGGTATCATCGGGGCCGCGATCGCCGCGATCTGCTGCGCCACGCCGGTGCTTGTCATTGCCCTCGGCGCGGTCGGCCTTTCGGCGTGGATTGGCGGTCTCGACTATGTGCTGCTGCCCGCGCTCGTCCTCTTCCTCGGCGTGGCGGCCTACGGCCTGTGGCGGCAGAGCCGCGCGGCGGCTTGCTGCGATAGGGACGATGTCCAGACGATTAATTTTCAGAGAGATAAATAACCTTCATGTCCGACGGATTTGAGTTCGACCTCATCGTCATCGGCGCGGGAACGGGCGGCAACGGCGTGGCGCGCATGGCCGCCGCCGAGGGCTGGAAGGTCGCCATCGTCGACCGGCTTCCCTACGGCGGCACCTGCGCGCTCAGGGGGTGCGATCCCAAGAAGATGCTGGTCGGCGTGACCGAAGGCGTCGAACGGGCGCGGGCGATGGACGGCAAGGGGCTGATCGCCGAGCCCCGGATCGACTGGGCCGAGATGATGGCCTTCAAGCGGACCTTCACCGACGCCATGCCGGGCCGGATCGAGGCCGGACACGACAGGGCCGGCATCGCCACGCTCCAAGGATCGGCGCGTTTCACCGCGCCCGACACGGTCGAGATCGACGGCAGGGCCTGGCGAGCGCGGCATTTCCACATCGCCACGGGCGCGCGGCCTGCCACGCTGGGGATCCCCGGCGAGGAGCATCTGATCACCAGCACCGACTTCCTGGAGCTGCCGGAATGCCCGCGGCGCATCGTCTTTGTCGGCGGCGGCTATATCGCGTTGGAATTTGCGCATATCGCCGCGCGCGCCGGGGCCGAGACGGTCACCGTGCTGCAACGCGGGCCCCGCATCCTGCCGAACTTCGATCCCGACCTGACGGCGATCCTGGCTGAGGCGACCGAGGCGCTGGGCGTCGATGTCCACACCGGGGCCGCGGTCAGCGGCATCGCGCGCGAGGGTAACGCCTTTGCCGTGCAGTACGAAACGCCGGATGGGCCGAAGAAGGTCGTCTGCGACGTTGCGGTTCATGCGGCCGGGCGGGTGCCGAACATCGAGGATCTGAACCTCGAGGCCGCCGGGGTGGATGCAACGAAACGCGGCATCAAGGTCAGCCCCGCAATGCGCACGTCGAACCCGGCGATCTTCGCCGCGGGCGACTGCGCCGACAGCGGGCCGAACCTGACGCCGGTCTCGGCCAACGAGGCGCGCATTGCGGCCAAGAACCTGCTGGCGAACCAGGACGAACGCAAGATCGTCTATCCGCCGATCCCGAGCACGGTCTTCACCCTGCCGCCGCTTGGCAGCGTCGGCCTGTCCGAGGCCGCAGCGAAGGAGGCGGGACACGACTTCGACGTCCATTTCGAGCGGACCGAGCGATGGTATTCCTCGATACGTGTAAGCGCCGTGGCCAGCGGCTTCAAGGTTTTGGTGGAGCGTGAGACCGGCCACATCCTCGGCGCGCATCTGATTGGTCCGGGAACGGAGGAACAGATCAATCTTTTCGCGATGGCCATGGGTGCGGGGCTGACCGCCAACCGGATCAAGGCGGCGATCTTCGCCTATCCCAGCTACGCCTCGGACCTCGGGTCGATGGTCTGAGAACAGAAAGAAAGACGGACATGAACGAACGCCTCAAGCCAAGCCACTGCTGCACCCCCAACGCACGATCCCGGACAACCTACGACCTCGCCGTCATCGGCGCGGGTTCGGCAGGCTTTTCCGCTGCCATCACGGCGGCCGAGCAAGGGGCGAGCGTCGCCCTGATCGGCCACGGCACCATTGGCGGCACCTGCGTCAATGTCGGCTGCGTGCCGTCCAAAACCATGATCCGCGCCGCCGAGGCGCTACATGGCGCAAGGGCGGCGGGCCGGTTCCCGGGCCTGACCGGCGACGCGCAGGTGAATGATTGGCGACGTCTGATCGCCGCCAAGGACGATCTCGTCTCGACGCTACGGCAGAAGAAATACGCCGACCTGCTGCCCGAGTATGACGGGATTACCTATTTGGAGGGCGCGGCGCGGTTGAACGGCGCCGGCGTGCTCGTCGAAAACGGCCCTGTCGCCGCCGACAATATCATCATCGCTACGGGCGGACGACCTGCCGTGCCGCCGATTCCCGGCATCAAGACCGTGGCCTACCTGACCAGCACGACACTGCTGGAATTGGAGACGCTGCCCAGGAGCCTGATTGTCATCGGCGGCGGGTATATCGGCGTGGAGCTTGCCCAGATGATGGCGCGCATGGGCGTTGAGGTGACGGTGATCTGCCGGTCGCGCCTGCTGCCGCAGGTGGAACCGGAAGTGTCGGACGCGCTGGCTGCGGCCTTCCGCGCCGAAGGCATCACGCTTCATTGCGGCATCACCTACGATGCCTGCTGTGAAGATGAGACCGGCGTCACCGTCTGCGTCAGCGAAGGCGGCAAGACGGTCGAGCTGAAGGCGGAGCGGCTGCTGGTCGCGACGGGACGCATCCCCAATACCGCAACCCTCGGCTTGGCGGAGGCCGGTGTGGCGCAAGACGCTCGCGGCGCCATCGTGGTCGATGACCACATGCGCACCTCGAAAGCCGGCGTCTACGCGGCGGGCGATGTGACCAACCGGGACCAGTTCGTCTACATGGCGGCCTATGGCGCAAAGCTCGCCGCGAAGAACGCGCTGAATGGCGATAGCCTCGTCTACGACAATGGAACCATGCCGTGGGTCGTGTTTACGGATCCACAAGTGGCGGGTGTCGGCCTGACCGAAGCGGAGGCGCGCGCGACCGGGCATGAGGTCAAGACGAGCGTCCTGACGCTAGACAACGTGCCGCGGGCGCTGGCCGCGCGCGACACGCGTGGGCTCATCAAGCTTGTGGCGGACGCGAAAACCGACCGGCTTCTGGGAGGTGTGATCATGGCGCCCGAGGGCGCCGACAGCATCCAGACGCTGGCGCTGGCGCTCAAGTTCGGCATGACCACGAAGGCACTCGGAGAGATGATCTTCCCCTACCTGACCACTGTTGAAGGGTTGAAGCTGGCCGCCCAGACATTCGACAAGGATGTGGCAAAACTCTCCTGCTGTGCCGGTTAAGCCAGTCCCTCAAACACTATCCCCATCTGCTCCGCCCATGGCCGGTCGGCGACCGAAACAAGGTCGTTCAATGACAGCGCCGGTGGGACGCGCCTGATGACGAGGTGTTCAAGCACCTCGGGTGACAGATAGGCGAGCCGCATCATTCGGCTCACAAACCGGTCGGAGACCTTCTCGGCCGCCGCGATGTCCTGGATCGTGGAAGCGGCGCCCGTTTCCAGCTGCCGCCGCCAGCTCCAGGCGCGGGCGATGGCGCGCAGCACATGAGGGTCTTGTGACCGGCCGTTCCGAACCGTCACCTCGTCGGGCGGCAGGATCTTCGGCCGCCCATTGCGTTTGCGGATCGTCAGGGGGATGACGACCCGGATGGTGTTCGTCGAGTCGGTCATGCGTGGGCCTCCGTCTGGCGGGGCGCCATCATGTCCCGGAGAACCGAGCCCAGCCCGTCGTGGCGCAGATCGACGGCGATGCCGTCTTCGCCGACGGTCACCCGCTCGACCAGAAGCTGGACGATGCGGGTCTGCTCCGCCGGATAGAGCGCCGCCCATAGCTGATCGAACTCGCCGAGCGCCGTGACGACCGCCTTCTGATCGATGGTCGGGCTCTCGTCGCGCAGGGCCTTTATGGTTCGCGCCGCGACTTCGGGTGCGCGGATCATGCGGCGGATTTCGCCGACGACGGCATCCTCGACCATGCCGGCGGGCAAGCGCAGCGGACCCGAGGCGTCTCCGGTCGGGCGGTTTCGGATCAGGTCCATCGACGCGTAGTAGCGGTAGAGGCGCGTGCCCTTCTTCGTCGCGGTCGGCGTCATCGCCGTGCCTGTCTCGGTGAAGATGATCCCCTTCAGCAGGGCCGGCGTCTGGCGGCGAGTATTCTTCGCCCGCAGGCGCGGGCTCTCCTGCAGGATGCTATGCACCTTGTCCCAGAGGGTCTGATCGATGATGGCCTCGTGCTCGCCGGGATAGGCCGTGCCCTTGTGCACGGCTTCGCCAAGGTAGACCCGGTTGTTGATCAGTTTGTAGAGGAAGCCCTTGTCGATCGGCTTGCCGCGCTTGTTCAGCACGCCTTCAGCCGCGAGCGCTTTGGCCAGCGTCGTGGCGGAGCCCATGGCGACGAATCGCTCGAAGATCATCCGGACCGTCGCGGCCTCGGCCTCGTTGACCACCAGCTTGCGGTCGCGCACGTCGTAGCCCAGCGGGACGTGACCGCCCATCCACATGCCGCGCTTGCGGGATGCCGCGACCTTGTCGCGGATGCGCTCGCCGATCACCTCACGCTCGAACTGCGCGAAGCTCAGGAGGATGTTCAGGGTCAAGCGGCCCATCGAGGTCGTGGTGTTGAACGACTGCGTGACCGAAACGAAGGTCACCTGATTGCGGTCGAAGATCTCGACCAGCTTGGCGAAGTCCATCAGCGAGCGCGATAGCCGGTCGATCTTGTAAACCACGATCACATCGATCAGACCGGCCTCGACGTCCTGAATGAGGCGCTTCAGGCCGGGCCGTTCCAGCGTGCCACCGGAGAAGCCGCCGTCATCGTAGCGTTCGCGAATGGTGGCCCAGCCTTCCGCCTTCTGGCTCGTCACGAAGGCCTCGCAAGCCTCGCGCTGGGCGTCGAGGCTGTTGAACTCCATGTCGAGCCCTTCCTCGCTCGACTTGCGGGTATAAATGGCGCAGCGCTGGCGGCGCGGAACGACCGCGACGGCTTCCTGATGACGGCTCATCGGTCGTCCCTCCGCGCCTCGCGCAAGCCGAAGAAGCGGTAGCCGTTCCACTGCGTGCCGGTGATCGCCCGCGCCACCGCCGAGAGCGACTTGAACTTGCGCCCCTGCCAGTCGAAGCCGTCCTTCATCACCGTGACGGTGTGCTCTACCCCGTCCCATTCGCGCACGAGGCGGGTTCCGACCACGGGGTTGCGGGGATCCGCGATGATCGTCTTGCGCCCGGCCCGGCCCTCGATTTCGTCAGCCAGCAAGTCCAGCGTCCGCCGCGTCTCGCGGGACAGGCCGCCGAGGGTCAGTTCCTGGACCCGGTAGCTGAGCCTCAGCTCGAGGTAACTGCGGCTGTTGTTCGGAGCGGGGGTGCCGAAGATGCTTTCCCACTTCGCCTTCAGCTCGACCACCGTCATTCGTTTCAGCGCTGCAAGCTGCGTGACCACGCTCGCGTCCGCCGCGTCGCGTTCGCCCACCCGCCATGGCGCGGCGTCAGTCTTTCTCTTTGTTCCTGGCATTATTGCCCTCCAACTCGGTTGCTCGGTTTGCGACGACCAACACGGCGTTTGAGGGCGAGAATGTCGAATGAACTGTCTTCGCCAGGTGCAGATAAAGAACTGGACTGTTCCGGCAGTATACGCCTCAGCCCCGCGGCAAAAATGAACGCGAGTTCATCGAGGCGTTCGCCCGTCGACAGACGGACGGGCAGCAGCGGGTTCGGGCCAGATCGGGCGTCTTGCATGAGACCGTTCGCAACAGAAGATGACTGGCGAAACGGTAGTCGCAAAACGACGATATGCAATCATATTCAATGACTTATCGCTTTTCTGCGGAATCATTAGAAGCAGATCGAAGCCGTTCGTCAGGCCTTTCCAGCGTGAACATCTGTGCAAGTCGCCCGGAGCGGCGCTGCCCGCAGCATTGTTGGGTCGTTACATCGAATCATCACGGGTGAACTGGTCGTACGCGTCCCAGGGCGTATCCTCTTCGATCTCACAAACATCGAAGGCGTCATCGAACTGGAGAATGGTCAGAGACATGTCGAGAAACTCGGACACCATCGCCAATTCGCGCACTGGCTCCGAGCCGCGGCTGAAGTTCCAAACGCCGTTCGGCCGGGCGACTGGCCTGTCCGAAACGAATCCTCTTTCGGCAGCGCCGATGGCGGCCAGCGCGTCATCCGGGATCGGCATCCCCGATCGAACGAAGATCCCGCTCTTTAGGGCGGCTTTGCTGGCGCGTCCCCATTTCGCGTGGCCGTCGCGCGCCACGATCATCGCCGCTCGCCTATCCGTGAAATCGATCCACTTCCGGCAAGCGGCGATCAACGACACGCCGTAGCGATCCGTGACGTGGTTCAGGAGATCGACGGTCATCTCGTGTCCATCGACCTGAGCCCGATAATCGTCGAGCGGCATAAGCAGGAAAGACGCGAACGTGTCGGCTTCCTCCTCCCGCTGCTTCTCCTCCTCCTGCCAGCTATTGGGAAGCAGTGGTTTGCACTGGAAATCGCAATCGCGATCGAGAATGCCCGAATTGTAGTCTTGGGCGGTCAAGGTCGGGCGATGAAGCAGATAATGACCGAATTCATGCGCGAGTGTGAACCGCACCCGGCCCCGATACCGCGGATCGTCGTTGTAGACGATGTGCCATTCCGGCCTCTTCCTGTGTGGCCTGAGCATACCCTCGAAGCCGGGTAGATCCCCGCCCACGATCTTGGTGATCGGATCCTCGTTGTTTTTGGAGACCTCGCGGGCAAGCGCTTCGACGTCCACCGGAAAGCGGTCCTCTCCCAGAACATGACGTAGCAGGATCGAAAGACGGTTCGCCTCTTGTTGAGGGGATTTGCGCTTTCCATTGCTCATTAGTCGTCGTCCAACGCGTCCAATATGCGACGGAGTCGCTCTTTCGATGGAGCATCCATCTTCTTGTATTTTCGGAAGAATGCGATGTCCTCTGCGTCTTCTTCCTTCTCTCCGTCACCTGCCAGCAGGTACTCAACGGTGGTGTCGATTGCGGTTGCGATCAGAGCAAGTTTTTCCGCCGAAGGGCGCGCGACGTCCTTGTTCTCGATCTCCCACATGTAGCTCTTGCTGGATCCGACCCTTTCGGCGAGCGCCTCCAGGGTCAGTCCTCGCTTCAGTCTGAGCTCGCGAACGCGCTCTCCCAAGGGTGTTGGCACCGGGTGTTCTCCTGTTTGTCCGCCGGGTTCGTTATCGCGATACATCTAGTCCTTGACACGCCGTACCTGCAATACCTATCTTGCGCACAAGTTCGTAGTAACGAACCCGCGTTCGCGCTTTCACGAGACAGGAGGCCGTCATGGCTAAAGCAGGTAACGGTTCGGGCACCCATCACGTGGTCCCCAATCCCAATGGCGGATGGGATGTCCGCCGCGGCGGCGCCGAGCGCGCCAGCGGGCACTTCGACACGAAGCGGGAGGCGATCGACCGTGGGCGAGAGATCAGCCGCAACGCCGGGACGGAATTCAAGATCCACAACCAGGATGGCCGGATTGGCCAGTCCGATTCCCACGGGAACGACCCCCGCAACATCAAGGGCTAAGGAGATCGGCCATGGCCTCAGTGACGAGTTTCATCCGCAACGTGCCTGCCTCGTCGCTGCAGGCCTATTTCCACCACACCGGCATCGAGCTTCCGACCGAGGTCGATTGGGAGGCGCCCGAGCCCGAGGTGGTTCGCGTCACGCTTCGCGCCGTTGACGAGATGGACGACGAAGCCCGCGCCCGCATCGTCAATGACGCCGAGCGGGTGAGCGCCCTGGCCGATGATGCGGGGCAGACCGCACTCTACAGCGTGATCGACGACCGCACGGTGCTCGATGATCTGGCAAATGGCCATGCACGTTCGCTCTGGATGTTCCTGAACGAACCGGTTCGGTTCCGCCATGCTGAGGAGGTCCGTTACACCGATGAGCGGCGCCGTGGTCGGAGCTGGGACGGGTTCATCGGCGAGCCGAACCTCGATCTGCGGCGGGACGAGGCATCCATCGATGCCTTCAAGACGGCACTGCGCGATCGGTTCGCTTCCAACAACATCCACATCGACATCTTCGGGCGCTATCGGCCGACCCTCGACGGCGAGGATTGCGAGCTTGTCCAGATCGCGATTTACCGCGAAGGCCTCCTCGACGATTTCCTGGCGTTCGATGACGCGGGAACGCTCGTCCGCCGCGCCCGCCGTCCCGTCTTCGAGGCGGCCATGACGTATGAACCGGCGACCGGCGTCATCGAAGTCGTCGCCAACGACCGCGAGAGCCGCGAGGAGATGGTCCGCTTCATGGCGCGCGACCTGCTGGGGATCGAGTTCCAGAGCGAGAAGGTGCCCTTCCGCACCTACGACCTCGCAGTTCTGCTTCATCCTTTCGATTTTCCGACCGACCCGGAGGATGGGATCGAGTCCGTCGAGGTCAAGCAGCTGCGTCTGATGCCCATCGACAATGTGGGCGAGCGCGTCACGCTGGAATGTCTTCGGAAGGCCGACCGCACTATTTGGAGCATGTCGGCGGAGCGGTTCGGCGCCAACGATCCGCTGGCTGGCGGTTGGGTGGCGACACAGGCCAAACTCTCCATCAAATTCCATCCCAAGGGCGATGCCAAACGCGGTCGGACGCTGCCGTTGACGATCACGATGCCGCATGGCTGCAATCTCAAGGACCAGACCGAAGAGGAGCAGCTGATCGGCGAGAAGTATCTCCGGCGCTGGGGCATCCTTTCCGGAGACGGCGGTGTCGTCGTCGATTGATCGGAGGGCGGTTGATCTGCTCCTCTCAATCGTGGAGAGCGCGGATGCCAAAGTCGCCGGCGCCGTGCTCTCCGACTATCACGCCAACAGCGCGGGGAAATTGCTGGCGGCGAATGTGCTGCGTCTGGATGGCCATAACGCGGCGGCCGCCTCGCTGGCTGATTTCGAAGACGAGCCGGTTTCCCTGATCTGGTCCTCGGAACGGAACGGCTACGGATACTTCAGCCCGTCTGCTGGCTGGGTCGATGTCCCGAAAGAGCGAATGGGAGTCTACGGGGTGGACTTCCCGGTCCTTTTCGCCCGCTTGCTGGTCGGGCTGGACATTGCGTCCCGTGGCGGCGCCAGAGCGCTCGTTCCACGAGCTTTGTGGGAGCTTGGCGACGCGCGCATCGGCCGTCGCCCGCAGCGGGTCCCGATCTGGTTCGCGCGCCGCCTTTCGGACCGGAGGATTTGGGCAGATGTGGCTGATGCGGCCCGAAGGCGACCAACACCCCATGTCCGCATTCTCTTGACCAGCACGCCCAGTGGTCGGCTCCTTGAACCGGGGCTGCCGGGGCACCTCGTCGTGTCCATCGGCGATGCCATCGATTTCGATGACGGAATGGCGGTCAGCCCTGAAATCCTATCGGCACTTCTCGATGGCACACCCGCCGTCAGCCCTCATACGCCCCTGTCCCTCTCACCGAGCGGGCAGCGACTCACCATCCATGGCAACGTCACGATCGATCTCAAGTCGGACATCCATATCGCCATCATTCGCAAGCTGGTTGAGGGACACCAGGACGGCCGACGCTTCAGCGCTCGGGAACTCCTTGATCATGCCCACTCCAGCGCGAAGACGCTGCGTCAAGCATTTGGCGCGCAGCGATGGGCAGACCTCGAACCTTATCTGAAGTCCGAGAACGGTCTCTGGGGCTTCGCGCTCTGACGAAATTCTCTCTGTTCTTCTCCCTCTGACCGGGTCGGTTTTCTCCCTCCCGGCCAGCCATCGTCTCCGCAGGTTTTCGACCAAAACCGAAGGAGAAACAGATGGCTACGAAACACCTCAACCAGATCGACCTGGCTGCGCGCTGGAACATCAGTCACCGCACGCTTGAGCGGTGGCGCTGGACGGGCGAAGGCCCGCGCTTCGTCAAGCTCGGCGGTCGCGTCGTGTATCGCCTCGAAGACGTCGAGGAGTACGAGCGCGAGCAGATCCGGGCGAGCACCGCCGACCACCCCAGCAAGCCTGCAGCATGAGGTGGTGGTGATGACGATCTCCAACCGCATCTCCCTCGATGAGCTCCGGCGCATGGCTGTCGGCGACATCGCCGCTCTGTCCGCCGAGCAGCTCGCCCTCCTGCAGGACGAGGCCGCCGACGCTCTGCGCCGCGCCAAGACCGTCTGCGACTGGCTCGATGGGGCCGTCGCGCTGAAGTACGGCGATCGTGCCCACGCCGCACGGCAGGCCGCCGGCAAAGACACCGGGACCATCCGCTTCGACGACGGCGCGGTCACCGTGATCGCCGACCTGCCGAAGCGCGTCGACTGGGACCAGGACAAGCTCACCGCTCTCGTCGAACGCATCCGGGCCGAGGGCGACGACCCCACCGAATACGTCGATGTCGCGATCAAGGTGTCCGAGCGCAAGTACGCGGCCTGGCCGAGCCACATCCGCTCCGCCTTCGAGGACGCGCGCACCGTCCGCACCGGCAAGCCCAGCTTCCGTCTTTCCCTGAACACCGAGGTGACGTCATGAGCATCACGAAGAAGCTCGCGATGCTCCGCGAGCAACATTTCGGGCTGGACAAGCTGCCCGAGACCATCCGGGTGCCGGCCCTTGGCGAGCGTCACGACGAGACCGTCAAGCCGGTCGGGGCGGCCTCGATCGACGACCTGGCCTTCGCCCTCATCGGGCTGAACGAGCAGGCATCGGCTCTCTACCGCGAGATCGACGCGGTGCGCACCCTCCACGACGAGGCCCGCAAGGCCGGCGCGCTGGGAGCGGACATCGCGGTCGACGCCTTGATCGCGGCGAAGGGAGGCAAGTGATGGCGATTCCTGCCTCTCCCTGTCAGGCCTCCGGCCTTCCTCGCCTCTTGCCAATCATCTCGGCCGATCAGCGGCTCGCCGAGCCGCGCGGCATCAAGGGCACGATCTTCGGCAAGTCCGGGATCGGCAAGACCTCGCTTCTCTGGACGCTCGACCCCGCCACTACATTGTTCATCGACCTGGAGGCGGGCGACCTCGCCATCGAGGGATGGTCCGGCGACAGCGTCCGGCCGCGCACATGGGCCGAGTGCCGCGACTTCGCGGTCTTCATCGGCGGCCCCAATCCGGCGCTGCGGGACGACCAGGTCTACAGCGAGGCCCACTTCGCGGCGGTGTGCGAGCGCTTCGGCGATCCGGCTTCGCTCGACCGCTATCACACGGTCTTCATCGACTCGATCACCGTCGCCGGGCGGCTCTGCTTCCAATGGTGCAAGGGGCAGCCCGAGGCGTTCTCGGAGAAGACCGGCAAGCCCGATGTCCGCGGCGCCTATGGCCTGCACGGCCGCGAGATGGTCGCGTGGCTCACGCATCTGCAGCACACGCGGGCGAAGAACGTCTGGTTCGTCGGGATCCTCGACGAAAAGCTCGACGACTTCAATCGACGCATCTTCCAGCCGCAGATCGACGGCTCGAAGACCGGCCTCGAGCTGCCGGGCATCGTCGATGAAGTCCTGACGATGGCGGAGATCAAGGACGAGTCCGGCGCGCCGTACCGTGCCTTCGTCTGCCAGACGATCAACCCCTGGAACTTCCCGGCGAAGGATCGATCCGGCCGTCTCGACCTGATCGAGGAGCCGCATCTCGGCCGCCTGATGGCCAAGATCCGCGGCCCCGTGAAGCCCGCCTCCGAGCGGCTGGCCTATCGCAGCCCGCCCCCGGCCGCGACGGCGCCGACCTCCGACGCACCCACCCATTCCGAAAACGCCTGAACGAGGAGACCCAGCCATGACTGGATCCTGGAACGATTTCAACGACGCCAAGCAGAACAGCAACATCATCCCCAAGGGCACGCTGGCCAAGGTGCGCCTGACGATCCGTCCGGGCGGATTCGACGATCCGGCGCAGGGCTGGACCGGCGGATACGCCACGCGGGGGACGACCGGCTCGGTCTATCTCTCGGGCGAGTTCACGGTTCTCGAAGGGCCCTACGCCCGGCGCAAGATCTTCACCCTGATCGGGCTCTACAGCCCCAAGGGGCCGGACTGGGCGAACATGGGCCGCAGCCTGATCCGCGGCATGCTCAACTCCGCGCGCGGCATTTCGGACAAGGACACGTCCGCTCAGGCCCAGGCCGCGCGTCGCATCAGCGGCTTTGCCGATCTCGACGGCCTCGAGTTCGTGGCGCGGATCGACATCGGCACCGACACCAACGGCGAGGAGAAAAACGAGATCCGCGCAGCCGTGACGCCGGATCACAAGGACTATGCCGCCCTCATGGGCGTGCCCGGTGCGGCACCGCAGCCGCAGGCTCAGCCTTCCCAGCCCTCCATGCCGCACTCTTCAGCACCGGCGGCGGGCACGCGCCCGTCTTGGGCGCAGTGAGGCGGCCATGCTGCTGCGTCCCCGCCAGAAGCAGTTCGTCGAGCGCAGCGTCCGCGCGCTCGGCGAACACGGAAACACCCTCGGCGTAGCCCCGACCGGAGCCGGCAAGACGATCATGCTCTCGGGCGTCGTCGGTCGCATGGTCGGCGAAACCCCGAAGAGCACGGGCGCCAAGGCCTGCGTGCTCGCCCACCGCGACGAGCTGACCGATCAGAACCGGAGTAAGTTCGGCCGGGTGAATCCCCGTATCACGACTTCGGTCGTCGATGCGAAGGAGAAGTCCTGGAACGGGCAGGTCACCTTCGCGATGGTGCCGACGCTGGCGCGCGCCGGTAATCTCGGCCAGCTGCCCGCGCTTGACCTCCTGGTGATCGACGAGGCACACCACGCGGCCGCCGACAGCTATCGCCGCATCATCGACGCCGCGCTGCAGCGCAATCCCGAGTGCCGGGTCTACGGCGTCACCGCGACGCCCAATCGGGGCGACAAGCGCGGTCTGCGCCCGGTGTTCTCCAACGTCGCCGATCAGATCCGGATCGGCGAACTGATCGCCTCCGGCCATCTCGTGCCGCCGCGCACCTTCGTGATCGATGTCGGCGTCCAGGACCAGCTCACCAAGGTGCGTCGCACGGCCGACGATTTCGACATGGCCGAGGTCGACGCGATCATGAACCGGTCGCCGGTCACGGACGCCGTCATCCGCCACTGGCGGGAAAAGGCGGGCGAGCGCCAGACGGTGGTGTTCTGCTCGACCGTGGACCACGCGCGCAACGTGACCGCCGCTTTCAACGCGGCCGGTGTCGCCGCCGGGCTGATCCACGGCGACATGGCCGATACCAACCGGAAGACGACCCTCGACGCCTACGCCGCTGGAGAGCTGCGGGTCGTCGTCAATGTCGCCGTCCTTACTGAGGGCTGGGATCATCCCCCGACGGGCTGCGTCGTGCTGCTGCGGCCGAGCTCCTACAAATCGACCATGATCCAGATGGTCGGTCGCGGCCTGCGCACGGTCTCGCCCGAGGAGCATCCCGGTATCATCAAAACCGACTGCATCGTGCTCGATTTCGGCACGTCGACCCTGCTGCACGGATCGCTGGAGCAAGACGTCGACCTGGACGGTCGCGAGCCCTCCGGCGAGGCGCCCACCAAGGATTGCCCGGACTGCGGCGCCATCGTGCCGCTCGCCACTATCGAATGCCCGCTGTGTGGGCACCTCTGGGAGCGTCCCGAAGGCGGCGAAGCAGCGCCGCTCGGCGACTTCGTGATGTCCGAGATCGACCTCCTGAAGCGATCGAGTTTTCGCTGGTGCGATCTCTTCGGCGACGATGCCGCGCTCATCGCCAACGGCTTCAATGCCTGGGGCGGTGTCTTCTTCCTGAAAGGTCGCTGGTACGGCATCGGCGGTCTGCAGAAGCAGCGGCCTCATCTGCTGGCGATGGGCGAGCGCACTGTCTGCCTCGCGGCGGCGGACGACTGGCTCAACGAGCATGAGAGCGACGAGAGCGCGCACAAGACGCGCCGCTGGTTGAACCAGCCGCCCACCGACCGGCAGCTCGCCTTCCTGCCGCCGGATTACCGGCAGGACTTCGGGCTCACCCGCTACCAGGCATCGGCGCTGCTGGCCTTTCGCTTCAACCGCGACGCCATCCGCTCCCTCGTCTTTGGGGCGGCCGATGCCGCGCCCGAAGCAGCCATAGGGAGGGCGGCATGAGCCATGGCATCTGTTTCCCCCACCACGGCCGAGGACCGGCGGCGGCTCTGGCATCCGCGTGGAACGCTCTGTGCTGTCTGCCGGCGACCCACCCGTGGCTTTGGCTGGTTCGACCCGGTGCGCTCGAAGCAACCGCGCCCCTCGGTCTGGTTCTGCTCGATGGCCTGCCAAGGCTTCTGGACGCGCTTGGCGCGGGAGCGCTGGGCCATGGTTGATCTCACAGAACAGGAGAAGGCGGCAATTCGCGCTGCCATGAAGCCGGTCGCCGAGATCATGGAGGAAATCGGCTGGCAGGCGCGCTTCTCCGACCTCACGGAGGCGCAGGTGCTCACGCTCATCGAGGTCGCCGTCGGCGGCTTCCAGGATGCCATGCACGCCATGGCAGCCGACGCCGACGCGGAGGTGCCGTTCTGATGAAAACGTGCAGCAAATGCAGTGAAGAGAAGCCGGCGGTAGAGTTTGGCGTGCGGCGCCGGAGCCCCGATGGTCTACAGGCTTGGTGCCGGGATTGCCGCCGGGAATATCAGCGTGCCTACGCGCAGAACTTCCGAGATCCCGAAAGGCATCGGGAGGCGCAGCGCCGGTATCGGCTGCGCCACGCTGAAAAGAACAAGGCGCACGGCATCGTCAGGAGTGCAGTCAAGGCGTGCCGGATCATCGTGCCGGTCTGGTGTCAGCGCTGCGGCTGCGTGACCGAACTCGAAGCCCATCATCACGACTATTTCGAGCCGCTCGCGGTCGAATGGCTCTGCTCGACCTGCCACGGGCTCGCCCACCGCAGCTACGAGGGAGGTCAGCATGCTGGACTATAACCGCCGTCCCAGCTTTGCCGACCGGGTCAACGCCACCGTCGATCGGGCGCTCACCGCCGATCAAGTGACACGGCCAGCCCGCGACTATCTGGGCGGCTCCCGCCTCGGACACGGCTGTGAGCGCGCTCTGCAATTCGAGTTCGCGGGCGCGCCGAAGGATGAGGGCCAGGAGTTCTCCGGCCAGTCTCTGCGGATCTTCGAGATCGGACACGCGCTCGAAGATCTTGCCATCCGCTGGCTGCGCGGCGCCGGGTTCGATCTCTATACCCGCAAGGGCAACCGTCCGGACGGCGAGCAATTCGGCTTCTCGGTCGCTGGTGGCCGCATCCGCGGTCATGTCGATGGGATCATCGCCGCCGCGCCCCAGCTGCTGGGCATCGGCGTTCCCGCGCTCTGGGAATGCAAGACGATGAACGCCAGGAACTGGCGCGAGACCGTGGCCAAGGGCGTGGTTGTCGCGAAGCCCGTCTACGCGTCCCAGATCGCCCTCTACCAGGCCTACATGGAAGCGCAGGTCCCTGGCATCTCCGACAATCCCGCGCTCTTCACCGCGATCAACAAGGACACGGCCGAACTGCACCACGAACTCGTGCCGTTCGATGCGGGGCTCGCCCAACGCATGAGCGACCGCGCCGTGCGGATCCTTCAGGCGACGGATGCAGGGGATCTGCTGCCGCGCATCGCCACGGCCCGTGATTTCCACGAGTGCCGGATGTGCCCGTGGGCGGAACGCTGCTGGGGGCTGCCGGCATGAGCGGGAACAAGGTCGTCTCCCTCGATGCGTGGCGCGACTTCAACGACGCCGCGCCGCAGGCCGATCCGTTCGACATCGAGCCGGATCCAGAGCAGATCGCCGTCTTTCTCGACGTCGTCTTCGGTTACTGCGAGGGCTGGGTGCCCCTGCGCGGGTTCGTGGACAAGGGCCAAGGCATCGACGGCCGACCCCACAACGCCTGGATCGAGATCGACGACAGTTTGCTGGAGAAGGCGGTTTCCTTCGCCGGTTGGGCAGCACGCGAAGGGGCGGCCTTCTATGTGGTGCCAGGAACGGTCGCCGAGACCGGCAAGGCCAAGGCCGCCGATGTCCAGCAGATGCAGACGGTCCTGGTCGACCTCGACGCGGGTGACATCGCCGCCAAGCTCGACCACCTCATCCGGCATCTCGGCGAGCCGACACTGCTCGTCGAAAGCGGCGGCCGGACGCCGGACGGTCTCGACAAGCTGCATGTCTGGTGGCGCTTGAGCGAACCGGCCGAGGGCGAGGACATCGCGCTTCTCTGTCGGCTGCGCGGCGACATCGCGGTCAAGGTCGGCGGCGACACGCATTTCCGATCGGCCCACCAGCCGATCCGCCTGGCCGGCTCCGTCTATCACAAGGGCGGGTTCAAGCGCCTGGTCAACATCCGCCGCCACAGCCCGCGGATCGAGGTCCATCTGCGCGACTTCGCGGAAGCAGTCGCCGACATGCCGCCGCTTGCCGGGGTCGGATCCGAGCCAGGCCCCTCTACGGACAAACCGTCGATCACCGATATCCTGACGACGCCGGTCCGCGAAGGCGGATCGGACGATTGGACCCGCTTCCAAGGGGCGAGCGCTGCGATCGGCCACTACGTCCGCATGGCTCACGAGGGCCGCATGAGCCGCGACGACGCTTGGGAGGCGATCTGCCAGTACAACGCCGCCCAGCTCCGTCCGAGCTGGCCGCTCGAACGTCTCGCCTCGGAAGCACAGCGCCTCTGGCGGCTGCATGAAGAGCGCCACGGACCGGCCCTCGAACGGATCGCCGTGCCGCCGATGTCCGCGCTGCCGGTTTTCACGCTCGGCGCACTGCTCGACGACGTGAGCCCGATGCCCGACGACATCATCGCGCCGCGTTTGCTGACGCCCGGCGGGATGCTGGTGCTCGGCGGCGCGCCCAAGGTCGGCAAGAGCGACTTCCTGATCAGTCTGCTCGTCCACATGGCGGCGGGGGTGCCGTTCCTCGGCTTTGCACCAAGCCGGCCGCTACGGATCTTCTATCTGCAGGCGGAGATTCAATACCACTATCTGCGGGAGCGCCTTCATGCCATCCGGATCGAGCCGGCGCTCCTGGCCGCGGCGCGCGATAATCTCGTCGCTACGCCGAAGGTCCGCATGCTGCTCGACGCCGGCGGCGTGGGCCTGACCATCGCCGCGGTTCGCGCCCACTACGGGCATGGCGCGCCCGACATCCTCTGCATCGACCCGATCCGCAATCTCTTCGATGGCGGTCCGGACGGCGGCGGCGAGAACGACAACGCCGCCATGATGTTCTTCCTGCAGGAGCGGGTAGAAGCGCTGCGGGACGCCGTAGCCCCGGATGCCGGCCTGATCCTCTGCCATCACACCCGCAAGATCACCAAGAAGCAGCTCGCCGAGGATCCGTTCATGGCGCTCTCGGGCGCGGGTAGCCTCCGCAGCTTCTACACCTCCGGCGTGATCATGCACCGGCCCGACGAGGACCGACCGGAGCGGATGCTGCATTTCGAGCTCCGCAACGGCCCCGGCATCGAGCCGATGATCATCGACAAGGCGGACGGACGCTGGATCGTGATCGATCGCTCGGAGACAAGGCTCGTGCGTCGCGAGTTCGGCGAGAAGCTCGACGCCGAGCGCGCACGCAAACACGACGTGATCCTTCAACTGCTCTTCGATGAGGCCGGGGCCGGCCGGCTCTACACCGCGCTGCAGTTCGCCGAGACGTTCGAGAATCAGGCCGGGCTCGGCGGAAAGGATACTATCCGCGAACGGATCAGCGTGCTGGCCACGAAGGGTTTCATCAAGTTCGTGCGCGATGGCGCGCCGTTCGGTCTGCCAACCTCGCGCTCGAAGTTCGGCTATCTCTGCGTCGAGGGCATGACGTTCCCGACCGGAGAAGAGACGGCAGACCCCGACACCGGCGAGGTCGTGCCCGTCTGGATCCCGGTCCTTCCCAGCACCTACAAATGCCCGCAGAGCGGCGCGGCGCTGCCGGTCGAGAACCCCCTGGTCTGGGTCTATCAGACGGAGGAGACCTCGTGATGCGCCAGCTCATTCCGATTACGCGGACTTACGCAGAATCAAGTTGTGGCAAGTTGCGGCGAGCTGGGCGGCCAGCTTCCCAACTACTTTCGTTGCTTTTCGCGCCGCCGCGCTCCGCCCAGCCATCCCGCGCACATTCAAGTTGGGAAAGCTCGTCCCAACTACCTTGGCTCCCGCGCGCTCCGTTGCGCGGCCTTTCGCAGATTCAAGTTGGGAACGCGACCCACACAATAGGCCGTCCCAACTTCGATTTCTCCAAAAGATTCAACGCGTTGATGCGCTCTCGAAGTTGTGGGGGTGAAAGCCACCCCCTTCGGGGGTGGGGGAGAACCGCGCCAAGCGGGTTCTCCCACTCCCACCCCCAGGGGCTTCGCGCGCGCGGTCGCCGTGCCGTCTATCCCCTCACCGACATCAGACGAGAAGGACCCACCACCATGAGCCAGTGCCCGTCACCCCTCCCCAAGAGCGCGCCCCATCCGGCCCCGGTCATCGCCACATCTACGGGCGGCGCCATTCTCGCCCTGGATCTCGGCACCACCACCGGCTGGGCATTGCGCGATGGCGATGGCCTGATCACCAGCGGCACCGTCTCGCTGCGCCCGGGCCGCTTCGATGGCGGCGGCATGCGCTACCTGCGCTTTGCCAACTGGCTGGCCGAGATCGACCGGCTGTCCGGGCCGATGGCCGCGATCTGGTTCGAGGAGGTGCGCCGCCATGCCGGCACCGACGCTGCCCATGTCTATGGCGGGCTGATGGCGACGCTGACCGCTTGGGCCGAGCAGCATGGCGTGCCTTATCAGGGCGTTCCGGTCGGCACGATCAAACGTCACGTGACGGCCAAGGGCAATGCTGGCAAGGAGGCCGTGCTTGCCGCGGTCCGTGCGCGTGGTTTCAGTCCCGCCGACGATAACGAGGCCGACGCCATCGCGCTGTTGCTGTGGGCGGTGGAAACCGCAGGCGGTGTGCGATGAGCGGTTGGACGCCGAGCATGGTCGAGGAGCGGCTCGCGGAAGCCGCCGCAGTTCTCAACCGTCTGCCCGAACCGCGGCGGCAGGGATATTTCAACACCTGGCCGGATTACTTCTACGAGTTCGCCGACCTCGTCGGTCAGGAACCGCAGCCGATGCGCCTCGTCCCGTCGCCCGCCGCCATCAGCCAGATGGAGGAAACGCTGACCTGGACTTTCGACCTCGACCCGGTCGACGGCAGGATCGTGTGGATGAAAGCCCATGGTTGGCGCTGGAAGGCGATCTGCGGCCGGGTCGGGCTTCAGCGGTCCGCAGCCAACCAACACTGGCTTTATGCGCTGTGCCTCATCGCCCTGAAGCTCAACCGGCGGCGGTTCAATCGCAACCTGTCGAGGCGCAAGGTGATCGAACTGGCTTGTGCGTCGCAAGCATGAGAACCGGGTAGAACTTTGTTCGGCGGACAGTTTTCGAACGGACAAAACCGGCTTGTTTGGGGTAGATTCTGGATATGCTCGGGAGAGCAGCGCGCCCGCGACGGTGAAAACCATCGCGGGCGTTGTCGTTTCCAGTACTACCGTCACCATCATCAGCATTATCGACGAGATCAGCCCCATGCCCGTGCGTCCGCCGATCCATCGCCCGGTTGGCCGGCGCGACAAGCGCGAGCGCGATCGTGATTACGCAAGCAGGCGCAATCCGGTGGCACGTGCGCTCTACCGCTCGAAGCGCTGGCGAACGGAACGCGCCGCGTTCCTGCACGAGCATCCGCTGTGTGTGGAATGCGCGCGTCATGACCTGATCCGACCAGCCAGCGTCGTCGACCACATCGATCCCCATGGTGGTGATGAGACGGTGTTCTGGGATTGCAGCCGCTGGCAGGCGCTGTGTGCCTCGTGCCATGGCCGCAAGACGGCGGCGCAGGATGGCGGCTTCGGCAATACGCGGCGCTGCACATGAGCCCGCAACACCCCCCGGGGACCTCAAAAGTAGCGAAAGTTTGCTGCCAGGACCGCGCGCCACCAAAAACATATGCGTGGCCAAAATGGAGCATGGGGGGTGCGACGATAAAATGAACGTGCGAATTGAAGGATAAACTCGTGCCTGCGACTGATCTTGGCCCTGTTGATCTCGGTGTTACCGAGCGCCAGCTGGCGGTCGAATACCGGCCGCTCGACAGCCTGGTGCCCTATGCGCGCAATGCCCGCACGCATTCGGATGCGCAGGTGGCCGAGATCGCCGGGTCGATCCGCGCCTTCGGCTTCACCAACCCGGTGCTGATTGCCGAGGATGGCACGCTGATTGCCGGCCATGGCCGGGTGCTGGCGGCGCGCAAGCTCGGTATGGAGACGGTGCCGACGATCGTGCTGGCGGGACTGTCGGAGACGCAGCGCCGGGCGCTGGTGCTCGCCGACAACCGCATTGCCATGAATGCCGGCTGGGACGAGGAGCTGCTGGCGCTCGAGCTCTCCGACCTGCAGGAGGCCGGCTTTGACCTTGGCCTCACCGGCTTCGGCGACGACGAGTTGCAGAACCTGCTTTACGGCAGCCATGACGAACACGATGGGCTGACCGAGGACGACGCCATTCCGGAAGTTCCGGCAACGCCTGTCACACGGCGCGGCGATCTGTGGCTGCTGGGTGATCACCGGCTGCTGTGCGGTGATAGCACCTCGCCGGAAGATGTTGGTCGCCTGATGAACGGCGAACGGGCGGCGCTGTTTGCCACCGATCCGCCCTACCTGGTCGACTATGACGGAACCAACCATCCGACAAAGAAAACCGCCTCGGCGCGGGCGAAGAAAATCGCCAACAAGGACTGGGGCGACGATTATATCGAGCAGCCACACTGGGATGATTCTGCCCAAGGACCGCAGTTCTACGAGGCCTTCTGCAAGGTGGCGATCGAGCATGCCATTGCCGAGGATGTGGCATGGTATTGCTGGCACGCCTCGCGCCGCCAACGCATGCTGGAAACGGTCTGGGATCAGTTCGATGTGCTGCATCACCAGCAGATCATCTGGGCCAAATCGCGCCCGGTGCTGACGCGCTCGGTGATGCTGTGGGCGCATGAGCCGTGCCTGTTCGGATGGCGTCGCGGCAAGAAGCCCCGCATCAACCGCGAGGGGTTCGAGAGCTGGCCGACGACGGTGTGGAACATCCCATCCTCGGAGATCGAAACCCGCGAGCATCCGACTTCGAAGCCGGTGCGCGTGTTCACGCTGCCGATGCAGCTGCACACAAGACCGGGCGATATCTGTTACGAGCCGTTCTCCGGTTCGGGCTCGCAGCTGATCGCCGGCGAGAAGACCGGCCGCCGCGTCTATGGCCTCGAACTGTCGGAGGCCTTCTGCGACGTCGTCGTCAAGCGCTGGCAGGCATTCACCGGCAAGGCGGCCACGCTCGATGGCGACGGCCGCCGTTTTGATGAGATCGCCGCCGATCGAGTGCCTGATGCCGGGACCGCGACCAGGGATGCGGCAGCGGCATGAAGCAATCCCGCACCATGTCTCTGGTGGAGGCTTTCGCCAATGTCGCCGTCGGCTATGGCATTGCCGTGGTGACGCAGATGCTGGTGTTCCCGCTGTTCGGGTTGTCCACCACGCTGGCGGACAACATGGCCATGGGCGCGATCTTCACCGTGGTGTCGATCGCGCGCAGTTTTACATTGCGGCGGCTGTTCGAGGCCATCCGGATGCGGCGTGCCAACGAGGCAACCGCCGCCCCGAAGGGGCGACGGCCGTGACAGGATGAGAGCTGCGGCGTCAGGCTGCGGGCAACCGGTAGACCCGCCCACGTCCTTCGACCTTCTCGGAACTGACCTCGAGACCAAGCTTCTTCTTCAGCGCACCGGCCATTGCACCGCGCACCGTGTGCGACTGCCAGCCGGTCGCGGCCATGATCTCTTCGATGGTCGCGCCGTCGGGCGCCTGCAGCATGGCGATCAACGTTGCCTGTTTGGTGCCCTTCCGGCGCTGGACCGGGGCGGTCAGCGGTTCAGCCTGCGGGGTGTCGGTCTGCTCGTCCGTGATCCCAAGGGTGCTGTAGGCCAGCGGAGTGGCGCGCAGCGTGATCGGGCCGCGTTCTTCGTCGTGCCGCCAGACCGTGTCGAGGTCCGTGGCGGCGATTTCCTCGATCAGCCCCTGCTTCAGGAGGCTCTTGCAGACGTTGCCGACAGCGCCGCCCTTGAGGCTGGCGGTGACGGGGAACACTGCCCCGTTCTCGCGCGCGCAGGCGGTGGACAGGATGACGGCTTGGGCGTCGGAAAGCTGAATCTGGGTCATGGGGTCGTCTCCTTGATCGGGGCCGCGCCCATCGCGGCCCTTCTACGACCCCAAGCCCGCCTTGCGGCGGGCAGGCTTCGGAGAGGTTGGCGCTACTCGGCATATTCGCCTTCGCGGAACGCCATGTCGGTGATCTCGCGCAGCTTGTTGCGGTAGTGCTCGAGCGTGCCGACATGGCCCCAGTCGATCTCGTCGGGGTCGGTGTCGAAATGCTCCGCGCTGAGCGCCGACAGGCGTTCGAGCATGGCGTCGATCTCGAACTTCGCGGCGAGGAAGGCGTCGATGGCTGTGGCTCGGGTCTTGGACTGGTTGCTGTTCGTCATGGCTGTTTCCTTCATCCTGGCAATCACAGTCATGCTCTGAACGACGAGATCATCAACCGGATAAGACGATCATTTTGTTGCTGTTTTTGACGCCGGCGCCGCTGCAACGCTGGCGCAGGGAGTTTTTGACATGGCGGGACGCAAGCCGCTGCCGACACATCTGAAGCTGGTGAAGGGCACGGCCCGTCCGCATCGCCTGAACAAGGCCGAGCCGAAGCCGGTGGTGGCGACACCCGAACCGCCTGACCATCTCGATGAAGCCGCCAAGCTGAAGTTCACCGAAATGGCGGAACTGCTTGCCCGCCACGGTGTCATGACGGAACTGGATGCCGGCGCACTCGCCCGCTACGTCGTGATCTGGCGGCGCTGGCTGGAGGCGGAGCAGGAAGTGAAGCGCCGTGGCCCTGTGGTGAAGACGTCGAATGACAACATCATCCAGAACCCGTTCCTGGCTGTGGCCAACAAGTGCCTGGCGCAGATGGCGCAGATCGAGAGCGAATTCGGACTGACGCCGTCGAGCCGCTCGCGCATCCGTATGGCGGAACCCGCCGAGACGAGCGATCCGTTCGAGGAGTTCCTGAACCGTGGCCGCAAAGCCTAGTTCCTGTGCTTCGCGCAAACGGGGTGATGGCGGCAAGAAGGCTCCATCCTGCCCGGTTACAGCCTATGCCCGTGCGGTGGTTGGCGGCCGGATCGTCGCCGGCCGGCTGGTGCGTCTGGCCTGCGAGCGGCACCTCGCGGACCTGAAGGTGGGGGTAAAACGCGGCCTGGTCTGGGATGGCGCTGCGGCACGTCATGCGATCGACTTCTTCGGCCATCTGCGCCACTCGACCGGCGAATGGGCCGGCGAGCCCTTCGTGCTTCAGGGCTGGCAGCAGTTCGTCGTCGGCTCGCTCTATGGCTGGAAGCGCAAGGATGGATTGCGCCGGTTTCGCACCGCCTATGTCGAAGTAGCAAGGAAGAACGGCAAGTCGGTGCTTCTGGCCGGCACGGCGCTCTATGCGCTGATCGCCGATGGCGAGCCCGGTGCGCATGTCTATTCGGCGGCAACGACGCGCGATCAGGCCAGGATCGTCTTTGGCGAGGCCGAGCGCATGGTGGCAGCGAGTTCGGCGC
This sequence comes from Chelativorans petroleitrophicus, assembly GCF_025398195.1. Lineage (GTDB taxonomy): Bacteria > Pseudomonadota > Alphaproteobacteria > Rhizobiales > Rhizobiaceae > Chelativorans > Chelativorans petroleitrophicus. Next base: position 15,710 of record NZ_JAODNV010000020.1, on the reverse strand, counting down.
TGCAATCGAGGATCACACGCACGGTGAACAATCTGGCCGTGCTGCCGACCTCGTCCTGGTTCAGGCCGCTGTCGGCGGACGCCAGCAAGATGGACGGGCTGAACATCCATTTTGCGGCCGTCGATGAAGTGCACGAACATCCGGGACCGGAGATCATCCAGAAGCTGAACACCGCCACCGGTGCGCGGCGCCAGCCGCTGATCTTCGAGATCACGACGGCCGGCTATGATCGCCATTCGGTCTGCCGCCAGCATCACGAGTTCTCGGTGAAGGCGCTGGAAGGCACGGTGCCGACGGAATCGTCGGACAGCTGGTTTGCCTATATCGCCACCATCGATGAGGGCGACGACTGGACCGACGAAAAGGTCTGGGTGAAGGCCAATCCGAGCCTTGGCGTGACGGTGAAGCTGGATGACCTGAAGCGGCAGATCGACGAGGCCAGGGAAATGCCGGCGCAGCAGAACGCCATCCGGCGTTTGCGCCTGAACGAATGGACCGAACAGGTCACGCGCTGGCTCGACATGAGCGTGTGGGAGGAAGGCGGACTGCCAGCTGCCACCGACTGGCGCATCGTCAAGCACGAGCTGGAGGAGATGGAAAACAAGCTGCTCGGCCGCGAATGTTTTGGCGGGCTCGACCTTGCCCGGGTCAATGATCTGTCAGCCTTCGTGCTGGTCTTCCCGCCGACACTGGATGAGGCGCTTGGAAAGCTTGCCGACAAATGGATCGTCACCTGCCGGTTCTGGATTCCCGAGGACGACATAGTCCGCCGTGTGCGGCGCGACCGCGTGCCCTATGACGTCTGGCGTGACCAGGGGTTCCTGACCGCTACGCCCGGCAACGCCACCGACTTTGCCTTCATCGAGGCCGAGATTCTGGATCTCGCCTCCCGTTATGACCTGCGTGAGCTTTCCTATGACCGCACCTTTGCCGGCGAGATCGTCCAGCATCTGCAGGATGAAGGCTTGAACCTGGTGCAGTTCGGGCAAGGCTTCTTGAGCATGGCCGCTCCGACGGCGGAACTGGAGCGGCTGTCGGTGTCGCGCTCGCTCTGGCATGGCGGCCATCCCGTACTGCGCTGGAACGCCTCCAATGTTGCCGTGCGCCATGATCCGGCCGGCAACATCAAGCCGGACAAGGAACGCTCCAGAGAGCGCATCGACGGCATTGTCGCCATCTGCAACGCGCTCGGGCGGGCGCTGGCCCGCGACGTCAATGCCGGCCGCTCGGTCTATGAGACCCGCGGCATCCTGATGCTGTAAAGAGCTGACGAAAGAACCCGATGGCATTCTGGTCGAACTGGTTCGGCGGCGCAAAACCGCCGGCCGCATCTCCGCGCGCGTCGTTCCAGGATGCGGGTGGCGGGATCGTCATCACCACGGCGCAGCAGCTGGAAGAGGCGCTGCGCTCGGGAACGGTGACCGCCTCGGGGGCTGCGGTGACGCCCGACAGCGCCATGCGGGTGGCGGCCGTCTATGCCTGTGTGCGCATCATCTCGGGTGCTGTGGCGACATTGCCGCTGCACATCAAGCGCCGGGTGGATGAGCGCACCCGCGAAGACGCCTCCGACACGCCGATCTGGACGGTGCTGCGACGACGGCCGAACCGCTGGCAGACGCCGTCGCAGTTCCGCCGCATGCTGCAGGCGCATCTGCTTTTGCGCGGCAATGCCTACGCCATGATCGTGCGGTCACGTGGACTGGTGCAGGAACTGATCCCGCTGCATCCCGACCGGGTCGAGGTCAGGCAGACGGACGATCTGGCGCTGGAATACATCTACACCCGCCAGGACGGACGGCGCATCCGGCTCCGCCAGGATGAGGTGTTCCATCTGGTCGGGCTGACGCTGGATGGCGTGCATGGCGTGTCGGCGATTGCCTACGCCCGCGAGACCATCGGGCTGTCGCTGGCCATGGAAGACCATGGTGCAAGCACCTTCCGTAATGGCGCCCGTGTCAGCGGCGTATTGAAACATCCGAACAAGCTCGGGCCCGAGGCGGTCGCCAATCTCAAGGCCGGGCTCGAAGAGTTCCGCTCCGGCGGCGAGCAGGAGGGAAAGAACCTGATCCTCGAAGAGGGCATGGACTATGCCCGCATCGCCATGACGGCCGAGGATGCGCAATGGATCGAGAGCCGCAAGTTCAGCCGCACCGACATTGCCATGTTCTTCGGCGTGCCGCCGCACATGATCGGCGATACGGAAAAGTCGACCAGCTGGGGCACGGGTATCGAGCAGCAATCGATCGGCTTCGTCGCCTGGACGCTCGAGGACCATCTGACCATGTGGGAAGAGGCGATCAACCGCGACCTGATCGGCGCGGAAGACGATCTCTACGCGCGCTTCAACCGGGCGGCGCTGGTCAAGGGCGACATCAAGGCGCGCTGGGAGGCTTACGTCAAAGGCCTGCAATGGGGCGTGTGGAGCCCGAACGAAATCCGGGCGCTGGAAGACCAGAACCCGCGAGACGGCGGCGACGTCTTCTATCCGCCGCCGAACACGGCGGGCGAACCAGCTGGTGGCATGAGTGCAGACGGAGACGCCGACGCTGACCATTTTGAACCAAAGGAGAACGAACCATGAGCCTTCTTGGTGCGCTGAAACTGGCCTCGACGCTGATCGTCATGGCGGTTGTCGGGCTGGCCGCCATCAGCCCTGCTTTCGACTTCGGCATCTTCATCGGTGGCGTCACGCTCGGCGGATACCTGTTCCAGCTTCTGGAGAACCTCTGATGAGCCTACGCCAGCTGCCCGAGGCGCCCACAATGGCTCGCCCACAGAACTACCAGTGGGATGCGCCGAGCGACGTGCTGGCGAAATGGGCAGAGCACCCTTTTGCCGCTGCGCCCGGTGCCGACGCCGACGCCACCATCTCCATCTTCGACGTCATCGGCGAGGATGGCTGGACAGGCGGCGGCGTCACGGCAAAGCGCATCTCGGCGGCGCTCCGTTCGATCGGCAATCGCGACGTCATCGTGCGCATCAACTCGCCCGGCGGCGACATGTTCGAGGGCATCGCCATCTACAATTTACTGCGTACGCACCCGGCAAAGGTGACCGTCGAGGTGCTGGGCTGGGCAGCGTCGGCCGCGTCCATCATCGCCATGGCCGGCGATGTGATCCGCATGGGGCTCGGCTCCTTCATGATGGTGCACAATGCCTGGGGTCTGGTCATCGGCAACCGCCATGACCTGCGCGAGGCCGCCAGCCTGTTCGAGCAGTTCGATGCGGCACTTGCCGACATCTACGAGGCCCGCACCGGCATGGATCGCGTCGGCATCGAACGGCTGATGGATGCCGAGACCTTCATGACGGCAGCGCAGGCCGTCGAATATGGCTTTGCCGATGCCGTCGACGATGGCGTTGCAGCGCCTTCCGGCGATGCCAAAAGCACAGACCGGCGGTTGATGGCACGCCGGCAAACCGAGGCCGCGCTCGCGAAGGCCGGCTTCACCCGCACCATGCGCTCCGAGATGCTCTCGGAGTTGATCGGCTCGGCCACGCGTGATGCAGGCCAGCCTTCCGCCGCGCGCGATGCAGGCGACAATCCCGAACTGAATGCCGCCGCCCTGCAGCGGCTGATCGACACCATCAGATCATAGGAGACCCGAGATGGGTATCGAACTCACCCCGCGTGCGCGCGGGATCGTCGGCGTGCGCGCCGATTCCGGCAATGCCACCAAAATCCTGGCCGAACTGCAGAAGACCTTCGAGGACTTCAAGGTCGAGCGCGACAAGGAACTCGCCGACATCCGGGCCGGCATGGCCGATGTGGTCCAGACCGAAAAGGTCGACCGCATCAATGCCGAGATCACCGCCCTGCAAAAGGCCCTCGACGAGACCAATGCCGCGCTGGCAGCGCTCAAGGTCGGCGGGGTGGGTGGCCCGGCTGACCCCGACAAGGCCGAACATGCCCAGGCCTTCGACCGCTTCTTCCGCCGCGGCGTCGATGCCGGCCTGCGTGATCTCGAGGTCAAGGCCAAGCTGACCACCCAGTCCGATCCTGACGGCGGCTATCTGGTGCCCGAAGAGACCGAGGCCGGGATCGACCGGGTGCTCGGCACCGTCTCCACCATCCGCTCGCTCGCCCGCACCATCTCGATCTCGACCAGCACCTACAAGAAGCTGGTCAATATGGGCGGGGCGACTTCCGGCTGGGTTGGCGAGGAACAGGATCGTCCCGGCACCGCCACGCCGACCTTGCGCGAGATCGCCATCAATACCGGCGAGATCTACGCCATGCCCGGCGCCACGCAGACCTCGCTCGACGATGCCCGCATCGATCTTGCCGCATGGCTGGCCGAGGAAGTGGCGATCGAGTTCGCCGAGCAGGAGGGTGCTGCCTTTGCCCATGGCGACGGCATCAACAAGCCGCGCGGCATCCTTGCCTATGACACGGTGGCCAATGCCTCCCATGCCTGGGGCAAGATCGGCTTCGTCGCTTCAGGCAAGGCTGAAGGCTTTGTTGCGGCAACCGCATCGGCCAATCCCGCCGATTGCCTGATCGACCTCTACTATGCCCTGAAATCCGGCTACCGGAACGGGGCCTCCTGGCTGATGTCGGATGCGACCATGAACACGGTGCGCAAGTTCAAGGACGCCGAGGGCGCCTATGTCTGGGCGCCACCCTCCGGCCCTGCACAGGTGGCCACCATCCTCGGCAAGCCGGTCCATACCGACGACAATATGCCGGCGGTGGCGGCCAATGCCTTTCCCGTCGCCTTCGGCGACTTCGGCCGCGCCTATCTGATCGTCGACCGCATCGGCATCCGCGTCCTGCGCGATCCCTACACCGCCAAGCCGAACGTGCTGTTCTACACCACCAAGCGCGTCGGCGGCGGCGTGGTCAACTTCGAGGCGCTCAAGCTGCTGAAGATCAGCACCTGATCCACATGGCGGGCGGCTCCGGCTGCCCGTCTCTTCACAATTCCCATTCATCGAAAGGACTCCTGTCATGAAGGACGGTATCTCCGGCCTCAGCCTGGTTGCGTCTCTGGTTCCGGCCGTGGTCACGGCCACCACCAAGGGCAGCCATGCCGATCTGCAGGGCTACAACGCGGCAACGCTGATCATCACCACCGGGGCGATTGCCGGCGACGGCGTGTTCGACGTGAAGCTGCAGCATGCCGACACCACGGACGACGGCGACTTCAGCGACGTTGCCGCAGCCGACCTCCAGGGCACTCTACCGGCAGCGCTCGAAGCCGACACGGTCTGCAAGCAGGGCTACAAGGGCAACAAGCGCTACATTCGTGCCGTCATCACCAAAACCTCCGGCACGTCGATCGCCGCGGGTGCGATCTTTGCGCTCGGCCATCCCCACGACGCGCCGGTTGCCTGATCGGTCAGAGGGGCCAGACAGTCGGCAGCGCCGAGATTCTGGCCACCCCCCGTTCATCAAACTGTTGGAAGACAGCCATGCTCGCTCCCGTCCGCACGGTTGCGCCCGCGACCATGCCGGTGTCGCTGGCCGAGGCCAAGGCCCATCTGCGCGTCGATCACGATGACCAGGACGATCTGATCACCGCTCAGATCAAGGCGGCGACGGCATATCTCGACGGCTGGTCCGGCATTCTCGGGCGGGCGCTGATTACCCAAACCTGGCGACAGGAGTTTGGCCGCTTTGCCGATCACCTGCCATTGCCGCTGGCGCCGGTGACCGCGATCGACAGCGTCAGCTACTTCGACGGCGACAATGTGCAGCAGACATTGGACACCGGCGTCTACGATCTGTTTGCCGACGCGCGCGGTGCCTATGTCACCCGGCGGTCAGGCCAATCCTGGCCGGCTACCTTCCGTCGCGCGGATGCCGTCTCGATCATCTTCACCGCCGGCTATGGCGCGGCGGCCGGCGTGCCGGAGCCCATCCGCCAGGCCATCCTGCTCATCGTCCAGCGCCTGTTCGATGGTGCAGACACCAGCATCGATGTTGCCATTGACCGCACCGTCCATGCCCTGATCGCACCCTACCGCAGAAGCCCGATCTGATGGCCCGGATCACCGCCAACTCCCTGCGCGACCGCGTCCGCCTCGAAAAGCGCGAGGAGATCGATGATGGCTATGGCGGCACCTATGGCCAGTGGGTGCCACAGTTCGAGCGCGACGCCTGCATTCTACTCTCCAAAGGCGGCGAGACCGTCATTGCCGCACGCCTGCAAAACGTTCAGCCGGCGCTGATAATCGTGCGTTTCGATACCGAGACTGCCACCATCACTCCCACTTGGCGACTGATCGAGACACGTTCAGGCACCGTCTACAACATTCGCACCGCCGCCGACATGGAGCGCCGCCGCCGCTTCATCACCCTGCTGTGCGAGTCCGGCGTGGCGACCTGAGCGGCCACCGGCAAAGCCGCGAGCCAAAACCAGACTCTCCGGGAGAACCGCTATGACGCCGCCGCAAGCGAACGAGCAGTTCCGCATGTCCGAGACCGAGTTCGAGGCGCTGCTGGCACGCGCAGCCGAGACGGGTGCGCGGCGCGCCCTGCATGAGGTCGGCCTCGATGGCCAGGATGCCGCCGAGGACATCCGTGATCTTCGCTCGTTGCTCGCGGGTTTCCGGCTCGCGAAACAGACGGCCGTCCAGACCGCCGTGCGGCTGATCACCACCGGCGTCCTGCTCGCCCTGATGGCCGGCATCGCCATCAAGCTGAAGCTCTTCGGACCGACGCCTTAACCCATCCGCCCGACCTATCAGACAACCGTCCGCCCTCGTCGAGGAGCGGGCTTTTTTGTGCCTGGAGACCTGCCATGACGACAATGACCTACAAACACTGGCGCGATGTGCCCGAGCGCTCGTGGCGCTGGAAGGATTTTTCCCCCGCTGAGATCGCCTGCCGAGGCAGCGGCTCCCTGCGGATCAACGAAGATGCGCTCGACAAGCTCCAGGCGCTGCGCGATCGGCTTGGCAAGCCCCTCATCGTCCGTTCGGCCTACCGCAGTCCGGCGCATAACCGGGCCGTCGGCGGCGCGCCGCGCTCAAAGCACATGGACGGCACGGCCTTCGACATCGCCATGTCGAACCACGATCCGGTCGCCTTCGAGGCCGCTGCCCGAGCCGTCGGCTTTCTCGGCTTCGGCTACTATCCCCGTTCGGGCTTCATGCACATCGACCTCGGTCCTGCTCGGCAATGGGGCGAGCGGTTCCCGGTGCAGGCGACGGCGTTCGCCGCTGAAACGGCGCCCGCGCGCGAGGCCCTGGCGCAGAGCCGCACGATGAAGGGCAGCGGCGCGGCAGGCGTGGCGACGCTGGGCGCCGCCGGCGTTGAGGTGGCGCAGAACGTCCTGGCCGAGACGCAGTCCGCCGTCCTGCCGCTCGTGCCATATCTCGACACGCTGCGCTGGGTGTTCATCGCCGTGGCGCTCGCCGGCGTTGCTGTGACGATCTACGCCCGCATCGACGACTGGAAGCGGGGGCGTCGATGATCGCCGCTCTGTTCACCGGGATCGTCGCCAGCCCGTGGATGCGGGCGGCCTTGCGCTACGGCGCCATCGCACTCGCCGCACTTCTGTTCCTGCTCTCACTCCGGCGCTCCGGCGAGCGTGCGGGACGGCTGGCGGAACGCCTCGAAACCTCGGAGAAGGTCAATGACGTCCAACGTCGGATGCTGGAAGCGGCGGCTCGCCGTCCTCGCGATCACCACGAGCTTGCTGACAGGCTGCGCGACGGTCTCTTCTGACGTCGAGGGCCTGGCGGCGTGCCCACCGGTCGTCGAGTACAGCGAGGACTTCCAGGAATCGGCGGCAGTGGAACTGGTTCTGCTGCCGGAAGGCTCGGCAATCATGGAGATGCTGAGCGACTATGCCGTGATGCGGGAGCAGGCGCGGACGTGCGATGGCTGAGGATCTTCGCTCGCGCCCGGGCTTCACCGGCACCCCACCGTGTCAGGCAGCCTCGTAGTTGGTGTACACTTCGGTGCTGCCGTCATGATGGATGAGGAACACGTCGTAAGCCTCGCGTTCGCTCTCCGGCCCCATGCCGGGGGAACCGTAGGGCATGCCCGGAACGGCCAGACCCACGGCGTTGGGACGCTCGGCCAGCAGCCGCCGGATATCAGCGGCCGGCACATGGCCCTCGATCGTGTAGCCCTCGACCTGGCCGGTGTGACAGGAGACCATCTCTTGCGGGATGCCATTGTCGGACTTGTAGCGCATCAGCATCGTGCCCATGCTCGCCTCGGTCGTGACGGTGAAGCCATCACCCTCCAGGATCTCGATCCAGGCCGAGCAGCAGCCGCAATTCGGGTCCTTCAGGACGTGTATCGACGGTCCTCCGGATTGCGCCAGCGACAGTTGGGGGAGCCCTGCAAGCAGGGCCGCGCTGCCGATCAGCAGGCCGCGTCGGGTGAGGGTGTCTTGTGTCATGTCGTTCTCCATGGGTTGAAGTCAGGTGCGCTCAGAGGTCGATCCGCCTGAGCCGCAGCGCGTTCGTGATGACCGAGACCGACGAGAGGCTCATCGCCGCCGCCGCGATCATCGGCGAGAGCAGGAGGCCGGTCAGGGGATAGAGCACCCCCGCGGCGACGGGCACGCCCGCGGCGTTGTAGACGAAGGCGAAGAACAGGTTCTGCTTGATGTTCCTGAGCGTCGCGACGGCCAGTTTCCGCGCGCGGACAAGCCCCACGAGATCGCCGCGCATGAGCGTGATCCCGGCACTTTCCACGGCCACGTCGGCGCCGGTGCTCATGGCGATGCCGACGTCCGCGGCCGCGAGCGCAGGAGCATCGTTCACGCCATCACCGGCCATGGCGACCGACTTGCCCTTGGCACGCAGCTCCTCGACCAGCTTCTGCTTGTCCTCCGGCAGGACGCCGGCGCGGACCTCGTCGATGCCGAGCTTCGACGCCACCGCCTCGGCCGTGCGCCGGTTGTCGCCGGTGGCCATGATGATGGTGAGCCCCAGCGCGTGAAGGTCGCGGATCGCGGCTTCGGTCGTCTCCTTGATCGGATCCGCCACGGCGACGATCCCCGCGAGCGTTCCATCCACGGCGACGAACATCGCCGTCTTGCCGTCCGCGCGGAGCATGTCGGCCTCCGCCTCGGCCTCGTCCGTCGAAAGCCCGAGATCGGTCATCATCGCCGCATTGCCGAGCGCGACCTTGCGTCCCCCGACAGTGCCGTGGACCCCTTTGCCGGTGACCGCCTCGAAGTCCTCCGCAGTCTCGAGCGACAGGCTGCGGTCCTTCGCCCCGGCCACGATCGCTTCGGCAAGCGGATGCTCTGACCCGCGCTCGAGCGCAGCGGCAAGGCCCAGCACCTCCGCCTCGTCGCCATGAAGCGCTACCACATCGGTCAGTCGCGGCTTGCCCTCGGTCAACGTGCCGGTCTTGTCGACGATCACCGTATCGACCCGCGCCATGCGTTCCAGCGCCTCGGCATCCTTGATCAAGACGCCCGCCTGCGCGCCCCGGCCGGCGGCCGTGGTGATGGAGATCGGCGTGGCGAGCCCCAGCGCGCACGGGCAGGCGATGATCAGGACCGAAACGGCCGAGGCGATCGCGAAGGCCAGCGCCGGTTCGGGCCCGGCCCAGAGCCAGACGCCGAAGGCGATGATGGCTATCACAACGACGGTCGGCACGAAGATCGACGACACCTTGTCCGCGAGTCCCTGGATCGGCGCCCGCGACCGCCGGGCGCCGGCGACCATCTCTACGATCTGCGACAGCACCGTGTCCGCGCCGACCTGCGTGGCGCGCACCGCCAGCGTCCCGTTCTTGTTGATCGTGCCGCCGGTGACGCGGTCGCCCTCGACCTTCTCCACCGGGACCGGTTCGCCCGTGATCATGCTCTCGTCGACCGACGATCGGCCCTCGACCACCTCGCCGTCCACCGGCACGCTGTCTCCGGGCCGGACCCTCAGAAGGTCGCCCTCGACGATGTTCTCGAGCGGTGCGTCGTATTCCGACCCGTCTGCCAAAATGCGCCGAGCGGTCTTGGGCGCGAGGTCCAGAAGCGCGCGGATCGCGTCGCCCGTCCGCTCCCGCGCACGCAGCTCCAGCACCTGACCGACGAAGATAAGCGCCACGATGACAACAGCCGCCTCGTAGTACGTACCGACGCCGTGGCCCATCCGGTATTCGGCCGGGAACACGCCCGGCGCGAAGGTCGCGACCAGCGAGTAGAGATAGGCCGCGCCGACCCTGAGCGAGATCAGCGTCCACATGTTCGGCGAGACATTGCGGATCGAGTCGATCCCGCGCCGGAAGAACGGCAGCGCGGCCCAGAGGATCACCGGGGTCGCCAGCACGAACTCGGCATAGACCGAGAGGCGGTGCCCCATCCACCCACGCACGTCTAGCCCGACGAGTTCGCCCATGGTGATGATGATGAGCGGCACCGCCGCCGCCGCCGAGATCCACATGCGTCGCGTGAAATCGACGAGCTCGTGACTCGGTTCGTCCGAAGGCACCATTGGTTCCAGCGCCATGCCGCAGATCGGGCAGCTCCCCGGCTCGTCACGCACGATCTCGGGGTGCATCGGGCAGGTGTATTGCGTGCCGGGCTGGGCCTTCTGTCCGGCCTTCTTCGCGTTGCCGGAGGCGTAGAAGTACGGATCGGCGTCGAATTTCTCCTGGCACCCGGCGGAGCAGAAGTGGAACGTCTCGCCGCCGTAGTCGCGCGTCCGCGCGCCCTCCTTGATCTCGACCTGCATCCCGCAGACCGGGTCGGTCGCGGTCTTTGCGCCGGGTTTGGTGTCGGAGGCAGCGTGATGGTGATGATGGTTGGCCATGGATTGATGTCCTTTCTGTCCCGGTGTGCGGCCTCCAGTCGTTGGAAGGTCAAGAGGTGGGCTCGTGTCTTTCTTTTTGTGCGGAATGGTGGCTGCCATGCGCCGGTTCGTGCGATGGCGGGTTGAGCGCGAGGAAGATGCGCTCGAACAGGAAAACGGCGGTCATGCCGGCGATCGCGATGACGACGATCAACGGGTCGCTCTGCCATTTTGAGCGCGGCGAAGGCCGCAAGGACCACCGCGTCCAGTCCGATCGCCGTCAGCAAGACCCATCCTCGCGCGCCGATCTCCACCCGCAGGGTCCGCCAGACACCCCAGTGGATCAGGATGTCCATCACGAGGTAGAAGAAGGCGCCAAGCGAGGCGATCCGGCTGAGGTCGAAGAAGATCGTCAGCGCTCCGGCGATCACCACCGTATAGACGAGCGTATGGTCGCGGATCGTGCCCGGCATGCCGAAATGGCTGTGCGGGATCAGCTTCATGTCGGTCAGCATGGCCAGCATCCGCGATACCGCGAAGATGCTGGCGATCACGCCCGAGGCGGTCGCGACCAGTGCGAGCGCGACGGTAAGGTAGAAGCCGATCCGCCCGAGGGTGGGCTCGGCCGCTTCGGCGAGCGCGTAGTCTTTTGCCGCCACGATCCGATCGAGCGGCAGGCTGGCGCCGACGGCGAAGGCGACGAGAAGGTAGACGACGACACAGATCGCGATGGATATGACGATCGCTCGCCCGACGTTGCGGTGCGGGTCGGTGACCTCGGCGCCGCTGTTGGTGATCGTCGTGAAGCCCTTGAAGGCCAGGATCGCGAGCGCCACCGAGGCAAGGAAGCCCGCAACCGCACCGCCATCCGCGCCTTCCGCCTCCTCGAAAGAGAAGCCGCCGGCCCAGAGCGCGGCAATGCCGAAGGCCGCGATGCCGCCCACCTTGAGCACCGCCATGAGCTGCGACAGAAGACCCACGGAGCGGTTGCCTGCCGCATTCACGAGGTAGGCGAAGACGATGAGTCCCACGCCGATGGCAGGGACCAGCCAGCCTTCGGGCTCCAGATTGAGCCCCCGCAGCAGGTAGGTCGCAAATGTCCGCGCCACGAGGCTTTCGTTGATGACCATCGACAGCGCCATCAGCAGCGCGGCACCGGCCGCAACCGTCGTCGGGCCATAGGCCTTGGTGAGGATCATCCCGATCCCGCCCGCAGACGGCCAGGCGTTGGACATCTTGACGTAGGTGTAGGCACTGAATCCTGTCACCAAGGCGGCTGCGACGAAGGCCAGCGGGAACAATGGCCCTGCAAGTTCGGCGATCTGCCCGGTCAGTGCGAGAATGCCCGCACCGATCATCACGCCTGTTCCCATTGCCACTGTATCGAAGAGCGACAGGCTGTTCTTCTGGTACTGCTGGGCCATCACCTCTTCCTTTCTGCCTTTCCGCGCGTGGCGGCCCAGATCAGCGGCAGCCCGGTCACGAGGCCGAGACCGAGAACCGCCCATGTGGCTCGGCCAAGGTCACCGCTCACCGCCTCGCCGCCGAAATGCGCCAGCAGGAAGCTCGCCGGGATGATGCCGGCGAGCGTCGCCAGCGCGAACCGCCAGGCATGCAGGCGGCTGAGCCCCGCGGCGTAACTGATCATGTCGAAGGACACGAAGGGCATGAGGCGGCTCGCAAAGACTGTCGCCGTCAGCGCGGTCTGCGAGCCGAGGGGGCCGGCATCGACCTTGTCTCCGAACATCCGCCGCAGGACATCGTGCCCCAGAACCCGCGCGAGGCCGAAGGCGATCAGCGCGCCGAGTTCGGCGCCGATCACGACCTGAACCGTGCCCCAGACGTGTCCGTAGGCCGCGCCCGCCGCCAGCGCGATCGGTGCGCTCGGGATCGGGCTGGGCACGACCGCCATAGTCATGAGCGTGACGATCAGCACCGGCCCCCAGAGACCCGCGCGCGCGACTAGCGTCTCCAGCCGCTCGGGCTCGAACCAGTCCCGGACCTCGGCAAGGGCCGAAGGCGCGATGAACCACACCCCAAGCAGAACGATCCCGAGGATCGCCAGACCCGTGAGAATGCCGGCGCGCAGGCTCATCTCAAACCGCCGCGACGGCCTTCGCCAGCAGGTCGCGGACCTGGCCTGCAACGGCGTGCAGCTCGGCGTTCTCGATGGCCTGCATGGACGCCACCGGATCGATGGCGCAGACCTCCACGCCGCCCTCGACCTCCCGCAGGATGACGTTGCAGGGCAGCATCGCGCCGACCCGCGGCTCTATCCCGATGGCCTGCCACGCCATCTTCGGGTTACAGGCGCCGAGGATGCGATAGTCCGGCATGTCGACGTCGAGCTTCTCTTTCATAGTCGCCTTGACGTCGATCTCGGTCAGAACGCCAAAACCGTGATCCGCCAGCGCCTTTCGTGCCCGAGCGTCGACGTCGTCGATACTTGCGTCGGGGATCATGCGATTGATCGTGTAGGTCATCGCGAAATCCTTTCTCCTATTTCCGAAGATACTTGATCAGCGCTGCTATGGCCAAAACCAGCAGCACAAGGATCAGCAGGCCGAACAGCCAGCCGAACCCCATGCCCCAACCCATACCGGTGCCCATGTCGTTCCAGTTCATCATGTCGTCCTCCTGTTTTCCGGGCTGCGAGAGGCCCGTCTCTGCGGATCTCGCGAGAAGGTGGTGGAGCGAAACCGCAGCGATCGGGACGTCGGGGCGCTCGAAGCGAACGCCCCGCCTGCGGTCAGACCGAAGCCGATACCGCGAACTCGGTCATCATGCCGGTCGCCAGGTGCGGCATGTGATGGCAATGGAGCATCCAGCGCGCGGCTTCGCCCGCGTCCAGCGCCACGTCCACCATCGACATCGGCGGCACGTAGACCGTGTCGCGCAAGGCGCCTGCCACGCGGCGTCCGTTCAACCCGACGACCTGGAACACGTGGCCGTGCAGATGCATCGGGTGCCCCATCATCGACATGTTGTGAAAGGAGAGCACAACCCGCTCGCCTCTGCGCGCCGTGACCGGCTGGTGCTGGCCCCAGACGGCGCCGTTGATCGTCCAGACATAGGGCTGCATCGAGCCGCCCAGCATCAGCATCTGGCTGCGATCCACGGGGCGCTCCGGCAGGGCGTCCACCGCGATCAGCCGTGCTTCCTGCGCAAGATCGGTGTCGAACGCGGGCGCTTCAGCCTCCGCCACGGCATCGACGCGCCGCACCTCGGCACCGGGCGTGGCGAGGATCAGACCGGTGCGCTCCCGCGCCCCCTCGCGCAGCGCGAGGATCGGCCAGGCTCCGTTTTCGTTCGGCAGGTCGATCTCGAGATCGAGCCTCTGTCCCATGGCGAGCCCGAAACGGTTGCCGGAAAGCGGCTGCACCGCGTGACCGTCCGCCGCGACGAGGCGCGCCCCGGCCGCCCCGGTATCGATCCAGAACACCGTGGCCGCCGCGGCATTGATGACGCGGAGCCGGATACGGCCGCCGCGTTCGACCCGGACCACGTCGGGGTCAGATAGCGTGCGATCGTTGGCGAGATAGGCGTCCCAGTCGTAGTCGTTCAGGTCCATGGCCATGCCGCCCATCTGGCCGCCCATGCCCATCATCCCGCCCATACCCGGCATCTGGCCCTTCGGCATGCCGCCCATCGCACCGTGATCCATGCCCGGCATGGCGCCCATGCCGCCCATGGGGAGCCCCTGCATAGGTTGCGCGCCGCCGTGATGCGCGTGCGTGCCGTGACCGCCGCCCGCGTGACCGCCGCTTATCTCGGCCAGAACCTCTTCCGGGGCCTTGAACGAGAAGTCGTGCAGGAACATCACGACCTCCTGCCGGTCTGCGGCAATGTCCTCGGCCGAACGCACGATCAGGGGCGCGGCGAGCAGCTGCATCTCCTGGACCGGCACATGGCTGTGCATCCAGTGCGTTCCCGGCCGGGCCTCGAAGTCGTAGGACCGCGTCTCGCCCGGCGCGAGGAGGGGCATCGGCATGTCGGGCACCCCGTCCTGCGCATTGGGCGGGATCTGCCCATGCCAGTGTATGATCATGCCGACGTCGAGATCGTTGGTCAGATCGACCCGGAACCGCTGTCCGGGATCGAATACCAGCCCCTGACCGCCGGGACCGGCAAGGCCGAAGACAGAAGCCGCTCGTCCGTCGATGTCGAGCGTGCGCGTGGTGGCAGCGAGGCGGATCGGGGCCGCCGTCTGCGCGAGGGCAAGACGGGGCACGTGCGCAACCGCAACGGCTGCTGCACTTGCGGCGAGAAAGCCGCGTCGCGAAAGGGTGTTCATGGTCGTCTCCTCGGGACATTCCGTCCCGTGCATCAATGCCTATGGGACGCCGCGGGCGTCGGCCTGCGGCGCGCTCAGAGGAGACGGGGCTTGGGAGGGCGTTCGTTCAGTCCTGGCGCATGGCTGACGTGGGCTGCCTCGGACGGGAGATCGTGGCTGGCTGGCCCGTACGCGTCTCCGGCTTCTGAACCCGGCATTGTCAGGAAGACCGACAGGCCTGCGCAGACGAACTCGCACACGGCTGCGTCCGCCGATTCACAATGCTGGCCGTCGTCACAGGACGGGTGAGTGTCAGCGGACGCGTGCATCGTGGCGCCTGCATGGAGCGCGTGGTCTCCCTGCATGCCATCCATCCGCGCAACATGGGCTGCGCTGATCGTCGTCACCACGGCGATCGCAAGGACGGCTAGGATTGAGAGGACACGCGCGAACATGCCAACAAAATAGGCATTGCTCACGAGAATGTCCAGAGGTGGACCCGCTTGGTGAGACAGTTTGGCGGCTTGGCTAAGGTGGATCGGGTTGGTTTTTACGCCGCCAATTTCTCCATCATTTCTGCCGTAGCATAGACCTCGTCGGGTGTCCTGCCGTCGAAGGTCGAGTGGGGGCGTCGCCGGTTGTAATAGTCGATCCATGAACCGATGCCAGCCCGGGCCTCACCGCCTGTCTCGAAGGCGTTGAGGAAGACGCACTCGTATTTGAGGCTGCGCCA
>NZ_JAODNV010000002.1 GCF_025398195.1 Chelativorans petroleitrophicus | reverse complement strand
GGTTCCCCCGCACACGCGGGGATAGTCCCGTTCTTCTCGGTGGCGCCCGCCGCTTGGAATGGGTTCCCCCGCACACGCGGGGATAGTCCCCATGTCCTCGAATTTGCGTATAAACGCGTCGGGGTTCCCCCGCACACGCGGGGATAGTCCCCTGAATGAGAATGAAGAGAAGATTTTCAGCGGGTTCCCCCGCACACGCGGGGATAGTCCCCGCACCTTTGACTATCAGGCTATCGGATACGGGGTTCCCCCGCACACGCGGGGATAGTCCCGCCGCGCTGGCAAATGGCGTTTGCGCCTTTCCGGTTC
This sequence comes from Chelativorans petroleitrophicus, assembly GCF_025398195.1. Classification (GTDB taxonomy): domain Bacteria; phylum Pseudomonadota; class Alphaproteobacteria; order Rhizobiales; family Rhizobiaceae; genus Chelativorans; species Chelativorans petroleitrophicus. The sequence continues at coordinate 3,436 of NZ_JAODNV010000002.1, read as the reverse complement.
CCCCGCACACGCGGGGATAGTCCCTCTTCAGGCGTATACCTCATAAGTGAGTCCTCGGTTCCCCCGCACACGCGGGGATAGTCCCTGAAAAGGGTCAATAAATGTCAAAAAATAGCAGGTTCCCCCGCACACGCGGGGATAGTCCCCCGGAATTGTCGGCTTTCATAGCCAACCATGTGGTTCCCCCGCACACGCGGGGATAGTCCCCATATCGCAAGCCTCGTCGACGGTTTCGGCATGGTTCCCCCGCACACGCGGGGATAGTCCCGCGGCAATCTCGGCGCGTAGCTCATCGGCGGTGGTTCCCCCGCACACGCGGGGATAGTCCCCGCCACGATTGCCAGCGCCGGGACAGCAAGCGGGTTCCCCCGCACACGCGGGGATAGTCCGTAATGGTGGGGCTATGCCCAAAGTGGGCTGGCGGTTCCCCCGCACACGCGGGGATAGTCCCCGTTGCCATTACGTCATTAGCGGTTGCCTCGCGGTTCCCCCGCACACGCGGGGATAGTCCGCGATGTCCTGTTGGTACGGAAGCAGCGCCATGGGTTCCCCCGCACACGCGGGGATAGTCCCTCCACCCAAACTCTCGGGTGCACTGGGCCGCGGGTTCCCCCGCACACGCGGGGATAGTCCCTTCGATAGAAGGAAAGCCAGCGCCCGAGCGCGGGTTCCCCCGCACACGCGGGGATAGTCCCGTGAGCTAGCGGCAGCCCGCCGCCAGATCGAGGGTTCCCCCGCACACGCGGGGATAGTCCCAAGCTCCATGCCGATGCGCATCTGGTCGGCTGGGTTCCCCCGCACACGCGGGGATAGTCCCGCCAGCTTGTTCCGCTCCGCTTCCTCGTCGGAGGTTCCCCCGCACACGCGGGGATAGTCCCGCGACCTCACCACCCCTGATGTGGTGTTTGCCGGTTCCCCCGCACACGCGGGGATAGTCCCCGCTGGCGCGGACGTGCAGCGGGACCGCATCGGGTTCCCCCGCACACGCGGGGATAGTCCCTAAGCAATCGAGCGCGCGACGTGACGCCAGACGGTTCCCCCGCACACGCGGGGATAGTCCCTTGTGAACAGCCGCATGCACCGGGTCGATCTCGGTTCCCCCGCACACGCGGGGATAGTCCCGTGTCGGCCGATCCCGGCGCGATAGGCTCGCGGGTTCCCCCGCACACGCGGGGATAGTCCCATAACGAAGGCCGAGCACGACGCAGCCGTTGCGGTTCCCCCGCACACGCGGGGATAGTCCCCTGACGCGCGAGGAAATACGGCTAGAATGCGCGGTTCCCCCGCACACGCGGGGATAGTCCCAGCAAAGCAGCGCTTGATCGACGCCGCTGAGAGGTTCCCCCGCACACGCGGGGATAGTCCCATCACATCACACGCCGCCACCACCTCCCGCGCGGTTCCCCCGCACACGCGGGGATAGTCCTCCGACGCGGTGCTGCTCAGTCATGACGATGTCGGTTCCCCCGCACACGCGGGGATAGTCCCTCGGGGCGGATAGCTGGGACCTGGCCGGGGTGGGTTCCCCCGCACACGCGGGGATAGTCCCACCCTGGACATCGTGCCTTTCGTGTTTATCAAGGTTCCCCCGCACACGCGGGGATAGTCCCATGGTCGTCTAGGCCCGCAAGGCGGAGGTATCGGTTCCCCCGCACACGCGGGGATAGTCCCGACGGCAATCGTCCCGCCGACCTTCTTCGCCGGGTTCCCCCGCACACGCGGGGATAGTCCCGTCTCGGGCGCTGTTTTCAAGTCCGAGACCTAGGTTCCCCCGCACACGCGGGGATAGTCCCGTGGTGATTTCCTCAAATGTGACGCTCGGAGCGGTTCCCCCGCACACGCGGGGATAGTCCCAAGCCCGCCAAGCCCGTCAAGCCTCTTGCGGAGGTTCCCCCGCACACGCGGGGATAGTCCCGCGTAAGCCTTGCCGAGCCATTGGCGGATACCGGTTCCCCCGCACACGCGGGGATAGTCCCTTCCGGAATGCCTCCTCGGCGCTCATCGTGCCGGTTCCCCCGCACACGCGGGGATAGTCCCGGCTCCCTGCTGGCGCTGGTCGATGCCATGGCGGTTCCCCCGCACACGCGGGGATAGTCCACCGTGAGGGAGAGCCCCACATCGTCATGGTCCGGTTCCCCCGCACACGCGGGGATAGTCCCCTACTGATTTCCCTAGAAAAAACGTGTACTCCGGTTCCCCCGCACACGCGGGGATAGTCCCCCGGCTAAGTCCTCGAAATGACGTATGAGGGCGGTTCCCCCGCACACGCGGGGATAGTCCCAAGTTCTTCTCGCAGGTGATGTTCTTGCTCAAGGTTCCCCGCACACGCGGGGATAGTCCCACTTGAAGGATCGTTCACGTCGAAGCGTCTGGGGTTCCCCCGCACACGCGGGGATAGTCCCCAATCGCGCGCGGCCGCGCGGGCCTCCCGCGCGGTTCCCCCGCACACGCGGGGATAGTCCCACAAACCAGGCGTGCTGCTGCGGTGGCTGGCCGGTTCCCCCGCACACGCGGGGATAGTCCCTGCTCAAGCAAGTGATGCTGTTTCCACACGCAGGTTCCCCCGCACACGCAGGATATCTCACGGCCTCAAGGCGGCAGCCCGCTTCAGATCAGCGCCACGCCCTCATCGCGCATCCGCTGCGTCATCGTCTCCATCGATCCCGCGAGATCGATGCCGCGGCAGGCCTGCAGGATCACGGATGCCTCGAAGCCCTGGCGGCGCGCGTCGATCGCCGAATAGGCCACGCAGAAATCCGTGGCGAGACCGGCGAAGGTGACCTTCGTGAAACCGCGCTCGCGCAGATAGCCGGCAAGGCCCGTGGGCGTCTGGTGGTCGTTCTCGAAAAACGCGGAATAGCTGTCGATCGCCTTGCGGAACCCTTTGCGGATGACAAGCTCCGCCTTCGTCCATTCGAGCTGCGGGTGAAACTCCGCCCCGGGCGTGCCCTGCACGCAATGATCGGGCCACAATGTCTGTTCACCGTAGGGCATCTCGACCGTCTCGAAAGGCAATTTTCCAGGATGCGAGGAGGCAAAGCTCGAATGGCCTGCAGGATGCCAGTCCTGGGTCAGGATCACGTGATCGAACCGCTTAATCAACCCGTTGATGAGGGGCACCACCTCGTCACCCCTCTCCACCGCCAGCGCACCACCCGGACAAAAGTCGTTCTGGACGTCGATGACGATGAGCGCTCCTTCCATCATCTCAGTTCTCCAGTTTCACGTCCTGTGGAGCTTGACGCGAACGGCCCGGCCTGACAAGCGCGCTTCGGCGCGGGGCGAAAGAAAAGAAGAGGCGGGGGGGGGGACCCCCCCCCCCCCCCAAAAAAAACACCAAAAAAAAAAAAAAAAAAAAAAAAAAAAAAAAGGGAAAAAAAAAAAAAAAAAAAAAAAAAAAAAAACAAAACAAAAAAAAAAAAAACAAAAAAAAACA
>NZ_JAODNV010000019.1 GCF_025398195.1 Chelativorans petroleitrophicus | reverse complement strand
GGCCGCCGCTCTTTTTTCGTGCCAGACGTATCGGGTGATGTTGTAGGGGAGATTGGCCATGCCGATCTTCATCGTCGCTCTTGCGATGCCGATGGTCTTTACGAACAGGCCCATCCTGGCTTACTGGTAAGCGAAGACGTGCTCTACATGAGCTCGGATCTTTGATCGCCGGCCATTGGCTCTGGCGGTCGCTTCGCTCATCGGGCGCCCCTTCGGCTTCTTCTGATGGGTATCGCTGACAAAGCCGTTCCTGTCGAGCCAGGCCTCATTCTTCCTGGAGCGATAGGCCGTGTCGGCCCATACGGTTGAGCCTGTGTTGGGTCGCCTGACCACGTTGCGGAGCTGCGCACCGTCATGGGCGGCGGCATGCGTGACCGTCCAGCCGCGAATGAAGCTGTGTCGCCGGTCGATCGAGGCATGGTTCTTGTAGCCGAAGATGGGAACGGCGAAGGCTCATTGAAGCCAACCTCATCGCGAAGATCGCTGAGCCGAAGCGAGAACTGGCGCATGGCCGCATGCGTCGTGGTGACATTGTACAGGTTACACATTGCTGAAGGTGCAAATGTGGGGCCGTGCCGTTTTCGCCGCGGGTGACGTCAAGGACGAGGATTACGCCGAAGCCCTGGTAGAGCTCGCCACGAAGGAGTTTGGCGCGCTTGATGGTGCGTTCAACAACGCCGGCATCGTCGGCACAATGCAGACGGTCCCCGACATGAGCGTCGGTAACTGGAATGATGTCATCTCAGTAAACCTGCCGGCCGCGTTCCTGGCTGCGAAAGCCCAGATCCCCGTGATGAGGAAGAAGGGAGGCGGTTCAATCGTCTTCACGTCCTCCTTCGTCGGCTTCGGCAATGGTGGCATGCCCGGAATGGGAGCCTATGCCGCCTCCAAGGCCGGATTGATTGGGCTAGTTCAGTCGCTGGCCTCCGACCATGCTCACGAGGGTATCCGCATCAACGCGTTGTTGCCGGGTGGCACGATTACCCCGGCGGCCGGCGAGGGTAATCCGGATGTGCTGGCATATATCTCCAACCTGTATCCGATGAAGCGAATGGCGAAAGCGAAGAGATTGCGCAAGCGGCAGTCTTCCTACTTTCCGATCGTTCGAGCTTCATGACGGGCAGCCCATTGATTACAGACGGCGGAATGTCCGTTCGGCTAACATAATGGTTACCTATCTCAGCCGCGTGGTTCAATGACCACGCGGCAAGAGGATTCGCAGCGTACCTGATCCTGTGGGAGCGCATCGGCGGGAATTCCGCGTCCCAATTTGTCGCTTTCATCAACGTCCAGGGCAAAGCCGAGCGTCTGCTTCACACCCCGATCGGGCGAGAACGAACCCTCAATTACCGCTCTCGGAGGGAAGTCGTGCGGGCAGGTTGGGGGCCGAAAGCGGACAGTCTGCTATTGATCATTGCTTCGCGGTGAACTGCCGTCTCGATCTCGAAATCTGGGTCGCCGTCGAGTTTGTCGAGAAGCTCTATCAGTCGCTCGATCTCGGCCTCAATCGCGGCACGATCGGGCCAGGACCAATCGCGCGGTAGTTCAGCCCGCCCCCTGCACCAACCTGCCCTGCGGAAATAGCTACCTGTGCGGGCAAGCTCGTCGAGATCGGGCATGGAGTAATTGAGCTTGATGCCGCGGGCGCGGATGGCATCGATGATGGAAAACCAGTCGGACGATTGCGGGCGCTGGAAGCGAATGCCGTAGTAACCGCCCAGAGCTCGCAGCTGCTTCAGCGATCGATTCGGAAATGCGCGCGTGATGCTGACATTTCTCGGCAACAACCCAACGAACGTGCACGCACAGTTGTTCATCGTGACCAACCCGGGGAGTGGCTTCGAAAACTCTACCGATATCTCCGGCAACCGAGAGGGACGAGCAACGATCGCTCGCGGAATGGAGCAGGCTAGGCAGATGATCGCCGGCGCTTAGCTATTGCTTGGCAAATTCTGCCGCGTCTCCTGAAGGCATTGATGAACGTCTCCGAGCGTTCGGTAAGAACCGCTGGTCAAGTCCGAGAACGCGGCGCGCCTTGACCGCCATCATCCTATGGCTTTATCAATCCTAAAACACAAGGCAGGGGAGCTACCCTTCATGAAGGCCGTTCTTGGCTCAGCCGCTGTCTCGCTTGCGATTGCCTCACTGTTTTCGTTTGCTGCGCATGCAGATGGTGGGTTCGACGTCCGTCACTCTCGGCGCCAGGGGCGGCATCGAGGATGGCAACCTGAGTGCCTTCATGGTCGCGCCGGCGGGTGACCCGCGCGCCGTAACCTGTGACGCAGGCTCCTTGGTGAACGGTTTGCGCGTCGCTGACGCCAAGGGCGTGTTTGACGGCGTAAGGGTTCCGGAGGATTCTCCCTACACGCGCATCGGCTATGTGCTGACCGAACAGATCAAGGGCTACCTGATTACACACGCCCATATGGATCACCTGGCCGGATTGGTTATCGCTTCACCCGACGACAGCAACAAGCCGATCTATGCGCTGGCCTCTGTCAACGAGCGTATCCAGCGCAACTATTTCAATTGGGAGGCCTGGCCGAACTTCGGCACGGCGGGGAAGGAGCCGCACCTGAAGAAATACGAGCTTCGAGACCTGCCGGCCGGCGAGAAGACCATGATCGACGGGACCGCGATGCAGGTCACGGCATTTCCGCTGTCTCATTCAGGTGTGGAATCCACGGCCTTCCTGATCGAGAGCGGCGACAATGCCCTACTGTGCTTTGGCGACACAGGTCCGGACACAGTAGAGAAGACGACGCGGATGCGGGATGTGTGGGCAGCGGTTGCGGAGCGCGTGAAGCAGAAGCAGCTGCGCGCAATCATCATCGAGGTGTCCTACACCAATACGCAGCCTGACGGGTTCTTGTTCGGGCACCTGACCCCAAACTACCTGATTGCATCACTGCAGGAACTCGAAGCCATGGCCGGGCCGGGATCATTGACGGACCTGCCGGTCGTGATCAGCCACATCAAATACTCGCTGAAGAAGGGTGAAACACCCCAGGAAACCATACTGCGTGAGTTGCAAGCAGCGAACTCACCGGAGGTCCGTTTCATTGTGCCAGAGCAGGGTCAAGCTTGGCAGTTCTGAACAGCTGTGTTGTGCGCCGGGTTCGGTGCAATTGAGCCGCACCAAATAGCATTCTGACCCGAAAGCGCGAGCTACAGCGGCGATGATGTACCATTGCAAATGCCTTCTAGGCTGTGTGGACGGATTGCCGCATGAAGAGAGGCGAGAATTCCTCTGAGGGGATTTGTCTGATTCATGGAGAGCCGACTGATTTGGAGGTCGGCGATGTCCACGAAGATGACAGAGAAGGATTGGATGGTGGCGCTGGAGGTGTTCCGGGCCTCACTGCCGTGCCGTGGCGACAAGGGTCGCGACGACCGGCTGTTTCTGGAAGCGATGCACTATTTCTCGGTTCACAACATCACCTGGCGGGCGCTGCCGGAGCGGTTCGGCAAATGGAACAGCGTATGGAGACGCTTCGGCCGGTTGAGCAAGGCAGGCGTGTTCGAGACCTTCTTCGACCATCTGGCTTCGCTGTCATCCTCGGCGCATCTGGTCCAGATATTCAGCTCGACCATCGTGCGCGCCCATGTCTCGGCAGCAGAGGCAAACGGGGGCAGAAGGGTCAGGCGCTCGGCCGCTCACGCGGCGGCTTCTCCACCAAGATCCACCTGAAGACCGATTTCGACGGCCACCTGATCGCCTTCGACCTAACCGGCGGTGAGAAGGGCGATGCACCGCATTTCCCGATCCTGCCCGGGCTCGGCCCCGATGTCGATCCGAGGGCGGCCGTTGCCGATAAGGGTTACGCCAGCAAGGCCAACCGACAAGCGGCGCGGTCACGGGGCATCATCCCCGTTATTCCGCGAAAGGCCAACGAAAAGGGCAAGCCGGGCTTCTTCGCAAAGGCCATCTACAAAGGGCGTGCGCGTATCGAGCGGGCGGTCGGAAAGCTCAAGCGCTTCAGCGTCTCGTCCTACGATGCGAGAAGACGAAGCGGGAACTTCGCATCCATCGTCGCACTCGCAGCCGGTTTCACCTTGGTCAAATCCGTCCACATTAAACAAGAGTAAGTCAAATTCAAATCTTTGCCTGCTTCAGAGCGGCCGCGAGGTCTATCACAATTTTGGATTTCTTTCGCATTGGGAACAGCATCAATGTGCGGAAACTTACCGAAGGCTTCATGGGCCGGAGGGTGAGTCCTCTCTCGACAAAGCCTGTCGCCGTGATTGGATCAACGATACCACATCCGACACCGGCCAGTACAAGCGCGCATATCGTCGATGAATATGCCGTTTCGACCACGATCTCAGGTCTTACCCCATGATCGAGAAAGATAGCTTCGGCTTCACGCCGGGTCGTGTCCTCCGGGGACAGCGCAACGAAGGGTACACGATGAAGATGATGGGGGACAATCACGTCCACTGCCGCAAGCGGGTGCCCCGGTGGTATAGCCACTGACGCCGCGATTTCCGCAAAAGGTTCTGCCTCGACACCGCTCACATCGATTTCATCGGCGGTAACGGCAATATCGATCTGATGCGCGGCCACCATGTCGCGAATGGCGGACGATCCCGCAACATGGAGAGAGATAGCGACATGTGGATGTTTCTTGCGAAAGTTCGCGATGGCGTGAGGTATTAGGTTCGTGCTGAAGGCTGAAAGGCAGGCAAGACGGATGTCGCCTGAGCCGTAGTCCCGAATTCGCGCAGCCGCGCTTCTCAGTTTTGCGAGGCCAGCCAGCGAAAGCTGCACCTCTCGAAAGAACAGATGTCCCTCCGCCGTTGGCGTGAGGCGACCCTTTTCCCTATCGAAAAGCCTGAATCCTATCGAGCGCTCCAAGGTCGCAACCGCTTTGCTGACAGCCGGCTGCGAAATGCCCAATGCCTCCGCCGCGCGCGACGTCGTCCCATAGGTCATGACAGCTTGGTAGGCTTCAATCTGACGGATGTCCATGAAGCGCCTCTATAATCGAATGGAATAGAACGCAGCGATCTTCATATTGGACAGAATAGGATCCGGCATGTCAAATTTTGCTTGGTCTGGCGAAGAGGAGCGTGATGCGGAACGAGACCAAGTGCCTTACCATCCCCCCTGTCAGCCTTGAGGGCTACGATAGTCTTACAGTGCCGGTCTATCGTGCCTCCACGATACGCTATCCAGACGCGTCGTCCTTCGCAGCCCGCTTTGAACGCGACACGGACGGATACACCTATGGGCTCTACGGAACGCCGACGCACCGGTATTTGGAATATAAGATCACCGAGTTGGAGGGAGGCGCTCGAACTATACTGGCACCTTCCGGCCAAGCTGCGATCACGAACACCCTTCTGGCTCTCCTGCATGCCGGCGAAACAGTTTTGATCCCCGATACGGTTTACGGGCCGGTCCGGGATTTTGCGCAGAACGAGCTCCGGGCGCTCGGCATCAGGGCCGTGTTCTATGATCCATGCGATCTCAAGGCACTTGCATCGCTTCTCGATGATCAAACCCGATTGGTCTGGGTGGAATCCCCCGGCTCGGTCACCATGGAGGTTCAGGATCTTCCGGCCATTGTGGAGATGGCGCATGCGAAGGGCGCGCTCGTCGGATGCGACAACACCTGGGCCTCCCCCTTGAACTGTAGGCCGCTCGATCTCGGAGCGGACATCGTCGTTGAGGCGCTAAGTAAGCATTTCTGCGGCCATTCGGATGTTCTGATGGGATCCGTGACCCTACGCGACCCAGGCTTGGGTCAAAGGCTGAAAGCCGCATTCGGCCGTATCGGCATCGGGGTTTCTCCGGATGACTGCGTGCTTGTTCTGCGTGGCATTGAGACATTGGCGGTCCGGCTTAAGCGGGCGGCCATGACTGCCCGCGCTATCGCCGACTGGCTGGAGCGGCATCCACTTGTTGAGAAGGTGTACTTTCCAGCCCTTCCGGGCAGTCCCGGCCATGAGATATGGAAGCGCGATTTTGCCGGGTCATGCGGCGTACTGACCTTCTCGTTGGTCAACTCCGTGAATGCTGGGATCATCAAGGCGCTCGATGCACTGAAGCTGATTAGTATCGGAGCGTCCTGGGGCGGCACCAAGAGCCTGATTGCACCGACTTCCCTGAGAGATTTGCGAACGGTGAAACCGTGGATCGGGCCGGATTATCTGCTGCGTCTGAGCATCGGGCTCGAACATCCCGACGACATCCGGGAGGATCTTGAGCTCTTCTTTTCTTCCTTGGAAGCGACTGCAGGAGAACCGAACGCGCGCGATGGCACAGGCAGGATGGTGGAACGGAACAAGCAAACCTTGGCAGAGGAAATGCCACTCAAGTCTAGATCGGAGCTTTCGTGACTGCTCCGGATGTTTGGAAGTCGCCGAGGGGAAGGCGAAGCAACAGGGAGAGAAATCATGCAAACGATCAGCTGGATGACTGCGGTTTCCAAAGCTGCCTTTATGACCGCCCTGGTCCATGCAGGAGTGGCATCCGCGCAAGGGTATGACACCTCCACGGTAGAGGTGAGCGAGGCTTTGGCAGCACGCGTTCCATCCGCCATGCGAGCCGCGGGAGTGCTGGTGGGCGGATCGGACAATGACTACGCACCGTGGGAATATCTTGCTGGTGAAGATGGCCAGACCCCGGAGGGGATCGACATAGATATCGGCAATGCCATCGCGGCAAAGCTTGGCCTAAAGTACGAATCTCGTACCGCCCAGTTCACGACCATCCTGCCATCGCTGGGAACCAATTATGACATCGGCTTATCGGCGTTCTCCATAACCGAAGAGCGAAAACAGGTCGTCAATTTCGTTTCCTATGCCGCAACTGGTAACGAATGGATTGTCAAGGCTGGCAATCCAACTGGATTTGACCCCAGTGATATTTGCGGCCGCCAGATCGCGGTGCAGAGCGGAAGCCGTCACGAGGAGCGGCTGCACTTGATAAATCAGGAATGCATTTCGCGCGGCAAGCCGGAAATGACATTCCTGCCGTTCAAGACGCAGACCGAAGCCGTTACGCGCGTCGCTACGGGCGGTGCCGATGCAACTGTTACAGGCAGTGCTACCGCGCTCTACGCCGCATTCGTCTCAAATGGCGCTCTCGAAACCATGCGCCCGGTGGGTGAACTCCTGGATGTCAGGGGCCTCAATGGTATCGCAATTGCCAAGGACGACATGGAGCTGACACAGCTCATTGCTGACACGCTGAACGAGTTGATCGGGGAAGGCACCTACAAGGCCATACTGGATGCCTGGGGCATGGGTGCCGTTGCCGTCGAGGAAGCCCTCATCAATCCCGTGGAGGAGCATTGATGTGGCGGAGCACAGTGCAGGGCTGAAAATGGGAAGCCGCCTGTCAGCGTCTGAGGCTACGGCGCATGCAATTCCGCGCAACCATGTGGTGCCTAGGCGCTATCCGGGGCGCGTCATCGCCGTTATTGTCATCCTGATCCTCGCGCTGCAGGCTGGCAAGGCGGTAGCGACAAACCCCAATTTCCATTGGGAAGTCTATGCAGAGTACATCTTTTCACCCACGGTTCTGCGTGGCGTAGGCTGGACTCTCCTGCTCACAGTAGTGGCCATGGGTATCGCAATACCCTTGGCCCTAACCCTGGTTGTCATGCGCGAAAGCATCAATCCGATCCTTCGGGGAGCGGCTTGGTGTTGGGTGTGGTTCTTCCGCGGGACGCCGGTCTACACCCAGCTGGCCTTCTGGGGCCTTTTTGCGGTCCTTTTTCCCAGCATCTCCGTTTCGATTCCGTTCGGACCAGAACTTGTCAGCATAGAAAGCCGCTGGATCGTAACACCGGCCGTTGCCGCCATCATTGGCTTGAGCTTCAATGAGAGCGCGTACCTGACGGAAATTTTCAGAGCCGGCTTTCGCGCTATCGATCCAGGTCAGATCGAGGCAGCGCAAGCCATCGGCATGTCCCGGCCAAAGATCTGGACGCGCATCCTCATTCCGCAAGCGATGCGCATCATCATCCCGCCGACAGGCAATGAGACCATCGGAATGCTGAAGATGACGTCGCTGGTGCTGGCGGTGCCGTTCACTCTCGACCTTACCTTTGCCACCAACGCGATTGCCAACCGCACCTACTTGCCGGTCCCGCTCCTGCTGGTGGCGGCCACGTGGTATCTGGTGATTACGTCAGCGCTCATGGTTGGACAGTATTACCTTGAGCGTTACTACGGGCGCGGGCAGGGCCCTGTCCTTGGAAAAGGAGGGCAGCACTGATGGACGGGGCAGCGGTAAATCCGGCCGTCGAAGTGCGGGACGTTCACAAGTTCTATGGCGATTTCCACGCTCTGCGTGGCGTGAATCTAAAAATCGCCAGGGGTGAGGTGTGTGTAGCCATCGGACCATCGGGTTCCGGGAAATCAACGCTCCTGCGCTGCATCAATCAGCTGGAGACAATCTCCGCCGGACGGATCTATTTGAACGGAGAACTACAGGGATACCGGGAAATAAACGGAAAGCTCTATGAACTTTCGCCCAGGCAGATTGCCCAGCAACGGCGGCGCACCGGAATGGTCTTTCAGCGTTTCAATCTGTTCCCGCACATGACAGCACTCGAGAACACCATCGAGGGTCCGGTGCAAGTCAAGCGTCAAATCAAAGCGGAGGCAATAGAGCGGGGAATGGCTCTGCTTGAGCGTGTGGGCATGAGCGGCCTGGAGAAGCGCTACCCCAACCAGCTTTCCGGCGGCCAGCAGCAGCGCGTGGCCATTGCTCGTGCCTTAGCCATGGATCCGGAGGTCATGTTGTTCGATGAACCAACTTCGGCCCTTGATCCCGAATTGGTGGGAGAAGTCCTTGACGTCATCAAAGATCTGGCACGTACCGGAATGACAATGATGCTTGTCACCCACGAAATCGGCTTCGCACGCGAAGTTGCCGATCAACTGGTCTTCATGGACAACGGGATGATCGTTGAAAGCGGCAGCCCTTACGACGTCCTTACCAATCCCCAGGAAGCCCGAACACAGGCGTTCCTTTCGAAGGTCCTCTAGCGGCCCGGAGCATCATGGAACCGATTTCACCAAGACCTGTCATGAGCAGACTGGAAGCGATACTTGCGAAGGTCGATGCTAACATGCCCACGTCAATTGCCGGGTTGAAGCATCTCCTGACGTTCCCTTCCGTTTCCAGTCAGCCAGACTGCAAGGCGGGCATTATCGCATGCGCAAAATGGCTCCAGACACAGTTGGATGATCTAGGCTTCAACGCCGAAGTCGCGGAGACCGAGGGCCACCCCCTTGTCCTTGCACGAACACCATCCCCTGGCGGTGCTCTGAGGGCACTTTTCTATGGGCATTACGATGTACAGCCGGCTGAACCAATCGAAGCTTGGCACTCTCCGCCCTTTCAACCCATGATTAGGGAGGAGGAAGGCCTAACCCGCATTTACGCGCGTGGCGCTTCCGATAGCAAAAGCCAGCTCTGGTCAGTCATTGAAGCCTTTCGCGCTTGGAAGTTTGTTGCGGGCGATCTCCCACTCGAAGCCGTTGTCGTGCTCGAGGGGGAGGAAGAGATTGGCTCGCCGAGCCTGGCGCAGATCGTCGAGCGCTATCGCGATCTTCTGTCCTGTGACGTGGCTTTCATTTGCGATAGTGATATGTGGACATCCACACGTCCGGCCATTACGACGCGTCTTAAGGGCCTTTTCCACGAGAAAGTGACCATTCACGCCCCGAATGGCGATCTTCATTCCGGTCATTTCGGCAATGTGGCGATGAACCCGGTGCGCGTGCTGGCCGGGATTCTTGCCTCGATCCACGATGAGCGGGGGCAGGTAGCAATAGAAGGCTTCTATGAAGGGGTCCGTCCCCTGCCCGCGGCGTTGCGCGAGCAATGGCAATCACTTGATCCCGCGGAAGCCCTGGCGGGGGTTTCGACAGAGGGCGGACCAGAGTGGGACGCGTGCGGGCCTTTTGAACTCATATGGGCACGGCCGAGCATCGACTTAAACGGCATTGTTGGCGGAAATACCGGGCCTGGCGAGCGATCGGTCCTGCCGGGATCGGCCACGGCGCGCCTGTCGTTTCGCCTGGTGGATGGGCAGAGCCCTGAGCAGGTCCGCTCGATTTTCCGCCGCTTTGTGGAGGCCAATCTCCCTCAGGGGGCCCGTGCAGAATTTGAAGGACAAGGCGGAACATCGGCGGTATTGGTCAATGAAAACAGTCCTTACATTGCTGCAGCCGCCCGCGCCCTTGAGGCCGAATGGGGGGAACCTACCCTGCTTAAGGGGTCGGGCGGGACCATACCGATAGTAGAACTCTTGATGAGAGAACTTGCTGTCGTCGACTGCATCGTCACCGGATTTATTCTAGCCGATGATGCCATCCACGCACCGAATGAACGATATGATGCAAATCGACTGCGTAAAGGGATTCGAAGTTGGGTGCGCATCATCGACGAAGTCGGAAAGTTATAGGCGCAAAGCGAAACCGCAAGCGCGCTTGGACTTCGTGATGGCTGTCAAGCGCCTGGAAGCCGCCCAGGTCGCCCCTCAAGTGTGAATGAACGCTGTGTGGTCGCGTGGCGCGGCCTGGCCCAAGGGGCGCTACCCCTCTGGACTCCTGCCGCCCACCCCGTGGCTTGACCCCATAGGGTGGTCCGGTTTCAATCATAGTGCATGATCGGCTTTGGGGCTATTGCCTGGGCAGATGACGGTGCTGCTCCGCTTGCTGGCGCAGGCCAGATGACGGCCTCGGTACAGCCTTGGCGATGAACTCCGGGCCGTTGTCGGAACGGACATGGCCGGGCACACCACACAGGATGAACAGGTCCGACAGGGCGTCGATGACGTCGGTCGAGTTGAGCTTGCGATTGATGCGGATTGCAAGGCATTCCCTGGTGAACTCGTCGATGATGTTGAGCATGCAGAATCTCCTGCCATCGTAGGTCCGACCCTCGACGAAGTCATAGGACCAGACATGGTTAGGGTGGTCGGGCCGCAGCCGGACGCACAATCCGTCCTTCAGCCAGAGGCGACCCCTCTTCGGTTGCTTGTGGGGAACCTTGAGCCCCTCCCGCCGCCAGATCCGTTCGACACGCTTGGCGTTCACCGTCCAGCCCTCGGACCGCAGCATCGCCGCGATCCTGCGGTAGCCGTAGCGCGCCCATATCGGGAAGCAAGCCGGATAATATCGGCCGTCAACGCATCCTCATCGGCTCGGTCGTGCGGCTTCTTGCGCTGCGTCGAGCGGTGTTGGCCCAGTACCTTGCAGGCAAAGCGCTCCGACACGGAGAACTTCGCCACGACATGGTCAACGCAACGGCGGCGGCGAGCGGGGCTCAGAAGTTTTGCATTCGCTGCCCTTCGGGTCCCGAGGCAGCCTCTTTCAAGATCAGCTTCTCGAGTGTCAGGTCCGACACCGCCTTGCGCAGCCGGTCATTCTCTTTCTCAAGCTCTTTCAGGCGCTCTAACTGGTCACCCTTCAGTCCACCGAACTCCTTGCACCACCGGTAATACGTAAACTGCGTCACGCCGATCGAGCGAACCGCTTCTCCGACGGATCGGCCTTGCGACAACAACACGTCGACCTGGCGCAGCTTCACCACGATCTCTTCAGGTCTATGCTTCTTCTGGGGCATTCCAACGTCCTCCTACGGCTCAATAGCCTACTTCAGGGAGGACCACTTTTCAGGGGGCAGACCAGGCTCTCCTGGCACGCGACGCAGGCTTTGAGGGAAAGGGCAAGATCAAGGGTGAATTCTATTAATTGAGATAAAATATCAATCCTTTGCCCCATCCGATAGGATTCATCGGTGCGGTACGTCGAAATGGCATCGCGAATCCTACAACCAGAAGATTGAATCCGTCGCTCCCGACCTTCGAGACATCCAAGATTAGGATTCGTAGGAATCCGGGCAGAAATCTCCGGCGAACAACCGCTCTTGGAGAACATTTGGCGTTATGAGCGTTGCCTCAGGGGGCCGGAACTGGCTCGACTGAAGAGGTGGGGAGTGATCGCGATCTATGCGTCGTAGGACGAACTCAAGAGCCCAATGGACATTCGCGTCAGCCGTACAGTGCCAAGGTGTCCAGATCGTCAGCACTAGGACTACACGGCGTATTTGGTGGCTGCTATCCGAAATAGCGCAGCGTGGGTCTAACCGATGACGGAGACCCCGAGGCGGCGTTACCTATGTCTAGCCCGACGCCCTTGTAATGCGTGAAACCATCGGGGCTCGGCAACCACGCTGGGGCTAAGACTTCTGGCCATCGCATTTCCAGGCAGAGGGGCGGAGCAACACAGTCGGATCAGCGATCCGGCAAGCGGTGGCCCGTTAGTGCTGTTGCGTGGTACTTCGTGGACCGAAACCTGAGATCGTTCTCGCAGGCTTAGCTAGCGCCCTTCTCGAAGTGGCTCACCGGCTCACATCATCGGCGGGAAACGCCCGAGTCGCGTTTCAGGAGAGGGAACGAGCAGCTTGAGCTGGATGCCGCGGCGCGAACACGCCGTGCGCCGCTGTGAAAGAATCTTCGCGCTAGGTTTGGGGCTCGGCTCGGTGAGGCTCGTTACTGGCACCCCCAGCCGAAAGCGCTTCGAGAACGTCTCCCCATCGCTTCAGCTCCTCACATAGCTCGTCAAACCGGTTCGATATTACCTGATTTAGGTCCACCATTTGACCTCTTAGAATCAGCCTCTTAGGCTAACTACGCTAACTGCGGGCGGTTTCTGCTCACCTAGCGGGAATATCCCTTCGGTCAGTGAAATCCGACGGGGAAATAGCGCAGATAGAGTTCCGCAAAGATTCCCTTTGCCTCGATCTCCTGCAGCGCATAGTCAATGGCGGTGACGAGATCGGGCAAGTCATGCCGCACAGCGACAGCTAGCCCTTGGCCCAGATATTCCGGCGCGAAATAAGGCCCGCCCGTAAAGGCACAGCAGTGCCGGCCTTCTTCCCCCGCCAGCCAGAACGAAAGCTGCATGCCGTCGCCGAAAACCGCGTCGATCGTACCGTCGGCCACATCCTCAAGCAGCCGCTCGCGGTCGGAATAGGTCACCGGGCGCATTTGCGGGAAGAAGTCGCGCAGCATGGCTTCATGGGCCGTATCCGCCATGACGCCGATCCGCCGGCCGGCAAGTTGTTCATAAATGGGTTCGGCGAAACCCGCCGACCTTCGGGCCACGAAGCGCGCTGGAAAGCGAAGATAGGGACGCGAAAACAAAAGTGTCACCCGCGTTCGCCTCGTGATTGAAAGGCCGGCAATCAGAGCTTCCCCCTCCCCCTCGTCAAGAGCGGCCTCGAGTTCATCGAAGGGAAGCGCCTGAATTTGGCAGCGGTCGAGAAGATCAAGCTCGATGCAGATGGCGCGCGCCAGATCCAGGTGAAACCCGCTCAGCCGGCCTTGCGCATCGAGAAAGCTGAAAGGAAAGAAATCCGTCGTCGTAAGAAACCGCAGGCGTGCAATCTCAAGTTCGGCCTTTGCGACCCCCTGCCTTTCGTCCCAGTAATCGGGCACGGTCTGCGCCCGGCTGGCGCCACTCGCTACCGCGGCCAGAATGAAGCTTGCCAGGATCGCGGCCAATGGACGCATCGCTCTGATCTCCCCTGAATCAATCCTATAACGCCGCTGCACGAAGCAGGAAACGATTGCAATCGATTTCGTTTGCAACCAGGCATTGACGTCTTCGAGATAGTCTATCAAGATGGGCCGTGGGGTCTGTGAGGATGGGACCCGCCGGTAATTGATTTGGGGGGCTGGCGAATGCCAAGGGGAGCCACTAGCCACCGGCGATTGTTCCGGTGCACAAGTAACTTCGAAATCAGCGGGTATATCCATACCACTTATAGCGGAACATTCCTGTTCGTTCCGACCACTTCCTAAGGCGGTCTATTCTCCGCCGTTTCAGCACCGTATGAAGATCATGTCTCCCAACCCGTTTACAATGGGCGGTGCGGGTGTGTCGAACGCTGCGCGCGATCACTCTCGCAATGCGCCTCAAGCAATGGACAGCCACGGTTACGCTCCGTCCAACGTTACCGATTGGCAGCCTATTCTTACGCAACTCGGAGTGGCCGAGCGGGATGTACATGCCGTGGAGTTGCGAGCCAAGCTGGCCGGCGTGCCGTTTCAGGTCGAGCTGATGGCATCAGGGCTCGTGGAAGAGCGGGAGCTCTTTCGCACGCTTGCTGAACACCTGGGCATCGAATTCATGGCCAAGGTCCGGCCTGAAAGTCTTTTCATGCCGGAGCGCCATTGTATGGAGGCTTTGCGCCGCCCGGGGGGCGTGCTGAAAGCCGTCGCCGCGGATGGGGCGCAAACCGTGCTTTTGATCGCGCCGGACCGGCTGGACATCCCGGCGATGCGACGCTTTCTGCAGCGTCACGACCGTGTGGCGAAGCATATCCGGATGGTGCCGCCGTCGGAACTGCGCAGGGCGGTCCAGCTGCGGGCTCGGGAACCCCTGCTGCGCACCGCCGTAAATGGGCTGTTCGAGGCAATGCCGCACCTTTCGGCCCGTTTCGTCCTCAATGCCTGGCAGGGAGTGGCGCTTGGCGCCTTCACCGTTCTTCTGATCACAGGCCTGCTCATGGCGCCAATGACCTCGCTGCTGGCGCTGCATGGTGCCCTTTCGATACTGTTTCTGGGTTGCGTCACGCTTCGTATGGTCGTCGGCCATAGTGTGCGTGAGACACCTCGGCCGGCGCTCACCAAGGCCGTGCGCACTGAAGAGATGCCGGTCTATACGGTTCTCGTGGCCCTCTACAAGGAGGCCGAGGTCGTGCCGGACCTGCTCGTCGCCTTGGGGAGGCTCGTCTGGCCACGCAGCAAGCTGGAAATCAAGCTGGTCTGCGAGAGCGATGACAAGGAAACGCTCACCGCGATCCGGTCACAGGAGCTGCGCTCCTATATCGACGTCATCGAGGTGCCGCCGGGCGGCCCGCGCACCAAGCCCAAGGCATTATCCTACGCGCTGCCCATGTCGACCGGAGAATTCCTCGTGCTCTATGACGCGGAGGACAGACCCCATCCCTTTCAGCTCGTGGAAGCGTGGGAGCGGTTCCGCGAAGGTGACGAGAAGCTGGCCTGCCTGCAGGCGCCGCTTGTCATCTCAAATAGGCACGAGAGCTGGATCTCGGCGATGTTCGGCTTCGAGTATTCAGCTCTGTTTAAAGGCATACTGCCTTGGCTCGCCCGCCGCCACCTTGTCTTGCCGCTCGGCGGCACGTCCAACCATTTCCGCCGCGCGGTGCTGGAGGAAGTCGGAGGCTGGGATCCGTGCAACGTGACCGAGGACGCCGATCTGGGCCTCAGGCTTGCGCGGCTCGGCTACCGCACCGGCACCATCGACTATCCGACCTATGAGGATGCGCCGACCTCGGCCCGGATATGGCTGCCGCAGCGCACACGGTGGTTCAAGGGTTGGGCTCAAACCTGGCTCGTCCACATGCGCAACGCGCGGCAGCTTTATCGCGATCTCGGGCTCGCCTCATTTGTGGTGACCCAGGTTTTGACCGCCGGAATGCTGATCTCGGCGCTTGCCTATTCGGTTTTCGGCCTGACGATCCTCTGGGTCATCGCACGGCTTCTTTTGGGGTATCTCCCCACTCCGCCCAATCTGGCACTCCTCCTGCTCGATATGGTCAACATTGTGTTCGGCCACGGAGCTTTTCTGGCGCTGGGCTGGTGCACATTGCCCGCGACAGAGCGGCGGGGTCTCTGGAAGCTCGTGCTTTGGACGCCGGCCTACTGGATGCTGTTGTCGGCAGCGGCCTGGCGCGCGCTCTGGCAGCTTTACCGCTGCCCGCATGCTTGGGAAAAGACGCCGCACCGGCCGAGCAGGCCGATTAAAAAGACGGTTGCTGATACGCAGCTACGCACACAGCCGTCCGCGCGCCCGTCTCCGCTCTCCCGGATGGCGTAGACGCGCCTTCCGCGCCCGGAGATCCGTGCGTGCATCAGCTGTTCGCGCCGGAAGGCGCGGCCTGCCCGGCGGGCGTCCGGGTGCCGTAGCGCATGATCTCGAAGCGGGCCGAAAGCGCGTCATAAAGCAGTAGCCGTCCGACCAGTGGCTCGCCCACGCCGGTAATCAGCTTGATGACCTCCATCGCCTGCAGGCTGCCCATGACACCGGTCAGCGCGCCGACAATGCCCGCCTCCGCACAAGTTGGAACGACTCCCGACGGAGGAGCCTCGGGGAACAGGTCGCGATAGGACGGGAGCGGCGCGCCCGTCGGCCCAAGCTCATACGGCTTCAGCACCGTCAGTGATCCGTCGAAGCGGCCCACCGCCGCCGTCACGAGCGGAACTTTCTGTTCCGCGCAGGCATCGGCCAATACGTATCGCGTTGCGAAATTGTCCGAGCCATCGACGACGATATCGTATCGCGCGATAAGCGGCCCGGCGTTTCCGGCATCGAGGCGCAGAATATGCATCTCGACCGTCACATGCGGGTTGAGCCGGCGGATTGCCTCCCGGGCGCTCTCGGCTTTCATCATTCCTACCGCATCCGTGGCATGGATCACCTGTCGCTGGAGATTGGACAGGCTCACCACATCGTCATCGACGATGCCGAGCGTGCCGACACCGGCAGCGGCAAGATAGTGCAGCACCGGCGCGCCGAGCCCGCCAGCCCCCAGCACCAGCACCCGCGCGCGCTTCAGCTTCTGCTGGCCCGCGCCGCCAATCTCCGGCAGTACGATGTGGCGCGCATAGCGCTCCAGCTCTTCATCGGACAGGATGGTCTCATTCATGTCGGGACCTTACTGTGCGTCAGGCCGCTTGTCAGCGGGGCTGCTTACACCCTGCTCTGCGGGTTCTAAAAGGTGGGCGTTCTTCAGCCATCATATGGGCGCGGCATCCCATTGGCCTGCTCGACGTGATGAGGCAGAATGCGCCGCCGGGGCCGCATTTCCTTGGCCGGAATACTAGAATACTAGCTTTGCGATGGCACTCCTGCTACACGATCCTGAAATCGTTGGTGCCGGCCGGAAAGCGGCAAAAGCGGCCGGACGTAGATGCGGAAGGGAGAGCGATGAGGCAGACATGGCGCTGGTTCGGCCCTCAGGACCTTGTCTCAATCGATGACATCCGGCAGGCAGGCGCGGAAGGCGTGGTCTCCGCGCTTCATCATGTGCCGAGCGGAGCCGTCTGGACGCCTGAGGAAATCGAGAAGCGGCAGCGCGAGGTGGCAACCGCAGCCAATGGCCAGCCCTCCGGCCTGGCCTGGGAGGTGGTCGAAAGCCTGCCGGTTTCCGAGGACATCAAGAAGCAGAAAAACGACTGGCGGGAGCACATCGCCAACTATCGCACCAGCCTGAGGAATCTCGCTGCGGCAGGCATCAAAGTGGTCTGCTACAATTTCATGCCGGTGCTCGACTGGACACGGACCGATCTTGCCTGGCGGCTGCCGCATGGCGGCACCTGCATGCGCTTTGATCTTGTCGATTTCGCTGCCTTCGACATCGGCATCCTGAAACGTCCGGGTGCGAGCGAGGATTTCCCGCCGGAGATCGTCGAGGAGGCGAACCGCCGCCTCGCGGAAATGGATGCCACGCGGAAGAACGAGCTCGCTCGCAACATCGCCTTCGGTCTGCCGGGCGCGGCCGAACATCTCACCATGGACGATCTGCGGGCGCATCTGGAAGAATATGGCGCCACTTCGCCCGAGCAGCTGCGTAATCATTTCATCGCTTTTCTTGAAGAGGTGGTGCCGACCGCGGAGGAAGTTGGCATCCGGCTGTGCTGCCACCCCGATGACCCGCCGTTCCAGCTCCTTGGGCTGCCCCGCATCATGTCCACCGAAGCCGACTATGCGACAATCATGAATGCGGTTGATTCGCCTGCCAATGGCATCACGCTTTGCTCCGGCTCGCTCGGGGCCCGACCCGACAATGATCTGCCTGGCATGATGCGCAGATTGGGAAGCCGCGTGCATTTCCTGCATCTGCGAAATGTCAAGCGCGAAACGGCGAACATTGCGGGCTCGTTCTACGAGGCGGAGCATCTCGGCGGCGATACGGACATGGTGGCGCTGATTGCGGAGATCCTTAAGGAAGAGGAGCGGCGCAGGGCTGCCGGCAGGGAAGACCATTCCATTCCCATGCGGCCGGACCATGGGCAGGACATTCTGGATGATCTCAAACGCAAGGCGCAGCCTGGCTATCCGGCTGTCGGGCGGCTGAGGGGGCTTGCGGAGCTGCGCGGCATCATTACAGCGCTCTCCCATCCTGAATACGGTTTGGCGGAATGAGCGAACGTCTAGCTCTGAGCAAGCTTACGGGTCTTCCCCGAACGGTTGCCTGCCCGGGCTATGATCCAGCAGCCCACGGCTCAGGCATCGTGCATATCGGCGTCGGCGCTTTCCATCGAGCGCATCAGGCGGTCTACACCGACTCGGCCCTTGCCCGTAAGGGCGGCGACTGGCGCATCGACGGGATAAGCCTGCGCAGCACGGACATCGCCGATGCACTCAATCCGCAGGACGGTCTCTACACGCTTATCATACGCGGCGAGGAAGGGATCTCGGCCCGCGTCGTCGGCAGCATCCGCCGGGTGATCGCCGCCGCGCGCGAGCCGGATGCGGCTCTTGCGGCACTTGCCGCGCCGGAAACGCGCATCGCCAGCATGACGGTAACCGAAAAGGCCTATGGCATTGACCGGGCGCGCGGCGCTGTCGATACGGGTCACCCGGCAATCGCCGCCGATCTTGCTAACCCCCGCGCGCCTGCGGGCGTGATCGGCATGCTGGTCGAAGGCTTAAGGCTTCGACGCGAGAGAGGCCTTGCGCCTTACACCGTGCTTTGCTGCGACAATCTGCCGGATAATGGCAGCCTCGTACGCGCGGGCGTGCTCAACTTCGCCCGGCGGGTCGATCCTGCTTTGGCGGGCTGGATCGAGAACAATGTCGCCTTCCCCGCCACGATGGTAGACCGCATCACGCCTGCAGCCACGGAGGCCACGCTGGCCGAGGCGGAGCGGCTCACGGGCTTTGCCGATCTTGCGGCGATAGAAACCGAGCCGTTTACGCAGTGGGTGATCGAGGATCATTTCACTGCCGGGCGCCCCGCCTGGGAGGCGGATGGGGCGATCTTCGTGGAGGATGTCGCCCCCTACGAGGCCATGAAGCTCAGAATGCTCAATGGCACGCACTCGATGCTCGCCTATGCAGGCTTTCTCTCGGCGCACAAATACGTGCGGGATGTGATGGCCGATGCCGCCCTCGCCCGGCTCGTGCGCCGCTACATGCAGGCGGCCGCGGCCACGCTCAGCCCTCTGCCCGGCATTGATTTTACTGACTATGCCAACGCGCTTGCCAAGCGCTTTGCCAACCCGGCCATTGCGCACGAAACCTATCAGATAGCTATGGACGGCACGGAGAAGCTTCCCCAGCGCATCTTGGGCGCGGCAAGTCATGCGCTCGAGAACGGGCAGGATATCCGCCCCTTCGCCTTCGCTGTCGCCGCCTGGATGCGTTACGCCCTGGGTCGCACCGACGATGGCGCTCCCTACACCTTGCGCGACCCGCGTGAGGAGGTCATTCGCGGGGCGCTAGCTGGCGCGAACGATGCCGGCGACATTGCCCGCGCTCTCTTCGCACTGCCAGGTGTTTTCCCCGAAAGGCTCACGGGTGACGAGCGCTGGACCAGCCTTGTCACGGAGATCCTCGCAACGATGCTCCACAAGGGCATGGCAGGCGCCGTAAAGGAAGAGGCTGAGCGGCAATCGCGATAAACTCCGGACCAAAGGCAGCTTCGTGGTCGTGCAGGCGGAGATCATTATCCTGTGTCGGCGGGGCGGATTGCATCCGCGATGGCACGCAAGCGGTCCAGCTGCTTACCAATGTCGGATTGACGGTCCTTAACGGCCTGGTGCGCGCAGTTGCGCGGGCGTGACGTGTCTGTAACGCTGCATGGTTGAGGTGAGGTGGCTCTGGCTTGAAAAGCCGCTCATATAGGCCACCTCGGAGATGGTCATGCTCGTCTCCCAAAGCAGCTTTTCCGCCGCGTCAAGCCGCCGGTTGAGAAGATATTTGTGCGGGGGCTCGCCGAAGGTCTTTGTGAAAGCCTGAAGGAAATGCCCCGGCGAAAGATCGCAGACCTCGGCGAGGTCCGCCACGGAAAGCTTCCGGGCGAAGTTATTCTCCAGAAAATCACGGACCCTGCGCGCGCTGTACTCGGAAAGCCCGCCCTTCACCCGGGTGGGCCGCACGCGTGAGTCGGCATATTTGCGCAGCAGATGAAGACCGAAAATGGTGATTACCGAATCAATCAGAAGCTCGTTGGCACGGTCGCTCCGAGCCACTTCGTCACGGAGCATCTGCGCAAGTGACAGCGCAGTCGGATCGACGGTGCCGAATGGCACGGTTCGAAGCTCGGCCGCGCCCATGTCAAATTCCTGCTCGGCCAGGGAAAGCATGCTCTCGCGGCGGATCCCCACCACCAGATTCTCTCGTGTAGATGACCAGATGGTCCGGCTTTCCACATTGGCGGGGTTGATGACCAGCATGCCCAGCGGTGCATCGAAGGTCTCGAGCTTATCGCTTGCAAAGGCCGCGGAAATTTTTGGCGAGGGCGCAAGCATTATCGCCGCAAAGTGATTCTCGGAAAGGAAGTTTTGTGATCCCGGCGGGCGAATCGAGTGAACTACCCCGCCTCCGAACGTCGCCTTCCGCGGGCCCGCGCTCGCGGGAATCACATTCAATATTTCCACGTTTGTCGATCGACCGGCCCCCATGAACCGTCGATGCGCACTCCCGCCCGTACCTGTTAGCATCGGTGGCCGCCACCCCGAATTATTACCCAGTACATTCCGTCATTTCAGCGGCAACTGCACCCCCTCCCCCTCCCGTACTCGGAGCAATCAGACTACGTCTTCAACCACCAACCATGAAGGCGCCTGTCCTTTACGAAGGTTGCACTGCCGAGAGGTTACGCTTTCCCTGTAAGGGAAAGCAGGTGCGACACATTTGCATAGCTCTTTTGCAAGTTGGCTCTTTAAACCGCGCGCAGGGTCCCCTATCTACGGCGCAAGTCCTCGACGGGGTCTCCTCCTCCCGCCTCGTCGAGATGCGGTCAGCTTTCCTCCTCCTAGTGCTGACCGACTTCAAAAGCACCCGCCGGCATCCTCCCCCGGCGGGTGCTTTTTATATCAACGAGCGCGCAATCCGATCATGATCCCCCCGAAGCCTGACCGCCGTCAGCCTGCCTTGAGCAGCATGTCCGGTTCGGCCTCCCTGATCGGAACCTTGAAATGGACGCGATTGCGGCCGGCACGCTTGGCCGCATACAGGCAGCGGTCCGCCTGATCGAAAACGGCGGCCGCCGTATCCAGCCCGTTGCCCAACATGGCGCCGCCGATGCTTACGCTCAGCCGGTGCACTCCGGGTTCGGCATAATGCCAGGCGATATCCTGGACACTTTGCCGGATCCGCTCCGCCATTTCGGCTGCCTGGGTGAGGCTGACATCTTCCAGCAGCACGGCAAATTCCTCGCCTCCGATGCGGCCGACCGCATCCTGCCGGCGCACTGAGGAGCGAATCGCACGCGCGATCTGCACGAGGGCATCATCGCCTTTAAGATGGCCGAATCGGTCGTTGATCTGCTTGAAATGATCGGCGTCGATAAGCAGCAGGACGGCACGGGTGCCATCGCGCAGCGCCTGCTCCAGATACTCCGTGAAGCGTTCGCGATTAAGCAGGCCGGTCATGCGATCGTGACCGGCAGTGTGGGTCACGATTTCATGTGCGAGCTCGAGCTGGCGGCAGGCCTCCCGCATTTTCTCGTTCATGAAGACGAGATTGCGGTTTGCCTCCTTCAGCCGCTCCATCTGGTCGAACAACCAGGTTAGGATCGGAACGCCCACCATCAACGGGATTACGAAACACTCAAATAGATCCACGGAAGTGTGAGGTGCGCCGGTGAACAGGCGCGTTATGAAGGAGGCGGCGTAAGTGGCCGCGATGGCCAGCGCCGTTACCGCCGAAACCCTGGAAACAATGGTCCGAATCCGCCCTTTCATGGCTGCGGTATATCCGGCCGCGGCGAAGGAACATTTTACAAGCTCCGCCGCATTTTAACGATCGAGGCCGCACCCCGGCCCGTGGTGAAGCAAACCGCTGCCCTCCTAGGCATGCAGCGTATCCGCCGGAAGCATGAAGCCGGCATTTATCAAGGCATGCTGAAACGGCGTTCGGCCGGGAACATCTTTCCCGCGCCCGCGTTGGGGCCGGCAAAACGAAGCTCTCATCGAGGGAGCGTTCCATGTATCGCAGACACGTCCGCCGGTCGAACGGCCGGGCACTTGCAGCGGGTGTGCTGGGCGTCGTTGCCGGTGCAGCCGTTCTCTTCGCCGCGCGCAACATGATGCGCGGCCACCGCCGCATCATTGAGCCTGAAGACGCGCCGCGAAGAACCTGGCGCAGAAAAGGGCGCTGGCGTGAAGGTATCTTCGCCGGCCGCACCATTACGGTCAACCGCCCGCGTGAGGAGGTTTATGCGCGCTGGCGCGATTTCGCCATTTTTCCCAATTTCATGGAGAACGTCCGCTCCGTCACCCCGCTCGACCAGACACGCTCGCGCTGGGTGGTCGAGGGACCGGCGGGCAGTACGGTCGAATTCGAGACGAAGATTGTGGAAGACCGCCCCAACGAGCTTATCGCATGGGAATCGGACGAGAACGCGCAGGTCCGCAACAGCGGCCGGGTCTCATTCCGCGATGCGCCCGGCGGACGCGGCACCGAAATTGAGGCGGTGATCGCCTACGATCCGTCCGGCGGAGCGGTGGGCCGCATGACGGCAAAGCTGTTCCAGCGGGGGCCGGGCGTTCAGACCCGGCGCGAATTGCGCCGGTTCAAACAGCTCATGGAGACCGGCGAGATCGCCACCGCCGCATCTCGCCCCGCCGCGTCGCACGGCTGAGGGGTGCGCTATGCGTGCGCTTACCTGGCACGGAAAGCACGACGTCCGGGTCGAAACGGTCCCGGATCCGCAGATCGTAAATCCTCGCGATGCCATCATCAAGGTGACGTCTACCGCCATTTGCGGTTCGGACCTGCACCTCTATGACGGTGTAATCCCCACCATGCGGCCCGGCGACATCCTGGGCCACGAATTCATGGGCGAGGTGGTGGATGTCGGCAGAGGCAACACCAGGCTCAAGAGGGGCGATCGCGTCGTCGTCCCCTTCGTGATCGCCTGCGGAAACTGCTTCTTTTGCAGACGCCAGCAATTCGCCGCCTGCGACAATTCCAACCCGGCTTACAAGGCCGACATCTCGCAGATGCTCTATGGCCACCATATGTGCGGCTTCTTCGGCTACTCGCATCTGACCGGCGGCTATGCCGGTGGGCAGGCCGAATATGTGCGCGTGCCTTTTTCCGACGTCGGCCCGATCGTCATCGATGACGGGATGGAGGACGACAGGGTGCTCTTCCTGTCGGACATTCTGCCCACGGGCTGGATGGCGGCGGAAAATTGCGAGATCGAGGAAGGCGACACGGTGGCCGTATGGGGCTGCGGACCTGTCGGACTCTTTGCGATCCAGAGCGCGCTCATCATGGGCGCGGCGCAGGTGATCGCCATCGATCACTACCCCCACCGGCTGGAGCTCGCCCGGAAGCTCGGCGCCAAGACCGTCAACTACCGCAACACCCGCGTCTACGAGGCGCTGATGGAGATGACGGGCGGGATCGGTCCCGACGCGGTGATCGACGCAGTCGGTCTCGAAAGTCACGGCTTCGCGCCGGACAATCTTTACGATTACGCCAAGCAGTCGCTCAGGCTCGAGACGGACCGCTCGCATGTATTGCGCGAGGCGCTCTATGCCTGCCGCAAAGGTGGGCGCGTGTCCGTGCCGGGTGTCTATGGCGGCTTTGTCGACAAATTCCCGGTCGGCGCCTTCATGCAGAAGGGCCTGACGATGCGCACCGGGCAGACGCACGTGCAGAAATACCTGTCTGGATTGCTCGAAATGATCCGCGACAATCGGATCAACACCACCTTCCTCATCAGCCACCGCATGCCACTTGAGAAGGGCCCTGATGCCTACCGTAAATTCGCTTTCGAGCAGAACGAGACCACCAAAGTCGTGCTCAAGCCGGGCATGGAGGCACGCAATGGCTGACCGGTCAGGCTTGCCGCCTGCGGCGTTGGCAGGAAGTCGAATGGCGCGGCTGCGCGGATGGCTGGCGAAGGCGCGCAACCACGTGAAATGAAAGGAGGTATGTCATGTGGAACTTACGCAGAAACCTGCCTTGGAACCGGCGCGAGGAGGAAAGCGGACGCAATCCACTGATGAGCCTGCAGCAGGAGATCGACGACATCTTCACCAATTTCTGGCGGCGCAGCCCCCGCATGCCCAACCTGTTTACGGGCACGGAGCCCAGCACCGATGTCTCCGAGACGGACGACGAGGTCGAGGTGTCCATCGAGCTTCCGGGCATGGACGAGAAGGACATCGAGGTGAACATCAGCGACGAGATGCTCACCGTGCGCGGTGAAAAGAAGGCCGAGAGGGAGGAAAAGAAGAAGGACTATTATCTTTCGGAGCGCACCTACGGAAGCTTCCACCGCGCGGTACCGCTGCCTCCAGGCATCAACACCGACAAGGCGGAGGCGACCTTCAAGAAAGGAGTGCTGACCATCCGGCTGCCCAAGACCGAAGAGGCGAAATCGCGCATGCGGCGCATCGAGGTGAAAAAGGGCTGACCCGAAACGCCAGCTCCCGCCAGGATGCCATTGTCTCCGTGGCAGCCCGCGCCTATCTCATCGGCCGCAACGCAGGAGATGGACGCGGGTAGATGGATATGAGCCGGTTGCTCATCACTTTCGGCATCATTCTGATCGCGGTGGGGCTTTTGTGGCCGTTCATCCAGAAGCTGGGGCTAGGTCGCCTCCCCGGCGATCTTGCCTTCGGCGGCGAGAATTTTCGCGTCTATATCCCGATCACCACATCGATCCTCATCAGCTTGGCGCTGACTTTCATTCTCTGGCTGATCAACCGCTGAGAGTCTGCTGCCCACGGCCAGCGGCAATCGATCGGGCGCAGCCTCAGTAGCCGGCCTGGCGGTCAACCACATTCTTCAGTGGCTCGCCGCGCTCGAACGCCTCCATCTGCTGAAGCATCAGCGGCGCGAGATGTGCCGGGTCCGAGGTTGCGGCGGCGTGCGGCGTGACAAACACACGCGGGTGCGTCCAAAGCGAGCTTTGCAGGTCGAGCGGCTCGCGCTCGAAAACATCGAGACTTGCCTCCTTGAGCACGCCTTTCTCCAGCGCCCTCAGAATATCCGCCTCCTTCTGCAATCGTCCCCGCCCGGCATTGATCAGGCAAGGCCCGCCCAGAGGTCCCTTTCGCCTCAGCCGCTGCAGCACCGAATAATCGATGATGCCTTCCGTGGCGGGCGTAAGCGGCAGAAGGACCACGAGAATGTCCGTCGCATTGAGGAAGGGCGTAAGCCCAGCCTCGCCATGAAAGCCGTTCACTCCCTCCACGCGCCGTTCGCGGCGGCTCCAGCCATTGACCGTGAACCCGATCGCACGGAGCGCCTTCGCGGCGGCCCGGCCCAGCTCGCCCAAGCCCATAATACCGACCGCCACTTCGCTGGCCGGTGGCTGGGGAGGCTCGTGCCAGATCTTCTCCCGCTGCTGGGCACGATAGGTTATGCCCTGACGGTGATGATCCAGCACGCGCCAGCAGACATATTCCACCATGTGCTGCGTGAGGTTTTCCGCCACCACACGCACGATCGGCACATCAGGTAGTTCCGGGTCGGCGAGAATGTGATCGACCCCGGCGCCCATGGAGAAGATCACCTGCAGATTGGGCAAGCGCTTGAGCAGGCCAGGCGGCTGCTTCCAGACCACCGCATAGCGTATGGTCGGGTCCGCCTCCCCTTCGGGCTCCAGCACCACCTCGCGCCCCTTTGAAAGCAGCTCGTACCAGCGCTGCGGGTGCAGGCCCTTGATGGAAAGCAATATGCGGTGCGCCGCTGGCTGGCCGGTCATTCTCTCACCCTGTTTTATTGCTGATTACTCACTCACCACGCCCGTCGGCGCCGTCGCGATGTCAAAGGCTGCGGCTATGAGAGCCTTCGTATAGTCGGTCTTCGGTGCGTGAAAGATCTGGTCGGCGGGTCCCGCTTCCACCACCTTGCCTGCCCGCATCACGATCACCTCATTGGCAAGCGCACGCACGACCTTCAGGTCGTGACTGATGAAGAGGTAGGCGAGCTGGTGGCGCTTCTGCAGGTCGCGTAGCAAGTCCACCACCTGAGCCTGCACACTCATGTCGAGCGCGGAGGTGGGCTCGTCGAGCATGACGAAGCGGGGCTTCAGCACCATGGCGCGCGCGATGGCGATCCTCTGGCGCTGCCCGCCGGAAAACTCGTGGGGGTAGCGGAACCGTGCCTCCGGATCGAGACCGACCTCCTCGAGCACTTCCACCACCTGGCGGTCCCGCTCTTCGGCCGAAAGCCCCGGCTCATGGATTTTCAGCCCCTCCTGGATGATCTCGGCCACCGACATGCGGGGGCTCAAGCTGCCATAGGGGTCCTGAAAGACGATCTGCATCTCCCGCCTGAGCGGCCGCATCTGGCGGAAAGAGCGCCGGTTGATCGGCTCGCCCCTAAAGCGGATTTCGCCCTCGGACGCGATCATGCGCGACAGTGCCAGCCCCAGCGTCGTCTTGCCGGAGCCTGACTCCCCCACGACACCGAGGGTCTGCCCCGCCCGCACGGTCACATCGACGCCATCCACGCCCTTCACGTGATCGACCGTGCGCCTGAGCAGCCCCTTCTTGATCGGGAACCATACCTTGATGTTGTCTCCCTCCAGCACCTTCTTGGCCGACGGGTCGCTCCGCGGCGGCTCGCCCTTGGGTTCGGCGGCCAGAAGATGACGGGTATACTCGTGCTGGGGGTTGGAGAAGATGTCGGCCGTCGCCCCGGTCTCGACGATCCGTCCGCCGGTCATCACGCACACCCGGTCCGCCACCTTACGGACAATGCCGAGATCGTGCGTAATGAACAGCATCGACAGGTTTTGCTCGCGTTTGAGGCGCGCAAGAAGCTCAAGAATCTGCGCCTGTACCGTAACGTCGAGCGCGGTGGTGGGCTCGTCGGCGATGAGCAGCTTCGGCTCGTTGGCAAGGGCCATGGCGATCATCACGCGCTGGCGTTGGCCGCCGGAAAGCTGGTGCGGGAACGCGCCCAGCCGCTTTTCCGCCTCCCGTATGCCCACCTGCTTGAGCAGTTCCAGTGTGCGCTCGCGAGCGGCCCGGTCGGACATTCCGCGATGCACCTTCAGAACCTCGCCCACCTGCTTCTCCAGCGTGTGAAGCGGGTTGAGCGATGTCATCGGCTCCTGAAAGATCATGCTGATCTCGTTGCCGCGCACGCGCCGAAGGTGGTTCTCGTCGGCGGCGAGCAGGTCGCGTCCGCCGTATAGAATCTCGCCCGAAGGGTGGCTTGCCGCCGGGTAAGGCAGGAGCTTCAGTACCGAAAGCGCGGTGACAGACTTGCCCGACCCCGACTCGCCCACCAGCGCCACGGTCTCGCCCGGGCGGATGTCGAACGAGACGCGGTCAACGGCGAGCGTTTCCCTGTCGCCCTGGGTGAAGGCAACGGAAAGGTTGCGGATGGAAAGGAGTGGGGAGGTCAAGTGATGCCTCAGCTCTCCAGAATAGTTTGAAGGACCCCGACTGTCGCAGGGCGCTTGATGGTGCAGAGAAACACGCACTCATGCGTCATCTGCTTTGCGAGAAGCTCGAATAGCAGCCGCTGTATCTCTCCTTCGCCCTCGCCGAGCTCTGTGAGCAGATTCGCATCCAGATAGAGGCGCCGGAAGGGCTCCATCAGTCCTCCCATTCGTCGCGCAGGTCTCTGGTCTGCGTGACGGCTTCCTCTGTAGTGCCCCCTCGTTTCACGGGCGTGCCCGGCGGATTCGCCTGTGCCTGACGCACCAGGTTCAACAGCTCCTCACGACTGAGCAGCGACATTACCGGCTCCTCTTCAACCGCCACGCGAACCAGCACATCCTCCGAGATCCCGTGCGCAAATGCGCCGGCAGCCTGGAAGCCCTGTAGTGCTTTCTCACGACGATGCCCATAGCGTGTTCTCTTCCATTGAGCGTAGCGCGCTAAGTCCGCTGCACGGCCTCGTTCAGGATGTCAGGTCCATAGCAATTGCCAAGATAGAAGATGCTTCACTCCATACCAAGAGGCGTGCCTCATCTGAACGTCTTCCTCGGATCGAAGGCATCGCGCACTGCTTCACCGATGAAGATCAGAAGCGACAGCATGACGGAGAGGGTGAGGAAACCCGTGATGCCGAGCCAAGGGGCGTTGAGGTTCCTCTGCCCCTGCCGCAGTAGCTCGCCGAGCGAGGGCGAGCCGGGCGGCAAGCCGAAGCCCAGAAAGTCGAGCGAAGTGAGCGTCGTTATCGACCCATTGAGGATGAAGGGCAGGAAGGTGAGGGTGGCCACCATGGCGTTCGGCAGGAGATGCCGAAACATGATGGTACGATTTGGCACGCCGAGCGCGCGGGCGGCAGCCACATATTCGAAGTTGCGCGCCCGCAGGAACTCCGCGCGCACGACGCCCACGAACGCCACCCAGGAGAAGAGCAGCATTATGCCGAGCAGTATCCAGAAGCCAGGCGGCAGAACGGCGGCGATGATGAGAATGAGGTAGAGCACGGGGATCGACGACCAGATCTCGATGAACCGCTGGAAGATCAAGTCTGTCCAGCCGCCGAAATAGCCCTGCACCGCACCAGCCGAAACGCCGATGACGGCGGATGCGGCGGTCAGCACCAGTCCGAACAGGACGGAGATGCGGAAGCCGTAGATGACGCGCGCCAGCACGTCGCGCGCCTGATCGTCAGTGCCGAGCCAGTTCCAGTTACCCATCGTGCAGTTGGGATCGTCCACGCCCAGGGGATAGCGGCTGCAGCGCTCTTCCTTTGTATAAAGCCAGGAGGGCTTCGCGGGTGCGGCCTCCGGAATTTCACTGTTGACGGTGCGGTAGGAATAGCGGATGGGCGGCCAGATCATCCAACCGTTGGCCTCGATCTCCTCCTGGATGAAGGGGTCGCGGTAGTCCGTAACCGCGAGAAAGCCGCCGAATTTCTCCTCCGGGTAATCGACAACCACCGGAAAGAGGAGCTCGCCCTTGTAGGAGGCGATGATTGGCTTGTCATTGGCGATGAACTCGGCAAAGAGCGAGAGGACGAAAAGGCCAAGGAAGATCCACAATGACCAGTAGCCGCGCCGGTTGGCCTTGAAGTTCTGCCAGCGCCGACGGTTGATGGGCGAAAGCCACGGCCGTGCCGCTTCGGCCCGCACCCGCTGCACCTGCGCTGCGCTCTGAAACCCAGCCATCTACACGTCCCTCCGCTCGAAATCGATGCGCGGATCGATGAGCGTATAGGTGATGTCGGAGAGCAGGTTGATGAGCAGCCCCATAAGCGAGAAGATGTAGAGCGTTGCGAAAACCACCGGATAGTCGCGGTCGATCACGGACCGGAAGCCGAGCAGCCCCAGGCCATCGAGCGAGAAGATGCTCTCGATCAGGAGCGCTCCGGTAAAGAATGACGAGATGAATGCGCCCGGAAACCCGGCGATGATGATGAGCATCGCATTCCGGAACACGTGGCCGTAGAGCACCTGCCGCTCCGAAAGCCCTTTCGCTCGCGCGGTCACCACATACTGCTTGCGGATTTCGTCGAGAAAGGAGTTCTTTGTCAGCAGCGTGGTGGTCGCGAAGGCCGACAGCACCAGTGCCGTAAGCGGCAGCGTGAGGTGCCAGAAATAGTCGAGAATGCGTTCCGGCCAGGAAAGCGAGGCCCAATTGTCCGAGGTGAGGCCACGCAGGGGGAACCAATCGAAGAACGATCCGCCCGCAAACAGCACCATAAGCAGGATCGCGAAGAGAAAGCTGGGGATCGCATAGGCGATGATTACCACTCCGCTCGTCCACACATCGAAGGGCGAGCCATCCTTCACGGCCTTGCGGATGCCGAGCGGAATGGAGATAGCGTAGGAGATCAGCGTGATCCACACGCCCAGCGAAATGGAGACCGGCATCTTCTCGATGATGAGATCGACGACGGAGATGTCGCGGAAATAGCTCTCGCCGAAATCGAAGCGGATATAGTTCCACAGCATCAGGAAGAAGCGCTCGGCGGGTGGCTTGTCGAAGCCGAACTGCTTTTCAAGCTGCGCGATGAACTCCGGGTCGAGGCCCTGGGCGCCGCGATAGCGCGAGGTCGCCCCGCCCGCCTCGAAGCCCTGGCCGGCCATGTCGGCGCCCGCGCCCGCTCCAAGGCGCGCGTCTGCCCCGCCGGCCTGCCCCGTTATCTGGGCAATCACCTGCTCGACGGGTCCGCCCGGCGCGAACTGTACCACGATGAAGGAAATGAGCATGATGCCGAACAGTGTCGGAATCATGAGAAGCAGGCGGCGGAGGATATAGGTGCCCATCAGTGAACAGCCCTGCGAGAAATGGTTGTCGGGATGGTCGTCACGCCGCGGTCATGCCTTGCCGATCGCCCTGGCCTTTTCCTCGTCGTACCACCACAGCGCCTCGACAGGGAAGAAGTAATCGGGCTTCGGCTCCTTGAAGCCGAACACATCCCAATACGCGACCCGGTGAGAGGGCGAATGCCAGTTCGGGATCCAGTCGCGCCGGGCGCGAAGCACCCTGTCGAGCGCCCGCAGCGCGACGATCAACTCGTCGCGGCTGGTCGCGCGTCCGGCGATCTCTATGAGGCCGTCGATTGCAGGATCGGCCGTACCCGGCAGATTTCGCGAGCCCTCGACGGAGGCCGAACGGGAATGGAACACGAGCTCCAGACTGTCCCTAGTAGGCGTCGCGCCGAGGGAAAAGCGCACGCCCACCATGTCGAAATCGAAGCTGGTCAGGCGCAGCTGATATTGCGAGGCATCGATCAAGCGGATCGAGGCATCGACGCCGATGGCGCGCAGGTTCTCGATGAAGGGAGTTGAGACCTGCACGAACACCTCGTCGCGGACCAGATATTCCAGCGTGAAAGGCTCGCCGGCCTCATTGTGGAGAAGCCGCCCCTTGGGCTGCCAGCCCGCTTCCATGAAGAGTTCGCGGGCCCGCCCGAGCAGATCGCGATCGCGGCCCGATCCGTTGGAAGCCGGAGGCGTGACGGCCTCGCCGAAAGCGGCTTCTGGTATCTGGCCCCTGAATCGCTCCAGAAGCGCCAGTTCTTCCGCCGAGGGTAAGCCTTCGGCCATGAAATCCGACTGCTGAAAGGCCGATACGCTGCGTTCATAGAGCCCGTAAAAAAAGTTCCGGTTCGTCCACTCGAAGTCGAAGCAGAGGCTGATCGCCTCACGCACACGGGGATCGCGGAACCGGGCACGCCGCTGGTTCAACGCCCAGCCCTGCATGTCGGCCACGCGCTCCTCGGGAAACTCCCGCCGCACGACCTGTCCCTTATGCAGCGCCGGGAAGTCATAGCCCGTCGCCCAGACGCGCGAGGTGAATTCCTCGCGCCACAGCGCCTCCCCCTTCTTGAAAGCCTCGAAAGCGGCGTTGCGGTCGCGATAGAAATCGATGCGGATGCGATCAAAATGATAAAGACCGCGGGCGACGGGCAGATCGCGCGCCCAGTAATCCTCCACGCGGTCATATTCGATATAGCGGCCGGCAGAAAAACGGCCCACCTTGTACGGCCCGGACCCGAGCAGCGGTTCGAGGCTGGAGCTGTCGAAGGAACGGCCTTCGAGAGACGCTTTGGACAGGATCGGAAACTGCACGGCGGTGGAGACCGTGCGCTCCGACTGCTTGCCGAAGAAGACGAGGCGGAATTCGTGCTTGTCCGTCGCCTCGGCCGCGACCATCTCGGAAAGCACGAGAGCGAGCTGCGGATGGCCTTTTTCCTTCAGCAGATTGTAGCTGAACGCCACGTCCTCGGCGGTGAGCGGCGAGCCGTCATGGAAGCTGGCTTCCGGCCGCAGCCTGAAGGTGAAGCTGTTGCGGTCGGCCGAAATCGTCACGGTCTCGGCCACGAGGCCGTAGAGGGAGTCCGGCTCGTCCCAAGCGCCCACCATCAGCGAATCGAAGCACATTTCCATGCGCGGCGGGGCATCGCCCGTTCGCACGAAGCTGTTCAGCGTGTTGAAGGTGAGGACATTCTGATTGTAGTACCAGTATCCCGGCTGGAAATTGAAGGTGCCGCCCCTGGGCGCATCCGGATTCGCATAGCCGAACTGGGTAAAGTCCGGCGGATATTTGAGATCGCCGAAGGCCGAGAGCCCGTGCAGCGGCACGTCGGTCGGCGCTGCAGCAAAGGCCACACGCCCTGCGAAGGGAGCCGCGGCTGCGGCCATGGACAGCTTCAGGAAATCACGTCTCGACCGGGCGATGGGGCGCATGTGGCTCAATTGAAACCGCTGTATTTGGCAGCCAGGGCGGCAGCGCGTTCTTCGTCCACCCACCAGGATTGCACGTCAATTCCGGCATATTCGGGCTGCTTCTCGGGAATACCGAACTTGTTCCAGTAGGCGTAGCGCAATGTGGGCTGATAATATTGCGGTATCATGTAGTAATTCCACAGGAGTACCCGGTCGAGCGCCTTAGTTGCGACCACCAGCTCCTCGCGGTCTTCGGCATAGATGATCTTGTTGATGAGCGCGTCGACGATTGGGTCCTTGATGCCCGCCAGATTGCGCGAACCCGGCATGTCGGCGGCTTCCGAGCCCCAGAAATCGCGTTGCTCGTTGCCGGGGGAATGGGTTTGGGCGAACCGGCTCGTAATCGCGTCGAAATCGAAATTCTGGATGCGCTGAATGTATTGCGACGTGTCGACCACGCGCAGCTCGGCGTTGATGCCGATGCGCCGCAGATTGGGGATGATGCCGCTGACGATGATTTCGTCGGTGGGCGAGGCGCCGAGAAATTCTACGCTGAATTGCTCGCCCGTTTCCCTGTTGACCATGCGGCCGTTCCTGATTTCCCAGCCGGCCTCGTTGAACAGGCGTACGGCCTCGCGCAAATATTCCCGCTCGTCCTGCGGCGAATCATAGACCGGCAGCTCGAAGGGCTGCGTGAAGAGCTCCGGCGGGAGCTGATCGCGGAATTCCTCCAGTATCTCCAGTTCGTGTCCCTCGGGGACGCCTGTGGCGGAGAGTTCGGATTTTTCAAAATAGCTGCTGAACCGCTTGTTCATGCCGAAGAAGTGGGTGCGGTTCTGCTGCTCGAAATTGTAGGCTAGAGTGAGCGCCTGGCGCACCCTGCGGTCGGCAAAGCGCGGCTTGCGCATATTGAAGACAAAGGCCTGCATCGGCTCCACGCTGTTGCTGACGAACTCGCGCTTGACGACGTCGCCTGCCTCGAACGCGGGGAAATTGTAATCCTGGGCCCAGCGGCGGGTGCTCACTTCGCGGCGGACATCCTCAACGCCGCCTCTGGTGAAGGCCAGAAACTCCGCATTCTGATCCTGGAAATAGATGTAGCGGATGCGGTCAAAATTGTTGCGGCCGATGTTGACCGGCAGATCGGCCCCCCAATAGTCCTCGACGCGCTCCCACACGATCTCCGATCCCGCGCGGAAGCTGGCGATGCGGTACGGCCCGCTGCCTAGCGGCGGCTCGAGCGTCGGCTGGGTGATGTCGCGCTTGTTGCCCTTGGTGTCCGTGCCCTCCCACCAGTGTTTCGGCAGCACCGGCAGATCGCCCATGATATGCGGCAGCTCGCGATTGCCCGCCTGATCGAAGTGGAACTCCACCATGTGATCCGATAGCGCCACGGCCTCGGTGACATTGGCGAAGTAGCGGTTGTGCATAGGGCTTATCTTCTTCAGCACTTCCAGCGACCAAACGACGTCCTCGGCTGTTATCGGCGTGCCGTCATGCCAGCGCGCATCCGGGTCCAGGCGATAGGTCGCCGAGGAATAATCCTCGGGATACTTGAACGCCTCCGCGATGAGGGGATGGCTGGTACTGGGCTCTTCCGGAGACTGCTGCATCAGCGTCTCCCAGATCAGCCCGCCGAAGGAGGTCAGGCCCGCCGCGGGCGTGCCACGCACCAGGAAGGGATTGAAGCTGTCGAACGTACCGAAGGCTGCGGAATTGAGCGTGCCGCCCTTGGGAGCCTCGGGATTGACATAGCTGTACCGCTCGAAAGGCTGGGTCTCGATTTCCGGATTGATGAGCGAGGAGGATGTGCGCCACTCCTGCGCGCCTGCAACCGCACCCATGAGCACCAAGGCCAGCGCCACTGCCACGGCCTTCCACCCCTGCCCCATCAATGCGGTCGGCATCCGCTTTTCTCCCTTCGTCCGCTTTTTCTTTTCGGCGAAGTTAGTTCATCCGCGGCCGAAGGCAAATGGCGCATCACCTCACGCAAACAAAAAGCCGGCGCAGGCCGGCTTCCTGTTAACGCATGGAGCGGCGGATCAAGGCGCCGGTGCAGCCTCGCCCTCTTCCGTGGCTTCGGG
Organism: Chelativorans petroleitrophicus; assembly: GCF_025398195.1. Lineage (GTDB taxonomy): Bacteria > Pseudomonadota > Alphaproteobacteria > Rhizobiales > Rhizobiaceae > Chelativorans > Chelativorans petroleitrophicus. The sequence goes on along the minus strand of NZ_JAODNV010000019.1, from coordinate 62,234 downwards.
TGCGGTGTCGACATCGCCAGCTGCTTCCGGCTCAGCCTGGCCGTCGCTCGCCGCATCAGGCTGGGCGGAGCTTTCTTCCGCCGCGGCGGGGGCAGCATCCTGCTCACCGGCACCATTCTCGGCCGGAGCGGCTTGGGCACCGCTGGAGTCGGCCGGCGCTTCCTGCTGCGCATCGTCCTCCGCAGGCGCGGCGTCTTCACCGCTCTCGTCTTCAGCGGGAGCGGCCTCAGGCAGAGGCGCGGGATTGTCCGAAAGCGTCCGCAGATAGGCGATTACATTGGCGCGGTCCTGAATATTCTTCAGGCCTGCGAACGACATCGCCGTGCCTGGCACGAGGCCTTTCGGATTGAGTAGGAAGTGGTCGAGATGCTCATAGTCCCACACGACCTGGCCGCCCTGGGAAAATTCCTGCAGCGCGGAGGAGTAGCTGAAGCCTTCGTGGCTGGCGATGGGCCGGTTCACGACGTCCCATAGATTCGGACCAACCTTGTTCGGGCCGCCCTGCTCCGTCGAATGGCAGGCCGCGCAGCGCTTGAAGACACCTTCGCCGGCCGATGGATCGGCGGAGGCGAGAAGCGGCAGCACTGATTCGGCCGCGGGCTCTTCGGCGCCACCGTCTGCGCCCGCCCCGCCATCTTCCGGCACCACGATCGCATAGCCTGGTGTCTCTGGCGCGGGAGAGTGGAAGATGGCGTCGGAAATGAGACTGACGGAAAAGATGATGAAAACGACGCCGAGGAATGCGCCGATAAGCTTGTTGAGTTCGAAAGAATCCATGCTGCCCAGAGGCTCCCTTCTACCGCGCGCCAGGAGACGCTGCGCCGTTCTCACCTGCCATCACGTCCCCCGCGTCGGCCGCTGCCGGTAAAACCGGCGCGGAAACTAGGTCTTTTGCTGAAGCGTTGCAACACATATAAGGCTGTTTGCAACTGAGACCTTTTGCCACTTTTCAATCCCGCCGACAGCCTCGCAGCACCGCCGTCTATGACCGCCATCATCTTGATCCCCGCCCGTATGGCCTCCACGCGCCTGCCCGGGAAGCCGCTCGCCGATATCGCCGGAAAGCCGATGATCGCTCAGGTTGCCGCACGAGCCCTCGAGAGCGGAATCGGCCGCGTCGTGGTGGCCACCGATACAGCCGAGATCGCCGCTGCCGCGAAAGCGGGAGGCGTAGAGGCGGTCATGACGCGCGGCGACCATCCGTCCGGCTCGGACCGCATTTTCGAGGCACTCGGCAAGATCGACCCGGACAGCAAGGCCGAGATCGTCATCAACCTCCAGGGTGACCTGCCCACCATCGCGCCGGAGGACATTCGCGCCGTGCTGCGCCCACTGGAGGACGGGCATGTGGACATTGCGACTCTGGGCGCGGAGATTTCAAACGAGGAGGAAAAGACAAACCCCGCAGTCGTGAAGATCGTCGGCGCGCCGCTCCCTGCGACGCCCGGACAGGAGCGACTGCGCGCCCTTTATTTCACACGGGCCACAGCCCCATGGGGCGACGGGCCGCTCTATCACCACATCGGCATCTATGCCTATCGCCGCGCGGCGCTTGAACGCTTCGTAGCACTGCCGCCAGGCGTGCTGGAACAGCGCGAGCGGCTGGAACAGCTTCGCGCACTGGAGGCGGGCATGCGCATCGATGCCGAGATCGTCCGCACCGTGCCGCTCGGTGTCGATACGCCGGCGGATCTGGAGCGGGCGAGGCAAATTCTCTCCGCGAACGGAAACTGATGATGCTGCCACGCAAGACGAACAGGATTGCCTTTCAGGGCGAGCCGGGCGCCAATTCGGATACGGCCTGCCGCGACATGTTTCCCGATATGGAGCCGCTACCCTGCCCTACATTCGAGGATGCCTTCAATGCGGTGGAAACGGGCAAGGCGGACCTGGCCATGATCCCGATCGAGAACACCATCGCCGGGCGCGTGGCCGACATCCACCACCTCATGCCCCAGTCCAGGCTGCATATCGTGGGTGAATATTTTCTGCCAATCCAATTTCAGCTCATGGTGCTTCCGGGCGTCCAGCTTTCGGAAATCAAGGCGGTCTACAGTCACATCCACGCGCTCGGCCAGTGCCGTAAGATTATCCGGCGGCACCGGTGGAAACCAGTGGTAGCGGGCGACACGGCCGGGGCGGCACGCATCGTCGCAGAGGAAAAGGTGCGGTCCAACGCCGCGCTTGCGCCCCGGCTCGCGGCCGAGCTCTACGGCCTGGAAATCGTGGCGGAGAACGTGGAGGACGCCGACAACAATGTGACCCGCTTCGTCGTCTTGTCCAAGGACAGCCATTGGGCAGAGCGCCGCTCGCCGGATCAGACGATGATCACCACATTCATCTTCCGGGTGCGCAACGTGCCGGCCGCGCTCTACAAGGCGCTAGGCGGCTTCGCCACCAATGGCGTCAACATGACGAAGCTGGAAAGCTACCAGCTCGGCGGCAAATTCTTCTCCACCCTCTTTTACGCGGATGTGGAAGGGCACCCGGACGACCGTAACCTGGCACTTGCGCTGGAGGAGCTACGCTTCTTCTCACGCGAAGTGCGCATTCTGGGCGTCTACGAAGGCCACCCGTTCCGGGCCACCCAGAGCGAGGACGACGACTAGGTAGCCAGCTCATCGGAATTGCTCGGGAATTGGTCGGTTAGCAGGCTGTTGTTTCGAACTGCCCCTTGTTGGAATAGTTTTCCTTCAAGGGATATTTCACGCCTATTCCGATCCTCAATTCCCGCTGTTCAGCCTCCTATGTTAAGATAAATCTTTCAAACAGGGAGAGACGCCATGGGTCTGCGTATCAACGACACGGCTCCGGATTTCACGGCCGAGACAACGCACGGCACGATCAACTTCCATGAGTGGATCGGGGACGGCTGGGCCGTGCTCTTCAGCCATCCGAAGAACTTCACCCCCGTCTGCACCACCGAACTCGGCACGATGGCGGGGCTGGAGGATGAATTCAGGAAGCGCAACGCCAAGATCATCGGTATCTCGGTAGATCCGGTCGAGGATCACGAACGCTGGAAGGACGACATCAAGAAGGCGACCGGCTTTACCGTGCAGTATCCGCTGATTGGCGACCGCGACCTGAAGGTCGCCAAGCTCTACGACATGCTGCCCGCCGATGCCGGCGATTCGGCGGCCGGGCGGACGCCTGCCGACAACGCCACGGTGCGCTCCGTCTATGTCATCGGGCCGGACAAGAAGATCAAACTGATCCTGACCTATCCGATGACCACCGGGCGCAACTTCGACGAAATCCTGCGCGCGATCGACTCGATCCAGCTCACCGCCAAGCATCAGGTGGCCACACCCGCCAACTGGAAGCAGGGCGATGACGTGATCATCACGGCAGCCGTTTCCAACGAGGACGCGGTTCAGCGTTTCGGCAGCTTCGAGACGATCCTGCCCTATCTGCGCAAGACGAAGCAGCCGACCGCCTGATCCGAGGACAAGGCAAGCCGCACCTGGCCACCTCAGCCGGGAGCGGCGTTGCTTTTTGCAGAACCTTAACATCTTAGCCCGCGGGCCTCTTATGACCCGCGGGCATTTCTTGTCATCAGTGCGCTCCTGTTTACCGTTGCGGCATTCGCGGCGCCGGTCTTTCGGCACGCAATAACCAAAGGCTGAGCTCCGCCTGGAGTGACATCCGCCATCGAGAAACTCTGGACGCCGCTCTCACGCCGTGCGAAATTGGTCCGACCAGATGCACCCAGTGTCAGGAATCAGGAGGAGGAGCGTCGTGAATTCAGGCATGGGGACAAGCATTCCGTTCGACACGCAGCGCGCCGACCGGCTGATGGAGGAAGCAGGCATCGACGTGCTGGTGGCCACGTCCAAGCACAACACGCAATATCTTCTCGGGGGCTACCGGTTCATCTTCTTTTCCGCCATGGATGCGATCGGTCACAGCCGCTATCTGCCGATCGTGATCTATGTGAAAGGGCAGCCAGAACAGGCCGCCTATATCGCCAACCGCATGGAAGCGGGCGAGCACCAGAACCATCCTTTCTGGACGCCTGCCTTTTACCCGGCCTGCTGGGGCACGCTGGATGCGGCGGAGACTGCCCTCGAGCATCTGAAGAAAATTGGCAGGACCAGTGCTGCCATTGGCATTGAGCCGGGCTTCCTGCCCGCCGACGCATACCGGCTGCTTTCCGACAGGCTCGAAGGCGCGCGCCTGGTTGATGCGACAGGCATGCTGGAGCGCCTGCGGGCGATCAAGTCCGGCGAGGAACTGGAGAAGCTGCGGCTTGCTTCGGAGCGCATCACCGATGCCATGCTGGCAACGATCGGCTGGGCGCAGGAGGGCACGACCAAGCGCGAGATCATAGACCGGCTGCGCCAGGAGGAGACGAAGCGCGGTCTCACTTTCGAATATTGCCTGCTGACGCTCGGCTCGAGCCACAATCGTGCCGCTTCCGAACAGAAGTGGCAGCAGGGCGAGGTGCTGTCCATCGATTCGGGTGGCAACTATCAGGGCTATATCGGCGATCTCTGCCGCATGGGCATTCTTGGCGAGCCCGATGCGGAGCTGGAGGATCTGCTGGGCTACGTGGAAACCGTCCAGCAGGCCGCCTTCTCCAAGGTCGCCGCCGGCACGCAGGGCGGCGACGTGATCGCGGCCGCCGAAGAGACGCTGAAGACCTTGCCCGTGGCCGCCTACACCGATTTCTTCGCCCACGGCATGGGGCTGATCACCCATGAGGTGCCGTTCCTGACCACCAACCACCCCGTCACCTATGAGGGAGTCGATGCGGCCCGGCCTTTGGAGGCGGGCATGGTGATCTCCGTCGAGACGACCATGCTGCATCCCACGCGTGGTTTCATCAAGCTTGAAGACACGCTGGCGGTGACGCCGGATGGCTACCAGATGTTCGGCGATCGCGGCAGGGGATGGAACAGAGGCGGTATGCCGCGCGACTGAGCCGGGCGGCATTCGCCCCCGGCTACATCGTGGCCGTGTAATAGAAGATGTGACTGCCGACGCGGCCCGTCCTCTCCAGCCGGTTTGCCCAGCCGGGTTTCACATAATCCGCATGGTAATGCGTAGAGCGCCCGACCGGATCGGACAGCTTACACCAGCTCTGGCCGCATCCGTAGACCTGCCTGGCGATCTTTTCTGCTTTCCTGTAGGCCTTCTCATCCGTGATCCGATCCGGCTTGCCGTCACAGGCAAAGGAGAACTGGCAGGCGTTGCGCAGATGGTCGTTCTGATAGACCACGCCACAAATGCTGTTCGGATAGTACTTGCTTTCCACCCGGTTCAGAATGACGCGGGCTACGGCACGTTGCCCCTCGACGGACTCGCCTCTTGCCTCGAAATAGATGGCCCGGGCGAGGCACTCCATTTCCTTCTTGTAGCTCAGATAGACCGGGGCCATCTCCGAGCGCGATTTCGGCACCGGGGCGGCCTCGGCAGGAACAGCCAGGCTGAGAAACACGGCCCAAGTGAATATGGCGGCGAGCCTTGCACCCGCAAGTGATTGGATCATACCCAACCCCTGTGTTGATCGTCTTTTTTGGGGTCTTCTGTTGGATCAATGGGGCGTCAACTTGGAACAGATTGGGCGAGAAAAGGGCAAATCGGGAGAATGGGCAGGTCAGTGAGTCGCATGGAGGGGCTGCAGTCCATTGCAGCCGCCTATCCCTTCGTTCTGGAAGTCGTGAAAGCACGCAATGCGCCATTGCCGCCGGGCTAACCGGCGACGTGCGGCACGTCCTTCGAGACGAAGCCCGCCGCCGCTACTTCTCCGCCGGTATCAGCCGAAAATCGGGTAGTTCGCGCAGGGCCTGCTCCGGTCCTGCCGGCGCATACACCACGAAGAGGCGCATCGGTCCATCGCCCGTGTTTAGCGTGGAGTGAAAGCGGCTTTCGGGCACATAGATCGTGCAGCCGGGCCCCACTTGCTGGACGACCGGATTGCCGTTTTCGTCTTCCACCATCTGCTCGCCGGTGCCGGAGACGACAAAGATGATTTCCTCCGCGCCGGGATGATTGTGACGGGCATGCCCCTGGCCCTTCTGCAGGTCCACCACGCCGCCCGAGAACCGCTCAGCACCGTTCACCTCCGGCCCGACGGTCAGCGCCAGTCTGCCCCAATCGAAGGCAAAAGTGTCCACCTTGTCCGGATAGACGAAGAACTTCTCCCCGGTCATTTCATCCTCCCGCTTTTGTCTTGAGGGGCAGTGCCTTGAAGCTCCTGATCTGGTCGCGGATCGCCATTTCCACCGGCAGCCGCTCCATCGAGCTCGCCCCGTAAAAGCCGTGGCATCCCTCGCAGCGCTCGAGCACGTAGCGCGCGTCCTCGGGCATGGCGATCGGCCCGCCATGGCACAGCACAATGACATCCTCGCGCACGGACCGTGCGGCGGCGGCAATCGCGTCGATCTCGGCCACACATTCATCCAGCGACTTTGCCGAGGTCGCGCCGATGGCGCCGCCCGTCGTCACCCCCATGTGGGCGACCACGATGTCGGCACCGGCCTTCGTCATGGCAACGGCTTCATCCGTGTTGAAGACGTAGGGCGTGGTCAGAAGATCGAGCTCATGCGCCAGCGCGATCATGTCCACCTCAAGGCCGAAGCCCATGCCGGTTTCCTCGAAGCTCTGGCGCATGCGTCCGTCGAACAACCCGATGGTTGGGAAATTCTGCACGCCGGAAAAACCCATCGTCTTCAGCTCGGCCAGGAATTGCGGCATCAGCACGAACGGGTCCGTGCCGTTGACCCCGGCAAGCACAGGCGTGTTCTTGACCACCGGCAGAACCTCGACCGCCATTTCCTTCACGATCTCGTTGGCGTTGCCATAGGCAAGCAGCCCCGCGGCGGAACCGCGGCCGGCCATACGGTACCGGCCGGAATTGTAGATGATGATAAGGTCGATACCGCCCGCCTCCTCCGCCTTGGCCGAAAGACCCGTGCCGGCGCCTCCCCCGATGATCGGCTGGCCCTGCGCGATCATGGCGCGGAACTTCTCCAGGATCTCCCGGCGCGGAATGGCTGGCATGGTGACTTCCCTCCTGTCCGTCGCAAAAGCGGCATGCACCGCAGTTTCCTGCCGTCGCGCCACCCCCGAAAGGTTCCGTTCACCCGGCTCGCGCGAAAGCCATTGCAAATTTTTGAGACGTGCGTATCATATTGATATGGAAGTCTTACGTCAACAATTCGAGCTGGCCGAAGAGGCAGAGCGAGGCCCCCGCGCCAGGACGCGGCGTCTTATGCTTGCGACGGCAAGCCGGCTCATGCAGGCCGGCGTGACGCCTTCCGTCAGCGAGGTCGCGGAGGCCGCGGGCGTTTCCCGTGCCACCGCCTATCGCTATTTCCCGAGCCAGGCTGCTCTGGTTCAGGCGGTAGTGGACGAGGCGCTGGGGCCGATCCTGACGTGGCGCTCGGATTCGCAATGCGCGGAGCAGCGCATTGCCGAACTTTTCGAGTCCTCGCTTCCACGCCTCGAGCAGTTCGAGGCCACGTTCAAAGCGGCGCTGAAGCTGTCGCTACAACAATGGGCGCAGGGGCAGGCCGATGCTCTCGGCAACGAGCCGCAATTCAAGCGCGGCCATCGGGTCGAACTGCTGCGTCAGGCGCTGGCGCCGCTGAAGCGGGAGCTTCCGGAAAAGCGGGTCGAACGGCTCGCGCAGGCTTTGTCCTTGATTTTTGGCGTGGAGATGTTGATCGTACTCAAGGACATCTGGGGGCTTGAGGGGAGAGAGGCCCGGGAGGTCGCCGATTGGGCAGCGGGCGCTTTGGTACGCGCGGCTATCGCGGAGGGGGAAAACCGCAAAACAGGAGGAACTGGCTAGACCAGTTTGGGATTTATCGAACCGTCTGAAAATCTGCTTCTCGGCTAAAGGCCAAGCCCCACTGTGGAAATATGCTGCCGGGAATCGCGGAAAACAGCGCCGATTGCGGTTCTTACAGGGAGGTTAACGGGAGGAGCGCGCTATAGGGACCTTGACGGAACTTCATCTTTGGTAATACCAGATTGAAGAATGCCGCATGCTGGAAAGCTGCGGCTGGACAGCGAAGCCAGGGGAGGGCTTCGCGCCGGGAGGCGGCAATTTGGAGGAGATCGGATGCCGGATGGAATACCGGCATTCTACAAATGCGTAGATTGATTGGGAGGAATTCGACATGCGCATGAAACTGACCGGCGTGCTCGCCGGCATTGGGCTTGTTTTGTCCAGCGGAACCTCCGTTTTCGCCCAGGAACTGACCATCTTCTGGGCGGAATGGGATCCTGCCAACTACCTGCAGGAACTGGTCAACGAATACACCGCCGAAACGGGCGTCACGGTCCGGGTCGAAACGACCCCCTGGGCGGACTTCCAGACAAAGGCGTTCGCCGAGTTCAACGCCCATGGCGACGCCTACGATCTCGTGGTCGGTGATTCCCAGTGGCTCGGGGCTGGCTCGGAGGGCGGCCACTTCGTCGATCTGACGGAGTTTTTCGAGAAGCACAACCTGCACGAGGTCTTCGTGCCGGCGACGATCAAGTACTACTCCGAATATAACGGCAAGTATTGGGCGATCCCGACCGAGGGCGACGCGAACGGCTGGGCCTACCGCAAGGACTGGTTCGAGGATCCGGCCGAAAAGGCGGCCTTCAAGGAGAAGTACGGTTACGAACTGGACGTGCCGAAGGATTACAAGCAGCTTCGCGACATCGCGGAGTTCTTCCACCGTCCGGACGAAGGGCGTTACGGCATCGCCATCTACACGGACAACTCCTATGACGGCCTGATCATGGGCGTGGAGCAGACCATCTTCTCCTATGGCGGAGAACTTGGCGACTACGGAACCTATCAGGTTCAGGGCATCACCAACTCGCCCGAGAACATCGAAGCGCTCGAGATGTATCGCGAGCTCTATCAATTCACGCCGCCCAACTGGGGCAAGACCTTCTTCCTGGAGAACAACCAGGCGATCACCGAGGGTCTGGCGGCGATGAGCATGAACTACTTCGCCTTCTTCCCGGCGCTCGCCAACCCTGCGACCAACCCGCACGCCGAGAACACCGGCTATTTCGTCAATCCGGCCGGACCGGGTGGAGCGCAGTTCGCAGCGCTGGGCGGTCAGGGCATGTCGATCGTCAGCTACTCGCAGAACAAGGAGGAAGCCTTCAAATTCCTCGAGTGGTTCATCCGCGAGGACGTCCAGCAAAAGTGGGGCGCACTCGGCGGCTACACCTGCCATGCCGCGGTTCTGGAATCCGAAGAATTCCGCAAGGCCACGCCTTTCAACGAGGCGTTCTACCAGTCCATGCAGATCGTGAAGGACTTCTGGGCCGTGCCGGAATATGCGGAACTGCTCAGCCAGATGAACAACCGCGTCTATCCTTATGTGGTGGGCGGCCAGGGAACGGCCAAGGAAGCGCTCGACGGCCTTGCCGCAGACTGGGAGGAGACGTTCAAGAGGTATGGCCGCTTGAACTAGGGACGGAGGATGGGAGGGAGCGCCGCTCCCTCCCATGGCAATCTGAATGACCGACTGACATGACCGAAGTCGAAAGGAGCCGGGTCGTGACGACCGCCGCCCTCGATAGGCTGGATCCGCAGGCGCGCGCCGCCGCCCGCGGCTGGAGCGACATCAAAATCCGCAACATGTTCATCATTCCGACGATCCTGTTCCTGATCGTCTTCAACATCTTTCCGCTGCTCTACTCGCTTGGCTACTCTTTCACGGATTTCCGCGCTTCGGTGAACGCGCCGGCCAGCTTCATCGGCCTCGAAAACTACCGGCGGCTTTTGTCCGATCCGAATATCTGGCGCAACTTCACCGTCACGGCGAAATATGTGATCGTTTCGGTCGGCGGGCAGATGATTGTCGGCTTCGGCGTGGCGCTACTTCTCAACCGCGCCTTTCCCTTCAAGGGCTTCGTCACCACGCTCTTGCTGCTGCCGATGATGATGTCTATGGCCGTGGTGGGCCTCTTCTGGAAGCTGCTCTACGATCCGTCCTGGGGCATCATCAACTATGCCCTCGGCCTCGGCCGTTTCGACTGGCTGTCCAATCCCGACATGGCGCTTTACGCGGTGGCCATCACCGATATCTGGATGTGGTCACCCTTCGTCATGCTGCTGTCGCTGGCGGGGCTTTCGGCCGTGCCCAAGCATCTTTACGAGGCGGCGGCGATCGACCGCGCGTCGAGCTGGTACACCTTCACACGCATAACCCTGCCGCTGGTCTCGCCGCTGCTCCTGATTGCCCTCATCTTCCGCACCATGGAGGCGTTCAAGAGCTTCGATCTGCCTTTCATCATGAGCGGCCAGCCTACCACGGAAGTGATCGCCATCAGACTGTACAAAATGGCCTTCCAGGAGTGGCAGACCGGGCTTTCCTGCGCGCTCGCCTACATCATGCTGATCGTGGTGATCGCCATAACCAACGTCTACATCAAATATCTCAATCGCGTGAAGGAGCGCTGAGATGGCTGCTGTCCAGACCTCGCGCCAGAGACTGGCCAACCGCCTCGCCATCGCGGCGGTCATCGTCGTCACGCTCATCTTCCTGGCACCGATCTACTGGATCGGCTCCACTGCGTTCAAGCCGCGCGCGCTTGCCACCACCGTGCCGCCGACGGTTCTCTTCCAGCCGGAGATCACACCCTTCATCAAGCTGTTCACCAAGCGGGTGCAGCTTACTCGGCCGGTCGAGGAGGAGGTCTACGAGGCCGCGCCCTGGTGGGAGAGGCGTATCTACGACGGCGGCGAGCGGGTGCTGCGGGTGGGCGATTCCGTGCAGCTTTCCGGCTATCCCGACCGCTTCAAGAACAGCCTGATCGTTGCCGTGACGAGCACGCTGCTCGCCGTCTCCATGGGCACGCTCACGGCCTACGGTTTCTCGCGCTTCCGGGTGCCGGGGGAGCAGGACTGGTTGTTCTTCATCCTGTCGACCCGCATGCTGCCGCCGGTGGTGGTGGCGATCCCGATGTTCCTCATGTACCGCGCGGTGGGCATGACCGATACGCATATCGGCCTCATCATCCTCTACACCGCCTTCAACCTGTCCTTCTCGGTGTGGCTCATGAAGGGCTTCATCGACGAGATCCCGAAGGAATATGAGGAGGCGGCGCTGGTCGACGGCTATACGCGTATGCAGGCCTTCTTCAAGATCGTGCTGCCAGAAGCGACCACCGGCATCGCCGCCACCGCCGTCTTCTGTTTCATCACGGCGTGGAACGAATATGCCTTTGCGCTGATGCTGACCAACCGCGACGCACAGACGGCGCCGCCCTTCATTCCGGCCCAGGTGGGATCGGGCCTGACGGACTGGACGGCGATTGCCGCCGGCACGTTCCTGTTCCTGCTGCCGGTCGCTATCTTCACCTTCCTGCTACGCAACCATCTCCTGCGCGGCATGTCCTTCGGAGCGATCCGCAAATGACCTTCCGCAAGCTGAACCAAAAATATCTGGTTCCGGCGGCGCAGACGTTGATGATCCTCGGCATCGTGGCGCTTTGCCAGCCGTGGAACTTGTTCCTGCACCGCTATGGCGTGACCATCACACTCGTCGGCCTCGTCGCCTTCATGATCACCTCGCACATTCCGCTCGAGGCAGAAGCATCGGACGAAGAGGAGGAAGACGCGCGCGAGGGGAGAGCCGCCCTATGACCCATATCGAGCTTCGCGGAGTGCAGAAGTTCTTCGGCGACGTTCAGGTCATCAAGGACATGAACCTCGTCATCGAGGACAACGAATTCATCGTCATGCTCGGGCCGTCCGGTTGCGGCAAGACGACGACGCTGCGCGCCATCGCCGGTCTGGAGACGATCGACGAGGGAGACATCCTCATAGACGGCAAGGCGGTGCAGCATCTGAAGGCCGCGGACCGCGACATCGCCTTCGTCTTCCAGTCCTTCTCGCTCTACCCGCACATGACGGTCTACGAGAACATCGCCTTCCCGCTGCGCGCCACGCGCCAGAGCAAGGCAGAAGTGGACCGCGCCGTGCGGCAGATGGCGGAGATCCTGCAGATCACGCCGCTTCTGCAGCGCCGGCCTTCCGCGCTTTCGGGCGGCGACATGCAGCGCGTGGCGATCGGGCGCGCGTTGGTTCGCAGCCCCAAGGCGCTTCTCATGGATGAGCCGATCGGCGCGCTGGACGCGACGCTGCGCGAGGAAATGCGCACTGAGATCAAGCGGCTGCATATAAAGCAGGGCTCTACCACCATCTATGTCACGCACGATCAGGTGGAAGCCATGGCGCTGGCTGACCGCATCGTCATCATGAACGAGGGCGTGCTGCAGCAGGTCGGCACGCCCGACGAGGTTTACACCCATCCAGCCAATCTCTTCGTCGCGCAATTCGTGGGCAGCCCGGTCATGAACGTGGCCGAGGCCCGCATCACGGAGGAGAAGGACGAGGCCCGCGTCTTCATGCCCGGCGCAGAACATGGCTTCCCGTTCCCCCGCAAGCTCATCGCGTTGCTTGAGGCGGGCAAGGCCTCTCCGGACGCCATCAGCCTCGGCGTGCGGCCCGAGGGCGTGCTGGTGGAGCGGGAGAAACGGGAAGGCTATCTGCCGGTCGAGGCTCACATTATCGAGCCTCTCGGCTCGCACGACATCGTCGATCTTCAGATCGGCGACCGTTTCCTGCGCGCGCGCACGAAAAGCGGTTTCGTGCCGCGCCCAGGTGAACAGGTCTGGGCGCGCATCGATCCGGCGCAGGCGCATTTCTTCGATACGAGGAGCGGAAACTCCCTTGGCGTGAGGTTGTAATGGCGCATATCGAACTCAGGGGCATCACCAAGAAATTCGGCGCCACGACCGCGCTTCGCAAGCTCGACCTGCAGATCGGCGATGGCGAGTTCTTCGTCCTCCTCGGGCAGACCGGTGCCGGCAAAACGACAACACTTCGGTTGATCGCCGGCCTCGAAAAGCCGACCGAGGGCCAGATTTTCATCGACGGTGTCGACGTCGGCACGTGGGGGCCGGCAGAACGCGACGTGGCCCTCGTGCTGCAGCAATACTCGCTCTACCCGCGCTACACGGTGCGCGAGAATCTCGAATTCCCGCTAAAGGCCAAGATCAGGCGTGTCGAACCGGACGAGATGCGGGACCGGGTGGCCCGTGCAGCGAAAATCCTGCGCATCGAGCATCTGCTAGACCGCAAGACAGAGAGGCTGTCGGGCGGCGAGATGCAGCGTGTCTCCATCGGCCGGGCGATCGTGCGCAAGCCGCGCGTCTTCCTGATGGACGAGCCCCTGTCGGCGCTGGACGCCAAGCTGCGCGAGGCGCTGCGCACGGAGCTGAAAAACCTGCAGATGACGCTCGGCGCCACCTTCCTTTTCGTCACGCACGACCAGATAGAGGCCATGTCCATGGCCGACAAGATCGGCGTGCTCGATCGCGGCCGGCTGGTGCAGACCGGCACGCCGAACGAAATCTACAACAATCCGCGCAACACATTTGTGGCACGCTCCGTCGGCTCGCCGCCCATAAATCTGTTCGAGGGCCGGCTGCAAGGCGGCCGGGCGGTCATTAAACCCGGCACGTTCGAGCTGCCGCTCAACGGCCAGGCTGTTCCGGATGAGGGCCGGCCGATCATTTTCGGTGTCCGGCCGGAGGACGTTTCCGTCGAGCCGGGCGCGGCGGTCGAAGCCACGGTGCATGACGTGGAAAACCACGGCGTGGAGAAGATCCTTACGCTCAACGCGGCACAGACGATCTTCCGCGCCACGGTTCCAGCCACGCTCAAGGTGGAGGTGGACGAGACGGTGCGCTGCGCGTGGAACCCGCAGAAAGTGATCCTGTTCGATGGCTCAAGCGGGCTCAGCCTGAGGCACGCAGGCTAGCGCGTTTCCGGGAGAGGCGATCACTGGTTTCCGTCCGGAATCGCGCAATATCAGCAACAGAGTTCTTTCCGTGCTTCCGTGAGACACGGAAAGGATTCGGGAGGGGGCGGCGGGGGTCCGCCGGGAGAATGTGGGTGGGGGGAGCCACTCCCGGCGGACCGTTGCCCCGCCGTTATCGGCGCTGCGGAGCCCTTCCTTGCGGCGGGATGCTGCATACTTCCTAGGATGGGCACTGCTCTTACCGATCGTCTGCTGCTTTCACATCCTCGCCGATCGAGCGCAGAACATCAGCTGCGATCTCGAAGGATCGGAGCCGGGCCCGATGATCGTGGATCTGGCCGGTGATGATAACTTCGTCCGGCCGATACCGTGTCAGAAAATCCGAGATCACCCGCTTCACGGTTTCCGGCGAGCCTGCCGCCGAGAAGGACAGCGCGTGATCTACAGCGGCCATCATCGCAGGTTCTACCTCATCGGAAAGGTTCTTGACCGGCCTTGGCAGGGGTCCGGGCCGGCCTGAGCGCAGGTTGATGAAGGCCTGCTGCATGGAGGTTTTGAGAAAAAGCCCCTCCTCATCCGTTTCGGCGGCGAAGACATTTAGCGCCAGCATGAAGCGGGGGCGCTCGCAATAGCGTGACGGGCGGAACGTCTCCCGGTAGAGAGCAAGTGCGTCGTCAAGAGCCGCAGGAGCGAAATGGGAGGCGAAGGCGTAGGGCAGCCCAAGCTGCGCGGCGAGCTGCGCCCCATAGAGGCTGGAGCCGAGAATCCAGACGGGCACGTGGGTCCCCGCGCCGGGAATGGCGCGCACAGCCTGACCCGGCTGCGGGTCATCGAAATAGGAGAGTATCTCCAACACATCCCGCGGGAATCCCTCGCCCTGTTCCAGGCCCCGACGCAAGGCGCGAGCGGTGACCATGTCAGTGCCAGGCGCGCGGCCAAGGCCGAGGTCGATGCGGTTCGGGTGAAGCGTGGCGAGCGTCCCGAACTGTTCAGCCACCACCAGCGGCGCATGATTGGGCAGCATGATGCCGCCGGCGCCAACCCGAATCCGCTTCGTGCCCGCCGCCACATGGGCGGCCAGCACCGCCGTGGCCGCGCTGGCAATGCCGGGCATGTTGTGATGCTCGGCCAGCCAAAACCGTTCGTAGCCCCAGGCTTCCGCATGCCGGGCGAGATCAAGGATATTTGAAAGCGCATCGGCTGTGGTTGCGCCGTCCGCGATGGGAGCAAGGTCGAGGACGGAAAAAGGAATCATGGGGCTCTCCACGGCTGACCTGTTTTCACCGATATGGGGCCCGCCGCGGCAAGTTGCGAGATGCGGAAATTGCGTGAGGCGGCGCTACCCGGCTTGCAAGGGCTGCTGCGGAAAGCGAGTCCGGTAAAGCGCCACAGCCTCCGGATTGCACAGATTCACTGGCAGTTCGCCCTTAAGCACCCGAACGGCCTCCTCGGCAGCCCCCATACCCATGCGCAGCATGCTTTCCCGCGTGATACCCGCCGCATGCGGTGTGAGGATCACATTGTCGAAACCGAAATAGGGGTGATCCTGGGGGAGCGGCTGGACGGTAAAGACATCGAGGGCGGCGCCGCCGATCCGACCTTCAGACAGTGCGGCGAGAAGGGCATCGTCGTCCACGACAGGACCGCGCGAGACATTGACCAAGAGCGCCGTGGGCTTCATCCGCCCGATCCTAGCGCGATCGGCAAGGCCGCGCGTCTCGTCGGTAAGCGGGCAGCACAAAACGACGACATCGGCCTGCGCAAACAGCTCGTCGAGCCCGACCATCCGCACCCCCTCCGGCAGCGCGGATCGCGTGCGGGTGTTGGCGATCACCTCCAGGCCGAACCCCTGCGCGATACGGCAAACCGCGCGGCCAACATTGCCCATGCCGACGATGCCCATGATGCGGCCGGAAAGCTCGGCTCCATGATCGGCATGTGCCCGAGCGGCGGACCAGCCGGATGTCCGCAGGTCGCGGTCCATAAGGCGCAGGCGGCGCAGCATCGCCAGAGTCACCAGAAAGACGTGCTCAGCCACTGTACGGGCATTGGCGCCCGGCACATTGGCCACCAGAACGCCGGCCGCGGTTGCTTCCTTTATCGGGATCATGTCGAGACCCGCGCCGTGGCGGATGGCGGCACGAAGGCGGGGTGCGGCGGTGAACAGTTCAGGCGGCAGGGGCGCCCGCACGATAACGATATCGGCGTCCCGGGCCTCTTCGACGAGCGCCGCCGGTTGCCTCTCCGCCGCTATCCTCAGTATCCCCGCCTCGGCAAGCCTGGTTTCCACTTGCGGATGGAGCGGATGGGTGGAGAGTATGACCGGCACGGCTCACACCCGTTCCTCTTCCCGGCTTTCCTTCTCGTCCGGGCTGCCGATCAGACCCTTCCAGTAGCTTTCCGCGCCCTTCAGATGCGCACTCATCAGCGCCTGGGCCAGATTTCCGTCGCGGCGGAGAAGCGCCTCGAAAATCTGGATATGCTCCGCGTGCGAAATGCGCGAACGCTCCGGATCGGCGAAATAGACGGGCAGCCGCTGCTCGCCCATCATGTAGTAGACGCTGCACACCTTGTGAAAGACGCTGTTCTTGGTGGCGCGAACGATCTCAAGATGAAAGTCGCGGTCCTCCCGTACGAGTCCGCGCCCGGCGGCGATACTCTCCTCCGAAGCGCGCAGAATTTCCCTCAGCCGCTCGAAATTCTCCTCGGTCGCCCGCTCGCAGGCGAGCTCCGCCGCCTTTATCTCGTGGATCTTGCGCAGCTCCACGGTCTCGTAAATCTGGATCGGATCGAGCGGGACGCCAGCTCTGGCGAACAGCGCCATCGCCTCCACACTGGCATTTGTCGTCGTCAGGTAGATGCCGGACTTGGCACGCCGTTCAACGATGCGCATGGCCTCCAGAATGGCGAGCGCCTCGCGAATCTGCCCGCGACTTACGGCGAAATGCTCCGCAAGCTCGCGTTCGGACGGCGTGCGTCCGTTCGCCTTGTTGGAATGGGCGTAGAGATAGGCGGCGAGATCCGGCAGGAGGTTGTTCTCCCTCATGGTCCCCCTATCGCATGCGCGCGCAGGAAGTCTTCACGCACGGTGAAGCCCAGACCTGGCTTTTCCGGAATTGCAATCATGCCGTCCGTCACACGCACCTCTTCCTCGATGAGGTCATGGATCATGGGATTCGCCCCAAGCGAGAACTCGATGATGAAGCTTGCAGGCGAGGCCGCGCATACATGCAGGCCGGAAAAGAAGCAAGGTGCGCCAGCCCATAAATGCGGCGCGAAACGCAGGTTGAACGCGCTAGCAAGCGCGGCAATCCGCATCGCCTCGGTGATGCCGCCGCAGAAGGCGGGGTCCGGCTGCAGGATGTCCGCCGCCTTCAGCACCGCAAGGTCGCGGAAGGCAAAACGGGTCGCCTCGGATTCGCCCGCGGCAATGGGTATGTGGCTCGCCGCCCGGACTTCCGCCATTCCCGGCTTGTCATCCGCGATCACCGGTTCCTCGAACCAGGCAAGATCGCAGTCGGCAACCAGGCGGCAGAACCGCTTCGCCTCCGCGACCGTATAGGTTCCGTGCGCATCCACCATCAGGTCGGTGTCCGGCCCGAGAGCGGCCCGTGCGGCGCGCACGCGCTCCGCCGAGACATGCGGCGTGCCGTCCATGGCACCCACGCGCATCTTCACCGCCTTGAAGCCGCCCGCCTCGATATATCCGCGAAGCTGATCCGCGATCGTGTCGGCGTCCGCCCAGCCGCCTGACGCATACGCGGGCAGGCGCTCGGCCTTGCGGCCGCCAAGCAGCCGCCACACCGGCTGGCCGAGCGATTTGCCGAGAATGTCCCACAGCGCGATGTCCACCGCGCTGATGGCCGCAACCGTCAGCCCGCGCCGGGCAAGCTCCGGCATCGCATGGCCAGCCGTGGCGGCCATCTCGTGGCGCACGCCGTTATAGAGCATTTCCCAGATCGGGCTGATGTCAGCGGGATCGCGGCCGATAAGTCTCGGGCCGATTTCGTGATTGAGCAGATGGACAAGCGCGCCATAGCTGCCGGAGCTGCCGGCCGCATTCTTGCCCTCGCCCCAGCCGACGATCCCGTCATCGGTCTCGATCCTGACGATAGCGGCATCAAAGGTGACGGTCCGGCCGAAATCGCTGCGGTGCTGCCGCCGTTCCTCGATGGGCACGCGCACCCACCACGCCTCGACCTTCCGTATGCGCATCTCGGCCGGTCTCCTGCCGCCTTTGAAATTCCGCGTCTATTTGATCAGCGGCAGGAGGGTCTCCGCCGTGATTCGCATCTGGTCGGCGTAGAATTCCTCCGTCAACAGGCTGGAGCCGTGGTCCTGGATGAATTTCAGCTGCTCCGGCGGAATGTCGACAGGGTTGCGCTCGACCATGTTCGGGTACTTCGCTGCCGGCGTGCGATCGACGGGAGCCACAAACTCGTTCGTCAGCGCGCCGTCATAGCCGATCTCCTTCAGCGTGCCGATGATCTTCGGCCAGTCCAGCATGCCAAGGCCACAGGCAAAGCGGTTGTTGTCGGCGACGTGAAAATCATAGAGCCGTTTGCCTGCAAGCCGGATCGCCTCATACATATCCTCCTCCTCGATGTTGAGGTGGAAGGCATCGAGGCAGACCCCGCAGTCGGGATGAACGGCGTCAGCCAACGCCAGCGCCTGGGCCGCACGGTTGAAAAGATAGGTCTCGAAACGGTTGAGCGGCTCGATGGCTATGCGTACGCCCTTGGCCTGCGCATGGGCGAAGCATTCCTTGGTGGCATCAACCACCCACTTCCACTCCTCCTCCTCGGAGCCATCCGGCACCACCTTGCCCACAGTCGCCGGAACCAGGGTGACGATCTCGCCGTCGAGCTCGGAAACCATGGTGATGACACTCTTCACATAGTCCACGGAGCGGGCGCGCTGGCCCTCGTCCTTGGCGGCGAGGTTGCGCTCGCCCAGGGTCAGCGTGACAGCACCCCAGCAACGGATGCCATGCTCCTTGAGAAGAGCGCGCGTTTCCTTCACGTCGTACTGTTCGGGCTCGCCGGAAATCTCGATGCTTTCATAGCCAAACTTCTTGATGCGCCTGAGGGTGGTCTCCAGGGGCTCCGCCCGCATCCAGTTGTGGGTTGAAAGATGCATGAAAATCTACCTCCGCACTGCGCCGCCCATCCGGGATGGGAGGACGGCTCATCTCCTCCTCAGCCGAACCGTATACACGCAAACTGGTTCGACCACTTATGCGTAAAAAACGTCTAACCTACTTTCCGCCTGCCCGCAAGACGCTGTAGGACAGATAACGCCCCTTCTGTCCATCTAATTGATTTCTCAATAAATTTTGTGTAGTGAAGCCCCTGTCTTCCGGTGCAACTTTTATGAGCTTTGCTTGACCCTTCGGCCTATTTGGTATTACCAATAGCCGAGCTCGAACGACAGCATCTGACGAGCCGGGGGAGGAGTAGCATCATGAAAATCGGCATGTGCATGTTTTTGTGGACGACCAACGTCTCCAACAAGCACGAAGCACTGCTGCACGACATCAAGGCTACCGGTTTTAACGGCGTCGAAATTCCAATTTTCGAGGGGACGCCGGAAAAATACCACCGGCTTGGGGCCCTGCTTGATCGCATAGGGCTGGAGCGCACGGCCGTCACTGCCATTGGCGATCCGGCAAAGAATCTGATCTCGGCCGATGCCGGCACGCGCAAGGCGGGGATCGAATATATGCGCTGGGCAATCGACTGTGCCGCGGCCGTCGGCGCGAGCGTGCTCAGCGGGCCGCTCCACTCCGCGCTCGGCCACTTCACGGGCACCGGGCCGACCGCCTCAGAGCGCAAGCGCTCGATCAGCTCCCAGCGCGCCATCGGCGACCACGCCGCGAGCCGAGGCGTCACCATAGGGCTGGAAGCGCTCAACCGCTTCGAATGCTACTTCCTCAACACCATGGACGATCTGTCGGCGCATATTGACGAGATCGGCCATCCGAACATCAGGGCGATGTACGATACGTTTCATGCCAATATCGAGGAGGTCGATCCGATCGGCGCATTCACGAGAAACGCCCGAAACATCGTCCACGTGCACATTTCGGAGAATGACCGGGGCGTTCCCGGCCGCGGCAACATTCCCTGGCGGGAGACGTTCGCGGCCATCCGGCAGAGCGGCTATGACGGGTGGCTCACCATCGAATCCTTCGGCCGTGCACTGAAGGACCTCGCCGCGGCGACGAAGGTCTGGCGGGATTTCGCCGAGAGCCCCGAAGCCGTTTATCGCAACGGCTACCGCCACATCCGCGAGGGCTGGACGCAGGCGGCCTGATCCGCCTCACTGTCAGGCCATTCAGCTTGAGGCGTGCCGCATAAGCCCGCGGCGGCAGCGCCCTCCGGCGCTGCCGTCATGGCTGGACTTTAAGCCTCCTTGCGGCAAATTCGGGAATAAAACGGATGAGAGGCTGTCGTGAAGAACGACTACGAGGCGCGGGCGCCTACGCATCACCGGCCGCGTTCAGGGCATGAGCTTCCGCGCCTGAACGCGGGCGGAAGCGCAACGGCTGGGCTTGACCGGCTGGGTGCGCAACGAGGCCGATAGCTCCGTAAGCGTGGCATGCTGATCGCAAGCCCAAGGCAGGTGCTTGAAGCCATGGTATAGCGGTTTCGGGAAGGCCGCCGGCCGCTTCCGACGCGTCCGTCACGGTTAAGCACGCCAGTCCGCAAGAAGCGCCCGGGCGCTTTGAAATCCTCCGCTGATCCGGCTGTCGCCCCTCGACTACCCCTATTTTGGCACGATGCTCACATTGCCGCCGACCTCGAGAATGGCGAACTTGATCTGCTCCAGCCGCTCCAACCCATGCTGCTGGCGCGCGGCTTCCATGATGTCGTCGAGATCGACCCGCGCGCGCCGCATCGCTACCTCGTCAGGCTTGCCAAGGCTGATGAGGACCGTCGGCGTGCCATCGAGCATGGCTGCGGCGCGCGGCGACCAGCCCTTGATGTACGAGAACGCGATGTCGATGGTGAACAGCGTGAGGATCAGCACGAAGGCGTTGGAAAGCGAAAAGTCGTCACCAAGCAGCGCCTGCTGCGTGGTCTCTGCAACGATGAGAAGCAACACGAAATCGAATGCCGTGATCTGCGCCAGCGTCCGCCGTCCGGACAGCCGCACAACCACCAGCAGGAAGAGATAGACGACAACTCCTCGGATGACCGAATCCATCTGCTCCTCCTATGGCAGGACGACCGTGGCTAGGTCCGCAGCGCTTCCGTCCAGCACCACCCGGTAGCTCAGATAGCCGGGCCTGAGCGGGCGGTAATAGAGAACAGCGCTCAACGGTGCGCCCTGCTCCGCGGCAAATTCCATCACGAGGCCATCCTCATTGAAAAAAGCGCGTTCAGGCGCGGGCTGAACGCCCTCCACCTGCAAATATTCGTAAAAGGCAGGCTCTATGGTCAGGCGATGCGTACCGGCGCCAGCGTTAAAGGTGAACCGCATCTCGTCGGAGGCTTCCCAGCGTGAGAACCGCGCATATTCCGCCGTTCCCGCGTCCAGGGTCTGGGTTGTCTTTGCGAAATATCCGCCGGAGCCGGTCAGCCCAAGCAGGGCGAGCAGGAGAATGAGGGCAAAGATGATCCAGGCGAAACGCTCGACCGTCCAGAAAATTTCCTGGAAATGCCGCCTTTCGTCGATCTGCAATCCGTCTTTACGGATGGGCGGGCCTTGTAGCTGTGTTTTGGCCATAGCCTGTTCCTGCCGGTGGCAGGATGAACCCGTATATGAACGATAAAGTTCCGCGATTCGGGCCGGAAAACCGGGAAGAAGCGTTACAGCCGGCTCACGATTTCGGCCGCGCGATCCTTGCGCCGGTTGCCAGTCCCAGCGCAATGGATGCGAAGGCCGCGGCCACAGACACATTCGGCAGCGCTCCCAGCCCGGCGTGAGCGGTCGGGAGATCACCCTGTAGCCAAAGAAGGCGGCGAAGGCGGAAAGGACCGCTGCACCACAGAAACCGTGCAGGAATGTACGCGGGCGCTGCCAGACATACCAGGCCGCGAAGGGAACCGCCCAGAACATGGCGGACGCAAAATGGGTGACAGGCCCGTTGCGGTGTGGCGGGCGTTCCACCGCGTGACCTGGCCGGCGTTCTCGCCGTGAATCCAGTGGCTCGTGGCGTTGATCGGCTGAGGCAGCGCCTTGCCCTCCACCTTTGCGGCAAGCATCAGCACGGCAAGCGACGCAAGGCCCGCCATCGTGCCGCTGTAGAGAGCATATCGCGCAATGTTCATTGGGACCGCTCCGCAAAGCCGCCTTGGCGAACTGCATGAGCTTTCCCCAGTTCCACACGGGCCGTGCCTGCCGAAAAGAGGCTTCATAAAAGACGGCTTCACAATCGCGTGGTCGGGCAGAGAGCCGCAATTCCTGCCGGAACCCGATGGACATTGCGTTGTTGGGTCGTGGGGCACAATCGACTTCAAAGGAGGTCATAATGTTTCGTCGAATGCTAGTCGCCGCTGCCGGTTTCGCCCTGATGGCGGGTTCGGCAATGGCGCAGGATTTCTACGATCCGAGCGTCACCGTCCAAGTCCAGTCTGAGAATGACGACCTGCCTCTAGAACTCCAGATGACACAGCCGCAGCAGCCAATTGTCGCGGTTGATCCGCTCTCCACGGCGGCCATACCGACACCCGCGCCGGTGCGGCGGCCCGCTGGTCCGGGCTTCGACAATGGCGAGGTGCTCGGACAAACGGCGATGTATGGAGAGATCGATACGACGACCACCGCTTCCGTGGGCATCGCCGATCCCGGCGCGACCATCCAGCCGGACACCGAGCAGGACGCGCTGCCGCAAAACCTGTCGAATACCCAAGGATGTCAGGTCACTGCCAGCGGGCAGACCGTCTGCATGGATCCTTCGCTCTATCGCTGATCGCCGTTAACCAGCTATCGCATCATGTTCCCCGCAGGCCGACAAACCGGCGGGGAACATATTTTGTAGCTGACGTCCGGCAGCCGCGCTAATCGCGCTGCGTCACGAAAGTCTGCACCGCGAAAACCGAGCCGCCGGCCGATGCCATGCCGAAACCGAACTCTGCCACCCGCGGGTCAAGGATGTTGCGTTGGTGACCTGGGCTACGCATCCATCCCTGCTGAAAGCGGCGAAGCTGTTCGCGGTTCGGCGCGCACGAATTGCACCGTGCTATGTTTTCCGCGATGATGGACCAGCGCCCTCCCCCATGAGCGCGATAGCGATAGGCAACGTCCTGCCTTTCGGGCGAATAATGGCCGTAATAGCCGCGCCGCGCCATATCCTCGGCATGTGCCTGCGCCGCCGCGTTCAGCGGGCCGGAAAATCGGAGCGCGGCAACTCCCTGTTCACGGCGCGCCTGGTTTACGAGCGAGAGCGCCTCTTGCCGCAACGCGGCAAGATTGCGAACGTCTTCTAGGGCATAATTGCCGGTGCTTCTTGGGGCGCAAGCGGCACAAACAAGCGCCGCCAGCATCAGGCAGGCCATGGCCTGAACTGTTTTGATGAAGCTCCGCCCCCTGCTCATGTGCGATGGGGAGCATGAAAACGAGGCGCCGGCTAGCCACATTTCAGTTTTTCCACATCGCGCTGCCTGCCGGGCTTCCCGGCCTGCCCCGGCAAGTGCCTCGGCCGGCGCCTCCGTGCCGTAAGGCGAAGCCTGCCCCGTGCCGACATCACCCGTATCGGTGACACGGTCCGCGCCGTTCGCTTCCTGGACCCTCGTCACCACCTTCGTGTGTTTTCTGTCCACCTGCTCGGCAATCCGGTCTCCACTTTCCTGAACTGCTCTATCGCGGCAAGGCGTAGGCGATGACCGAATCGCCGGCCTTCGTGCCGGTGGAGCCATGGCCGCCTGCCACCACGATGAGGTACTGCCTCCCGTCGGCGCCCATATAGGTTGAAGGCGTAGCCTGCCCGCCGGCTGGCAGCCGTGCGCGCCAGATTTCCTCGCCCGACGCGAGATCGTAACCGCGCACATAGTAATCGAGCGTGCCGGACAGGAATGCTACTCCACCGGCCGTGACGATCGGTCCGCCAATGCCGGGCACGCCCATCTCCAACGGCAGCGGAACCGGAGCGAGATCGCGCACCGTGCCGTTTACGTGCCTGTAGACGGTCTCGCCCGTCGTCAGATTTACGCCCGCGACATATCCCCAGGGCGGCTGCTGGCATGGCAGGTTGAGCGGCGAGTAGAACGGGCCCATCTCGGCGGCGTAGGGCGCACCGAAATTCTCGTTGAAGATGGGTTCGCCCTCCTTCGTGACCACGCGCGTCATCCCGTCCGGACGGGGGATCAGCTTCACCGTGAAAGCCAGATAGACGGGCATGCCGAACATGATGTCGCGGTTGGGGTCCACGGAAACGGCGCCCCAGTTGAAGGTGCCGAAATTGCCGGGATAGACGATAGTTCCATTCATTGAGGGTGGCGTGAATATGCCTTCGTAGTCGAGCTGGTGAAACCGGATGCGGCACCAGAGCTGATCGACCGGCGTGGCTCCCCACATATCCGCTTCCGTAAGCGGCTCCGGGGCGAACGAGACAGCCGACACAGGCTGTGTAGGCGCGGTGAAGTCGCCCTCGATTGCGCCTTGGGGCACCGGCTGCTCCTTCACGGGCAGCACCGGCTCGCCGGTTTCCCGGTTCAGCACGAAAACCTGGCCCTGCTTCGTAGGCGCAACGAGCGCGGGCACGGCCTCTCCATTGATGGTAAGATCGACAAGGCTCGGCTGCGCGGGCACGTCGTAGTCCCAGATGTCGTGATGCACTGTCTGGAACACCCAGGCCATCTCACCGGTCGAGGCGTCCAGTGCCAGAATCGAGGCGGAGAAGCGCTCCGTGTTCTCGCCACGCTTACCGCCGAACTGATCGGGTGACTCGTTGCCCATCGGGAAGTATACCAGACCCAACTCCGGATCGTAGCTTGCCACGCTCCAGAAATTCGGTGCGTTCGGGCTGTAAGTCTCACCCGCCGGAATGGGCTCCGTAGCATCCGGATTCTTGCTGTCGAAATTCCACACCAGCGCGCCGGTGTAGGCGTCGTAGGCGCGGATGACGCCGGAAGGCGATGTGGTCGAGGCGTTGTCGTTGACCGCGCCCCCGATGATGACCAGATCGTCCTCGGTGATGACCGGCGGAGAGGTTGAATAGAACGAGCCGGGCGTCACATTTGGCATGTTGGCCCACAGATTGACCGTACCATCACGGCCGCCGAAGCCTGGGCAGATCGCGCCGCTTTCGGCACTGATGGAAATGAGCCGCCCGTCAGAGGTTGGCACGAATAGCCGGTTCATGCACGCCTCGCTCAGCTCCACGCTCTGCGGCGGCTCCTCCCGCTCCACGGCCGGCACCCGTGCGCCCGCTTGGACGGCACCGGTAACAATGTTCTGCGGGACGGGTGCAGCGCCGGTCGTCACCTGTGCGACACTTTCCTCGATAAGGCTTCTTTCCTCCGGTTCCGGCTTGGCGTCACCCTCGCCGATCTGGTCAGCAGCCACCGTGTCGCCGGCCGCCCTGCCCACCGGCGCCTCGTTTTCTGTATTCAAGGCCGCCTGCGGCGCTTCCGCTCCGGGTGGCCGCGCGGGCAGATCTTCCGGCGATGCGGCGTGGAAGGAGACGCCGCGGCAGGTCATATGCTGCGTCGTCGGCGTAGGCGGCTGCCTTAGCTGCGGATCGAAGCGCCATTTCTCCTCGCCGGTGACTGGATCGAGCGCGATCACTGTGCTGAACGGCGTGCAGAGATACACCGTATCGTTGACCATGAGCGGCGTGACTTCATAAGTGGTCTCGCCCGGGTCGTCCTCGTCGCGCAGTTCACCCGTATGATAGGTCCAGGCGACCTGAAGTTCAGCGACATTTTCCGGCGTGATCTGGTCAAGCGGCGAATAGCGCCTTCCGTAGTGCGTGCGGCCATAGGCTGCCCATTCGCCGGGCGGCACGCCCTCATCCTCAGCGACATCCGCCGTCATTCGCTCCTGCGGGAAGCTGCCCGCGATGTCGTGCGGCGTCTGGAACATGGAATAGATGCTCACCGCGGCGGCAATGGCAAGCGAGACGGCAAGCACGGCGCTGTTGGCGTCGTAGCGCGCCCTCGCCGCGCCACGGGGGTGCAGAGCCCTAACGAGCGGTGGCAAGAGAAGCAGGAGCCCGATGATCATGGGAACTGCGCCGCGCGGAGTGAGCGCCCACCAGTCGAAACCCACTTCCCAAAGCGCCCACGCGAGCGTGATCAGAATGGTTACGCCATAGACCGCTAGCCCGGCCGGGCGCCGCGCCATGATCAGAGCACCGGACGCGGTCAGCAGCATACCCCATAGGATGTGGAACCAGGAGCCGCCGAGCACGGCAAGCCAGACGCCGCCCGCAGCAAGAACCAGTCCAAGAAGAATGACGATCAGCGAAAGGACGACCCGATACACGACAGAACCCTGTGATTGCGTGGTGCAGAACCGCGCCGGGCTTGTGCCCGGCAAGGGCGCGCCAGCGGCCCGTGCTGGTCGAACAACTGCAGCCTGACAACGTTCCGGGAGTGCTTAAGGCCATCCGTGATGGGGAGACCTGAGGATCACGCCATACGCAGCGATCGGCTCGCGAGCCGACCGCTGCATGCGCAGTGCCGCCGGCCGCCTTCACGGGCGGCTGCGCAAGGTCTACTCGCCGCGCGGGAAGCGCTGCGCTTCTTCGAGCACGTTCAGGTCCAGGTGGTTTCGCATGTAGCGTTCCGATGCGCGCTGCAGCGGCTGGTAGTCCCAAGGGTAGTATGCGCCGTCGCGCAGCGCCTCATAGACCACGCGCCTGCGCGCCTGGCTCGCACGAACCGCCGCGTCGAAGCTTTCAAGATTCCAGCGCTCCTTCGCCATCGCGGTCATCACGGCCAGCCTTTCCGCATGGTCGGGATCGGCCGCGAGGTTGGAAAGCTCGTGCGGGTCCGCTTCGAGATCGAAAAGCAGAGGCGGATCGAGTTCGCAGAGTACGATCTTGAAGCGCCCGTCGCGCAGCGCCACCATGGGTGCATAGGAGCCCTCTGCCGCATATTCCATCGGCACCGGCGCGCGGCTGCGGGCTCCGGAGGCGACATCCACCAGGCTTTCGCCGTCGGCCCAGGGAAGCACCTCGGCCAGATCCACGCCCGCAAGCTCGGCAAGGGTCGGGACGACATCAAGCGTCGAAACCGGCGTGTCTACGCGGCCAGGCTGCAGGCCAGGTGCGGCGATCATAAGAGGCACGCGGGCAGAGCCCTCCAGGAAGCTCATCTTGAACCACAGGCCGCGCTCGCCCAGCATGTCGCCATGGTCAGAGAGGAAGACGATGATGGTGTTCTCCGCCTGGCGCGTTCGCTCCAGCACATCGAGAATCTCGCCAATCTTCTCGTCCACATAGGAGAGATTGGCGAAGTAGCCCCGGCGGGAACGGCGGATGTGTTCCGGCGTGATCTCATAGGCGGCATGGTTACTCGCGAGCATCAGCCGCTGCGAATGCGGATCCTGCTCCTCGAAGGGGATGGTTGGAATCGTGGGATCGAGTGCCCGGCAATCCTCATAGAGATCCCAGAAGCGGCGGCGCGCCACATAGGGATCGTGCGGGTGCGTAAAGCTCACCGTCAGGCACCAGGGCCGCGGGTCATGTCCGCGCGCCAGGTCGTAGAGCTTGTGCGTGGCGTGATAGGCCACCTCGTCATCATATTCGAGCTGGTTGGTTATTTCGGCGACGCCGGCGCCGGTAACAGAGCCCAGATTGTGGTACCACCAATCGATGCGCTCGCCGGGGCGGGTATAATCGGGCGTCCAGCCGAAGTCGGCCGGATAGATGTCGGTGGTCAGCCGTTCCTCGAACCCGTGGAGCTGGTCCGGCCCCACAAAGTGCATTTTGCCGGAGAGACAGGTGTAATATCCGGCCCGGCGCAAGTGATGCGCATAGGTGGGAATGTCGGAGGCAAATTCCGCGGCATTGTCGTAGACGCCCGTCCTGCTCGGCAGTTGCCCGGACATAAAGGATGCGCGGCCCGGAGCGCAAAGCGGACTTGCCGTATAGGCATTGGCGAAGCGGACGGACTGCTTAGCAAGCGCTTCAAGATTGGGCGTCTTCAGGAATGGAGCCGGGCCATCCGGAAACAGGGTTCCATTGACCTGGTCGGCCATGAGAATGAGGATGTTCGGGCGCTTCATGATGATGCGAGATGGCTCCATGAAAAGGACGAGAACAAGGATAACGGGCAGCCGAGGCCGTCTGCGCCAGCCCGGCCCGCCCCCTACCGCTCATCCCGGCCAACCGGAGGGAAACCCGGGATGGCTGATGTGCGCCTGAGCCCGCGCTAGCGCGTTGCGAGCGAGGCCTTTACCGCCTCAAGGCCAGGCTCGCCCAAGCGCGTCGTCACGCTGTCAAGCCACGGCTCAAGCAGATCGGGATTGGCCTTGAGGAATTCGACGGCCGCCTCTTCCGGCGTTTTCCCCTCGTCCAGGATCTTGGCCATCATCTCGTTTTCCATATCGATGGTGAAGACGAGATTGCGGAAGAACTGCGCCGCATTGGGACACTCCTCGGACCAGCCGGTGCGAGCGATCGTGAACACCTCCGCGCCTCCGTAATTGGGGCCGAAGTAATCGTCACCGCCGGAGAGATAGGTGATGTCGAAATTCCGGTTCATCGGGTGGGGCGCCCAGGCGAGGAACACGATGGGGTCCTGCCCCCGCGCGGCGCGCGCCACCTGAGAGAGCATTCCCGTTTCGCTCGACTCCACCACACGCCAGTCACCCAGCCCGAAATCATTGGCGTCGATCATGCGCTGGATGTTCTCATTGGCGG
Source organism: Chelativorans petroleitrophicus (assembly GCF_025398195.1). GTDB lineage: Bacteria > Pseudomonadota > Alphaproteobacteria > Rhizobiales > Rhizobiaceae > Chelativorans > Chelativorans petroleitrophicus. Next base: position 33,626 of record NZ_JAODNV010000019.1, on the reverse strand, counting down.
GGGCGCCGGGTTCGATGCCGTAGATCTGCCTGTCGAAAGCATCGGCGTGCGCGGCGAGATCCTTGAAGTCGCGCACCCCCAGCTCCGCTGTGACATAGCTCGGCACGGCGAGCGTGAACTTCGCCCCTTCAAGGTTCTTGACCAGCACCTCCGCCGCATTGGCCTGATTGAGCTCCTCGATGAAGTTCTGTTGCGAGGGCATCCAGTTGCCCAGGAAAACGTCGATGTCCTGGTTCTTCAGCGCCTGATAGCCGACGAGCACTGAAAGGGTTTGTATCTCCGCAGTGTAGTCCAGCCCGTCGAGCAGGACGGAGGCGATCGCGTTGGTCGAGTTGATGTCCGTCCAGCCGGGATCGGAAAGGCGGATGGTTTCGCAGCTTTCCGGATCGGCGGCGAAGGCCGAGGTGCTTGCGAGCAGGAAAGCGGCGGCAGCCAGGCCGAGGCAACGGTGTAACATGGCGAAGTTCCCCTTTTTCAAGTTGCACGTGACGCAAAACCGGGCTCCTTCCATTAATTCCGCATATGACATTATCTTTGAACCCGCAGATTTTCGATCGATGCCATAGAGGTTCTTTATGAGAGACAGGCCGTTGGACGTTGGCTGGCTTCGCATCTTCGAGGCGGTCGGGCGCCTGGGAAGCCTGACGAAGGCCGCGCAGGAACTGGGCCTTTCCCAGCCGGCGGTGACCTATCAGATCCGGCGCATCGAAGAGCAGCTTGGCGCGACGCTGTTTCATCGCTCTCACGGAGGCAGCCGGCTTTCGGAAGCCGGGGAGATGCTTTACCGCGTCGTGCATTCCGGGCTTGAACGCATTGACGAAGCCGCGCGCGACATCCGCCGCAGGGCGCGGGCGCCCGCGATACGGATCTTCACGGATTACGGCTTCGCCGCCTACTGGCTGATGCCAAGAGTGGCTGATTTCCGCCGGCTACATCCGCATGTGGAGGTCCATATCGTGGCCTCGCAAAGCCTGGAGGACGAGTCGGCGGGGGACGTCGATGCGGCCGTGCTTTTCGGCGAAAGAGACGACTTTCCCGAGCACGCCCGGCTCCTGATGCCAGAGCGCGTCGTGCCGGTCTGCGCGCCGGGTTTTCTCACCCGCTACGGCCCGTTCGAGGATACGGCCGCGGTGGCGAGGGCGCCGCTGCTTCATCTTGAAACTTCCGGGGTTCCGCGCTGGCTCACATGGAGCACGTGGCTCGCCATGCACGGGGTCACGCGGGAACCTGCGCAGGGCGACCTGGGGTTGAACACCTACGGCTTCGTGATCCAGGCGGCACTTGCCGAACAGGGAATCGCCCTCGGCTGGATCGGCCTCGTCGATACGTTTCTAGCGGCCGGAACCCTCGTTGCGGTCGCGCCCGAGGTGCAGCGCCAGACTTTCGGCTACTGGCTGATACCCCATCAGCCGGCCACCGCCGCCACGCAATCGCTGACGGAATGGCTGATCAGCCAGGCCTGACGGAACCGCATATTTGGTGGCCGACTGGCCGGAAATGAAGGCCACGGTTCCTATTACGAGACAAGATATGCTTGCTTTGCGTCTTCCCTGCGTGTCTGCTTCCTCGGCCCGTGCATGGGGAGCGGCACGCACCGCTCTGAGGAGATTGGTAGGACTGATAAGCTGCGCGGCCGGCCGGGAGCGCGACGCGCAATCCACCTTGAGGGGGGCAGGAGATGTGGGATTTCGGTTTCGGAAAAGCCTTGGCGTTGATGGCCTGCTCCCGTCCACGAAAGGGAAGCCGCAGTCTGATACGCCCTCACCTGCTAACATGGCTGCTGGCCTTGGCTTTCTCGCCCTTTATGGCGGGACCCGCAGTGGCGCAGGATGATCTCGCATGGCATGGCAGTGTCGAAGAGAGCAGCGCCGCACTCTTCTATGGCATTCCCGGCACCGATTACGGACCGCTGTCGTTCACGTGCTCGCGCGAGGGCGATGGCCTCACCTTCACCTACATCCATGAACCGATTGAGGCCTATGACGGCGTCGAGGTTGAAGTCCTGCTTCAGGCAGGTGACATCGAGGTGCCTATCAGAACCTTCGGCTGGCGCCTCGCACTTGATGACACCTTCGTTCTGGAGGGCAAGGCGGAGTTGAACGACCGGCTGATTGATCTCCTGACGTCCCGGGGCATGCTGTTCGTCTTCGTAGGGGACGGTGTGGAGGAATTTCCGCTGGAGGGCGCCCGTGAGGCGGCGGCGCCCCTCATCGAAACCTGTCGCGGGCAAGAAATCGCCCCTGAGGCGGCCGATGTGAGAATGTGTGACATATCGGCCTGGTTCAACGGCACGGGGCCTGAGGAACTCGATATTCGCGCAGCACCCCGGCCTGACGCTCCGGTCATCGGAAGCATGCCGCCACCTTATCGTGTCCAGGACTTCACCTTCAAAACGGAGATGGAAATCTCCGGCTTCAAGCAGGGCTGGTTCAGGATCAGTCAGGCTTTCGTCATCGATTACATTTTTGATGAAGAAACCAAGGTAGTGTTCAACGGGGAAGGATGGGTACAGGGCGACCATCTCGGCCTGCTTATCAACCACCGTTATCTCTACGAAAAGCCGTCATCCGACGCGATGGTCGTCGCGGACCTGTCCAAAATTGACGAGAGGGCGGGGCCAGATTCATTCGCCGTCCAGAGGCTTCATGCCTGTGCCGGCTCGTGGGTCGAGGTGGAGGGCCATTTATTTAGCAGGCATCATCGCGGCTGGACGCGGGGGACGTGTTCGAACCAGGTGACCACCTGCCCATAGCGCGAAAAGTGGGGTCGGTTTTCACGCCGCATCCGTCTATCGAGCCGGCCCCCGTGGATATTCGAGCTGCATGGCGACTACATCCGTGGTCCGGCTGCCATAGCGCGCCGCGATGGCCGCCAAGGTTTGATCGAGCGCCACGGCTGGAGGACTGTCGGGAAACGTCGAGACCATGCGATCATTGGCCCATTGCCCGGCCGCCTCGTCAGGGATGATGCGCAGGCCGCTGCGCGTTTCCACCGGCTCCGGCGTGGCGGCAAAGGTCGAGGCGCTGGAACGGTAGGTTCTCGACCATGCATCGGCCACCAGAGCCAGCGAGACCTCATCCATGCCCGGCTCCAGCCGGATGCCGAAGCTTTCGATGCGCCAGAAGGCCAGCCTGTTTACAAGTACCGTCGATGCGAAGGCGCGGGTAATCCTGAACGCATCGCTTGCGTGGCGCGCACTCCACGCCTCCACGCCGAGACCGTGCGCAACCTCCTCCGCCTTCGCCCGGCCTGCAATCGCCTCGATCAACGTCAGCATCATCGGCATTGAGGCGCTGATGCCGGTGGTGGTGATCACCTTTCCGTCCGACACCATCCGCCGGTCCGGCACATACTGGGTTGTCGGGCTGAGCTTGAGCATTCTCGGGCGATAGTACCAGTGGGTCGTGGCGCGTTTGCCCTCGAGCAGCCCGGCGGCCGCCACCACCTTGGCCCCGGCGCAAACGCCGATGATGGTCGCGCCCTGTTCCGCCTGCCTCCTGATCCACGCCAGCGCCGCCGGGTCGTCGTCGCGGCTCATGGCCGGCACGATCACGTAATCCGCGCCTTCAGGATGGGCAGCGTCGAACTCGGCGATGGTTGCATCCGGCTCGGCCTTCAGGGCGGGATAAAGCTGCACCGGACCCGGCCCGGTCGCCAGCATGACGACGTCGGCAATATCGGCGCGCCGCAGGATGCCCGCAGTCATGATGTAGTCCGTCGTTTCGGTGGCATCGTTGAGGCCGATGATCGCGATCAGCGGGCGCTCGCGCTTGGGCGGCTTCAGCGAGGCGAGCATCGCCTCGGCTTCGGCCTGCGGCACTTCCGGCGCTTCCGCGGTCGCGGTCGAGCTTGGGAGGGTGAGCATCCAGCCCCCGAAACCGGCCAATCCGAGCAGCGCGAGCGCGACAATTCCCCAGGCAACGAACCTGCGCATTTTCGTATCCCTCCGAATTGGCCGCGCCTTGGGCAGCCGATCAGGAAAGATACCTGTCAGCACCGGGTTCGACAAATCCGCTGGCACGGGCATTGGCGGAAATGTCTAAGGGATGTTCCGCTCACCCTGCCAGAGCCGCAGCCTTATTCCGCCGCAGACTTCGCGGTGAGACCGCCGTTTTCTTCCAGGAAGGCGACGATCTCGTCCACTCCGATGCGGCGGCGAAGATCGGTGAAGAGGAACGGCGCACCGCCGCGCTGGCGCTCGGCGTCCGCCCGCATCACCTCGAGGTTCGCGCCGACGTAAGGAGCAAGGTCCATCTTGTTGATGACCAGCAGGTCGGACCGGGTAATCCCCGGCCCGCCCTTGCGCGGAATCTTTTCTCCGGCCGCTACGTCGATGACGTAGATCGTAAGGTCCGCAAGGTCGGGCGAGAAGGTCGCGGCGAGGTTGTCGCCGCCGGATTCGATGAAGACCACGTCGAGGTCGGGGAAGCGGCGGCGTATCTCGGCGACCGCGGCGAGATTGATCGACGCATCCTCGCGGATCGCGGTGTGCGGGCAGCCGCCGGTCTCGACGCCGATGATGCGGTCTTCGGGCAGCGCCTGCAGCCGGTTGAGGATCAGCGCGTCTTCCTTGGTGAAGATGTCGTTTGTGACGACGCCGACGGAATAGCGGTCGCGCATCGCCTTACAGAGCATCTCGGTGAGCGTCGTCTTGCCGGCGCCCACCGGCCCGCCGATACCAACCCGCAGCGGCCCGTTCAGTGAACTCATGATCGAAATACCCTCGAATATTGGACTTCGTGCCGCATCGCCATGATGTCGGACATGAATACGGAGGAGCCAAGGTCGTCTAGCGTGGACACCGCCGCCCGCTCGGCGGTCCGGCGGATCACGGCTTCGAGCGCTGCCATGGCCTTCACGCCGTCGCGCTGGCCAAGCGGAACGAGGCGCACGGCCGCCTGGACGAGGTTCGAGGCGAAGGCGTGGAGATAGGCGGCGAGAGTATCCTCCAGTTCGAGGCCGTGTTGCGCGGCTGCCTGCCCCACCGCAACAGGATAAGCAATGCGCATCTCGGTCTTCTCGGGTTCGCCAGCCCATGCGGATATGGCCGCTGCAAAGGCTACGCCCTGCAGCATCGTTTCCATATGCCGTTCGCGCGAGCCGGCCATTGCCTCGGCAAGTTCGGCGACTTCCGCGCAGCTGCCGGAGGCAATCACCTCGCGCCAGGCCTCAGCCAGCAGCACCGCGTCGTTCCATGCCGAGCCACGCTTCAGCAGGACCTCGAGCCAGGCAATGAGCGATGCGCGGTCGCGCACCAGCCGCTCATCGATCGCTCGTTCGAGACCATGGCTGCAGGCAAAAGCGCCGACCGGGAAGGCCGGCGAAAGCCAGGTCATGAGCCGCAGCAGCGCTGATGTCGTCGCTTCAGTCATGGTGGTGATGGCCGTGCTCATGGTCATGGTCGTGATGATGGTGATGCCCATCATGCGAATGACCATGCCCGTGATAAGCGCCGTGCACCGGCTGAAATGGGGCGACCATCTCGCGCACGGTCGCGCCCAAGCCTTCCAGCATCGCCCGCAGCACGTGGTCACGACGGATCATGATGCGCAGGGGTTCGATCTCGATCTGCGCCTGGAAGTGGCGGTTGCCGAGGTGCCAGGCAAGCTCCGCGAGGTGCAGCATATCGCGCGGCACGACCTCGTAGAGTTCCTCCTCCTCGGCGATGATCTCGACCTGCCGGCCGTCTTCCAACACGAGGCGGTCGCCATTGGCAAACAACACCGGCTCGGGCATATCGACGAGCACGTCCTCGCCGCTGTCGAGCGTGATGCGCTTGCGACGCAGGTGCCGCTTGTCCTGCGCGAGGCGGACGGTGGCCGAGGAGGGCCGCTGGTCCTCCCCGTGGCGGATGTAGGAAAGGGCGCGCAGCATTCGTCTCGCCTTAGAACAGGAAGTAGCGCTGTGCCATCGGCAGCACGGTGGCCGGCTCGCAGGTCAGCAGCTCGCCGTCAGCGCGCACCTCGTAGGTCTCGGGATCGACCTCGATGTGCGGCGTCGCGTTGTTGAGGATCATCGACGCCTTCGAGATGCCGCCGCGGGTATTTTCGACCGCCACCATTTCCTTTGCAACGCCTAGCTTTTCGCGCAGGTCGAGATCCATCGCCGCCTGGCTAGTGAAGGTCACGGACGAAGCTGCCGGCGCGCGGCCGAAGCCGCCGAACATCTGCCGGTAGTGCACCGGCTGCGGCGTCGGGATCGAGGCGTTCGGGTCGCCCATCGGCGCTGCCGCGATCGTGCCGCCGACCAGCACCATGTCTGGCTTCACGCCGAAGAAGGCCGGGTTCCACAGCACGAGGTCCGCGCGCTTGCCTACCTCGACCGAGCCGATATGCGCCGACATGCCATGCGCGATGGCCGGGTTGATTGTGTACTTGGCAATGTAACGGCGGACGCGGAAATTGTCGTTGTCGCCGGTTTCCTCCGGCAGGCGCCCGCGCTGTATCTTCATCTTGTGTGCGGTCTGCCAGGTGCGGATCAGCACCTCACCGACGCGGCCCATCGCCTGGCTGTCGGAGGAGATGATCGAGAACGCCCCCATGTCGTGCAGGATGTCCTCGGCCGCGATGGTCTCCTTGCGGATGCGGCTCTCGGCAAAAGCGATGTCCTCCGGGATCGACGGCGACAGGTGATGGCAGACCATCAGCATGTCGAGGTGCTCGGCGATCGTATTGTGGGTGTACGGCCGCGTCGGGTTGGTCGATGACGGAATGACGTTCAGCAGGCCGCAGACCTTGATGATGTCAGGCGCATGGCCGCCGCCCGCACCCTCCGTGTGGAAGGCGTGGATGGTGCGGCCCTTGAAGGCAGCGATGGTGTTTTCCACGAAGCCGCTCTCGTTGAGCGTGTCGGTGTGGATCATCACCTGCACGTCGTAGTCGTCGGCCACCGACAGGCAGCAGTCGATTGCCGCCGGCGTGGTGCCCCAGTCCTCGTGCAGCTTGAGCGAGCAGGCGCCGCCTTGGATCATCTCGATGAGCGCCTCGGGGCGTGAGGCGTTTCCCTTGCCGGCGAGGCCGATGTTCATCGGGAAGGCGTCGAACGACTGGATCATGCGGGCGATGTGCCACGGGCCGGGCGTGCAGGTGGTCGCCAGGGTGCCGTGCGCGGGGCCGGTGCCGCCGCCGAGCATTGTCGTGATGCCCGACATCAATGCCTCCTCGATCTGCTGCGGGCAGATGAAGTGGATGTGGGCGTCCATGCCGCCAGCGGTGAGGATACGACCTTCGCCGGCGATCGCCTCGGTGCCCGGCCCGATGATGATGTTCACGCCTGACTGCGTGTCCGGGTTGCCGGCCTTGCCGATGCCGACGATACGGCCGTCCTTGAGACCGACGTCGGCCTTGACGATGCCCCAGTGGTCGACGATCAGCGCGTTGGTGATGACGGTGTCGACGGCGCCCTCGGCGCGCGACACCTGGCTCTGGCCCATGCCGTCGCGGATCACCTTGCCGCCGCCGAACTTCACTTCCTCGCCATAGGTCGTGAAGTCCTTCTCGACCTCGATGATGAGGTCGGTATCGGCGAGGCGGACGCGGTCGCCGACCGTCGGACCGTACATGTCGGCATAGGCCGAACGGGAAATCGTTGCTGGCATCAGAGCTGTCCTGTCACTCGACCGTTGAAGCCAAAGATGCGGCGCGCGCCGCCGATCGGCACCAGCCGCACCTCGCGCGCCTGGCCCGGCTCGAACCGGATCGCGGTGCCTGCGGCAATGTCGAGGCGCATGCCGCGTGCGGCTTCACGGTCGAAGTCGAGCGCCTCGTTGGTTTCGTAGAAGTGGTAGTGGGAGCCAACCTGCACCGGGCGGTCGCCCCGATTGGCGACGCGCAGCGTGATCGCCTCCTTGCCCTCGTTGAGGACGATCTCGCCCTCCGCCGGAATGATTTCGCCGGGGATCATCTTCATGCTCCGACCGCGAGCCATGCACCGCCGAGGGCGGTCGCGGCGCCGAGAAGGCGGGCAAGGACGTTGCCGGATGAGGCGCGGCCGGCCTTGCCGAGGAGGACGCCAAGGCCAATGCCGGCGGCATGGAGGAGAGCAGTGGCAGCGGCGAAGCCGAGGGCGAAGGTGAGCGCCCCCGCCGCGCCGAGTTCAGAACCGTGCGCATGGCCATGGAAGAAGGCGAAGAAGCCGACCATTGCGGCTGCGGCAACCACGGGAACGCGCAGCGCGATCATTGCCATGAGACCGAGGGCGATCACCGATGCGAGAATGACCGGCTCGACGAGCGGCAGGGGCAGCGCCATCAGCGAGGCAGCAAAGCCTGCGGCCATGCAGGCGACAAATGCGGCCGGGACCGAGAGGATCGCACGTCCGCCCAGCATCGAGGCCCAGAGGCCGACGGCAACCATGGCAAGCACATGGTCGGTCCCGACGAACGGATGCGAGAAGCCCGCCGCGAAGGAGCCGTGCTCCACGGGATCGAGATGAGCGAAGGCAGGGCCGCAGGTTGCGGCGACGGCTCCGAGGGTAAGTGCGATGCGCTTCATGGCTTATTCTTCCGGGTTGGTTCTGCGTTAGCGAATGGGCTGATGGACCGTCACCAGCTTGACGCCATCGGGAAAGGTGGCCTCGACCTGGACGTCGTGGATCATCTCGGCAACGCCCTCCATTACCTGGTCGCGGGTGAGCACATGCGCGCCTTCCTCCATCAGCTCGGCGACGGAGCGGCCGTCGCGCGCGCCCTCCACGACGAAGTCGGTGATGAGCGCGACCGCTTCCGGATGGTTCAGCTTCACGCCGCGCTCGAGCCTGCGCCGCGCGACCATGGCGGCCATTGCGATGAGGAGCTTGTCTTTTTCTCTTGGGGTCAGGTTCATGGAAAACTCAGATCTGCCAGACTTTGGGTAGGGCTCTTCCGCCCAGGAGAACCGCGAGTGCGGGAATGAGAAACCGGCGCAGCGTCAGGCTGTCGGGCGCGGCAAGGCGGGCCACGAGCTTGCCGTCCCACGCGCTCGCACCGCCCGCGCCACCGATGGCGTCGCGCAGCGCATCAATGAGTTGGTCCGCGTCCTCGGTGACGAAGAGGATGGTGGCGATGGCGCGGTTGCCGCCGAGCGTTGCCTTTTCACCGGCCAGCGCGGCGATGTCGCCGGAAAGGCGCAGGTCGTCCGCGAAGAGAAGTCTGCAGTTCCGGCGGATGCGCCAACGATCGCGGAACAGGCCCGAGGTGACCGTCTCGCCCATGGCTTCGCGGCCAAGCACCAGCGCCTCGACGGCGAGGAGTTCCGCGCCTCCGGCAAGGTCCGCCTCGAAGCGGCGCGACAGGCGCCCGCCATCGAACAGGATTGTCTCCTGCGGCAGCCAGTCGAGCCGCGTGCCTTCAGAAAGTTCAATGCGCGTCGCAACCTCGGCATCACCGCCCACCGAGCGGTAGATGCGCTCGCAGGCCTGTGTGGTCATGACCGCCTGCGCGCCGGCTTGGAGGGAGATCTCCGTAGTCAGGCTGTCGCCGCCGGTGAGGCCTCCCGCCGTGTTGATCAGCACGGCTTCAGGTACTGCACCCGACATGCGCGGCAGGCGGATCTTGGAGCAGCCTTCCTGATAGAGCCGGTCAAGGCTGGTGGCGCCCTCGCGTCGCTTGAAAGCGATACGCGCATGCCCGCCCGCCCTCTGCAGCTTCGGCATGGTCGCTGCTTCAGCCAGGGGCAGCCAATTGCCGGAAGGCTCAAAGCATGAGGTGACGGCGTACATCCGGCTCATCCAGGCTTGCCGCGTTTCCGGTGAAAACGATCTCGCCACGATCCATTATTGCTACGGTATCCGCAAGCTCCCGCGCGAAATCGAGATACTGTTCGACGAGCAGGATCGTCATGCCCATCGTGTCGCGCAGCCACGTGATCGCGCGGCCGATATTCTTGATGATGGACGGTTGAATGCCTTCGGTCGGCTCATCGAGGATGAGCAGCTTCGGCCGCATGACGAGCGCGCGGCCGATCGCGAGCTGCTGCTGCTGGCCGCCCGAAAGATCCCCGCCGCGGCGCGACAGCATGTCCGCCAGAACCGGGAAAAGCTCGAAAACATGTTCGGGAATGGTACGTTGTGATCTCGGCAAAGGTGCAAAGCCGGTTTCAAGATTTTCCCGAACCGTCAGCAGGGGAAAGATTTCGCGGCCCTGCGGCACGAAGCCTATGCCCAGGCGGGCGCGGTCGTAGGCGGCACGTCTGTTGATCGTCTCGCCGTCGAAGGAGATGCTGCCGTCGCTCAGCGGATGATGACCGGCCACCGCCTTCAACAGGCTGGTCTTTCCCACCCCGTTGCGCCCCAGAACGCAGGTGATGCGGCCCGCCTCGGCCTTGAGCGAAACCCGGCGCAGCGCCTGGGCGGCGCCATAGTGGAGGCTTGCATCGGTGATTTCGAGCATCATCACCTCCCGAGATAGACCTCGATCACCCGCGGATCCTGCGAGACGTGATCGAGGCTTCCTTCCGACAGCACCGAGCCTTCGTGCAGGCAGGTGACCTTGACGCCAAGCTCGCGCACGAAATGCATGTCGTGCTCGACCACGATCACCGAATGGCGCTTCGCCACATCCTTGAGCAGGCGGACCGTCTCTTCCGTTTCCGCGTCGGTCATTCCCGCGACCGGCTCGTCTACGAGAAGCAGCTTGGGGTCCTGTGCCAGCAGCATGCCGATCTCGAGCCACTGCTTCTGGCCGTGGCTCAGGTTGCAGGCGAGTTCGTCGCGCCTCTCCTCCAGCCGGATGGTGGCAAGAATCTCGTCGATCCTTCTGGCATCGTCGGCAGAACGCCGGTTGAGAAGCGTGGACAGGACAGTGCGCGGCCCCTTGAGGGAGAGGGCGATGTTGTCCTCCACCGTATGGCTTTCGAACACGGTCGGCTTCTGAAATTTCCGGCCGATGCCGAGCATGGCGATATCGGCTTCGTCATAGCGGGTCAGGTCATGAGTGCCGTCGAAATAGACGGTGCCCGTGTCCGGCCGCGTCTTGCCGGTTATGATGTCCATCATCGTGGTCTTGCCGGCGCCATTGGGGCCGATGATCGCGCGCATCTCGCCCCTGTCGAGCACCAGCGAGAGATTATTGATGGCGCGAAACCCGTCGAACGAAACCGAGACGCCGTCGAGATAGAGGATCGTATTCGTGTTCGTCATCAGTCACTCGGCAGGTTGCGGCTCGATGGAATGCCGGGTGGTTCGGGCGGTTGTGCCTTCGGCAACGGGCGGTTCGACCTGCGAAGTCCCCTTCCCCGCCGAACGGCGCGCCCTGCGTGCAGCGCGCCACGCATCCCATGTCCCGACGATGCCCTTGGGCAGGAGCAGTGTGACGGCGATGAACAGCCCGCCAAGCGCGAACAGCCACAATTCCGGTATTGCAGCAGTGAACCAGCTCTTGCCCCAGTTGACGGCAACGGCGCCGATGACGGGGCCGAGGATGGTCCCTCGCCCGCCCACGGCCGTCCAAATCACAATCTCGATGGAATTCGCCGGCGCGAACTCGCTGGGATTGATGATGCCCACCTGCGGAACGTAAAGCGCGCCTGCAATGCCCGCCATGACGGCCGATACCGTGAAGGCGAAAAGCTTGATGTTTTCCGGCCGCCATCCGAGAAACCGCGTGCGGCTTTCGGCGTCGCGCACGGCGATCATCAGCTTTCCGTATTTGGAGCTGACGAGCACCGCCGTGACGATCACCGCGATTGCGAGCATCAGCGCGCTGATCGAGAAAAGCGCGGCGCGCGTTGTCGGCGCCTGAAGGCTGAAGCCGAGAATGTCCTTGAAGTCCGTCAGGCCGTTATTGCCGCCGAAGCCCATGTCGTTGCGGAAGAAGGCCAAGAGCAGCGCATAGGTCATGGCCTGCGTGATGATTGAGAGATAGACGCCGGTGACGCGCGAACGAAAGGCAAGCCAGCCGAAGGCGAAGGCAAGAAGCCCCGGCACCAGCATCACCATGAGTGCGGCGAACCAGAACTGGTCGAAGCCGTACCAGTACCAGGGAAGCTCCTTCCAGTTGAGGAAGACCATGAAGTCGGGGAGCACAGGGTGGCCGTAGACGCCGCGGGTGCCGATCTGGCGCATCAGATACATGCCCATGGCGTAGCCGCCGAGGGCGAAGAAGGCGCCATGGCCGAGGCTCAGAATGCCGCAATAGCCCCACACGAGGTCGAGCGACAGCGCCAGCATCGCATAGCAGAGGTATTTGCCGAGCAGGGCCACGGCATAGGTGGGAATGTGGAAGCTGCTGGTGGGCGGAACCGCCAGATTGAGCACCGGCACCAGAACCGCGGCGCTGGTGAGAATGGCAAGCAGCCCGAGAATGCGCCGGTCAAGGCCGCCGCCGAACAAGCTTGAGGACATCATGCTTCCACCGCCCGGCCCTTGAGCGCGAACAGACCGCGCGGGCGCTTCTGGATGAACAGGATGATCAGCACCAGGACGATGATCTTGCCCAGCACTGCTCCGGCATAGGGTTCGAGGAACTTGTTGGCGATGCCCAGCGAAAAAGCGCCAAGCAAGGTGCCCCACAGATTGCCGACGCCGCCGAACACCACGACCATGAAGGAATCGATGATGTAGCTCTGCCCGAGATTGGGCGAGACATTGCCAACCTGGCTGAGCGCCACGCCGGCAATTCCGGCAATTCCCGAGCCGAGCCCGAAAGTGAAGGCATCGACCCAAGGCGTACGGATGCCCATGGATGAAGCCATGCGCCGGTTCTGCGTGACCGCGCGCATGTGCAGCCCCCAGGACGTGCGGTTGAAGACGAACAGCAGCAGCACGAAAACGCCGAGTGAGAAGGCGACGATCCAGAGCCTGTTCCAGGTAATGACCATCTGGCCAATCTCGAAGCTGCCCGACATCCAGGACGGATTTCCGACCTCACGGTTGCTCGGCCCGAAGATCATGCGCACGGCCTGCTGCAGAACGAGCGAGACGCCCCAGGTGGCAAGCAGGGTTTCCAGCGGCCGACCGTAGAGAAAGCGGATGATGCCGCGTTCGATCGCAACGCCGATCGCCCCCGCGACGAGGAAGGCCAGCGGCAACGCGAAGGCCAGAGACCACTCCTGCAGGGCAGGAGCGAAGGCGTGGACAGCCCCCTGAACCACGAAAGTCGTGTAGGCGCCGACCATTACCATCTCGCCATGGGCCATGTTGATGACGCCCATGACGCCGAAGGTGATGGCAAGGCCGATGGCTGCCAGCAGCAGCACCGATCCGAGCGAGATGCCAAACCAAACGTTCTGCGCCGCATCCCATGCGGCAAGCACGCTCCTGATCTCCGCGATCGCGTCCGCGGCGGCACGCTGGAGATCGCCGTCTGCATTGGCCTCGACGGTCGCGAGCAAAGACAGCACGCTCCGGTCCCCGAGGGAGCCGAGCAGTTCGATTGCCGCGATCTTGTCGCTCTCAGGCAGATCGGAAAGCACCACAGCAGCGGCGCGCGCCCGCTCCATGCGCAGCTTCACCGCAGGATCGGACTCCGCTTCGATTGCCGCGTCCAGCGCCTCGATCATTGCCGGATCGGGATTGGCGAACATCGTGTCGGCGGCAGCCATGCGCGCTTCGGCGCTTTTTGCGCCGAGAGTAAGCGTGCTCAGCACGTCGCGAATGAGGCGCCGCAGCCCGTTGTTCACCCGAACCTTCTTGAGCGCGGACGAGGATGCCTCGTCGGCCTCTTCGCCCGTGAGCGGATCGATGAGCTTCAGGACCTTGCCGGAACCGGGGACGATGAAGATGGCGTTGTCGACCTTGCGCACGTAGAGATTTCCTTCGGCAAGCGCCTCCAGAACGGGCCGTACCCCGGGATCGCCGGTCGCGCCGAGCTCGCGCACCAGAGCTTCCGTCTGGTCGAATTTCTCGACATTGGCGAATCTTGCAATGATCTCGCCCAGCGGAGCATCCTGCCCGCGCGCAACGCCCGGCAGGAGCAGCAGCGGCAGCAGAAGCATCCATAAGGCGCGCAAGATCATCATCGGCTCAGGTCGCAATTGGTGGATTTTCGTTCCGGCCGGGGGCGGAAGCGTACCCGTCCCCGGCCCGGAGGGGCAGGTCAGTTGATGCCCTTGCCGCCGCACTTGCCTGTGGCGACGTTGAAGTTTCCGCAGGAGAGCGGCGCGCGCCAGTCGGCGATCAGGTCCTTGGAATCGGGCAGGTAATCGGACCATTCGTCACCGACCACCAAGCCCGGCGTCTCCCAAACGATCTCGAACTGGCCGTCGTCCTGGATTTCGCCGATCAGCACCGGCTTGGTGATGTGGTGGTTCGGCATCATCGTGGAGTATCCGCCCGAAAGGTTCGGCACGGAAACGCCGACAATGGCGTCAATGACGGCGTCGGGATCGGTCGTACCGGCCTTCTCCACCGCTTTGACCCACATGTTGAACCCGATGTAGTGGGCCTCCATCGGATCATTCGTGACCCGGCTTTCATCACCCGTGAAAGCATGCCAGGTTTCGATGAACTCGGCATTCGCCTCGCTTTCGACGGACTGGAAATAGTTCCATGCCGCGAGATGGCCGACCAGCGGACCGGTATCGATGCCGGCGAGTTCCTCCTCGCCTACAGAGAAGGCCACGACCGGAATGTCCTCCGCCTTGATCCCCTGATTGGCCAGTTCCTTGTAGAAGGGCACGTTGGCGTCGCCATTGATGGTCGAAACCACGGCCGTCTTCTTGCCCGCGGAGCCGAAATTCTTGATGTCGGTGACGATGGTCTGCCAGTCGGAATGTCCGAAGGGCGTGTAGTTGACCATGATGTCTTCGGGCGCCACGCCCTTGGATTCCAGATAGGCCTGGAGAATCTTGTTCGTCGTCTGCGGATAGACATAGTCGGTGCCGGCGAGCACCCAGCGCTCCACGCCCTCCTCGTTCATGAGGTAGTCGACGGCGGGGATCGCCTGCTGGTTCGGGGCCGCCCCAGTATAGAAGACGTTGCGCTGGCTCTCTTCGCCCTCATACTGGACGGGGTAGAAGAGCAGGGAGTTCAGCTCCTCGAACACGGGCAGCACCGACTTGCGCGAGACGGACGTCCAGCAGCCGAATACGGCAGCGACACCGTGGACCGAGATTAATTCGCGTGCCTTTTCGGCAAAGAGTGGCCAGTCCGATGCGGGATCGACGACCACGGCTTCGAGCTTCTTGCCCAGAAGACCGCCTTTCTTGTTCTGCTCCTCGATGAGCATCAGCATGACGTCCTTCAGCGTGGTCTCCGAGATCGCCATGGTTCCGGAGAGCGAGTGAAGCACGCCGACCTTGATGGTGTCTTCCTGAGCAAAGCCCGGTTCAGCCATCAGCATCCCCGAAACGATGACTGCTCCCATCACCAGGCTGCGCCTTTTAGACTTCAGATACATAGCACTTCCCCTGTTTGCGGCCGATATGGTCCGAACAGTCGAAGCAACGGATGTGCCAGTTCCGGCGCTGCAGAAAGCTTACGGTTTTTCAACGAGATGGCACTGCCGATATTGCAATGGGCGTGCCTTCCGGGAAGTGTTTTGCCTAATTCTTAATCAAATGTGCCTTCCTGCCTACATATTAGGCAGGAAGGTTGTAGCGAGCTGCATTCAAAAAGAAAGCCTCCGCACGCCTCGTTGCGGAAGCCTCCTTTTCGCAACCGCAGGCAAGCTCTGCGGCCATGTTCATGCGGCCTGACGGTTGACCTCTGCTTCCGCCATCTTCGTCAGCATCGCGGCGGTCTTCTTCTCCTCCTCGAGATTCTGCTCGAAGAGCTTTGCCGCCTCGTCCATTCCGAGCTGCTGCGCCCAGGTGCGTAGCGTGCCATAGCGCGAAATCTCGTAATGCTCGATGGCCTGACTGGCGGCGACCAGTCCAGCGTCCAGAGCATCGGAATTGGAAAAATCCTCCATGATGTCCTGGCCTTCGGCGATCAGTCCTTGCATGGCCTCGCAGGTCTTGCCACGCGGCGTCTTGTCCAGGGCCTCGAACACCTTTTCGAGGCGCTCGATCTGACCTTCCGTTTCCTTGCGATGTTGTTCGAGGCCATTTCTCAACTCATCGGAGCTGGCTGCCTTGGCCATCTTCGGCAGCGCGCGAAGGATCTGTTTCTCGGCGTGGTAGATGTCCTTCAGCGTCTCAAGCATCAGCGTTTCAAGAGTGCGGCTTTGGCCTGGCATTTTGGCGTCTCCTTCATTTTCGGCTTACGGGAAGCCCTATCAACGGCCTTACCCTCCGCGCGTTCCCGGCCGCTTCGGGATTCCTCAAAATGGGGATTTTCGCTTCCCGCCGAACAATCCTCCGCAACAAGGGTTGGAGACCTGGAGGATGCGTCGATGGCCGCTGCGGAGCGCAGCAGCGCGCTATGTTCTTTGCGGAGCGAAACGTTACACTTGACGGCGCCCGCGGGAGGGACAGGATGAGCCTCATGCACCGCTCCCAAACTGAGTTCGTTGACCGCCATGATGCGGGGCAGCGCCTGGCGGGTGAACTCCTGCATCTGAAAGAGGAGCGCCCGGTCGTGCTTGCCTTGCCGCGCGGCGGCGTGCCGGTGGCCTTCGAGGTTGCCAAGGCGCTCGCAGCGCCTCTGGACCTGCTCATGGTGCGCAAGCTCGGCGCGCCCGGCCATCCCGAATACGGCATCGGCGCGGTGGTGGACGGCAGCGAGCCTCAGCTTGTGCTCAACGACGAGGCGATGGAGATCGTCCGTCCTTCCGCCGAATACATCGAAGCCGAGATGCAGCGGCAGCTCAAGGAGATCGAGCGCAGGCGGGCGCAATATTTCTCCGACCGGGCCCCGATCCCGCTCAGCGGACGGACGGCCATCGTGGTCGATGACGGCATTGCCACGGGCGGCACGGTCCGGGTGGCACTCAAAGCCATCGGGAAAGCGAACGCCGCCCGCATCGTTCTTGCCGTTCCAGTTGCACCGCGCGACACGTTGGAGTCGCTCCATGACGAGGCAGACGAGGTCGTCTGCCTCAGCGTGCCGGACCATTTCCGCGCGGTAGGGCTCCACTACGACAATTTCGAACAGACGAGCGACGCCGAGGTGGTCGCATGTCTGAATGCGGCGCGCGAATGGCTGTCTCCTGAGGCATAGCTCCGGCAATATGCCGCGAGCTGCGGCCCCAAGCGCTCACGACGCTTCGGAAGAAGGGCCGCGAGCTGAAAACTTCCAGTGCCGGCCATCCGAGGCTCCACGTCATAGCCGTTCAGCGCCGCCACCTGCTCGGTAAAGCGCATCATCGTCCCGGCGCTGGATGGCAGGAGCAGACCCGTTGCCAGCGAGGAGGATTGCCGCCTCCCGCGGAACTTCATGTTGAATGCGTAGACGATGCCCGGTCCGGAACGATGTCGAGGAACAAGCCTCGTAGATATGCTCGGGCCCGGCTGGCCCCATTGCCCGGTTCACCTCCATGCCGCCGATACGGAAATCAAGGTGATACTCCACATCAAACTCGGTATCGTGGCACGCCGCTTCGCATCTTCGTTCGCCCGGGCGGTGAACACCTGCTCGGGCGGGGCATCGAAGCTGCGTTCGATGGTGAAGGTCACATGCTCCACGAGGCTCCGGGTCATTTCCGGGACGCCTTTTGCGGCGCGCCGGCCGGCTGAGCGACATGGTCGGCCGGACGGTCGAACTGACGGTGCCACATAGCCCTACGCGCTTCTATCGATTCCTCCATCGCCGTGAAGGCCGTGGGCTCGATACGATAGGTGCGTACGCGCCCCGTCTTGCAGGAAAGGACGATGCCGCCTTCCTCCAGCACGCGCAGATGCTTCAGAACGGACGGCAGAGCGATTTTGAAGGGCTCCGCCAGTTCCTTCACCGATGCAGGCCCACGGGAAGCCGCTCGACGATGCCGCGCCTGTTCGGATCGGAAAGCGCATGAAAAAGACGGTCCATATTGACCTGATGCGTGGCGGTCATGGCTGCCTCAGAAATTGCTCCGGGATGTTCTCACGATAGGATGGGGGAGGAGGTCGAGATAGGGTCTCGCCTTGTCGAGCGTCCGCCCGCCTGAAGGACGGGCGTTCCGTCAGTCGGTCGAAATAGGCGGCCATGTTCCTGTGCGTGCTGCTAAAGGAAGCCCGCCGCAAGGAAAGTTTCCTAACCAGGCAATGGAACGAAAAAACGCCGCACCTCTTTGAAGCGGCAGCTTGGGCACTAAATCATCATCGAGTATCGACCCGCTTGGGGTTCGGGCTTCCTGACTTGATGATGCTTGCTCTGAGACAAGAGGAGGTGTTGCCGATGAAGATTGCCCAGATCGCTCCGCTCGTCGAAAGCGTTCCCCCGCGCCTATACGGCGGCACGGAGCGGATCGTTTCCTATCTTACCGAAGAACTGGTTCGCATGGGGCATGAGGTTACGCTGTTCGCCTCCGGCGATTCATTGACCAGCGCCGAGCTCGTGCCTTGCACGAAAAGCGCGCTGCGGCTTGACCCTTCGGTACGCGATCCCATTCCCCATCATCTTATTCTGCTGGATGAAGTCCGGCGCAGGATGGATGAATTCGACATTCTGCATTTCCACATAGACCTCCTGCATTTCCCGCTGATTAGGCCCTTTGCCGACCGTACGGTGACGACCCTTCACGGGCGCCTCGACCTTCCCGACCTCAAGCCGTTCTACCAAGCCTTCCCGGAAATCCCGGTCGTCTCCATCTCCGACCATCAGCGCATTCCGCTGCCAATGGCCAACTGGCAGGGGACGGTCTTGCACGGCCTTCCGCTTGATCTCCTGCCGTTCAGCGCGCGCGCCGACGGCGGGTATCTTGCTTTCCTCGGCCGCATCTCACCGGAAAAGCGGCCGGACCGTGCCATCGAGATCGCCGCGCGCACGGGCATGCCGCTGAAGATCGCCGCCAAGATCGACGTGGTTGACCAGGCCTATTGGGACCAGGTCATCGCGCCGATGGTCGAGCGCCATCCGAATGTGGAATATGTGGGCGAGGTCAATGAAGCCACAAAGGCGGAATTCCTCGGCAAGGCGACCGCCCTCCTCTTCCCCATCGACTGGCCAGAACCCTTCGGCCTTGTGATGATCGAGGCGATGGCCTGCGGTACGCCCGTGATCGCCTTCCGCTGCGGCTCGGTCCCCGAAGTGCTAGAGGATGGGCTCACCGGCTTCATCGTCGACAACCTCGACGAGGCTGTGGCCGCCGTCGGCCGCATCGGCTCGCTCGACCGGGCGGCAATCCGCCGACGGTTCGAGGTGCGCTTCAGCGCCGGCCGCATGGCCTCCGACTATCTTGAGGTCTATGATCGGCTGTTGCACCATCGCCTGCGGGCCATTCCGTTCCCGGCCGAGGCTGCGGGTGTGCCCACCATAGCCTGAAGCCATCTTCGGGAGATGTAATGGAAGACCGTACGGATCTTCTCACTCCGCAGCCGATGGAGTTCGGCACGGCGCGAACGCCGCAATTCTTTATCGCTGCCACCGCTCCCCTGCAGGAACGGCGGCCGCGTACGCAGAAGCATGGGGACACCTTCTCCATGTTCGACCACAACGGAGATGCCCTCGGGAGCCCCGACAGCCCTGAGGGCATCTACCATCGCGACACCCGCTATCTTTCCCATTTCTTTCTCACGATCGGCGGAGAGCGGCCGCTTCTGCTGAGTTCGATGCTGCGCGATGACAACGCGCTGCTCACCTTCGACCTTGCCAATCCCGATCTCTACGAGGCTGACGAGCTCAGGCTCCAGCACGACCTGATCCACATCCGCCGCACGCGCTTTTTGTGGAACGCCACCTGCTTCGAACGGGTGAGCGTGCGCAACTATGACGAGACGACACGGCGCATCCGGCTGGAACTCGCCTTCGCGTCCGATTTCGCCGACCTTTTCGAGGTGCGTGGCGCGCGCAGGCCGAAGCGCGGCACGATGCACAAGCCCAAGGTGGAAAAGGATCGGGTCATTCTTTCCTACACGGGCCTTGACGGCGTGAAGCGGCAGACGGTCCTGCGCTTTGACCCGGCGCCGGACGAATTGACCGGCGAGCGCGCGGTGCACGAAGTGGAGCTGAAGCCGCGCCAAACGCGCCAGCTCTTCATTGAGGTGATCTGCGGGGCGGAGGAGCCGAGATTCGAGCCCCGCCGCCAGTTCTTCTCCGGCCTTCTCGAGGCGCGCCGCTTCATGCGTGGCATGGTTACGAAAGCCGCGTCCATAGCCACCTCCCACGATGTCTTCAACGAGGCCATACGGCGCGCCATAGCCGACCTCTACATGCTCGTCACCGAGACGGAGCACGGCCACTATCCCTATGCCGGCATTCCATGGTTCAGCACCGTCTTCGGCCGCGATGCTCTGATCACCGCCATGCAGACACTGTGGCTGGACCCGTCCATTGCCCGCGGCGTGCTGAAGCATCTCGCGGCCAATCAGGCGACAGAGGAGGATCCTGCCGCCGATGCGGAGCCGGGAAAGATCCTGCATGAGGTGCGTTACGGTGAAATGGCGGAGCTGGGCGAGGTGCCGTTCCGCCGCTACTACGGCAGCGTCGATGCCACGCCGCTCTTCGTCATGCTGGCGGGCAGCTACCTGGAGCGCACCGGCGACGTGGACACGCTGCGCGGGCTCTGGCCCAACATCGAGGCGGCGCTCAATTGGATACGGACTTACGGCGACCGCGACGGCGACGGCTTCGTGGAATACGGCCGGCGCACGGTGGCGGGGCTGGCCAATCAGGGCTGGAAGGACAGTTTCGATGCGATCTTCCACGCCGATGGGCGTCTCGCCATAGGTCCCATCGCGCTATGTGAGGTGCAGGCTTACGTCTACGGCGCATGGAAGGCGGCCGCCCGGGTTGCCCGCGCGCTTGGCCTCGAAGCGCGTGCGCATGAGCTAGAGACGCTGGCGGAGGATCTGCGGGGCCGCTTCGACCGGACCTTTTTCGATGAGGAGCTCGGCACCTATGTGCTTGCGCTCGACGGGGAAAAGAAGCCCTGCCGCGTACGCGCCTCCAATGCCGGCCACACCCTCTTCACCGGCATAGCGTATCCTGAGCGCGCCGTCTCCGTGGCTCACGTGTTGATGGGCCGGTCGTCCTTCTCCGGCTGGGGCATCCGCACCGTTGCCACCACCGAGTCACGCTACAATCCGATGAGCTATCACAACGGCTCGGTCTGGCCGCATGACAATGCGCTGATTGCCGCCGGGCTCTCCCGCTATGGCTTCCGCGCCGAGGCCGCGCGCGTTCTGGAAGGGCTGTTTATGGCCTCGACCTATATCGATCTGCGCCGGCTGCCGGAGCTGTTCTGCGGCTTCCCTCGCCAACGCAGCCGCGGCCCCACCTTCTATCCAGTGGCCTGCGCGCCCCAGGCCTGGGCGGCGGTGGCGCCATTGTCCATCCTGCAATCCTGCCTCGGAATGAGCTTCGACTGTTCCGCCGGGACGCTGATCTTTCATCAGCCCATGCTGCCTGACTTCCTGAAGGAGGTCACATTGCGCGGCATAACGCTCCCTCAGGGGCGCATCGACGTGCTTCTGAGGCAGGCGGAGACGGAAGTGGTTGTCCACGTGCTGCACCGGGAGGGCGAAACCCGCGTCACCACGACTTATTAGGCCGGCCCGCCCTTTCGCGAGCCGGCGCATCGAATCGCCCGTGCTCAAAGTCCCAGGAAGGGCTGGAAGCCGCCGAAAATCATGCGTTTGCCGTCGAAAGGCGACTTGCTCATATCCACCTGCATCCGCGGATCGGCCATCACCTTGGCGTTCACCTCATCCCTGTGCTCGCGCGACTTGTAGACGATCCAAGAGAAGATAACGACCTCGTCTTCCTTCGCCTGCACCGCCCGCGGGAAGGAGGTCACCTCGCCATAGGGCACGTCATCGCCGATACATTCGACGTAATCGAGGGCGCCATATTCCCGCCAGACCTGTTCGCCGAGGCGAGCCTGTTCCTTGTAGTCTTCGATCCGGTCCTTGGGGACGGGAATCAGAAAACCATCTACATAAGCCATCGGTCAGTCCTCCGTGTTGCATGCAAACAAAGGACGAAGACGACCGGCCTGAGCCGACAGGCCGCACATTTTTATTGCGATCGCCTTCACTTCCTGAGCGAAGCCTTCTGCTGCGCGGATTTGCGCGGTTGAACGCGCCATAGAGCAAGCCCCATCTTGACGAAACTGCGGCAGATTCGAAGGACCGGCTTATCGGGATCAGGGAACACCCCTCTTGCTGAAGGCGTTCGCTTGCCGAAGGCTTTGCATTCCGCCGGCCGATTGGCCAAAACGCCTATTGCATCGCAGGCAAACCGGTGGGACATCTTCATTGTGACAATCGGAAAGAAAGCGTGATCCGGAATGGCCCATGCAGCTTAAGAAGTATTTCTGGCCCGCGATTGGCTTCGGTGCAGTGTTCTTCTCCGCTTGGCTGCTCTATCACGAGCTGCGGGGGCTTTCGCTCGACGAACTGTGGGACAGCATCGTTGCCATTTCGGCGCCAAACTGGCTGCTATGCATTGGGGCGACTCTTCTGGCTTACGCGGCGCTGGCGGGCTACGACCATCTGGCTCTGCTTCACCTGAAGAAACGGATCGACTGGTTCTACATCACCGTAACGTCGTTTACGACCTACGCCCTGTCCCACAACATCGGCGCATCGGTGCTCTCCGGCTCGCTCGTGCGCTACAGGGCCTATTCGGCCAAGGGCCTGTCCGCCGCCGAAGTCGGTGTGCTCGTCGGGTTCTGTTCCTTCACCTTCGCTTTGGGCATCACGCTGCTGGCGGGGCTCGTGCTCGTCCTGGTGCCTGAGCTTTCCGAACGCTTCGTTGATGAGCTGCCCATGGAAGCCTCCGCGGCCACCGGCGTTCTTCTTCTCGGGGCCGTGCTGCTTTACGTAATCGGGAGCGCGTTGAAGCTGCGGCCTCTGCGGATCGGCAAGCTCGAGATCGCCTATCCCGGCCTTCCCATTGTCGGCCGCCAATTGCTGATCGGGCCGCTGGAGATCATCGGTGCGGCCGCGATCATCTATTTCGCCCTCCCGGCTGCTGGCAATCCCGGGTTCCTCGTCGTGCTCGGCATTTTCGTGATTTCTTTTTCGCTCGCGCTTCTTTCTCATGCGCCGGGCGGACTTGGCGTGCTGGAAATCGCGTTCATCACCGGCCTTTCCGAAATGGACCGGGCCGATGTGCTTGCCGCCCTGCTCGTCTTCCGGCTTCTCTACCTCATCATTCCCTTCATCATCGCGCTTCTGGTCGTGCTCGGTTTCGAGCGCAGCCAGCTGGCGAGCAATCGAGCTTGAGTTGAGGCGCCATTGATCCGGTTCAGGATGCGGGTTCGGCCGTCGTTTCCTTGGACGGCGGCGGCGCGACGTCCATAGGCGGCACGAGCGGGCTTCCCTCCGACCGGTCGCGGTAGAGCGCGGCACGCCCAAGCAGCATGAAGGTCACCGGCGTGGTGACCGTCACGAAGATGCCGATCAGGATCTCGTGCACCACCGGCCGGCTCTCGAGATAGGAAAAGAGGATCATCGAGGCGATGACAATCGCCCCGGTCCCCCAGCTCGATCCCAGCGTTGGAGCATGGAGGCGGTCATAGAAGATCCTGAGCCGGATAAGACCGATGGTCCCCGTCAATGTCAGGAACGCTCCGATGAGCAAAAAGGCCGAAACCGGCAGCGCGATCCACAGGGGAATATCGTATTCGACGCTCATTCGATCACCTCCCCTCTCATCAGGAACTTGGCAAGGGCGACGGTGGCTACGAAACCGAGGATTGCAATGACGAGCGCCATCTCGAAATAGATGCTGGTGCCCGTTCTGATCCCGAACAGCAGGAATTGCAGCATTGCCGTGATGTAGAGCGTATCGAGCCCAAGCACCTTGTCCTGCGCGCGCGGTCCCTTCAGCATGCGGATTGCGGCGAGGATCATCGCTGCGGCGACGGCGAGTTGGGCGATCAGCACCGACCAGCCGAGAATGGCACCACTCATTCGAAGATCTCCATGAGAAGGTATTCGTAGCGGGTCTTGATCAGATCGACCCATTCGGATTCATCCACCAGATCGAAGATGTGCAGAAGCAGAACGCCGCGCCTGTCGCTGTAGTCGAGCCAGGCGGTGCCGGGCGTGCTCGTGATAATCACCGCCAGCACGGCAAGCCCCATCGGATCGCGCAGTTCCAGCGGGATGGCCACGAATCCCGATTTGCGCTTCGCCCGTTTGCCAGAAAGGATCAGCCGCGCCACGGCGATGTTGGAGCGAACGATATCGAGGAGGACGATGCCGATCAGCTTGGGTATGAGGTCCCAGCGCCTCAATCTGGGTGTCGACGGGCGGAGCGCTGCAAGGCCCTGAGCGGCCACCAGCGCCACCCCCGCGCCGAGCAGAAGCTGCCCGACCGAAAATCGTGTGAGCGCTAACCACATGACCACAATGGAGACGATCAGCAGCGGATAGGGAAGGAGGCGGTTCACGGTAGAACCTCCCGCGCATGCGGCACGGCCTGCACCGCCTCCATCACCGACTGGATATAAGCCTGCGGCGAGTGCAGATCCGCCGCGGCGGCCTCCAGAAAGCGCATTACGGGTCCGGCCCCGATGGTAAGAAACACCGTCATTGCAAGCAGAGCCGCGACCGGTGCCATCTCCACCAGCAGGACGCGCGGCACTTCCCCGTCTATGCGGGCCCAGAACGCGCTGATGCCGGCACGCGTCATGGCAATCAGCGTGGCAAAGCCCGACAGGATCAGGAAGCTCGCAAGCCACCAGGAGGAATGCCGGATGACGCCCTCGCCGACCCCGTCGGGATTGAACATGGAGGTTAGCATGGCGAATTTGGCGACGAAGCCGGACAGCGGCGGAAGGCCCGCAAGCAGGATGCCGCAGGCGGCAAAGCTCACGCCCAGAACGGCCAGCGTTTCGGGGATGGTGACGCCCACTTCCTCCGCCTCCTCCTTTTCTTCCTCGCCTTCGCCATAGGCTTCCATCGTCACGGCCAGAACATCGGCCGCAGGGTCCTGCCCACGCGCGATCAGTTCGATGAGCATGAAAAACGCGCTGAGCGTCAGCGTGGAACTGATGAGATAGAAGAGCGCGCCCGCCGTAACACCGGTCTGCGCGAAGCCCACGGCCGCAAGCAGAGTTCCCGACGAGACGAGGACGGAATAGCCGGCAAGCCGCCCAAGCGCCTGGGAAGCAAGAATGCCGATCGCGCCGAACAGGATCGTGGCCATGCCGACAAAGAACAGCGCCTGTTCCCCGAAGCCCGTCGAGGCGGCTTCGCTGCCGAAGAGCAGAAGGGAGAACCGCAGAAGCACATAGACGCCGACCTTGGTCAGGATGGCGAAGATCGCCGCCACAGGCGCCGCAGCCGCCGAATAAGCGGTGGGCAGCCAGAAATTGAGCGGCCAGCTGCCGGCCTTGACCAGAAAGGCGATGCCCAGGATTCCAGCGCCTGCTTCGGCCATGAAGCGGCTCTCACCTTCAAGCCCCTGCAGAACAATGGCCAGATGCGCCATGTTGAGCGTGCCGGTCACGCTGTAGATCATCGCCACGCCGATGAGGAAGAGCAGCGAGGCGGCGAGATTGATGACGATGTAGTGCATTCCGGCTCTTACCCTGAGCTGGCCGGAGCCATGCAGCATCAGCCCATAAGAAGCTGCCAGAAGCACCTCGAAGAAGACGAAGAGGTTGAACAGGTCCCCGGTGAGGAACGCGCCGTTCAGCCCCACCAGGAGGAACAGGAACAGGCTGTGGAAGTGCGCGCCGGCCCTCTGCCAGCGGGCGATCGAGAAGACAAGTGCGGGCAGCGCGAGAACGGCCGTCAGCAGGAGCATCATGGCCGACAGCCGGTCGAGCACCAGATTGATGGCGATGGGCGATGGCCAGTTACCGAGCAGATAGACGAAAATCCGTCCACCGTCCGCGCCGGTCCTGAACAGGAGCACCGCCGCCACCACCACGAGCGCCGCCGACGTCAGTATCGAGACCGCGTCCTTCAGCCGGCGTTCGCGATCCTCGAAGAACAGAAGGAGCGCCCCCGCAAGAAGCGGGATAAGAATGGGCGCAATGATGAGGTGCGAGGGAGCGGACATCATTTCTCCGGCTCCCTTCCGTCCACATGGTCCGTTCCCGTCAGGCCGCGCGAGGCCAGAAGCACTACCAGAAACAGCGCCGTGGTCGCAAAGCTGATGACGATCGCGGTCAGTACCAAGGCCTGCGGAACGGGGTCCGTAAAGGCTGCGGGGTCGACTTCCATACCTTTCTCGACGATGGGAGGCGCGTTCACCCGCAGGCGCCCGGTGGAAAAGATGAAGATGTTCACCGCATAGGAAAGCAGCGCCAGACCCATGATGACCTGATAGGTGCGCGGCCTGAGCAGCAGCCATACGCCCGAGCCGGCCAGCGCCCCCATACTCAGCGACAGAAGAAGTTCCATCAGGCAGCCTCCTCCGTCCTGGTGGCGGCGGCCTCTGTCGCGCGGACGCGATGGCTGCGGATCGATTGATGCGCGATGGCGATCAGCATGAGCACCGTGGCACCGACGACCAGCAAGAAGACCCCGAGATCGAACAGCAGCGCGCTGGCGAGCGGCACCTCGCCGATCAGCGGGATCTCGAGATAGCCCGAGGCGGAGGTGAGGAACGGAAGGCCAAAGAGCCACGCGCCCATGCCGGTAAAGGCCGCCATGAACAGGCCGAACCCAATCCAGCGGACGGGCAGGATGCGCAGCCGTTCCTCGACCCAGCGCGTTCCTCCCGCCAGGTACTGCAGCAGGAACCCGATCGCCATGGCAACGCCCGCAGTAAAGCCGCCGCCCGGAAGATCATGGCCGCGCAGGAACAGGTAGGCTGCAAGCGCGATGATCACCGGAAACATCCACTGCATGAGAACGGAGGGTACGAGCAGATAATCATGCGCGGTTTCGCCAAGCTTGCGTCCCTGCTGCGCATCGTCATAGGCGTTTTGAATGCGCTGTTGCTCGGGCAGTTCGATGCTGTCCGGCGCGGGGCGAAAGCGGCGCAACAGCGCGAAGACGGAAAGCGCGACGATGCCCAAAACCGTGATCTCGCCAAACGTGTCGAAGCCGCGGAAATCCACGAGGATAACATTGACGGCATTGGTGCCGCCGCCTTCCGAATAGGCGCGCTCGAGATAGAAATCGCCGACCGTGGTTGGCGGCGCGCTGGTCATGATGGCGTAGGACACTACCGTGACCCCCAAGCCGCAGGCCAGTGCAAGCAGGAAGTCGCGTTGCCGGCGCAGACGCGCAGCAAGGGTCGTCGGTGTGTCGATCTCCTCGATGCGTTTCGGCAACCAGCGCAGGCCCAGAAGGATAAGCACGGTGGTGACGACCTCCACCACGAGCTGGGTGAGCGCAAGGTCCGGCGCGGAAAACCAGACGAAGGTGATGCAGGTGGAAAGCCCCGCGCCCCCAATGAGGATAAGCGCCGCGAAGCGGTGATACTTTGCCTGATACGCCGCGGTGATGGCGCATCCGATCCCCACGATCCAGATGATGGCGAGGACCGGGTCGAGGTTCGCGACCGAAATCAGGTCCGGCATCAATCCCGCCTCGAAGAGCGGCCAGGCGCCTGCCATGAGCGCGACAGTGACGAGCACGCGAAGCTGGGGCTGCAGCCGTCTGGTGCCCAGATTTACCTCCACCCAGCGCGCCCAGCGCCAGGAGACCGTCACCAGCACGCGCTCGAAAATGCGCTGGCCGACAAGCACGCGCAGACCGGGCGGATCTTCTTTGCAGTGCGCAAGGTACCGGTGAAGGAGGAGGTAAAGAATGACGCCGCCGACGAGCGCTATCGCGCTCATCACCAGGGGCAGGTTGAATCCGTGCCAGATCGAAAGGCTGTATTCGGGAGTCCGGTCGCCCAGCACGGAGGTTACGGCCGTGTTCAGATAGGGTCCGATGGTGATGCCAGGAATGATGCCGACCAGAAGGCAGGCAAGCACAAGCAGCTCGATGGGTAGGCGCATCCAGTGGGGCGGCTCATGCGCCTCGTTAGGCAGATCAGCCGCCTTCGGCCCGAAGAAAACGGAGTGAATGAACCGCACCGAATAGGTCACGGCGAAGGCGCTGGCGAGCGTCGCGAGATAAGGCATCGCGCTGTCGAGCAGCGATTCCCGATGCTCCTCGATCGCCTCGGCGAAGAACATCTCCTTGGAAAGGAAGCCGTTGAGCAGCGGCACGCCCGCCATGGCCGCGCTCGCCACCATGGCCAGCGTCGCCGTGATCGGCAGCGCGCTGAAGAGGCCGCTCAGCTTGCGCATGTCGCGCGTTCCGGCCTCATGGTCGATGATGCCGGCTGCCATGAAGAGCGAAGCCTTGAAGGTCGCATGGTTGACCATGTGGAAGATCGCCGCCACGGCCGCAAGCGGGCTGCCGAAGCTCAGAAGCGTCGTGATCAGGCCCAGATGGCTGATCGTGGAATAGGCGAGCAGTCCCTTCAGGTCCTGCTGGAAGATCGCGAAATAGGCGCCGATCACCAGTGTGCTGATGCCTGCGATCCCCACGATGAAAAACCAAGCGTCGGTGCCCGCAAGAACCGGCCAAAGCCGCGCCAGGAGAAACACGCCGGCCTTCACCATGGTCGCGGAGTGAAGATAGGCCGAAACCGGCGTAGGCGCGGCCATGGCATTGGGAAGCCAGAAGTGGAACGGAAACTGCGCGCTCTTCGTCAGCGCCCCCGCCAGGATCAGCAGGAGCGCGGGAAGATAGAGCGGATGCGCGCGGATAGCGGCGCCGGATGCCAGCACCTCATCCAGATCGTAGCTCCCTGCGATGTGGCCGATCAGGATGAAGCCCAGGAGAAGGCAGAGGCCGCCGATGCCGGTGATGGTGAGCGCCATGCGCGCGCCGTCGCGCGCAGCCGCGTTGTGGTACCAGTAGCCGATGAGCAGGAAGGAGACGATGCTGGTAAGTTCCCAGAAGATCGCCAGCAGGATCAGATTGCCGGAAAGGACCACCCCCTGCATCGCGCCCATGAAGGCGAGCAGAAAGGAATAAAAGCGCCGAACAGGATCCTGCGGCGACATGTAGTAGCGCGCATAGATGACGACGAGGAGGCCGATGCCGCCGATCAGGATGGTGAACAGCCATGCGAAGCCGTCCATCCTGAGCACGAGATTAAGGCCGAGTTCCGGAAGCCAGGCCACTTCCCGGCGGACGATCCCCCCGTTTTCGACCGAGGGGTAGAGCAGAGCTGCGAGCCCGAATGTCAGCAATGCTGTTACGCCCGAGAGCCACGCCTCGGCGTTGCGCGCGTTCGCAGGCAGCAAAGCAGCCAGCATCGACCCCAGAAAGGGCAGAAAAATCAGCGCCGGCAATGCATTGTTCGTAATCATCATCCACTCGCGGCCCAGGCGAAAAGAATACCGGACTTCGCACGGCATCTTCGGTCGAAAGACACCCTGTCCCGCCATACCGCCGGAAAAGGGAGGGCAAACGAAACCGAGAACCTGCCAATCGGTCGCTCGAGAAAAAGTCACTCAGCGATTGCTGTCAGTTCCCGGCAAGCGCGAAGCAACGGGCGGCGCCCTTGGTGCGGTATCCTTGTCTAGACGGAACGGCAGCGATTCGGCAGCCATCCCGCTGAGGTCGCATTTTTCCATGGCCTTCAGCGGGATGAAAGGAGGCAGGGAGACGATCGCGGCTTGGCCGCAACCGTCAAGCGCGCCGGCGGCGAAACCGTCCCGGCTGTGGGCCTCCAGTCGCGGATGGCTGCGTATGGGAAATTTGAATAGCCTGAACTCGAGCACGGAGTCCGGTTCCCCGGAACTCCAGAAGGCTCTGGCAAACGCGCCGTGAATGCCAACGATGATGACCACGCAGGCAAGCAATACGGGCTGCCAGCGTGGCACACGAACAACGATTGGGCGGTGAGGTTCCGCGCCGATCACGGCATCTCCAAGGCAGGTTTCGGGCGATTGATTTTATACTTAGGCAAATATGGACACGCCTGTCCATTGTTTCGATATGCCGAAACCAATCTTCTTGAACCTTGGTAGAAAGTACGGCGGCGGGCGCGAAAAAACCGCGACCTCTCCGACTGGCGGCCTATGTTCCCAGCACAGCCAGCACTTTGCGAATCTGCAATTTCGCTGCTTCTTTAAGCTACGGAATTCAAAGAAATTATGGCGCACCCGACACGATTCGAACGTGTGACCTCTGCCTTCGGAGGGCAGAGCCAACGCTCAAGGGCTTGAAAAAAATGGACGAAGCAAATCGAAACACCCCGGATTAACCCCGGATTTTCGGCCATACTGCGGACATTATGCGGACGCCTCTGCTTCAGTCCACTTCTCTCGGGTGCGCAGGCAGCCAACGGTTCACATCATTGACGTAGAGCGTCATGCCAGGATTCGAATACGAACTCGACAACGCTCGCAGCCACTCCTTGGGAACCCGGGGAACGTCGATGGCAAGGACCACGCGCCCATAGTAAAGCGACAGGCCCAGGTACGGAAGCAGCTGCTTGAACGTGCCGCGCGTGCCCTTCAACCGGCAATAGGCGAAGCAGCTGCCGGCACGCTTGCTGAAGTGAATGCCCGTCTCAAGCTCCCCCTCGGCGCTTCCCTCGAGTGACGGTGGCCGGCCGAAGTCCTCGAGGAGTTCAAAAAATCTCACGTGCTCGAAGGCGCGCATTGCTTCCGCCCGAATCTCCTCCCTTCGCATGCTCTGATGCTTTTTCCGACGCGCTGACAGTTCACGGCGAGTCCTGGCACCGGCTACAGCCGCGAGCGCAGCTTCCAATGCGCCTTTGGGATCCGTTGCATGGAGGCGGGCCAATTCGAGGACGACCGAACTCCCCAGCTTGCGCAGGATGGCGGCAAAAGCCGGATCGCTCTTCTCCATCGCTTGTATGAAATCGATGGCCATCACGTCGCGTCGCAGGGAGGCGGGGTGGTAACCCGTCTGTTCCGAGTAGCGCCGAATAATCTCCGACTTGCTTCCGTAGCGCGCCGCCTGAAGCTCCTTGCGGAGCTCCTCGGCGACTGCATGCCAGTGCGGATTGGTCGGTGGCATCATTAACCAAGAATCGTTCGAGTCTCGTCTTCCACCACTACCATCATTGACACCGGGGGATAAGCGGCACTATTGCGTGGTGCACAATTTAGCACCAAGAGTTCGAACACCTATGGCACTACGATCACTCGCGCAGTTTCAGCGGGAAGAGGGGCTGACCCGCTACCAGGTCGATCAGTTGATCCGGCAGGGACTCGAGTATGTGCCGGTGGGATCGCGCAAAATGATCCCTTCCGGTGCATGGGAGAAGTTTATCGCAGAGAGGACCACGACAGCATGGGCAGAAGGAACAATGGTCCGCGCATCAGATGATACCCGAAGCGCAGGGCTTTCTACATCGTCTGGTCGGAGAATGGCCGCAGCAAGGAGCGCAGCACGCGTACGAGAGACCGCATTGAAGCTGAGGCGAGGCTCGCGGAATTCCTCCAGGAGCGTCTGCGGGAGCCAGGCAAGCTGACCCCGGCTGACCAGCTCCTCCTCACGGAGGTGCTGGAGATCTACCTTGACGAGGGCGCCATGGAGCCGGATTCCAGGGAGCGCGCGGCATATGCGGCGGTCCCGTTGTCGAAATTCTGGGAAGAAAAGACTGTCGCGGAAGTCGACAAGGATTCGTGTGCGAAATACGGGCAATGGCGGCGCCGATCCGACGGGACCGTCCGCCGGGAACTTGGGATCCTTCGTGCCGCCATCTACTACGCCGCGGACACGCGACGCCTGAAGGAACGGGTCAAGGTATTCCTGCCAGAGGCAGCCGGCCCCTCGGCAACGTTGGCTGGAGCGACAAGAGGCAGCGGCGCTGTTGCGCGCTGCGCTTCGATTGCCAAAGAGCCGATCCTATCTGCCATTGTTCATCGTCATCGGGTTGCACACAGGCCAGCGCAAGCGTGCAATCCTCGGATGGCGCTGGTCGCAGATATCCTTCAACGATCGGAGAATCGACTGGCGCGATCCGACGCGCCCTCCGAACAACAACAAGGTGCGTCCGCTCGCTCGCCTGCCTCGCAAGCTGGTTCCACATTTGAGGCGGGCGTACGAGCGTCGTGGCACGAGCGACTACGTCATCCATGATGACGGCCATCTGATTGGCGACGTGAAGAGTTCATTCAGGAACGCATGCATCAAAGCAGGCCTGTCCGGGGTTTCTCCTCACCCCCTGAGGCACACGCGCGCGACCTGGGGAATGCAAGCTGGAGCCAACAAATGGGAGCTGGCGGCTTTCTCGGCATGACCCTCGAGACCCTTGAGAAGACCTATGGTCACCACCATCCGGACTACCAGAAGGAGGGCGCGGACCGATATGGGCCCGTACGCGAAACTCCGCCAGGCGACTGACGAAAAGGCACGGTTCTATACGCGTCTGGATCCTGATGCGCGTTTAATCGCCCTTGAGTCGGAAGCCCAGCTCAACAAGACGGAAGCGACCGAAACCGGCGCGACCTTCACAAAGGGAGATGCGCTTCGACGTGTACAGGAGGCGCTCGTCGATAGCACCTTTGACGAATGGCTGCGCCTTGTCTGGCCATATGACAGGAAATACGCATTCAGGTTCATCAAGGTGTCGAAGACGCTGTCGGAATACAAGGATCGTCTGATAGTAGCCGGCGTCCCAAGGGCCTCGCTGTTCCACTTGTCCCGGGCGCCTGAAATGGTCGATGACGTCCTGGACGCAATCCGGAATGGCAAGAGGCCAACGGTAGCAGAGATCTCCGGCCTGGTTTCGCGGCGGGGCTCGACTGATGGCTCCTCGGAGCGGGAGGTTGGTGGGGCCAAGGGGGTCAGGCGATACCACGCCGCAAAGTGGGGATACGCCCAGCAGTTCTTCCGGCGACTGCGCTGGATCTACAACCGGGTCCAGATCGCCCTGGAGGGATCCACCGGGCCACGTGCGCTGAAGCGTGCGTTGGCAGAAGTGGTCGTGCCATCTCGCTTCTGCATCCTGGAACTCCGTAGCCTCTGTCTCCATCCTGTTCCGCACCCGACGGAAGCCACGACCATTTCGTGGTCATCGTTCCCGTCCGGCAGTCGTTGGGCTCAACTCATGAAAGCCCTTGAGGACCTCAGTCAAAGATCAACCTGGCCTGGTGGACACAAACTGGGAGACTGGCTCCGGCTCGATGTACTGCCAGTATTGGACTGGTCTATTGGGGATTCGCGAACGGCGCGGCAAGCCGTCGACCGTCACAGAACCGCCCCGGATGCGGGTTCGGCCCGGACAAGGGCGATCGAATACGCAGGCATCGACTCGTCGACTGTTAGCGATCACGGAAGCCACGCAGCCTCGGCATACGGAACTCGTAGGCCACCTGTCAGGGGTACAGGCCACGCGACCGGTGACACCCCAGAAGGAATTCACGCCTTTGCGAATCTCCTTGCTGTCATCTGCAAGCGAGGAATCCGGCAAGGGCTGCCGCCAGAGAGGACGTTACCTGTCATAGAGCATGCGGCATCATCGATCGGTATGATTCTTACTAAGGTCACCCCTGGCACGACCTCCGAGGGTATAGCGCAAGCGGTGAAGGTCAACTGTCTCGCAGCCCTTGACTATCCATCCGACGCCAGATCGAGGCTGGAGCAGTCGTCGCGAACCTAGCCCGTCCAATTCCCACATAAGCTCTCTCTACTTCAAGAAAATCGTGCAGAAGCCAGAGAACTGAACCGCGCCGGGATTGCCGGAGGCATTTTGGTTTGAGTCACGCTGCCATGGCCGGCTCTTCGAGCATAGCGTAG
>NZ_JAODNV010000018.1 GCF_025398195.1 Chelativorans petroleitrophicus | reverse complement strand
CGCTGCGGCAAGCTGATCCGGCACAGTCCGGAAGGCACGGCGATCGCATAAGCTACACCACCTCTCGGGACATCATCGATTGTTGCTTCACCGATGGCGATGAAGAGCCTTGCACATTGGCCTTCAACAACCTTTTGCCACTCATGTTCGATGAGGGATAAAGCGACTTCAATCCTGGCGGCGCAATTGGGCTTCCGGCATTCGAATCGGATCAAGCCCATTGTCTTGAATCTCGCCTTGGCTATGCCATGTCCTATGGCGACCTCTTCATGCCGTAATCCGCCGCGACAAGGATGGCTTCGTGAGACTCGGCGGCAGCGCATACGACGGGATCAGGAGATCCTTTTGCAAGGCCGCTGTTGTCAAACAGGGTCACTTCATCACCGGCTTTCTCGAGGACGCTGCCAACCGATACTGGAACCCCTCATATATTCGCCCAGATGGGAGAGATCACGTTTGACCTCTCTCAGATGATCCAGGCTCACACGCGTTTTGTTGCGGAGCTGATTAAGCACCTTAAGAGATAGAAGGTCGCGAAACGAGTAGAGGCGAGCGTAGGCGCCGCGCTCGCCGTAAACGATGCTCGGCTTGAAAAAGCCGTTACGATCCCACGAGCCAAGCTGACGCCTGCTCACACCAGTGAGGCGAGACGCCTGATCGGCCGTAAAGACCGCAATCACGGTTTTCCTGGCCAGCTTCGCTCATGCTCATATTGTAGCGCAGCCAACCGTTAAGATATGGTCCAGACAGTCACTTTTTCAGGCCGCGCCGAAGCAGCTCGGCCCTACGCCGTTCCCGCCACTTCGCTGTCCTCGTCAAATTTGGCGAACAGCTTAAGGTGGCCGGTTCTGCTGAGATATTCGCGTAAGGCACGCGCAGCGGCGGCCTCGAGCGACGGCAGTTCCTGGCCATTGCGAAAGCGCTTGAGCGCGATCGCCTCATCAATCGACAGATCAATGGTAAGCAGCATGCGCATCCCCAACCCTCCCCAGAGCCGAGGGAAGGCAGCATATTTACCAATCTCGCGCAACCTATCCGCGAGTAGTAAAAAAGAAAATCTTGTGGAAAGGAGGGAGGTCCGGACGGACGGCCGGCAGGCCGCCTGGACCATGATCGTGTCCCTCCAACCCCGATTCGCGAGCGGAACCGGAGTTCGCCATGCGTGCGAGACAACGCTGTGGCGCCGCAATAGGACTGCTGAATCTGCTTCGGCGGGATTTTTATTGCCCGCTATCAGGCTGCAAATTGCCTCCCGCAGCGGCCGGTACAACCACTCCGCACACCAACATTGTACGCGCTTTGAAGGGCAGGGCAGGCCCGTTTCCCGGCACGACCGGCCAGCCGACCTCACCGAGGCGAGGGACGTGCTTCAATCATACTTACATAAAAAAATGGTGGGCGCGGTAGGGATTGAACCTACGACCCCACCCGTGTGAAGGGTGTGCTCTCCCGCTGAGCTACGCGCCCGCTCACCGGCCAGTGCCGTGAACGCGCGGCGATATAAGGGTGGCTCGGGGGCTAAGTCAAGGCGCTGTCCTACATCACATCGCGTGAGATGCGGGTTGGCCCGCGGCCGCTGCGATAAGGCTTTCGGCAAGATCCACCGTCAGTTCGTCGAAATGCGAGATGATACGATCGGGCTCGAAGACGTGGACCGGCTGGTCCGTGTAGCCGAAATCGACCGCCACCACGGGAATGCCCGCCGTCTTTGCCGTGTCGATGTCCGTGCGCGAATCGCCGATCATGAGCGCGCGTTCCGGATCGCCGCCGGCGCGCAGGATGGTGTCGGTGAGGTGGCGGGGATCCGGCTTGCGGTAAGGGAAGGTGTCCGCCCCGCATATGACCTCAAAAGCCCCATCCAGTTCCAGTTTCCCGATGAGCTTCCGCGACAGATGCTCAAGCTTGTTAGTGCAGACGGCGGCGATGAAGCCCGCCTCGCGAAAGCGCGCCAGAGCCTCGATCACGCCCGGAAAAGGGCGCGAGCGGCCGGGCATCCTCGCGGCATAGTGTTCGAGGAAAAGCGCCTGCAGCGAATCGAGCTCGCTTTCGGTGAGCGGCCGGCCGTGATTGGCAAAGGCGCGGGCGATCATGGCCCGGCTGCCGGAGCCGACCAGCATGCGCATCTCCTCGGCTTTTGCCTCCGGCACGCGTGCTGCACGCAGGCAGTGATTGAGGCTGTCGAGCAGATCGGGTGCGGTGTCGATCAGAGTTCCATCGAGGTCGAAGACGAGAATTGGCGCTGCCATGACGTATTCCTGTTGACTTCTGGGAAAGGGGATAGACCTTCGGCGCTGCCTCCACAAGGAAGCCATTTGCGGGACGGGCCGAAACGGGCTAGACAGCCGCAGGCGGGCAGGGATGCACATGGACGCGACAACACTGAAGATAAAGGCCGCACGTGCGGCGCTCGACCATGTCGAAAACGGCATGAAACTCGGTATCGGCACTGGCTCGACCGCAGAGGAATTCGTGCGGCTTCTGGCGGAGCGGGTCGCCGAAGGCCTGAGTGTTGTCGGCGTGCCCACGTCGGAGCGTACGGCCCGGCTTTGCCGGGAGCTGTCCGTCCCGCTCTCCACACTGGACGAACTGCCCGAACTGGACCTCACCGTCGACGGCGCGGACGAGATCGGCCCCGGCCTGGTCCTCGTCAAGGGGGGAGGCGGGGCGCTTCTGCGCGAGAAGATCGTGGCCGCGGCTTCGCGCCGCATGATCGTGATCGCCGACGAGACCAAGCTGGTTGGGGAGCTCGGCCGCTTTCCGCTGCCCGTGGAGGTCAATCCCTTCGGCCTCGGAGCGACCAGGCTCGCCATCGAGCGGGCGGCGGGACGGCTCGGCCTGTCGGGCACGCTGAAGACCCGGATGGCGGGAGACGGCCCGTTCGTCACCGATGGCGGACATTTCATTGTCGACGCATCTTTTGGCCGCATTCCCGAGCCAAGAGCCCTTGCGGACGCTCTCAAGGAAATCCCTGGCGTTGTCGAACACGGACTCTTCATTGGCCTTGCGGATCTCGCAATCGTTGCGGGCACGGACGGCGTGAGGACCCTCGATGCGGCAACCCATGACAGGACATAAAGACACGATGGAGTGGAAGAAGATGACATTGGCCAAAGACGCTCGTGCGCTCGCAATGACCGCCATAATGGCCTTGTCGGTGCTGTGCGTTCCGGTCAGCGCCCAGGAGATACCGGAGGAACATCTGCAGGCCGCGCGCGCTGCCGTCGATGCCATCAACGCCACTGACGAGTTCGACAATATTCTCCCCCGGGCCGCGCAGGGCCTCAAAGTCGAGCTCATCCAGCAGAGCCCGAATCTGGAGGAACTGATCAACGCCACGGTGGACGAGAAGGCGCTGGAACTGGCGAGCCGCCGCGCGGATCTGGAGCGGGAGGCTGCGCTTGCCTATGCGCGCGTCTTTACCCAGGAGGACCTGCAGAACATCACCGAATTCTACAATTCGCCTACGGGCAAGAAGCTTCTCTCCGAAGGACCGATCGTCACGCGCGAGGTGTTCCGCGCCGCGGAAATCTGGCGCCGCGGCATCATCCGCGATCTCGCCAACAGCGTGACTGAAACGCTACAGGCCGCCGTGGGCTCGCAGGCGCCTGCCGTCGAGGACGAGACGATCGAACAGCTGGGCGAGGAGGAAGGCTCGGCCGACAGCCAGTAGGTCCTAGGCCGGCCTTCGTTGCCATGCACCTGAAAACCGAGACATCGAAGCCCGGCCTCGCGCCGGGCTTTTCTTTTGGTCCGTGAAGTCATAGCTGAGAGGAGCCGGCCAACAGAAGCGGAAGGGAAAGCCATGCCGAAATTCGATTTCGACCTCTTTGTCATCGGCGGCGGCTCCGGCGGCGTGAGGGCTGGCCGGCTCGCCGCCTCCATGGGCAAGCGCGTGGCCATCGCCGAGGAATACCGCTTCGGCGGCACCTGCGTCATCCGCGGATGTGTCCCGAAGAAGCTCTTCGTCTACGCCTCGCAGTTTCCCGAGCACTTTCAGGATGCGGCCGGGTATGGCTGGACCGTCGGCGAAACGCGCTTCGACTGGCCGCTTCTGGTGGCCAACAAGAACCTGGAGATCGCCCGCCTCGAGGCGCTCTACAGAAAGGGGCTGGAGAATGCTGGTGCGCGCATCTTCGAGGCCCGGGCGGTCCTTCTAGACCCGCACACGGTGCAGGTGGGCGGCAGCACGGTTACGGCGGAGACCATCCTGATTGCCACCGGCAGCCGCCCGAACCCGCACGCGGCGCTGCCGGGGAACGAGCATTGCATCTTCTCCAACGAGGCCTTCGATCTCGAGGAATTGCCCCGCAGCATCGCCATAGAGGGGGGTGGCTACATCGCGGTCGAGTTCGCCAACATCTTCCACGGGCTCGGCGTCGAGACGACGCTCGTTTACCGCGGCAAGGAAATCCTCGGCCGTTTCGACGGCGACCTACGGCGCGGCCTGCACGAGGCGATGGAAGCGAAGGGTATACGCATCCTCTGCCAGGACATTTTCGAGGCCGTCGAGAAGCGCGACGACGGGCGCTTTGATGTGCGGCTCAAGTCAGGCAGCACCAAGACCTTCGACAAGGTCATGCTCGCAATCGGACGGATACCGAACACCGAAGAGCTGGGCCTGGATGCCGCGGGAGTGAAGACCGGTGCGCGCGGCGAGATTCTGGTTGACGCCTATTCCCGCACCAATGTGGAAAACATATGGGCCATCGGAGACGTGACCGACCGGGTGCAGCTTACGCCGGTCGCCATTCACGAGGCCATGTGCTTCGTGGAAACCGTCTTCAAGGGCAATCCGACACCGGTGGATCATCAAGATATCGCCACGGCGGTCTTCTCGCAGCCTGAAATCGGCACGGTGGGCATGACCGAAGAGGCGGCGGCCAAGCGCTACGAGGAGCTGGAAATCTACCGCGCGAGCTTCCGCCCCATGCGCCATACGCTTGCAGGGCGGCAGGACAAGATGATCATGAAGCTGGTGGTGGACGCCGCCTCGCGCCGCGTGCTTGGCGCTCATGTGCTGGGGCCGGACGCCGGCGAGATGGCCCAGCTTCTGGCCATCCCCGTCAAGGCTGGACTGACCAAGGACGCCTTCGACCGCACCATGGCCGTTCATCCCACCGCCGCGGAAGAACTGGTGACCATGTATCAGCCGACCTACCGCGTGCGGAACGGCGAGCGGGTTGGATAGGACCGTTCGCGGTCGGGCTTGAACCATTCCCCGCCGGGGTGAATCCATCCTGTTTCTCACCCAGCTGGACGGCTCAGGCGGAGGGCGCGTGAGCCACGACGCGCCTGCCGCGCCGGCGCGGGTCAATAGCGGCGGATGAGGCCGACGAGCCGACCCTGCACCTTTACCCTGTCGGGGCCGAAAATCCGCGTTTCATAGGCGGGATTGGCCGCCTCCAGCGCAATGGAAGCCCCCTTGCGGCGGAAGCGCTTCAGCGTTGCCTCCTCGTCATCCACAAGTGCGACGACGATGTCGCCGGGATTGGCCGTTTGCGTCTGGCGTATGATGACCGTATCGCCGTCCAGAATGCCGGCCTCGATCATCGAATCGCCCTTGACCTCAAGCGCGAAATGCTCACCGCCGGAGATCATGTCCGGCGGAACGCCGATCTCATGGGTCTGATGCTGGATGGCCTCGATAGGAACACCGGCCGCAATCCGCCCCATCACCGGGATCGAGACCGTGGCTGGCACGTCATCGTTGCCGGCGGCCGGCCTTGCCTGCGCAACCGCCTGCCTGCCTTGCCCGCCCTCGATGACGCTGGGCGAGAAGCGGCGCGGGCCGCCAAGCCCGGGCGCGATCGATTCGGGAAGGCGCAGCACTTCCAGCGCCCGCGCCCGGTTGGGAAGGCGGCGGATGAAGCCGCGTTCCTCGAGCGCGGTGATCAGCCGGTGGATGCCGGACTTCGACGCCAGGTCCAGCGCATCCTTCATTTCATCGAAGGATGGCGGAATGCCTGTCTCTTTAAGCCGCTCATGAATGAAGAGCAGCAACTCGTGCTGTTTGCGCGTGAGCATGGCACCAACCCGGAATCAGCCATAAACAAAACCAGAACATACACTATATGTTCCAGTTGTGTTCTGCAACAATAAAAAGATATGGCTGATGGAGGGTTAACGCAGTACGAGCACCTGGCAGCGCGCGCCTGCCTCGGCGGCGGGCGCATGGGGCTCGCGTACGATAAGGGCGTTGGCGGCGGCGAGTGTGGTGAGCATGGAGGAATCCTGCCGCTCGAAGGGGGTCGCGATGAGGCCTCCGGGGCCGCTGGCGACCGTAGCGCGCACATAGTCGCGCCGCCCGTCATTGGCTTTCATGGGGCGCGCAAGCACGGCAGGACGCAGATCGGGCGCATAGATTCGGCCCGAAAGACGGGCAATCATCGGCCGCAGGAAGAGATGCGCGCAGACGAGGCTTGAAACCGGATTGCCGGGCAGTCCCAGAACTCGCGCCTTGCCCAGGCGGGCGAACATGAGAGGCTTGCCGGGCCGCATGGCGATTTTCCAGAAGGAAAGCTGTGCGCCTGCTTCGGCGAGGGCCGCCCGCACGAGGTCGTGCTCGCCCACGGACGCGCCGCCCAGCGTGACGATCAGGTCGGCCGAGGCTAAGAGCGCCTTGCGCAAGGTCTCCGCGATCGCCTCCTTGCGGTCCGGGGCGATGCCGAGGTCGAGCACGTCTGCGCCGTCCTGGCGGGCGAGCGCGGCGATGCCGAAGCTGTTGGAGGCCACGATCTGGTCGGGGCCGGGCAGGGTACCCGGAGGAACCAACTCGTCGCCGGTCGCGATCACGGCAACGAGCGGGCGCCGGGCTACGGTGAGGCGCGGGTGGCCGGCGGCCGCCGCCAGCGATATGGCGGCGGGATCGAGAATGCGCCGGTCTTCGAGCACCACGTCGCCCTCGCGGAAGTCGAGCCCGGCGCGCCTTATGTGCCGTCCCGGCGCAACCGGTTCGAGCGCCCGGATGCGCCGGTCCGCAACCGGTTCAGCGTTTTCCTGGAGGAGAATGGCATCGGCCCCTTCCGGCACGGGCGCGCCGGTGAAGATGCGCACGGCCTCTCCGGGCCCGACCGTCCCCGTGAATCGCTGCCCGGCAGCCGAAACGCCGATCACCGTGAGCTCCGCCGGCACTTCCCTGACGTCGTCCGAGCGGACGGCATAGCCGTCCATGGCCGAGGCATCGAAGGGCGGCTGGGTGCGCAACGCGCGCAGGGACCCCGTCAGCGAGCGGCCTACGGCCTCTTCAAGGGGCACGTCCTCCGCCGGCAGCGGGCGAAGGCCTTCCAGCACGCGCTCCAGTGCCTCATCGACCGGCAGCAGGGACATCTTCCGCACGCCAGATTCCGGACCGGCCGCCCGTCTTTTCCAGAAGCCGGAGACCGGTGATCACCATCTTCTTGTCGAGCGCCTTGGCCATATCATAGATCGTAAGGCATGCGACAGAAGCGGCCGTCAGCGCCTCCATCTCCACCCCGGTCCTTCCGGTAACGCGCGCCAATGCCTGAACGCGCAGGCCGGGCAGCGTCTCGTCCGGCTCTATGTCCACCGCGATCTTGGTCAGCGCTAGCGGATGGCAGAGGGGAATGAGATCGTGCGTTCTCTTGGCTGCCATGATGCCGGCAATCCGCGCCACCGCGACCACATCGCCTTTCTTCATGTTGCCGCTGATGATGGCCTGAAGCGTTTCGGGAGCCATGACGACCGCGCCCTCGGCTATGGCCGTGCGTTCGGTCTCGGGTTTTCCGCCGACATCCACCATCTGCGCGCTGCCATCGGCGGCAAGATGGGTGAGTTTCTTCTCCCCGTCGGCGCTCATCCTAGACTAACCTCCGGCCGGAGCGGCGGCCGGTGCAAGCCCCAGAAGCGCCCGGGTGGCCTGCTCCACGTCGTCCTGGCGCATCAGGCTTTCGCCCACGAGGAAGGTCGAAATGCCGGCCTTCGCCAGCCGCTGGCAGTCGGCATGGGAGAAGATGCCGCTTTCGCCCACCACGATCCGGCCCTCCGGAACGATCGGGGCGAGCCGCTCGCTGGTCTCGAGCCGCGTCTCGAACGTTCGCAGGTCGCGGTTGTTGATGCCGACAAGGGCCGAAGAGAGCTTCAGTGCGCGTTCAAGCTCTGCTTCGTCGTGCACCTCGACCAGCACGTCCATATCCAGCTCTGCGGCGGCTTCCTCAAGGGCCTGGGCTTCAGCGTCCGTCACGCTCGCCATGATGATGAGGATCGCATCGGCGCCCCATGCGCGGGCTTCATAGACCTGATAGGGCTCGAACAGGAAATCCTTGCGCAGGACCGGCAGGCGGACAGCCGCCCGCGCCTGTTTGAGATATTCCGGCGCGCCCTGGAAGGACGGCCGGTCGGTCAGTACCGAAAGGCACGCAGCGCCCCCGCGCTCATAGGCCTGCGCCAGCGCGGGCGGATCGAAATCCGCGCGAATGAGTCCCTTCGAGGGGCTAGCCTTCTTGACTTCGGCGATGAGCGCGAAGCTGCCTTCGGCCAGCTTTGCCGCAAGTGCCGCAGCAAAGCCGCGCAGGGGCTCGGCATCGCGGGCGCGGGCCCTGACTTCCGCAAGCGGCAGGGCGGCTTTCGCAGCTGCGATCTCCTCGCGCTTATAGGCTTCGATCTTGCGTAGGATGTCGGTCATGGGACGCTGCCATTCAGGAGGCGCGGTTCGAAACTTCGACCAGCTTTTCGAGCGTGGCAAGCGCCCGGCCGCTGTCGATCGATTCGGCCGCCAGGGCAACGCCCTGTTTCAGGCCCGCCGCCTTGCCCGCGACGACGAGGGCGCCCGCGGCATTCAGAAGGGCTATGTCGCGATAGGCGTTCTTCTCGCCTTCCAGCACCGCTCGCAACGCCTTCGCGTTCTGAGCGCCGTCGCCTCCCTTGAGCTGGGCTGGGTCGGCGCGCGGAAGGCCCGCATCCTCCGGTGTCAGCTCGAAGGTTCGGATCTTGCCGTCTTCAAGTGCCGCGACCGTGGTGGTGCCCGTCGTGGTCATCTCGTCCAGCCCGTCGCCGTGCACGACCCAGACGCTCTCGGAACCAAGCTGCTTCAGCACCTGCGCCAGCGGCTCTACCCATTGCGGCGAGAAGACGCCGACGAGCTGCCGCTTCACGCCTGCCGGGTTGGAAAGCGGGCCCAGAAGATTGAAGATGGTGCGCGTGCCGAGCTCCACGCGTGTCGGTCCCACATGGCGCATGGCCGCGTGATGGTTGGGCGCGAACATGAAGCCCACGCCTGCCTCCGCAATGCAGGCCGCGATCCGGTCGGGGCCGATTTCTATGTTCACGCCAAGGGCCGCGAGACTGTCGGCCGCGCCGGAGCGCGAGGAGAGGGCGCGGTTGCCGTGCTTGGCCACGGGTACACCACATCCGGCCACGATGAAGGCCGCGCAAGTGGAAACATTGTAGGTGCCGGAGGCGTCTCCGCCGGTGCCCACAATGTCGATCGCGTTTTCGGGCGCCGCCACCGGAAGCATCTTCGCGCGCATCGTATCGACGGCGCCGCTGATTTCGTCCACCGTCTCGCCGCGCACGCGCAGCGCTATCAGGAACCCGCCGATCTGGCTGGGCGTGGCTTCGCCCGACATGATGATCTCGAAGGCTTCGCGCGCCTCGGCGAAGCTGAGCGCGGTTCCTGCCGCCACCTTGGCGATATGGGTCTTGAGGTCGGGCATGGCTTCAGAAGTTCAGCGCTTGCTGCATCGCGGTCCGGTTCACGGTCACCTCATGCTCGGCCTGAAGCCTTGCGACAAGCTGGTCGAGCAGATCGTTTTCGATGCCTTGGGTAATGCTTTCGACAACCTCGTCCGGCAGGCTTTCGGCGGAAGCCGAAGCAGGCTCGAACACCTCGGTGATCTTGAAGAGATACTGCCCCTGGCCGGTCGGGTTGGGGAAGATTCCCACGCCGCCCTTCGGCTCGGCAAAGACGGCCTCCACGCCCGCTCGCCCGATATCCGGGTCGTTCGCCTCCCGCTTGATGCCGCGCTTGACGAGCTTTTCCTGGCCGATCTCGGCCGCGATCTCATCCAGCGATTTTCCGTCTTCCAGTTCCTTTTCCAGCTCCTTGGCGCGCGCGCTGAGCCGCGCGACGGCCTCCGCTTCTGTCCAGTCGGCAAGCACCTTGTCGTGGACCTCTTCGAAGGTGCGCTCGCGCGCGGGGATCACCTCGCTGACCTCGTAGAACAGGAAGCCGTTGCTGCCGATCGCGATCGGCGAATTCTCGACGCCCACCTCCGTCTGGAAGGCTTCCTGGATGAGCTCCCGCACGCGGGGAATATTCGTGACCGCCGTGCCATCTGGGCCCAGGCCTTCGCTGTCCACCGCCTCGATCGTGCGCACGGTCAGGTTCAGCTGCTCGGCGGCCTCCTGAAGGGTTGCGCCGCCCGCGCGCGCATCCTCATAGGCATCATAAGTGTCGATCACGAGCCGGCTTGCCTCTTCGAGTGCGAGCTCCTGGCGGATTTCATCGCGCACCTCCTCGAGCGGCGTCACCGTTTCAGGCTCGATTTTGCTCACCCGCAGAAGCACCGGGCCGAAAACGCCGTCGACGACATCGCTCACCTGGCCCTCAGCCAGGGAGAAGGCCGCCTCGGCAATCGCATCGTCGGCGATTTCGCCGCGCGCTAGGGAACCGAGGCTCACATCCTCGAGCGTGCGCCCCTCTCTTTCGACCAGATCCTCGAAGGTGGTACCGGCGCGCAGGCTCTCGCGCGCTGCTGCGGCGGCTTCCTTGTCGGAGAAGGTAAGCTGTTCGATGGTGCGCCGCTCCGGCTTGGTGTAGCGCGCCTTCTGCTGCTCGTAGGCGGCCTTGACCTGTTCGTCGGAGATGACGGAGGGATCGGCGATATCCTCCGCCTCAAGCTTCACATAGTCAATGCGCCGGTATTCGGGAGCGGCATAATCGTTCTTGCGCTCCTCGAACCAGCTCTTGAGCACGTCCTCCTGCGGCGGCTCGATGGGCTCGACCAGAGAGCGGGGCAGGGCAACATATTCGACCGTGCGGTCCTCGCCGCGATAGAGCGCCACGTTGCGCAGAAGAAGATCGGGCGGCGTCACGCCCTCAGCCACCGCGTCCACGATCTGCGACCGCATGACGGCCTTTTCCTGGTTCGCAAGATAGGCCTGCGGGCTCATCCCGATCTGCCTCAGGATATATTCGAACTGACTGCGGTCGAACCGCCCGTTCGCGCCGCGAAACGCGGGG
The DNA here is from genome assembly GCF_025398195.1 of Chelativorans petroleitrophicus. Taxonomy (GTDB): domain Bacteria; phylum Pseudomonadota; class Alphaproteobacteria; order Rhizobiales; family Rhizobiaceae; genus Chelativorans; species Chelativorans petroleitrophicus. The sequence continues at coordinate 94,226 of NZ_JAODNV010000018.1, read as the reverse complement.
TCGGAGGCGGCAAGCTGCGCCAGCCTGTCCTGAGACACGCCAAGCCCGATCCGCCGCGCCGTTTCGTCGAGTGCCGCGCCCGCGGCGAGCTCCGCCAGCACCTGATCCTCCACGCCGAGCGCGGCGGCCTGCTGCCGGGTGAGCCGGGTGCCGAGGCTGTTCGAGATCTCCCGCACGCGGCGGTCATAAGCGAGCCGGAAATCGAGCATGGAGACGGAGGTGCGGCCGGCCGTCAGCACGTCATTCCCGACGCCGGTGAAAAGCTGGCCGGAAATGCCCCAGATGGCAAAACTCACCACCAGAAGACCGAGAAGAAGTTTGGCGACCCATGTGTTGGCGGCTTTTCTGAGGCTGTCGAGCATGGCATTCCCGAGCTGTTCTTCTGCAGCTTCCGGGAATAGCGTCCCGTGGCGCTGCTGTCGATTGCTTTGTGGCGCCTTTTTGATAGTGAACAGGCCGCCGCGCAACGATCTTAAACCACGGAGGCTGTCATGACGCCGGGAATCCGCCCTCTGATCGCGGGCAACTGGAAAATGCACGGGACCAGCGCCTGGCTGGGCGAACTGAGGGCGATAGGGGAAGGCTTCGCGGAAGCTGCGGGCGAATCTGCTGATGGCGTCATCTGCGTTCCCGCCACCCTGCTTGCGCGAGCGAGCGAGACGCTTCGTGGCACGCCGGTAGCCGCCGGCGGCCAGGATTGCCACGCGGAGGAAAGCGGCGCCCATACGGGCGATATCGCCGCCGAGATGCTGGCCGACTGCGGTGCGGCCTATGTGATCGTGGGGCATTCGGAACGCCGCGCGGACCATGGCGAAAGCGATGTCGAGGTCGCGGCAAAGGCGAAGGCCGTCTGGCGGGCGGGTCTCATGGCCATTGTCTGCATCGGCGAGACGAAGGCCGAGCGGGAAGCCGGAGAAACGCTCGCCGTCCTTTCCCGGCAGATTGCGGGTTCCGTCCCCGAAGGAGCCACCGCCGCCAGCACCGTGATCGCATACGAGCCGGTGTGGGCGATTGGCACGGGCCTGACGCCGACGGCAGACGATGTGGCTGAAGCCCATGCCCATATCCGCCGGGAGCTCGAAGGCCGGATCGGGCAGGAAAATGCGCGTGCCATGCGTATCCTCTATGGCGGGTCGGTGAAGCCCGGCAATGCGCGCGAATTGCTGTCGGTCCCCAATGTGGATGGCGCGCTCATTGGCGGGGCGAGCCTGAAGGCGGCCGATTTCCTGTCGATTGCCGCGGCCGCGCGTCTGGTTTGACTTGACGCCCCGATGCTTGCATTGGAGGACCGGATCCCTATTTGAGGTTGGACTTGGAAAAGCGGCCAAAGCCGTGTAATGAGCCGCGTCCGCGGACTGGCTGTACCGCGTCCCCGAGCGCCGGAAGGAACTCATGGCTACAATCCTGATTGTCATTCATCTGCTTGTCGTGATTGCGCTGGTCGGTCTGATTCTCATGCAGCGCTCCGAGGGCGGAGGCTTGGGCATTGGCGGCGGTGCCGGGTTCATGTCGGCGCGCGGTGCAGCAAACGCGCTCACCCGCACGACGGCAATCCTGGCGGTGGCCTTTTTCGCGACCTCTCTCGGCCTGTCGCTCCTTGCCCGTTATCAGGGCCAGCCGACGGATATATTCGACCGTCTGCCGCAGGAGACCCTGCCACAGGATGGCGGCGGCGCCGGCATTCTGGATGAGCTGGGCGGCGGGACGACCGCGCCTGCGCCGGCAGAAAGCGCTCCGGCGGATAGCGAAGGCTCCGTCCCATCACCGGCGGAGGAAGCCGCTCCTTCCGCACCCGAGGAAGGGCAGGCAACGCCTGAATCGCAGGTGCCGACGGGGCAATAGCCCCGCTTGTCGGCGGTTTTGCGTAGAGACGGTTTCCAAGGCAGGCAGTACTGAAGTTATGCTCAGATTTGAGAAGGCTGAGCGCATTTTATTGTGGCGGAATCAGCCGCATCCGGTTAAGCGATGAGTCCCATGGCGCGATATGTCTTCATAACCGGCGGCGTGGTTTCCTCACTTGGCAAAGGCATAGCTTCGGCGGCCCTCGGCGCGCTGCTTCAGGCGCGTGGCTACCGCGTGCGGCTGAGGAAGCTCGACCCTTATCTGAACGTCGATCCCGGCACCATGTCGCCTTACCAGCATGGTGAGGTGTTCGTCACCGACGATGGAGCGGAGACCGACCTGGACCTCGGTCATTACGAGCGCTTCACCGGGCGCTCGGCGAACCGGCAGGACAACATCACCACCGGCCGTATCTACCAGAACATCATCGAAAAGGAGCGGCGGGGCGACTACCTCGGCGCCACAGTGCAGGTGATCCCGCACGTCACCGACGAGATCAAGAAGTTCATCCTCGAGGGCAATGAGGAGTTCGATTTCGTCCTGTGCGAGATTGGCGGCACGGTGGGTGACATCGAGGCCATGCCCTTCCTGGAGGCCATCCGCCAGCTCGGCAACGAGCTGCCGCGCGGCGGCGCCGTCTACATCCATCTGACGCTGATGCCGTGGATTCCGGCGGCGGGCGAACTCAAGACGAAGCCGACCCAGCATTCGGTGAAGGAGCTGCGCTCGATCGGCATCGCGCCTGATATCCTGCTTGTCCGCGCGGACCGGGAAATTCCGAAGGAGCAGCGGCGCAAGCTCTCGCTGTTCTGCAATGTGCGCGAATCCGCCGTCATCCAGGCGCTCGACGTGGCGCACATCTACGACGTGCCACTCGCCTATCACAAGGAGGGGCTCGATTCGGAGGTGCTCGCCGCTTTCGGGATCGACCCGGCTCCCAAGCCGCGCATGGAGCGCTGGCTGGAGGTTTCAAACCGCATCCACAACCCGGAAGGCGAGGTGACGATCGCCATCGTCGGCAAATATACCGGCCTCAAGGATGCCTATAAGTCGCTGAGCGAGGCGCTGACGCATGGTGGCATAGCGAACCGGGTTCGCGTGAATCTCGAATGGATCGAATCGGAGATCTTCGAGAAGGAAGACCCCGCGCCCTGGCTTGAGAAGGTGCACGGCATTCTTGTGCCAGGCGGCTTCGGCGAGCGGGGTTCGGAAGGGAAGATTCTTGCGGCCAAGTTCGCGCGTGAGCGCAAGGTGCCCTATTTCGGCATCTGCTTCGGCATGCAGATGGCCTGCATCGAGGCGGCCCGCTCGCTAGCCGGCATCCAGAACGCATCCTCGACCGAATTCGGCCCGACGGACGAGCCCGTGGTCGGCCTGATGACCGAATGGCTGCGCGGCAACATGCTGGAGAAGCGCACCGCGTCGGGAGACTTGGGCGGCACCATGCGCCTCGGCGCATATCAGGCGCGGCTCGCGCCCGGCTCCAAGATCGCCCAGATCTACGGATGCGAGGAGATTTCCGAGCGTCACCGCCATCGCTACGAGGTCAACATCGGCTATCGCGAGAAGCTGGAGGCCTGCGGCCTGACATTCTCCGGGCTTTCGCCCGATGGCGTCCTGCCGGAGACCATAGAATATGCGGATCATCCGTGGTTTATCGGCGTTCAGTATCATCCTGAACTGAAGAGCCGGCCTTTCGAGCCGCACCCGCTTTTCGCCTCCTTCATTGCCGCCGCCGTGGAGCAGTCGCGGCTGGTGTAAGTGGGCTGCTTGACGGCTTGCGATAGGCCGGAAATCTCGGATAAGGGGCGCGGGCAGTGCTGTAATACCCCTGCAGAGGAGCTCAAAGGTGGAACCCAATCCGCGCGTCGAGATCGGCAACGCCATCTTCGCCAATGACGCGCCGCTCGCGCTGATCGCCGGACCCTGCCAGCTCGAAAGCCGCGACCATGCCTTCGAAATGGCTGGCCGGCTCAAGGAAATCACGGACAGGCTGGGGATCGGCTTCGTCTACAAGACGAGTTTCGATAAGGCCAATCGCACGTCCCTTTCCGGCAAACGCGGTGTGGGGCTGGAGGCGGCGCTTCCCATCTTCGCCGATCTGCGCAAGGAGCTTAGCGTCTCCGTCCTCACGGACATCCACACGGAGGAACAATGCGGTGTGGTGGCGGATGTCGTGGATATTCTGCAGATTCCCGCCTTCCTCTGCCGCCAGACCGATTTGCTGGTTGCTGCCGCCAAGACCGGCAAGGCCGTGAACGTGAAGAAGGGCCAGTTCCTCGCCCCCTGGGACATGCGGAACGTGGTGGCCAAGATCACGGCCTCCGGCAACAGCAACGTGCTGGTGACCGAGCGCGGCGTCTCCTTCGGCTACAACACGTTGGTCGCCGATATGCGCGCCCTGCCGATCATGGCCGAGATCGGCGCGCCCGTCATTTTCGACGCCACCCATTCGGTTCAGCAGCCGGGCGGGCAAGGCAATGCGAGCGGCGGCGACCGCCGCTTCGTGGAGCCGCTGGCGCGCGCGGCGGTGGCAGTGGGCGTGGCGGGCGTCTTCATCGAGACGCATCAGGACCCGGACAACGCGCCCTCCGACGGCCCCAACATGGTGCCGCTCGAGAAGATGCCGGAATTGCTTGAACGGCTGATCGCTTTCGACCGGATTGCCAAGGGCTGCTGAAGAGGCCGGCTTCACGGCGGGCGAACCGGCAGCCGGTTCTGCCTTCTCGAAGTGCCCCAAGGGAAATTGCGCTGCGGCCTCTATCCGGATAGAAGCGCCCCATCTTCGCATGCCCATTGAACGAGGCCGAAACCATGACTGCTATCACGGATATTATCGCCCGCGAGATTCTCGACAGCCGGGGCAATCCGACCGTCGAGGTCGATGTGGTGCTTGAGGACGGCTCGATCGGCCGCGCGGCTGTGCCCTCCGGGGCCTCCACCGGCGCCCACGAGGCGGTGGAGCTGCGTGACGGCGGCACGCGCTATCTGGGCAAGGGCGTTTTGCAGGCCGTGGAGGCGGTGAACGGTGAAATCTTCGAGGCCATCGGCGGGATGGAGGCCGAGGAGCAGATCCACATCGACCGTACGCTGGTGGAGCTCGACGGCACGCCGAACAAGGGCCGGCTGGGCGCCAACGCCATTCTCGGCGTCTCCCTGGCGGTGGCGAAGGCGGCGGCAGCGGCCTCCGGGCTGCCGCTTTACCGCTATGTGGGCGGCGCGTCCGCGCACATCCTGCCCGTCCCGATGATGAACATCCTCAACGGCGGTGTGCACGCCGACAACCCCATCGACTTCCAGGAATTCATGATCATGCCGGTGGGCGCGGAAAGCCTGCGGGAGGCCGTGCGCTGGGGGTCCGAAATCTTCCATACGCTGAAGGCGGGGCTCAAGGCCGCCGGTCACAACACCAATGTGGGCGACGAGGGCGGCTTCGCTCCCGGCCTGAAGGACGCCAAGGCCGCGCTCGACTTCATCATGGCCTCCATCGAGAAGGCTGGCTACAAGCCGGGCGAGCAGGTGGCCATCGCGCTCGACTGCGCGGCCACCGAGTTCTTCAAGGACGGCAACTATGTCTATGAAGGCGAGGGCCAGACGCGCGACGCCAAGGCCCAGGCCGAATACCTCGCTGCCCTTGTCGGGGACTATCCCATCATCTCGATCGAGGACGGGATGGCCGAGGACGATTTCGAGGGCTGGAAGGTGCTGACGGATCTGATCGGCGACCGGGTGCAGCTCGTGGGCGACGATCTGTTCGTCACCAATGCCGCGCGTCTCAGGGACGGCATCAATATGGGGATCGCGAATTCGATCCTGGTGAAGGTCAATCAGATCGGAACGCTGACCGAGACGCTCGAAGCGGTGGAGACCGCGCACAAGGCCGCCTACACGGCCGTCATGTCGCACCGCTCCGGCGAGACGGAGGATTCCACCATCGCCGACCTTGCCGTCGCCACTAATTGCGGTCAGATCAAGACGGGTTCGCTCGCCCGTTCGGACCGTACGGCGAAGTACAACCAGCTTATCCGCATCGAGGAGCAGCTGGGCAAGCAGGCCCGCTACGCGGGAGGGGCCATTTTGCGCCAGCGCCAGTAGTTCAGGATGATGAGCGGCGGTCCCTTGGGCCGCCCGCTCATGCCCCGGTGCCAGCCCCGGAAGACGCCTGGTATCGAAATATCGGGTTCCGGCCGCTCCATCCTAACCCTCCATTAAGCAAGATGTGTCCAGATGCGGAGGCAAGGATTTACGCCGCATGTGGACCCGCCATCACAAACGCCGCAACACGGGCAAGCTGATCGTTCCGGCGATCACGGTCGTCGTACTTTCCTATTTCGGCTTTCACGCCTATCAGGGCGATTACGGCCTCAATGCCAAGGCGCGGCTGGAAGTGCGCATCGACCGGCTCGAGGCGGATCTGGCGGTTCTCGAAAAGACCCGGCAGGAACTTGAGGAGCGGCTGTCACTGCTGCAGGACGGCTCGCTCGAAAAGGACATGCTGGATGAGCAGGTCCGTCGCGCCCTCATCCTTGCGCGCGAGAACGAGATCGTCATCTTAACCAAGGGCGATCGAAATAAACCGGATTCTGGTTAATCTTAAAAAAATCAAGCAGCCGAAAGCACTTAACGCATGGCAGCCATGCGATTTTACGCGTGGCATAAAGCCGTTTGCCGTGATAGCGTCGCGCGCGACGGGTGCGGGCCGGCGCCCTTGACGCCATGGACTGTAGACTGGTCCTGCGGCAATATGGGGCCGGTCTGCCGAAGCCTCGCGTCCGCCCAGTGACGCTTTCCAGGGAGTGAGTATATGGCGACAGCCGCCAGGAAAACCACCACGAAACGGCAATCAACGGCCAAACGTTCATCGGCGAGAACCCGGAAGACTGCCACGGGAACCGTATCCGCGGCCGCGACGGGTACGCCCGCGGTGAGCGTGCCCGCGCCAGAAGAGTTCACCAGGGAGCAGGAGCTCCACGCGCTGCGCGAGATGCTGCTCATCCGGCGATTCGAAGAGAAGGCCGGCCAGCTCTACGGTATGGGTCTGATCGGCGGCTTCTGCCATCTCTATATCGGGCAGGAAGCGGTCGTCGTTGGCATGCAGATGGCGGTGAAGGAGGGCGACCAGATCATCACCGGCTACCGTGACCATGGTCATATGCTCGCCACGGGCATGGACGCGCGCGGCGTGATGGCGGAGCTGACGGGGCGCAGGAGCGGCTATTCCAAGGGCAAGGGCGGCTCCATGCACATGTTCTCCAAGGAGAAGCATTTCTATGGCGGCCACGGTATCGTGGGCGCTCAGGTGCCGCTTGGCACGGGCCTCGCGCTCGCCAACCGCTACCGCGGCAACGATAATGTGTCGCTCACCTATTTCGGCGACGGCGCTGCCAACCAGGGGCAGGTCTATGAGAGCTTCAACATGGCCTCGCTCTGGAAGCTCCCGGTGGTCTACATTATCGAGAACAACCGCTACGCCATGGGCACGGCGATCAACCGCGCCTCGGCGGAAACCAACCTTTCGCTGCGCGGCGTCTCCTTCAAGATTCCGGGCATCCAGGTCGATGGTATGGACGTTCGCGCCGTGAAGGCGGCGGGCGACATGGCCGTCGAGTGGTGCCGCTCGGGCAAGGGTCCCATCATCCTGGAAATGCTGACCTACCGCTATCGCGGCCACTCCATGTCGGACCCGGCGAAATACCGCACCAAGGACGAGGTGCAGAAGATGCGTGCCGAGCGCGACCCGATCGAGCAGGTGCGCCAGCGGCTTCTCCAGAAGAAATGGGCAAGCGAGGAGGAATTGAAGGCCATCGACAAGGAGGTGCGCGACATCGTCGCCGACGCGGCGGACTTCGCCCAGAACGACCCCGAGCCGGACGTGTCCGAGCTTTACACCGACGTTCTGCTTTAAGGGGAGGCCGCCTATGCCCACACAGATTCTCATGCCCGCGCTCTCCCCGACCATGGAGGAGGGCAATCTGACCAAATGGCTAAAGAAGGAAGGTGATCAGGTCGCCCCCGGCGACGTGATCGCGGAAATCGAGACGGACAAGGCCACTATGGAAGTCGAGGCCATCGACGAGGGCACCATCGGCAAGATCCTCGTCGCGGAAGGCACCGAAGGCGTCAAGGTCAACACACCGATCGCGCTCCTGCTTGCCGATGGGGAAAGTGCCGATGACCTCGACAAGGCGCCCGCCAGCGCGCCGCCCGCGCAGGCCCAGCCTCCGGCCGAGGTCCACGCGGAGCAGCGCGCGGAGGAGCCGGCCGCACCCGCCACGGTGCCCTGCGCCGCCACTCAGCCGATGCCCGCCGATCCGGACATCCCCGAAGGCACCGAAATGGTCACAATGACGGTGCGCGAAGCCCTGCGCGACGCCATGGCCGAGGAGATGCGCCGCGATCCGGACGTTTTCATCATGGGCGAGGAGGTGGCCGAATATCAGGGCGCCTATAAGGTGACGCAGGGGCTGTTGCAGGAATTCGGCGCCCAGCGCGTGATCGACACGCCGATCACCGAGCACGGCTTCGCGGGTGTGGGCATTGGCGCCGCTTTCGCCGGCCTCAAGCCGATCGTCGAGTTCATGACCTTTAACTTCGCCATGCAGGCGATGGACCAGCTCGTCAATTCGGCGGCCAAGACCCTCTACATGGCCGGTGGCCAGATGGGCGCCTCGATCGTCTTCCGCGGGCCCAATGGCGCGGCCGCGCGCGTGGCCGCCCAGCACAGCCAGGACTATGCGGCCTGGTACAGCCATATCCCGGGACTCAAGGTCGTCATGCCTTACACGGCGGCGGACGCGAAGGGCCTCCTGAAGGCCGCGATCCGCGATCCCAACCCGGTGATCTTCCTGGAGAACGAGATCCTCTACGGGCAGAGCTTCGAGGTGCCCAAGCTCGATGACTTCGTTCTGCCCATCGGCAAGGCTCGCATCCACAAGCAGGGCAAGGACGCCACCATCGTTTCCTTCGGCATCGGCATGACCTATGCGGTCAAGGCGGCGGAGGAGCTTGCGGGTCAGGGGATCGACGTCGAGATCATCGACCTGCGTACCATCCGGCCGATGGACCTCGATACGGTCATCGAATCGGTGAAGAAGACCAACCGGCTGGTCACCGTCGAGGAAGGCTTCCCGCAGTCCTCGGTGGGCGACCATATCGCCAGCCAGGTTATGCAGCGCGCCTTCGATTATCTGGATGCCCCCGTGATCACGATCACGGGCAAGGACGTGCCGATGCCCTATGCGGCCAATCTCGAAAAGCTCGCGCTGCCCAGCGTGGCGGAAGTGGTCGAGGCGGTGAAGGCCGTCACCTACCGGTCGTGAGAGGGGGGAGCTATGCCGATCCAAATCACCATGCCCGCCCTCTCACCCACCATGGAGGAGGGCAACCTCGCCCGGTGGCTGGTCAAGGAGGGCGACAGCGTTTCGGCCGGCGATGTGATCGCCGAGATCGAGACCGATAAGGCCACCATGGAAGTGGAAGCCGTGGACGAGGGCACGGTTGCCAAGATCGTCGTGCCGGAAGGCACGGAAGGCGTGAAGGTCAACGCGTTGATTGCCGTACTCGCGGCTGAAGGGGAAGACCCGGCCGAGGTGGCGAAGACGGCCGGCGCGGGCAGCGCCGCCCCCGCACCCAAGGCCGAGGCCTCGCAGAAAGCCGAGGCTCCGCAGAAGACCGAGGCTGCCCAGGAGGCCCCTGTGAAGCAGCCGGCGGGTGACGACAAGACGGCGGCCCAGCCTGCCCCGACATCCGCCCAGCCGGCAGCGGCTCCGGCGGTCGTCGGAAAGGATGGCGAGCGCGTTTTCGCTTCGCCGCTTGCCAGGCGTTTGGCGAAGGAAGCCGGCATCGATCTTGCGGCCGTCTCCGGTTCCGGCCCGCGTGGGCGCGTGGTGAAGGCCGACGTGGAAGCGGCAATCGAAAAGGGCGTGGTGCCCGCCGCCAAGGCGCCGGAGGCCCCGGCACCGAAACCCGTGTCGGACGAACAGGTCCTGAAGCTGTTCGAGGAGGGCTCCTACGAGCTCGTGCCGCATGACTCCATGCGCAAGACCATTGCGCGCCGGCTGGTCGAGGCGAAGTCCACGATCCCGCATTTCTATCTGACGCTGGACTGCGAGATCGACGCGCTTCTTGCCCTGCGCAAGCAGCTCAACGACGCCGCGCCTATGGTGAAGGACGAAGACGGCGAGCGGCCGGCCTACAAGCTCTCGATCAACGACATGATCATCAAGGCCATGGCCATGGCCCTGATGGCGGTGCCGGAGGCCAATGTGTCCTGGACCGAGAGCGCGATGGTCAAGCACAAGCACGCGGATGTCGGCGTTGCGGTCGCCATTCCCGGCGGACTGATCACGCCCATCGTGCGCCGCGCCGAGGAGAAGACGCTGTCCGCCATTTCCAACGAGATGAAAGACCTGGCCGCCCGGGCCCGCAGCCGCAGGCTGAAGCCCGAGGAATATCAGGGCGGCACGACGGCGATTTCCAATCTCGGCATGTACGGCATCAAGGACTTCGCCGCCGTCATCAACCCGCCGCATGCGACGATTCTGGCCGTGGGCTCGGGCGAGGAGAGGGCGGTGGTTCGCAACGGGGAGATCAAGGCCGCCACCATCATGTCGGTCACGCTCTCGACCGACCATCGCGCCGTCGACGGCGCTTTGGGCGCGGAGCTTCTCGCCGCCTTCAAGCGCCTGATCGAAAATCCGATTGCCATGCTTGTCTAAACTAATGCCCGGCCTGCCGGGCCTTCAGTAAGGGAGGGCTTTCCGCGAGGTGCCATGAAAACCATTCTTTGCTACGGCGATTCACTGACCTTCGGTCACAACGCGGAAACCCAGGATCGGCACGCCTACGAGGACCGCTGGCCCTCCGTGCTGCAGGCGCGGCTTGGTGAGGCCGCCCGGGTGATCCCGGAAGGCCTCGGCGGCCGCACCACGGCGTTCGACGACTGGCTGGCCGGCGCGGACCGCAACGGGGCGCGCATTCTGCCCACGCTGCTGTCGACCCATTCGCCGCTCGATCTGGTCATCATCATGCTCGGCACCAACGACATGAAGCCGGTCATCTGCGGCCGGGCGATCGGCGCCAAGCAGGGCATGCAGCGGCTCATCGACATCATACGCGGGCACGATTACCCGTTCGACGTGAAGGCGCCCGAGATCCTGCTCGTCTCTCCGCCGCCCGTATGCGAGACGGACAATGCCGACTTCGCGGCCATGTTCGAGGGAGCCGTTTCCGAATCGCGGAAGCTGGCGCCGCTCTATGAGCGGCTCGCCAGCGACACGGGCTGTGCCTTCTTCGATGCGGGCTCGGTGGCGAAAACCACGCCGATCGACGGCGTGCATCTCGACGCCGCGAACACGCGCGCGATCGGCGAGGGGCTGGCGCCTGTCGTGCGCCGCATACTTGGACTTTAAGGAGTTTCGCGTGGCTGAAACCTACGACGTCATCATCATCGGCTCGGGTCCCGGCGGCTATGTGACGGCCGTGCGCTCCGCGCAGCTCGGCTTCAAGACCGCGATCGTCGAGCGGGAGCATCTGGGCGGCATCTGCCTTAACTGGGGCTGCATTCCCACCAAGGCGCTGCTGCGCTCGGCCGAGATCATGCACTATGCCCAGCACGCGAAGGATTACGGGCTGAAGATCGACGGCACGGTGTCGGTTGACACGGCCGCAGTGGTGGAACGCTCGCGCAAGGTCTCCGGCCGGCTGAATGGCGGCGTGGGCTTCCTGATGAAGAAGAACAAGGTCGACATCATCTGGGGCGAGGCGAAAATCTCCAGGGCCGCCAAGGGCAGCGAGCCGGGCGAGATCGTTGTCTCGAAGCCTGCGAAGAAGCCGTTCGAGCCGCAGCCACCCACCCCGAAGAACGCGCTCGGGGAGGGGACCTACAAGGCGAAGCACATCATCCTCGCCACGGGTGCGCGCCCGCGCGTGCTGCCCGGCATCGAGCCCGACGGCAAGCTCATCTGGACCTATTTCGAGGCCATGGTACCGAAGGAAATCCCGAAGTCGCTTCTCGTCATGGGGTCCGGCGCCATCGGCATCGAGTTTGCCAGCTTCTACCGCGCCATGGGCGCGGACGTGACGGTCGTGGAGCTTTTGCCGCAGATCCTGCCTGTCGAAGACGCCGAGATCGCCAAGATCGCGCGCCGTCAGCTCGAGAAGCAGGGGATCAAGTTCCACGTGGAGGCGAAGGTCGCCAAGGTCGAGAAGGGCTCTAACCAGATAACCGCTCATGTGGAGATGAAGGGCGGCAAGGTGGAGAAGATCACCGCCGACCGGCTGATCTCCGCCGTGGGCGTGCAGTGCAACGTGGAAAATCTCGGCCTTGAGTCGCTTGGCGTGAAGCTTGAGCGCGGCGCGATCGCCGTGGATGGCTTCGGGCGTACTAATGTGCCGGGCATTTACGCCATCGGCGATGTTGCCGGTCCGCCGATGCTTGCCCACAAGGCCGAGCATGAGGGCGTGATCTGCGTGGAGAAGATCGCGGGCGTGCCGGGTGTTCATCCGCTGGACAAGAACAGGATCCCGGGTTGCACCTATTGCCACCCCCAGGTCGCTTCCGTTGGCCTGACGGAGGAAAAGGCCAAGGAGCAGGGCCGTGACATCCGCGTGGGCCGATTCCAGTTCGGCGCCAATGGCAAGGCGATTGCGCTCGGTGAAGACCAGGGACTGATCAAGACGATCTTCGACAAGAAGACCGGCGAGCTTCTGGGTGCGCATATGGTTGGCGCGGAAGTCACTGAACTAATTCAGGGTTTCGTCATCGCGATGAACCTTGAAACGACGGAAGAGGAACTTATGCACACCATCTTCCCACATCCCACGCTTTCGGAGATGATGAAAGAGAGCGTACTTGACGCATATGGGCGCGCCTTGAACGCTTGACGGACCATGGGCCGGGGGACCGGTATCGGGCCCGTCGCACGGGCTTCCGTGCTGATCCGCAACCCAGATGAGGAGAATTCGATGGAAGGTCTAGGTTGGATTTTGACGATTATCATGGGCGGTATTGCCGGCTGGATCGCCGAAAAAATCATGAAGGCTGAGCATGGCCTTCTGACCAACATCGTTCTCGGCGTGGTGGGTGCCGTCGTACTGAATGCGATTTTGATTGCCATCATCGGCAGCACGTTCGGGGGCATCATCGGTCAGCTCATCGTCGCCATCATTGGTGCGTGCCTGTTGATCTGGCTTTACCGGCTCATTCGCGGCCGGACGTAAGCTCCGCTGCGGCGGGACCCGCCTGCCGCTCGGCAGGCGGGCTTTTGTTGTCCGCGGCAGCCCCTATATGAGGGCGGGCCGCGAAGGAAAGTTAGGCTGATGGTCACCGTTCTCGACACCGTCTCCGCGAAACCACGTCCCCGGCATCCGGAAAAGGCGCACCGGCCCGATCAGGAGGTGCTGCGTAAGCCCTCATGGATCCGGGTGAAGGCGCCTGTCTCAAAGGGCTATCTGGAAACGCGCGAGATCGTACGGTCGAACAAGCTGGTAACGGTCTGCGAGGAGGCCGGTTGCCCCAACATCGGCGAATGCTGGGACAAGAAGCACGCCACCTTCATGATCATGGGCGAGATTTGCACCCGCGCCTGCGCCTTCTGCAACGTGGCGACGGGCATTCCCGGTCCCCTTGATCCCAACGAGCCTGAAAACGTCGCCAGGGCCGTGCGCCAGATGGGCCTGAACCATGTGGTGATAACCTCGGTCGATCGCGACGACCTGGACGACGGCGGTGCACGCCATTTCGCCGAGGTGATCTACGCCATCCGCGAAGCCGCGCCGGACACAACCATCGAAGTGCTCACGCCCGATTTCCTGCGCAAGGAGGGGGCGCTGGAGATCGTGGTGGAGGCTAGGCCCGACGTCTTCAACCACAATCTGGAGACGGTTCCGTCGAAATATCTCACCGTCAGGCCCGGCGCGCGCTACTTCCATTCCATCCGGCTTCTCCAACGGGTGAAGGAGCTCGATCCTTCCATGTTCACGAAGTCCGGCATCATGGTCGGGCTCGGCGAGGAGCGCAACGAGGTCCTTCAGTTGATGGACGATCTGCGCTCCGCCGACGTCGACTTCCTCACCATCGGCCAGTATCTCCAGCCCACACGCAAGCACCATCCGGTCAAGCGGTTCGTGACGCCTGAAGAGTTCAAGGCCTACGAGACCATCGCCTACACCAAGGGCTTTCTCATGGTCTCCTCCAGTCCGCTGACGCGCTCCTCGCATCACGCGGGCGAGGATTTTGCCAAGCTCAGGGCCGCGCGGGAGGCACGGCTTTCGGCGCGGACGGCATAGGACGCCGATGCCCAAGCATGAGACTGTACGCCGGGTGAAGCACCTGCCGGAGCAGATGTTCGCCCTGGTGGCGGACGTGGAGTCTTATCCGGAATTCGTGCCCATGTGCGAATCGCTTACGGTCCGGACTCGCAAGGAGCGCAACGGCGTTACGATTCTCGTGGCCGACATGACGGTAGGCTACAAGGCCATCCGCGAGACCTTCACCAGCCAGGTGGTTCTGAAACCCGCCGAACGGTTGATCGACGTGCGCTATATCGACGGGCCCTTCCGCTTTCTGCAGAACTACTGGCGCTTCGATCCCGTCGGCGAGAGCCAGACGGACGTGCATTTCTTCATCGAGTACGAATTCAAGAACCGGATGCTGGGCATGCTGATGGGGGCGATGTTCGATCGCGCCTTTCGCATGTTCGCCGAAGCCTTCGAGCGCCGCGCGGACGAGATCTACGGGCTCGCCGGTCAGGGCTGAGAAGAGTTTTGCCGCGCGCCGCACTCCTCCCCCCACGCCTTATATGCGACGATGGCCGGGTTATCAGGCGAGCGCGTTGAGGCCCAGGAAAATGACGGCGGAGAGCAGCGCAGCCGCTGGCACTGTGGTCACCCACGCCGCAAGGATCGTGCGCACATGGGCGCGGCGCACCAGCTTGCGGCGGGCGATCTCTTCCCGCGATACGCCGGGAGCGCCGTTCTCGTCCTCCTCGAAGAAGGCTGTGAGCGGCCCTCTGCCTTCCGCTGCCGCGCGGGCGTTGCGAACCTTGATGCCCTTGCGCTCCAGATAGGCGCGGCGGCGCTTGGAGTGTGCCGTATACCACTCGCGGAAGAAGCCCACGCCGAACACCGCGCCCACGGCGGTGTGGGTCGAGCTGATGGGCAGGCCGAGAGCGGAGGCGATGATGACGGTGATGGCCGCCGAAAGCGCCACGCAGAAGGCGCGCATGGGGTTGAGCTTGGTGATCTGCTCGCCCACCATGCGGATGAGCTTGGGCCCGAACAGAACGAGGCCGAGCGAGATGCCGAAGGCACCGATCACCATCACCCAGAGCGGTATGACGACTTCCGCTGACACCGTATCGGCCTGTACGGTAAAGACGACGGCGGCGAGGGGCCCCACGGCGTTGGCTACGTCGTTTGCTCCATGCGCGAAGGATAGGAGGGCCGCGGAGATAACCAGCGGAATCCTGAACAGGCGCCGCAGCGACTGGTTGCGGTTTTCCATGCCCTCCGACTGGCGCCGTACATGGATGTGCGAGACCACCCATATGACGGCGAAGGCGCCAAGCCCCAGAACGGTCGCCATGCCGACGTTCACATGAACGAGCTGGCCCAGGCCTTTCACCGCCAGATAGGCCGTGAAGGACCCCGCCATGACGGCAATCAGAAGCGGAACCCAGCGTCGTGCCGAGGCGATCTTGTCATCTTGATAGATGATCGCGGTCTTGATGAAGGCGAGGAACAGGGCGGCCACGATAGCGCCCATGAGAGGCGAAACCACCCAGCTTGCCGCAATCTGCCCCATGGTTGGCCAGTTGACGGCGGAAATGCCGGCGGCGGCGATGCCCGCTCCGGCCACGCCGCCGACGACGGCATGGGTGGTCGATACCGGTGCCCCGATCCAGGTCGCCAGATTGACCCACAGCGCCGAGGAAATCAGCGCCGCCATCATCGTACGGATGAAAACACCCGGATCGCCTACGCTTTCGGGGGCAATGATGCCCTTGGAGATGGTGCCCACCACGTCGCCGCCGGCAATCAGCGCCCCGGCGCTTTCGAAAATGGCGGCAATCACCAGCGCGCCGGCCATGGTCATGGCCTTGGCGCCGACTGCCGGGCTCACATTGTTGGCCACATCGTTGGCGCCTATGTTCAGCGCCATATAGGCTCCTATGGCCGCTGCCACTGCGATGATGACGACGCGCGGTTCGCCTAGCGAGACGATGGAGGCAAGAAGCGCGGCGAGCGCCAAAAAGAGCAGCCCGAGGCCGGGCGCGACCAGCCCGCGGGCGAGGGTGCTGGTGGCCTCCTCGACGTGAACCAGCTTGTCGAGGTCCTTGTCGAGCGTGTGTTTTTTCGGGTCGGCGGTCCGTGCCATCGGCAGCCAGTCTGTTGGTGGGGTGCGGCTATCATTCGGTGCCCAAGGCTCTAGGCAATACCGCCCTTCGGCACAAGCTTGCCCTCATCGATATGTTCTGACGATCCGGTATCAGGCCGCGATTTTCCGTGGATTACCTTTGAAGGCGGCAAGAAGTTCCGCAAGTTCGGCTTCCTCGACCATGCGCGCCGCCTCTTCATTGCTGAACCAGCGGCGGGTCCGCTTCTTCTTCTCGGGCCATTTCTTGGCCTCATGCTCGACCTCGAGCGGGAAGACGGCCACCTCGCAGCGCCACTTGATCCCGGTGTCCCCCTGCTTGCCGTAATAATAGCGGCCGATCTCTGCTTTGCCGATCCTGCCTTTGACGCCGGCTTCCTCGAGCGCCTCGCGCGCGGCCGTTTCAAAGAGCGCTTCGCGGCCCTCGGGCCACCCCTTTGGCAAGACCCAGCGGCCCCTGCGGCGGCTCGTGACCAGAAGCACCTCGATACCGTCCGGCCCGTACCGCCAGGGCAGGGCGGCTGCCTGCACGCGGGGCGGGTTGCCGCCGAACAGCCGGCGCAACCGTTCCAGAATCCTCGCGCGCGTCAGATAGCCCATGCCCTTTCGTCCGCTTCTTTAGGAATCGCTTCGGTCAAGGATAGATCGGCCGCTGCGATGGGCAACAGACAGGCGATCTTGAGGCGGGAAACAAAGCTCAGTGCGGCTCTCTTTCCGCGATCGGCTTCTGGTAGGAAAAGCCCATGTCCCAGGGGAAATAGATCCAGGTGTCCTGCGAGACTTCCGTGATGAAGGTGTCCACGAGCGGCCGCCCCTTCGGCTTGGCATAGACGGTGGCGAAGTGGGCCTTGGGCACCATGGCGCGCACGATGGCCGCCGTCTTTCCCGTGTCCGTCAGGTCGTCGACGATGAGGATGTCGCGCCCTTCGTCCTCTAGGAGCGCGGGGGAAATCTCCTTCAGGATCTTGAGCTCCCCCTGTTCCGTGTAGTCATGGTAGGAGGCCACGCACACCGTCTCAATGAGGCGGATGCCCAGCTCGCGTGCGATCACGGCTGCCGGCACGAGGCCGCCGCGCGTGATACACACGATCGCCTTCCAGCGGCCGTTGGCGCTCGCAAGCCGCCAGGCAAGCGCGCGTGCGTCGCGGTGAAACTGATCCCAGGAGACGGGGAAGGCTTTTTCGGGCATGGCCATGCTTGTGCACTCCGGTAGCTCGCTTAAGCAGCGCGGGAATGCAGGGGGAATTAGCCGGAAAGGCCGCCTGCGCGCAAGACCGGCGCTTTGCGTGCAATGTTTGCGAAGCGTGCGAGTGCCGGACGTTGACAACTCTGCGGCAGCCGTGGCCGTTTTAGCGCGCACGGAAGAGACAAATGGATGGAATTCAAACTCCAGTCCGCCTATGTGGTCTCTCAAAGAGCGTCGAATGAGAGAATGACTGCAAACAAAATCTTTTCCGTTGCGCCGATGATGGACTGGACGGACCGGCATTGCCGGTTCCTGCACCGGCAGCTCACACGGAAAGCGCTGCTTTACACGGAGATGGTCGTTGCCGACGCCGTCATTCACGGCGACCGCGGGCGGCTGCTCAGCTTCGATCCGGCCGAACGTCCCGTCGCCCTTCAGCTCGGCGGCAGCGAGCCGGCGAAGCTTGCGGAGGCGGCGTGGATCGGCGCGGATTTCGGCTATGGCGAGATCAACCTGAATGTCGGCTGCCCGTCGGACCGTGTGCAATCGGGGACGTTCGGCGCCTGCCTGATGAAGGAACCGGAGCTGGTGGGCGATTGCGTGGCCGCGATGAAGGCGAAGGTCGCAGTGCCCGTCACGGTGAAGTCGCGGATCGGGGTGGATGATCAGGACCCCGAGGAAGCGCTCGACCGCTTGGCCGAGGCGGTATTCGCCGCCGGCTGCGACGCGCTTTGGGTCCATGCGCGCAAGGCCTGGCTCAAGGGCCTAAGCCCGCGGGAGAACCGCGACGTCCCGCCGCTCGATTATGGCCGCGTCTACCGGCTGAAGGCCAAATTTCCGCATAAATTCATAGGTATCAACGGCGGTATTCGATCTCTGGATGAGGCCATCGCGCATCTGACCCATGTGGACGGGGCCATGATGGGGCGTGCGGCGTATCAGATGCCGGCCCTCCTGGCTGAGGTGGATTCCCGCATCTACGGCGAGGATGGCGCGCCGCCGGATCTTGCGGAGGTGGTCGAGACGATGGCGGCCTATGCGGAGCGCCACATCGCTTCCGGCGGCCGGCTGAGCCACGTCACCCGGCATATGATCGGGCTCTTCAACGGCTTCCCCGGCGCCCGCCGCTATCGCCAGATACTCTCTTCGGAGGCTACACGCCCGGGCGCCGGGCCTGAGGTGCTGCGCCGCGCCTTTGCCGAGATCGACTTCTCCGTGCAGGAAGAGGCGGCGTGACCCGCCGCTGAACGCCAAACTCGGCGCCGCAACATCGCTGCACCGGACGCCAACCCTTATGGAACAACCCGCTTGACTGCACGGTTCTCGCCACATCGAAGGATGAAGGAGAGAGCCAATGGCGCGCTGCGAAGTCTGCGGGAACGAATATGACAAGGCGTTCACTGTGGAAATGGCCGGAGAAAGGCATGTCTTCGACAGTTTCGAATGCGCAATTCACGCAGTCGCCCCACGTTGCGCACATTGCGGCTGCCGTGTGATCGGCCATGGCGTCGAGAAGGACGGCGTCATTTTCTGCTGTGCGCACTGCGCCGCCCAGGAGGGCGTGGAGCAGTTGAAGGATCGGGTCTGAGGCCCGGCCCTTCGGGCCGCAAGGCTCACGCTCTATTCGCCATGCCTGACCGAATTGCGGCGGGCAATCCCGTCCAGAACCGCGCGTGGCCCCTCGCGCGGAAAGGTGCTATCGTCATCCTCGATCACCCGGTAAAGCTTGTTGTCCCGGAAGGCACTGGCAAAGGTGGTGGATACGCCGTCGCCAGGCTTGGCGGGCGTGTCGAGGAAATCCACCTCCGCCTCCGCGGCCACGATCCGGGCATCGGCAGCCGAGCGAGCGCGGACGACCACCTCGCCCGCAGGTTCCGCGAGATCCCAATTGGGATCGGTCTCCGCGGCATCCGGAACTAGCCGGTAGATCCTCATCGTTTCGTCAGCCATGGCGGTGCTCCATCTTGGGTTCGCACCTTAACACATGGCCGGGCAGGGCGGTTCCGCTCCGCCGGAATCCGCCATGTGAATTTTCTTGTGCTGCGGGAACCTTTCGCTCACTCACGCGTTTGAAGGTTGACGACACGCACTCCCCCCGCCCCCCAACCCCACAATTGCGTGTCGTTTGCCGGCCTCAGTGCCGGCATTTTTTTGACGTATGCCAGGTGACCAATGCACTCGGATTGCGGGGGGGGGGGGGGGGGATCAGTAATCGCGCTCGAAGAATATGCCCAGATCCGATTCGCCACGCGTGCCGAAGCCGCCGCGGGCCTTCAGGTTTTCCGTAATGTCGAGATTGATGGTCGCGCGCGTGCTGCCCGCCGAGCCTGCCTCGACGCCCAGATAGATGTTTTCCTGGATGTAGCGGCCCGCGCGAACGGCCGCACCGCCCTCCGAGTCGGTCACGATATCGAGTTCGTCCAGACCGACCGCATTGCGGAATCCGCCCAGAAGCGAACCATTGCTGCCTCCGGCAAGCTCGGCTGCCGCCGCGGCAAGTTGTGCGAGCTGCAACGGTGACAGTTCTTCCACGCCCCGGTCGAAAATGAGTCGCGCAAGCACCTCGTCCTCCGGCAGTTCCGGCTGGGAGGAAAAGTCGACCGAGAGGTCCGACACGCGGCCGTTGACCGTGATCAGAACGGTGATGTCGCTGCGCTCCGAGCGCGCCACGAAGTCGAGGAAGGGGTCGAGATCACCGATCAGCGTCACCGTGCCCTCATCGAAGGTGATGCGCTGTGCGAGAATGGCGAGGCGTCCGCGTATGAGACGGAAACCGCCCACAGGCTGGACCGAGGTGATCGGGCCGGTAATGCGAACCGAGCCGCCCAGCTCCGCGTCAAGCCCTCGCCCGCGCACGAAGATGCGGGCGGGCGCCTCCACATTGACGGCGAGCCGCAGCACGCTCGGGCGCCCGCTCGGCACCGGCGTGCCGTCGTCCGCCCGGGCGCGCCTGAGCGTTGAGGCCACGCCTGGCGGCGGATTCTCATGCTGCACATCGACGTGGGCGGGGCCGCCGCCGAAGCTGTCCGGCACGAGGATTTCGGCCCGATCGATGGCGATGTCGCCCGAAAGCAGGGGATCGCGCGCAAGCGCGCCCGCAAGCTGCAGGCTGCCGTCCAGCGTGGCCGAGACCATTTCCCCGTCGCTGTAGCGCACCTGCTGCAGGCGAAGGGTCAGATCGGCCGGGAAGCCGGCCGCCGCGTCGATGGAGATGGAGCCGGACACCGCAAGCGTGCCGCCGCGTGCAAAGCCGGCCGTGCCCGACCTGATGGTGATCACATTGCGCGAAATTCCCGCGTCGATGGCAATGCCGGTCAGGCGCAGATTGGTCATGGGATCGATCGCGGAGGCATCCGAGGTGCGCAGGGTGCCCGAGATGGCGGGGTTTGCGAGGCTTCCGCCTATGTCGAGGTCGGCCGTCAGCGTGCCTGCAAGCTGCGCGCCCCGGTCCGCAAGCAGCCGGTTTGCGAGACTGAGCGGGACTGTGCCTTGCGCGTTGACGGCGAGCGCCTGGCCTGCAAGCGGTATGCGGCCGCTTGCCGTGACGGATAGGCCGCCCGGCCCCGCGGCGTTCAGGCTGTCGAGCACAACTTCACCCGCGGCGAAGCGGCCGGCCGCGTTCACGTTCAAAGGAGCGGCGCCGAAAGCGGCAAGCGGACGCGCATTCAGCCCGGCCGCCTCGGCAGTGAAGGTCGCACGCGGGTCTGCGAGGCTTCCTGAGATCTGAGCCGAGCCGGTCAGGGTTCCGCCAAGGCCCAGATCCGGCAGGCGAGCGTTGAGAAGCGAAAGCGGGAAAGACTGAAGGTCCATATCCAGATCGATTGCGCCGTCGCCGAGAGGCACGTCTCCTTCCACGGTGGCGCTGAGGCCGCCGGGGCTCGACATCCGGGCATTGACGGACAGCGTGCTGTCGGTAGTGGTGCCGGAAGCCTCGATGCCAAGCGAGGCGATTCCGGCCTGGCGCAGGGCGGTGGCGGCGATTTCATTGCCGGTTAGTTTGAAGGAGGCCCGCGGCGCCTCGCGCGTGCCGCTGAGCGTCGCATTGCCATCGAGCGTGCCGCTGAGCGCGAGGTCCGGGCGAACAGCATTGGCGATCGAGAGCGGCACGGCCTCCAGCGCGAGCGTCACGTCAAGGCTCGTGCCAATCTCGCCCTGGGCCGTGAGGCGGCCGCCGGCGATATCGAGGTCCACCCTGTCGAATGCAACGGTATCGCCGATCACCGTAAGCCGCGTTGGCTCCATAAGACGCGCCGTCACGCCGGCCTGAACCAGCTCGGCCTCCTCCAGCGTCACGGTATAGCCGCCATTTTCCGGCGCCAGACCACCGCGGGTGGTGATCTCGGTTCCGTTATCGAGCAGCGCGCGGCCCTGGAATGCGGTCGCGCCGTTGCTTGTCTGTGCCGTCGCATCGAGAGTGGCAACTTCGATTCCGGCGGTGTCGAGGCCGCTGGCCTGCAGCCTGCCTGCAACCGCCGGGACGCCGAACAGATCCGCGACATCCACTTCGATCTCGGCACTTTCGAGAGAGACCTGTTCGGCAACGAGATTGTTCACCGTGGCATCGATCCGGGCCTGCTGCCGTCCCGCGTCATTCTCGAGCGCAAGGCGCGCATTAACGGCGCCCTGAGCTTCGATCAGCAGAAGGGCGGCAGCTGTCGAGATATCGGCCGCGTCCAGTGCAAGATTGCCCGTGAAAAGGCCTTCTCCATCCTGAACGAGTTCGCCCGTCAGGCGGGCGCCGCCCGCGGTAAATGCAATGCCCGAAAGCTGCCGCTCTTCGGCGCTGAGCCTCACATCCGTCTCGATTTCCGCCCGCACGCCGTCGAGAAAGGCGCTGCCGGCCATCTGGCCCGCGAGCACATTGTTCTGCAAGGTACCGCCGAAGCTGAGGGCGGCCTCGGTCAGTTCCTTGTCGAGAAGCCGGCCACGCTGCACGGCCGCCTCGAGGCTGAGCGCGAGATTGCCCGCGCTGCCTTGCGCACGCCCTGTCGCCGTCAGCCGTCCGCCCGCGCGTTCGGTGAGGTGGGCAAGGTCGGCAATGGCGGCCTCAAAGTTGAAATCGGCCGCTTCGGTTGCGAATGTCCCGTCAGCGGAGAACGAGGCGCGCCCGCTTTCGATCCGGAAGCCGTCGGCCAGGAACCCGTCGACCGTTCGAGCGAGGCGCCCGGTGATCCGTGTTGCACCAACAAGCAGCGGGTCGGCGGCCGAAACGTCCAGGCGAAGGTCATTGGCCGTGCCGTCGAGCATCAGATCGAACGCGCCGCTCACCGGGCGCAACTCGCCCGTGGCACGAAGGTCTATGCTGCCGCCCAGATCGCGGCCCGCGATCCCTGAAAATGGTGCGATGCTCGACGTTTGAACGCCGATCTCGCCATCGAACGCAAAGTCCGAGACCATGCCTGCGAGGCTTGCGGCAAGGTTTTCTCCCGAAAGCGTGGCGCTATCGAGGTTCAGCGGTTCGCCCGCCTGCCAGTCGCCGCTTGCATTGAGGCGGATCGTGTCGCCAAGGGCCTCCGACACGTCGGCCTGCCGGGCGATGATCCCTGATACCACGCCATCCGCATCGAAGGTTATGCGACGCCGGTCCACCACCATGAGGTCGGCAGCAAGGCCGTTCACGTCAAACGTGGCTTCTCGGGCGGAAAAGCCTCCTGTGTCGAGATCCGTGACATTGAGCGAGGCGGTCCACGCATCACCCCCGCCGTTGCCGAAATCGATTGCGAGGCTCGCCGCCCCGACCGAGGTCTCGCCGCCCGGCAGCGGTAGAAGCACCCTCTCGCCTGCTGGATCGGCAATGTCCGCGTTGAGCGTAAGCCGACTCAGAAAGCCGTCCTCCGCGGTCTCCGCCGCGGCATCGAGGCGCAGTGCCGCGCTCTCAAGATTGAGGGAGCTTAGCGCGAAGCCGCCGCCAGATCTTGCCAGCCCGGCAGCCTCCAGCGTGGTTTCGGCGCCGAAGAAGCTGCGGAAACGGGCAGGCACCAGCCTTGCAATGGGGCCGCCCGCGTCGAGCGTGAAGCCGATTCCTTCGGCCTGCTGACGAAGCCGCGCCGTTCCGGAAAGGGCAGGTTCCCCGGCGGCGGCAAGCGCAAGGTTCAGGTCGAGATTGTCCACAGGTCCCGCCCCGGCCAGGGTCAGGTCGAGGGGAGGCCGGCCCTCGATGTTGAGCAGGTTGGCGATGACGCCGTTCTGCGGCTCCGAAAGCGCCATGTCGAGGTCGAGCCGGCTTGTGGTGTTGTCGAAGGCCGCCTCAAGCGAAAGATGGCCGCCCGGCCCGTCGAGGCGCTCGATCTCGAGCGCGGTGTCGAGCGATCCTTCTTCCAGCCTCATCCTGCCCTCGAAGGAGAGGGTGGACTCAAGGCCGAAGACAGCTTCGCCAAACGCAATGGAAGGCACCTGAACGCGGTCGAGGTTGATGGCGATCGGCAATTCCGGAACTGCGAAGGACCGGGCCTCGGGCGAGGGCAGGGCGTTCTCCGCGGGCAGCGGGCGGCGCGTCATCTCGATGGATTCCGCCTCCAGGCTCGAAATCTCGAGCCTCTGCCGGAAGATGAGCGCGGACCGGCTCCAGTCGAT
Source organism: Chelativorans petroleitrophicus (assembly GCF_025398195.1). Lineage (GTDB taxonomy): Bacteria > Pseudomonadota > Alphaproteobacteria > Rhizobiales > Rhizobiaceae > Chelativorans > Chelativorans petroleitrophicus. The sequence continues at coordinate 70,251 of NZ_JAODNV010000018.1, read as the reverse complement.
GCTGGCCCCGGTAATGCGCAGCCATATGCCCTCGCGATCCGCCACCGTAATTTCCTGAATGCTCGCCCGGGAGGAAAGGACACCCTCGATGCCCCGGATGCGGATCTGGCGGTTCGGCGTCGATAGCTGGTTCTCGATGAAGGAGAGGAAAAGCGAGCGCTCCTCCTCCGGGCTTTCCGGCGTCGTCTCCTGGGCGCGCAAGGGAAGGGCGGCAAAGAGCAGGCAGAGGATGACGAGAATGCGGGTCAAAACGCCTGTCCTATTCCAACATAGAATGCCACGCTCGGATCGTCCGGCCCCGGGTCGAGAGGCGTCGCCACGTCAAGCCTGATGGGGCCGAAGCCTGTGAGATAGCGCAGGCCCGCGCCCACGCCCACCCGCAGGTCCCCCGAGAATTCGGGTATGGCTTCTTCATCCACATAGCCCGCGTCAACGAAGCCGACGAGCCCGATGGTCGGCGTCACTCGCACGCGCACTTCGCCCGAAACTTCGATCAGCGAGCGGCCGCCCGTCGTGCCGCCGGGAATGTCGACGCCGATGTTGCGATAGGCGTAGCCGCGCACCGAGCCGCCGCCTCCGGCGAGGAACAGCTTGTCGGGCGGGGTTTCCTCGATCGGAGGATCGAAGATCGAACCGAGCTTCATCCGGCCGGCCAGCACGATGCGGCTGTCATCATCGATGCTGTAATAGGCGCGCGCTTCTGCGACCACGCGGGCGGCGGCATTGCCGTAGTTGAATTCGTAGAAGGGCTCGACCGTCAGTTCCGCGAAAATCCCCCTGGTGGCATCGGCGGGGTTGTCGCGCGTGTCGTAGGCGATGCCGCCCAGGAAGCCTGCCGTGATGAACTCGCGTTCGCCGAAATCGTCCTCGAAGTGGCCGTAGCCCGCATTGGCGAAGAGGCGGGCGGTGAGTTCTTCAGAGAAGCGGTGCGAGAAGCCCGTCTGGGCGGTAACGCCGTTTCTGGTGTAGATGTCCAGCACTTCGCGGTCGCCGAAGATGGAGGCGGAAAAATCCGTGTCCGGCGTAAAGACGCCCGGCCGCGTGAAGGTGATTCCAGCCCGGTAGGTCAGATCCTCCGGATCCACCGTCTCGCCGATTCCCGCGACCCTTCCTTCGAGGCGCAGCCGCTCGGCCCGTCCGAACAGGTTGCGGTGCAGCCAGAAGGCCTCCACGCCGAGGCCGTCCACCGTCGAATAGGAGCCGCCTGCGCCGAAGCGGCGCGGTAGACGCTCCTGCACGATCACCTCGATGGGCAGCGTGCCGCCCGGCCCGACCTGATCGGCTTCCTGAACCCGCAGCGACCGGAAGACGTCGAGCCGCGCAAGCCGGTCCTGAGCCTCTTTCAGATCGTCGGGATCATATTCCCGGCCGACGGGAAGGCCGGTCATCCACGCCACATAGTCGGCATTCATCCTGTCCGTGCCGCTCACCGACACGGGACCGAAAACCGCATAGGGGCCAGGCGCCACGGTCAGCGTAGCGTCGATGACGCTGGCGTCGTGGGCAGCCACGATCCTGCGCTCGATTACCTCCGCCTTGGCATGGCCCTGCTGGCGCCACGCCTCCTTCGCAAGCCTGCCTGCTTCGATGATAGCGCCGCTTTCGGCGAGCTCTCCGGCGCGGAAGCCTCGTTTGGCGGGATCGTCGACCGCATCGCGCGGATCGGCGGCCGGCGGAGCCGAGTTGACGATGCGGGCCTCACGGAAATGGAAGAGCGGACCCGGATCGACGGCAATGCGTACCGTTGCGGGCCTTCGCAGTTCCGCGTCCGGTGGCAGGTTATCGGCCTCCCGCCCGTCGATCGTTATGGAGATGATGGGGCCGTACCGGGCTTCCGCGTAAAGCGCATCGAGAAGGCGAAGATAATCGCCTCGTGCCTTCGCAATCAGGCCCGCAGCACCTGAAGCCGGGGCCTCGCGGTCGTTCCACAGGCGCGAGGCTTGCTTCAGGGCCCGCTCGATCGTTCCGTCATCGCCTGTAACGGCAAATTCCACCGTATAGGGTTGCGGCGTGCCGATCACCACTTCCTCAGGCTGTTCGCGCTCGAAGAGCCGCAGCCCGAAAATGTTGAGCGCATTTGCCTGAGGTGCATGCAGAAAGAGTACCCCCAGGGCCGCGGTGGCAACCCCGATGCGCAATCCCTTTCGGCAGGCAGCATTGCGGCGGATATTCAACGTCCCTCCCGGCGGCGCATTCCCCTTGCGCTGCGCATGTCCATCTATGCCCCGTCCGCCGCACGGAGCCGCAATAGCCTGACGGCTGTCGCAGCCGGGCAATCAGTAACGCACAGCCTCGGCTCCATCAAGCAGCCTAACCCGCGTCTGTTACCATTCGATTGCCGTTTTGGACGATGTCTCGGCCCGAGACTTTGACCGCATGGGCATACCTCACGGGTCGGCGGTAAGCTTGTCAGGATCGTCAACGGCTTGTGTGCTTGGCTGGAATCGATGTCCTAGCTGAGGCGAGCGGGCATCTATCGTGCTTTGTATTGTTGCCGCGTTCATTACCCCGGGTGCAACGCTTGGCTTTGCCGCGCTAGCGTTTCTCTCGACCACGTTTGGTTTTTCGGCGTTCGCGATCGATGCTGCCGCAACGCCGGACTTGCAGGCATGATCCTATTTCTTTTTCATTCGTTGTTGGTCCAAAGGTTTCTATTCTTCCGCTGAATGACGGCCAAGCAGGAGCGGCACACGATGTCCGAAGCAGCACGAGCAAGGAGAAAGCCCGCACCGCGCCGCACGGGCGGGCGTCTGCCCGCCACTACGGCCGTGCGGCGTACGGGCGTGCAGGCGCCGCCGGAAAGGCCGCCGGTCTACCTCATCGACGGTGCCCGCACCCCTTACCTCAGGGCGCGCGGGCGGCCCGGGCCGTTCACGCCGGTCGATCTCGCCGTCCAGTGCGGGCGCCCGCTGCTTGCCCGCCAACCCTTCCCGCCGGAAGCGTTCGATCTGGTCATCCTCGGATGCGTGAACGTGATCGCCGACGAGATGAACCCGGCGCGGGTGGCGGCCCTCCGCCTCGGAATGGGTGAGGCGATGCGCGCCTTCACCGTGCAGATCAATTGCGGCTCGGGCATGCAGTCGATCGACACCGCCTTCCGCCTGATCGAGGGCGGCGAGGCCGACCTCATTCTCGCCGGAGGCGCGGAGGCTCTCTCGCACGCCCCGCTGGTGCTTTCGCAGAAGGCGGCAGGCTGGTTCGGCCGGTTCGCGACGGCCAAGACGGCCTGGGAGCGGGCGACCGCTCTCGGAGCCTTCCGCCCGGAGATGGCGAGGCCGGTCATCGGGCTCGAGCGCGGGCTGACCGACCCGCTGACCGATCTGAGCATGGGGCAGACTGCGGAGATCATCGGCCACGCTTTCGGGATTTCGCGCGAGTCGGCCGACAGCTATGCCCTGGAGAGCCATCGCCGGCTGGCACGGGCGCAGCGCGAGGGTTTCCTCAAGGGAGAGGTAATTCCCGCCATCAGTCGCGACGGCAGGCTTTTCGATCACGACGACGGCGTCCGGCCCGACACGTCCATGGAAAAGCTCGCAAACCTCAAACCGGTTTTCGAAAGGCCGTACGGGCGAGTGACGGCCGGTAACTCCTCGCAGATCACCGATGGCGCGAGCTGGGTGATTCTGGCTTCCGAGGCGGCCGTGAAGGAGTACAAGCTTACGCCCATCGCCCGCATCGTTGACAGCGAGTGGACCGCGCTCGACCCTTCGGTCATGGGGCTCGGGCCAACCCTGTGTTCGACGGCTCTCATGAAGCGGCGCGGGCTTTCCCTTAAGGACATCGAATTGTGGGAGATCAACGAGGCTTTCGCCGCCCAGATTCTGGCGTGCCTTGCCGCTTGGGAGGATGAGGAATATTGCCGCGAGGTGCTGGGACTGGAGGAGCCTTTCGGAACGCTCGACCGCGAGCGGCTCAATGTGGACGGAGGTGCGATCAGCCTCGGCCACCCAGTGGGCTCCAGCGGCAACCGCATTGTTCTGCATCTCGTCAACGCCATGCGCCGACTGGGCCTCAAGCGCGGCATTGCCACGGAGTGCATCGGCGGAGGGCAGGGCGGTGCCATGCTTCTGGAGTCGGTGTGATGACGGTTTCGGGAAAGGTCTGGCGCGTACTCGAGCGCCGCAACATGGAACTTGGACCCAAAGGCGAGCCCGCGCGCACCCTTACGCATTGGCGCTATACGAAGGACGGCGAAGGCATCGTCTGGCTGATCTTCGATCGGGCGGGACAAAGCACCAACACGCTTTCGGAAGAAGTGCTGGTCGAGCTTAATCTGGTGCTGGAGGACCTGAAAGGTCTCAATGCGAAGGGCCTCGTCATCCGTTCGGCCAAGAAGAGCGGGTTTGCCGCTGGAGCCGATATCCGCGATTTCCGCGGTGTCACGAACGCGAGTGAGATTGAAAGCCGGCTCGCCCGTGGCCACGAGCTCCTTGACCGGCTAGCGAATCTTTCGATCCCCACGGTAGCCGTGATCCACGGCCACTGCCTGGGCGGTGGGCTGGAGCTTGCGCTGGCCTGTAGGCACCGCATCGCCGTTTCCGGCGCGAGTCTCGGCTTCCCCGAGGTGCTGTTGGGTCTCCATCCCGGGCTTGGAGGCACGTTCCGCCTCACTTCGCTCATCGATCCCGTCGAGGCGATGACCATGATGCTGACGGGCCGTCCGGTGCATGCCAGGAAGGCGAAGGCTCTGGGTCTTGTCGATGAGGTGGTTGAGGAGAGACACGTCGCAAACGCCGTCCGGGCGGCCGTTGCGGGCAAGCTGAAACCTGCTCGCCCCGGCCTGAAGGCCGGTGTGATGAGCCTTGCCCCCGCGCGCCGGATGGCCGCGAACAGGATGCGCGCCGAGGCCCAAAAGAACGCGCCCGAAAAGCATTATCCCGCGCCATACCGGCTGATCGGCTTGTGGGAGGAGCATGGCGGCGATCCGAAGGCCATGCAGCGGGCCGAAATCCGCTCGTTCTCGGAGCTGCTGACGGGCCCGACGGCGCAGAACCTCGTGCGCGTCTTCTTCCTGCGCGAGCGGCTGAAAAGCCTTGCCAAGGGCGAAAGTGGGATCAGCCGCGTGCATGTCATCGGTGCGGGCACGATGGGCGGAGACATCGCCGCCTGGTGCGCGGCGCGGGGCCTCCGCGTCACACTCACCGATCTGGACCCGCAGGCCATCGCGCGTGCGATCGGCCGGGCGTCGAGCTTCTACGACAAGAGACTCCATTCCAGCCTCGAACGGCGCGACGCGCTCGACCGCCTGACACCGGATTTCGAAGGCGTCGGCGTGCGACAGGCCGATCTGGTCATCGAAGCGGTGGCGGAGAAGGAGGGGGTCAAGCGCAGGGTCTACGAGGAGATCGCACCGCGCATGAAGCCCGGGGCCATCCTCGCCACGAACACCTCTAGCATTCCGCTTGAGAGCCTGCGTGAGGGGCTGCTTTTTGCCGAACGTTTCGTCGGCCTGCACTTCTTCAACCCGGTCACGCGCATGCAGCTCGTGGAGATCGTGACCCACGACGCGGTGTCGGAAGAAACCCTCAGCCGCGCACGCGCCTTTTGCGGTGACATTTCCCGCCTGCCGGCTCCCGTCAGAAGCGCGCCCGGTTTCCTGGTCAACCGCGCTTTGACGCCGTATCTAGTCGAAGCATTCCTCATGTTCGACGAGGGCGTGCCCAAGGAGGTGATCGACCGTGCGGCGAGGGATTTCGGCATGCCGATGGGGCCGATGGAGCTTGCTGACCGCGTGGGCCTCGATATCTGCCTGGAGGTGGCGCGGATGCTGAAGGAGCGCCTTCCCGATCCCATGCCCGAGGTGCCGGACTGGCTTGTCCAGAAGGTGGAAGCCGGCGAGACGGGCCGCAAGGCGGGCAGGGGACTGTACGTCTATGACGAAAACGGCAAGCCGAAACGCGAAGAGGTGAAGATCGCCGAAGGCGCCCAAGTACCCCGCGATTCCGAGACGGCGGACCGGCTCGTGCTCCCCATGCTCAATACGCTCGTGCGCTGTCTGCGCGAAGGCGTGGTGGAAGAGGAGGAGGTGGCCGACGCGGCCATGATCTTCGGCACCGGTTTCGCGCCTTTCCGCGGGGGTCCGTTGCACTACGCACGCGAACGCGGCGTGGATGAGATCACCGCCAAATTGCACGCCCTTGCCCAGAAGTACGGTGACCGGTTTGCCCCCGATGAAGGCTGGGAAAGGCTGAAGACGTAGGTGCCGGTCGGGGCAAACCTGCGCCGGGCACTCATCCGCCGACCAGCGTTCCCCCGTTGGGATGCAGGATCTGGCCTGTCATGTAGGATGAATCCTCGCAGGCCAGGAACAGCATGGCAGGCGCCACCTCGTTTGGCTGCCCGGGGCGGCCGAGCGGCACATTCTTGCCGAAGCTTGCCACCTGCTCTGCCGGGAAGGACGCGGGGATGAGCGGCGTCCAGATCGGGCCGGGCGCCACGCCGTTCACGCGGATGCCCTTGGAGGCGAGATTGCCTGACAGAGCGCGGACGAAGGCGAGGATCGCGCCTTTCGTGGTCGCGTAATCCATCAGCACGTCCTGCCCTTTGTAGGCCGTTACGGAGGTCGTGCAGATGATGGTGGAGCCTTTGCCCATATGCGGCAGCGCCGCGCGCGTTATGTAGAACATGCCGAAGATGTTGGTCTGGTATGTGCGATGGAGCTGCTCGTCGGAAATGTCCGTAAGCTGCTCCTGATAGTGCTGTTCCGCGGCGTTGTTCACCAGTATGTCGAGACGGCCGAATTGGCCGATTATCTGCTCGATGAACTGCTCGCAGACCTTGCGGTCTCCGACGTCACCCGACATGGAAAAGGCCTCGCTGCCCTCGTTCCGGATCAGCCGCTCCGTCTCGGCGGCATCCTCTTCCTCGTCCTTGTAGAGAAAGGCGACCTTCGCGCCTTCGCGCGCAAACAGCACGGCCGTCGCCCGCCCGATGCCGGAGTCTCCGCCCGTGATGGCCGCGACCTTACCGGCGAGCCTGCCTGAACCCTGATAACGCGGCTCATAGTCCGGCCTGGGATGCATCTCATGCTCCTTGCCCGGCTGATGTGCCTGGTGCTGCTTGGGAAGTGTCTCCTCGCTCATGGCGCTCGCCTCATTCGGTTCTTGCGATCCACGAACAAGGCGGAGGCGGCCATGTTCCACCGCGCGGCGGAACTTTCAGCCTCGGCAGCGGATTTCCCGCCACCACCAGTATGGAGAAACCAATGCCTGCGAAGTCGAAGGTTCAGCAGAAGGCGGCTGGTGCCGCGCTTGCAGCCAAGCGCGGCGACATGCCCAAATCCAAGCTCAAGGGCGCCTCCAAGAGCATGGAAAAATCCATGAACGAGAAGCAGTTGGAGGAGCTGGCTGAGACGAAGCGTAAAGGCCTGCCGGAAAAGAAGAGCTAGATGTTTGGTGCCAGGAGGTCTCTTTGCCGTCATCCCGGCCGAACGAAGCGAGAGCCGGGAATCAGGAAGAGGGCGGAGATGGTTCTACTGGGTCCGGATAGCTACACGGCTTACGGGATGACAGTGGAAGATGCTGCGCGCCTCCGGGATTAGGAGGAGGGGAAGCGCTGAGGAGGCACCCTCACGCGGCGTTCTTGATCTCGCCCTTTTCCAGCGCGGCCATGAACGTGTCGAGCCAGTGCTTGGCGTCATGCTTGCGGATGCGTTCCATGAGTGCCTTGTGCCGTTCCTGCCTTTCCTCGAGGGGCATGGTGAGCGCCCGGCAGAGATTGCGCGCCATGTCATCCACGTCATAGGGGTTGACGATCAGCGCCTCGTGCAGATCCTCAGCCGCACCCGCGAACTTGGACAGCACCAGCACCCCCGGATTTTCCGGGGATTGCGCGGCGACATACTCCTTGGCCACGAGATTCATGCCATCGCGCAGCGGCGTGACGAAGCCCACCTGGCTCGCACGATAGAGTGCAGCAAGCGCGTCGCGCGGCACCGTGCCGTGGATGTAGCGCACCGGCGTCCAGTTGAAATCCGCAAAGCGGCCGTTGATCGCGCCCGATAGCGCCTCCAGCTCCTTGCGGATATCGACATAGGCCTCCACCTCCTCGCGCGTCGGCGTGGCGATCTGCATAAGGGCCACCGACTTGCGCATCTCCGGGTAGAGCTCGAGCAGGCGAGCGAAGGCGCGCAGACGGTCGGGCAGCCCCTTCGTGTAGTCGAGCCGGTCTACGCCGATGATCTGCCTGCGGCCCAGGATCTCGCGCCGGTGCGTCTCGATCTGCACTTCGTCGTTGGGCCGCTCGGCCATCTCGACGAAGGCGTCCACATCGATGCCGATGGGGAAGCAGCCGGCGATCACCTCACGCTCGCCCACCTTTATGCGCCCCTCGGTGATCTCGGTGCCCAGATGGTCCTCCACATAGTGCTGGAGGTTGCCCAGGTCGGTGTTGGTCTGGAAGCCGATCACGTCGAATTCGAGCAGGCTCTCGACCAGCCAGCGATGCCGCGGTACGGCGGCAAGAATTTCGGGCGGAGGGAACGGGATGTGCAGGAAGAAGCCGATGCGCTGCTTGCAGCCGCGCTGGCGCAGCTCGGCCGCAAGCGGGATTAGATGGTAGTCGTGAATCCAGATGACGTCCTCGGGCTGCAGGATCGAAACGAGGGCGTTGGCGAATTTGGCGTTGACGCGGCGGTAGCCCTCCAGAAACGCCGTCTTGTACTCCACGAGGTCCAGCCGGTAGTGGAAAAGCGGCCACAGGACGCTGTTGGAAAAGCCGAGATAGTATTCCGCATAATCCTGCTCGGTGAGAGGGATCGTCGCCTGCGTAACGGCGCCGATCTTCCGGATGCGCGGCTCCGGCTCCTCCTCATATTTTAGTGTCTGTCCATCCCATCCCATCCAGACGCCGCCGCGTTGCCGCAGCGAATCCGCCAGGCCGACGGCGAGCCCGCCGGCCTGCGTGCTCCTTTGCACATCAGCGACCCTGTTCGAGACGACGACAAGCCTGTTCACACGACGGTCTCCCACGGTTTCGACAGCCTGCGGGCTGCATTGATGATTCCGACCATGGAATAGGTCTGGGGGTAATTGCCCCACATCTCACCGGTCACGGGGTGGGTGTCTTCGGACAGCATGCCCAGCGGATTGCGAGCTTTCAAGAGTGCCTCGAAGATATCGCGCGCCTCCTCGTGCCGGCCGATGCGGGCCAGCGCGTCGAGCCGCCAGAAGGCGCAGATGTTGAAGGCCACCTCGGGCTTGCCGAAGTCGTCAGCCGCCTCATAGCGCTTCATGTGGGGGCCCGTCGCCAGCACCTTTTCGAGCTGGTCGACAGTGCTGACGAAGCGCGGATCGCGCGCATCGATAAAGCCCACCTCGGCCATCAGAAGCACGCTTGCATCGAGTGTCTCGCCGCCGAAGCTCTCCACGAACGCCTTGCGCTTTTCCGACCATGCCTCGGCGAGGATGCGCTCCTTGATCTCATCGGCCCGTTCTCTCCAGTACCGGACGCGCGCGCTTTCTCCCATCTGTGCCGCGATATGCGCCAGCCTGTCGCAAGCCGCCCAGCACATCAGGCTTGACGAGGTATGAACGCGCGAGCGCGAGCGCAGTTCCCACATGCCGGCGTCGGGCTGGTTGTGCAGCCGGTAGGCCTGTTCGCCGGCCGATTCCAAAAGGCGGAAGTCGTGCAGCGTCGGCTTCATCTCAATGCGCCGGTCGAAGAAGATCTGCGTCGCGCCCAGAATGGCATTGCCGTAGACGTCGTGCTGGTAGTGCTCGTAGGCCTGATTGCCGCTGCGCACAGGGCCCATGCCGCGATACCCGGCGAAGTTTTCCAGAATGTTCTCGGTGAGCTGGCGCTCGCGCCCGACGCCGAAGACGGGCTGCAGATGGCCACCGCCCGCATCCGCTACGATGTCCATCAGATAGCGGAAGTAGTTTTCCATCGTCTGCACGGTACCGAGGCTGTTCAGCGCCCGCACGACGAAGAAGGCATCGCGCAGCCAGCAGTAGCGGTAGTCCCAGTTGCGGCCGCTGTTGGGCGCCTCGGGGATCGATGTTGTCATCGCCGCGATGATGGCGCCGGTCGGCTCGTAGGTGCACAGCTTCAGCGTGATGGCGGCCCGGATCACCGCATCCTGCCATTCGAACGGTAGGGCGAGATTGCTCACCCAGCCTCGCCAGTAGTGTATCGTCCGCTCCTCGAAATCGCGCGCCGTATCGGAGACGCTGCCTGACAGCGTCTCGTCAGGTCCGAAGACGAAGTCCAGCGGGGCCGTGAGGTTGAAGCGGGTTTCGTCGATCACATAGTCGATGGGCGCGTCGGTGGTCAGCCGCAGCGTGGTCTCCGGGCCGATATAGCGCACATGGTTGGAGCCGCGCGTGATCTGCGGGCGCACCGTGCCATAGGCGAAGGTGGGGCGCACATGCACGGAAATGCGCGGCGTGCCGGCGATGGGCCGGATTCGCCTCACCAGCGTCTGCGGCCGGAAGATGCGATCGCGCCAGAAGAAGCGCGGCACGCAATCGACGATCTCCACCGAGCCGGAGGAGCCGTGCAGCCGCGTGACGAGAACGGCCGTGTTGGGCTCGTAATGCTGTTCCGTCTCCGCCAGCCCTTCGAGCCTGATCGAGAACAGGCCGTCCGCGGGGTCTTCCGTTCCGGCAAGCAGCGCATTGAAAATCGGGTCGCCGTCAAAGCGGGGCAGGCAGCACCACACGATGCTGGCCTTCGGGTCGATGAGCGCGGAGAAGCTGCAATTGCCTACCACGCCGAGATTGAGTGTCGTCACGATCAAATACCTTGTTTTGCTAGAATGCGGGCCTCGAAGCTGTCCGCCAGCCGGGCAAGCCAGTTGCGGAACGTCTCGGTTCCCGGGGTTCTATAGATGGCGGCGGTGGCGCCGCCGCCGATTTTTATGGAAACGCCGCTAATACGGGCAATTTCACGGAAAGCATCCTCGTCGGTGACGTCGTCCCCGGCGAAGACGGGTATCCTGCCAAGGAAAGGCGGTTCTGCCATGAAGGCGGCGACGGCATGGGACTTGTTGGCCGTTCCGCTCTTGACCTCCACCACCATCTTGCCGTGCAGGATCTGCAGTCCCTTATGCCCGTTCACAGCCTCGTGAACGGTGGCCGTGGCCGCTTCCGCCAGCTCCGGGCGCTGGCGGAAATGCAATGCCATCGATCCCTGTTTCGCCTCGAAAATGAGGCCGGGATGGGCATCGGCAAAGCTGCGCAACCTGATGCCGACCATGGCAAGCTGCTCCTCATCGATCGCCGCTGCCGTGCGGCGGCCGCCCGCCGCCCGCCGTTCGAGCCCGTGCACGCCCGCCACCGGCAGCTTCAGAGGGTCCAGAAAGCGGTCGATCTCGTCGATGGGACGCCCGGTAACGATCGCCACCGCGCCTTGCGTGCTTTTGTCGAGCCGTGCAAGTATTTCGCGCGTGGCGGCAGGAACCGAAACCGCGTCGGGGCGTTCGGCCAAATCCGCCACCGTGCCGTCGAAATCCAGGAAAAGAGCTGTGTTATCCGGTTCGAGGGCCGTGTGGTCAAAGGTTGTCAAAGGTGCTGGTTGGCCGGCCATGTCGTCTCTGGAACAAGGAGAATCATCGAGCCGAGGACAGTGACGATGCTAAGGCATGGCCGTCCCGAATTGAAGAAGAGTGCCACGGCAAACAGGTCGGCCAATGCTGCGCGGACATAAAGTGCTTGAAGCGTTTCGGCAAGAGTTTGAGGGTGAAACATGCGAAGTTTGACCGTTTGGGCCTTGGCGGGTACGGTGCTGGCGCTGTCGGCCGGAGCCTCCGCTGCCCAGGGGCGCCCCGATGCGCGCACGATGACATGCGGCCAGGCGAGGGCGCTGGTCCAGCAATCCGGCGCAGTGGTGCTGACCACGGGCCGCTACACCTACGACCGTTACGTCGCCAGCGAGCGCCACTGCGCTTTTGCCGAAACAATCGAACGTGCCTGGATCGCGACCCGCGATACCCCCTCCTGCTTCGTGGGCTATGTCTGTGTGCCGGAGAGGCCGCTGGAGGACCGCTGGTGGTGGATGCGGCGGCACTGATGGGGGTCGAGGCCGCGCATAAGCCAACGCTGCGAATATTCAATCGATTCAATCAGCTAGCTTTCCTTCCCGGCTCTTGCCGTCGCCGTTCTTCTTTGTCAGAACGTTTCTCATGATGATCCGCGGATGCTCCGCGACGATTTCTCCCGGGACCCTGAGATGACCTTCATGCCCAAAAATTCCCAGGCCGGCCTTGACCGGATTCTTACGCTCGAACTTGTGCGCGTTACCGAGCGGGCGGCGGTGGCCGCCGCGAGGCTGCGCGGGCGCGGCGACGAGAAGGCTGCCGACCAGGCCGCCGTTGACGCCATGCGCTCCGAGCTCAACCGCCTGCCGATTGCCGGCACCGTGGTCATCGGCGAGGGCGAGCGCGACGAAGCGCCGATGCTCTACATCGGCGAGGAAGTGGGCGTAGGCGAGGGGCCAGCGGTCGATATCGCGCTCGACCCGCTGGAAGGCACGACCATTTGTGCCAAGAACCTTCCCAATGCGCTGGCCGTGATCGCCATTGCCGAGCGCGGCAGCCTGCTTTACGCGCCGGACGTCTATATGGAGAAGATCGCCATCGGGCCGGGCTATCCGCCGGGCACGGTCGATCTCGACGCGCCGGCGGCCGAGAACATCGAAAACCTCGCCAAAGCGAAGGGCGTACCTGTTTCCGAGATCACCGCCTGCATTCTGGACCGGCCGCGTCATGCGCGCCTGATCGAGGACGTGCGCGCGACGGGGGCCGCCATCCGTTTGATTGGTGACGGCGACGTGGCGGGTGTCATCCACACGACCGATCCTGACGAGACGGGCATCGACATCTATATGGGCATCGGCGGCGCGCCGGAGGGCGTGCTGGCTGCGGCGGCGCTGCGCTGCATCGGCGGGCAGATGCAGGGGCGGCTGCAGCTCAATACCGAGGAAAAGATCGCCCGCGCGGAGAAGATGGGCATCACCGATCCCAAGAAGATCTACAGCCTGGAGGAGATGGCGCGCGGCGACGTGCTGTTTGCGGCCACCGGCGTGACGGACGGCAACCTGCTTTCGGGCGTCAAGTTCGGCCGCGAGTCGATCCAGACCCACACGATCGTCATGCGCTCCTCTTCGCGCACGGTGCGCGAAATAAAGGCAAAGCATCAGGATTTGGATAAGTTCTGAAACCTGTCCAATTCGCGCCGCCATCGGGCTATCCTCCCGAATCCTGGAGGATAGGTGTGAGCGGCGAGCGGCGTTTTTTTCTCAATGTCCGGAAATCGGCGCGCGGTGTCTCGTGGGAGCACCGGCTGGACCTGCGCGGCGAGAATATCGCTCTGGGCATGGCGCAGAGCCACGGAATGCCGGAGATCGTCGCGCGCGTGCTGGCAGGCCGCGGGATACCAGGCGAGGAGGCAAAGCGGTTCCTCGCACCCTCCATTCGCGACCTGCTGCCCGATCCGGCTACGCTCACCGACATGGAAAAGGCGGCCGCCCGCATCGCGCAGGCCATTACGGCGCGGGAACGCGTGGCCGTCTTCGGTGATTATGACGTGGACGGCGCGGCCTCCTCGGCCATGCTGAAGCGCTTCCTCGCCCATTATGGCGTGCCTGCCGAAATCTACATCCCGGACCGCATCTTCGAAGGTTATGGCCCCAATCCCGAAGCCATGCGCGAGCTGGCGCGGCGCGGCGCAAGCCTGATCGTAACCGTCGACTGCGGCACCAACAGCGCCGCCGCGATTGAGGCTGCGAATGCGGCGGGTGCGGATGTCGTGGTTCTGGACCATCACCAGGTGGGCGGCGCGCTTCCCGACGCTCTGGCGGTCGTCAATCCCAACCGGGAGGACGATCTTTCAGGGCAGGGGCATCTCTGCGCGGCAGGAGTCGTCTTCCTGGCGCTCGTGCAGACCGCACGCGTTCTGCGCGAGAGGAAGGTGACTGGAGAGCCCTTCGATCTTCTTTCGCTGCTCGACCTGGTAGCGCTCGCCACCGTCTGTGACGTCGTTCCCCTCATCGGCGTCAACCGCGCCTTCGTCGCCAAGGGCCTTATTGCCGCGCGCAGCCTGAAGACGCCCGGGCTCGCCGCCCTTGCCCGCGTGGCGCGCATCGGGGAGCCGCTCAATCCCTATCACCTAGGTTTCCTGATCGGCCCGCGCATCAATGCCGGCGGGCGTATCGGCAATGCCTCGCTCGGCTCCAATTTGCTCGCCACGCTCGACGAGAGCGAAGCCGAGGCGATTGCGGCCACGCTCGACCGGTTGAACAGGGAGCGCCAGGACATGGAAGCCGCCATGCTTGCCGAGGCGCGGGCGGAGGCGGATGCGGAGCTCATGGCGGGCGGCGGGCCGGCGATTCTGGTCACGGCGGGTTCGTCATGGCATCCGGGCATAGTGGGGCTCATCGCGTCGCGGCTGAAGGATCTCGCGCGCCGCCCGGCCTTTGCTATCGCCTTCGATCCCAACGGTATGGGAACCGGCTCGGGACGCTCCATATCCGGCTTCGACCTGGGCAGGCTCGTGCGCGAGGCGGTTTCCGAAGGCCTACTCGTGAAGGGCGGAGGTCACGCCATGGCCGCCGGCATTACCGTTGAGCGAAAAAAGCTGGGCGCGCTGCGCGCCTTTTTCGAGGAACGGGCGGTCGAGAAGGTTGCAGCGCTGCGCCAGGCCGAAAGCCTGAAGATCGACGCGGCGCTTTCGGCGGACGGCGCGACCTTCGACCTCATCGACACGCTGGAGGCGGCCGGCCCCTACGGCTCGGGGCATCCCGCTCCCGTCCTCGCGCTGCCGCGCCACCGGCTTGCCGACGCGCAAGCCGTCGGCAATGGTCACGTTCGTATAGATCTGCGGTCGCAGACAGGCGCGCGACTTCAGGCGATTGCCTTTCGAGCCGCTGAAACCGAGCTCGGCAGGTTCCTCTTCGAGCACCGCGGCGCCTCGGTGCATGTGGCGGGCCAGCTCGTTGCCAATCACTGGAATGGCATGCGCTCTGTCCAGTTCCGCGTCACCGACGCCGCAAAGGATCAAATCTAAACGAGTACGGAAAGCATCCGCTCGATGTCCGCCAGCTGCGCCTTGGTCGTCTCGTAGCCGATCCGGATCGCCTCCTCCGCCCGGTAGAATTCCGTAAGCCCGATATGTCCGAGCTTCGGCTGGATGGAAAGATCGGGCGGATCGCCCGCAAGCCGCGCGCGCGATATGCGGTCCTGGATGATGTTGAAAGCTTCCACCATCACGCCGGTGATCCCGAGCCGGGCCTCACGCCGGTTCGGCCCCTTGTCGACGATGAGCGGCGTGGGGCTGCCATTCGTCGCCTTGTCTTCCCGTTCCGGCAGATCGGCTGAATGCTTGATCACCGCCGCGCGGCCGAACAGGTCGTAGTGCAGGTTGACCGCAACCACCAAAGGCTGCTCGTAAGCCCGGCAGACCGAGACGGGGACCGGGTTGACGAGGGCTCCGTCCACGAGCACCCGCCCATTGCAGACCACGGGCTCGAACACGCCGGGCAGGGCATAGGAGGCCCGCATGGCGGTGATCAGCGAACCGCTTGATATCCAGACCTCATGTCCGGTGCGGATTTCGGCCGCCACGCAGACGAAGGGCTTGGCAAGGTCTGCGAAGGTGACGCCTTCCAGATGCTCCTGCATGCGGCTCGTCAGGCGCATGCCGCCGAAGAGGCCGCTGCCGCCCAGATTGAGGTCGAGCAGGCCGAGTATCCGCCGGCGCGTGAGCGAGCGCGCGAACTCTTCGAGTTCGTCCAGCTTGCCGGCCAGGTAGCAGCCGCCGACCAGCGCGCCTATGGATGTGCCGGCGATCATCGATACGGGGATTTGAGCCTCGTCGAGCGCTCGCAGCACGCCGATATGGGACCAGCCGCGCGCCGCGCCTCCGCCGAGCGCGAGGGCGATGGCTGCGCTGTTTCCGTTGCCCGGTGCGGGTTCTGTGGATGGTGGCTCGAATGCAGTGGTGTCGCGCCTGTTATCGGCCTTTTTGCGCGGCCAATCGAGCATCATGAACTCCTCGTGCTCACCCCCGGCCAGAGTGTGGCGGGGGATCGTATCAAAATCATGAATGCGAGAGCAGCACGATTCGTCAAAAAGATGATCTGACTGCCTTTGTCCTCAAGGAATAGTGGTAAGGACTGGGCGGCCGTTCTCAAGATTCACGCTCCGGTAAAAACAGGAACGCCGACCCGTGTGACAGGTTGCGCCTTGGCCCGCGACCTTCACGCGAAGATGAACGGCATCCTGGTCGCAGTCCGTGCGGATTTCCACTACGTGCTGCTCGTTCCCGGATGTTTCACCCTTTCTCCAGAGGCTTGCGCGCGAGCGCGACCAGTAGTGGGCGATGCCCGTTTCGAGCGTTTTTGCCAGGGCCTCTGCGTTCATATGCGCGACCATGAGAAGCGTCCCGTCGTCGGCGTCGGTCACGACGGCGGTAATCAGCCCCCGGGAGTCGAAGCGCGGAGTAAATTCGGTTCCTTCCTCGAGCGCGGATTTCTCCGCCGGAGGCGGTAAGAAGGAAATCCCTGCCATGAAATCAGCCTTTGCGGGGATCGCGCACCATCGTCATGAAGCGCACCTGCTCCTCCGGCTGTTCCTTGAAGGCGCCGGTAAAGGTGGTGGTGATGGTGGTGGAGCCCTGCTTCTGAATGCCGCGCATCGACATGCACAGATGCTCCGCCTCGATCATCACGGCCACGCCGCGCGGCTTGAGGATCTCCTGGATAACGGTGGCGATCTGCGCCGTCATCGATTCCTGCGTCTGAAGGCGCCGGGCGAAGATGTCGACCACTCGGGCGATCTTCGACAGGCCGACCACCTTTCCGTTCGGTAGATAGGCGACATGGGCCTTGCCGATGATCGGCACCATGTGATGCTCGCAGTGGGAGTGGAAGGAGATGTCCTTCAGGAGCACCATGTCGTCAAAACCGGCAACTTCCTCGAAGGTGCGTCCCAGCTCGTCGGCCGGGCAGCGGTCGTACCCGGAGAACAGCTCCTGATAGGCCTTGACGACGCGCGCGGGCGTATCCCTCAATCCTTCGCGGTCGGGATCGTCGCCTGCCCAGCGCAGCAGCGTGCGCACGGCCGCCTCCGCCTCCTCGCGGCTTGGCCGGTCCGTCACTGGCCTGTCGAGAAAGGCGGACGTGTCGGCAGACTTCGCCTGCGGCTCCGGGCGGTGCGGAAAATTCCTGATTATCGCGTCCATATCGAGGCGGCTCCCGTAGCCCCTGTCGCGCAGGGGCGAGTTGAACGGTTCTAGCCTTTCGCGGGTCTCGTGGGAACTGGCGTCAGTTCCGCCCGAAGCGGCCTGGCACCGGCCGGGCATCAAACCCCTTCTTGCCCTAGGCCGGATACGCTCATTATATAGTTCCGGTGGTGCGCGAATGAAAGTAACCTCAGCGACAAGGGATGCTTGATACGCGCCGTCAGGCGGAAATTCATGATCGACGACGTCTACAACGCGAAAATTCTTGGTTTCGCCGGCAACATCGCCCGCATCGGACGCCTGAAGGCGCCTGACGCGACGGCCACCGCGCATTCCAAGCTGTGCGGATCCACCGTGACGGTCGATCTGAAGATGGCCGATGGCGTCGTGACGGACTTTGCGCATGAGGTGCGGGCCTGTGCGCTCGGCCAGGCTTCATCCTCCATCATGGCGCGCAACATTATCGGCGCCACCGCTGAGGAACTGCGCGCGGTGCGCGAGACGATGCGTCGCATGCTAAAGGAAAACGGGCCGCCGCCCGAGGGCCGCTTCGCGGACCTCAAATATCTGGAGCCGGTGCGCGACTACAAGGCGCGCCACGCCTCGACCATGCTCACCTTTGATGCGGTGGTCGACTGCATTGACCAGATCGAGAAGAAGCAGGCGGGCAAGGCCGCCTGAGGAACGCGACGGTGCGTCCGACGGAAGCCCGGGCAAGACATCGCGAGGAGGTGCTGGAGATCATCTCCCGGTACCCGGTGCGCAATCCCCGCATCTTCGGTTCCGTGGCGAGAGGCGAGGAGACGGAGGAAAGCGATGTGGACATTCTGGTGGAGTACGGCGGAGAACCTTTCTCCGTTCGACCTTGCTTCATTGGAATTGAAGCTCGAGGCGCTTTTGGGCGTGAAGTTCGACATCCGGACACCGGGAGATTTCAGCGCGGCAGTGGCACAGCGTGTGTCCCGCGATGAGCGGCGTTTGTGATGCCCGTACCGGAAAGCGCCGTTCAGGAACTGCTCCGGGACATGCTCGATTTTGCGGACCAATCGGCTGTCGCACGGTTACGGGTCGATCAACTGGGTTACTGTATGGCGTACGGCCCGCAATGACGTTCCGCAACCAGCGATCCGCATCAGAAATCTTTTGAACAACCAATGAGCGCTCAGTCGAGAAACTGGTCCGGCCCCTGGCCCAAGACGCCGGGGCGGGTCGTGGGCACGGCGCTCGTCCGGCTTTATCAGCTCACGCTTTCCGGATTCGTGGGCAATTCCTGCCGGCATCTCCCCACCTGTTCCGAATACGCCTATGAGGCGATTGCCCGCCATGGCCTTTGGGCCGGAGGTTGGATGGGGTTGTTCCGCCTCATGCGCTGCGGGCCGGGCGGCACGCATGGTATCGATCCTGTGCCGGAGGTGCTGCAGCCCCATCACAAATGGTGGGCGCCCTGGCGCTACTGGAGGCTTTAGCGCCGAACCCGCCGCAAAGGCCTTTACGTGGCGTTCCTCGGGCGCTACATGCGACGCCTCATGTCAATCACCACCCGCGTTCGTTGGCGGGACTGGATAGGAGAAATTCCCATGGCTCACGCCGTTTCCCTCACATTCCCCGATGGCTCGGTTCGCGAGTTTGATGCCGCGACCACCGGAGCCGATATCGCCGAATCCATCTCCAAGTCGCTGGCCAAGAAGGCCGTCGCCTACGCGCTCGACGGCACTCTGCGCGATCTGTCCGACCCGGTTGGCCAGTCAGGCAGCATCGAGATTGTCACGCGTGACGACCCGCGCGCGCTGGAGCTCATCCGTCACGATGCGGCGCATGTGATGGCCGAAGCCGTGCAGGAGCTCTATCCTGGCACGCAGGTGACCATCGGACCGGTCATTGAGAACGGCTTCTATTACGACTTCGCCCGCAACGAGCCTTTCACGCCGGAAGACCTGCCGCGCATCGAAAAGAAGATGCGGGAGATCATCGACCGCAACGAGCGCTTCACCAAGGAGGTGTGGCCGCGCGAAAAGGCGAAGAAGGTCTTTGCCGAAAAGGGCGAGAGCTACAAGGTCGAGCTGGTGGACGCCATTCCCGAAGGGGAGGACGTCAAGATCTACCGTCAGGGCGAATGGTTCGATCTCTGCCGCGGCCCGCACATGGTTTCCACCGGCCAGATCGGCAAGGCTTTCAAGCTGATGAAGGTGGCGGGCGCCTATTGGCGCGGCGATTCCAACAACGCCATGCTCACCCGCATCTACGGCACGGCCTGGGCCAATCAGGAACAGCTCGACGCCTATCTCCACATGCTGGAGGAGGCGGAGAAGCGCGACCATCGCCGTCTCGGTCGCGAGATGGACCTCTTCCACTTCCAGGAGGAGGGGCCGGGAGTCGTCTTCTGGCACGCCAAGGGCTGGCGCATGTTCCAGAACCTTGTCTCGTACATGCGCCGCCGGCTCGACGGCGACTATCAGGAGGTCAACGCGCCGCAGGTGCTTGACCACTCCTTGTGGCAAACCTCTGGCCACTGGGGCTGGTACAAGGAGAACATGTTCAAGGTCGAGTGCGCGGACGAGGAGGCGGAGGACAAGCGTGTCTTCGCGCTGAAGCCGATGAACTGCCCGGGCCACGTGCAGATCTTCAAGCACGGTCTGAAGTCCTACCGCGATCTGCCGATCCGGCTTGCGGAATTCGGCACGGTGCACCGCTACGAACCATCCGGTGCGCTGCACGGGCTCATGCGCGTGCGCGGCTTTACGCAGGACGATGCGCATATCTTCTGCACCGAGGAGCAGCTTGCCGAGGAATGCCTGAAGATCAACGATCTGATCCTCTCGACCTATGCCGATTTCGGCTTCGAGGAGATCAAGGTATTCCTTTCCACCCGGCCGGAGAAACGGGTAGGCTCCGATGCGCTGTGGGATCACGCGGAGGAGATCATGCGGGGCGTGCTTCAGGACATCCAGCGCTCCGACAACCGGATCAAGACGGCCATCAATCCCGGGGACGGCGCCTTCTACGGGCCGAAGTTCGACTATGTGCTCAAAGACGCCATTGGCCGCGAATGGCAGTGCGGCACGACGCAGATCGACTTCAATCTGCCCGAGCGGTTCGGCGCCTTCTATATCGACAAGGATTCGGAGAAGAAGCAGCCGGTGATGATCCACCGCGCCATCTGCGGTTCCATGGAGCGATTCCTTGGCATCCTGATCGAGAACTACGCAGGCCATTTTCCGCTCTGGTTCGCGCCGCTGCAGGTGGTCGTGGCAACGATCACCTCGGACGCGGACGATTATGCGGGCAGGGTCGCCCGGCAGCTTAAGGCTGCGGGCCTTGCCGTAGAGACGGACCTGCGCAACGAGAAGATCAATTACAAGGTGCGCGAGCACTCGCTCGCCAAGGTTCCGGTCATTCTCGTGTGCGGCAAGCGCGAGGCGGAGGAGGGGACGGTGAACATGCGCCGGCTCGGCAGCCGCGATCAGGTTTCCCTCACGCTGGAGGAAGCCGTAAGCCAGCTTGCGGACGAGGCGACACCGCCCGACCTGCGGCGCCGCCGGGCGGCTGCTTAATCCACCAGTTCGGCGTCGGACAGGTCGGCTGTCGGCTGGATAAGGTCTTCGGGCAACAGCTCGACCCTCTGGTCGAGCACGTCCGGGGCAACGGTGATGTCCCGCTGGTAGATGCGGTCCCGGTTCTTGGCCACGACGGTGTATTCGCCCTCGGCCAGCACCATGGAGGCGTAGGCGCCTACGGCCTCCTTTACGATCTCGCCGGTGCCCGTCAGCACGGACCAGGCCGTGTCGGCGATGGCCTCGCCGCCGGGCTCCCGCACCAGCTTCATCGTGATCTGGGCTGCTCGGTGCTCCATCGTTGCCTCGGTGAGCTCCCCGGCCTCAACCCGGATATCGGCGCGGATGATGGCATTCACGGAGCCGAAGGTTGAGACAACGTGATAGGTCCCGGCATTCAGGCGCACCACCGCGTTGGGCCGCACGTCCGGAATGATGAGCGGGCGCTCTCCGGTGATGTCGGGCTCGGCCTCATAGATGGAAAAGCGCAATCGGTTTTCCGGAATGCTGATTCCGCCCGGCAGCACAGCGTCGAGTTTCAGCCCGCCGGCGTCAAGCACCAGCTTTTCCTGCCGCACGTCGTTGCCCACGGAGATGCGCTTGGTGGCGCCGGCCCGACCGTAGGCGGCATGCACCAGATAGCTTCCCGGAAGAAGGGAAAAGGTGCTGGTGCCGCCCCGGGCGGTGGCGACGAGCGGCAGTTTGCCGTCGGGGCCCGGCTCCGGCGCGAAGACACGCCAGACCAGTCCGTGCGGTATCTCCGGGGAATCTTCGGTAAGCTGGGCGGCAAGCGTGATTTGAGCGCGCTGCAGCGAAAGCGGATTTTCTTCATGCGGCGCGGCATATTCGCTGAGACCCGGAAGGCGCAGATCGTCGAGCCCGAAACTTTCCTGGGCATTCGCCGGCAGGCCGCATCCCGCCGCAACGAAAATCACCCCCAAGAATCGCCTGATCGCCAACCGCATGCTTGCCTTGAACCCCAAGGCGATGGCAATTTCAAGGCTGTAGCCAACGAAGCATTTGCCGCGGCCTCTAGGCTGAGGCGCGCATTCTTCCTTCCACACAGAGGAGCCTATCGTTGAACAGATCTGTGATCGACCTTCTGCTTGCCCGCCGCTCACCGCCCATCCATGAGCTTGGCGATCCCGCGCCGTCGGCGGAAGAGCTCGACATCATCCTGAGAGCGGCGACGCGCGTGCCCGATCACGGCATGCTCACGCCCTGGCGCTTCATCCTTTACCGGGGCGAGGCGCGCGAGCGGGTTGGTCAGTTGCTGGCGGATCTGGCGGAAAAGCGCGAGGGCCCCTTGAGTGAGGAGCGCCGCAAGCAGGAGCTCACCCGCTTTTCGCGCGCGCCCCTAGTGATCGGCGTGATCTCAAGCCCGAAGGAAAGCCGGAAAATCCCGCAATGGGAGATGTTCCTGTCGGGCGGCATGGTGGCCATGAACCTCATCATAGCTGCAAACGCCATGGGTTACAGGACGCACATGATCACCAACTGGTATTCCGACGATGAGGAGGGCCGGCGCCTCCTCGGGCTGGCACCCCATGAACGTGTGATCGGCTTCGTGCATATCGGCACTCATCCAGGCGGCACGCCCGATCGCCCGCGCCCGGATGTGGCGAGCCTCGTAAGCGAATATACGGGCCCGCAAGAGGGATAGGAAGGATTGCAATGTTCTACGAACCGCGCCACGGCCACGGGCTACCGCACGATCCCTTCAAGGCCATTGTGGCGCCTCGCCCCATCGGCTGGATTTCAACGCGCCGGAAAGATGGCGCGTTCAATCTCGCGCCCTATTCCTTCTTCAACGCAATATCCAGCCGTCCGCCGCTGGTGTGGTTCTCCTCGGATGGCGTGAAGGACAGTGCGGTCATCGCGCGCGAAACGGGCGAATTCACCGTCAATTTGGTGAGCCGCCGTCTTGCGGAAAAGATGCTCGAGACCTCGATCGACGCGCCGCCCGGAACGAGCGAATTCGAGCTTGCCGGCCTGACGCCCGCTCCTTGCAACCTGGTCGCCTGCCCGCGCGTCGCCGAGGCTCCGGCGGCGCTTGAATGCCGGGTGACCGAGGTTCTGGAGCCGCGTGATCTGAACGGCGATCCGGTTGATGCGACCGTCGTGATCGGTGAGGTCGTGGGCGTGCACATCGATGAGGCCATGCTGAAGGAAGGGCTGTTCGATGTCGCCACGGCCCAAAATCTGTCTCGGCTCGGCTACATGGACTATGCCGCGCCGGGCGAAATCTTTTCCATGAGGCGCCCGCGCTGGCAGGACCGGTGATCACGCCGATCCGGCCAGACGTGCGCGCGCCAGAATGCGCTCGGCCCGCAAAAGATGCGGCCGGTCGATCATCTCGCCGCCCAGGCTCGCAACGCCGGTCTGCCCGGCATCCTTGAATGCAGCGACCACGCGCCGGGCATGATCGATGGCCTCCTGCGAAGGCGTGAAGGCGGCGTTGATGACTGGCACCTGCGCTGGATGGATGGCCATCTTGCCTGTGAAGCCGTCGCGCTCCGCCTCGGCGCAATCCCGTGCAAGGCCTTCCGCGTCACGAAAAGCGGGGAAGACCGTATCGATGGCCGGCACCTGCGCCGCGCTTGCCGCAAGCAATGTGACGGCCCGGGTCATCGCGAAGACGGGCGTATAGCGGCCCGCCTCGTCGCGCGTGGTCCGCGCGCCGAGCGCGGCGGACAGATCCTCTGCGCCCCAGGTGAGGGCCGAAAGCCGTTCGCTTGATCCCGCAAGCGTACCGGCAGAAAAGACCGCGGCCGCCGTCTCCGTGATGATTGGCAGGATGCGCGTTGCACCGTCCTCAATTCCGTTTTCGGCCTCGTGCACCCGCAGCTTGGCTGCAAGCAGCGCCACGTCCCTGCCGCCTTCGGCCTTGGGCAGCATGATGCCCATGGGCCGCGCCGTCATCACCGCCATCAGATCGTCATCGGCCAGGCCTGTGGTAAGGCCATTGATGCGTACATAGACCGGGGCAGGGGTGTCCCATTCGGCAAGGAACGCGGCGGCAAGTCGGCGTGCCTCGGACTTGCGCTCCGGAGCTACCGAGTCCTCCAGGTCGAGGATGAGAGCGTCCGCGCCCGCCTTACGCGCTTTATCGAGCTTCCTTTCCGAATCGGCGGGCACGAAGAGCAGCGAGCGCATCAGGCGTTTTCCCCGTCCGGCCTCTTCATGATCATCGCCTGCCGCAGGCAGCGCGCCACCAGCACATCGTTCTGGTTGAAGGCCCGGTGCTCGAATTCGACGATGCCGCGGTCCGGCTTCGAACGCGATTCGCGCACGCTTCTGACCTCGGTCTCCACCCGCAGCGTATCGCCGTGGAAGAGCGGATGGGGAAAGATGGTCTCCTTCATACCCAGGTTGGCGATCGTCGTCCCGAAGGTGGTGTCGTGGACGGAAATGCCGATCATCAGGCCCAGGGTGAAAAGGGAATTGACCAGCGGCCGGCCCCATTCGGTCTTTTCGGCAAAGTCGAAGTCGATATGAAGCGGCTGCGGGTTCAGCGTCATGACCGAGAAGAGCACATTGTCGCTCTCGGTGATGGTCTTGCGCAGCGCGTGCCGGAACACCATTCCCGGCGCGAAGTCCTCAAGATAAAGGCCGGTCATTCCTTTCCTCCGCTCCGCCCGTTCTAGGCCGGGGCCCACACGCTTCGCAAGCAAACCTTATGGTAAACCATTTCTATACCAAGTCCCGCTAGCTTGCGTGACGAGCCGGGGGGCATGAAGTGACGGTCATCGAATATTTCCTGAAATGGATCAAAAGCGCGAAGGCTGCGGAGCGGGCCGCCGCGGCTGTCGCTCTTGCTCACGCCTATCTGCGCCAGGAACTCACTTTCGAGGAGCGGCTTTCGGCGGAGGCGGCGCTGACGCTGCTTCTGGACGATCCGTCGCCCAAGGTGCGGCTTGCGCTTTCCGAGACACTGTCGCTCAGCCATCGCGCGCCGGCGCAGGTGATCGCCGCGCTTGCCGCCGACCAGGTCGAGGTGGCCGCTCCCGTGCTGGTGCGCTCGCCGCTGCTTTCGGACGGCGATCTTGTGGACCGGGTTGCCTCCGGCGTGCCGAAGGTTCAGGTGCTGATCGCCTCGCGGCCGCAGCTTTCCCTGCCGGTTTCAGCTGCGATCGCCGAGGTGGGAGCAGCGGAGGCCTGCCTGGAATTGGTGCGGAACCCGTCCGCCCGTATTGCGGGCCTGAGCTACCGCCGCATGATTGAGCGCCATGGCGGCCACGCCGCGCTGCGCGCCGCGCTGGCGGCCGACCGCCGCCTTCCTGCCGATTGCCGGCACTTGCTCTTGCGGCGGGTGGGGGAGGCGCTCTCGGCTGCCCCCTTCGTGCGGGCGCTGATGGGGGCGAGCCGCGCCGAAAAGCTCGCGCGCGAGGCCTGCGCGAACGCCTCCCTGACGCTGATCGACGCCACCGACCGAAGCGAGCATGCCGCGCTGGTCGAGCATCTGCGGCTAAGCGGCGATCTCACGCTCTCCTTCCTGATCCGCGCCGTTGCGTACGGGAAGATCGATTTCTTCGGCGCCGCTCTGGTTTCACTGTCTGGCCAGAGCGAGGCGCGCGTGCGCGCGCTGCTTGCCGGCGGGCGCGATGCGGCGCTCTCGGCACTCCTCTCCCGAGCGGAACTGAGCCCCGTCTCCCACGCGCCCGTTCTCACAGCGCTGAAGATCTGGCGCGAGGTCGCCGTGGGTAGGCGCATCGCAGGTCCCCAGGAGGTCTCCTGGCACATGTTGCGGGCGCTCGACGGCGATGAGAGCGCCGAAGGTGCGGCCCTGGCAGCACTTCTCAGACGCATCCACCTTGACGCCTTGCGCAGCAACGCGCGCCGCGAAGCCCTGGCGCTCGCCGCGGCACAACGCCGTTGCGGCGGAGCGTTGATCCGTTACGGGGAAGTGATCCCTCTCTTGGCTCAGCTCAGCGTGTACCCGGATAGTTCGGACTTTCGCGCGTGATCGTCACGTCGTGCGGGTGGCTTTCGCGCAGACCCGCACCGGAGATGCGCACGAAGACCGACTTTTCCCTGAGTTCCGCGAGGCTGCGCGCTCCCACATACCCCATGGCGGCCCGCAAGCCGCCGGTAAGCTGGTGGAGTACGCCGCTCACCGGCCCCTTGTAGGGCACCTGACCCTCGATGCCCTCCGGCACCAGTTTCAGCGTGTCTCGCACCTCCGCCTGGAAGTAGCGGTCGGCCGATCCCCGGGCCATGGCGCCGACGGAGCCCATGCCGCGATAGGCTTTGAAGGAGCGGCCCTGATAGAGATACACTTCGCCCGGGCTCTCGTCGGTGCCCGCCAGCAGCGAGCCGATCATGGCGGCGCTGGCGCCGGCGGCGAGCGCCTTGGCGAGGTCGCCCGAGAATTTGATTCCGCCATCGGCAATCACCGAAACGCCGGCTTTCTGAGCTGCCTCCACAGCGGCCATGATGGCGGCAAGCTGCGGCACGCCGACACCGGCCACGACTCGCGTGGTGCAGATGGAGCCGGGACCGATGCCCACCTTCACGCCGTCCGCGCCGGCATCGATCAGCGCCTTGGTGGCTTCGGCGGTGGCCACGTTTCCGGCGATGATCCGTACCGCATTGGACAGCGTCTTGGCGCGAGCGACGGCATCCAGAACCCGTTGCGAATGGCCGTGGGCCGTATCGATGACCAGGAGATCCACCCCGGCGTCGATCAGCCGTTCGGCGCGCTCGATGCCGTCGTCCCCCACGCCGGTGGCGGCTGCGACTCGGAGCCTTCCTTGCCCGTCTTTGCAGGCAAAGGGATTGAGCTGGGCCTTCTCGATGTCCTTGACCGTGATCAGGCCGACGCAGTTGCCGTCATCGTCCACGACGAGAAGCTTCTCGATGCGGTGCTGGTGCAGGAGCCGCTTTGCCTCGTCCTGGCTCACGCCCTCCTTCACGGTGACGAGATTGTCGTGCGTCATCAGCTCGCGCACGGGCTGTGACGGGTTGGAGGCGAAGCGGACGTCGCGGTTGGTGAGGATGCCCACGAGCTTGCCGATGGTGTGGCCGCCGGAGCCGCCATTTTCCACCACCGGGATGCCCGAAATGCGGTGCGCGCTCATCAGCGCGTGGGCATCGGCCAGCGTCGCGTCCGGCCCGATGGTGAGGGGGTTCACGACCATGCCCGATTCGAATTTTTTCACCTGCCGCACCTCCTCCGCCTGCTCGGCGGGGGAGAGGTTGCGGTGGATGACGCCGAGCCCGCCCGCCTGGGCCATGGCGATGGCGAGCTTCGCCTCCGTCACCGTGTCCATGGCGGCTGAAAGGATGGGGATGTTCAGCTCGATGTCGCCGGCAATCTTCGTGGAAACATCCGTCTCGCCCGGCATCACCTCCGAATGGCCTGGCTGCAGGAGGACGTCGTCGAAGGTGAGTGCTTCTACGCCGGTAGCGGTTTCGATGATTCTAGCCATGGCCGACCATTGGGAATGAGAAAAGATAGGGCTGCCGTCCTTGCCGGACGGGCCGGTTCGTCATGTTCCCCCTTTCAGGATTGGCGCCGGTCCGTACCACGTCCGGCGGAACTTGAAAAGATGGGGTAGGGGGCTTTCGACACCGTTCCTCTTGGCGGCACGGTGAGCGGTGCGTCTTGTCCCGTGGTTCAACTGTGATATGCCCAAGCTCGTTCTGCAGGTCCATCCGCGGGAGGCGGGAGTTGTCCGGCCTTACCGTCCCATCCGTGCACCGGAAAGACATTGCCTTGAACCGCACGCTGCCTATGGTCCTCGCCGTTGCGCTCTTCATGTCGTTGCCGCTCTCGACTAGGAGCACATGGATTCCACCGTGATCGCCACCTCGCTGCCGGCGATCGCCGAGGACATCGGTACCAATCCGGTAACGCTGAAGCTGGCGCTGACCACCTATCTGGTGGCGCTTGCGATCTTCATTCCCGTCAGCGGCTTCATGGCGGACCGATTCGGCGCAAAGCGGGTTTTCCGGTCGGCCATCGCCGTCTTCGTGGCCGGTTCCATCGGCTGCGCGATTTCCGATTCGCTTCTCGCCTTCGTGCTGGCACGCTTCGTTCAGGGCATGGGTGGAGCGATGATGACGCCCGTCGGGCGCCTCGTTCTGGTGCGGGCGACGCCGAGAAGCGAGCTCGTCTCCGCCATGGCCTGGCTTTCCATACCCGCGCTCGTCGGCCCCGTGATCGGCCCGCCGCTCGGCGGCTTCATCACGACCTATTTCTCTTGGCACTGGATCTTCCTGATCAACGTGCCGATCGGGCTTGCGGGCATCCTGGTTTCCGGGCGGGTGTTGCCCGATTTTGAGCCCGATATGCGCGGGCGGCTTGACGTGATCGGCTTCGCGCTTGCGGCGCTGGCCGCATCCGGCCTCGTCTTCGGCCTTTCCGTCGTGAGCCTTCCGGCTCTGCCACCGGTGGTCGGCGTTGCGACGGTGCTGGCGGGGCTTGCCGCTGTCTGGGCCTATGTGCGCCATGCCCGGCGCACGCCAAGCCCGATCCTCGATCTGAGCCTGTTCTCCAACCGCGCCTTTCGCGCGGCGATCATCGGCGGAAGCCTGTTCCGCATCGGCGTCGGCGCCACGCCCTTTCTTCTGCCGCTGATGTTCCAGATCGGCTTCGGGCTCACGCCCTTCCAGTCCGGCCTGCTCACCTTCGCCGCCGCTTTCGGCTCCATCGCCATGAAATTCATCGCCCGCACGACGCTGCGGGCAGGCGGCTTCCGGCTCGTGCTTCTGCTTACGGCATTGCTAGGCAGCGCCTTCATCGGGATCAACGGGCTGTTCACCCCCGCAACGCCCCACGGCCTCATCATCGCCGTGTTGGTGGCGGGAGGCCTGTTCCGCTCGCTGTTCTTTACGTCAGCCAACGCGC
Source organism: Chelativorans petroleitrophicus (assembly GCF_025398195.1). GTDB lineage: Bacteria > Pseudomonadota > Alphaproteobacteria > Rhizobiales > Rhizobiaceae > Chelativorans > Chelativorans petroleitrophicus. The sequence goes on along the minus strand of NZ_JAODNV010000018.1, from coordinate 41,671 downwards.
TGGTCTTCGCCGAGATCGCCGACAGGCAGGCAAGCCAGGCCACGGCGATCGCCGCCGCCACCCAGCAGATCAGCATCGCTGTCGGCGTGGCTCTGGCGGGCGGCATACTGGAGGTTTCGAGCTACATGACGGATACGCCGCTGACGCTCGATCATTTCATGATCGCCTTCCTCTCCGTGGCGGCATTTTCGGCTCTGTCGGTTCTGCCCTTCCTCACGCTTCCCGCGGACACGGGAAGCGCGGTCTCGGGGCACAGGCGGGGCCGGCGCATCGAACAGGAGGACACTGCGCTTGCGGCCGAGCGCAGTGTCTAACGCTCCGGTTCTCCGGCCTCCTGCGCATGGGTGGAGCCTGTGTGCTCCTCCTCGCCGCCGCGAAAACCCTTGGCAAGCAGATAGAGCTCCACCGATTCGGCGCGCGAAGCGGGCGGCTTGACGTGATGCACGGAGCGGAAATTGCGCTTCAGCCTGGCGAGAAGCTCGTTCTCCGCGCCGCCCTGGAAGGCCTTGGCGAGAAAATGCCCGCCGGGCTTGAGCACGGCAATGGCGAAGTCCCCCGCGGCCTCCACGAGATGCATGGTGCGCAGATGATCGGTGCGCCGATGCCCGGTTGTGGGCGCGGCCATGTCGGACAGCACCACATCGGGCCGACCGCCCAGCATCTCGATCAGCCGCTCCGGCACTCCTTCGTCGAGAAAGTCCGCCTGCAGGATTGCGGCCCCCGGCACCGGGTCCATCTCCAGATAGTCTATTCCCACCACACTCGGACGTTCCGGATCCGATTTCACGCGCCGGGCCGCCACCTGGCACCAGCCGCCGGGCGCGGCCCCGAGGTCGATCACCTTCATGCCCGGCGCCAGGATATGGTGCCTGTCGTCGATTTCGGCGAGCTTGTAGGCGGCGCGCGAGCGCATGCCTTCCTGGCTTGCGCGCCGCACATAGGGATCGTTCAGGTGCCGCTCCAGCCAGCGGCGCGAGGAGCTTTTGAGCCCTCGCTTCTTCTTCACGCGCGTCTTGAGCCCGCGGGCGCCGATCCCGCCGTCCTTCTTCGTCACGGCGCGTGCACTCCGATGCGCTTTCTGTGCCGCCACACCCCGTCGCGCGACATCATCTCGTTGAGCATCCCCTCGCGCAGGCCGCGGTCGGCCACCCGCAGCCGCTCGGCCGGCCATTGACGGCGGATCGCCTCGAGGATGGCGCAACCGGCAAGCACGAGGTCGGCCCGCTCCGAGCCGATGCAAGGATTGGCCTTGCGCTCGTCGAAACTCCAGCCGAGGATGGTCTCGATCATGCGGTCAACGCTCGCCCTCTCCATCCACAGCCCGTCCACGCGTCTGCGGTCGTAGCGCTTGAGGCCGAGATGCACGCCGGCCAGCGTGGTGACGGTGCCGGAGGTGCCGAGCAGGTGAAAGCGGTCGCCGGATGCCACATGGGCAAGGCGCGTGCTGCCCTCGAAGCGCGAAAGCATCGCGCTCACTTCCGCCACCATGGCCTCGAAGGTCTCGCGTGTCACGTCGCGCCCGCCATAGCGCTCGGCCAGGGTCACTACGCCGGTGGGCAGCGAGGTCCAGGACACGATGTGGTCGGAGATTCGCGGCGTACGGCGACGCGAGAGATCCACCAGCGCGATCTCCGAGGAGCCGCCGCCGATATCGAACAGCACGAGGCCTTCCGTATCGCGCGGGATCAGTGAACTGCAGCCGGAGACGGCAAGCCGCGCTTCCGTGCGCCGGTCGATCACCTCAAGCCTGAGCCCCGTCTCCCGGTAGACGCGATCCAGAAAGCAGGCCCCGTTTTCGGCCGAGCGGCAGGCCTCCGTGGCGATCATGCGCAGGCCGGCGAGTTGGCGGCCGCCGATCTTCTGCGCGCATACGGCAAGGGCCGCCACCGCCCGGTCCATGGCCGCCTCGCCAAGCCGTCCGCTCGTGGCAAGGCCCTCGCCCAGGCGCACGATGCGGGAGAACGCATCCACCACGCGGAAGCGCCCCGGCTTGCCGGGCACGGCCACGAGAAGGCGGCAATTGTTCGTGCCGAGGTCGAGTGCGGCATAGGCGCTCTCCTGCTCCGTGCCGAAGGCTAGGCGCGCCGCATAGGCCTTGCGGCGGCGCGACTGGGCGTCATCCTCGTGCACGGGTAGGGGGAGGCGAGATGGCGTCGCGGAAGACTCGGCACCGTTCGGCGGGCGGCCTGATGGCGCGCCGGAAGCGCCGGCCTCTGCGTCCCGCACGAACACGCCGCGGCGGCGCTTTCTGCGCCGCTTGCGCTTGCGCACAGGCGTAGCGCTTCGAACCGCGGCGGGCGCGCTGTCCGCCTGACGCTCCGTTTCGGCCCCGCCGCCCCCGGCCGAGAGGTGATCGCAAGCAAACTCTGCGACCGGTGGCGCGGCACAGTCCTCGTGGTCGTCCACCGTTATCCTTTGGCGCCGCGCGCAGCCCGCTGGCGCACTGCAGGCGCTCGACATCTTCAAGTTGGCCGACAGCTTAGCAGCCGGCGCGGCATTCACCAAGAGCGGGCATGCGCAAATCGGAATTGCGGGGCGGGCTAATCTGTTCTTTCCGCGAAGCTCTGCGCCGCGGATTGGAATCCGCCAGGGGCGCCGCCGGTGGCGCGCCGCTATTTTGGGCCGCTCAGAAAGCCCGATAACCTTGAAAAGCCGCACGGGACGCCCGCGAGTTGGCTTGGCGCCCGTGTTGCTCATAACGTTCAATGATCTTGAGATTTCACGCGGGCTGTCCGCTGGTTGGCTGGCCACTCACGGTTGGCCGGCGGTTCATATCCGTGGGTTCAGAATCCGCATGCGCGCAGCTTGGTTCGGGCCGATTTTTGCGCGGATGAGACAGATTTTGAGGCGCGGGCTCTTGAGAAAGGTTCGGGGTTGACTATTAAAGGGGCATGGCTAAATAGCTTGGCCGCTGCCGCTTCGATCTTCGCGGCAAGGCGCTCACCGTTGGGGAATAGTTTAACGGTAGAACAGCGGACTCTGACTCCGTCAGTCCTGGTTCGAATCCAGGTTCCCCAGCCAGCTTTCAAATCCTTAAAATCCTTGAGAAAGTCCAAGCGCCGGCCATATGATGCCCATGTCGTTGCTGGTGTTGTGGCCACCTGTCCCTGTCTTGTGTCCGATGCGGTAGCCCTTCGGAGCACTGCCCGGATCCGTTGCGCTACAGTCGGTGTCTCGACAAGACGTTGCAAAGGATTGGGCGGGACCAGTCCGGCGGGACCCTTGCTGGCATCGTGGCGGAAAAGGTTCATCGCCACCTCTGAGCGTCAGTGGGATGGCTGTTGGCGTGAAATTCCGCTTCTCAGAAGTTTGAGCCTTTCTGCAATGGTCGCGGAACTTTTCATGCGGCAGACGAATTTCCGCAGCTGTCTGCCGGTCGTGAGCTGATTCAGCCGGGCAATCAGTCTTTTATGCTTGCTGATCTCACAAAGGGCGAGGATCTTGAAGGGGGGCTTCATGGGTATGCAAGGCCAGAGCGCGGCAGGGCCGGTCATAACCAGCCTTCGCCAGGCCACATCAAATTTACACCGCCGTATCGAGCAGCGTTTCGATGCCGTCGCAGAACTTGCGGAGCCGTCGCGCCGACCCGGCATCGTTCGCCGCTACGCAGCGTTCTATTACCCGGCTCACAGAACGTTGGCCGGTGATCTCGAGACCGTGCATGGACTTGACTACAACCAGCGCAGCGCACTCTGGCGAGCGGCACTGTCGGAGCAGCTTGAGACCCAGACGCTATCCGTCTTCCCTCGTCCATCGGACCGATCGGAGGCTCTCGGCCTGTATTACGTCGTTGAGGGTTCGATGCTTGGGGGACGGTACATTCTTCGCCAGCTGCGTCTGCTCGGTGTCGAAGACGCAGGACTTTCTTTTCTGGATCCCTACGGTTCAGTCGCCGGGTCAATGTGGCGCTCATTGATCGGGGTTCTCGAACGGGAAGGAGCGCGTGACCCGGCTGCGCTTGAGCGCATGTGTCGCGGTGCGGCCCGGGGCTTTCTCTTTGCCGAACGTGTTCTCTGCGGGGATGTTGAGTGACCTTGCATGAACTTGATTTGAGCGGGTGCGACCGCGAGCCGATTCACATTCCGGGATCGATCCAGCCGCATGGTCTGCTTCTTGTGACGGATGCTTCCACCCTGAAGGTGCTCCATGTCGCCGGAGACGTCGAAGGCAGGCTTGGCGTCACGGACTGGCAGAATGCGCCGCTGGAGGCGCTTTTGGGAGAGGATGCGGCATCTGCCGCTCTCACAGCTGACGTGACGTTTCTCAGGCATGTCGTGCCGCCGCTTGCTGACGAAGCGTTCGACATCAGCATCACGCGGGGAGATAGCGAATGTCTCATCGAGCTTGAGCCAGCGGCCAGTCCGCAGCTTGCCACGCGTTGCTGCCGAGGCTTGAAAAGGCAGCTCAGAGCTTCGATAGGGCTGCCGGAATGGCCGAACTTGTGGCGGCGGCCGCGCAGGCGTTTCGCGATCTCACCGGGTTCGACCGGGTAATGGTATATCGCTTTCTGGAGGACGATGCCGGAAAGGTGATCGCGGAGGATGCGGTGCCGGGTCGGCATTCGTTCCTGAACCATCACTTCCCGGCCAGCGATATTCCGGCGCAGGCGCGTGCACTCTATGCCCGCAATCTCGTACGGGTCATCCCGGATGTAAGTTACGCGCCGGCCCCGCTGCGGCCGGTACGTTCTGCGGACAATCCCCTGGACATGAGTGACTGCGGCCTTCGCAGCGTGTCGCCAGTGCACATCCAGTACCTCAAGAACATGGGCGTGGTGGCATCGGCGTCATTCTCGATCATCAAGGACGGGGTTCTTTGGGGGCTTGTCGCCTGCCACAATTTCATGCCTCGGAATCTTGCGCTGGACGTAAGGATCGGATGCCGGGCGCTCGCCGCCGCGCTTGCACGCCACATCAAGGCGAGGGAGGACACCGACACCTATCGGGAGCGCGTCCGGCTGAGGACCTTCGAGGATCGGATCATCGAGCTTCTTTCGCGCGAAGGATCGCTTGATAGTGCTCTCTCTCGGCACCTTCCTGAAGTGCAGCAGATGCTCGACGCCGATGGCGTCGCGGTCGTGCGCGGCGACGAGGTGGTGACGGCTGGACGCTGTCCTGCGATGGCTGATATCCGCGCATTGGTTGAATGGGTGGAAAGAAAAGGCCACCAGACTGTCTTCGCAACGAACGAGCTGTCGGCGACCGGCGTTCCGCTCGAGCCCGTGTCCCCGCTCGCGGCTGGCCTTCTGGCAATGGCGCTGTCACGGTCCGAGGCATGGTTCGTGTTGTGGTTTCGCGCAGAGGCGACAGAGGTCGTGAACTGGGCGGGAAATCCCCATAAAGCTGCGACTGCAAAAGCTGACGGCACGCTCACGCCAAGAGCGAGCTTCATCGCCTGGAGCGAGACAGTGCGCGGCAAGGCCAGGCGGTGGACCGTTCCTGAAATTGAAGCCGCCGAACGCCTGGCCGTTGCGATCCAGAATGTGTGGCAGACGCGGCGGATTCACGAGTTGAACAGGAAGCTCGTGAGACTGGTGGAACAGAAGGAAACGCTTCTGAAGCAGCGCGAGTTTCTGCTCGGCGAAGTGAATCACCGGGTACAGAACAGCCTGACCATCGTTTCCAGCTTTCTCTCCGTGCAGTCCCGGGAAACGGGGGACGACGCCACCCGCCACGCACTTGATGAGGCGCGCCGGCGCATTGCAGCAGTCTCTCTGGTGCATCGGCGGCTCTACGGATCGGACAAGTTCCACACGGTCGATGGCGCTCGGTACATCGACGATCTTCTGGACGATCTTCTTGCGTCGACCGACAAGGGGTGGGGCGCGCAGCTGACGCGCAACCTGGAGCCCGTGCTGCTTCCGAACGACCGCGCCGTCAGTGTAGGGCTGGTTTTGACGGAGCTTTTCATCAATGCGCACAAATACGCCTATTCTGGCGCCCCAGGTCCGTTGCAGGTGACGCTCACGGAAAATGACGGCAGTTTTCGCCTGGCGGTCGCCGATCAGGGTATGGGGCGGCGCGTTGGCTCGAGCACGGGCTTTGGCTCACGCATGCTCGATTCTCTTGTGCACCAGCTGGGAGGAACGCTGGAATTCAGAGACAATCAGCCCGGCACGCTTGCGGTACTCTCTGCGCCCATAGTTTTTGAACCCCGTGGATGCACCCAAAACTAATCAGCTTCAGAGATCGGGGCTGCAAGGTGCCGTCTTGATGTTTGATCTCAGGCTTGGATGGGGCGTCTTTGTCTTACGCTATGGGCCAAGCTCACCATGGGAGCGCCACGCAGCCGCTCCGGCGAGTCGGATGAGCGCCCGTGAGCCAAGGCGCTGAAACGGATGATATTGCGCAGCGCTCTTTCAGGGCAGTGCAGCCCTTCCGGCGGGAACCAGCGGGTCGCGTAAGCGTTGTCGGCCAATGCAGGCAAGGCCGCCGATAATTTGACAATCAAAGTATTAGAACTGTAACCATCGCCCATCCCGGCGCCGTGAACAAGGAAGGTCACCCCCAACTCATGTGTGGAATCTGCGGAGAGCTGAGGTTTGACGGCCTCCAGCCATCACCCCTCGCTCTGTCCAGAATGATGGAATGTCTTTCGGTGCGCGGACCGGACGGAGCCGGCGTCGTATTGCACGGGAACGCTGCCTTTGGCCACCGGCGGTTGAAGATCATCGATCTTTCGGAAAAGGCCCGCCAGCCGATGGAAGACCCGGAGCTTGGGCTTACGATCAGCTTCAACGGCTGCATCTATAACTATCCCGAGTTGCGCGTGGAACTGGAGGAAAAGGGCTACCGCTTCTTTTCCAATGGCGACACGGAGGTGATCCTGAAGGCCTGGCACGCCTGGAAAGAAACATGCGTGGACCGGTTCCACGGCATGTTCGCTTTCGTCCTGCATGAGCGCGATTCAGGGCGGCTCGTCATGGCGCGAGATCGTTTCGGCATCAAACCGCTTTATTTTTCCGAAACGCCAGAGGCACTGCGCTTTTCCTCCTCTCTGCCGGCGCTGTTGGCGGGCGGCGACGTGGATACCTCCATCGACAAGGTGGCACTGCACCATTACATGACCTTCCACTCCGTCGTGCCTTCGCCGCGCACGATCCTCAACGGGGTGAAGAAGCTGCCGCCCGCCACCATCCGCATCATCGAGGCGGACGGTGCCAAAAAGGATCGTATCTATTGGACCCCGGCTTACGAACGCGATCCGGCGCTGGCGTCCCTCACCTCCGAGGAGTGGTCCGAGCGGGTGCATGAGGCGCTGCGTCTCGCCGTGCGGCGGCGCATGGTGGCAGACGTGCCGGTGGGCGTCCTTCTATCGGGCGGCGTGGACTCGAGCCTCATCGTCGGGCTTCTCGCGGAGGAAGGTCAGGCAGACCTTTCCACATTCTCTGTCGGCTTCGAGGAAGCTAATGGCGAGAAGGGCGACGAGTTCGTCTATTCCGATCTCATCTCCGAGCATTTCGGCACGGATCATCACAAGATCTTCGTGCCCTCTGAAAAGCTTCTGGATGCGCTACCCGGCACTTTCCAGGCGATGTCGGAGCCGATGGTCTCCTATGACAATGTCGGCTTTTACCTTCTTGCCCAGGAAGTGTCGAAGCACATCAAGGTCGTGCAATCGGGCCAGGGCGCGGATGAGGTTTTCGGCGGCTATCACTGGTATCCGCCGCTGATGAACTCCAATGACGTGGTGGATGATTACGCGAAGGTCTTCTTCGACCGGCCGCATGCGCGCCTGAAAGAGGAGCTCGCGCCGGAGTGGCTGACGGAGGAAGACCTAAGCCGTGCCTTTGTCGCACGCCATCTGACCCAGCCCGGAGCGGACACGCCCGTGGATGCGGCGTTAAGGCTCGATTCATCGGTCATGCTGGTCGATGACCCGGTCAAACGCGTGGACAATATGACCATGGCATGGGGCCTCGAAGCGCGCGTACCTTTCCTCGATCATGAGCTGGTGGAACTTGCCGCCCGCATTCCGCCCGAGGAGAAACTGCGTGGCGAAGGCAAGGGCGTACTCAAGGATGTCGCCCGACAGGTGATTCCGCACGAGGTAATCGACCGCACCAAGGGATATTTCCCGGTTCCGCAGCTCAAATATATCGATGGTGTCTACCTTGATATGGTGCGCGACGCGCTAAGCTCGCGCCCGGCGCGGGAACGCGGACTGTTTCGCCAAGACTATCTTGAGACACTTTATGCGGCGCCTGCCAAACACATCACGCCGCTGCGCGGTTCCGCGCTCTGGCAGGCGGGCCTGCTGGAATTGTGGCTCCAGACCCACAGGATTTGAGCCATGCCGAAGCGGGATGAAGCAGCGACGCGGACCCAGAGGGTCCGTTCCGAAAAGGCACTCGGCCATCGCCTGAAACGCATGCGCGCCCAGGCGATGAAGCCGGCCATCGTGCACGGAGACGCAGAGGAGGAGCGGTCGGAATCGGTGGCGCTGGACCTAGGGTGGGGGCGTTTGCTTTTCGCCCAAACCTATCCCGGCAACGACGAGATAGTGGAGGCGCTGCGCCAGGAGGGGCCGGCCAAGCGCGACATCGCCTTCTATATCCGCGACCCTCATGTACTGCTCTCGCTCGCGCCGCAGGAGCTGTTTCTGGATCCCTCCCACACCTATCGGCTCAATCTTTCCACTTATCGTGCCGGACGGCGCCAGCCGCGTGGCTTCTTCATCCGCCGGCTCACTTCCGAATCCGATGCGGATGCCGTCAACGCCATCTACCAGAGCCGCGGTATGGTCACGGTCCGGCCCGACTTCTTCTGGCGCAATCGGGACAGCCGGGCGGTTGTCTATCTGGTGGCGGAGGACGAAGCCACGGGAGACGTCATCGGCACCGTCACCGGTGTCGACCATCGGCGCGCCTTCAACGATACCGAGAACGGCTCTTCCCTCTGGTGTCTTGCGGTCGATCCGCGCTGCCCGCATCCCGGTGTCGGCGAATTGTTGGTAAGGAGGCTCGCCGAGCACTTTCAAGCCCGCGGTGCGGCGTTTCTGGACCTGTCCGTGATGCACGACAACCAGCATGCAATCGGTCTTTACGAAAAGCTGGGCTTCCAGCGTGTTCCGGTATTCGCCGTCAAGCGCCGGAATCCCATCAACGAGAAGCTGTTCACCCATCCGCCGCAAGGCTACGAGCGGCTCAATCCCTACGCCCGCATCATTGTCGATGAGGCGCACCGGCGAGGCGTCGCTGTCGAAATCACTGATGCGGAGGGCGGCTTCTTCCGCCTTTCCTTCGGCGGCCGGTCGATCCACTGCCGCGAAAGCCTGTCGGAGCTGACCAGCGCCGTTGCCATGTCCATCTGTGATGACAAGGCCGTTACCCGTCGCGTGGTGGAAAGGGCAGGCCTAAACGTGCCGGAACAGATGGACGCGGCCGCGGGAAGCGAGGCCATCGCGGCCTTTCTGAAGAAGCACCGTCGCGTCGTGGTGAAACCTGCCCGCGGTGAGCAGGGCCACGGGGTGGCCGTGGGATTGGAGACGGTTGACGAGGTGGAGCGTGCTGTCAAGGCGGCGCGAGAAATCTCCAGCCGCGTTCTTTTGGAAGCATGCTTCGAGGGGGAGGACCTGCGGCTGGTAATAATTGACGACCGTCTCGTCGCCGCTGCCGTACGGCGGGCCCCGCGCGTTGTGGGAGACGGTGCCAGTACGATCGAAGATCTCATCCGGCATCAGTCCCGCCGCCGTGCGGCTGCTACTGGTGGAGAAAGCACCATTCCCGTGGATGCGGAGACGCGACGCTGCCTGTCCAGTCAGGGCCTGGAACTTCGCTCCGTGCCCGCTAAGGGCCGAGAAGTGATCGTGCGCAAGACAGCGAACCTGCATACGGGAGGCTCCATCCATGACGTGACGGAGGAGGTCCACCCGGCGCTGGTGGAGGCAGCGTGCAAAGCTGCCCGCGCAATCGATATTCCCGTGGTCGGCATCGACTTCATGGTGCGATCGCCGAGCCTTGCAGAGTATGTCTTCATCGAGGCGAATGAGCGACCAGGCTTGGCCAATCATGAGCCGCAGCCCACGGCTGAACGCTTCCTTGACCTTCTGTTTCCGCGCACCGGATTTCAATCGGCCAAACGGGCGCTTGGCTGAGATTTTTCGCGTCGTGCCTCAATTCTCGAAGCTGCTTGTTGCATCCCGGTCCCGTTCGCAGCGTCTATCGAGCGGAAAGGCGGCACCCCGGCGAATGGTCCAGAATTCATGGGGCTCGACTGGTCGCGCGCATCCAGCGCACCCGGATTGGCCCCATCTCATCATCGCTCCGGCCAAAAACGGAGGAGCCGCCGTGCACGCGGAATCCAGGCACCCGCTTCGCTGTCAGCTGGCAAATACGCCCCGTTTCCTTGACCCCGCAGCCGAAATGGGCCACTTCCTCCTTTGAGGAAAATTTATGCCGCGTCTGAAGATCGATGTTGACTATCTCGCCGGCCAGCTAAAGGCGCTTTTGGCGATCGACAGCCCGACCGGCTACACGGACACGATCGTCCGCTACGTCACGGAAGAGCTGGAGCGGCTTGGGTTGGAGCCGGTGCTTACCCGCCGCGGCGCCATTCGCGCGATCTGGCGGGGTGCCCGCCGCCGCGGCGCTCGGGCCATCGTCACCCATGTCGATACGTTGGGCGCGCAGGTCAAGCGCGTAAAAGAGAACGGCCGCCTGGAGCTGGTGCCCATCGGCCACTGGTCCGCCCGCTTTGCCGAGGGCGCGCGCGTGACGATCTATACGGAAAAGGGCAGTTTTCGCGGCTCGATCCTGCCGCTCAAGGCCTCTGGCCATGCGTTCAACGAAGGTGTGGACGAACAGCCCGTGGGCTGGGACCATGTGGAACTGCGGCCTGATGCGCTTGCTTTCTCGCGCAGCGAAACGATCGCGCTGGGGATTGATGTGGGCGACTATGTCGCCATCGATCCGCAACCGGAATTTCTTGACAACGGCTTCATCGTGTCACGCCATCTGGACGACAAGGCAGGCGTGGCATCCGCTCTTGCCGCGCTGCAGGCGCTGCGGCGCGAAGAGGCCGAAACGCCGGTCGATACCCACTGGCTGTTCACGATCTCCGAGGAAGTGGGCGTCGGCGCGGCGGCCATCGTGACCCCGGAGATCGCCTCCATGGTCACCATCGACAACGGCACCACAGCGCCCGGGCAGAACTCTTCCGAATTCGGTGTCACCATCGCCATGGCCGACCAGTCCGGCCCTTTCGATTATCACACCACAAGGAAGCTGGTCGATTTGTGTCGGGAGGAGGATATCCGGTTTCAGAAGGACATCTTCCGGCACTACCGCTCCGACTCAGCTTCTGCCCTTGAAGCGGGGCACGACATACGCACGGCGCTCATCGCTTTTGGCGTCGACGCATCGCATGGGTACGAGCGCATCCACATGCACGCCCTGCGTTCGGTCGCGGAGCTTGTGACCGCCTATGTGACGAGCCCGCTGGAGATCGAACGCGATGTGGAGGAAATCTCCGCCATAGAGGGCTTCACGGAGCAGCCGACACAGGCGGCCAAGCAGCCGACACGTCCGCGCTCATTGCCCGAACCGCCCTAAAGTTTCCCGGCCTTGATCAGCAACGCAGACTGGCCACGTGTGCTGAGCGGAAAACGCTTCGGCTGGGATGGCGCAGATGTTCAGAACGTCGCCACAGCGCAGCGCTGTATGAAGCAGCAGAATGGTGCCGGTCTCGATATCGGCCCAGCGGTCTGTTCCGCCGGCGCATGGCTGATGCCGCCGATGGAGGGCACGAAGATGAGGCATTGTGACACCGGCCGGCCAGCACCACCGCCTCACCACAGTCTCAAGAGCGGGCCGTCGTTCCCATAGAACGGGTCGGTTCTCGGCCGTGGCACCTGCGCCACCACGTCGCGCGGGACCTTGCTGCGCAGGATCGTGTAGTTTTCCTGACCCTTCGGGTAGGCGCCCACCACCAGGAAGTCCGCGCTTGCCGACAACCGTTTGTGCCCGGTTCCCGCAGGCAGCACCAGAAGGTCGCCGACCTCAATTCTCAGGCGTTCTCCGCTCTCGCCGCCGAGCTGCACTTCGGCGCTTCCGCGCGCCACGCCGAGCGCCTCGTGGGCGTCGGGGTGAAAGTGGTGATAGCCGAAGATGCCGTTGCGCCAGATGCCGCGCCAGCCGTTCTGCGCGAAGCGCTCCTCGAACGCCCTGTCCATTCCGGCCTCATCTTGGGCGAACACACCCGCATAGATGAGCACCGGGAAGCTCGGGTGGTTGGGCATCTCCACATCTTCCTCAAGATGCAGGATTCTGGGCTCGATCACGTTCGTCATGGCTGTTCAACGGCACGCGCCGGAAAAGGTTCTCTTTGCTTCAATATAGCTGTGCTCGGCGCAGCCGTGCCAGCCGCCGGGGCGCATGCGCATTCAGCGGGCGGGCGAGGGCGGCAAAATTCGGGCCGGTCTTGCGGGAAGCCGCTTGAGGTGCCATCCGTGCCGGATATGCTATCGTCGCCGGACTCGGAGGGCGCTCATGGACATCAGGCATTTCGATCGCATCGGCAATGGCGGACTTGATTTCACCGAGCTTGGCTTCGGAACGGCGCCGCTCGGCAATCTCTACCGCGCCATCTCCGACGAAGAGGCGCATCTCGTGCTGGAGGCGGCATGGGAGACCGGCAGCCGCTACTACGACACCGCGCCGCTTTACGGTCTCGGCCTCTCTGAAACGCGGCTCAACCGCTTCCTGCGCGGCAAGAAGCGCGACGACTACGTGCTTTCCACCAAGGTGGGCCGCCTTCTGAAGGTGTGCGCGCCGGAGGAGCGCACGGGGATCGGCAAATTCTTCGACACTCCGTCCCGCCGCGAGGTCTATGACTACACCTATGACGGGGTGATGCGCTCCTTCGAGGCTTCGCTGGAGCGGCTCGGGGTCGATCGGATCGACATCCTCTTCGCGCACGATCTCGACATCTTCAATCACGGCTCGCAGGAAGCCCTGCAGGAGAAGCTCGACGAGCTGATGCGCTCGGGCTATTACGCGCTGCTTTCCCTGCGCGATCAGGGCGTCATCAAGGCCTTCGGCGCGGGCGTGAACGAATGGCAGCCCTGCCAGTGGATGGCGGAGCGGGGCGATTTCGACCTGTTTCTGCTGGCCGGCCGTTACACGCTTTTAGAGCAGGAGGCGCTCGAAACCTTCCTGCCGCTCTGCGAGCAGCGCGGCATCGGCATCGTGCTCGGCGGCCCCTACAACTCCGGCATTCTCGCGACCGGCGCTGTGCCCGGCGCGTATTACAACTACGACACCGCGCCGCAGGAGATACTGAATCGGGTGGCGCGCATCGAGGCGGTCTGCCAGCGCCATGGCGTGCGGCTTATCGAGGCGGCACTGCGCTTCCCGCTCAAGCATCCGCAGGTGGTCTCGGTCATCCCCGGCGGCCAGAGCGTCGAGCAGGTGAAGAGCAACCGCCAAATTCTTGACGCCCGCATTCCCGCTGGACTCTGGGCGGAGTTGAAGGCGGAAGAGCTGATGCGACAGGACGCACCGACGGAATAGGGGCCGCTTGCGCTCAAAGCCTCTGTGTGGTCGATACGAAGGCTGCGCCGCGCCGGCCGGAAGAGGGAGGAAAGCATGCTCAAGGGGATCGATCCCATTCTCAACGCTGATGTTCTCTACGCCCTGCGCTCCATGGGCCATGGCGACGATCTCATCGTTTGCGACACCAATTTCCCGGCCGAGTCTGTCGCGCGCCAGACGGTGCTCGGGCGTCTCCTGCGCATCGACGCAAGCGCGCCGCGGGTCGTGCGCGCCATCCTTTCCGTCATGCCGCTCGACTCTTTCGTGGAGCATCCCGCGATGCGCATGGAAGTGGTGGGCAAGCCGGACGAAATCCCCGCGGTTCAGGCTGAGGTGCAGGCGGAGATCGACAGGGCCGAGGGGCGCTCCTGGCCCATGGGTTCCATCGAGCGTTTTGCCTTCTACGATCTCGCCAAAAAGTCCTTCTGCGTGGTGCAGACGGGCGAGTGCCGCTTCTACGGCTGTTTCGTGCTCAAGAAAGGCGTCATTCCGCCCGAGGCGGAATAGGGCGGCACGTCCATAGCTGGCAAGGGCGTCGCCATTCTCGGCATCTTCGTGGCCGATCTGGCCTTTCGCGCCGGGCGGATGCCCGGTATGGGCGAGACCATCGCTGGCTCCGGCTTCAAGATGGGGCCGGGCGGCAAGGGCTCCAACCAGGCGGTCGCCGCCGCGCGCGTGGGCGCCGAGGTCGCCTTCATCTCGCGGATCGGCACGGACGCCTTTGGCAATATCGCGCTAAGCACTTGGGAGAAGGAGGGCATCCGGCCGCATTTGGCCGTCTCGGACAATGTGACCTGCGGCCTTGGTCCGGTCGAGGTCATTGGCGCACGTCTCGCGCTCAAATTCGATCCCAGGCACCTCCATGCCTTCGATCGTGAGGGCGGGTGCATCGAGGACCGTCTGCAGACGGCGGATGCTTGACGCTGCGTCGAAACGGGACCAAGTTCCACGCAGCAGGATGCCGGGACACCCTTATGCTTGCCGATTTTTGCGCGGCGGCCTATGGCTTTCCGGCGTGGTCCTCGGGCCTTTCATCCGGGGGATGATGATGCGGTGAGGGGCCTCCCGCAGCAATCAGCCAGGGAAGATCATGAACGACCTCAGCCAACGTCCGCCCTTTCTCCGCCTCTCCGACGAGGACAATATCGCCGTAGCGGCGCGCGCCATCGAAAAGGACACCGAACTTCCCGGGGGCGTGCGGGCCGTCGCGCGCATCCCGTTTGGCCACAAGGTCGCGCTTGCTGCGATCGCGCCTGGCGAAGCGGTGCGGAAGTTCGGCCAGATCATCGGCTTTGCCAAGACGCCCATCATGCCCGGCGAGTGGGTGCACGAGCACAATATCGAAATGCACGACTTCGAGCGGGATTACCGCTTTTGCGAGGAGGCGCGGCCCGTGAACGTGCTGCCGCCCGAGGAGCAGGCAACCTTTCAGGGCTACCGCCGCGCGAACGGCAAGGTGGGCACGCGCAACTATATCGGTATCCTGACGAGCGTGAACTGCTCGGCCTCCGTCGCCCGCTTCATCGCCGAGGCCGCCAACCGCTCCGGTCTGCTCGATGACTATCCCGAAATCGACGGCGTGGTCGCCTTCACCCATGGCACGGGCTGCGGCATGGCTGCTTCGGGCGAAGGCTTCGATCTTCTGAAGCGGACCCAGTGGGGCTATGCGGCCAATCCCAATCTCGGCGGCGTGCTCGTGGTGGGGCTCGGCTGCGAGGTCTTTCAGATCGCTCGCTTCAAGGAGCTCTATGGCATCGAGGAGAGCGACACGTTCCGCACCATGACCATTCAGGAAACGGGCGGCACGCGGCGCACCATCGAAGCGGGGCTTGAGCGCCTGAAGGAGATGCTGGGTGCGGTGGCCGCCGCTAAGCGCGAGACGGTGCCCGCCTCCGAAATCAAGCTGGCGCTGCAATGCGGCGGCTCCGATGGCTATTCGGGCATCACCGCCAATCCGGCGCTCGGCGTGGCCGCTGACATTCTGGTGCAGAACGGAGGCACGGCGGTGCTGGCCGAAACGCCGGAAATCTATGGCGCCGAACATCTTCTGACCCGCAGGGCCATTTCCCGCGAGGTCGGCGAGAAGCTGGTCGAGCGCATCCGCTGGTGGGAGGAATACACCGCCCGGCACAGGGGCGAGATGAACAACAATCCCTCGCCCGGCAACAAGGCGGGCGGGCTTACGACAATTCTCGAGAAGTCGCTGGGCGCGGCGGCCAAGGGCGGCTCCACGCCGCTCATGGCGGTCTATGAATATGCCGAGCTCATCACCGAGAAGGGCTTCGTGTTCATGGATACGCCGGGTTACGACCCGGTTTCGGCGACCGGCCAGGTGGCGGGCGGCTGCAATGTCATCTGCTTCACGACCGGCCGGGGTTCGGCCTATGGCTGCAAGCCCACGCCTTCGATCAAGCTTGCCACCAACACCCCCATGTATCAGCGCATGGAGGAGGACATGGACATCAACTGCGGCGATATCCTCGACGGGGTGCCGCTGCAGGAAAAGGGCCGCCAGATCTTCGAGGAAATCCTCGCCGTGGCCTCCGGCAAGCGCACCAAGTCCGAACTGCTCGGCTATGGCGACAACGAATTCGTGCCCTGGCAGATCGGCGCGGTGATGTAGCCACGCCTCTCACTGCCGGAAGCCAAGGCAGCCAGCCAGCACACGTCCCTGATAGCCTCTCCTCGGCTGCCGGATGAGGCCAGCACGTCTACGCGGAAACGCGCAAGGCGGAACAGGCACAGCCTGGGGCGCAGGCCTTTCTCTTCTCTGCGAATACCTAAGCCGCCTTCGCCCGCTCCGGGAACAGCTTCAGAAGCCCGTCTTCGGACGCTTCCGCGATGCCCCGCTCGGTAATGAGGCCGGTGACGAGCCGGGCCGGGGTAACGTCGAAGGCCGGGTTTGCCGCAGGCGTGGCATCGGGCAAGATGCGGACCTGCGTGACCTTCCCGTCGGCCGTCCGTCCCCAGACATAGGACACCTCGTCCGCCGAGCGCTCCTCGATGGGGATTTCCTTCACGCCGTCGCGTACCGTCCAGTCGATGGTGGGCGAGGGCAGGGCAACATAGAAGGGCACGCCGTTGTCGCGCGCCGCCAGAGCCTTGAGATAGGTGCCGATCTTGTTGCACACGTCTCCCGTGGCAGTCGTCCGGTCCGTGCCCACGATCACCATGTCCACCATGCCGTGCTGCATCAGGTGCCCGCCGGCATTGTCAACGATCAGCGTGTGCGGCACGCCGTGCCCGGCCATCTCCCAGGAGGTGAGATGCGCCCCCTGGTTGCGCGGGCGCGTCTCGTCCACGTAGACATGGACGGGAATGTTTTCCTCCATCGCCAGGTAGATGGGCGCGGTGGCTGTGCCGTAGTCCACCGTGGCGAGCCAGCCAGCATTGCAGTGGGTAAGGATGTTGACAGGCTCGCCCGGCTTCTTCCGCGCCGCGATCTGCCTGATGATCTCGAGTCCATGCCTGCCGATGGCCCGGTTGAGCTCCACGTCCTCGTCCGCGATCTCGGCCGCTAGCCTGTAGGCGGCGGCGGCGCGCTCCTTCTCGGGAAGGGGCCGCAGGCGGTTGCGCATCTCGTCCAGCGCCCAGCGGAGGTTGATGGCCGTGGGACGCGTGGCATGCAGCCTCTCCCACACGTCGTCGAGCGCCGCGTCCGAGGGGTCCTCGCGCATGCGGATGGCGACGCCATAGGCCGCCGTCACGCCGATGAGCGGCGCCCCGCGCACCCACATGTCGCGGATCGCAGTGGCGATGCCTTCCACCGTACGCACGTTCTCGATGCGGAATTCATGGGGCAGCCAGCGCTGGTCGATAAGGTCCACCGACCAGCCGTCCTCGTTGAGCCAGATCGTGCGGTAGTGCCTGGTCCCGACCTTCATGGCTTACCTCCTGTTTTCTGAATCGAGCATCCGGGCCAGCGCGTGAAGCTCGCCGAACGAGGTGATGCGCTCTCGGTTAACGGCGATGTGCCGCCCGAACGTCAGGGCCGGCGCCTCGCATGCCGCCCGCAACCCGGTGTCGTCGATGATCTCAAAGTCCGCATTATGGGCAAGGCCCAGAATGCGCCTGTGGATTTCCACCCCGGCAAAGCCCAGCATCTCCGTCCAGATGTCGTGCAGGACGTGGTTGAGGGCCTGCTCGGCGCCCAGATGGTCGCCCTGATCCTCATAGAGGCTGCGATGATAGAGCATGCCTGTCCGCTCGGTGCGCCAGAGCCTGGAGAACTCCTCGCGGAAGACCGTCCAGGTCTCCTCAATCACCTTCAACAGATAGGCGCGCATTTCCTCGCGTGAACCCTGCGCCTCGTGGCCTTTTTGCGAGAAGAAGGCCATCCAGTAATTGGCAAGCAGCATGCCCACATCGAAGGAGATGGGGCCGTAGAAGGCAAATTCCGGGTCGATGACGCGCGTGTCAGACTCCGTCACCATCACGGAGCCTGTATGCAGGTCGCCGTGCACCAGCGTCTCCGCCTTGGCTGCGAACAGGTGCTTGAGCTTCTGTGCCTCGACCTTGAGGTCGCGGTCCGCGCGCAGCTCCTTCACCAGCGGATCGAGCTCCGGCGTGTGCCGGTTCATCTCCGCCGCGAAATAGGGATCGGTGAAGACGAGGTTTTCCGTGATGTCGCAAAGCTCGACATTGTCGGCAAAGAGCGCGAGGTCCTGCTTGCGCTCCCGCGCCTCCATAGAGAGGTCGGAGCCGCGGAAAAGCGTGCGGGCCATGAACAGGCCGAGATCCTCCGCGATCCTCGGAAGCTGCCAGCCCTGGATCAGCGCCCGGCGCAGGATGATGTGGGGCGAAAGATATTCCATCACTGTGAGCGCCTGCCCTTCGTCAAAGTGGTAAATCGCGGGCACGAGGCCGGGCGCGCGCTTTTCCTGCCGGACAAGGGCGTGATACTCGAAGAAGGAGCGTTTCAGCGGCAGCGGCCAGCTTTCGCCCACCAGCCGCACATAGGGCAGGGCCTGCTTGACCACCACAGCGCCCTTCTCCCCCTCCACGATAAAAACGAGATTGAGGTTGCCGTCACCCACCTCCCGCACCTTCCAGGCCGAGGGGCTGCCTCCCACGCGTTCCGCCACCGCGGCTATCGGACCCAGGCGCGCGGGGAGCGTTTCCACGGTGAGCGGCTTGAAGGCGGTCTCGTGCATGTCCTTTTTCCTCCCGGCATCCTTCCTTGCTGACCTGACATATCTTGCGCGGCGAGGCCTCCCGGCAGGGCACGCGCGCACCCGGTATGTTCGCCCGTGCCGGGTGCTGCTCTTGCCTTTGCGGGGCATCCGCCGCTGTCCTTTTCCGGACGCGCCAGCATTGGAGATCACGCTACCAACGCTCTGTCATTTGTCAATGATGTTGACAAATGCCGGAAGGGTGTTAGCGTCTCCCCGGGGAGGACAGCCATGGCGGAAAGTCCCGTCTTTCGTATTGCCGGTCTTGCAAAATCGTTCAGCAGCAACGAGGTGCTGCGCGGCATCTCGCTGGAGCTGCGGGCGGGCGAGGTGACCGCGCTGCTGGGAGCGAACGGCGCGGGCAAATCCACCCTCGTGAAGATCATGAGCGGCGTCTATCAGGCCGATTCCGGCGAGATGACGCTGGGCGAACGCCCCTTTGCCCCGGCGACCCCCGCCGAGGCCATGCGCGCGGGCGTGGTGACGGTTCATCAGAACATCGATGACGGCGTGGTTGGCTCGCTCGACGTGGCCACCAATCTCGTGCTCGACCGGCTGAGCGGGAAGGGCGCCAGCATATTCTTCAACCCGCGCCGGGTACGCCGCACGGCGCTCGAGGTGGCGGGGCGCATGGGCCTCGACCTCGACCTGACGGCGGATGTCACGGAACTGCCGCTGGCTGACAGGCAGATGGTGGCCATCGCGCGCGCCATGGCCCACGAACCCAAGGTGATGATTCTCGACGAGCCCACGTCGTCCCTTTCGGCGCATGAGGCGGCACGGCTGTTCGAGCTGATAGACCGGCTGCGCGCCCGCGGCGTTGCCATCCTCTACATTTCCCACCGCATGTCGGACATCAGGCGGCTCGCGGATCGGATCGTGAGCCTTAGGGACGGGCAGATCGTGGGTCTGTTCGAGAGCAGGCCGCTCGACTACGAGGGCGCCGTCAACGCCATGCTCGGGCGCACGCTGCGCCAGGGCAGCGTTGTCTCGCAGGCGGCAACGCACCCCATCTTCCGGGCTGAGGGTCTGCAGCTCGTTCCGGGGGCTCGGCCGTTCTCCCTCACGCTCGGCGCAGGCGAGGTCGTGGCGGTCACCGGCCTGGTCGGCGTCGGCAAGACGCGCCTTGCTGAAATGCTTTTCGGCATCCACCGCCCGGTTGCGGGCACCATGGAGCTGGCCGGCAGCCCCTATACACCGCGAAATCCGGCCGACGCCATCCGTCAGGGCGTCTTCCTGGTGGCGAAGGACCGGGCGCGCACCGGCATAGTGCCGGACTTCAACATCTACCAGAACATGAGCCTGCCCTTTCTGCCCCGCTTTTCGCCGCTCAGCCTCATCAACAGGCGTGCCGAACGGGCGGCCGCGAAGGAGCAGATCGGCAGCCTGCGCATCGTCTGCCGGTCGGAGCGGGACGATCTTGCCACGCTCTCGGGCGGCAACCAGCAGAAGGTGATGGTGGCGCGCTGGCTGTCGCAACCCTCACGCATGCTGATCCTCGATGAGCCCTTCCAGGGTGTGGACATCGCCGCCCGGCACGACATAGCGGCGAAGCTGCGCGAAAGCGCTGCCGACCGCGCCACTTTGATTTTCCTCACTGAACTTGATGAAGCACTGGAGACGGCAGACCGGATACTCGTGATGTCGGAACATACGATCGTGGGAGAGCATCGAAACGCGCAGATCGACATGGACCGGCTGCTCGCCGAAGTGGCCGGGGCAGGGCGGCCGACGCTTTCGGAGGTGCCGGCACATGGATAGCGGGATGGCGCAGGAACCGCCGGCAAGCCTCGAAGGGCGGGAGGCGGCCCGCGCGGGTCTTTCGCCGCGCGAGATCGTCATCCGCTACGGCTTTCTCCTACTGCTGGCGGGGCTCATCGTCTTCTTCTCGCTCGCCACGCGCGGCTTTGCCTCGCCTCAGGCGGCAGTCTTCATTCTCCAGTCTGTGTCGATCACCGGCATTCTCGCTCTGGGGGTGACGGCCACACTGGTCGTCGGCGGGTTCGATCTTTCCATCGGCTCGATCGCCACCAGCGCCATGATGGCGGCGGCCTATGCCATGGTAGTGATGGAGCAGAACGCGCTGGTCGCGGTGCTCATATGCCTTGCCATCGGGGCGCTGGTCGGGCTCATCAATGGTCTCATCATCTGCTACATGCGCGTGCCGGACCTGCTTGCCACGCTCGGCATGATGTTCCTTCTGATCGGCCTGCAGCGCATTCCCACGGAGGGCCGCTCGATCGCCGCCGGGATGACTTTGCCGGACGGTTCGACCGCCGAGGGCACCTTCAGCCCCGCTTTTCTCGCGCTCGGCCGCCACCGCTTCGACGTCATCATACCGGATCTCGTGCCGTCTTCGGTGGTGGTGCTCATCGTGCTTGCGGTGGTGATCTGGTTCTTCCTCGAATACACGCGCTTCGGCCGCATGATGTATGCGGTGGGCTCCAATCCGCGCGCGGCGGAGTTCGCGGGCGCGCCGGTCAAGGCCTACAAGATCTGGGCCTATGTGATTTCCGGCGTCTTTGCCTCCATCGGGGGCATATTGCTGGCAGCGCGGCTCGGGCGCGGCGACATCGCCTCGGGAAATAATCTTCTGCTGGATGCGGTGGCGGCAGCACTGATTGGCTTTGCGGTGCTGGGTGCGGCGAAGCCCAATGCTTTCGGCACGGCGGTCGGTGCGCTATTCGTCGGCGTGCTGCTCCAGGGCCTCACGATGATGAACGTGCCCTACTACACGCAGGACTTCATAAAGGGAGCGGTGCTCGTCATCGCGCTCGTCTTCACATTTTCGTTGCTCGGCCGCAACGGCCGTTAGACCATTGGGAGGTAGCAGGAATGAGCATGACTTTCACACGTCGGGGCCTGGGCAGGCTGGGGCTTGCCCTTCTTGGGGCGAGCATGCTCGCGCCGGTATCCGCGTCTGCGCAGGATATGCCCGCGCCTTTCGACAATCCGGGCGAGGTCGAGATCGCACTTGTGCGCTATCTCTCGACCGGCGATTTCTTCCAGGCCTATCTTTCGGGCGTGGAGGCGCAGGCGAAGGCACTGGGCGTCAATCTCAGAGTCTTCGACAGCCGGCAGGATGCCGCCCTCCAGGCCGATATGGTGGATCAGGCTATCGCGCTCGGCGTGGACGGTATCATCATCCAGCACGGGCTGACCGAGTCCATGAAGGAGGCGGCGCAGCGCGCGGTGGATGCCGGCATCAAGGTCGTGGCCTTTGACGTGAACGTGGAGAACGACGCCATCCCGCAGATCGAACAGTCCGACCGCGACCTTGCGCGCTTGGCGCTTGAGCAGGCCATAAAGGATAACGGGGAGGAGTGGACCGCGGCTTATGTCTATGTGCCCGGCATCGCTCCGCTAGACCGGCGCAACGAAACCTGGGTCGAGTTCAAGGAGAAATATCCGGGGATCAACGAGGTCGCGCAGTTCGGCACGCTCGACAATCCGATCGCGAACTCCGTCGCCAACCAGGCCCGTTCGGTCCTTTCGGCCAATCCGGACATTCAGGTCGTCTTCGCTCCTTATGACGAGTTCGCCAAGGGCGTGAAGATCGCCGTGGACGAGGCGGGTCTTTCGAGCAGCATCAAGATCTACTCGGCCGACATTTCGACGGCGGACATTGCCGCCATGCGCGAGCCGGGCAGCGCCTGGGCCGCCACGGCCGCGACCAACCCCGCCGTGGTGGGCGAAGTTTCGGTGCGCGCGCTCGCCATGCTGCTTGCGGGCGAGGACCCGGGCCACAACGTCATCGTTCCGCCCACGCTGATCACGCAGAAAGACCTCAACGACCAGGACATCAAGAACATGGACGAGCTCGCGCAGAAGCTGCCGCAGTTCGCCCATGCCGACGTCGCCGTGCCGGCGTGGATGCCGCTGCCCCCGCGGGACTGATCGGGCGACTTTCTAGGTGGAAGCAAAAAAGGGCGGCTCCGGGCCGCCCTTTCTGTTTGCTCTATCCTTCGGTCGAAAGCCGCTACGCCCCTCACCGCGTCATCCTGGAAGCAGCACCCACCACCCCGCCATCCCAGAAGCCGCGTAGCGGCTATCCGGGACCCAGTGCTTGCGTTCCATGTCGCTCTGGGTTCCGGGGTCGCGTTCCGCTCTCCCGGGGATGACGGGGAGAAGTGGCACGGGATGGATGACGGTGTGCTTTTCCTACCTGAGCGCCGCCTCGATGTTGCCGCCGTCCACCGTGGTGACATTGGCCGTGGTGCGCTCGGCGAGCGCCTGGTGGAGGAACGCCTGCGCCACATCCTCCGCGCGGACCTCGAGGCCAAGCAGGTTGCCGCTCATGTATTCCTTCTCGGAAACACCGCGGGCCTTGGCCCGGCTCGCGATCATCTCGTCGGTGAGGAGTCCGGAGCGGATGCGGTCGGCGTTCACCGCGTTGGAGCGGATGCCCTCGGAACCATAGTCAAGAGCATACTGCCGGCAGAGGAACAGCGTGGCAGCCTTCGGCAGGCCGTAGGCGCCGAAGTTCTTGCCCGGGTTGACGGCCTGCTTCGACGTGTTGAAGAGAAGCACGCCGCCAGTCCGCTGCATGCGGAAGATGCGCACGGCGTTGCTTGCCACGCTCTGGTGAGCGAAGAAGTTGAGCTCGAAGCTTTTGCGCAGCGTCGCATCGTCCAGCTCCCCGATCCTGCCCTGCCAGGCCGCCCCCGCGTTGGAGATGACGATGTCGACGCCGCCATAGACCGCCACCGCCCGGTCGAACGCGCCGCGCACCTGGGCGGGATCGGTGACGTCGGCTCCCACGCCTATGGAGCTGTTGCCGGCTTCCTTCGCCGTGGCCTCGGCCTGCGCGGCATCGAGGTCCACGACGACCACATGGGCGCCTTGCGAGGCAAAGAGCTTCGCTGTTGCCGCGCCGATGGCACCAGCGCCGCCGGTGATCAGCATTACCTGCCCGGAAAGGGGTTTGGGCTTCAGCGAGGCGAGCTTCGCCTGCTCCAGCGACCAGTATTCGAGCTCGAAGAGGTCCGAAAGGGCGAGCGGATGGAACGAGCCGATGGATTCGGCTCCGGTGACGGCCTCGATCAGCATCTCGCCCACATCGGCGGCGATCTTCGCCTCCTTGAGGCTCCGGCCATGGCCGAAGAGGCCCAGGCCGCGCACGAGGGTGAGTCGCGGCATCGGGTCGAGCATAGTGCGCTTGACATCGTCGCGCGCGTCATTCGTGCGGAAGTATTCCGTGTAGCGGTTCGCGAATTCCGCCACGCGCTCGCGGATGATGCCGGCATACTCGTCGAGTTTTCCGGCCTCAGGCGCGGGCAGCACCATCGGCCCGGTCTTGATGCGGATGGAAAGGTCCGGCGTCGAAACGCCCCGCTTTGCCAGCTCCTCGACGGTTTCGGCATTCACAAAATCGAGGATCTTCGGCGAGGTGCGGAAATCGGAGACCATGCGGTCGAAACGGCCTTCGCCGTGGTCAACCGCGACGGCCCCGCGCAGATAGGGGCTGATCTCCGCGGGCTTGGCGAGCGCGGCAGGCAGGGCGACCGAAACGAAGGGCTGTCTGCCCTGCTTCGCCACATGTTCCTCGGCCATGGTCACGAACTCGATCATGAGGCTGTAGGCCTCCTTCGCGTCGTCGGCGAAGGTGAAGATGCCGTGCTTGTCGAGGATCAGGCCCTGGACGGAGGGGTCGGCGTCATAGATGTCGGCCGCCACCTTGGCGAGGTCGAAGCCGGGCTTGATGTAGGGCACGAAGCCCAGCCGCTTGCCGAAGACCTCGCGGCAGAGCGCCTCGCTTTCCTTCTGGTCCACCAGCGCCAGGATGGCGGTCGAGTGGGTGTGATCGACATATTTGTGCGGCAGGAAGGCGTGCAGCAGCGTCTCGATGGACGGGTTGGGCGCGTAGGGGTCGATCAGGTTCGCCCGCTGCAGTGCCACCATGTCCTCGTCGGACAGGCTGTCGAGCTTGCGCGCGGCAAGAAGCGCGTCCATCTTCACCGCGGGCAGGCCGGCCGGCTCGATCACGGCCATGTCCCAGCCGCTGCCCTTGACGCAGAGTACGTCCCATTCCTGGCCGAGAATGTCCTTCGCCTTGGTCTTCAGCGAGGTGTTGCCGCCGCCGTGCAGCACAAGCCGCGGTTCGCCACCCAGAAGCCGCGTGGTGTAGACCCTGAGCGCGAGATCGCGGGATACGCCCTTGGCGGCATAGTCGCTGACGAGTTTTTCGGCTTCGCTGTCGTTCCAGAGATTCTGCATTTGACTTCCTGTTGCTGTTGGTGCCGGCGGCAAGCCGGTCCGTCTTCAGGCGGAAATGCGGGCTGGCTCGCCTTCGTCCGCCTTTGCGTTGAGCCGCTCAAGCAGCCGTTCCGCGATGCGCGCGGTCGTGACCAGGTGGGTGAAGAAGCGGCCGTTGATGGCGGCAAGCAGCGGCTCGAGCTTTTCGTCCTCCTGCACCACCATGAGCCGCCTGGGAATAGCCCGGATGGCATCGAAATCGGCCGAGATGATGCGGCGGTTGTAGTCGCAATCAAGCCAGGTGCCATCGGCGGCGATCACCTGGCCCGCGATGACGCCCACGCCGCCCATTTCCTTGATCGCGGCGAGTTCCTTCGGGCTCAGCGCTCCGCACCGGACGACATGGCTGTCCTCGGCCAGCGTGCCGACGCTGAAGAGCGCCATGTCGCAGGCGCTGACACGGTCGAGCTGTTCGCGGATCACCGGCTCCTCACGCAAACCGCGCGCAAGCGCATCGCTGCTCAGCACCAGCGGCGCATAAACGTTGAGGCCCTGCGCATTCAGCCGTCGGGCGATCTCCATGGTGCACTGATCGGGCCGGTAGGCGTAGGGAGAGCCCAGATTGCCGCACAATTCCACCACCGACACGCCGTGGCGGTCAGCATAGCTCATGGCGTCCGCAATGGCATAGACGGTCCGGCCCCAGGCCACGCCCACCCGGTCGCCGTTCTTCACCATCTCGAGGAAGACGCTTGCGGCCAGAACCGGTACTTCCGCCGCCGGGTCAGGCGCGAGCCGGCCTTCGCTCACCAGCCAGACCGTATCGAGGCCGAGCGCGTCCTCCAGCCGCCGCGCCATCATGTCGGTGCAGAACAGGTGCGTCGAGGTGGAGATGTTGACGATTCCGGCCTCCCGCGCCCGGCGAAGATAGAGCGCCACCGAGGCGCGCGAGATGTTGAGCCGCTGCGCCACCTCGTCCTGGCGCAGCCCGTGGGTATAATAGAGCCATGCGGCCTTGTGCACGATCTGATCTGCCGGGCGAGGTGTCATCTGTCTCCTCCAGCTAGACATTATTCGCCACGATTGACAAAAGTCAATTCTCGATCCCGTCTTGGAGAGCAAGGAATAGAAGGCTGAAATAAAGAAAAGGCTGGAGCGGGCAGCTCCAGCCTCGATCGCAGCGGGGACCCGGCGGGCCGGGTCCGAAGAATTTCCGGTCAGTAACCTCTCGGGCAGGCGGCGGTGTATCTGCGGCCATACTGGTCGCGGTACACGCACTGATTGCTGCCTTCGGCCGCACGTCCGATCAGAGCGCCGGCGATTGCGCCCGCGGCACCGCCGATAATCGCGCCTTCCACTTCATTACCAGCCACGGCTGCACCGATCGCCGCGCCGCCTAGTCCGCCGACGGCTGCCCCCTGCTGGGTGGGCGTGCAGGCAGCGATGGCGATCAGCAACGGAGTCAAAAGAACAAGCTTCTTCATGGGTCTCTCCAATATGGCACTGCGCCGGGGACAAATTCGCAAATATGGCGATTTGTTCCCGAGAGCGGCGGTGGCGATCCTCTACGCAAGTGTTTGCTTCGTCAACCAACAGACCGTTAACCGGCGTAAATCTTTTCGGACAGTCCGCATTTCGTTCATATTTTCACCACCTCGCCGCCATTTTCACCTTGCCGTGTGCCATTTCGTCTTGGATAAGCGCCGCCGGCACGAAAGGTCCATTGGCGCACCGCTTCTTTGGCATGCGCATACCTTACAGAATCGTATGTTGTGATGAATCGTCCGCATCCTTAATGTGCAGCACGCGCCGGCTTGCGGATGCCGCGTGACCGACAACGCTTTCCGGGTTGTGCCACACCCGGCCTCAAGGGTGCATCATGTTCGTCTCCTTCTTTCCCCGACCGCGCCTCTTCTTTGCCAGCTTCGTCGTGTGGACGCTTCTTTGCATTGTCCTTTGGTACGGATTCATCAAGGGTCTCGGACCCTCGCTCAGTCTCGGCGGCTTTTTCGGCTACGAGTATCCGGCCGCTCTTGGCGCGGAAGCCGATGAGGCGGCGCGCTCGGTGGCGGCCGAGGCTCTGTCGTCGGCGGAAGGCTTCTGGTTCTACCAGTACTTCATTGCCGTGATCGCGATCTTCGCGGGTGGCTGGATGTGGTTCTCCCCGCATCCTTGGGCGATCTGGTCGGTGGCGGGCTCCGCGCTCATCCTCTTCGTCAACTGGTTCCTCGTCCAGCTTGACGTGATGATCAACGAGTGGTTCGGCACCTTCTACGACATGGTGCAGACTGCACTCGGCACCCCGGGGGCGGTGGAGGCCGGAGACTTCTACTGGCAGATCGTTGCCTTCCTGCGCATTGCGCTCGTCTACGTCTTCTTCGGCACGCTGTTCCGCTTCTTCGTCAGCCACTTCATCTTCCGCTGGCGTACGGCGATGAACGGCTATTACATGTCTCAATGGCAGAAGCTGCGCCACATCGAGGGCGCCGCACAGCGCGTGCAGGAAGACACCATGCGCTTTGCCTCGATTGCCGAAAGCCTGGGCATCAGCCTGATCGATTCGCTCATGACGCTGATCGCTTTCCTGCCGCTTTTGTGGGGGCTGTCGGCGCATGTGCGGGAACTGCCGATCGTCGGGGAAGTGAGCCAGGGTCTCGTTTTCGTCGCGATCCTCTGGTCGGTGCTGGGAACTGCGCTGGTGGCGATCGCAGGTGTTCACCTGCCCGGTCTCGAATTCCGCAACCAGCGCGTGGAGGCGGCCTACCGCAAGGAACTGGTCTATGGCGAGGACCATCCCGACCGCGCGCAGCCGCCCACGGTCCGCGAGCTCTTCGATGATGTGCGCCGGAACTATTTCCGTCTCTACCTCAATTACATGTATTTCAATCTCGTGCGCATCTTCTATCTGCAGATCGGAAATCTGGTGCCCTACATCGCGCTGGGGCCATCGATCGTCGGCGGGGCAATCACGCTTGGCGTCATGCAGCAGATCATCCGGGCGTTCACCCGCGTGGAAAGCTCGTTCCAGTATCTGGTGAATTCGTGGACGACGATCGTGGAGCTGATGTCGATCTACAAGCGCCTGAAGGCGTTCGAGGCGAGCATCAGGGGCGAGCCTCTGCCTGACATCGACCGCCATTATCTCGAGCGTCAGCGACGGAGCTTCAAGCCGGAGGATCAGCCCGCGGCATAGCCCGGGCGTCCAATGCCCGTCATCCAGACGCCGCGGCGCTCAACACTCCGTCATTCCGGAAGCCGCAGAGCGGCTATCCGGGACCCGGTTGCTGGCATTGCCAAGTCGCGCAAAAATATCCGGCTCTATCGGAATTGCGACAAATTTGTCGCGTTTCCGGCATTATCCGCCTGCCTGAACCAGCAAATTAATTTCCGGCACCTCGGAGGGGCATCTGGCTCGGCGTTTTTGACATGGCGCTGAGAATGCGGTCTTTTAGTGGAGACCACCAGACGGGTGAAAAAGGGAAACGGAAAAAATGGGAGTGCGTCCATGAGATTCTTCAAAAGCAACAGCGACCGCGTGCCGGCACGGATCGCGGCTTTGGCCGAAAAGGCGCGCGCCGGGAAAATGGACCGTCGCGAGTTTCTCGCGCTGGCAAGTGCTTTTGGCGCGACGACGGCGGGCGCCTACGCCATGGCGGGGCTGGCCGCGCCGAAGCGCGCTCTCGCCCAGGAGCCTGTCAAAGGCGGCATCCTCCGCATCGCCATGTGGATCAAGGATCCGAAAGACCCGATGACCGCCGACTGGTCAGAAATCGCCAACGCGATGCGCCAGACGCTGGAGCCGCTCGTCAAATACACGCGCGACTTCACCTTTGAGGGCCGGCTTCTGGAAGGCTGGGAGATCAATGAGGACGCAACCGAATATATTCTGAAAGTCCGGCAGGGCGTGACGTGGAACAACGGCGATTCCTTCTCCGCCGATGACGTCATCTACAACCTGACCCGCTGGTGCGACCGATCGATCGAAGGCAACTCCATGGCCACGCGCCTTGCCGCGCTGATCGATCCGGATACGAACAAGGCGCGTGAGGGCGCCATCGAGAAGGTGGACGACTATACGGTCCGCCTGCACCTGCTTTCGCCCGACATCTCGATCATCGCGGGCTTCGCCGACTATCCGGGCCTTCTCGTGCATCCGAGCTTTGACGAGACGGGTCGCGATTTCGTTGCCAATCCCATCGGCACCGGGCCTTTCGAGCTGGTTTCCTACGAAGTGGGTAACCGCGTGGTCTACAAGCGCCGTGAGGACGGCAAGTGGTGGGGCGGCGAGCCCTATCTCGACGGCATCGAGTTCATCGATTACGGCCCCGATCCATCCGCCATGGTCAGCATGTTCGAGGCGGGCGAGGTGCACGCCAATTACGAGACGTCCGCCGACTACGTGGACATTCTCGACAGCCTTGGCCTGGTGAAGTCCGAGGTGATGACGGCCACTACGCTGGTGGCGCGGATGAATGTCGACAACAAACCCTATGACGACCAGAAGGTGCGCAAGGCGCTGCAGCTTGCGGTCGACAATGCGACAGTGCTGGCCCTCGGCTATGGCGGTGCGGGCGAGGTGGCCGAGAACCACCATGTCTGCCCGATCCATCCTGAATATGCGGAGCTTCCGCCGATCTCGCGCGATGTGGACGCGGCCAAGGCGATGATGGAGGAGGCCGGCCAGTCGGATTTCGAGCATGTGCTGATCACCGTGGATGAGGATTGGCATAAGAACACGGGCGATGCCATCGCGGCTCAGATCCGCGAGGCCGGCTTCAAGGTGCGGCGCGAGGTTCTGCCCGGCTCCACCTTCTGGAACGACTGGACGAAATATCCCTTCTCCATGACCAACTGGAACATGCGCCCGCTGGGCATCCAGGTGATCGCGCTCGCCTATCGCACCGGATCGTCGTGGAACGAGTCCGCCTATTCCAACGAGGAACTCGACGCGATGATCGACCAGGCGCTGACGATGCCCGATCCCGACCAGCGCCGCGACGTGATGGCCAAGATCGAAAAGCACATCCAGGATGCGGGCATCATCATCCAGCCCTACTGGCGCAAGCTCGTCAATCATGCGTCTCCGGAGGTAAAGAACTACGGCATGCATCAAACCTTCGAGATCGATCTGCACGACGTGTGGCTCGAAGCCTGAGTTGCAGTAGAATGATGCGAGGGGTCGGCGGACCCCTCGCATCCAATGAAAAACACACCCCCAAAAAACAAAGGGGGAGGGGAAACGGTGCTGAGTTTCATCATCCGACGCCTGGGCGTCATGGCACTGACCATGCTGTGTCTGACGCTGGTGGTGTTCTTCCTCATCAATCTGGAACCGAATCTCCGGAAGCTGGCGATCAGCCAGCTCGACATGCGAGCCTCCGTCGAGGACCAGGAACGCTGGCTGCAGCGCAACGGCTACCGCCAGAATTTCTTCGTGCGCTACGGGCAATGGCTCGGCGTGCTGCCCAAGCAGCCCAATATCGACCCCAACACGGGTAGGGCCGTACCGCGCTTTTCCTTTTGCGATGAGCCGGCCACGGTGCGCTATTCGGGTGTCCTTCAAGGGGATTTGGGCTGTTCGACCAAGTTCAAGGTGCCCGTGGCCGAGAAGCTGCTACCCGCGCTCGGGGCCACGGGCATTCTCATGTTCTGGGTCATGGCCGTCATGGTGCCCGTCTCGCTGATCGTGGGCGTTCTTGCCGGAATGCGCGAGGGGAGCCGGCTGGATCGGACGCTCTCGGTCGCCTCCATCACGACGACGGCCACGCCTGAATACGTCTCGGGCGTCATCTTCACCGTCATCTTCGCGTCTTGGCTCGGCTGGCTTAACGGATCGGCCGCCTCGGCCACCAATCAGGGCGTGACCTTCTACAACTTCACCCTGCCTGTCATGACCATGGCGATTTACGGAACCGGCTACATCGCGCGCATGACCCGCGCGTCCATGGTCGAGGTCATGACGCAGCAATATATCCGCACGGCGAGGCTGAAAGGCCTGAGCTTCAATGCCGTCGTCATCAAGCACGCACTCAGGAACGCGCTGATCGCGCCGTTCACGGTCATCATGCTGCAATTTCCGTGGCTGCTGACCGGCGTAGTCATTGTGGAGGTGATGTTCCGCTACCAGGGCTTCGGCTTCGCGCTGGTCGAGGCGGCGGCCAACAATGACATCGATCTGCTGCTCGCCTGCTCGCTGATTTCCGTCTTCGTCGTGCTTTCCACGCAGCTCATCTCCGATGTCGGGTATGCGCTGCTCAACCCGCGCATACGGGTCCGATAGAAGGAGGGCGGATGCAACTCGAAACGATCGGTTTCTTCGGCATCCTTTTCGGCGTTATCGAGCGCTTCTGGCCCGTATGGGCAGCGCTCGCCGTCGTGCTTGCGCTCAGCATGCGTTACAAGAAGCGCCTGGGGCTCTACGGGCATCTGTACGATTCCGGCGTCGGAATTGCCGGATTGACGATCTGCCTGTTCTGGCTGTTCACGGCGATCTTCGCCGACACCATCGCGCCCTTCGATCCGCTGCGGCAGTTTCCAGTCATGAAGGATGCCATGCCCGGCTCGATCGAGCCGGAATCGGGCATGGCTTTTCTTTTCGGCGGCGACCGGCTCGCGCGGGACGTCTTCAGCCGGATGGTCTTCGGCAGCCAGATCGTGCTCGTGATCGCGCCCGCGGCGACGCTCTTCGCCCTGATGGTGGGCACCACGCTGGGCCTGCCTGCCGGCTATTACGGTGGTAGGATCGACAGCGTCCTGTCCTTCTTGGCGAATCTCGTGCTCGCCTTTCCGGTCATCCTGCTCTTCTACCTGCTGGTGACTCCCGGAATCCGCGAAACCTCGATACCGCAATGGCTTGCGGGCATCTTCTTCATCTTCCCCATCATCTTTTTCTCGACCCTGTTCTACACCCGCTATGGCGGGCGGCCGCGGCTGTTCGCGGTACAACTTGCCGCCACGTTGCTGATCGGCGGCTGGATCTATATCGGGCTCGTCTTTGACGCTGACCCGCTCGGCATCATCTCCATCCGCCCCAACGAACTCAACATCTTTGTCGCCGTCGTCTTCGCGTCGAGCCCCGGTGTTTTCCGTATCGTGCGGGGGCTCGTCATGGACATCAAGACGCGCGACTATGTGGCGGCGGCACAGACGCGCGGCGAAGGCCCTTGGTACATCATGCTGTGGGAGGTGCTGCCCAACGCGCGCGGACCGCTCATTGTCGATGTGTGCCTGAGGATCGGCTACACGACCATCCTGCTTGGCACGCTCGGCTATTTCGGCCTAGGGCTGGCGCCCGAAAGCCCCGACTGGGGCACTGGCATCAAGGAATCGAGCAGGCTGCTCAGGCTATATATCCATCCGGCCCTGCCGCCGGTTGTGGCGCTGATGTCATTCGTGCTGGGGCTCAATCTGCTTGCCGATGCGCTGCGCGAGCAATCGCTGAAGGATTGAGGGTGAACGCCATGAACGAAGCCATCGGCAACGAGCGGGTTCAGAAGGCGGTGGAACCCATATTGGAGATAGAGAACCTATCCATCTCCTTCTTCACGCGGGCGGGCGAGATCCCGGCGGTGATGGATTTTTCCTGCACCGTCATGCCGGGCGAAGCCATGGGTATTGTGGGTGAATCCGGCTGCGGAAAATCCACCGTCTCGCTCGGCATCATGCGCGACCTCTCCAATGTCGGCAAGATCGTCGGCGGCCGGATCAAGTTCAAGGGCCGCGACATGGCCGAGATGAGCGAGGAGGAGCTGCGCCGGATACGCGGCAACGAAATCGCCATGATCTATCAGGAGCCGATGGCGAGCCTGAATCCCGCGATGAAGATCGGCAAGCAGCTCATGGAAGTGCCGCTCATCCATGAGAAGGTTTCCAAACAGGAGGCCTGGGACAGGGCGCTGGAGATGGTACGCTCCGTGCGCCTTCCCGACCCCGAGCGCATCATGCGCTCCTATCCGCATCAGCTTTCCGGCGGCCAGCAGCAGCGCATCGTCATCGCCATTGCGCTTCTGTCGAAGCCCTCTCTGCTGCTTCTTGACGAGCCGACCACCGCGCTCGACGTGACGGTCGAGGCCGGCATCGTGGAGCTGGTGAAGGGGCTCGGCAAGGAATACGGCACGTCGATGATCTTCGTGTCGCACAATCTGGGGCTCATCCTGGAGACGTGCGACCGTATCACGGTCATGTATTCGGGCGAGGCGGTGGAGACCGGCAGCGTCAAGGACGTATTCGACCGCATGCGCCATCCCTACACGCAGGGGCTTTTCCGCTCGATCCCGCTGCCGGGGGCGGATAAGAATGCCCGCCCGCTGATCGCGATCCCCGGCCAGCTACCGCTGCCGCACGAACGGCCCATGGGCTGCAATTTCGGCCCGCGCTGCCAGCATTTCGTGGATGGCGTGTGCAATGCCGCCGACATTCCGATGATCAGCGTGAAGGGGCACGAGAACCATTTCTCACGCTGCGTGCGCTTCGACGAGATCGACTGGGCGAAACTTCCTGAGGGGGCGCAGACCGCACGCGCGCCCATCGAGCCCGGAGCACCGGTGCTCAAGATCGACGGGCTGAAGAAGCACTACCAGATCGCCGCCAACGCCGTGTTCGGCGGAGGGGAGAAGCGCACCGTCAAGGCGAATGAATCCATCAGCTTCGAGGCGCGCGAGAGCGAGACGGTCGCGATCGTCGGTGAATCGGGCTGCGGAAAGTCCACGCTCGCCAAGGTGCTGCTGGGCCTCGAGACGGCGACGGAAGGCATCGTCACCCTGGGCAACACGGAGATTCAGGACACGCCGGTCGAAGAGCGCGACACGGAGACCGTGGCCGGGATCCAGATGGTGTTCCAGAACCCGTTCGACACGCTCAACCCCAGCCATTCGGTCGGCGCGCAGATCATGCGCACGCTGGAGAAGTTCAAGGTCGGCAACACGGTGGAGGAGCGCCGCAACCGGATGTACGAGCTGCTCGATCTGGTGAAGCTGCCGCGTGCCTTTGCCGATCGCATGCCGCGCCAGCTTTCGGGCGGGCAGAAGCAGCGCATCGGTGTGGCCCGTGCCTTTGCCGGCAACGCGAAGGTGGTGGTGGCCGACGAGCCGGTTTCCGCGCTCGATGTCTCGGTTCAGGCGGCGGTCACTGAGCTCCTGATGGACATCCAGCGCCGGAACAGGACCACCATGCTCTTCATCAGCCACGACCTTTCGGTAGTGCGCTATCTCGCCGACCGGGTGGTGGTCATGTATCTCGGCCACATCGTCGAATGCGGCACGACGGACCAGATCTTCGCGCCGCCCTACCATCCCTATACGGAGGCGCTGCTTTCGGCGATTCCCATTGCCGACACGTCCGTCCGCAAGCGGCACATCGTTCTGGAAGGGGACATACCCTCGGCCATGAACCCGCCAAGCGGCTGCCCGTTCCAGACACGTTGCCGCTACAAGCAACTGGTGCCGGATGGAAAGTGCGAGCGCGAACTGCCGCCCTTTGTCGATCTTGGCGACGGCCATCGCAGCCTGTGCTGGCTGGGGGAGGACGTGCTCAAGCGCATGGAGCCCGTCATTCAGCTTGAAGAGGCGGCGGAGTAGGGGGCTTCCCGCCGGCCCACCTCCGTCATCCTTTCGGATCACAACTTACCGTAATCTCGCACCCACCGGCCATTATCCCGGGCGAGCGAAGCGAGACCCGGGACCCAGGGATGCGGTCGAGGTGACGCTACCGGGTCCCGAATATCCGCTTCGCGGCTTCCGGGGATGACGCTGGTTTGGTGAGGGGCTTCCGGATCACACGACATTGAGCGCCGTGGCTTGCAGATGATGCCGTATTGGGCGCGTTGGCTTGCGAGGAGGAAAAAGAGAGGAGGCAGCGCTGCCATCCGACGCCGCCGGCATTTCCGCTTCTTCATTCAAGCGCTCATCTCTATGCCCGTACAACGATGCCTGCCGTTTCCGGGCAAGCGAAGCGAGTTCCGGGACCAGGAAGATAAGGAAATGGCAGCAACTGGGTCCCGGATAGCCGCTACGCGGCTCGCGGGATGACGAGATGGATGCGGCTTCCGGGGCGAGATGGCGTTGATCGCAGACTGCGCATTCCGCATATTGTAGATACATAATATCCATGATATTCTTTATCCATGATTGAGGTTGGAAATGAGACTGAGCGAAGGGGTTGAGGCGGCGATTCACTGTGCCGCCATTCTGGCGCAACTGGAAAAAGGGCGGACGCTGCCGGCGAGCGCGCTCGCGGAGCTGCACGGCCTTTCGCAGAGCTATCTGCTCAAGCATCTGCAGGCGCTGGCGGCCGCCAAGGTGCTGGAGTCCGTGCCGGGCCCGCACGGCGGCTACCGGCTCGCCCGGGCGCCGGAGCGCATCAGTCTTCTCGATATTGTGCTCGCCGTGGAAGGGCCCGAACCGGCCTTCCGCTGCGCAGAGATCAGGCAGCGCGGACCCGGCGCGCTTGAGCCAGCCGCCTATGTGAAGCCGTGCGGCATCAAGGTGGCCATGCTTAAGGCTGAGAAGGCCTGGCGTGCCGTGCTCGCCGAGACCAAGCTTTCCGACATTCTCGAGGGATACCAGGCGGACGCGGATCCCCGCGCCATCGCCTTCACCTGCGCCTTCGTGGCCCGTCATCAGCGGCCGCAGGGCTGAATCCGTTTCATGTGCAAGTAGAAGAAAGGAGAAAGTGAATGCAGCCGCGTCTCAATTTCTATCAGGCCGCGCCGGAAATCATCGCCGCCGTGCGAACTCTCAATCAGGCGGTCGAGACTTGCGGTCTCGAAAAGAGCCTGTTGCATCTGATCAAGCTCCGCGCCTCCCAAATCAATGGCTGCTCCTATTGCGTGGACATGCACAGCCGAGAGGCCCTCGAGGATGGCGACCGCCTGCAGCGCGTGCTTCTTGTTTCGGCGTGGAAGGAGTCGCCGCTCTTTTCCGAGCGTGAGCGCGCCGCTCTTGCCTGGACGGAGAAGCTGACCAAGCTTTCCGAAACCGGCATGGTGGAGGACGAGGACTACGAGGCCGCCCGCGAACATTTCAGCGAAGAAGAGCTGGTGAAGCTTTCCGTCGCTATCGGCATGATCAATGTGTGGAACCGGCTTTGCGTGCCGTTCCAGGCCATTCATCCAGTCAGGGCGCTGGCCGCCGCATAAGGCCTATCCGGAGCGCCGTCGGGGAGACAGCGCTCCGGATATCAACCCAATAGCAGGGGATTGCAGGCCATCCGCGGGGGCTTTCAGCTTTTCCGGCCCACGAAGGAAATTTCTCCCGCAAGCTCTGCCGCAATTCTGAGTGCGGCTCCTGCCGCGACGACCATCTGCGGCAGAAGCATCCATTCCAGCGTCCATGCCGCGCCTGACCGCTCGTTTTCGTGAACCAGCGCTTGATGCATGCCGGAGACGAGCGTGGCGTTGAAGCGGGCGAACGTGACCAGCATTTCGGCCTTCACCGGGTTCTGCTTATGCGGCATGGCGGACGAGCCGCCACCTTCGGAAAGCTTCACTTCGCCCATCTCGCTTTGCGCCATCAGGGCGACGTCCTGCCCCATCTTGCCCAGGCTTCCCGTGATGAGTGACAGGAGGGAAGCGAAGTCGGCGATCCAGTCCCGCTCGGAGTGGCGCGCATGGGCCACAAGGCCGAGGCCGAGTGTTCTGGCAAGCCGGGCCGCGACGGCCGGACCTTTCTCGCCCAACTTGTCGAGCGTGCCGGCGGCGCCGCCGAAGGTGAGGATGGCCACCGATTTGCGCGCCGTCTCCAGCCGGGCGCGGTGGCGCATCAAAGGCTCGCGCCAGGAGCGGATCTTGCGCGAAGCCGTCACCGGAATGGCGGCCTGCATGCGCGTATGCGCCATCACTTCAATGGCGCCGTCGCGCCGTTCCAAAAGGTCGAGGGCGGCCACCGCCCGGTCCAGCCGCTGACCGAGCAGACCGGCTGCTTCGGCCAGCTGCAGTGCCAGTCCCGTATCGATCGCATCCTGGCTTGTAGCGCCGAAATGAACGTATTTCCCGTGCTCGGAGCCGAGAGTCTCGCGTAGCTGCGAAATGAGCACCGGAACGACGAGGCTGTCCTTGGCCACCCCGGCCTTGAGTCCGGCCATATCCGGCGTGAAGTCGGCAAGCTCCCTGGTAATGGCGCTGGCGGATTCCTTCGGGATCACGCCTTCCTCCGCCTCCGCCTCGGCAAGGGCGGCCTCGAAGCGCAGCATGGCCTGGATGGCGGACCGGGCGGAGAAGAGCTCCGCCAGCTCCTCGTCGCCCAGCAGGCCGGAAAGGAAAGGATGGTCGAAGACAGAGATGGTCATAGCTCGCCCTGACGCCTCATTCACTTCCGGTTCTAGCAGAGGCTTGTGTGCCCGTCCTCAGCCTCGGAGGCAGGATATAAAAAAGCGAGTCGGGACTTGCACACCCCGCCTCGCAAGGGTCGGCGAAAAGGCCGCTGGCCTGCAGGGCCGCTTCAACGTCTTCACACGTCGAAAAACACCGTTTCCTTCTCGCCCTGAAGGTGGATATCGAAATGGTAGGTGTTGCCCGAGCGCGGCGCGATCAGCGTCGGTACCCGGTTCTGGTGTTCCAGCCGCGTGAGGATCGGGTCTTCTGCGTTCGCCTTCTCTTCATCGCCGAAATACATGCGCGTCTGGAGGCCCAGATTGATGCCGCGAGCCACGATCCAGAGCGAGATATGCGGCGCCTGAAGGCGGCCATCGGGGAAGGGCACACGGCCCGGCTTGATGGTTTCGAAGGTGAACACGCCTTCCTCGTCGGAGGCCTGACGGCCCCAGCCGGTGAAGTTCGGATCGGCCTTCCCGCGCGGTTCGGAAGGCGAGTTGTAAAGCCCGTCCGCATCCGCCTGCCAGATCTCGATCACGGCATCCTTGATGACGGATCCGGTGCCGTCAAAGATCCGCATCTTCACCGTGATGCGCTCGCCCTTGGTCTTCTCGTTGACCATGCGGATGCCGAGATCCTCGGGATAAACCCCTCCAATCTCGCAGTAATTGGGCGTCAGGCCGATATGGACATACGGGCCGGCCGTCTGGGAGGGAGTTTCCTTAAGTCTTGGCAGTGGCTGCACCATATCAGTTGCCCTCCAGCTTGTTTTCAAACATTGTCTGGCGCCGCCCGCGCAGCACGATATCGAACTTGTAGGCGCGCGCATCCATCGGCACCGTCGATTCCATATCAAGTTTCGCGATCAGCGTCTCGATGGCGCGCTTGTCCGGAATCGTGCGCACAATCGGGCACCGCCAGATCATGGGGTCGCCCTCGAAATACATCTGTGTGATCAGCCTCTGCACGAAGCCATGTCCGAAGATGGAGAAGTGGATGTGCGCGGGGCGCCAGTCATTGATGCCGTTCGGCCAGGGATAGGCGCCCGGCTGAACGGTGCGGAACCAGTAGTTTCCGTCCTCGTCGGTGACCGTGCGCCCGCAGCCGCCGAAATTGGGATCGAGCGGCGCCAAATAGCCGTCCTTCTTGTGCCGGTAGCGGCCTCCGGCATTGGCCTGCCAGAATTCGACCAGCACGTTCGGCACCGGCCGCGCGTTCTCGTCCAGAACCTTGCCGTAGACGATGATGCGCGGTCCGATGGCGCTCTCGCCGGGCCGCGCGAAATTCACCGTCAGATCGTTGTCGAGCTCACCCAGCATCGAATGCCCGAAAACCGGTCCGGTAATTTCCGAGAGCGTGTGCGAAAAGGCGATCGGCGCGCGCTGCGGTGAGCGCACGACGGTGCTTTTGTATCCCGGCGCGAAGGCCGGGGGATGCCAGCTCCTGTCCCGCTGGAAGAAGCCGCCAAGTTCCGGCTTTATGTTTCTCATTGCGTCTCTCCCGATTGCATTGCGGCAAGCGTTTGCTTGACGATCCTGATTGCGCGATTGGCAGCGGGCACGCCTGCGTAGATCGCCACATGCAGCATGGCCTCGCGCAGATCGTCGGCGGTGGCACCTGTACGGGCGGTGGCGCGCACATGCATGGCAAGCTCCTCATCGTGCCCGAGGGCGGCGAGAAGCGCGATGGTGACGACGGAGCGCAAGCGCTTGGTCCAGTTCGGCCGTGACCACACATGGCCCCAAGCGGCCTCGGTGATCAGCTCCTGAAAAGCGTCATCGAATTCCGTCTTGTTCGCCTCGGCCCGGTCCACCCAGGCATCTCCGAGCACCGAACGGCGCGTTGCCATACCTTCGGTGTATCGTCTGGACTTCTCGCTCATCGTTCCTCCATGCCTGCTCAGAAGGGCAGGCCGACATAGTTTTCCGCCAGCATGGTAAGGGCGGCCCGGGAGCTGAAAAGATAGTCCAGCTCGGCATGCTGGATCTTCTGGCCGAAGGCACCCTGATCGGGGAAGCGGTGGAGCGTGTGAGTCATCCACCATGAAAAGCGCTCAGCCTTCCATACGCGGGCAAGCGCCCTTTCCGAATAGGCGTCGAGCCCCGCACCGGACCCTTCGGAATAATATTCCCTAAGGCCTTCAAAGAGGTAGTGAACGTCGCTCACAGCCAGATTCAAGCCCTTGGCGCCCGTGGCCGGCACGATGTGGCCCGCATCACCCGCCAGGAACAGTCGCCCGAAGCGCAGAGGCTCGGCGACGAAGGACCGCATCAGGGCAATGGATTTTTCCACCGTATGTGCGGTGGTCATGGCCTCCGCGGTGGCAGGGGGCAGGCGGTGGCGGATTTCGTCCCAGAAGCGGTCGTCCGGCCAGTTCTCAATCTTTTCGTCTGGCGGCACCTGGACATAGTAGCGGCTGCGCGTGGGCGAGCGCATGGAGCAAAGCGCAAAGCCGCGAGGATGATTGGCATAGATGAGCTCGTGACTGACGGGCGGAACGTCCGCGATGATGCCGAGCCAGGCGAAGGGATAGATTTTCTCGTAGACCGCTATCGACCGCTCCGGCACGGAGCGGCGGCAGACGCCGTGATAGCCGTCGCAGCCGGCGATGAAGTCGCAGTCGATGCGGTGACTCTCGCCCGCGCTGCGATAGGTGACGAAGGGGCGTTGGCTGTCGAAATCGTGCGGCTGGACGTCCTCCGCCTCGTAAACGGAAAGGGCACCCGCAGCCTCGCGCGCCGTCATCAGGTCGCGCGTGACCTCCGTCTGGCCGTAGACCATCACGCGCTTGCCTGTAAGGCCGAACAGATCGACGCGGTGCCGCC
Organism: Chelativorans petroleitrophicus; assembly: GCF_025398195.1. Taxonomy (GTDB): domain Bacteria; phylum Pseudomonadota; class Alphaproteobacteria; order Rhizobiales; family Rhizobiaceae; genus Chelativorans; species Chelativorans petroleitrophicus. Next base: position 1,642 of record NZ_JAODNV010000018.1, on the reverse strand, counting down.
TGCCGTCGAAGGCGATGTCGAAGCCGTCATGCGGAAGGCCCTCGCGGTGCAGCCGGTCCGCCGCGCCGGCCTGTTCCAGCATGTGGACGGTGCCTTCCTCGAGCACCCCCGCGCGGATGCGCTCCAGCACGTGAGCTTTCGAGGCTCTTTCGAGGATGACGTTGTCGATCCCGGCATTGGTGAGCAACTGACCGAGCAGCAATCCAGCCGGGCCTGAACCGATGATGACGACCTGTGTACGCAATGGAGCTTCTCCTCTCGTTCAGGAGATTGGGCCGCCAGAGCATCGCAGGCAATGGACTTTTATCGCCAATTATTGCACTTTCCGCGCACGGACGGGAGGCTTTATGAATATCAGGCAGGTTCCGAATTACCGGCTTTATCGAGAAAAAACAGGAGAGTCCGGGGATTTCTGGCTTCACAGCGAAACGCTGCCGCTGCGCAGCCGCCTGCACAATTGGGAGATTTCCCTTCACCGGCACCCGGCCCTCCTGCAGGTTTTCCTGGTGACAGCGGGTGAGGGGGAGTTGCTGGGAGAGGCCGGGACGCGGCCCTTCCGGGCGCCTGCGGCGCTCTACATCGCGCCGGGTGCCACGCATGGCTTCCGCTTCTCGCGCGATGCGGACGGGCTGGTGCTGACGGTGCTGGCGGACCGGCTGCCTGCCGTCCGGGCGGCCGATCCGGCCATCGCGGCCTTCCTCGCCGGGGTGCGGGCAGCGCCGCTGGACGCGGAGGCGAGGCCGGACGGTCCGCTGGTGGCCGATCTTGCGCGGCGCATCCACGAGGAGCTGCACGGCAACGCGCCGGGCCGGGACATCCTGCTCGATGCGATGGTGACGGAGCTCCTGCTGCGGCTCGGGCGGCTCGGCGCGCGCGCGGCCGGTCCGGCGGGGCAGGAGGCCGGACGGGAGCGCGACCGCCAGCGCATTGGCGCGCTCGGGGAACTGATCGCCGCCCATTGCCGCGAGCACCGGCCGGTGGGCTTCTATGCCGAGAGGCTGGGCGTTTCCGCGGCGCATCTCAACCGCATCGCCCGCCGGGAGACGGGGGCGAGCGTCCAGGAGCTGGCCGCGCGGCATCTCCTGCGCGCGGCGCGGCGCGATCTCGTCTTCACGCCCAGCCCCATTCAGGCGATCGCCTATTCTCTGGGTTTTCAGGACCCGGCCTATTTCAACCGCTTCTTCAAGCGGGCGACGGGAATGACGCCCGGCGCCTTCCGCCGGACGGAGCGGAAGAAGCTCGCGGGATAAGGGGAAGATGCAATGCCAGCGGGCGCGCGCCAAGGTCTGAAGCGGCCGCATCGGCGCTCCCGCAAAGGGCTATCGGAATGGTCCGCCGGAAGGCAGTTCGCGCCGACGCGTCATGACGTGTCCGGGCGTTCGAGCGCATAGAGCGCCAGGCCGTGCGCCTCGGCGAGGATCTCGATCACCTCATGTTTCCCCCGCCGCCCAGGCCGCCACGACCGCTGCCGCAGCTCGGCCGCGAAGGCGGCGGCGCGGACGCCTGGCGGCCGACCGAGCCTCAGCGGCGAGACGCGGCGGGTGAGCCGCGCATCGCGGCGCGCCTTCCAGCGGGCGAAGCGGCGGGCCTGCCCCGGTAGATCGTCGAGGGCCGCGGCAAGGGCGGCGAGGCGCTGGTTGAG